>NZ_JBVFVT010000004.1:0-117026 GCF_055521705.1 Novosphingobium sp. BL-A-41-Hi4B-X5A | reverse complement strand
CGATGTCGCGCAGAGTTGCATCGGGATGTGTGTTGAGACGGTCGGCAACAAGGCGGGCCACCCGTGTATCGGGCGGCAATCGCGGTGACTTCTGCAGAATCGCGGGGTTGGCAACGCTTGCACGCACCAAATTACGGCACGCCTTAACCAGAGTTCGCTCGCTGAACGAACGGACCGGTGGCGTGATCGCCAGCACCTGACGCAGAACCAATGCCCATGGCAAATGTGGGCGGAGGCGTTCGACTGTCGGCAGCCAGCGATGCCTGCCATCAAGCAGTTCGTTCAGATGTCGCTCGTTGTGGCTGACGCGAATATTCGAGATCGCCACGGGATCACGTTCCCGCATTCTCGGGTTGCCAGGCTTCGCTCCCCTGGCGACGGCAGCCTTGATGCCTGCCCGCGTCCGTTCCCGGATAAGGGCTCGTTCAAACTCGGCAAACGCACCAAGCATCTGGGTCATAAGCATGCCCTGCGCGCTCGACGTGTCGATCGGGTCGTGGATCGAACGGAAGTATGCGCCCTTTCCTCGCAGGGTCTCGACGATCTCCAGCAGATGCGACAGCGAACGAGCCAAGCGGTCAATCCTTACGACCAGCAGGGTATCGCCCTGCCCCGCCCGTCCGAGTGCACGTGCTAAGTTTGGACGTTCCTTGCTGGCACCGCTCGCCTTGTCCTCGAAGATCTCCACGCAACCTTGCACGCGCAAGGCATCCTGCTGGGCGACCGTATCCTGCTCATCCGTGGAAACGCGGGCGTAGCCGATCAATGCTATTTGTCACATTCCATTTAATGGTCCCATCAGAACGGTTGCCCCCGTTAGATATAATCTTCTGTCGCTCTTGGCTAGTGCCGAGCAACCACGTGATTCCGCGGCTTTCCGCCGGTATTGGGACCAACGAGCAGGGAAAATCACGCCGGCGCAGGTATCCGTGATGGGCCGTTATCGGACAGTGGAAGGGGCCAGAATAAGGCCTCAATGCAGAGTATACTTTTCGATCCATTCCTATATTATTGGCAGTGATGGCACCCTCCCCTCCCCCGTGGCAACTGGCGCTCGCACGGCTCGAGGGGGCGCTGCCGTTCCTGGGCGCGGAGGTGGGGCAAGGGTTGGCGCTGGCTTCGCTCAGGCGGTTGTGGCGCGTCCATGTCCGCGATTTTCCTCAGGAAAACCAAGGCCCTGAGCACAATCCCGGGCTCGAGGCGGCCGAGCTGACCCGCTCGTGGTACGCGAACGAACGGCGCGATTTCCTGTCGTGGATCGGAAGGCGCGGGTCCCCTCCCCTCGCCCGCGCAGCGCGCCTCGCGCTCGCCGCCAAAGGTACGACCGAGAGCTTCACCAGCGCGTGCGATCCGGCAGATCGGGCGCTGGCGCGGCTTGATGCGCTGCTGCCGGCACGCGATCCGCTGGCGACGCTGGAAGAATGGCTCGAGCAACTGCGCGACGATGAGATCGACTTCCTCGAACTGGGCAGCGAGGAGGTGGTGATCGAGGGCAAGGTGTTCCAGCGGTTTGCGGCGCGGGGCAGCGCCTGGGCGGCCTCGCTCGCCGCGGCGATGCGCCCGCATGTGTTCGGGCTTGGCGCCGCACCGTTGGCCTTGGCCGGTCTCGCCCCGCGCAGCCTATTCAAGGCGGACCTGGAAAGGCCCCTTTCCGCCTTGCTGACCTCCGCGATCGATGCGGCCGCGACCGATGTGGCAACCGACCTGGCCGCAGTGCGTACAGCGCTTGCGCTGGGCGACGAACGATTGGCGGGGCTCTACGCCTCATCGCAGGCGCCGGCGGTGTGGCAGCTGATCCTGAGCCTGGGACCCCTCACCCGCGCCGAACTGGCCCGCGCGCTTGATGTGACCCGCCGAACGGCCTCGCAGGCCGCCGCAGCGCTCGACAGGGCCGATCTGGCCACCCTGCGCCCCGGTGACCATGCCCTGGCCCCCATTGCGGCTCCCAGGGCCTCCTGAGGCGCGTTACGGCGCCAACGACACCTCGCGGTAGGGCACGCCAATCCTTTTGGGGGCTGACGCCCGGCGCTTGAGCAACTGGCGGGCAAAGCGTGCGGCTTCGTTTTCGTCGGCAAACGAGACCGCCCTCCCCTGCCCTTTAGTGCCGATCCGCCCCCAGGCGAACTCGACGATCGAGGCCCCGAACAGGTCGCGGCTCACCGCGACGGTATAGCGCCGGGCGACATTGCGCTCTGCGCAGACGGCTTCGAGCCAAATGAAGCTGCCGTGGGTCGGGGTGTCCATGCGCGCATAAATGCCGCACGAGGATTCATGCAATCCAACGGGAATTTTGAATCAGTCGAGTCTCAGTGATTCACGCAGGCGATTTATCTCGGGCACCGCCCCCAAGCGGTCAGGATGGGCATTTGGATCAGCTTTTCTGCAAGACGGACTCGATCGCCTTCAGAACCTCAGCCGTTGATGCACCGCTTCGAGCAGGAACCTTGAACGTGTGCCCTCCCCTCGCCGAATGCGCATAGCGCAAGATCACCTTGCCATTCGCCCCCCTCACTTCGGCATCGGAGTTCGATGACTTCACTGGAGCGACCGTTGCGCGGATGAGGCGCTTCGCAATCTCTGGAGCGGGAAGCGCAGTTCCAAGATCATCGCGCTCAGCCACGATCGCACGGCTTTCGGCGATCATGAGATCCAGTGCGCGCCTGTCAGAAGTCAGTGGCTTGATGTCTCGCGCCACCCGCACGGTAATGCCATGGGTGTCCGGGAAAGCAGCAACGATCTCTGATGGTAGCCGCGCCACGTCCAGCAGGCGGCTGAGCCACGACTTCGATATCTTCAGATGCTCGGCCATCTCACTTTGGTTTGAGTTGTAAAACTCGTCGAGCGCGCGGGAATATTCCTTCGCGCGCTCCCAGTCGGAGATATCCTTCCGAGACCTATTCTCAATGTCGGAAACCCGAAATGCCTCTTCGTCGGAGACGTTCTGGATCGTTACGAGATATTCGAATTCGGGATGGTGGTGGGTACGCAGCCACTGAACCGTCCACCAACGACGAACGCCCGCAATGATCTCGAAGTCGTGATCAGGGTCGTCCTTGAGGCGACGGACGATTGCCGGGATTCGCTGCTTCTTAGCGGAGAGAAATGCGTCGATTAGATCGCGGCAGCTATCTTCGGAAAGATGGTCGAGGTCGCGGTTATGAAGGCGCCAAGGTCGGCAGCGCGCGGGATCAACCCACTCCGTCCGGTCGGTCACGACTTTGCCTGCCGCGATCCTTGCCAAACTCTGACTGCGGCTTGCCATAATGCTTTCGGAGGGAGCCGGCGCGCCAACCTCGATATCGTCATCCAGCCCTTCCGTCAGGCTGCTTCCGAAGCCCCGATTTCCCTTGGCCATATCGTATCCCGAACCTCTCTTCTTTATTCGCCGGAGGCATAGTTGCCACGTGGCAACTGCCCTCCATGAGCCGCTGTGAGGCCGCCAGATTTGGTAAGTTGCCACGTGGCAACATTCCCAAGAAACTGCCTCAATCCCACGCCTCAAGCCTCATACCAACCAATCAAATTTCACTGACATGACGTTGATAATATGCGGTTTTATGCCCGAGTTGCCACGTGGCAACTTTGACTAAACCGCCTCCCCTGCCCTGCTCGCCCAAGTGCGCAGGACGTCAGTCTCAATCTCTCTGCAGACGTCGCTCAGATGCTTCATGCAACGGTTGTGAACTTCATGCGAGGTCACTGGCCTGTCGAGCTCAAAAACGGTCTTCATGCGTGAGCTGGCGTTGTCGATTTCCGCGCTGGTTTTCAGAACAGATGTCGCCATTGAACCGCCAAAGACCTGCCGCATCATCGACAGGATTTCCCGGTGCATAGACTTGCTTTCATCCACTCTGCTCCCAACCAGGCGGATGAAGTTGTAAGCTGGCTTCACCCTGCCCGCGATTTGCTCAAGCTGCTTCATCGTGGTGCGAGCCATGTCGATAAAGGACACGGTAGACGCGAAGTCGATCACACTCGGCGGTACGGGAATGACCATCGCATTGGCTGCTTGAAGTACCGCCATGGAGACCATGCCGAGAGCCGGCGGCGGATCCATGACAACGACGTCATAGTCGTCGACCACCGTATCGATAGCTTCGGCGATCAGATCGATGATGTCGAAGTTCTGATTCTGCGCCAGGTAGCCCGCGATCTCGTATTCGAGATTGTAGAGTTTGAGGTTGGCTGGGATCAGGTCGAGGCCAAAGAAGTGAGTCTTGCGGATGATGGACCGCACCCCGAGGAGTTCGGGATTATGAAAATGCCCGTAGAGAGTGTCGTCTTCGGTCAGATCCACGTCGGGCCGATATCCGAACATCATCGTCGAGCTGGCTTGGCTGTCGCAGTCGATGAACAGAACGCGGTAACCGTGAATGGCGAAATGCTGAGCGAGATGCAGCGCGACTGTCGATTTCCCAACACCACCTTTGAAATTGGACACGGAGATAACCGCGGGCGTGTCGGTTGGTTCTCGCCAGGGGCGAGTTCCGAAAACGGCGCGCATTTGATCGAGCTCTTCCAAGGTGTACTGGACCCGATGGCCGGACGCAGTTCGATCGCGTTGCGGCAGTCGCCCATCGCGCTCGGCCTCACGGATTGCAGAGGCAGTTCGGCCGACGAGCGCGGCCGCCTTCGAGATTGAGTAGCACGGCCCGACCTTTTGGCCGGTCTCCGGATCCAGGGCTCCATCGCGAATACGCTTAAGGATGGTGAGGGCCTTTCGATGTAAGGTCCCCAAGCCGTCTTCCAGGAGTTCATCGGTTTGTGCGTCGAGCGCTGCTTCGCTGGCCATGGTCACCGCTTTGTGAGATTGAGCGGGCGAATTAGCACTCTTGGCAGTTTTGAGCAAACTTTGGCCACCAATCTTACAAAGTGACCGATGATCTCCGTGCTCTTTTCAGGCTAGCGCCGAATCAGAGGGGTAGGACGGATCGAAAAGTCACTGGTCGCCAGGGAGCAGGGAGTTCAATCTTGTGACGCGCATCGGCGGTCGCACAAGGACGTGTGTGCCTAGTTTGGCCCCCTGTGGACAATCACCGATGATCTCGGTGCAAACCGATGAATTCAGTGCATTTAAGCGATGATCTCGGTTCTCTTGAGACCGATGATCTCGGAGCCCATACCTACTAAAGGAATCTCCTAAGAAAATCCGATTCGCGAATCGTTTTTGAATTTTGGTCATTGGATTTTGTTGTGCGCCGACAAACCGCTCCGAGATCATCGGCGTGTTTGGAGGTTTCAGGCCCGGAAATCCGTCAAAACTGCCAATGGCCTTGCTTTCGAAGATCAAACCTGTTGATTAACGACCAACCCGGGGCTCCAATGAGTCGGGAAGGGACGGTTCAATGAGCGGAGACACACTGCGTCCAATCGGACATCAATACGCTCTAGCAATGCTAGGCGGTGGTGAAGAGCGAGTCAGGTCACTAGCGCAGTCTGCCGGCACTCAGCTGACCATGGATGCGTTTCTCAGGGTTCAGGATGAAGAGCCCGTACCGGCATTTCTGCATTCAGCGCTTTGCGCGATGTCCCTGCCCACGAAGCGGCCGAAGGATGATACGCAACCCATCCTTCGCGAAGACGGAAAGTATGCGCTGGCGATCAACCCCAGGCCCATATTGCAAACCGTCGATGGCAAGCCGACACTTCGAAGCCTCGGAGTACCGTATGGGGCCTATCCGCGCGTCGCGCTGATCTATCTGCTGTCGCAAGCAGTCACGAAGCGTTCGCGCGACGTCTACTTGGGTCGCAATTTCACTGAGTGGATGCGCCGTCTTGGCTATCAGACAGTTTCCTATGGACCTCGCGGTACCGCCAATTTGATGAGGGAGCAGGTGGACCGGCTGCTTGCCTGCGAATGGCAAATCCGCTGGGAGGGTAACGAGGGTGGGGACAACGCATTCGCTGTTCGGGATGTGAAGATTTCCAACGAGTACGCCGGATCGCTTGAGAAAAACGGCGCATTTGCGCGTGAAATTCGGATGTCAGAGGCATTCTACAGCCACCTGCTTGATCATGCCGTACCGCTTAACGAGGTCGCTATTCGAGAGCTCAAGGGCACCCCAACTGCGCTCGACCTCTATACCTACCTTGCGTATCGACTGCCACGGATCGGCAGTGACCGGGGGCAAGTAATCTCCTGGGATCAACTGGCCAAGCACTTGGGCAATGACGCCGACAGCAAGCGTTTCCGGCAAACCGTGCGAGAGACCATGCAGTTGGTTTCGGCGGTGTATCCCAACGCAGATGTCGATTTCAGCGGTCGCAAGGTGGTGTTGCGACCTTCGCCAGCCCCATTGGAGCGAAAGCTCGTCGGTCCGCACCTGCGTGTCATTGGTGCACCAGCGTTGGAAACCGCACCGAGATCATCGGTCCCGAAGATGGCTCGCACGCCCCTTCGCGAAACGAAGACCACCGAACCTCTGCAGCATTTTCCGGGCGGTAGCCTGACATACGGCGACCGAGAGACGAAGTTTCGGGCGATCGGTCTCGATAAAGGTAAGCCGTGGTGTGTTGATACCATGGCAAACGCTTTTCGTGCGGGCTTCCCTGGCATCAAGCAAGCGCGCACTGATGCCGAGTGGCTCAGGGTCTGGGAGGCCTTCGTTATCAAATATGCTGACCGGCGCGCTCAGGCAGGCGCAAACTGACCGATGATTTCCGAGCACATCGCCGACGGCTGATTCGCGTCGGGGGAGGGGAGTAGGGCTGAGCTGGGCGGTTATGCCCCTCATCAGCAATCACCCTACATCGGATCTCCGAACCCTCGTCGCCCGCCTAGGTGGCAAGTGGACGGGCTACACCGCGATGTGTCGTTGCCCGTCCCATGCAGACCGAACGCCGTCACTGGCGATCAGGCAAGGCGATCGCAGCATCCTCGTGACCTGCCATGCCGGTTGTGATGCTACCGATGTTCTTCGAGCGCTTCGCAGGATCGCCGACCTGCCAAGCGTTGGCCCCGCTGAGGTAGTTGGCAGACAGGCTCACCAGCCATCAGCCTTTCTTGCGATTTGGCAGGCAGCTCGTCAGATCGAGGGCACGCTGGCCGAGCGCTATGTCCGCGAAGTCCGCAACGTCTGGGCACCGCTTGAAGACCTGCGATTTCATCCGCGCTGTCCGAAAGGGCAGGGGAGGCTCGTTCAGTTTGAGCCAGCCTTGCTGGTCGCGATGCGCAAGGCGGGCGAGATCGTCGCGATCCAGCGGATATTCCTCGATCCAACGACGGCCCACTACACCGAGAAGCTCGTCCTCGGGCGAGCGATCGGCGCTGCCTGGACCAACGGACCACCGGGCAAAACGATTGGCCTCTGCGAGGGCTTCGAGACTGCCGCGGCATACACCTCACTGACCGGCATCCAGGCATGGGCCACCATGGGCGCCAAGCGCTTCCACCAGGTCGAGATCCCGGCCAGCGTTGAGCGCGTGTTCCTGCTTGCTGACAACGACCCTGAAGGCCGCCGCGCCGAAGCCCGTGCGCGGCAAGCATTGGCCCGACCGGGCCTTGCGATCAACACCGAGTGGCCACCGGGACGCATGAACGACTGGGCGCAGCTCCTGAAGCGCTGAGGGGAGCAACCGTCTATGTGGCAGCCCATTTCTGTTTGTTTCGGATCATGGCGTTGAGAGCTGTGATGAGTTTTCGCATGATCGCAACGAGGGCGACTTTTGCTGGTTTTCCGGCGTTTTTCAGATTGTGGTATGCGACGGCCATTGTGGTGTTGCGCCGACTTGCGACGAGGGCGGCCATATAGAGTGCATCGCGGGGAGGTTTGCGCCCTCCGGCGATGCGTCGCTTGCCCCTGAAGGCCCCGCTTTCGCAATCGAAAGGCGCGACGCCGACGAGCGATGCGGCCTGTCGGGCGCTCATTGCACCGAGTTCCGGCATGAACGCGAGGAGCGTTGCCGCGGTTGTCGGCCCGACGCCTGGCACCGAGCGCATGATTGCGTTGCGCTCGGCAAGTTCGGGGTGATCCGCGATCAGGCGTGCGATCTCTGCTTCAACCAGCGCGATCTCGGCTGACAGCCGTTTGATCCGCTGTGCAGCGATCCGCCTGAGCAGCGCGCTGGCAGTCTGCTCGGCCTGGTTGGCGCAGCGGGTGCGCTCCTCGCACAGCTGGCGGCGTGCCGTGACGAGTTCGCCGAGCATGGCGCGGGCAGGATCGTGGACCACCTCGCGCTGGGGCAGCGCAGCGCAGAAATGCGCGATCGCTGCAGCATCGATCCTGTCGTTCTTGGCCAGAATCCCGGCAGCGCGGGCGAACTGGCGCACGCGCATCGGGTTGACGCGTCGAGCGGGCAGGTCTGCCTCGCATAGAGCCGTCAGCAGAGCGCGTTCATAACCACCCGAAGCCTCGAAGCCGACTGCGTGGGGTCTGACGCGGCGAAGCCACCGGATCAAGGCTCGCAAGCCATCCCGGTCGTTGGCAAAAGCGCAGGCCTCATTCTGCGGCCACAGACAGACATCAAGCCGCGCCTTGCTGACATCGATACCGACAAATTGATCGTGCTGTGCCATATCTCCGTTCCCATCCTTGCGTGTGCGGGGTCAACGCCCCGTGCAACCGTTCGGGTTGATGAAGATCCGTCCGGGCCCAAGCTCCCCAGCGGGCTGCTACGACCAAGGGGGACACGGGCTCGCGAACGGGCGGGAGGCTCCGCTAGCGGAGCCTCCCGCAATCGCATCATGCACCATTTTCAAGATACAAGGGGGGCTGCAGGGGATGTGCCGCCGGTCGGCAGCAGACCTCACAATTCTCCCGGAGACCTCCATGACCGCTACGATCTCAGGCAGCAGCGCCATTCTCGGCGCTGCGCGAACGCTTGCTGCCAAGCTCCTGCTCGCCATTCCCATCGATCGAGCGGCTCTCACGGAGGCCATGACCGAGAGCTCGGGCGGCAACGATGCTGCGGGAGCCTGGACCCAGCGCGAGAGTTTCGAGGCGCTTGAGGTGGCGCTGGCCATGGCAATTCCGGAACTGGTCGGCCGAATGGACGCCGGTGCTGCCATCGGCACGCTCGAGGCGCTTGCTCGGGAATTACCGACCCACACGGTGCGCAGCGAAGACCAGATCGCTTTCCAGCAGTTTTCTACCCCGCCGGCGCTGGCGTGCCTTGCCGTCCATCTCGCGCGCCTCGGGTCCGAAGATATCTTCCTCGAACCGAGCGCCGGCACCGGGATCATCGCTGCGCTGGCAAGAGGCGCGGTGAAGCAGTTCCTTCTCAACGAACTCGAACCTACCCGCGCTGAGCTGCTCGAAGGCCTATTTCCGGGCTCTTCAGTCTATCGCCACGACGGCGCCAAGATTGCCGCGCTGCTCGCCGGGACCGCTCGGCCGAGCGTGATCGTGATGAACCCTCCGTTCTCGGTGTCGCAGTCGCGCGGCGAAGATCAGAACACAGCGGCACGGCACCTGCGCGCAGCACTCGACCATCTGTTGCCCGGCGGACGGGTGGTGGCGATCATGCCGGACTGGTTTGCTGAATCCGCACGAGGTGGCGAAGTCTATCGCCGTACTCTGGAAGGCGCACGGGTCGTCATGTCGCTGCGGCTCGACAAGGGCGGCTACGCCAAGCACGGCACCGGCATTGCGGTGCGGTTGCTGGTAATCGACAAGGTTCCGGGCGAGACCTCGGTTTCGACGATCAATCGAGCGTCCGTAAGCGAGCTGTTCGCGGCGCTAGGACCTATTCCTCCACGCGCTGCGCTGCGCGTGGCCAGTCCGGCTGCCGTGGTTCGGCCCAAACTCAGCTTGTTCCGATCGGTGAAAAGCGGCCCGGCGCGTCCGGTGATCGTGCGGGCACCGCAGACCAACGAGGTCAGGCCTGTCGCCTACCAAGTGCTCGAGGAGGCCGCGGCAATGGGCGAACAACGCGGGGTCTATGCCGACTATCGCCCCTCGCGCGTCGTCATCCCCGAAGCAGGTGAGCATCCGTCCCATCTGGTCGAATCCGCCGCCATGGCGTCAATCGCCGCGCCCAAGCCCGGCTACATTCCGTGCCTGCCCGAGCGGACGGTGACCGCGCGGTTGCTCTCGGCGGCCCAGCTCGAGACCGTGATCTACGCGGGCGAAGCCTGGAGCCGCGATCTCCACGGCCGCTTCAGCCAAACTGCTGGCGAGGTGGCGCTCAAGGAAGACCCCGAGGGTCAGCTCTACCGCACCGGCTTCTTCCTAGGCGACGGGACCGGAGCGGGGAAGGGGAGGCAGGCGGCGGCCTGCATTCTCGACCAATGGCTGAAGGGCAATCGTCGGCACATCTGGATCTCGAAGAACGCACCGTTGCTCGAGGATGCGCAGCGCGACTGGACCGCGATCGGCGGGCTGCCATCGGACATCATTGATCTCGCGCGCTGGAAGATCGGCGAGGAAATCACCGCGCCCGAGGGCATCCTGTTCGTCCCCTATGGAACCCTTCGCTCTGCCCGTGTCGAGGATACCCGGCTCGACCAGATTGTGCGCTGGGCCAGTCCCGCATTCGAAGGCGTGATCGTGTTCGACGAAGCCCATGAAATGGGCGGTGTCGCTGGCGGGGAGGGGGCTCTCGGTCAGAAACAGGGTTCGCTCCAGGGGATCGCTGGAGTGCTGCTGCAGAACACCCTGCCGCGCGCCCGCGTGCTTTACGCCTCGGCCACCGGTGCTTCGGACGTCAACAACCTCGCCTATGCGGTGCGGCTTGGCCTGTGGGGACCGGGCACGGCCTTTGCGAACCGCGAGCAGTTCATCTCCGAAATCCGCGACGGCGGCATTGCGGCGATGGAACTGGTGGCGCGCGACCTCAAGGCGTCGGGGCTCTATCTCGCCCGCGCGCTCAGCTTCGCCGGGATCGAGTACGACATCCTGCGCCACGACCTCAGCATCGACCAGATCGCGATCTATGACACCTATTGCGAGGCCTGGACGATCATCCACCAAAACCTTGAAGCCGCGCTTGAACTGACGGGCGTGGTCGACGGCCTCGAGAACCGCACGCTCAACAGCGGCGCCAAGGCGGCGGCGCGCAGTCGGTTCGAAGGCACCAAGCAGCGCTTCTTCGCGCAGGTGCTGCTCTCACTGAAGCTGCCTTCGATCTTCCCGGCGATCGACGAACACCTCGCCCAGGATGAAAGCGTGGTGGTGCAGCTGGTCAGCACGGCGGAATCGATCCTCAATCGGCGGCTTAATGAGCTCGATCCCGAGGAGCGCGAGGCGCTGGAATTGGACTTGTCGCCCCGCGAGGCCATCGTGGACTACCTCACCCGCGCTTTCCCGACCCGGCAGATGGAGGAATACGTCGACGAACTCGGCGACGTTCGCTCTCGGCCAATGTGGGACCAAGCCGGCAACCCGGTCCACAACCCGCAGGCCGAGGCCGCTCGCGAGCAGCTGATCGAGCATATCTGCGCGATGCCGCCGATCCCGACCGCGCTCGACGCTTTGCTAGAGCACTACGGGGTCAGCGCGGTGGCCGAAGTTACTGGGCGCTCCAAACGCCTGGTCCGCGATGGCAGCGGCCAGCAGCGCCTCGAAAGCCGCTCGCCGCGCACCAACCTTGCCGAAACCACCGCGTTCATGACGGGGGCAAAGCGTATCCTGGTGTTCTCCGATGCCGGCGGAACGGGCCGCAGCTACCATGCGAGCCTCGATGCCAAGAACCAGCAGCGCCGCGTGCATTTTCTGCTTGAGCCGGGCTGGCGAGCCGACCGCGCGATCCAGGGGCTTGGACGAACGCACCGCACCCACCAGGCCTGCCCGCCGCTGTTTCGGCCGGTCACCACCGACTGCAAAGGCGAAGCCCGGTTCACCAGCACGATCGCGCGGCGGCTCGATGCGCTCGGTGCGCTGACGCGCGGCCAGCGCCAGACCGGCGGGCAGGGGATGTTCGATGCCGCAGACAACCTCGAGAGCGCCTACGCCAAGCACGCGCTGCACGACTGGTACGGGCTGCTGGCCACCGGCAAACTCAAGAGCACGTCGCTGAAAGAATTCCAGGCCATGAGCGGGCTTGAACTCACCGACCAAGACGGAGTGCTGCGCGAGGACCTGCCGCCGATCCAGCGCTGGCTCAATCGCATCCTGGCAATGAAGATCGCCGTCCAGAATGCCATCTTCGACGAGTTCTTGACTCTGGTGGAGACGCGGGTGTCGGCGGCCAAGGAGGCCGGGACTTTCGATATCGGCGTCGAGACCGTCGCGGCCGAGACCTGCGAGGTGCTCTCCGACACGGTGATCCGTACCGATCCGGTGACGGGGGCGACCTCGCACCTCCTCGAACTGTCGCTGACCCAGCGGCGTAAGCTGCTCGCGCTCGAGCGCGTGCTGAAAATGGCCTCATACGAGAACAAGCCGCTGTTTCTGCGCAACGCCAAGTCGGGCAAGGTCGCGCTCGCGATCCCTGCGCCGTCGCACATGGACGAGGAGGGCGAGCTTATCCGCCGGTTCGAACTCGTCCGCCCGTTGCGCAGCGAATACATCCTTGCGGGCAGGCTGGACGAGACCGCCTGGGAGCCTGTCGCCCAGACCAAGTTCAGCGCGCTGTGGGAAGCAGAATACGCCGCTGACGAGAACCAGCTGGTGACCGAGACGGTGTTTCTTGCGACCGGGCTATTGCTGCCGATCTGGGGCGCGCTTCCTAAAGAGGACCTGACGGTCAACCGCATCGTCGACAAGTCCGGCGCCTCGTGGCTCGGTCGGCACGTCCATGACCTCTACGTCGATGCGACGCTCGAGAAGCTTGGCGTCTCGCGCAAAGCGCAGACTGACCCGGCCAAGATCGCCCAAGCCATTCTCGGTGGTGGCACGTGGAAGGCGCCGCATCCGCTGAACTTCACCGTTCGCACGTCCCGGGTGAACGGGGCGCGCCGGATCGAGATCGTCGGCGCCGAGGCGGCCCGCATCCCCGAGCTCAAGGCTATGGGCTGCTTCACCGAGATCATCGCCTACAAAACCCGGGTGTTCGTGCCAACCGACAAGGCCGAGGCCATTCTGCAGGCGATGACGGGCCCTGCGACTACGCCTGATTGACCGGCGGGTTTGTCCCGGCAACAGCATCGAGGATCAGGTGGTAACGGGTGGCCTTGAGCGTTCCCGTTTGCCCCATCGCGCCGAGCGCGACCAGCTCCTGAAGATCGCGGGTTGCCGTGGCCCGCGAGGTGTCGGCGATCGTGATGTAGTTGGCAGCACTGAGCCCGCCCTTGAACCCGTCGAGCCCCTCACGGAACATGCGCGCAATGACCTTCTCCTGCCGCGGGTTGAGCTTCCCCCGGTACCGGTCGTGGAACCGGGTCTTCTCCAGCAGGAAGTCGATCAGCGCCAGGCTGTGGGTCTGCGCATCAAGGACAGTCTCAGCCCAATAGGCGAGCCAGTCGGAGATCTCGTTGGACTTGTTCGCCGCTTCGAGTGCGTCGTAATAGGCCGAGCGCCGCCGCTGGATGGTCTGCGACAGCGCGATCAGGCTTGGCTGCCCGATTGCCTGCGACAGTGCCTTCTCCGCGATCGCGCGCCCGATACGGCCATTGCCGTCTTCGAACGGGTGAATGGTCACGAAGTAGAGGTGCGCGAGGCCAGACCGGGTTAGGCCGGGTAGGGGCGTAGCGCCGCCAGGGCCGGTAGCCGCGAACCATTCGAGAAACCGCGCCATTTCCGCCGCCATTTCGCGCGACGGTGGTGCCTCGAAATGGACGGTGGGCTTGTGCAAGGCTCCCGAGACGACCTGCATCGCATCTTCGTGCTCACGGTAACGGCCAACGACGTCGATGTCGCTGCGCCCACTCAGGACCAGGCGATGCCAGTCGCCCAAGACCTCTTCGGTCAGTGGAGCGGCGAAGTCCCGGAAGAGCGCCATCATCATTTCCGCGATGCCGCGTTCGGCAGGCGGGATCCGGCGGGCTTCGGTTTCGAGACCGAACTCGCGGCGCAGCGAAGACTGGACACTGTCGCGATTGAGCAGTTCGCCTTCGATCTGCGAGGTCTTCATCGCTTCGTCGGTCATGACGTCGAGCACGACGCTGGTGCGGTCCTCATCGCCGAGGTGCTTCACCACGCCGATCATGATCCCGGATTGCTGCAGGAAACGGGCCTCGTGCACGGCCAGGGCTTCGCTATTCCAGCGAAAATCAGGCCAGTCCGGCTGCTGCCAATTCCACTTCATGAGGCATTCGTTCCCGCTTTATAACTCACTCGATAGCTCATTATGAGGCATAAAGCCATGATTTATGCCTCACGGGGCGCTTGCCGCCGATTTCCGAGCGCAAGTGCTGGGGGCGCTTCACCGAGGCCTTGATCGGCGCAGGGGTGCCTTGAGCGCATTTAACATCAGCGATGTTAAATAGGACTGTGCTGTTAGACCGGCCTACCTCACGTCAGCGATCGAGACGCGAATGGACCTCAGATGGATTCGATGTGGTTGTTGAGCAGTGAGGCAGTGACGAATAGCCCATGCGCCTCTAGCGACCTCAGGTAGCCCTCTGCAGACATTTCCGGTCGCGTAAGCCGAGTGCGCAATGTTCGGATCGCGGCAACCGCCTTGCCTTCATCAAGAGCAATGGTGTCGGCGATGAACTCATCTGCAGTTCGTGCTTCGATGTTGAGCGGCGTCAGGACTGCCTCGGGGAAATCCGCGTTGTTCTCCGTGACCACCGCTTGGGCCTGTGTCTGGACGGCTGCCGCCAGCACATGTTCGTCGTTCGCATCGGGAAGACCGAAGGTCATCGACGCAAGCGAAGTGGGAGCCATTACCAGCGCTTCCGGGAAGGCGCGGTGCATGGCCCCGACCGAGCGCGCCGCGCGCGAGGCAGAATCTTCGATGCCGCGCTCGGCGAAAATCCTGCCCAGTGCGTTTTGCGTTTCATCGAGAATCCGCTGCGACCATCGCACCCGGAAGAACTCCGCTTCGGCCAGCGTGAGGAGCAGGTCCCGCCTAGGGGCGCTGACCAGTGTGCAGGCATCTACCAGAGCTGTGTAGCGATTGGCGAACATGGCGGCCGGAGATCAATAAAGGTCCGCGTCGCCCGAAAGCAGATCGTCCATAGCCTTGGCGCGCGTTTCATCACGCTTAGCCTTGTAGGCGAACACATCCTCTGCCTTGAGGCGACGATGCCTACCAACCATGCTATGGGGGATATCGCCCTTTTCGATCAGCTTGATGAGGTAGGGCCGCGAAATATTGAGCAGGTCCGCCGCTTGCTGTGTGGTCAGCATCTGCTGAATCGGAACGAGCGTGACGGCATCGCCGCTGCCAATGTGACGCAGCAATTCCAGGAACAGATCCGACATCGCCGGTGTGAGGGCGATTTCAACGGGTTTTCTGGTTTTCGGATCGGGCACGCGCAGCTTCGCCTCGCCGGCCTTCTGGGCGGCAAGAATTCGGCGAAGCTGGTTGGCGATCTGTCGGTCATCGGCCGAGGGCAGCCTGTTGCCAAAGGGCAAGGCGTTGGCTGGCAGGGTCATTGGCTCTCTCCGTGATGGCCATATTCACTATCGAATATTCGCAATAAACGCAACCAAATTCTCCGCTCCGGGTTCCGCAGCTCTGGCATATCGCCGTAAACCATGGGCCTGAAGTCCCGGGGCCGTTCCTGAAATGTCGAGGGGAGGGGGGCTGGAAGGGGTGAGCCGAAGGGCTCGGTCAATCCAGCTTTCAGGAGCACCCCCCATGAACGACATCGAGATGATCCCGCTTGGCAAGCTACGCTTGTCCGAGGCCAACGTCCGCAAGAATGACAGCAACCTCTTCATCGAGGAACTCGCCGCCAACATCGAGGCCAAGGGCCTCCTTCAGAACTTGATCGTGGCGCCAGCCAAGAAGCGGGGCATGTTTGATGTGACCGCCGGTGGTCGCCGCCTGCGAGCACTGAACTTTCTCCTCGAGGCGGGCAAGCTCGCCAAGGATCACCCCGTCGCCTGCCGCGTGCTCGACATCGATGCCGCCGAGCAGTCCGAACTCTCGCTGATCGAGAACGTCATCCGGCTCGACATGACCCCGACCGATGAAATCCGGGCCTACAAGCACTTCGTCAATGAGGGCAGCGACCTCGACGCGATTGCCAAGCGGTTTGGCCGCACCCGCCGGTTCATCGAAGGCCGCCTGCGCCTCGCCGACCTCGCTGATCCGATCTTCGCCGCACTCGAGGAAGGCAAGATCACCCTGGATGTCGCCAAGGCCTACGCAACGACCCCCAACCACGAACGCCAGATGCTGGTGTGGAACGAGCTCTCGAACTCCTGGCAGGGCAACCAGGCAGATTCCATCCGCCGGATGATCACCCACAGCGCGATCCGCTCGTCCTCGCCGATGGCGAAGCTCGCAAGCGAAGCAGATTACCTCGCCGCCGGCGGCAAGATCGAGCGCGACCTCTTCACCGAGGATGGCGGCGAGACCTGGATCGATGCCGAGATTGCCCAGCGCATCGCGGGCGAGAAGCTGCAGGCCTTCGCGACCCAGATCGCCGAAACCTCGGGTTACGCCTGGGTGCGGCCGATCCTCGAGACCCGCGTGACCTATGGCGCAACCGAAGACCTCCACCAGGTCCACCTCGAACCCGCACCGCTTTCTGACGAGGAACAGGCCGAAGCCGACCGCCTCATGGAGACGATCTCCGCGCTGGAAGCGGAAAGCGACGGCGTCGACGAGGACGATGAAGCGGCTGCCGCCGAATTCCAGGCCCGCTGGGACGCCGCAACCAATGCCTACGATGCGCTCCACGACAAACCGCCGGTGATCCCCGAGGAGATGAAGGCCAATGTCGGCTGCTTCGTCATCATCGGCGCCGACGGCGAACCGACCGTGGCCAGCGGCCTCTACAGCGACAAGCCGCTTGAGAAGCGCAAGGCGCGCGGCGGTGCAGATACGCAGGGCGGCGCAGACAGCGGGGCAGGGGAGGGCGCAGGCGCCGCCTCGGCACCCAAGCCGTTGTCGCAGAAGCTGGTCGAGGAACTCGCCGTCCAGCGCCGCGACATCCTCGCGATCAACCTCGCCTCCAACCCGGCGATCGCGCTCGACTACCTGATCTTCGCGATCGCGGATTCTCGCGCACTCTACAGCGCCCAGGCTCTCGGTACGACACTGCGCGCCCCGTCGCCCTCGCTCTATCTCACCAACTATCCTGAGAGCCCGGCGCACACGCTGATGGCCGACATGCGCGAGACGCTCGATCTTTCCTGGACCGAGCACCGCCGCACGGTCGACAGGTTCGCCGCGTTCAGTGCGCTCGACGATGATGCCAAGGCGAGCTGGCTTGCCTGGTGCATGGCCAAGACACTCGAAGCGAGCTTGGGCATCGACAAGAAAGTCGGCCAGTCCGGTCCCGAACCGATCGACCTCCACGATCACCTTGCGACGCTGATGGGGATCAATGTCGCCAGCCATTGGCGGCCGACCTCGGCCAACTACTTCGACCGCGTCAGCAAGCAGACGCTGCTCGCCCATGTCAGCGAAGTCGGCGGTCCAACCATGGCGGCGAGCTTCATGGGCTCGAAGAAGGGCGACCTCTCGGCGTCGTGCGAGAAACTGTTCGCCGGCGAGACCATCGTCGCGCCCGAGGTCAAGGAAGCTGCACTCGCCTGGGTACCCGAAGCGATGCGGTTCCGCGCCATCTCTCCCAGCGAGACCGACGACGAGCAGGCGCCGATCGAAGCTGGGGGCGAACCCGCGCCGGAAGGCGAGGGCGATGAACTGGAGGCCAGCGAAGATCAGGACGCCGAAGCGGCCGAGCCTGTCGACGCCTGATCCAGCCCCCACGAAGCAGCCGCAGGCCGATGCGCCTGCGGCTGCACGTCTCCCGCATACAGGACATGCCTAATGACCACGCTGACCAAATTGCGCGCCCGGGTTTCACCGCAAGCGATCACCAAGGTGACCCGTATCTTCAACGGGACCCTCGACGACATCTTCGCCGAACTCTTCCAGAACGCCCGGCGCGCCGGCGCCACACGCGTCGCGGTGACGGCCGAGCACCTGGACGATGCCTGCCTGATCACCGTCGATGACGACGGCGCAGGTATTGCTGATCCCATCGATCTCGTCTCGCTCGGCCAATCCGATTGGCCCGGTGAATGCCGGTCACGTGAGGACCCTGCCGGCATGGGCTTCTTCAGCCTCGCCGGGCTTGACACGGTGGTCAGTTCCACCAGTGCTGCTGGCTCGTTCTGGCTGGCGATCGCAGGTGATGCCTGGACCGGCGAGGCCGACATTGATGTGCTGCCGTGGGATGGTCCGCGCGGCACGGCAATCGCGTTCCACTTTCCGCCCGGACCGGATGGCAAGCTCGAGCGGACCGTTGAGGCAGCGGCGCGGTTCTTCCCCCTGCCGGTCACTTACAACGGCAAGGATATCGCCCGCGCCGACTTCCTCGCCGATGCCTACAAGATCATCGAGCGCGATGGCTTCCGGATCGGGGTGTTCCGCGACCGGCATTCGCCGCACGTCGCGACGCTCAATTTCCACGGGGTGACGCTCAAGCACGCGTTCCCGGTGATCAAGGAAGTCCACCACACCCAGTGGAGCGTCCAGGTCGATATCGTCGATGCCCCGGACCTTGTTCTCGTCCTGCCCGCCCGCAAGGAGATCTACCGCAATACCGCGCTCGACCATCTCGTCGCGCTGTGCCGCCGTGCGATCTTCTCGGTCATCTACGCCGAGCCGCTGCACAGGCTGAGTTTTGAGGACTGGCTCGAGGCACGGTTCTACTCCGACGATTTCCCTCAAGCGGCGCGGCAACTGCCGCTCTGGTCGCCGTCCACCGCCCGCGAAGACTATCGCCAGGTCCCGGCCTTCGCCGATCTCGAGCCGGGCGCGACCATCTACGATGACACGGACTCCTATGATTCCGTGACGTTCGGCCGCGCGCTCCGGCGCTCGAATGGCGGGGAACCACACAAGCTCGGCGGACCCGACCCCCGTGCGTTCCATGAGCCGATCACCAATTTCATCGGCTATCCGTGGTATGACGCCCTGTCCTGCTTCATCCGCACTGGCGAGTGCCTCACGCACGACGGCGATCAGGCGGCCGCGAGTGAGCCCGATGCCCTGACCCAGAGGCCGGACGCTATCCGGATCGAACTGACCGATCAGCACGGCAACCGCCTCGACGTCGAGACCGACTTCGTCATCCAGGAGGGCGACGATTCCTGGGGCGATCCCGACTGCGCGGTGATTGCAGTTACCCGGGGCTCGGAACTCGATCCGAACGATCTCACCGACCTCATCATCGATGCGGTGTTCTCGCCTTCGGACGATTCCGATGCCGACAGCTACGACACCCAGGAGACCCGCTTTCGCCACGACGCTGCCGTGCGGGCCCATGCCATCCTTGAAGGCGATGACGCCGCCATTCTCGCTGGCATCCGCATGGCCTTCGCCGACCGTGTTGCCTGGCGCATCCCGCATGGCCGCAAGCTGCAGCTGACCTGGTCGAGCAGCGGCAATGACCTCACCCTTGTCGTCGCGGGGGAGGGCGCCAACCAATGACTCGTCACCCCAAACCCGATGTCGCCCAGGTCATCACCGACCTGATCCTTGAGAAGATCGCCGCCGGTACCGCGCCGTGGCTCAAGCCTTGGTCTGCGACCACCACGCGGCCGCTGCGCCATAACGGACTTTCCTACACGGGGATCAACACCTTCTTCCTTTGGGCCGTCGCCGAGAGCCGCGGGTTCACAAGTCCCTATTGGATGACGTTTCGGCAGGCAGCCGAACTCGGGGCGCATGTCCGCAAGGGCGAGAGCGGCTCGTTTAGCGTGTTCTATGCCTCGGCGCGCAAAACCGACACCGATCGCCTGACCGGTGAGGCCACCGAGAAGACGATCCGGTTCATGAAGTGGAACCACGTCTTCAACGCGTCGCAGATCGATGGGCTGCCGGCGCACTACTACCCAGAGCCTCCCGATCCGACCGCGATCGGCGAGCTGTCGGTCGGAGTGCGCGATTTTCTCGATGCGATCCCGATCCGCGTCGTCCATGGCGGCGATAGCGCGCACTATTCGCCGGGGACCGATACGGTCACCCTGCCTAACCCTTCCGCGTTCCACTCGATCGAGGCCTACTTCTCGACCCGTTGCCATGAGCTTGGCCACGCCACCGGCGCTGCCAAGCGGCTCAACCGCCAGTTCGGCAAGCGCTTCGGCGACGATGCCTATGCCTTCGAAGAGATCGTGGCATTATCTGGACAGTCTGCACCGTGCCTGACGCACCATTGAATGGTATGTTCTTGGCACAACGCAGGGGGTCATCAGGCCGGATGAAGCGCTATCCATAAGCTGGCGTAGTCCGGCCTGATGGCCACCGTCCCGCAGACGCGCAACGTGCGCGATCTGGATTCGGGAGGGGGTCCGGGGGAGGGACTGGCAAGCTGTGGATACTTCAGAGACGCTGATCGTCATTCAGGAACGCCGGGCGGCGGATGGCCTGGACTCCTACATCCCGGTAATCCTGCGAGGTGGAGAGATCTACGATCCAGACCTCGACCGCTACTTCCTCGATCTGCCGTTGAACGGGGCGCGTTCGCGCCATTCGCTGCGCGCCCACGGTTATGATGTCCTGGTCTGGGTTCGCTTCCTCGCCTCCGCGCGCGGCAAGTCTGTCTGGCAAGCCGATACCGATGATGTCGGTGCGTATCATCGGGCACGTCGGCGTAGTGACGCTGAGTTCCGGGTTTCGGCGTCGACATGGAACCGGGCGATTGCCTCGCTCGACAAGCTTTATCGATGGGCCGAGCGGGAAGGCCTGATCGAGCGCACACCATTTACCCACCGTCAGGTCTGGCGAAGTTCGCACGGAGGGCGTCGAGCGGCCGTCACGGGCCGCAACGACGCCTATGAACGCGCGGCCCGTCGGTCCGATGTTCGCTTCATCGATCTCACCGATTACCGCGCCTTCCGCGAGGTCGGCCTGCGCGGCCTGACCGTAGAGGGAACCGAGCGTCCTGGAGCACGTGACCGCAATGGCGCGCGCAATGCGCTGTTCGCCGATCTGCTGGTCACCACCGGCCTGCGCCTCGAAGAGGCATCCTTTCTGCTCGCCGCCGAGATTCCGGTTGGCGGCGCCCGCGCGGAACGGCAGCGGCGGGTCGAACTTCCGGCGGCACTCACCAAGGGGGACAGGGGGCGTGGCATATTGCTGCCGCGCCGTTTGTTGCCGATGTTTGACGCCTATATTGCCGTGGAGCGAGCCGCAGCCGTCGCCAAGTTCGCAAGGCGCCGTGGCTGGGAAGCCATCGACCGCCCGATCTTCATACACCGCCCCTCATTCGGGCTGCGCGCATTGCAGCTGGTTGGCGGTGGCACGATGGATATGGAGGTCGTCACACCGGATGAACGCGCAAGGCTTGTTATTTGCGCTGACGATGGCACGCCCTGCGAAGCAGCGGTGCTCTGGCTGACCGAGGTCGGGCATCCGGTGCTTCCCAACTCGTGGGAAGCGATCTTCGCGCGGGCGAGCCGCCGCTCCATGGATGCCGGCATCCCCGTCCGGGTCAGCCCCCATCAGCTCAGGCATTCGTTCGCGGTCCACATGCTGGCCATGCTGATCCAGCGCCGCCTTGCCGAGGCGGCGGCACCGGTGGGCGCTATGGAAGGTTATCGCCAGTTGGTCGGCGATCCGCTTCAGCAAGTCCAGCGACTGCTCGGCCATTCAAGCCTCGCCACGACCTCGATCTATCTCGATCACCTCGCCACGCGTGCCGATACCATCGATGCGGCGGTCGAAGAACTGTTGGCACTCGTACCGGGCTATCTTCCATCATGACCGCTGCTCCACGCAAAGGGCGCAAGGTCAGTTTCGAGGCCGCCGCGACTGCGCCCGAGGCCGATCCATGGTCGCAGATCAGCACGCTGCGCTTCTTGATCGATCCGCCATACGGCGGCGAGTTGCTCGTGGATTTCACCAGCTTGCGGCCCCGTGGCCTGGCTCTCGCCTTTGCACGGGGCCTGTTCATGCTGGTCGCTCCGCGTGGCCCCATCATGGTGCGTTCGTCGATCAAGACATACGTCACACAGTTGCCGAGCTTCTTTGCCTATCTTGCCGGGACAGGCGACCGGATCAACGGCCCGGCAGACCTTCGCGCCGACCATATCGACGGGTTCGAGAGGTGGCTCGCCGCGAAGGGCAAGTCGCGCGTGCACGCGCCGACCTATGTCGCCAAGGTCGTCTCCGTCCTTCGCCGCATTGCGGCCGATGGTCCGGAGCTTGTCGATCCTGGCTTGCGGGAACGGCTGCGCTACATCAGCTCGCACCCCCACGTTCGCCCCCGTCCACGCGATGCCTACAGTCCGTATGTCGCTCGCCAACTCCGCGATGCGGCACGCGCCGATCTTGTTGCGATCGAGGCGCGCTTGCGGTCGGGGTCGCGTTTCGATGAGGTGCCGGAGATAGAAGGCGCTTACCGCCAAGCCCACGCTGCCATCGAAGCGCGCGGCGTGCTGCACCACCGTGATCCCGCATGTCAGAGTCTGTATAAGCTGCGGTGGATTCGCGAACTGAGCGGCGCAAGGTTCAACCTGGGCCTCCATGCTGCCCACTACCTTACTGCACGCGACGTCGTGCCGCTTCTCGTTCTGCTCTCGCTGGAGACGGGGCTTGAGCTGGAGTGCTGCAAGTCGCTCACCATCGATTGTTTGCGCAACGCTTCGGGCGGCACCGTCGATGTCGCCTACACCAAGCTTCGCGCCCACGGTGCCGAGCACAAGACCATCCGGGTCCGTGATGGCGGCTCATCGACACCGGGCGGCCTGATCCGGCGGATTATCGCACTCTCCGCCAAGGCCAGGGTGCATAATTCCAGCGACAACCTTTGGGTCTATTATCAGACCAACGAGATCACTGCTGGTATCCGCCATCCGCGCACGACGATCGACGCGTGGACGCTGCGTCACGGCATTGTCGATGACGCCGGTCGACCGCTACTCCTGCGCCTTTCGCAGCTACGCAAGACCCACAAGGCCCTGTGGTACCTCAAGACCGAAGGGCACATGGCCCGCTTCGCTGTTGGTCATACCGTCGAGATCGCGGCACGACACTACGCCGATATTCCGGCACTCAGACCGCTGCATGAGCAGGCCGTGGCGGACGCCCTCGAAGAAGCGCTGACCGGCCCGAGGATCCTTCCTCCTCCCGACGAGGAGCGTCTGCGCGGCGCGTTGGCGAGCCCCGCGCCGGATGATGAAGGCGTCTCGCGCGCACTTCTCGACGGCGAACAGGACGTCTGGCTTGCCAGCTGCGGCAACTTCTATTCCAGTCCCTTTGCATCTGCCGGTACCGCGTGCCCCACACCCTTCTGGGGTTGCCTCGATTGCCGCAACGCGGTCATCACCGCGCGCAAGCTGCCCGCCATCCTCGCGTTCCTCTCCTTCGTCGATGATCAGCGAGCCGGCCTGAGCGCGGCCGACTGGGCAGCCAAGTTCGGCCATGCCCGTGACCGGATTGTTCAGCAGATCCTGCCTGCCTTCGGCGACGACGTTGTGGCAAGGGCCCGGGTGCAGGTCGCGGCCGAACCTCCCACGGTCTATCTGCCGCCCGAGGCCCGCGCATGACGGCTCTTCAGCTTCTGGCGGAGGGCGGCGATGAACGTAATGCCCTCCCGGTGCTCCTGTCCGCACCGCTGCGCACCGGCTTCGATCGCGCGCATATCTCGCGATACGGCGATCCGGTCTGGGATCTGGCTCCCGGCGTGTTTCGCGACAACGCCCGGCGCTGCCATATCACGGTACATTTTGACGGTATCGACGACCCATCCATCGCCGATGCCCTGCGCCAGATTCTTCATGCGCGTCTCAATGTCGATCTACCCGGCCACCGTTCACGGCTTGAGCCGGCGGGGGTGCGCGGCGAGGCCAACCGGACCTTGCGCTTTTTCGACTTCGTGAAGGCAGAGCTGGGTCGTTTCGATCTCGGCCGGGTCGATCAGCCTTTGGCCGATCGGTACGCCCGCTCTTTGCGCCTTGCCGGGCTGCGTCCGGCTGCAGTCGCTACCCGGCTGCGCGTGATCTTCGACCTGCACGAGTTGCGCCACCATCTGACGACCGCACGCCTATCCTTTGAGCCATGGCCCGGCCGCAGCCCGTTTTCGGTGGCGGGAGCAAAGCATATCGCCGGAGAGAACCGGACGCCGCGCATTCCGGAAGCGATCATCACCCCGCTGCTCGCCTGGTCGCTGCGCTACGTGACCTGCTATGCAGATGACATCCTCGCCGCGCGGGCGGAACTCGATCGCCTCGAAGCAACGCGCGACCGTCTGGTTGCCGCTGAGGCGGGTCTTGATCATGCGGATCGACGGTCGCGGCAACGCCAACGCCTCAACACCTATATTGCCGCCTTGCGGCGACAACGGCGCGGGATTCCGATCTGGACCACCCCACACAACGGCACAACGCGGACAGATCTGCAAAGCAGCGAAGTCACGCCGCCGATCAACTACCACCTGATCCACCTCCATGCCGGCATCGATGCGCAGGCCGAACCTGCCATGCACCTTGGCCTCACCACCGGCGCGCCGGACCTCATTGCCGCCGTCATCGCAGAACTCGGCACCGAGATCGGCGGGATGGATACGCCCATTTCGGCCGATCCCGATACTGGCCTGCCCTGGCGCACCCGCTTCGATGCCAAGGTCCTGGCTCTCGAAGAGGTCATGCTGCAGTCGGCAGCCTACGTCGTTTGTGCCTATCTCTCAGGCATGCGGGACAGCGAGATCCAGGCGATGAAGCGGGGATGCCTGTCCGTCACCAGATCAGAAGACGGTGCGATCTTGCGGCATCGCATCAAGTCCACCGCTTACAAGGGCAAGCGCGGAGGCGGCGAGGAGACCGAGTGGGTCACGATCGCACCAGTTGCCGAAGCCATCGCCGTCCTCGAACGGCTTTCCGCGCGGGCGAGCCTAGCGCGCGGGACAACGACTTTGTGGCCGGTCCTCGCGCTTCGGGTAAACACCAAGACGCATGTTTCTGCGGAGATCGTCCGGCAACTCAACCGATTTCGCGATCATCTCAACGACCGGTTCGGAACGGCGCAGGCACCGATCATTCCTGCCGGCCCCAATGGCGCGCCCTGGCGTCTGACCACACGCCAGTTTCGCCGGACCATTGCCTGGCACATCGCCAACCGGCCCTTTGGAACGATTGCCGGCATGATCCAGTACAAGCACGCCAGCGTTGCGGCGTTCGAAGGCTATGCCGGCAGCAGCCGGTCCGGATTTCGGGGAGAGATCGAAGCCCAGCGCGCGCTTGGCCAGATCGACGATATCCTCGTCTACTTCGACGATCGGCAAGGTGGTGCGCGCCTTGGCGGACCTGCCGCGAACAGGATCGGAGCCGCACTCGATACTGCCGCCCACGAGTTGGCGCCGCTACCCGCCATGATTGCCGACCGGCCACGCCTACGGACGATGCTCGGCAGTCTCGCGCGGACATTGCATGTCGGCCCGCTGGCCGATTGCTTCTTTGATCCGGCAACTGCCCTGTGCCTCAACCGCATTTCGGAACCGGGTGCGACCGGCCCAATGATCGCCATGTGCGAGCCGGTCCGCTGCCCCAATGCCTGTATTGCCGAACGGCATCGCCCGGCCTGGCAGCGCGGAGCTGACGAGGCGCGGCTGTTGCTGCGCGAGAAGCGGCTTCCAGAACCGCAGCGGGTAACGCTTCAGGCCGAGGTGGCAAGGATTGAGCGTGTCCTCGAACAGATCGCGCCCAGTGCCGCCACACCTAGGACCGGTGTGGCAGGAGAGGGAGAGGAGGCCGGTTTTCGGGTGACGGGCTGAAGGTGCGGAAGAGAGTTTCCCTCCGCCCGTCGTGGAGACCCGCCATGTCCCGATCCCACCCTGTGACGCCGCGAGCCGACGTCTATTCGCGCATCACCACCGAGATTGTCTCTGCCATCGAAGCAGGCGCCGACGACTGGCGCATGCCTTGGCACCATGATGGCGCTGCCACGACCAGGCCGCAGAACGTCACCTCCCGCCGCCGCTATCGCGGTGTCAATGTGCTGGCGCTTTGGATTGCCGCTGAAGCCAGCAGCTATTCCAGTGGTCTTTGGGGGACCTATCGCCAGTGGGCAGCTCTTGGTGCACAAGTCCGCAAGGGTGAGCGCGGAACCACCGTCGTGTTCTGGAAGCAGGCTGCATCGCGCGCCGTTGATGATCATGACGACGGCGAAGCCGGCCCCGGCCGCATGTTCGCCCGGGCCTTCACCGTGTTCAACCTCGCACAGGTCGAGGGCTATGAGCCCGCTCCTGTCGCGGTATTGACCGAGAGCGAGCGGTTCGAACATGCCGAGGCATTCGTGGCGGCTCTGAAGATTCCGATCACCGAAGGCGCCTACGATGCGCACTACCGGATCGATCTCGATCACATCTTCATGCCAACCTTTTCCGCGTTTCGGGATGCAACGGCGCAGATGGGCACCCTTCTGCACGAAGCCGGCCACGCTACGGGCGCAAAGCACAGGCTCGACCGCAATTTTGCCGAGAGGTTCAAGCGCGACAGTCTGGCGATTGAGGAGATCTGCGCCGAACTGACAGCTTCGTTTGTGCTCGCCGACCTCGGGATCGCCCACCATCCGCGCGCCGATCATGCCGCATACGTGGCATCGTGGTTGCGCGTGCTGAAGGACGACCCTCGCGCCATCTTCACCGCCGCAAGCAAGGCACAGGCCGCAGCCGACTGGATGCACGCCCAGCAACCTCAGCCCGAGGAGCTGGCGGCATGACGTGCGTCCGGAAAATTGGCGGTGGAAGTCAGATTAGGGCTGGACTGTCAGGATATGTCGCCTCACTTTGCCAGGCAACGCTGTGCGCCGAATACGGCCTGCCCAACGAACTCCACGACAGCCACGCTTCGTACATCCATCACTGGATGAAGATCCTGCGCGGAGACAAGACCGCGATCCTCCATGCCGCAGCCAAAGCTGAGCAGGCGGTCAAATGGCTGCGCCAGTTCGATCCGGCCCTGACAGGCGAGCTCAAGGAGGCGGCCTGACGGTGATCTGGGGCCTCTCGCGCGGCGAGCGGGAAGGGGAGGGGGTGAGGACCCGGCGCGCCATGGGGCGCGATGGAGACTACGCCCATGAACTACGATCTCGACTTCCGCTATCGCCGCGCGTTGCAGCCCGACGGGCTCGCGACCATCCCGACCGCGACCCAGGCCGTGGTCGATGCCATGCAGGACGCCCGCAACGCCGGTATCGATCCCGCGACCGATCCGGCCACCATCCTGCTCGCCCGCCACGTTGGCCGCCTCGCGCTTGGTCATGCTCCCGATCAGACGTTCACTGAGGACACGGCCCTTCGCCGCCAGTGCATCGCCAAGATCGATGAATTGAAGTCCAAGCCGGCAATGGTCGCGCTCGCCCGGCGCGGGATCGGCTATGACCCCGAAGCCAAGCGCGCCTTCCACCGCGAGGCCCGCTCCGCGCTCCGGGTCGCTGCCCGCCATCTGGGCCTCGACCCGGACCAGTACGACCTGCGCAGCAATTTCGCCGGGCCCGCCGTCTCCGGCGAGATCACCCTTCATGGTGACGAGATCTACGTTCAGGTCTCGATCCCCTGCATCCGGCCCGGCCGCGAAGTCATGTTCCGCCGCTGCAAGGGCCGTCAGGACTACCTCGGCGACCGCAATCACTTCTGCGACATCGCCGTCCTTGCCGCTCCGCATAGCTTCCGCGCGCTGGTCGTCCGCGAGACCGGCCTTTCCATCAACCCACGCAGCCAGGCGCTGCTCTAGGAGAAAACCTCATGGGATGGCTGTTCATGTCACGCGGCGGGATGTCGCCTTTCGCCACGCCGAAGGCCTATCTCGACAACCAATGCACCTATCCGCCCGATCTGGACAAAGGCCGCGAGACCGGCCTGCGGGTGCTCAAATCGACGGTCCGGTCCGGTGCCTATTACGCCGCCTGCCAGAGCTACGACGCCGAAGGTCCAAAGGAGACCTTCGCGATCATCTGCCTGGTCAAATGGAACCCTGGCGCGCGCAGCGGCGAGAACTTTGGCTACAAAGACAGTGCGCCGTTGCGGCGCTGAAACGGAGTATCAAAGATGATGAGGTGAGTTGAGATACCTCTGCCCGCCAAGCTTACCTCGGACCCAAAAGGTCTGAAATTCCGAAAGGAACGGGGGACCATAGCATGCTTGGAGCAAGGCCGAATGCATCCCAGTCGCAAAGGGATGATGCCGGTCAGGGCAAGACGCGCATGGTGAAAGCTAAACTGCTTAAATCCTAGTCTGCAGCATTTTATGTACGCGAAGCTGGCGAAAGCGACTGACACGCCAGATCCGGACGTTGGCAACGGTCTCATGTCTTGGCCGTTTGTTCTCAACCCGTCCGGTGCGCCCCTTGTCCAGGGGTTCAGCAGGCGAAAGGGACACCTAAACGCGTCGCATCTCCGTTCAGCGTAACTACGGGATGCCCTAAACAGGCGGCTTCGGCTGACCTGCATGGGTACGGAGCCGCCATAGTATTCAAATGCCCGGGGTAATGCCCGGGACAGCTCCCGGAAGGGAGACGGTGCAACCGCATAAGGACCGGGCGACCGGGCCGAAACCGGCGACCACCGGGAGAAGGGCGGCAGTTGCGATACTTCAACCGCAAATCATGGGGTGTGCTGATGCTACCAGATACTGTGATGGCCCGGTTGGAGGCCATTCCGACGATCTCTGCGTCGGGCAAACGGGTAAATGGGCTTCATCGTTTGATGAGGTCCCCGCTTCTTTGGGAGCAGGGACTTCGGAAAATTGCCTCCAATCGGGGGGCGATGACGCCGGGCATCGATGGCAAGACATTCGAGGATTTCGGTCCCGACCGTCTCGCTCCGTTGATCGCCAGCGTTGCGACCGGAGCCTACAAACCAAAACCTGTGCGTCGGGTGTTCATCCCGAAAGGCAAAGGAAAGCGGCGTCCGCTGGGGATTCCCACGCGAGACGACCGCCTCGTCCAGGAAGTGGCACGCCAACTGCTGGAACGAATCTATGAGCCGGTCTTCTCGAAGGCCTCGCATGGATTTCGACCGGGAAGATCGTGTCATACGGCCCTCGAGCACGTGAAGGCTGTCTGGACGGGCGTCAAATGGCTTGTCGACGTGGATGTCGCCGGGTTCTTCGAGAACATCGACCATGACATTCTGCTGAAGCTGCTCCGGAAAAGGATCGATGACGAAAGGTTCATCGACCTGATCCGCGACATGCTGAAGGCAGGAGTCATGGAGGGAAGGGCTCACACCCAGACCTATAGCGGCACACCACAAGGCGGGATCGTCTCCCCGATCCTGGCCAACATCTACCTGCACGAACTCGATGAGTTCATGGCGGGTCGGATCACGGCCTTTGAAAAAGGGAAGACCCGCGCCACGAACCCGGAATACCGGAGACTGGCGGGCCGGATCGCCAAACGGCGAGAACGGCTCAAACGACTGGAAGCCAGTGACAACGCTGATCAGGTAACGGTGAAGGCCATCTTGGCCGAAATCAACACCTTATCAAAGCAGATGCGTTCGTTGCCGTCGAGAGACGCCATGGACGCCGGGTTTCGCCGACTTCGCTACTGCCGTTACGCCGACGATTTTCTTATCGGTGTGATTGGCAGCAAGGACGATGCGAGAGGGGTCTTCGCCGAAGTCAGGACCTTCCTGACCGAGGTACTGGCCTTGACCGTATCCGAGGAGAAGAGCGGAATTCGAAAAGCAAGCGATGGTACCAAATTCCTCGGATACGAGGTGCGGACTTACACGGGACGCCAATGGACAGTGCGAAGCCAGAACGGCACACAGCACTTCAAGCGGCGCCCGCCATCGGAAGTCATGCAACTCAATGTTCCGTGGGATAGGGTCACTGCGTTTGTTGCCCGGAAGGCATACGGAGAATGGTCCCGATTGAGGGCCAAACACCGCAACCACCTTCTAAGCTGTAGCGATGTCGAGATTGTCCTTGCCTACAACGCCGAACTGCGAGGGTTCGCGAACTACTACGCTCTGGCGCGCGATGTGAAATTCAAGCTCAACCGGCTTGAATACCTTCAGCGCTGGAGCATGTTCAAAACCTTGGCAAGCAAGCACAAATCCAGTGTGCGAGTTGTTGCCGCCCGCATGAGGCAAGGGCTGGAATACCTCGCCGGCTATGAAGTCGGCGGCCAGCCCCGATCAGTCAAAGTCTGGAAAATGACCGATCTGAACCGTGACCGGATAGACCCGGACAAGGTGGACGTCCAACCTTGGACGCAAATCTTCTCCGGCTCGCGAACAGATTGGGTCGACCGGCAGAACGCCACGCAATGCGAAGCGTGCGGCCGATCCGACCTCCCCTGCCATGTTCATCATGTCAGGGGAATGGCCGATGTTGCGCACAGAGACCAAGCCACGAGGAAAGCCATAGCCAGAGCGCGCAAGACGAAGGTTCTGTGCGTCCCTTGCCACAAGGCGATCCATGGTGGCCCACTACCGGAGCAGAGAACATGAATGGTATTATCGCAATGGAGAGCCGCATGCAGCGAAAGCTGCACGTGCGGTTCGGTGGGGGGAACAGGGCTGACTCCCGGAGCAGCACCACTCCTACCCAACTGAGTGAAACGATGGGGCCGTATAGCTACGACTGCCCGGCCTCGATTCTCGACCTCCTCGGGCCGCCCGGCAACGAATATGCCGCGCAGTGGCGCGAGCAATGCCGCCAGCGCCTCGCCCTGACCACGCGCCGCAAGCCGGCGCCGGGCGACATGCTGGTTTTGGCCGAGCCGCTGACCTTCACCGACGGGCAGAGCGAGCGCAGCTTTCGCGTGGTCCGGTCGGGCCGCAAGACTACCTTACGCCGGGTTAGCGACGGGGTCGGGGTGAAGATCAGCAAGCTGATGAGCCGGGCGTGGACGATCGTGCCGCCGCCCGCAGCGCCGTCAGCCTCGTGACCCGGCACCCAAGCGAGTAGCGCCATGACCGACCCCGCACCGCCTCAGCGCTCGTCCAAGCGGGCACGCCTTTGCAGTATCGAGAACGCCAACCGGATCGCAACCCGGGTCGCCGAGCACGTCCAGGGCGACACTGCCGTGGTCAAGACCGGCAACCCGCTGCAGCCCTTCCGCGTGGTCCTGGCGAGCAAGGCGGCGCCGGGGCGCACGGTATCGCGGGTCGTCACCTGCAACGATGACGACCCGGATGATCAGTAGGGCTCCGGTCCGCGCTCGACGAACCACGATTGCCCTAGCTCGAAGTCGGCGCTGGCCGACACCACCGGGCCGTCGGGCGCTTCGCTGACATAGGGCGAAACGAGGTCCTTGCGGCGAACCCGCATGCGGCTGAGCCAGGCCGCAGTCCGGCCGCGCGCCTTGAGGATCGTTAGCAGCCAGTCCATCGCCTCGGCCATCTCAACCACGCCGCGACCCGCGAGACAATAATAGATCGCCCGCTGGAAATCGTCGCACTGGGTGCTGAGAATGCCGGCGAGCTTCGCCCGTCCGCCGGAGGCGTTCTCATGAACGAGGGACACTGCCTCGCGCAGTTCCCGGACCGACAGGTAGGCGTCATCCACACCGACCCCGATGCACAGCGCCGCGATCGCCCGCCGCACCGGCGGCAGGTTCTCGTCGCACGAGGCATCGCGCAGGCCGATGTCGAGATCGAAATGGTCGAGGTGGCTGGGAGCGGGCATGGCGAGGTCCTTTTCAAAAGAACGTAGCGTGAACGTTCAGACCCCGTCAACCGGACAGCGGAGGGGAGGGGGCACTCGGCGGGGGATCAATCTTGGAAGGAAGAACCCATGACTCAGCTTGCTCAATCCACGCCTGTCGCTGTCGACCACACTGCCGAGATCGCCCGGCTCAACGACGCGGCCCGCGCAGGTTCGCTGCCGACGTCGCGCATTGTGTTCACCCGGGCACTGGCCGACATGCTTGCTGGTGACGCCGAGGACCCCGGCGCCCGCCAGGCCAGTCTGATGCTGGGGCAGGCCGCGCTGCGCAGGCTGATCAACGAGACTCCGATCGAGCCGGGGAACGACCCTCACGGCGAGCGCGACTTTGGTGCCGTCGAGTTCCAGGGGCACAAGATCTTCTGGAAGATCGATGTCTACGCCAATGACGGGACGCTCTCCTGGGGGTCGGAGACGCCGTGGGACGCGCAGCAGAGTTTCCGCGTGGTCACGATCATGCTGGCGAGCGACTGGTGAGCCGATGAGCCGGTATTCGTTGAAGCCGCATCCTAAGCACTCGGACATTTTCGAGGTTGCAGTCGGGTGGGACGTGGGGCTGAGCTCGTTCTTCGTGATGGTGTTCGGCGTTGCCGATGCGGGCCGCGATCCCGATTTGTGGCACTGGCGTGGTGGCCAGCCCAGGCAGATTGCTTCTGTCGAGGCGCTACAGACTGAGGTCTTGCCATATGCTGAGCTTCCGGTGGAACTGGTTAGCCGACTTAAAGGCGACCAGCGCAACGGCGGCGCGAACCCTTCACGGCGATTAAGCCGGTTCATTTCGCACCTGCTAAATTTCTGATCGACGGTTTAATTAGAAAATCAGAGCTGCCTTCGGCGCAGCCGCTTCACCGCTTGAATATTTCCGTTCGTTCAAAGGCCCTGTTTGTCGAGTCTTTTACGCTCTTGTATCAGCCAATCAAAGACTTCCTCGGCATTCGAGCCTGGAAGATCTCCCGATTGCGTCAAGTCCGTGATCGCGTGCTGCCTGGCGAGAGCGAAGGGCATCCCTCGCCCATCGACATATTGCGAAAGGCGCAACGAGGCTTCCCCCGCCTGCCGGCAGTGAGTCCAAAAATCGTCAGCGCCGCTCGACCATGAACGGCTCGTCTCGATCGCTTCTCGCAACTGCTGATCGCTGACATCATGGCGGCAATTCGGCCTGGCCTCTCGAACCAGCGATCGGACGACGTCCGGCGACAGGCAGTTCTCACCCCCGCGACCATCCGCTCTGAGCTTGCCCGCATCGGTCATGACTAGCCTGCAATCCTGGCAGATCGTGACCTTGACGTATGACTCGAAGATCGGCCTTTCAGCCCTGTAGGCTGAGCGAAACTGCAGGGCGCGCTCATCCGTCACTTCGCGATAGTCGCAGATCTCGTGAATGTGCCCAGTCCACTTTCCCTTCCCGGAAGGGCGAATGATCTCCTGTTTTGAGCGCGAGCAGCAGGCGCAGCGCCAGTCCGCAGCGGTCTTGCTCCAAGGCCCCGGCTTTTGCATGGCGCGATCATATTCCGCGAACTCCTTCGGTGTCGGGACCCGAACCCGCGGAGCAGTTGTTTTTGTTTGTGCCGACCTATGGCCGTCACTGGCACATGATCTTGCTCGTAAAGCCTCCCACAATTGTGGCAACTTGCCTCTGGCACCAAGCTGGCTGGTTGCAAGACTCAGAAACATGCGGGCATCCTGGTCGCCGACCAGGTTGTATGAATCGTTGTATTGTTCACGGTCGTGCAAGCCGAGGGTCAATCGCCCCGCTATTTGCTCGATAAATACGAGGCGCTGCTGGAAGTCCGCGTCGGCCTTCGCCCAAATCGCCAAGCCCTTTTCGAAATTGAGTTCGTGGGCACAGTTGGGACGGGCATCGACAAATGCGCCAATTTCGCCGGGGCTAAAGCTGAAGTCGGGGTGGACGCGACGACCGAGATCCTTTTGCATCGCTGCGTCAGCCGCATTGCAATCCATGCATACCAGGGTCTCGGCGAAGCGCTCGACCAAGGGCAGGACCGCAGCGCAAGCGCGTTTGCGCTGTGTATAGAGGGGGTCTGTGTTGTCCAACCACGCGGTCTCCCGCAGAATTCTTGCGGCGAGATCGCCCAAATGATCGTGATGGCGTTCAAGCTGGCACAGAATGACGCCGCTTTCGGTTTTCCTGGCAATGTCGATCTTTTTTCTGCTGCAAGCCGGGCAACGCCACGCAAGCGAGGTCATCGCCCATGCTTCGTTGATGTTCATTCGCTCAGTTTCAAAGTCGCTTTTCAACACCTGCGACAATGCACTCCACTTGCCATCGCTATGCCTGGTCAGTGGATGTTGGCGAACCTCGTCGTCTTCCATCGAGGCAAAATCAGGAACGTGAACGGTGATCTCAGGCATGACCCTTCGTGATCGGAATCGCTGTACAGATCAATCGATGCGCGCCCATTTGACCTAAGTCCTTCACCGCAATTTCTTGAACGCCCAGAGGTGCATATAGATCTCGGCCAGTTCCACCGCCCGTTGGGTTGAGAATCCTGCCTTGGTCAGATGGGACCGCAACAGGTAATCGGGGATTTCCTGTCGGCTTTCACGAACCAACGCATAGAAACGCTGCCAATCGTAGAAGTGGAGCGACGATGTGTTCGCGAGAATGGTGAAGCGCTCGAGCAAAGTCGTCGTTAGCTCACTCATTGCAAAGGCCTTGCCATGGCGCGCACCTATCCGCAGGCGATATCGCGAGCCGAACTCTCGATTGTACTGCCTGAGCAATTCGCCAGCTAAACCGCGCGCCGCCTCGATATAGACCGCCTTGGTCGGCGGATCCGGCAACCATCGCGCCGCCCGCATCTCGACGTTCACCCGACCCGGCCGGTCATCGTATGCAATCAGTTGAAAGCCATGCCCCTCGTGAATGCTCTCGCCGATGAGCCGGAAATTCACGATGTCGGTCCGGCGTTGTCCTGGATGAATACAGTGGCGTTCGACTTCGAATTTGTCGGATTCTTCACCCAACCTTGCCATTCGTTCGAGGAATTCGACCAATTCAACGGACACTGCGACATCAATGTTGGGGAGTAGCTCAGCCATAACGGCACTTTGCATCGAGAAATCGCCGGCATCCAGCTTGCATTGAACCAGTGACCCGACCCCGAATATTGACGGGAAACGAGAAGGCCGATCTAGTCCATAGCTTCCAATATCTCGCCGAAAACCGTCCGGATCACCACGCAATCATCGCACAGCCGTAAAGACGGTACGCCCGGCATCGCTTCTGCAGCATTCGCAATCCGGTAGTCATTTGCGGGGTCGCCGCACGACGAGCAGACTTCAACTGATTGCTCACTGCTGATCGACATACGTGCGATTGCGCCAAGACGCGGTTCGACCCGATCTACGATTGAAAACCAGAGCGGTGTGTGCGGTACAATCCTCTCGAGGTGTTGATCGACATCTTCCGGGAAATGCTTTGCCAGCCATTGCCGCGCTGTCTCAACGCGCCGATCGTGGTCACGAACAAGGGTCTGATAGAGATCGATCAACAAGCCAACGGCCTCGCGGGGACTTTCCTGCTGTGACGCTTCATAATGTGCGAGATTGACCGAGAAACGTACTCCGCCGGAGTAGTACTCGCGGATTGTGCCGACGCAGTACGCCCTCATATCCGCTAAGAGGCGCGGTTCTGCGACCTCCTCCATCAACGCCAGATCATATCGATAAGGGTGGGCTGACAGTTCGTGTCCCCAAAGGTCAAGGTAGCCTGATTTACGATATGCATCGGCAATCGCCGCATCCCACTCGGGGTGGTCCCGCACCACCCGATCGACGTCGGTGAAGTTTTCCACTTCCGGGTCAAGCGAACGCACAAAGGCCAAGATTTCATTTTGCGCCTCGCGCATCAGCTGCAGGGGATTTGACCGCTTCGACATTGCGGCAACCTCTTCGGCGGACACCGGGACAGTAATGTCGTCCAATTCCTGCAGTAAACCGCTCTTTCGAAGCTCTTCAGGCGTGCAATAATCCTGATCTGCGACGAGAAGGATCCCAACACTGGCATAAGCTCTGGCTACCAGCCGCGAGCAAAATTGCCGTCTGCCGCGAGGCTTCCCAATAGGAGCGACTGAACGCGCAGCTTCGATTTTGGAGTATCGTGTTCCGATCTCGGACCGCGCGAAGTCAACGACTTTCTGGATTTCGAGTGACGGCAGGGCCTCGCGCAACCGGAAAGCGCTCACCTGCTCATCGTCGCTGAAGAACTCGCGCTGAAGATTCCGGGCCTGCACGCCCTCTGACGTTGAGTCGATGATCGACCCATGTTGAACGCAGATCATCGCGTGCGACACGTCACCTTTGCTTGCCAATCTGACCAGCTTTCCGGTCGTGCTCTTGCTGGCAGTAAGAACAATGTCGCCAGGTTGCAGCCTGTCGATATCGATGCACTTCATATTCGCTGGAACCGCGTCTGTCATCGCGGCACTGGACACAAAAACACAAATTACTGCAATTGCTCAAATCATGATTGCAATCAGCCAGAAGCGTTTTGACGCGCTTGCGGGATACACTCGCCTGCCAGCCATTGTCCTGATCATCCAGGAAGCCGGCTGGTTCGCCACCGACGACGAGCGCTTGCTTGGCCTTGTTACCTGGGACCGGTTCGATAGGGACTACGGGTGGATCGTATTGGGCCGAGACGGTCGCGGGCGGTTCCGAGCAATCGATCAGAACGTATCTTTCCCGAGCTTCGATGACGCAAAGGCTCGGCTTGGAGCTGCACTCGAGAAGCATGCTGCGCTCCCAGACGAAGCATTTCATCAGGGCGACGAACAAGGTGCGCTGGTGGATTTCTTCACCCCCATTGTCCCGGAGAACCGGATCAACAGCACCTTCAAGACGCTGATCGGTGAAGAGCGATTTTCGCCCGCGCGCGAACTCATTGGCGCGATGATGCCATTCTTCGAAGACGTAGATGGAAACTTCATCGAACAGTTTCAGACGACTGGCTTTGATCCGAGATTGTGGGAGCTGTATCTGTTCGCAGCCTTCACCGAGCTCGGATACGCACATGAAGAAGGCGTAGTGGTGCCGGATCTGCTCTTGTCGAGCCCAGCGGGCCGCCTTGCCATAGAGGCCACCACCGTAAACCCACCGCAGGTCGGCGCCGTCCCGGACCCGCAGACTGATGCTGAAATTCGGGCCTACCTTGAGAATTATGTTCAGATCAAACTGGCCCGCTCCCTCACTCGCAAACTCTACCACAAGCAGCGCTATTGGGACGCGGCCGGAATAGACGGTGCTCCATTTGTAATCGCTTTGCAGGATTTCCATGCCCCCGCAGCCATGACGCGCATTGTGCCCCTGGCCACCGAATATGTGTTCGGAGTGCGCCATTCGATTGTCGATGGCGCGCGCAAGATCGAACGCATTGTCGAACATGTCTATGGGGAAGCCCGCGTGGCCTCGAACTTCTTCGGGCTGCCCGAAGCCGAGAATGTCAGCGCTGTTCTCCTCAATCCGCAGGGCACAATCACCAAATTCAATCGCCTTGGCTACATCGCTGGCTTTGGCAACCGGGATGTCCGGATGGTGCGCTCGGGGATCGCAAGGGGAGAACTCAATCATGGGGATCCACGCCCGACAGAATTCCGGCATGACGTTCGAGATCCGAACTATTCAGAAAGCTGGATCGAAGGGGCAGTCGTCCTTCACAATCCCAACGCCCGCATACCGCTCGACCCGGACCTTATCCCCGGCGCCGCCCATGAGTTTCTCCAGCCCGATGGGAGCATCATGTCGCTCTTGCCTGAGTTCCAGCCTTACATGTCCAGGACCAGTATTACGTTCGGGATCCAAACGAAGGATTTCGATGACGTAAGTTCAGATTCCTGAGCTCAAAAGCGGCTCGCCGCACATCGGGGAGGCGAACCTTGTACCGGACCTGGCCATGCTTGGTGGAGTGAGTGGCAGTTTGTGAGGCAAGCGCGCCTGAGGACCGCTTAGCGGAGTGGTGCAATTTATTAGCGTCGCTGACGCGACCGGATCCGCACCGCTGTCCGAATGTCGTGGAGGTCCACACGGTTTGCCACGAATTGTCGGCGCATCTCGTTGAAAATAGGGTTATCTCGTTCAGGGTCGTCAATGCTTAGGATCAACGAGAACGGTACGCCCTCGGGCGGGAACTCCGCTTCAGCCCGCACGATGCTTTCAACTTGTAAACGCCATTCGGTACTAGCGCCCACGCCCGTGATGAATTCCTTTTCGTAGCGCTTGGTGGGCCACCATTTCAGACCTTGAGATATGAGGGCCTTTTCTGGTGCGGTCAGCCCGGCTGCACGGGGGAGAAAGCCCTGTTCGATTTTGTCGTTCCAACTCGGCATGCCGTCTCCGCGGTCAATGGGTTGGCGCTGCTGGAGCTTTGCGTCGAGATTGACCCGGACGAATTCCGTGCCAAAGGCCTGATCGATCGGTGGGTCATAGACCAGCGTCATTCGGACCTTACCCCGGCAAGCCCGTGTCTCGGGATCGACCATCGACGCAGGCCAGGCGAACGGGAATCGCAATACCGCCGGGCGGCGCTCGCCGACGGTGAGGCGGCTTTCGAAGACCAGCGTGATGGCGTGATCGTCCGTTTCCAGCATGGTCGCTGCGTCGATCGGCTGACCGAAGCCCACGAATTGCCGGGCGACCTCGCGCAGCGACCGGTTCTGCAAGCAGTCAGGTACGACCGCATTGTGCACCGCGAACGCCCGCAGCGTGCGTACCGTCAGCTGTTCGCTGGTCATAACATCAAGTGACGCGATGGTCTTAGCGACCAGGGGGGCAGCGAAACTGGTCCCTCGCGTTTCGCAGCTGAAGCCGTCATGCGCGCAAGTGGTGAGCGCCGTCGCCTGATTAGTCAAATCGCCAACACCGCCGTAGTGAGCAAGGTCCGGCTTGATGCCGACACGCAGACCAGGCCCCCGGCGCGTGTAAGTCGCCGGTGCGCCCGGGATGTGCGCGCCATCTGGGGGATTGAGCGCGCCGACCGAGAGCATCCGAACGCCTTCGCTCGGCATGAAAATGGTGTCGGCATTGGTGCGCGTAGCAAGGGCTGCCATGGCCTGTTGCGGCCTACGCGGCCATGGGGCTCGCCATTCGGCACCTTGCAGGTTCCCGGCAGAGTTAATGATGACGACCCCGTGCCGGTCCTGGATCTCATCAAGGCGTGCCGCGTAGACGCTGTAGAGGTTTTGCTCGACGGGAGAGGTGATGTTGAGCGACATATTAAACACGCGCACGTTGTGCGTGTCTCGCAGTTCGACGATCGCCGCCTCCAGTTCCTCGAGGAAGGCCTCGAACCCGCGCTGGCCATACACGTCGAGGAACCGATCACGCGGCATAAGCGGAATATCGAAGATGTCGCAACCGTCCGTTTCCCGGCCGACCTCTTGGCCGTTCGCACCCCGAGCGCCGATCAGAATGCCCGCGACCATCGTGCCATGGCTCGCGTCGCACTGGGTTTCCGCGAGGAAGTCGTACCTTGAGTGCACCCACCCGTTCAGGTGCGAACTTACGCCAGTGTCGATGACGCCGACCTTCGGATAGATGCCGCCCGCGACCCTAGGCGGCACCACGAACGGCTGCGGCATCGGAACTGTTGGCGCGTCAGATGCTTCGAGAAGGACGGGGAAGCGAATGCGCCGCACCAGCGGGTGCTTGGCCAGGACATTCAGCACTTCCTCATGGCGCTCAACGCTCGGGTCAACCGACGCCACCCCCGGCTCCAATGTCAGGTCCCCCTTGATGGCGCGGCGGTCTTCGATCAGGGGGAGGTTGCGCGAGTTGGTAACGAGTACTTCCAGCGACGGAACTCCCCCAGGGCTGGGGAGAAGTGCTGCATACATGCCCTGACCGAGCGCGCCGATCTCGCGCTGCAGCGTTTCGAAACTTTGGCGCAGGCCGAGGACATCATCACTGAGCGTCGGATCGAGCGGACGCTGCTCGAACAACTCGACGACATAGCCGCTCGCCGCCGATGGCTGCAATAGTGCCTGCACTGCCTGCGCAGCAGAGAAATTGCGCTTGCCCGCGATAGGCGCGATGTCGATCTCTTCGATCGCGCCGAGTTCCGAGCGCGCGCGCGATACAAAGCGATAGGGCTGGCCATTGCGGCTGACCCGGTCCTCACCTTGCAGTTCCGCGCTATCAAAACGAGTTCGGAGGCGGTGGATATAGTGGCGAGGCAAACGGAAGAAGAGTTCCCCCGGAGCACCGGCTCCAACGCAAGGGAATTGGTCTCGCACGAACAGGAATTTATTGGGACGATACGACTTGGCGATCGCTTCTGTCCGCATCTTCACCCGCACGTAAGCAAGGGGTCCGAAACGGGATTCGGCAAGCTCCGCGTCGATGCCCTCTAAGCGTTCGATCATCGCAGCCTTGTGGGCAGCAAATCCCCGGTCATTCCCGTCGAAGAAGTCCTTATCCGGTCCGGCGCGACCAGGTTCAGGCGCGCGGATGTAGGACTCGTCGTTCAGGACAATTTGAACCGGATTGTTTGGCATTAAGCGTTACCCCGCATTGCTTTGGGCCACTCGGGCTTCCCATTCGCTCGAAGAACGGGAGACTTTGCTTTGGCTGCATTCAAGCATCTGAGCCAAGCTTTCCTGTCGGATGCCGAGATCTGCATGCAGGATGGCACCAATGAAACTGGTCTCGTCCTTTACCAGCAGATAGCCTGGCTCCAGATCATCTGAACCAAGTCCCAGCCTTGGTAGGATGGCTTTAGTGGCCTTTGTTACGGTCGCGGGTGAGACTTCGTCCCCCGAAAGCGCGAGGTTTCTTCTCAGGCTATCTGCGAATGTCCTCAGATCCGAGCCCGAGCGCGAGCCCGCAACGAAGCTCAGCATCTTGAGCACGTCATCGTTTAACTTGAGCGATGCAAGGAAGGTGCGCAACATGAGGAGACGTGTCTGCGCATCCGGGAGTCCGATATGGATGTGGTTCTCGAACCGCCGCCAAACGGCTGGATCGAGCAGACCGTCGTGATTGGTGATGGCAATCGTTAGCCCACGGTCGGCGCGCGCATCGAGATTTTGCAGGAGCGTATTCACCACTCGCTTTAACTCGCCTACTTCGTGCGGGTCGTCGCGCATCTTCGCCAAGGCATCGAACTCATCAAGCACGAGCATGCAACGATAGCGGTTCGCGAACTCGAAGAGATTCGCGATGTTCCGGGCGGTGGTGCCAAGGAACGAACTGACAAGCCCATCAATCCGGGCGTTGACCACGGGCAACCGCAACCGAGCTGCCAGCATAAATGCGGTCAGGGTCTTCCCGGTGCCGGGAGGACCATAGAACAGGCAAGACCGGGATGGTTCCACGCCCATTGCTTGCAATGCGGACGTGCGCTCCCACTCGGAAATAAGTCCTGCCAAGGCAAGGTGAAGGGTCTCGTTGTAGATCGGCTCGGGTTTACCAAGTCCGGGCTCGAGGACGATCTCGGCAAGCGGAACGCTCGTTTCTCTGTCAACGGGGGCCTGCACATTAGCGGTCAGCTCGTCACCGGATACTAGGCTGCGTGAGACCTCGACGATGCTGGGCGCAAGTGAAGCCTCGCCGGAAACACTGTTGAGCAAGCCGCCAAGCACATCAGCGTCGCGCTCATCGCCCGCCTTTTTCAGACGGTCGCGCAGACGCTCGACTTGACGACGGAACCGGGCATCTCCCTGTTCAAGCCCAACACGGCAGAGACTTTGGATCGCTGAAAAATGCTCCATTCCACTCTCAAATCTTTTTTACCGGCCGATTTATTCTCTAAAGCCATATATTATGCGTCTTGGCAACCTCTAAATGCGATGATTGGGGCAATTTATGCAAGGAGCAAGAGGCGCGAAAGGCACGGCGTGTGACCCTAAGTCCCCATTAAAACGGCGGGGCTCCCACCCTCTCCGCTTCGCACCTGCAGTGTCTCCTGCGAAGTCGGTTATTCGGTATCGGATCGACACCCCTGCGGGCAGTGCCCGCAGCTTCGGCCTGACGGCCGGGAGGGAAGGGGGGTGGGAAGAGAGTGATCGAACAAGGGGTTCGATCGCAATCGATCCACCTAGGAGAACGTCCATGAACATCGGTGAAATCCGCAAGAACGCCAACGGCCAGCTGATCGGCTCTGTCGAAACGCTCACCATCACTCGCACCATCGGCCTGCGGCCGGTGACCTCCAGCAACCCCCGCGCGCCCAAGTTCGAGATCGTCGCGCTCAACGACCAGCGCCGCTGGGTGATCGTCGGCGCGCTCTTCGAGCTCTCCTCGAACTCGACCGGCGAGAGCTTCTACCAGGGCAAGATCGACGATCCGTCGATGGCGCAGCCGCTCTACATCGCCGCTTTCCCGCGCGAGGATGGTACCATGGCGGTGGCCTGGCAGCGTCCGCGCCGTCGGAGCACCCAGCTCGGTTCGGCCGAATACGGCGAGAGCGACATGTTCCCGGCTGACGATGCCGGCGGCGACCGCAGCGAAGAACAGGCCGGTGACGGTCTGGGCGACAGCACCGCGACCCCGCCCGCCAAGCGCGGCCGGGTGGGTGCCAAGGACGGCGCCGAACACGATGGCGCGCTGCCGGCGCTCGTCGACGCCTGATCGGCTTGTCCCAACTCCAACCGGCGGGGACCCCAAGCGGGTCCCCGTCCACGTGCAAAGGCCGCGGATAAGCCCCCCGCGCGGCCTGAGGCGGAACGTCGGCACTGCCCCCCGCCCGGCGTTCCGCCTCTTCATTTGCATTGGGATACCCGGAGACCAGACATGCTGACCGACAGCGAACGCTTCGCCTTTACCACCCGGCGCCACCACGCCTTTGCCAGCACTGGCAATGCCTATGACGCGGTCCAGTGCGACGAGGCCATCCGCACCGGCGACACGCTGGTCGTGCTTGCCGAGGAGGTGGTCGGCGTCGCCATGACCTGGCCGTTTGCCGTGACGCACACGCATGGCCATCTCCATGCCCTCTCCGCGCCGCGCGAGGGTGAGACGCTCGCGGATCTCGCCCGCTCGCTCCACGTCAGCGCTGCCGACTTCGAACACGCCGCCGAGATCGCCCGGCGTTTCGGATTTCCCCTCGACCCGCAAATCGAGGCGCTGCTGGCCCGCCCGGCGGGCTGAGCAGGCGCGCGTCAGAGCGGCAGGGTCGACTGCTCAGATGAGGACGCACTCGCCGGCGCGTCGACCGCATCGGCGATCACGCGGGCGAGTTCGAGCGCGGCATCTTCGCGCAGGCAGGAGCTTGGGGCCGTGATCCCGACCCGCGCCCAGCCCGGGGCGTCCAGGATCGCATGAGCGACAGCCGACGTATCGATTCGTTCCATGCGCGCAAGAGAACATAGAGGGAACACATTTGCAAGATGGCGGGCGCTGCTGCTCGTGCCGATTGACAGGGCAGGGCGGTCCGCCGAGCATCAAGGCATGTGCAACTTGTACCGCATGACCAAGGCCCCTGCGGAAATCGCCCGGCTGTTCGGTGCGCGCGGCGGCGCAGGCGCGAACTTCGCCGCCGAGGTCTATCCGGGCTATCCCGGCCTGGTTGTTGCCGAGGGCGAGACGCAGGTGATGACCTGGGGGTTTCCGCTTGTCCTGAAGGGCAGGAACGGTCACCCGCTGAAGCCCAAGCCGGTCAACAACGCGCGCGAGGACAAGCTCGGCACTGCATTCTGGCGGCCGAGCTTTGAGCGCCGCCGCTGCCTGATCCCCGGCACCGCCTGGGCCGAGGCCGAGGGCGTCAAGGGTCAGATGACCCGGACCTGGTACTCACTGGCGGGCGAAGAGGTCTTTGCCGTTGCCGGCATTTGGCGCCCGACCGAGGAGTGGGGCGCAGCCTATTCGATGGTCATGGTGGATGGCAGCGCGCAGATGGCCGACGTACACGACCGCATGCCCGTCGTCCTCGCCCGAGAAGACTGGGAGCAGTGGCTCGCGGGCACATCCGCCGAAGCCTTCGCGCTGTGCCAGACCTGTTCCAATGAACTCGTCGTCGATCGCACGGCCGAGCGCTGGGGGGCAGGGAGGTCCGCGGCGACGTCAGGCTGAGGGGAGGGGGGCTTCGCCGGTCGGATCAGACCCAAGCGAAAGGACCCAAGCCTATGGGCGACCGAGCCCCCGTCCACATCACCATCGGCGGCGCACTGCCGCGCGAACATCTCGAAGCCTTCGCCGCGCACGCGGCCGACTATGACCTGCGCACCGAGTGGGATGGCGAACCGTTCGATCCTGCGGCACTGCCCGGCGGCGAGCCGCTCGAGCTCTATGGCACCGAGCTTAATGGCGGACAAATCCCCGCGATCGATGCCTTCTGCGCCGACCATGGCCTGCCGTTCCGCCGCTGGTCGGGTGGGGGCCTCGGCGCCTTCCTCCCCGAAATTGTCCTGTTCGATGGGCAAGGGCCGATGCGCGACTACACCGCGAGTGAAGACGAATACGTCCTCTTCCCGCCATCATGGATCAACGGCTTCACCCGGCTGCGCGATCTCAAACGCGAGATGGGCCGCGCCGAGCTGACCATCCCGGCCTTCGTGGTGACAGGAGGTGCGAGCGATGACGGTAGCTGATGCCTCCCTGCTGGCCTCCTCACGCGAAGCCGTGCTCGCAAGTTTTCCGCTCTCGCGGGTGAGCGAGGCCTTTTTCGACGAGATGCTCGGCGTCCTGCCGCCAGCGCATATCGCCGGCGTGCCGGGCTTCTTCGTCACCGAGGCGGTGTGCGACGACGTCCACGCCCAGTTCGTCGCTGCGGGCAGCCGCTTCTACGGCGGCTATGTTGGGCTGAGGGACCGTGCGGGTCTCATCACCCATGCGCGCATCGCCGAATTCGAGCCTGCCCATCCGCACGCGGCGGAACTCGCCTGGTATCCGGACGGCCTCGAGGGGGCCGCGTCATGAGCCGGCACCGGATTCTCGAACTCGGCGCAGGTCCCGCCGACGAGCGCTGCGCGCAGCTTGGGATATGCGCGGACTTCGCCGCGGCCAACACGCTCGAACTGCTCGCCTACAAGGCCGCGATCATTGCCCTCAACGCCGAGCCGCCCCTGCCGCTCGGCTTCGCCCTCGTCGCCAATGTTCATGATTTCGGGACATACCAGACCTTGTGGCTGGTTTCGGCGGAACTGCCCTTGCCCGAAGACGCGCAGGTCTGGATCGACGACCTTGTGGAACCGGTTACCTGGATCGCGGCGGGATTTCCGCAGCCGGTGACCTACGAGGGCTCGCGCGCAGTCATGCGCCCATTCCGCGAGGTTATCGCCGCCGCGCTCCAGATCACCCGACCGGGCGCCGACGGTAGCTTCTTTCCCGTTGAGAACGCGGTGCTCCACCGCAATCTGCTCGCCGCCTACGGTCCAGCCACGGTCGCTGCGGCTGACAGCGGGTAAGGGGAGGGGGCTGGAGCTGGGCGTTCCTAAAGGGAGTCCAAGCCCATGCCTCGCTTCTATGCCGGGATCGGTGCGCGCTCCACGCCGCCCGTGATCCTCAGCCTGATGACCCGCGCCGCCTTCGCGCTCACCAAGCGCGGCTATGTCCTGCGCTCGGGCCACGCGATCGGCGCCGACAGCGCGTTCGAACGCGGGGCAGGCCGCGATGCGCAGATCTTTCTGCCGGAGGCGGGCTGGCGTGGTTCGGCAAGCGAATTCCATCCCGACACGCTCGGTGACGAGCTCTGGGGCAGGGCGCGTGCCATCGCGGCGGTGCACCATCCGGCCTTCGCCGGGCTCTCGGCCTTCGTCCAGGCGCTCCACACCCGCAACGTGTTCCAGGTGCTGGGCCCCGCACTCGATCGCCCTGCGGAATTCGTGCTCTGCTGGACCGCCGACGGCGAGCCCTCGGGCGGCACCGGCCAGGCGCTGCGCATTGCCGCCAGCCACGGCGTCCCCCTCTTCAACCTCCAGAGGCCGCGGACACGCGCCCACGTCGAGCGTCACCTCGTTCTCTGATCCGTTCAATTCCGCGCGCGTCCGCCGTTCTATCCCTTGCCTTGGCAACGGGACGCGTTGGCGCGCGGCAACGCGAAAGTCCCAGCCATGTCCTCGATCACGCTCACTCTCGAACTTGCCTGCACCCGCGAGGAAGCCGCGCGCTTTGCCGCGGTCGAACTGTTCCTCGCCGAGGTGGCTGAGAACGCTGAGGCTCAGCCGCCCGCCGAGCTCGAGGCGGTCTTCGGGGCTCGGCCACGCGAGACGATCCTCGGCCTTGCCGGGCACCCGCAGCCGCTCGGGTTCACCTGCCGGTACGATCGGGACAAGGGCGTGATGACGCTCGCCGTGATCGACGGCAAACCAAACCTCGCCGCGCTCCCGGTGCTGCTGCTCTGGCTCTATCCCGAGAAGCTCCCCATCGCCTACTCGGTCCACGTGACCGAGCGGCCCGAGCTCGCGGTCTGGACGATCGTCGGCCTCAACCGCATCGAGATCACCCAACACGAGGGCGAGGTCGCGGCGCGGCTCGAAGCCCTGCGCGCGGCTAGCGACACGCCCCGGCGTCTCGATCTGCTGCCGTTGAGGCCGCTGCCTCGCGCGGGCGACTGACGCCGCTCAGGCGGCCTGCTGCGCCTGCCAGCCTCGCCGCGGCGGCCGGCTGACGCGGGCCGGGAGCGGCTCGCCTTCCTTCCACAGCAGGTGCGCGACGCCTTGCCCGGCGAGCAGGGCTTCCAATGGCTCGGCCAACTCGTTGTCGCGGTCGTGGATGTGGATGGCGCTGGCTTCCTCGCCGGTGTCCTTGAGCACCAGGCTGGCGATCGGCGTATCGTGATCGAGATTGACGCGCAGGCCCTTCACGAAGCGCCGCTTCTCGGCGACTGCCTTGCCGACGAGGTAGCGCTCGTCGCTGGTCTCGTAGGGCAGCCACTCTCTCGTCACCGGCATCAGCGCCACCTCGATGAGGTCGAAGGTGCCCTCGCGTCGGCGCGCGAACGAGCCGGCAAGAACAAGGTGGCCGCACTTGCCGTTCGGCCCATCCTGCGCCTGCCACAGCGCGAGCTCGCCCGCGAACCGCTTGTGGAAGCGCCTCGCCATGTCCTGGTCCATCACGAAGGGCATGTCGCCGACATGGCGCAAGACAATTCTTTCGGCGCCGTGCGCGGGAACGATCTCCTTGATCTCGCCGACCACCACCATCATTTCGTCGCGCGAGGCATAGACTCGGGCCAGCGCCGCGCGGCGCCGGGCCCGGATTTCTTCCTTTTCCTCGACCTTGAAGCTCTCGGGCACAAACAGCACGTGGGGCAGGGCTTCCTGCTTCGCCCGGCAACTGGCCGCCGCCTCGAGCAGCGCGCGGCGCACCACGAACCAGGTCCGCTTGCCCGCCATCTTCGGATGCCAGTGGCTGAGTTCGGCCCGGTCCCAGAGGACGTGGAGCAGCCCGCGCATCGACAGTTTCTGGCCCGACGATTTCACCGTCGGCTTGTCGTTGGTCAGCGCCGCCGGCGCGAGCCGCGCGGCTCCGCGCGAGAGCGGGAAGCCGAGCTTCAGGCTGGTCTCGCCGCTCGCCTCATCGTCGATGACCGCGCTCCCGCGCACCTGGCCCATGCCGGTGAGGTAATCGGGCGCATCGTAGTGATCGCAGGCGGTCGCATGGCGCGCGCCCGAGCCCGGCCAGCGCGCGAGCACGTAGCCATTCTGCCGGTGCGAAATGTAGAGGGGGAGTTCGTTTCCCTTGCGGCATTCGCAATGGACCGGGCTTTTGCGCTCGTAGGCTTCGCGCAGCACGTGCTGAAGTTCATCGCCTTCGACCACGCTGCGGCCGAGCACACGGTATCGCTGGATCATTGGGGTATCTCCAATTTCTCGCGATCGACGCTGCCCGTTCGACCTCTCGCGCATCTCCTTCGTTTTACGCGGCCCCGGGTGGGCTCGCGTGAGTCAGTCTATGCTGGCCTTAAGGGCGCGGCAAGGCTTGCTATGCACGGGGGTGGTGTGTGGAAAACCGCGCTCCGGCTTGGCTTGCACGGTCCGCGCTGGCATCACTGCGCGATGACGGCATCCGACCAGCAATTTCCTTGTTCGATCTCGATCTCGACCCGGTGGTCGAAGACCGCAAGAGCGCCACTACGCCTGCCGGGCGCTTCAGCAATTTCATCGTCTATGTCGACGAAAGCGGCGATCACGGCATGCAGACCGTCGATCCCAACTATCCGCTGTTCGTCCTCGCATTCTGCGTCTTCTACAAGAAGCACTACAGCGAGAAGGTCGTCCCGGCGCTCGAGAAGTTCAAGTTCAACCATTTCGGCCACGACATTGTGATCTTGCACGAGCGAGAAATTCGCAAGGAAACCGGCCCCTTCAAGTTCGCTAACGAAGCCGAGAAGCTGGGTTTCATCGATGGCCTCAGCGGTATCATCGACAAGTCGAACTTCATCCTGATCAGCTGCGTGATCGACAAGCACCGGCTCGGCGCGCGCGATGTCGAACGCGACAACCCCTATCATCTCGCCCTCGGGTTCTGCCTTGAGACGCTCTACGAGTTCCTCATCGAGAAGAACCAGAACGCCAAGAAGACCCACGTGGTCTTCGAGTGCCGCGGCAAGAAGGAGGACAAGGACCTCGAACTGGAGTTCCGCAGGATCTGCGACGGCGAGAACAAGCTGGGGGCGCCCCTGCCATTCGAGATTGTCTTTGCCGACAAGAAGGCGAACTCGTCCGGGCTCCAGCTCGCAGACCTGGTGGCGAGGCCAATCGGCATGAGTGTGTTGCGGCCGAGCCAGGACAATCGCGCCTTCGAGGTCCTGACCCGCAAGTTCTATTGCGACGGCGGGCGCGAGAATGTCGGCAGCGGCTATGAAAACTGGGGGCTCAAGGTTTTCCCGCCCCAAATAAGCGAAAAGCCCCGATGAAACTCACCGAGGCTATGACGCCGACCGGGAACCCCCAGTCCACTTGTGCTCCCTATATGCGCACTCCCGGCCAATTGACAACGGGAACATTGTGCCAACCCGCCCGAGCTGGCGCGTGGCGACCGGGCGCGTGATGGATGACCTCTTCGCTTCGCAGCCCATCGCCGGCGCAACGCTAGCGCGCAGCGACATCGAGCGTCTGATCGGCAGCGCCCCGCGCACACTCGTCGACTGCGACCTCGAGGAGGCCGACCTCTCCGGGCTCGACCTTACCCGCTGGCGCTTCGAACGCTGCAACCTGCGGCGCAGCGATCTGACGGGAGCAAAGCTTGAAGGTACGGTCTGGCAGGGCTGCCGGGGACCGTTCGCCAATTTCTCGGGCGCCAACCTCAGCGAAGCCGAGTTCGTCGGCGGCGACTGGAACAATTGTTCGATGCGCCGCGCGAGCCTGACTTCGAGCCGGTTCACCGGCTCCAAGCTTACCGGCGCCGACTTCACCGAGGCGCGCGCCATGCACATCCACTTCGAGGAAGTGCTGCTGGTCTCTGCCAAGCTGCCCGGCTTCTTGTTCCGCAAGGAGAGCCTGCGCCGGGTCGATCTGTCCGGTGCCGATCTGCGCAAGGGCGATTTTCGCATGACGGCGTTCGAGGATTGTTCGCTGCGCGAGGCGATGGTGGCGGGATCGCGCTTCGACGGCTCTGACCTGCGCGGTGCCGACCTCGGCGGGCTGCGCCTCGTCGATGCCGGGCTGTTTCGCGGGGCGACGATTTCGCGCGAGCAGGCCGGGCAATTGCTGGGCGAACTGGGGCTCAACGTCCGATAGCAGCAGGGCGGGACCGTTTGCCTCAGTCCGCGGCGCGCTCGTCCTTGTCCAAGTGCTCGCTTACGCCTTCGGCAAGGCCGAGGCACAGCGCGGCTTCCTCGCGCGTGAGCACGATCTCTTCAGCATCGAACACCGCAAGCTTCGTGCGCAGGACCTGCGCCATCGCGTGCGCCACCTGCAGGGCGCTTGGCATCATCTGTGGGTCAGTCATGGGCCGGGAACCTTTCCCTTCGGCGGCTCTGCCTGCGGCAGCGGGGCCGGACAGGTCGCGTTGGAGCGCATTCATAATGGATTTGCTGGGATGTGGCGAGGTGGAGAGGGGAAAGGGGCACCCCGGCGCCCGCGCCCCGCGCGGGCTGGGGGCAACCCGCTCTACTCGCTAGGGCGCACGTCGGCGCTGTCGCACCGCCGCCCACCCAAGCTCGCCGGCATGGATGCCAGCCCTGCGGGTGACGATCGGGGCCAGCGGGAAGATGCGGCAAGGCTGGTTGGCGCGGGCGGGCGAGGGCGCTAGGTTCCGGCCCATGCCGATTGTTCTTGCTGCCGCCGCCCTTTGCCTCGCTCCTTCCGTCCACGACGGCGACACGATCCGCTGCGGTCGCGAGCGTGTCCGCATCGCCAATATCGATGCACCTGAACTGCCTGACAGCCCCAAGTGCCAGGACCGGAGGCGGTCCTATGCCTGGTGTGACTTTGCCGCGGGCGAAGCCTCGCGCGTCGCTCTGACGCGGCTGCTGTCGCGCGGGCGGGTCATGATCACGCGGCTTGGTACTGACCCTTATGGACGAACACTTGCGACGGTCTCGGTGAACGGCTTGGACGCCGGTGACTATCTGGTCGCGCAAGGCCTCGCGAGGCCCTGGCGCTGAGCTTCCTTTTCGAGGGGGGCGAGCCTTGCCCGCCTGTGGGTGCCAGCTTGCGCATCTGACCAAGACCCTTGCCGTAGCGCATGGCGCTGGACGGAGAGGAGCTGGTTGCGGCCTCGTGTGACCCCACGCGTCTCTGACTCGCATGGAGCGGGGGCTTAGGAAGGCAATGCCTGCTGCCGCGGGCGCTGGCGGGTGAGAGCAGGGTCTGGCGAAATGGCTGAGGCTGACGGGTCTGACCTTTGCGAGGATCCGCTGGGCCTGACCTGACGAAACCGCCCTTCGTTTGCCGATGAACCCTGCAGGGCAAGTCCCTGGCCGCAACCCAAAAGCAGCGGACCGTGAAGCCCTGCGGGCTTGCCGCACCACTCCTCGCTTTTGGGTTCCCCTCACATGACGTTCGGTGCGGGCCCGGGCCTTTGGCCCTGCCTGTGGTGTTCATCGGCGGGCGGTTCCGCCGAGTTCAAGCCACGGAGATACCCATGAAGAACCTCGTCATCCTGATCGGCCGCATCACCGCCGCTCCCGAAACCCGCCACGCCGGCGAGACGGCGATCACGTCGTTCACCCTCGTCACCGACCGCCCCAGGCTGGTCGACGGCAAGACGGTCAAGAACGAGGCCGGCTACACCGAGACCCTCGCCGAGTTTCACCGCGTCACCGCCTTCAACGGCCTCGGCACCTCGGTCGCCAAGCACAAGAAGAAGGGCGACCTGGTCGAGGTGCAGGGCCGGCTGCACTACTCGAAGTGGACCGACCGCGAGGGCGTCGAACGCTACGCGGTCGAGATCGTCGCCGAGGAAGTGCTCTTCCTCTGAACCCGAGCCCGGGAGGCGGCACGGCCGCCTTCCATCGGGCTTAGGCCCCCCAAGCACGCATGCTGTCGCTGCGACGGGCGAAACACCAGTTGCGAAAAAGGCAACCCGCAGCGTCTGTTTCGCACTTGCAGCATGGTGGGTGCCGGCTCATATCGGGGGTGCCTTTTAGGCATCCTCTCCCAAAACTTTCCAAGGGGTCGGCGCAAGCCGGCCCCTTTTTTTGCCAACCGCGTCGGCAGCTGGCGCCCTTTCGGGCATGGCATCTGTGACACTCTGCCCGAGGGCAGAGTGTCACGTTGCGCTGCGCTCGTGACATGCGCAGACGGGCGCGATCATCGATCACGCTTATACGATCACGAACGTGGTTGCGGGGCAAGGGCAGCACGCTCGGCCGCACATGTCACGAGCGGGCTCCGGGCGAAGTGTCACGGGCGACAAACGACAGGGCAGGGCACAAAGGGGATTCACAGGATTCACCTTTTGTGCTCAATACTGATCGATGGAACGAGCCCAAGAAATCACTGGCGTCGGTGGGATCTACGCGGTCCTGGTCGAAGCCTCGAACCGCCCCCGCTACGCGTTTCTTGTCCTCCAGCTGGTCGCTGAGATTGCCGACAGGCGAGGCCAAGCCGGACCCTTCGTGGCGCTAGGCGGTGTGCCGGTGCTTCTGCGCGAATGGCTCTGCTCCCAGCTCTTGCCGATGAGCGAACAGCCCGCACGGCGGGCGGCGCTGCGCGCGCGCGTGGCCGCTGCGCTGAAGCACGAACTGACCGGTGACGCTGTTCGTGATGCGGTGCGCATCGAGGCCGCGGTCGAGGAGCAGGTCCAGGCGGTTGGCCGCGCCAATGTCAGCCGCGCGATTTCCGATCTGGTCCGCGCCGGGCTGATGAGCCGGCACTATGCGGGCTACGCCACCAACCACAAGAACCGCGGCGGCGGACGCCATGCGGTCTATGTGATCAAGCCGGCTGTGCTTGCGCTGCTGCGCAAGCCCGCGCCGCTGCGGCGTCAGGGCCCGGGCGCTGCCAATCCCCAGGGCGAACTCTTCGCGGCCTGAACCTTCGCACTTCGAGCATCAGGTCAGGCCTGGCGCACCCCGGCGATGCTCCTATGGCGTGGTGGCGAACTATCGCCTAGGAACCCACGATCCGTGGATTGGAAAGGTCTCGCCCGCATGGAAAACGAAGCACTGCTGGATCATGTCGCCGATATCGTGTCTGCCCATGTCAGCAACAATGCGATCGCGGCCGCGGACCTGCCGGGCCTGATCCAAGCGGTCTACGCTTCGCTTGCCGCGCTTGGACGGGCGCCGGAACCGGCTCAAGAGGAGCTGAAACCCGCCGTCTCGGTGCGTGCCTCGGTCAAGCCCGACGCAGTCACCTGCCTCGAATGCGGTGACAAGATGAAGATGCTCAAGCGCCATCTTGGGACCGAGCATGGCCTGACGCCCGCCGAGTACCGGGCGCGCTGGAGCCTGCCTGCCGATTACCCGATGGTCGCGCCCGACTATGCCGCCAAGCGCAAGGAGCTTGCGGTCAGGATCGGCCTTGGCCGCAGGCCCGGCCAGAGCCCGAAGGCTGAGGCCAATGCGACGCCCAAAACGGCACCCAAAGCGCGGCCCAAGGCCGACGCCGCGCCGGCAAAACGCAAGAAGCTCGGCGTTGCCTGCGGCTCGACAGACGCCAGCTGAGCCGCTGATTTCCTCCAAGTCTTTGATTTAATTTTACATATATCAACACCAATTCGTGTCTTGTGTCCTAGTTTCAATGGTTTGCAGGCGATAAACCTGTCCATTGTGTTTCGCTCATAATTTGGACGATCAAGGGAGTTGGAAGTGCAAGACGCCGTAGGCGGCTCACTTCCTACTCGCTTGATCGTAACCCGATCGCAGCGTGACGGTTCAGTCTTCAGAGGAGGGCAGCGGCTCGGGCGACTGTCCCGGTGATACGCGAGCTAGGACAGCCGTGTAGAGCTGACGCCAGTGTTCCGCCTTACCGCGCTCACGCTCGGCCGTTCGGTCCGCCTTAGCCCTTTCGGCACGGGCATCCCGGAGCTCGGTCTCAAGGCGCTCGATCTTGTTGCGGAGTGCCGCTTCGATGTGCCGATATTCCTCGGGCGTTCGCAGCGGGACCTTCTTGCCGTCTATCACCTCGGTTTCCGCGCGGGTTTCGACGCGTTCCTCGCCGATCTCGTCGGCGAAGTTGTTGTAGAGGTACTGGCGGCTGACCTTTGCTTCACGTGCCACCGAGACGAACGTCACAGCCTGCCTGGTGTCGCGCAGCCGCATGATCGCATCCTCGACTGCAGCGCGCTTCTCTGCGCTACGACGGCTGCGGGCATCGTTGAGTGTTGCGATCCGCAGATCCGGTCCCATGGTCATGACGTCGCTTCCTCTCGAGCAGTGGCCGGCCTGTAGCGCTGCTTTTCACCCTTGTAGAGGCCGTGCTCCTCGATGGAGCGGATGATGGTGTCGGTGTTGTGGACCGCATCCTTATTGCGTTGCAGGCGCTTGCGCGTGATGTCGGCCATGCGGGTCTGTCCGCCTTCCTCGTAGTTCTGCGCTTCCTGCTCGAGCCCTTCGATCGCGGCGTAAAGTCCGGCCCGTTCACAGCGGAAGTGCTCCACGTCGCCGCCATCGGCGCGGAAGAACCGGCAGGTCAGGCAGGCGTGGGCGTGCTCGCACCATTCGCCGAGTTGCCCTGGCAGCGTGCAGGCGCCGCCGCAGACCCGCGTGGCCAGCATGGTTTCCTTGCGCAGCAGGAGATCGCCGACCGCTTCGTCGACCTTGCCCGCGATTGTGAAGAACTGGCCGCCACCCTTTCGCAGCAAGGCGTTCTTCTTGAGATCGAGACGCTTGTTGACGTACATCGACGCCATATCCGGCGAGGCATGGCCGAGCTCGAACATGATGCTCAGGATGTCGTGGCCTTCGGCCGCCATTTGTGTCCCTCGATGGTGGCGCAACGGATGCCATGAGAAGTCGAACGGCTTGCCTTCGCCATCGACGATCCCGTGCCTGAGGCACAGCATCCTGAGCTCCTGCAAGGTCCAGTTGTAGCCGAGGAACGATTCCCGCTTGCCGTAAAAGACGGGGAACAGGTATTTCGTGGCGCGCCCGTAACGCTGCCGGACGCGATCCTGCTGGGCTTCGATCAACTCGATCATGGCCCGGTGCGCGGGATCGGTCGCCAGCAAGGGCTTGGTGTTCCAGCGGCTGACCTTGTTCTGCCAGAACGTGAACAGCATGAACCGCTTGTCGTGCGGATCGGGCCGCAGGCAGTCGAAGAGCAAGGCATGCAGGTCTTCGGCTCGCGCACCGGTGGTGATCCCGATCATGAAGATTACCGGGATAGGGGCAGGCAGTTCATCGAGCCTGGCCATCATCGCGGCCAAGGCCTCAGGAGGCGCCGCCCGGTTGGCGCCCTCTCGCGAAGCGTAGAGCCGGTTGCGCGGGTCATCCGGTGCCTGCTTGTAACGGATGCGCCGCGCCGCGCGCTTGTCGAGCGCGATCCGCGGCCATTCCCCCGGCAGTAGCACCGGTGCTGCCCGCATCAGTTGGACGATGTCGGTGTACCAGTTCTTGCCGGCGGCATTGCGCGCGTTTCCCCATGCAAGATAGCGCTCCATCGTTAGTTCGTTGATCTTCGCAGGACCAGCGACGGATTCTTCGTGGAGGAACTGCGCAAACAGCCGTAACCGAGATCGCATCGCGATCACCGTTCTTGGCGCAAATTCCCCATGTGCGACCTTGTCGAGCAGGAAGCCGCGCATCAGCGGGCGCAGCCACGGCTCGAAGTTCAGGAAGTTGATATAGGTGTCGCTTCGCCGTTGCCGATCGCGGAAGCGTGTGTCCTCCTCGCTGTAGAGATCGTTGAGCAGGATGATGTCGCGGTCATGCATCGGTGCCATCTGCGCCCGGTTGATGATCGCGAAGCGATGGATATCACCGAACAGCTGCACTTCCGGTGAGCGGAACTCGCTGGTGACGATCTTGCCGCCCCGGATCCACTGGCGGGTCTGGCTTTGCCTGCGCCGTCCATAATTCGCGCCATACCAGGCGGCGTAGCACTCCAGCACTGCATCGTTGTGGTGGTTCCGTTTGCGCGCACCCTCGTCATCTGATGGCGCGAAGCCGGGGTGAGGGATGTCGGCAAGGCAGCCCGCCTCAAAGTGACCAAGCAGGTCCGCGCCTTCCTCTACCAGATAGCGGATCACCGGGATCCGGCGCTGGAACCAGTGGGCGTCCGCCTTGCGATCGTCGAGAACGGATACCGCCAGGTAAGCCTTGATCTCGTTGGTGAGTACCGGAACCGCAGCCTGAAGCGGCAAGCTTGCGTATGTCTGGCTCAGCCAGGGATGGCCGAACACCTCACCCATCATGGCGTCCGACCAAATGGGATTGGCGACGAGGAGGGGGGATATCTCCGCGAGGCGCCCCTCAAGCCAGTTGTTGTAGCGATCGGTATCGTGCGGCGTGCCGCCGACGAGCGCCAGCGGCGTCAGGCCCATCGCAGATCCTTTCCGAGCAGCTCAGCCTCGCGAAGTTTCTCAAGCCTTTCATGCACCTCGTCGGGTCCTGTGAGGTAAAGCCTGCGGATTTCCGAGGCGAACAGGTGCTGATAGAACGCCGCTGTCGTTTGCGGGCTGGCATGCCCGAGCCGGTCGGCCACTTCGAGCAGGCTGTATCCCGCCGCGATCGCCTCGGATGCATGGCTGTGGCGGAACATGTGCCAGCTGAAGGCGATATGGGTGCGCTGCTCCAGCAGGCCCGCGAGCTTCTGCGCGTAGGACAGGCTCATGGCGTGCCCGATGACGCCGGCTTTGACATTGGTGAAGACGTACTCGGCGCCGGACTCGAAGGCTGGCAGATATTCGTCGCTGGTGATGTAATCGACGTACATGTTGAGCACGTAGTCGTGCACCGGCACACCGCGCGTCCGGCCCGATTTCGCACGGGCCTCATTGGCATTGTCTTCGCGCGGAACGACCCAGATGACCTTTTCGGCGAGATCGATATCGACATGGCGCAGGCCCAGCGCTTCACCGATCCTAAGGCCGGTGTTGTAGAGCAGCACGACCAGGAAGGCGTCGCGCGCGAGCCCGCAGGCCTCGATCAGCCGCAGAACCTCGCTCGGCGTCAGCCGCTTCTTGAGCACCTGCTGCTGGACCCGGCCGGGATCGCCCGAGAGATAACGGTCTTTGCGCCGTGTCGTCCGTCGCTGGCTGATATGCTCAAGGAACGGCTTGTAGATCCGGTGGCCGTCATAGGCCTTTGTGACCTCGGTCGTATCGACCGCGAAGTCGTCAGTGCCGTTGTAAAAGCGGTAGAACGATTTGACCGCGAGCTGGATCTGGTTGCGCGTCGATGGTGCCAGAATCCGCGTTTCCTGCTTGCGTAGCAGGATCAGCCGAGGACTTGGCAGCGCATCCTTTCGGCGGGCAAGCCGCCAGGCAAGGAAGCTGTCATACAGCGCAACCGTGGCTTCATGGATGCCGGCGCCGTTTGCGCCGAGGAAGCTAGCGAAGTCCACAACGTGGCGAACATAAGCGCGGATCGTGTTTGGTGACGCATGGGTCTGTTCGAGATGGACGATCCAGTGACGAAGGCACTCGACGACATCGCCGTCATCATCCAATACCGTCCACGACCGGCGACCGCCGGGCATTTCGATGCGCGCAGCCTGCCAGGGCGTCGTAGCGAACGGAGTGGACACGGTCGCTGATACTGTTGAAAGACCCCCGTGACTGCAAGCCTTTCGCCATCACACTGGACACAGTTTACATGGACAGTTATGGTATCGGTATTAACATAAGAAATATTATCAATCCGGACGATCGTGCCATAATGCGGTGCATGTGACACGTTTTCTGTTTTATGGCATAAGATGCAATTCATGTCCGAACATTGCCTCGTGTAGGGGCATGCCAAGCGACCTGGAGCACTGCCATGACGGTTCAAGTGACGATCACGCCAAACGGCCGGATGAGCCTGCCTGCCGATATCCGCAAGCGGCTCGGCCTCGCTGGTGGCGGCGCCTTGCTGGTCGAGGAAACCGAGGACGGCGTCATCTTGCGAACGGTCGCGCAGTCCATCGCTCACGCGCAGGCGCTCGCGAAAAAGTACACGGGCGGCAAGTCCGAGGCCTCGGTCGATGCCTTCCTTGCCCGCCGCCGTGAGGAATCCGGCGAATGAGCGAAGTGGTGCTCGATGCCTCAGCGCTCCTTGCCTTGCTCCGGGACGAGCCCGGAGCCGACAAGGTTGCCGACGCCATCGCGGATGCTCGCATGTCCAGCGTCAACTTTGCCGAAGTCGTCAGCCACTTCATTCACGCCGGCATGCCAGCGGGCGAAGTCGATGCGATGCTGAAACCCTTGCCGATGGCCATCGTCGATGCGGACCACGGCCTTGCCACGATCGCCGGACGCTTGCGCGCCGCGACGGCCGAAGCCGGCCTGTCGCTCGGCGACCGGTTCTGCCTTGCACTGGCCCGCCGCGATGGCCTCCCAGCCCTGACTGCGGACAAGCAGTGGCGGACCGTTGCCGCCGCCGCCGGGGTTAGCGTCGCAGTCATTCGCTGAGGGAAGGCAATTGAGATGACGTCCAAGCAATCCGGCTCCGACCTCGAGCGCTTCCCGGATTGCGATGGACTGCGCAAGCTTTCCAGCAGCGGCGGCGGCGGCAGTTCCGACGATATCAACGAAGCGCAGCAGTTTGCCTATGACGCTTGGGACGAGCCTGACCGGACGCGTCGCAATTTGCTGGCCCGCAAGGCCCTCGCCCGGTCGCCGCTTTGTGCTGATGCCTGGCTGCAACTCTCCGAGCTTCGCAATCTCTCGGACTCGCAGCGCCGCGAATATCTTTTGCGTGCGGTTTGCGCCGGTGAACTCGCGGTCGGCGAACGACGATTTGCCGAGGTCAAGGGCGATTTCTGGCTGGTTCTCGATACCCGCCCTTATATGCGCGCGCGTTTCGCGCTGGCTCAGGATCTCTGGTATTCTTGTGACAAGGGTGAGCGGATCGCCGCAATCGCCCACTTGCACGAGATGCTCGACCTAAATCCGAACGACAATCAAGGTCTGCGCTACGTCCTTCTGATATGGCTAATCCGGTCGGATGCCTATCAGGCAGCGGAAGACTTGCTCGACAAGCACCGTGATGAAATCTCGGCCTTCATGGAATTCACCCGCGTGCTGCTTGCCTACCGGATGCAAGGCGACTGCGAGCACACGCGCGACATGGCGGCGAAGGCCTACCTCGCCAATCGCCACATCCCGCACTATCTCGCCAACTCAGGGCTTTGGCACGAGGGATCCGGCACCTATTCGCCCGGCCGCGAGAGCGAAGCTGCATGGTATGCTCAGGAACTCGGGATCGACTGGTACTGCACCCATGGTGCCATAGAGTGGCTTGCTCACTGCACGGACAGGGAACCCGTCCGCAATCGCGATGGCGAAACGCTCCATTGAACGGTTAGCGCCTTAGCGCGGTCCGCTTGCGTCCTCATTCGCCTGGTCCAGCAGGTCCATGAACGTGCGTGCCGCATCGCGGTCGCGATCGTCCTTGAAGGCAACATCGAGGTCGGGTGCCGAGCCCAGCATGTAGAGCAGGGACCACATCGCGAATCTGCGGCCCTTGTCGGGCTCGAGCCCGAACTCGACCTGCATCCGTTCGACGCCGCTGGCCATTGCTGCGGGTGAAACCGCTCCGAGATCATCGGTCCCAAAGAAGCGCCGCATCTGGTCGTCGAATTCCATGTTCAACCTTCCTGCCTGATCATGTGCGGCCAAGTCCGATGGCTACGGGCCGAAGCTTTGCGTCCTCACCCTGATCGAAGGCGTTGCTGGCCATCAGCATGGCCCGCGCCGATTCCAGGGTGCTCCAGTCAACGGCGTGCGTGAATGCTTGCGCGACATCGAGCATGCGGATCAGCGGCGCTGTCTGGCGATTGTGCGAGAATGCCTTGAGGGCGCTCAGGTAGTCGGTGCGATAGGCCGTCGGGATGATGATGCGCTCTTCGCCATGCGCCAGCAGCTCGGCGTTCATCATGATCCGCGCGATCCGGCCATTGCCGTCAGCGAAGGGATGAACTTCGCTGACCAGCGTCATCATGAAAATGGCCCGTTGGAAGGGTTCGCCTAGGGCCTGCAAGAAGCCGAAGCCTCGATCGAGCGTACCTTCGACCAGATCGGGCGCGACGAACACTGTCGCGCCCGCTTGATTGCCGCGTTGCTTGAAGGCTCCCGGCAGCTTGTCAGGGCGCGCTTCCATAACGGCGGCATGTCGGTCCATGAGCAATTCGCGCAAGGACGCATAATCGCTTGGCAGAACCTTCATGCGGACCAGGTCCGAAACCACTCGGAAGGTGCCAAGTACGTCATGCGCGTCCGCGGGCCGTTCGGTCGGTATGACACCCTCGAAGACAATATCGGCGGCTTCTTCGACGCTGAACTCGGTGCCCTCGATGAAGTTCGAAAAATAGGCTTCGTAAAACGCCAGGGTCGAGGTCGCCTCTGCGCTACGCGCGGGTACGGGCCGGCGCTCCGGTACGGTCTCGCGCAATGCCGAGAACAGCTCTTCGAACATTTCGACGCGCGCCGGGTCGAACGGATGCCCCGCCAGACGAGCCTTGCCGATTTCGCTCTGCATCACCGCTTCGCGAGTCCCGAGTAGCGAGCCGATCAGGCCGTCGAGCTCGGCGGCCTCGGCCTCGTAGTCGAGTGCCGATGCAAGCGCCCGCGCATCGTCACGCAGCCGATTGATGGCCCCCTCACCCTGGCTGCGCAGCATCCGGTCGAGCCGCTCTTCCAGTTCGGCGCGGGATACAGTTCTCGATATCCGGCCACCGCGCCCGCGCGTCGGCCGCATGTTTTCGAGATAGGCCCTGGCCGTCGAAGCTAGCCGGACCCCACTGAACGGGCGATCACTGTCGAGAGCTGCAGGGCCCGACCTCGGTCGCAAGACAAGGCCTGGCAACTCGGTTTCGCGTCGCTTCGACGAGATCAGGAATACCGAACCATCCTCGGCCGGCTTTCCTTCCAGCGCTGTGCGATCGGCAATGATCGCATCAGGATAATATGCGGCGACGAGGTTGTACCAGTTGCGCCGCACCAGTCGTTCAGGTTCCTCGCCGAGATTGCGAGTGTAGAGGCGCGAGCCAAGTTTGCGCAATTCCCCGCGCTCCACCGCCTGATAGACAGCTTTGGAGATCGCTGCGTCCGAAACGAAAACTTCAGGGAGCGCCGCGAGCGAATTTCTGGACATTGTTTGCTCCTTGCGGAGCCTCATACCTGAAGATTCGAGATTTAAGAAGCGCTTTATGCGACAAAATGATACTTAAGACGCAATATGAGCGAATTTTCGCGAATTACGCACTGGCCCCGGGATATGGCCCATCTGCACACTGCGCCACCCGCGCACGGAGCGCCGCGAAATATCGCTGATCAGCAGGACATCCCGGCGCAGATTGTGCCCCTTCCCGCAAGATTGCACGAAGGCGCTGCCTGTCCCGGTTTCGCCGGGCCAGTTCATCATGGGGGGCAAGGCTCGCCTTGGACATGCCTCGTATCCTAACATTCCAAACAGATTTGGCGAGCCTGTGCATCTTATCCTCAAAGCAATTCCCCTTCCCCCAGCGCGCTAACGAATGAGCGGCCCCGTCAAGATTGCCGCACTCGGTCCCGCGCGCCCTTGCGGGCTGCGCTCCTGCGGGTGCGAAGTTCCTCGCGTTGGGCCGCCGGCACTCTTGCACTCCGCCTTCGTCGCCGCCCCGCGCCCGTGCGATGCACCGGGCCACGGGCCGACTGACTGTCTCCGGCAAGGGGTCCGCTTTGTGTTGGGCCGCGCCAGAATTGGCGCAGCCAGAGCGCCCCGCCGCGCGCCCATGACCGTCCTCGTTCAGGATGGTCAGGCGGGGCGTAGAGGAGTGGCGTTTTGCGGTTAACCCCGAACGCCCAGAGGGGTGCGGGGGCAAAACCGTAATCTCTCTCTCATCTCGGTGGCTGAGCGAAATCAGCATCGCCATAGCATGACGCCTGGGAGATTGGCGGCCGTCAAGGATCGCGGGTGCCCCCCGATTTTGGCCTGCGGCGGCTAACCGCCTTGCGAGCAAAAATCGGCTCCCCCCGCGCCCGCTGTTCGCGGCGGCAGCGCGTTCGCGCCGCCGTCCCTGACTGCCTGACTCCGGCGTCCCTCCGATGGGCATCTTTCATCAGTGTGATGAGAGAAAATTCCTTTTGGAGGTTATCATGACGGACCGTTTCTCGAACTTCGCCGACCTTGCCGAACACTATGCGCGTGAAATCGCCACACCCGACTACGCCCGGGCATTCATGGAGCAGACCGAGTTTGCCAAGCTCTCGATCGAGCACGAACCGAGCAGCAGCGAAATGCCCGATCCCGAGACCGCGCAATCAGCCATCGAGATGATGCTGGCAACGGTCTTCGACCTGTTCCGCGACACCCGGATGGAGGATTTCGCCAGCGAGGTCGCCTGGGGGATCGCCAACAGCTTCCACGTCGTCGCCAAACGCCTCGATGACCGCGAGGATGCGATGGCCAACCGGCTGCAGGAGAAGCTGCGCGAATACGATCCAAGCGAGGTCTATGCGACCGACCTTGAAGACCTGACCATGCAGGCCCGCAGCCTCGCCGAATGCCGCGACGCGATGGAATGCATGCGCGACCATGCCGCCCGCATCTACCTCGTCGAGACCGGCCGGCCCTTCTCGCCGGTGCGCGGCTCGCGGGTCTCGTCCAAGACCAACGCCTCGATGATCGAGGCGCGCGACTATCTCGCGGCGCAGAAGGCACAGCGGCGCGAGCAGTTCGCCCCCTCAGGACCAGTCGTGGTGTTCTCGGGCGGGCAGCAGTTCACCGACATTGCCCTCGTTGAAGACTACCTCGATGCGATCCACGCACGGGTGCCGTCGATGGCGCTGGCAACCACCGCCCAGAACAAGGGCGCGGACGTGATCGCAGCCGCCTGGGCATCGCGCCACAATGTGCCGGTGATCCTGTGCAAGCCCGATACCTCGCGGGGACCTTCGGCGCCCTATCAGCGCAATGCGCGCATGCTGGCCTTCAAGCCGGTCGAGGCGGTGGTGTGTAGCGGCGGCGGCATTCAGGCGAACCTTGCCGACCGGCTGCGTGAGGCCCGCATCCCCCTGCATATCGTGCGCGACGCATCGGCCCAGCACGAGCCTCCAGCGCAGCGCGCCAAGGACCCGGCGCAGGCTGAACGCCCAGCGATGAAGCGGGTTGCCAATGGCGACGATCTCCCGCCGTTCTGAGCGGGGGCGCCACCTTCCCAATCAACCAGAAGGGTGTCCGGTCTCACCGCCGGATGCCCTTCTTTTTTGTCGATCGGGACGCACGAAATAATGGCCCGGCTCGCTCGCTTCTTGCCCCCGCCTGTAACGGCCTTGCGGCCTGCTGGCAGGGGCGCGAAGCCTTCGCATCGGCCGGGCAGGCAACACCCGTGTTTGGGGCGACCGGGGCGCTGACCAACAGGGTTAAACACTCTCGCAGACTTGCCAAGCATGATGGCCGCCATTGGCCCGCGTCAAGAAGGGCAGTTCCCCCAATTTTTACGCCTGAAGAAGGCGAAAAAATCGGCACCCCCACCCCCGCTGCGCGGCGGGCCGCGGGCGACCCGTTCCTGACCCGGACCAAGCTCGGCCATCCCCGAGGAGACCTCTTCAATTCCTTTGACAGGAGGCTCACATGAACGCTCTTACCAAGACCCTCGACATCCCGGCTTTCGACCCCATCAGCTATGACGCCGCAGTACGCGCCGCCAGCATCAGGGCCCAGCACAGCTTCTTCGACCAGCACGTCATCGAGGACGAGTTCGGCTGCTTCCTCGCCATCGACGAAGGCGATTACAACGCCCTGCCCCAGGACCTGATCGACCGGATCGTCCATTCCGTCCCCGGCATGATGGCTGACGACTTCGACGAGGCGAACATCGCCCGCGCCGCAAGCTTCATGAGCGTGGTGATGGATCCCGAATGGGACGCGGATTGCCCGTTCTGAAATGACCAAAGTTCGCAGCGCCGGAGGGCTCCGCTGAGGGGCTCTCCGGCCCCCCTTTTTTGCGTGTCCAGATAAAGCGCAGCCGGGGCATCGAACCCCGGCTGCGCTGGCCTTTTGCAAGGCCGGTTTCAGCTTGCCCGAAGGCGTTTCTCGGCTTCGTCCAGACCGAGCTTTGCGAGAGCGGCGAAGAAGCCTTCGACCCTCTCGAACGGCGCCTTGCCGAGAACCGATTTCTGCATCAGTTCAACGCTTGCCGCCCGCTCGCTGTCACGCAGTTTCGCCTCGCGCGTTTCCAACGCTTGACGCTCCTTCGCGATCGCTGCTCGTTCCGCTTCGAGACTTCCTTTCCTGGCCATGATTGTACCTCTTGGGTTGGTGCTGAAACCTCCCGCGCGCGAGGACCGTCATCCTGGCCAGCTTGGCAAGCCCCCTGCCCTGTATCGCCCCGGTCGGATCTGCAGACTGCGTGCAATCCTGCGGCCCAGGCTACCGTTGGCAGGCCGTGAAAGGCCCACCCGGATTCGGGCAAAATCACCAAAACCCGCGAGCCATCAACGCTACAGGATCAAGGGGAAGAGGTGCAGACCGTACACGGCAGGACCGTCTGGAAAATGACGGAAATGCGTGGGTTTGGGCCAAGAGCAAATGTCCGACGGGGTCTGACATCCTCCAAACCCCGCAGAATACCGTCATTCCTGCGTCAGACCCTGTCTGACATGGCCCGCTGACACCCTCGGCATTGCCAATGAGACCCGCATAGCCTAAAACGGCGCTGCGCAATTCCCACCAGGCCCTGATGAGGGTCTGGTTATGGCAGATGAAGTCCGGCTCACGGTTCGGATACCGCGCGACCTCGCAAATGGCGTCGAGAAGGTTCAGGCTGCGCGCGGCCTGACGCCCTCGATCATTCTGCGCGACGCGCTCACCCTGTACCTCGAAGCCTTCGCCGGCAGCACCGAAACCGAGCGGCGTCGGCAGTTCTCATCCGAGTATCTGTTCCTCGGCATCGATCTCCTGATCCAGCGCCAGTTTCCCGATGCGCATGAAGCCCTGATGGCGGAAGCCGACCGCCGCGTGGAGGCGCTCTATGCGTCGTCCTGACACCTGGTCCGATCAGGCCCGCCCCGGCCAGCTCAAGCACCATTCGGCGCGCGGGAACATGCCGCGCAACGCGGGCAATTTCACTCGCGGCTCGCAGCTCATCACGCACGAATTCCTGATGTGGTTTTCCTCGGCGAAGATGCCGCTGCTGGTGTGGTTCTTCACGTTCCTGATCGCGCTCTCGATCGTCCTCGCGCTGCTGCTTCACGAGCATGAAGTGCAGATGATCCTGATGCGGATCTATGCGGAGGGATGGAGCTTCATGGAGTTCAGCCCGCGCAAGATCCTCAACCTAACCTTGCCCTCCGGCCGCGTGATCCCTGCCCCCGTTTCGATGATCGCCAGCCACCCTGATGTCGTCATCGCCTGGAACAAGCTGATGCGCGCAATTTGGGGTTCGCTGTTCATCTCGCTGTTCGTCGCGGTGCCGCTTTCGGTCTGGTTCATCGACCTCTCGCGCAAGCGCGGCAAGGCGATCCTCGAAGAACGCCACCAGCGCGGCGCGATGCTGGTCGACGCCAAGGAGCTTGCCGCCGTGATCAACCAGCACAACAGCGCCGCGCTTGCCCAGGAGATTGCCGAACGGATGCCCGGCAAGACCATGGACGACGTCATGAAAATGAGCTTTGCCGAGCGCAAGGCCGCCGGCATCCACCACGTCTACAACATCGCCGGCGTATCGTTTCCGTGGCGGAGCGAACAGGCTCACACGATCATGATCGGGTCGACCGGGACCGGCAAGACCACGCAGATGCGGGACATGATCGCGCAGATGCGCGTGCGCCAGGATCGGGCGGTCGTGTTCGATCTTACCGGGGCCTACGTCGAGGCGTTCTATAACCCCGAGACCGACACGATCCTCAACCCGATGGACGAGCGCTGCCCGAGCTGGTCGCTGTTCGACGAGGGCAAGAACTACGCCGACTTCACCGCGATCGCATCAGCCATCTTGCCGACCGACGGCGGCGGCTCGGACCCCTTCTGGATGCTGGGAGCAAGGACATTGTTTGTGCAGACCTGCGTCCAGCTCATGAAGCTCGGCCAGGCGACCAACGCCGCACTCGCCTACCGGCTGATGATGGCCGACCTTGAAGAGGTCCACGAACTGCTTCGCAATACCATTGCCGAGCCGCTGACCGCGCCAGTCGCGGCGCGCATGGCCGAGTCTGTCCGTGCAGTTCTCAACACCAATGCCCAGGCCTTGTTGTTTATTCCCGAAGGCAAGGAACCCTTCTCGATTTGCGACTGGATTCGCCACCAGGACAAGCCGGGCTCGATCCTGTTCATTACCTCTTCGCATAACGAACTGGTGCTCAACCGGGCGCTCTTGTCGCTGTGGATGAACCTTGCGGTGCATACCCTGATGCGGCTGCCGCGCACCCGGTCATTGCGCACCTGGTTCTTCTTCGACGAAGTCCATGCGCTGCACCGCCTGCCAGCGATCGAAGACGGCTTGCAGACTGCGCGCGGCTTTGGCGGCGCCTTCGTGCTCGGCATCCATTCCTTCGCCAAGCTAGCCGAGACCTATGGCAAGGAAGGCGCGCAGAACCTTGCCTCGCTGGCCCGCACCAAGCTGATCCTGGCAGCGGCCGATCGCGACACCGCCGAGCACTGCTCGGACTACATTGGTCACCGCGAAGTGCGGATGATGGATGAGGCCTACAGCTACGGCTATTCCAACATCCGCGACGCCGCGACCATTACCCCGCGCTCGGAAGTGCAGCCGCTGGTGATCCCCGATGACATCATGCGCCTGCCTTCGCTGCGCGGGTTCCTGGTCTTTCCGGAAGGGTTCGATGCGGCGCGGATCAGGCTCACCTACAAGGACTACCCCAAGGTCGCAGAGGGCTACATTCTGCGCGAGAACGTCGAGCCTATCGAGTTCATCTCCATGCCCAAGGGTGACGATGAAGTCGCCGAGACCGGCGGCCGGGACCGCAGCGGCGAACCGGAACTGGAGCCGCGCGGCGAAGACCTTGGGCGCGACCCCGCAGTGCCGTTGTCACCGGCGCTCGAGCCCGACGCCAATGCGCCGGAAATCATGCCCGATGGACCAAATCCTGATCCCAGTGTCGGCAAGCAGATGGCATTTCGTCTGGAGCAAGCGCCTCAGAACGAACGCACCAATAGCCGCGAGCAGGACCCGAGTCAGAAGGCTGAAAAGAGTTCCGCGTCCAAGCCTGCCGCGCAGCGCACCGTCGGGTCCCGCGAACTCAATGACCCCGCCATCCCCGACAAGGAATCTGAGCGCGGCGCGAAGACCGCCAAGGGGATCGAGGACCAATCGCATTCCCGTGACGACGGACCGGAGCTCTAGGCCATGCACTCGATCGCCTCCGTCCGGTCGTCGAGCGGCGCTGCCGACTACTTCGCCAACGACAACTACTACTCGGCCGATGAGCACGCGGAAGCGGGGGTCTGGGGCGGCGAAGGTGCGCGCGCGCTGGGGCTTGAGGGGCAGGTCGAGCGCGATGCGTTCGAGGGCGTGCTCAATGGGCGGCTGCCCGACGGCGAGATGGTCGGGCAGGTCGAAGGTCGGCGCCTGGGTCTCGATCTCACCTTCTCGATGCCCAAGTCTGCCTCGATCCTGGCGCTGGTCAGCGGCGACCGGCGGATCATCGATGCGCACCTGGCGGCGGTCAAATCGACCATGTCGCAGCTTGTCGAAAAGCAGTTCGCCGAGAGCCGCAACTATGAGCGCAGCCGCAGCGGCGAACCCCAGAAGACCGGTAACCTCGTCTATGCCCTGTTCGCCCACGATACGAGCCGCGCGCTCGATCCGCAGGGGCATATCCACGCCGTCGTCGCCAATCTGACTCGCGATCCCAAGGGCACCTGGAAGGCGCTGTGGAACGGCGAGATCTGGAAGAACAACACCACGATCGGCCAGTTCTACCACGCCGCCTTCCGCGCCCAGTTGCAGAAGCTCGGCTACGAAACCGAGGCTGCCGGCAAACACGGGTCGTTCGAGATCAAGGGCGTGCCCGCCGAGGTGATCAAGGCCTTCTCGACCCGCACCACCGAGATCGAGGCGAAGATCGCCGAGGTCGGGGCAACCCGCCTCGAAACCAAGAAGCAGATCACGCTTTATACCCGCGATCCCAAGCTGGCGGTCGAGGATCGCGGCGCACTGGTCGAGGGCTGGCAGCAGCGCGCGGCCGAGCTCGGGTTCGACGGCAAGGCTCTTGTTGCCGCAGCCAAGGCGCGCGCCGAAGTCGAGGCGCGGCCGAGCTTCCGCGAGACGGCCACGGCCGCGATCGGCGAAGTTTCGACCCGGATCAACGCCGCGCTGCGCACCCCAAGTCCGCTTGCCGTGAGCGGGGCCGCAGCATTGTTCCTGTCGGCCGCCACCATCAAGGCTCAGCACGCCACCGCTTCGGCGATCCGTCATCTCTCCGAGCGCGAGGCAGCGTTCTCGCCGCAGGCAATCCTGGCGAGCGCGCTGGGGTTCCATATCAAGGGCCTCGAGGGCGGCGCAGTGGTCCAGCGAATTGGCGAGCTCATTCGCGACGGGCACCTGATCCCCGGCAAGTCGGACCGGCTCGACGGGCACTCCGATCTCGTGACCACGCCGGCCGCACTGGCCATGGAGCAACGCATCCTTGACACCATCGAGCGGGGTCATGGCGAGGGCCGCGCCTTCATGCCGCCCGAGGCGGCGATGACCCGGCTGCAGGAGGCCGCGCGTGAACTTGGGCGCGAGCGTGCCGGGGTGGACACCTGGCAACTCAACGAAGGCCAACTCGCGGCGGGCGTGGCGATCCTCTCAGGCGGCGATCGCTTCCTCAACGTCCAGGGCGTCGCCGGTGCGGGCAAATCCACCCTGCTAGGCGCACTCGACAAGGTGCTGGACGCGGAAGGCGTGAAGCTTGTCGGGCTCGCTTTCCAGAACAAGATGGTCGCTGATCTGCGCGGTGGCGGCGGTCAGGGCATGTCGGCCGACCAGATGCGCGAGGCGGGGATCGAAGCCTATACCATCGCCCGGTTCCTCAATACCTACAGCTCGGCGGCCGCTGCAGGCAGCGGCGAGCGCTACGAGGCAGCGAAGGCTGCGCTCGCCAATACCGTCATCATCACCGACGAAAGCTCGATGGTTTCCTCGCGCGACATGCTGCGCCTGGTGACGCTCGCCGAGCAGCTCGACCTCGCCAAGGCGCCGTTCATGGGCGACCGCCAGCAATTGTCGGCGATCGAGCAGGGCAAGATGTTCGCGGTCTCGCAGGCCTCTGGTCAGGCGACCGTGCGGATGGATGAGAACATACGCCAGAAGAACTCGCCGCTTCTCCTCGCAGTTGCGGGGCTCTCGAACGAGGGCCATGCCGGCCTCGCACTTGACCTGCTTGCCGCGCACGGCCGCGTAATCGAAGCAGGGCCCGACCATGTCGCCCGCGCCGCCGAGCTGTGGCTCTCGCTCGAACCCGACAAGCGCGAAGCGACCGCGATCTTCACCGCCGGGCGTGACGATCGCGCCGAGATCAACGCTCGGGTCCAGGCGGGGTTGCTCAAGGAAGGGACATTGAGCGGCGCGGGCGTGCCGCTGGCGACCCTCCAGAGCGTCAACGCCACCCGCGAGGAGCTGCGGTTCGCCTCGACCTACCGGGTGGGTCAGGTGCTTGAGGCGCGGATGGAGGTGCGCGAGATCGGCCTCAAGGCCGGCGAATACCGGGTGAGCGAGGTGCGCAAGGACGGCAAGGTCGTGCTCGAGCGCGATGGCAAGCGCAAGGTCATCGATCCTGACCGGATCAATCCCGATCACCGCTTCGACCGGCTCGGGCTTCATGAAGAGAAGCAGATCCGCCTCCACGACGGCGAAACCGTGTTTTGGCGTGACAAGGACGGGTCCCGAGACATTGCCAAGTCGACCTACGCCACCGTGCTCGAGGCGCGAGCAGAAGGCATCCGGGTCGAACTTGCGGACAAGCGGCAGCTTGTCCTGGTCCCCGGCGATCCGATGCTGCGCCGTCTCGACCTTGGCTATGCGCTCAACGCTCACATGGCGCAGGGCATGACCAAGCCACAGGCGATCGAGGTCATCTCTTCGACCCAGCGCAACCTTGCCACCCAGCGCACGCAGAACGTCCTCAATACCCGCGCCACTGACGACATGACCGTCGTCACCAACAACCTCGAAGGCCTGAAACAGCAACTCGACCGCACGCCCGGCAACAAGACCTCAGCGCTCGAAGTCACCGGTAAGGTCGAGGTTGAGCCGCGCCATGTGAACCCGATCGATACCCGGCAGGTGCCCGAACTCCGCATGAGCCCCGAGCTCAAGGCCAAGCTCGACGCAGTGCTCGGCAAGGTGGCGGAGGCGCCGGTGAAGCAGATGCGCCCGGAAAAGACGCTGGGGCTCGACCTGTGAGGGCTCGGTTTGCCTTTTCTCCCGACGCCGCGGGCCGCGTGTTCGATCGCGCGCAGGCAACTCTGGTCTGGCTGGCGGTGCTGGTTTTCTTGTCTTCCGAGCCGGCGGTGCGCGGCCTGGCGATCGCCGCGATGCTCGCCGTCGCGCTCGCGGCAACGGTGGTCGCGCTCCTCGCTGAGGCCGCCCCGTCCCTTCCTCAATCGCCAACCCCTCCCCCGGCTGCCCATCCTGGAGACTGACCATGGCCTACGAGCATGACGAAATCGGCGACTTTGCCAGCGAGCGCGACGCGCAGGACTGGGCCGAGCGCAACAACATCGATCCATCAGATCTCCACTTCCGCGCCCGCGGCAAGCGGGGTGTCACCCTGAGCGTGCGCCGGTCGGCGCTCGGGGATTCATCGCAAGCCGACCTCTCGTTCGGTCGGCGGACCGGCTTTTTCTGAAAACCCAAGGAGAATGATGATGAAGTGTACTCTCTATCTCGTCCTGCCGTTGCTTGCGGTAACGGCCACCCCTGCCCTCGCGGCGAATCCGAGCTCGCAGGAGCCGGCGGCGACCGCAGCGACCCCCGCCGCCGCGCAGCGGGCAACCGACAGGGAGGCCATGACCGAGCAGGTCCGGCAGAAGCTCGCGCGCCTGCGCGAAGCGCTCGAAGCGCGCAAAGGGGATGCCAAGGCCGGCGTGCCGCGCGCCCAGCATGAAGTGCAAGGCCTCTGTTCGGATTGCCCGGACGAGGACACGCACGCCCATCATCATTCCGTCAGCGAAGGGAGCGAAGTCGACTGCATCGAGTGTGTCGACCGCGCAGTCTACGCCTGATCGGGAAGGCGCGGTCCGGGTCACCTCCCACCGGGCCGCGCCGACCCGCTCATTCATTGTCGACCGGTTGGGCGCTGCCTTCGCCACGCACAAACCAGGAGAGATCCAATGCTCGCTACTGCCGATGCCCCGCCTACCTCCGTCGCCCGCAATAGGCGGCGCAAGGCGTTATGGCAGCCACGCGCTGACCAGACGCGCCTTGCAGCACGGGTCGCCGAGATCCTCAGAACCTCGAGCCATGCCTATCTTGAGGCCCCCACCGGATCGGGCAAGACCCTTACTATGGCGCTTATCGGCGAGCTCCGCGCAGAGGAGACCAAGGTCTACCTTGCGCATAGCGTTGATATCGTTGACCAGACTTCCCGTCAGTTTGATGCCTTCGCTGCCGCTGGCGTGATCTCCAACCGCGCGTCATGGCGTTGCACAACGTGGCAATCCTATCGCGAAGCAGTCCGGCGAGGCCGGCTCCAGGAACTCGTGGGCACGGCTTCGCCCGATCTGGTTTTTGTCGATGAATGCCACATCGGAGGCGGCGATGGGCCGGACAGCAATGTCTCCTTTCAGGCAATCCGCGCGACAGCAAGGAAAGTCGTCTGGGTTTCGGCAACTCCCTGGGACGTCAACGAGGCGGTACTTGGAGTTCGGGAGGGTTGCTCTGCGGTCCTGCGAATGCAGGAGGCGTTCAATCTCGAACTGCTCAATGCGACGGACATTGTCCGGATCGACTGCGGTCTCAGATTGCGAGCCGCGGTCGCACAGTTGGAAAAGAGCTCGGGGGCCGCCTTTTCGTCGCTTGCGAGGCAAAGCTTCGTAGTTGAGCAGGATTGTGCCGAGCTCGCCTATGATGACCTTTCTGGTCAGGTCGAAAAGTTGCTCGACCGCTCGTTGCGTCCATCTGACGTTTCGACCATTGTGCGCCATCGCATCCGCCTTCTCGCCGACGTCTATCTGCAGCGACATATGTCCGAACGCGCGATGTTCTGGCTGCCCAATCAGACCTATGCTCGTGAATGTGCGCAATACATCGCCGACCGGCTCCCGAGCGGGGAACGCGCCGAAGCCATCATCCATGATCCCGGCAATAGCGTCGCCGAAATGGAATACGGTATTGCGGCGCGAGAGGCGTTTGCCAGGGAGGACGGCTCGGTCAGGGTTGCTTGCGTCGTATTCCGGCTCCGCGAAGGGTTCGATTCACCGGGGCTGCGTCTGGGTTTCGATTGTTCGTGGTCGCCGCGCAATTTGCGCGCAACGGTTCAGAAGATCGGTCGGCTAACGCGCAAGGCCCCAGGCAAGCCGCGCAGTCAGTATTACTATGCGGTCGACGTTAAGACAGTCGCCGGGGCCCGAGCGAGCCAGTTATCCGAGGCCTTTCTCGGGGGGGTACAGGCCGCGCTTCGTGCGGACATACCCAGTGCGCAGTTCACAGCTGAGGCAATTATCGAGGCAGGTGCGATTGCCAACGCGATGAGCGGCAGCGTCGGCGGCGGGCCGCGCAGCTTCTGGTCGCAGGGCTCCTGGACGGGCGAAGCAATCACCCGCGCACATGTGCCGCTTTTCGAGTTCGACCAGGTTGCCGGATATGCCGAAGTCAGCCGAGCAACGCTCGATGCCGCTTTCCTCAAGCCGGACGAACAACTGGACGAGTCTGTTGTAGCCGAACTCGCGGAGCGTTTCCTGGAAGGGCTTGAGCAGGGCCAGCGCGCAGAAGACTATCCGCCTGCCGTGGTCAACGCTCTGCGGCGCTGCTGCACCAAACTGGATTCTCTCCATGATTTGATGTTTCATCGCCGTCTCAACCGGGCCACGCCTGCTCTTGCGACCAGGTGGGGCTGTGTTCTGTCGGATGTTGTACTCGACCGGATGGACCGGGACGATGCCATTGTCGCAGCGATCGAGGCAGGCAAACCGCGTCCGTCGCAAAGGACCTTTGAAGGGCAGCAGTTTTCTCGCGCTTTGATTGCAACTGGCCCCTACTTTCGGCCTGATCTCGCGGCACGCTTGGCCGTCTTGGGACAATATGAGCCGCAGCAGGACAGGCGCATGCGGCTGAAGCATGAAACCGACTTGAACATCGAGCGGATAGTCGGACTAATCGAACGCGGCGAAGAGCCACCTGCGCAAGGCACGGCCGACCGAAATCGGCTGAGTGGCTGGCTCTCGCCTTTTGGTTCAAAGACCCGTCCCGATGTGCGGGAGCGGATCGAGCGGGTCCGTCCCGACCTGATTCCGAAGGGGATTTCCTATGTCGAACGGGACGCCTCGCGCCGACAACGGCAGCTAGAGATGATTGCATGGGTGACACAACACAAGGCCCTTCCCCCTGCAAGCAGCGGCCTCGGCAAAATTTTGAAGGCCTGGGTCCAGAGGAATCCCTCATTCCTTGCCGCATTTCTGAAGGAACTAAAAAATGCTGCGCGCCCGGGAAAGATCGACGTCAAACTCAAGCCTCGGACAAACCGAAAGCGCAAGGCTAGGAAGCCCTTGGCCAGGAGCGGGACACGCTCGGCAATATCGCCTGTCGCCCAGCATTCGGCCGCGATGCCGCGATGACGCACATGCAACGCTGGAATTTGTCCGGCCGTTTGCTATGGACACCGACGTGTCCGCACAAGTGCTCCGGCACGCAATCTACCCAATTCGAACCCGATCCAGCACATGAACCTCCCTGCCCGCCGCACGGCCAACACCATAACCGGAACGATCGAGGCGGGACCGCGCGGACCGATCCTGCGCGATGCCGACGGCCTTGCCTGGCGGCTGCATTTTGGCGAGGAATCGGTGCCAGAAGGACTGGAGGGACAGGTCAGCGTGCGCGGCAAGATCGTACAGCCCGACCGGATCGACGTCGAGTTCTGCGCCGCGATTGATTGAATTCTCGGCTCGGCGCGCACGTGCAAACTGTACTCTACAGGTATCCATCGTCATGACGGGCCGGGAGCGGAATTAGCAGCCGATGTGATCTCGAGTAGTCGAAGCGCTGCGTGATAAGGGTGCCTACCTAAATTGCACCATTTCAGAGACATTATTCGGCAAATTTAACTTGGCGCAATATTGACAGATTCCCAAGTTTCAACAATCGTTTGCTTGGATTTTGGCTCGGGGGCGGCTTGATGCGAATGCAGCGACTGCTGATCGATCGAAGCACGCTTGACCTGATCACCTCAGATGCCCGGGACTTCCTCAATGTGCTGAACGCCGCCGGGCTATTGAAGGCATCGGCCCTGATGCAGGGCGTCCTCGAACAGCTCGCGTCGGACAGAAATCGCCTGCCCGAAGACAGTGACAAGACAGGTACAAACTAGGGCTATCTGAGGTTGGCGGCCGGAACTCCGAACGGGATCGTCCGGCCATCGGCGCCCGGCTCACGTGTGCCCTGACCAAAGAGCCTGCCCTCGAACTCGAAGGTCGGCGCGAACCGGACAATCGTCGCCGCCTCGCCCGCTTCGCGCCCGGCCAGGTCTTCAATCGCCGCCAACACCGCCTCGCGCGACGAGTAGATGTCCTCGCGCATCAGCAGCCGCGCCATCGAGCCCGATCGCTCGGCGATGGCGGACGCGATCTTCTGGTGCATGCGGAACGACTGTTCGGCATCTTCGGCGCGCTGTGACCAGACGATCCGGCGGTGAAGCGCATTGGGAAGCACCATGCGCGCCATCTCCGGCATTTGCGGGATGCGCGACATGCGCATGATCTCGACGTGGAACCTGAGGTTCTCGATGACCACGCGCTCGAGTGAATCCGGACCCTCGGGCGTCGCTTCCCGGGCTTCGGCGGCGAGCGCGGCAAGCAGAGAGATCTCGGCATCGCTGGCCCGCTCAGCCGCGCGAAACGCAGCGAGGCCTTCGAAATTGGCGCGCATCTCGAACAGGTCCTCGACCTCTTCGCGGCCCCAGGTGCGCACGGTAAATTCGCTCCGGCCCTGGCGGGTCAGGTAGCCTTCGTGAGCTAGAGCACTCAGCACTTCGGCGACCCCGGCCGGGCGGCAATCGTAGACTTCGCCAACCTCGGCCTTGCTGATCGACTGCCCCGGAAGGTAGCGCGCAGACAGCACCCCGAACCTCAATTCGAGGAACATGAGTTCAGAAAGGGACTGTGCTCTGGTCAATCGACCTCCCTCATGGGTGAGTTCTGGCTCACCGCATTGTTTCGTACTTCCTAGCACAACATCGTTTTGATTTCCGAATCCGGGAGCTTCGCATTATCCCCATTTGGTCGTCGTTCGGGTTTTTGGGGCAGCAGTGGCCAAAGCAAAATTGCCAGTCATGACAACGATTGCCTGCCCGGCGCAGATGATCTTTGCCGTGCTGCGCGAGCCCCGCAAGCGGCGGCGCTATGACAGCGCGGTCGATATTCCCGGCCTTCAGGGTCGCGATCCCGCCGAGGCAGAGCGCCTGGCACTTGAACTCACCGATCTTGGCCTCATTGCGCGTGACCATGGCCGCTACACCATCATCGACTGGAGCGTTGACCGGATCTCCGAGCACCTGGCTCTGGCCGGTGCGATCCAGGCCTTGGCGGCAGCCGAGGTAGCCGCTTGTCACGGAAAGACGGATTTCAGCCATCTCGAGGCGCTGAATTCGGCGCTCAAGGCCTATGACGACATGGATGCGGCAAACCTGCTCCAAGGGGCCTACATCGATTATCAGTGGCACCTCGAACTCGTCCGTCTGAGCGGTAATCGGGCGGCGCTTGCGGCTTATGGCAAGGCGGTTCCGCCGGCGGTGTGGATTGCAGGCGCCAACTACTTCCAGCTCGACGAAGCGCGCAGTTCCTTGGTCGAGCACGACCGTCTGGTCGCCTACATGAAGGCGGGCGATACCCTGCGCGCGCGTGATGCGGTCTCGTTCCATGTCGAGGAAGCCGCCACGCAGATCCGTCGCGCCGGCACGGCAAGGATTGAGAGCTATCCGAGCAAAGGGACCTGACCTCCAGCGCCGCAGCGCTGCGAGGAAAGGGGGTTCTAGGCTTGTGCGGAGGGCTCGACCTGTTGCTGGCACATGATTGAAAATCCAGTCTGTTTGGGGTAATCATGGCCAGGGCGAGGAGACCCTCGATGGACCATGATCGCTACGGACTGGATGGAATGCCAATCTCTTGTCGCGGGGCCGACTGCGACCCTGTGACAGGCATTGCTTTTCCCAAGACTCCAACGTCTGAGAATGGCGGCATTCCGCATCTCAGAGTTATCTTGGCTTTGATGATGATCGCGTTTGTCGGCTTCTTCGCATGGCAGACCCATATGCTTGGCTAAGCGATCAAGTCCGCCTCCGAGCGACATGCAGGTGGTCGCGCTCGGGCTTGTCCGGGAAGCGTTCGAACTGAACAGCATATCCGTCGCCAAGCCGTGACCGGACCTGTGATGCCAAGCGTTCGCCCTGCTCGTCGGAGATGTTGTTGCCTCTAAAATCCAGGGCGCGGTCGTCATAATGTGCCGACCCGGCCATGTGCTGGGTGCTGTCATTTCCCGAGGTCACCACCGGGGTTGGCAGACCGAGCGAGCGGGCTTCCTCAGCCACCGCCCCCATCGCGGCAACCAGGTCCCCATCCATATGCCCAAGCCTTGCCCCCGGCTTGACCTTGATGCCAAGGTCGCGCGCTAGCGCGGCGCCATCGACCGGACCATTGGGCACCGCAAGCAGTGTGCCGCCTTCGAGCGGCGAAGGCACCAGCCCCTCTGCGCGGGGGGATGGAAGCGAAGGGGTTTGCGGCATGCCGAGATCGGTATTGGTCCCCAGCGATCCATTGCCTGCGATCCCGGCGATGTCGCTGAGCTCGTCGATCCGGTGAGCGCGCAAGTCGCCCATCAGGTCGTCCATGATATATGTGATGGCCTGGTCGCGCCGCGTCACATCCCGATAGTCGAGCCGCGGATTGGAAAGATCGGGCAAGTGCCACTCGGGGTGTTCGCGCTGCAGGGCCTCATAGCGGTCCTGGATCAGGTTCGACATATCGCTCGAAATCTGGAAGCCGTGGCTTTCGGCGTAGCTCGCTTCGGACATCATTCGGCTGCCTATCTCGCGATAGCGAGCAGCAGCGGCGCGCCGTTCCTCGGCCTCAGCGACACGCCAATCACTTCCATCGGTGGTGGTGTGCGAGCGGCTATGGTCAGTGTAGTCCGAGCTCTGGCTGTAGGTGCCCGAAGACTGGATATCGCCGCTCGACCCGCTGACCACCATGCGATCGCTCGTCTCGTCGGATTTGTCGGTGCCGCGCGTGGTCTGGTTCGTTGCTGAACGCTCGGTGCCGGCACGAGCATCGTCGCCCACCTCTTTCCGACCGAAAATGGAGCCCTGCAGCGTTGCTGAGGCGCCACTTCCCGCAATGTCTTTGCCAGGCGTTCCCAGCGTTCCAGATCCAGTAAGGCTCGCGGACGAGCCAAAAGTGCGGCTCGCAAAATCACCGGACGAACGTGAATTGCCCTCGCGCAGGATAAGATCATTGTTCGTGACATCACGGGTCGAGCTGCCCTTGGCCTGTTCGACGACGACGTTGCCGCCGACATTGTGAGTGTCCGATGCGCGCGATCCGCTTTCGCGCCGGGCTCCTGTCACGTCGCTGGTCGCGGTGACCGCGCTGCCGAACTGGCCCTTCGAGCTGGTCCAGCTGCTCGAGGTGCCGTTCTCGATCTTGTCGGCCTCGTTGAGATACCATTGGCCCTGGGATCTGAGGTCCGTCGCATAGCCCCGCGTCATGGTGGGCTTGAAGGGCAACTGGGACATCGCCGCATTGGTGTCGATCACCGAATGGCCCGAGCCATATTCGTTGAACATGCGCCCGTCCGCTTCGCGGAAGCCCGAGTGGCCCGCGCCTGCCAGGAGGTTGGGGGCCTGATTCCACTGCGACATCTGCCGATTGTCCGCGTTGAGATTGCCATAGCTGACATCGCCATAGGCATAGTTGCCGGTGGTCCGCTCGATCGCCGCGGCATCCGAGCCAGCCTGGACCGGGGCGAGCATCGAGCCAAGGTTGTTGGCGACCGACATGGTGCCGCGCATGACCATCAGCGCGAGCATCGGCACGGAGAGCATCAGGAACCCCGCCATCGTGGCGATGTCCTGATTAACCGCATCGATTCCCGCCCAGTTGGCGAGGTTCACGCTGCCTGCTGAAACCGCTGCGGTCTGGGAGGCCAGGCGGTCCATGATGAACGAGTGGATGAGAACGTAGATCGGTCCCCAGGCCGAGAGGTAGAAGAAGCCCGAGAAGTAGCCCTTCAGGGTCGCGATGCCGGTGCGCGGGAACAACAGCAGCGGGAAGACGATCGGGAACAGAGCGTAAAAGACCACGGTCAGGACCACGCCAAGCACCGGAATCCAGATGAGCCCCTGCTCGGCTGCCGTCGTCATCGCGTTGCGGGTCTGGGTGTCCGCGCGCTGGAGCGCGAAGGAATCGGCATCGGCATTGCCGAAGTCGAGCTGGGCGGCCTCGAAAGCGTCGACCATGCTCTTCTGCTTGAAGAACTGGTTACGCGTCATCGCGGTGCCGGTGAGCAATTGCGAGACCACCGGCACGTCGGCGGCGAGCTTTGCCCCTGCCGCGGCCTCGGTGAGCTTGGGGTACATCGTATGCGCAAATGGCAGCGCATAGGCGTTGATCTGGTTGTCCCACTGGTTGTTGATCAGCGTCCAGGCCTGCGCACAGGTCTTGCCCTCGATATCGACCGTGCCGGTGCCGGTATCGGTCAGGTACTTCATGCCGCGGTTGGTTGCGGCATTGACCCCGAGTTCGGCCCAGAGGTCGGGCGCTTCGCTCAGCAGCTTGAGGCTCTTGGTGCCAAGCAGGATGTCGTAATAGGCGCACTGCTTGAGGTAGCCGTCGAGGTTGGCCTTGAACACGGGATCACGGATCTCGAACCCGCGCGCCTTGTCCCACATCCGCGCGCCGTAAACGAAGCCGCCGGTCGAGTAATTGAGCGCAGCAGGCATGACGAAGACTGTCTCGGCCGTGCGGGTCAGGTAGTCGCTGATCTGGCTGGTGAACGAGGCCATGGCTGCGAGCCCGATCGGCACGTTGGCGACCGTGGCGGGCGCAAGCCCGGGATTGACACGGTCGGTGACCTTCACCGTCACCGTCGGGACCATCAACACGGTGTAGATCAGCGTCGACTGGATGAACCAGCGAAACCACGCGCGCCAGTCGAGGTCCATCGCGGTAATGAGGAGCGCGTAGATCAGCCCCATCACCATGACGACGCGGATCAGCGACTTGAACCCGCCCGAGCCGGTCCAGGCGGCGATCGCGTTGAAGGTGTTGACGAGGTAGTCGCCGCCCCCGACCGTGAAGACCTCGAGCATCTCCGCCGCCCCTTACTGGACCTGGCTGCCGAGCGTGCGCGAAAAGCGCAGCGCGGCCGACATCTGGGGCGAGAGCTGGGTACGCAGGGTCTTTTCGAGCATCTGCGTGCGCTGGATCAGCGCAAAGGTCTGGTCGAAGCGCTGCGAGGTGCGCGCCGCGATCCCGAGGAAATTGCGCCGGGTCTCGTAAAGCCCCTCGCGCCATTCGCGTAAGCTATCCGCATCAGCCCCGTTGAAGTCCGAACGCGCGTTCACTGCCATGTCGATGAACCGCATGGTCATGGTGGTGACGAGATCGACCGCGACTATTTCGGAAAGGTCGTTGATCTCCTGCGCGGAGATGCCGAACTCGGCCGCTGCGCTCACGGTGATGATCTTGTAGACCGGCACGCTCGCCATGCCGAGGAGCTGGATCTCGGCCGGGGTCAACGAGGCGCCGGGATCGCGCACTTTCAAGGCCATGCTCTCGATCAGCGTGCGCACCCGCGCCTTGATCGCTGCATTAGGCCCGATCACCATGTCGATCTCGCTCGGCGCCATGCACTTGGCGCTATCGCCGCCGCAGCTCCAGTATTTGTGCGGGGTGGAAGAGGTGCCGTCGAGCATGGCGCTGATCAGCGCCGGGTCGGCCGGGCCGATGAACTGGACCCTCGGCTTGCCGCCATTACCGGCCGGATCGTAGATCACGGTCCCGACGAGGGTCATCAGGAACTCGCGGAACTGGGTGTCGAACCCACCGTATTTCTTGCCCAATGCCGCCCAGGTGTAATTGTTGGGCATCCCGGCCTGTTCCTTCATGTCCGGGTCGGAATTGGCGCTTTTCAAGGCTTCGCGCTGGCCGCCGTTGTTGCACTGCTGGCGCGCGCGGGCCCAGTCGGAGACCGCGCCCTGACTGTTGGCGATCGCCTCGCAGATGACCGAACTCGCCGTATCGCTCTTCGGCCAGAGGCCGCCGACCAGCGCCTGCGCGGTCTCGCAGGACGAGATGTTCATCTGGTTCATCTGCTGAACCTTCTGCGCCAGCTCATCCATGACCTTGCCGATCTCGGGCGAGATCGTGTCGATCGCGAGTTTGAAGGCAAAGCCGAGCGCGTTGTTCGCGGTCGCTTTCAGCATGGCGACAAGTTCGGCGGTGTTGATGAACGAGAACGACCCGGCAAAGAGGTCGATGCCGCCGCACCCGGCGCGCGCGTGGGGCAACTGGAGGTTGAAGGGCTGGATGTTCTTTTGCGGGAAGCGCGACCAGACCGAGCCCATCGAATAATAGCCCGCCGACTGGCCCTGGTAGGCGCTGGGACCGGTGACATTGGCCTGGACGCCCATGTCGGACATGAAGCTCTGCATCTCGCCTTCGACCCCGGCCGAGGCGGGTGTGGGCGAAGCGAGCAGAACCGCGGCACCGAGGACTGTGCCAAGTGCGCGGCGCGAGGCTCCATGGAGGCGGCGGGCGAAGCGACGGGCGCGCATCAGTAGTCGCTCCCCACCTTGACCTGCGTCAGCTGGAAGACGCGGTCCATGATCTCGTCCTGGCTGAGGATTCCGTAGCCGATCGGCATCGGCTGCTTGGTGACTGAATCGAACAGCACCAGCGCGGGCACCTGGCGGTCGGTGCCAAGCCCGAGCTTCTCGTATTGCCCGCTGTCGACCATGTAGCCGGGGAAGGTCGAGGAAGGTCCGCCATCGGTGGAGACCGCGAGCACCGCGAGGCCGTACTTGTCCGAGACGGCTTTGAGGATCGGCGAGAAGATGTCGCAGGCGCCGCAGCTCGAGGCGAAGAAGTAGAACACCCCGTAGCGCTGCGAGAGATTGGCCATGACCCGGTCGCGGTCGGTCTTGCGCTCGTCGATCCAGGCGCGCTTGCCGAGCGTCGAGACCGGGCGCTGCAGCGTGTAGTCGAGCCCGGGATCCTGCCACAGCGCGCGCTGCCAGACGTCGGCGAACATCGAGGAGCGGTCGAGCTGTTCGCGCTGGAAGCGGACATAGGCGGTGACGTTCTCCGGGCTCGGCTCGAGGATCGCGCGCGCCTTCAGTTCTTCAAGCTGGGTCCCGATTGCGGCCAGTCGCTCGCGCGCTGGTGGCTGCGCAGCAGCAGCTTTGCGCGGCTCCTCCTTGGGCTTCTCGCAGTAGAACCAGGTGCCGAGCTTCCTCTCCTTGCAGTAGAGCGCGTCCTCGGACTGCCGCACCTCGACACCGTCGCCCTCGGAGGCGCGCAGCGGTGCGGTCCCGGTAAGCGCGACGCTGGAGGCGGCAAGCAGGGCAATGCATTGGCGGTGGTTCATGATCCGCTCCTCTCGAATTCCTTGATCAGTGACATGAAGACGCCGAGGTCGAGCAGCCGGCGGCCGCCATCGAGCAGGCGTACAAGCGCGCAGTAGAAGCCGGACAGCGCCTCGCTCCCGGCATCGGCGATCGTGTAGGTTCCGGCCTCAAGTCGCGCCCATCCCCGCCGGACGATGGCATCGAGCTGCGCGCTGAGGCTGCGCGCGCGAACCGGGTGGTCGAACCAGGCCGAGATTTCGGCAGCGATCCCGCGCGCGGTCAGCGGCCCCTTGCGAGCGAGCGCCATGCCGACGCAGAACTCCAGCACGGTCAGATCGGGGGCTGCGGCGTAGGCCCCGAACGCGACCACGCGCGCGCCGCTTTCGGGCACAGGATTCGTGGCGGGCTCAGGGCTTGTGCGCGGCATAATAGGCCTCGATCTTTGCCTGGATTTCGATGAGCGTGGCGGCTTCGTCGGGGAGCTTCGCCGCATCGACGAACTCCGCGTAGATTTCGGAAAAATCCATCACCGAGAGGTCGAGCTGCTGGCGTCACCTCAAGCTTTGTACGCTGAACAACGATTTTCCGGACATAATGTGAACATTGGTGTCAGGCAGCGGCGCGAAGGTACTGGTAGAGGGTTTCGCGGCTGATGCCCATGTCGCGCGCTATGGTCGCCTTGCGTTCACCGGCGGCAACGCGGCGGTGCAGATCGGCAATCATCTCATCCGAGAGCGACCGTTTCCGCCCCCGATAGGCGCCGCGCTGCCGAGCGATCGCAATGCCTTCGCGTTGCCGTTCGCGGATCAGAGCGCGCTCGAACTCAGCAAACGCACCCATGACCGAGAGCATCAGATTGGCCATCGGGGAGTCCTCCCCCGAGAAGGACAGGCTTTCCTTCTCAAACTCGATCCGGATACCTCGCTTGGTGAGGCCCTGGACCAGCTTGCGCAGGTCATCCAGATTGCGGGCCAACCGATCCATGCTGTGGACGACGACGGTATCGCCTTCGCGGGCGAAAGTGAGCAGAGCCTCAAGCTGGGGGCGGTTGACGTCCTTGCCCGATGCCTTGTCGGTGAAGGTCCGATCGAGCGACTGACCTTCCAATTGGCGATCCACATTCTGATCGAACGTGCTGACCCGGACATAGCCGATCCGTTGCCCCTTCACTGCGCACTCTCTCCATCAAAATGTCAGGTTGAAATCTATGATACGTAACGAAATTCGTCAACAAATTCCGTTTATCACCCTAATCTGACAGAAACCGCAGTACCGCCCTGACGTCCAGTTAGGCTATACTCCAAGCTGACATCACAAAATCAAATCCCTCAAAGATGGCGTCAATTGCCTTGATGGGGTAAAAACTGGAGTGCTTCCAGGATGGGACATTCGGCAACGTCATCTCCAGTGCATCTGGCTAACGTGGTCGCCAGCGTCACCTCTATCTTCTGCAAATCTGCAATGCGGCGGCGGACATCTTCAAGGTGGAGTTCGGTTCTCGCCATAACCTCCGCGCAGGTTTGTGCACCGGTATCGGTGAGCGACAACAATGACCGTATCTCATCCATTGCATAGCCAAGGTCGCGCGCGCGCAGGATGAACTGCAACCTTTGCACCAGTTCCGGCGAATAGACGCGGTAGCCGTTGGAACTGCGAGGCGGCCCCGGCAGCAATCCCACCTTCTCGTAATAGCGGATGGTTTCGAGATTGCAGCCTGTTTTCCGGGCAAGCTGGGCACGCAAGATGCCGACCTGTTGCTCCATGAAAATACCTCTTGAGTCTGTAGTGGCTACAGAGCCTACACTGCGAATCACTCAGTTGGAACAAGGGATTCAAGCCATGGTCTCAACGCCGGAAGCGGGACAGCCAGCCCTCACCGAAAACCACGAGCCGAAGCAGGCAAACTGGGTTGCGGCGGGCGCATTGATCGGCGCGGGGCTCGCCTCGGCTTGCTGCGTCGTCCCGCTACTGTTGGTTATGCTCGGAATTTCCGGCGCGTGGATCGCCAACCTGACGGCGCTCGAACCTTACAAGCCCTATGTCGCAGGCGTAACGCTCGCGCTGCTCGGCTACGGCTTCTGGCATGTCTATTTCAAGCCGAAACCGCCCTGTGAAGACGGTTCCTACTGCGCTCGTCCACAATCGGCTTGGACCACCAAGGCGGTGCTGTGGCTGGGCCTTGCCGTCGCCATCCTGGCGCTTACCATCGACTGGTGGGCACCCTGGTTCTATTGAAAGGAAATACCCATGAAAAAGACAGTATGTATCGCTATGGCCGTGCTGGCTATGGCTGGCGGCGGGGTCGCCTATGCAGTTAGTGGCACGGCGCAAGATCGCCCCGCGGCTACCGCAACCGCTCAGAAGCAAACCACCTTTGCCATAGAGAACATGACCTGCGCCACCTGCCCGATCACCGTGAAGAAGGCGATGGAAGGCGTCGCCGGGGTAACGGCGGTCACGGTCGATTTCGCAGCCAAGACCGCGCGCGCAACCTATAACCCGCGCCGCACCAATGCTGCTGCGATTGCCGCTGCATCAACCAACGCGGGTTATCCGGCGCGCGCTATTCAAAACTGAGCGGGGCGCCGCCAGCGCCTCAAGAAAGCGATAAGCAATGAACGACTGTTGCAACCGCCCCGGGCAGGAAGGATTTGACGTGGCCGTCATCGGCGCGGGTTCTGCCGGGTTCTCCGCCGCGATCGCCGCTGCCGATCTGGGCGCGAAAGTGGCGCTCGTCGGTCACGGCACGATTGGCGGCACCTGTGTCAATGTTGGCTGCGTTCCTTCCAAGACGCTGATCCGCGCCGCCGAAGCGGTGCATGGTGGGCTTGCCGCCGCGCGCTTTCCCGGCCTTGGGGGCGCTGTCCAGATGGATGACTGGTCCGTATTGGCGGCGTCGAAGAACGATCTTGTCACGACGCTGCGCCAAAAAAAATATGTCGATCTGCTGCCCGCCTATGACGGTGTGAGCTATATCGAGGGCAAGGCACGCTTTGCCGATGGTGCGCTGATTGTCGGCGATGCGCCCATGAAGGTCGGCAAGGTCATATTGGCGATGGGTGCGCACGCCGCCGTGCCGCCGATTCCGGGGATGGACAGCGTGCCCTACCTAACCAGCACATCGGCGCTGGCGCTGGATCGCTTGCCCAAATCGCTGCTGGTGATCGGTGGCGGGGTGATCGGGGTAGAACTGGGACAGATGTTTTCGCGTCTGGGCGTTGATGTCACCATCTGCTGCCGAAGCCGCCTGCTCCCCGAAATGGACCCGGAAGTGAGTGCCGCGCTGAAAAACTATTTGGAAGCCGAGGGCGTGCGGGTTTGCGCAGGTGTCGGCTATCAGCGTATCGCCCAAACACAGAGCGGGGTCGAATTGACCTGCGAGGGGCATTGTGACACCGTCGCGGCGGAACAGGTGCTCATCGCCACCGGACGCCGACCCAATAGCGACGGGCTTGGGCTGGAGGAGCGCGGCATAGTGCTTGCCCGTAATGGTGGAATCGTCGTCGATGACCACCTCGAAACGTCGGTTCCAGGCATTTACGCGGCGGGCGATGTAACGGGACGGGACCAGTTCGTCTACATGGCCGCCTATGGCGCAAAACTGGCCGCGCGCAACGCGGTGACGGGCAACCAATACCGCTACGACAATTCCTCCATGCCATCCGTCGTCTTCACCGACCCGCAAGTCGCCAGCGCCGGCCTCACTGAAACGACAGCACGGGCGCAAGGCCTGGACATCAAGGTTTCGCTGCTCCCGCTCGATGCTGTGCCAAGGGCACTGGCAGCACGCGATACGCGGGGTCTCATCAAACTGATTGCCGACAAGGCGAACGACCGTTTGCTGGGCGGCCAGATCATGGCACCCGAAGGCGCGGATTCGATCCAGACACTGGTGCTGGCGATCAAACACGGCATGACCACCCTGGAATTGGGTGCAACGATATTTCCTTACCTGACCACTGTGGAAGGCCTCAAACTGGCGGCCCAAACGTTTGATAAGGATGTCGCCAAACTGTCTTGCTGCGCCGGGTGATTGCTCGGGGATCAACCGGCAACGAATGGCCTCCCTCCAGTGCAAGCCGCTTTGGTGTCAATTTTGTTATTCGCCTCAGCGGGAGAGCAAAATGGCACGACGCCGACTTCTGACCGGAGACGAGCGCCGGCGCCTGTTCGATCCTCCTGTCCAAGAAACCGCGATCATTGGGCATTATACCCTTTCTGCGGAAGATGTTGAATTGGTTGGGCGCCGCTATGGTCCAGCAAATCGCCTCGGTCTGGCTGCACAAATCGCTTTGATGCGACATCCCGGCTTTGGTCTGCAACCCGAGATCGGGCTTCCCGACGTCATTCTTCAGTACCTCGCGGCACAGTTATTCGTCGATCCTTCCTCCTTCTCTGCATATGGTCAGCGCGCGCAAACCCGTACCGATCATGCCGATCTCGTGGCGCGTTATCTTGGCATACGCCCGTTTCGACGCGGCGACCTGGCACTTGCCCTGAATCTTGCCGCGCAAGCCGCCGAGTATACAGACAGAGGTGAACCGATTGTTCGCGCCCTCATGGTTGGCCTGAAGGGTGAGCGGTTCATTCTTCCGTCAGGCGACACACTGGAACGCGCCGGTCTTGCTGGCCGGGCACGCGCACGCAAAGCTGCCGCAGCCGCAATCGTCGAAGGCCTCAGCTCTGCTGAACTGACACGGCTAGACGAACTCGTAATCAACAACCCGGATTTCGGCATGACACCGCTGGCGTGGTTGCGTAATTTCGAAGAAGCCCCGACTGCGGCCAATATCAATGGCTTGCTTGAGCGCCTGCGCTATGTTCGCGGCATAGGTATCCACCCGGTAGTTGGGGGCGCCATTCCGGAATTCCGCTTTGCCCAATTTGTCCGCGAGGGCGGCGTGGCACCGGCATTCCTGCTTTCGGATTACAGCGTCAATCGCAGGCGGGCGACGTTGACGGCCGCAGTGATCGACCTTGAGGCCAGACTTGCCGATGCCGCGATCCAAATGTTTGACCGACTTATCGGCGGCATGTTCACGCGCGCGCGGCGTGGGCGCGAGCGTCGCTACCAAGATAGTATTCAGTCGGTGGGGCAACTCATGCGGCTGTTTGGCGCCACGATTACAGCACTTGATGAGGCTGTCCAGAATGGCGGCGATCCGCTCGAATTGATTGACGAAGCGGTGGGCTGGCACCGGCTTGTTGCGGCAAAGGCCCAAGTAGATGCCCTTGCTGATCTTGCCGGCGAGGACGCACTGGTAACGGCAACCGAGCGTTACGCCACGCTACGGCGTTTCAGCCCGGCATTTCTGGACGCCTTCACCTTCAAGGCGTCTGGAACAGGGACGGCACTGATCAAAGCCATCGATGTCATTCGCGATGCGAACACACGAAAGTCGCGCGACCTTCCCGATGGCGTTCCACTGCCATTCCCCAATCGGCAGTGGAAGCGTCTCATCACCGAAAGCGGCCGTATCGACCGCCGACGTTATGAAATTGCGATCATGGCAACCTTGCGTGATCGTTTGCGCGCCGGTGATGTATGGATCGAGGGAACCCGCAACTATCAGCGCTTCGATGCCTATTTGCTGGGTCGGCGCGACGCCGCCAAAGTGGCGGATGTGCTTCCGTTCGATTCAAATGCTGCATCCTACCTCGCTGACCGGGCACGAAATCTTGACTGGCGGCTGCGCCGATTTGCCAAGCAGTTGAAAACAAACAAGCTTGAGGGAGTGTCGCTCGAACGAGACCGGCTCAAGCTTCAGCAAATGCCGCCTGTCACCCCACCGGAAGCTGAAGCCCTCGATCGCAAGCTCGATACCCTGCTTCCCCGCGTGCGCATCACCGAGCTGCTGCTTGAAGTCGCCGAACGCACTGGTTTTTTGAACGCATTCCGTGACCTGCGCTCAGGCAAGGAGCACGACAACCCCAGCACGGTACTCGCCGCAATTCTGGCTGATGGCACCAACCTCGGGCTGGAGCGGATGGCCAATGCCAGCGAAGGCGTCAGCTATGCCCAACTCGCATGGACCCACAACTGGTATCTTTCACCCGAGAACTATCAGGCCGCGCTGGCCATGATCATCTCAGCCCATCACGAATTACCCTTCGCGCGGCATTGGGGCGCTGGCACCAGTTCGTCGTCCGATGGCCAGTTCTTCCGGTCGGGGCGGAGCCGTTCAGGGGCGGCGGACGTCAATGCCAAATATGGCGCCGAACCTGGCGTGAAAATCTATTCTCACCTTTCCGATCACTTCGCATCATTCGGATCACGGATCATGTCCGCGACGGCAGGTGAAGCGCCTTACGTGCTCGACGGGCTTGTCCTGGGCGCCGGCAACCTTCCGTTGCATGAGCACTATACCGATACCGGCGGCGCCACCGATCATGTTTTCGCACTCTGCCACCTACTCGGGTTCCGCTTCGCGCCCCGGCTGCGCGATATTGGCGACCGCAAGCTGGGTTCGATCGCTGCGCCATCGACATACAAGGGCATCGAAAATCTGATGGGCCGCACCATCAAAACGGCAGCGATCGAGGCCGATTGGGATGACATCGTCAGGATTGTCGCCTCAATCAAGGATGGCACGGTGGCGCCGTCAGTAATCTTGCGAAAACTTGCCGCCTACAAACGCCAGAACAGGCTGGATTTTGCATTGGCTGAACTGGGCCGTATCGAGCGCACTTTGTTCACGCTCGATTGGCTTGAACAACCGGAACTGCGACGTGCCTGTCAGGCCGGTCTCAACAAAGGCGAGGCGAGGCACACGCTTGCCGCCGCCATCTATACCAACCGGCAGGGTCGGTTCACCGATCGCTCGCTGGAAAATCAGGAATTTCGCGCATCTGGGCTGAACCTGCTGATTGCGGCGATTTCCTACTGGAACACGGTCTATCTCGACCGGGCCGCCCAGCACCTCAACGCTGTCGGCACGACGTTCGATGCGGCACTGCTTGCGCACCTTTCTCCGATGGGCTGGGCGCACATCAGTCTGACCGGCGATTACCTCTGGGAGCAGGCCAGGCGACTTCCAGCAGGTGAATTCCACCCACTCAACGAGCCAATGGCGCGGTTGAAGCGTGTAGCGTAGCCCATGTTCCGCTTATGTCCGAGAAATCGTTGTCTGGCGAACAAACCTTGAGGTGACGCCGCTTTGCCCCCGGCAGCGATGATGTCGTTGGCGGTGTTCTGAGCGAATGCGGTATCGCCGCCGTTGCCCGCCTGCGCCACGCCAGGATCGTTGACGATAATTGCCGCCCCCTGCGCCGCGCAATACAACGCCAGTTGGCGACCTATTCCGCGCCCGGCACCAGTGATCGCGACAACTGATCCATCCAGGCACCGATCCATATCCCGTTCCTCAAATGCAATTAGCCCGACAGGCAGGACTGGCTCAATGCCAGGCCCTGGCAACAAGCTCACCCAGTTCCTCTGCCACTCCGCCAGATGTGCTCGCCAAGGTACAATAGTTGGCAAAGCTTGCCTGGACTGCAGCTTCGGACGACTCGGCACGGGTCAACTGGTCCAGGTCCAGCCCAGCGAGCATTTGGGACTGGACCAGACGTTCACCATGCAACTCTGCCGTCTTCAGCGCCGCATAAGCCGCGGCGTTAATTTCCGACTCAGGCGTACCTTGGCACCACTGCTTCATCCAGCGCCGCACCGCACGGACCGGTTGCACGAAGCGTTCATTCGCAGTTGCTGCCGAGTGCTGCGCGGCCTCGATGTCCGAAACAGCGAGAATGGCGCTACGCGCCCCTGCCAACCAAAGGCAAAGCAACACCGTGTTGACGTCACAACCATGCTGGTCCTGCAAGGCAAGGCAGGAAGCTGCCACACCCGGCTTGGCATAAATGTGTAAGGAATAGTCCCATAACGCCGCCGCGTGCTGCTCCACCTGAACTGAAGCTCCATCACCCACTGGCGGCACGGCCGGGCCTTGGTCCGACCGTGCCGAAGTACCCAATCGCGGACCTTGGTGAAAATGCTGACCAGACATGCAACGTGGTCAACCGCCTAGAACCTGCGGGCGCCGAAATGGATTTCCATCATCGGACGCATGACATCCCACCGTTCCAGCTGCGACCAGTGGCCCGAACGGTCGAGAACGTACAGTTCGGCATGCTTGAGATGCTGGATCAGGTAGAGGCTGGTGTCGAGCGGCACCACCCGGTCCTGGCGGCCATGGAAGATCAGCACTTCGTGCGGCATTTTGCCCAGCAGTTCGGGCGGCATGTTGAGCGTCTCAATGCCGTTCTTCATCGAATCGATCATCTTGACCGCGGTCTTCATGATTCCCGGATCGGTGGCGATCTTGTAACGGTTCTCGACGATTTCCTCCATGCCTTCGAACTTCTCGGCATCGTAGGCGAAGCTGTGCATCACCTGGCGATAGCGGGCATATCGTGGATCGGAATAGAACGAGAGCAGGCGGATCAGTTCCGGGGTGCGCGGGCCGGGGGCTCCGATCGAACCCATCAGCACCACCTTGTCGATCGCGTCGGGCTCCTCGCTCATCATCTGCAGGGTCAGCGCGCCGCCCATCGAATTACCGACAACGTGGGCCTTCTTCACACCGAGCGCCTCAAGCAGGCCAAAGCACTGGTCGACCCGGGTGCCGATCCAGCCCATCACGCTGTCAGGCCACGGATCGGGAATCACTGACTGGCCGAAACCGATCAGGTCGGGCGCGATCACGAAGAAGTTTTCGGCGAGGTCCGGCATCAGGTGATACCAGTTGGATGCGGCATGTGCGCCCGGACCCGCACCGTGAAGCAGCAGAATTGCCGGCTTGGACGGATCGCCCGCCAAGAGGGTGTGCGAGGTCAAGCCCCGGCCCGTGATCTTTTCTTCCCTGATAACCCCTTCAGCAGCCATGACATTCTCCCATGCGATCTTGACGAAATATCCGCGAGACTCTTTGCCGGAGTTCACGGTCATTTTTACCGGAGCCTAAGATATCGTTTGACATTGTGCAATGAGTTTTCCCAAACGATATGCCACGGGAGATTGCAAGATGGCAGTGGAGGCATTCAGCGACATACTGGTCAACGAGCTGGCGCTTGAACTCGACGGCGCCGAGCAGACCCGCGAACGGGTCCGGCCGTTCTCGGCGCGCTATCCCGCCATGCGGATCGAGGATGCCTACCGCATCAACCAGGCCTGGGTCGATCTCAAATTGGCGCGAGGGCGCACCGTTTGTGGCCACAAGATCGGCCTGACCTCGCGCGCGATGCAACAGGCAGCCGGGATCACCGAACCCGATTACGGCACCTTGCTGGATGACATGGTGTTCGAACAGGGCAGCGACGTTCCAGCCGCGCGGTTCATCACGCCCAAGGTCGAGGTCGAGCTGGCCTTTGTGCTCGGGCGCCGCCTGGAAGGAGCACAGACGACGATTTTCGATGTCCTGAGCGCCACCGACTATGTGGTTCCGGCAATCGAAATCATCGACACACGGGTGCATCCCAAGGATGCCGAAACCGGGGCCGCGCGCAAGGTCCTGGACACGATCAGCGACAATGCCGCCAATGCCGGAATCATCGTCGGCGGTCTGCCGGCGAAACCCGACGGGCTCGACCTGCGCCGCATCGGCGCCCTGCTCAGCCGCAACGGGGTGATCGAGGAAACCGGCCTTGCGGCAGGGGTGCTCAACCATCCCGCCAACGGCGTCGCCTGGCTGGTACGGCGGCTCGCGCCCTGGGGGCAAGCGCTCGAAGCCGGAGAAGTCGTGCTCGGCGGATCGTTCACGCGTCCGGTCGAAGCGGCGCCGGGCGATGTCTTCAACGCCGATTTCGGCGAGTTTGGTTCAATCGGGTTCCGGTTCGTATAGAGGGCGACAATGCAAACACCCGTCAACAGCTTCAAGGCGGCCTTGCGCGAAGGTCCGGTCCAGCTTGGTTTCTGGCTGGCGCTGGCCCATCCAGACATTGCCGAAATCTGTGCGGGCCAGGGTTATGACTGGCTGTTGATCGACGGTGAACACGGCCCGCAGACCTTGCCCGGCATCGTCGCGCAGCTGCGTGCGGTGGAAGCCACTCCACCTTGTTCTGCGATTGTACGGGTTCCCGGCCATGATTCGGTGACGATCAAACAGGTTCTGGATCTTGGTGCGCAGACCCTGATGGTTCCGATGGTCGAAACCGCCGAACAAGCCAAAGCGATCGTGACCGCATCGCGCTATCCGCCAGCTGGGGAACGCGGCCTCGGCGGTGCCCGCGCCTCACGCTGGGGTGGCTATCCTGCCTATGTCGCAGAGGCCAATGCGCAGGTTTGCATCATCGCCCAGATCGAGACCGCGACTGCCGTCGACAACATTGAGGCGATCGCTGCGGTGGATGGGATCGACGCGCTGTTTCTTGGACCTGCGGACCTGGCCGCGACCGAAGGTTTGCTGGGCGCAAGCAGCTTCGATGCCCTGTTCAAGCTGACCGGCGAGGCGCTGGCGCGTATCGTGGCAACCGGCAAACCGGCCGGGATCCTTTCGCGCGACGAGCGGCTCGTCCAGCAGTTCCTCGATGGCGGCGCCCGCTTCATCGCCAACGGCATCGACAGCTTCACCTTTGCAAAAGGTGCAGGCGACGGGCTTCGCCGCTGGCGCGAACGCATCGCCGCGCAGGGCGGAGTCTGACCATGGCGAAACCGGCCTGGCGGGCCGCAGTAACCGGCGATCCGTCCAAACCGCTCGATGGGGTACGGGTGCTTGAGCTCGCCCGCATTCTGGCCGGACCTTGGTGCGGGCAATTGCTGGCGGACCTGGGCGCCGAAGTGATCAAGATCGAGCGGCCCGGTGCGGGCGACGACACGCGGCATTGGGGGCCGCCGTTCGTGACCGCAGAAGACGGTACGAGTCTGGGCGCGGCCTATTTCCATTCGACCAATCGCGGCAAGCGCTCCTTCGCGATCGACATCGCCAGCGCGGAAGGCCAGGCCATCATCCGCGAGCTGGCGAACGGGGCCGACATCGTGATCGAAAACTACAAGGTCGGCGGGCTGGCGAAATACGGGCTTGACCATGCCGCGCTGTCCGAACTGAACCCGCGCCTGATTACTTGCTCGATCACCGGGTTCGGGCAGACCGGGCCTTATGCCCACCGCGCGGGCTACGATTTCATCGCCCAGGCCATGGGCGGCATGATGTCGATGACCGGCGAACCCGATCGCGAGCCGCAGAAGGCGGGCATCGCGGTGGCCGACCTGTTCACGGGCATGTACAGCACTGTGGCGATTCTCGCCGCGCTCAACCGCCGGGACCGCACCGGCAGCGGCGCCCATATCGACATGGCGCTGCTCGATACCCAGGTGGCGGTCATGGCCAATCAGGCGATGAACTGGATGACTTCGGGCAAAGTCCCGCGCCGGTTCGGCAACGGTCATGCCAATCTGGCACCCTATCAAGCCTTCCCCACGCTTGACGGACCCTTGGTGATTGCGGCCGGCAACGACGGCCAGTTCGCCAGCTTGTGCCGCGTTTTGCGGTGTTCACTGCATGAAGACCCACGCTTCGCCACAAATCCTGCCCGTCTCTCGAACCGGGCGGAACTGGTCACAACGGTCGAGGGGCGCACGGCCCAGTGGAACCGACAAGCGCTGTTCGACGCGCTTGAAGAGGTTGGCGTGCCAGCCGGACCGATCAACGAACTCGACGAAGTGTTCGCCGATCCGCAGGTCGTCGCCAGAGGCCTCGCCGCAATGGCCGGAGGGCGCAAAGGCGTCGCGAGCCCGATCGTGATCGACGGGGTGCGAATGGTTTCGAATCTGGCCGCGCCGGGAAGTCCCGAGCCGGTCGAAGATGAATAGGCGGCACAGTCAGTTCGCAGCCTGAACCGGTATAGGTCCCCCGAACAATCGCCAGCCTTCGCTGAACAGTACAAGCACGATGGTCACGCTCGCCACCCCGAAGAACGAATAGGCCAGAGGCAGCGGGGAACCATTGTAGGCCTGCCCGATCAGTGCGCCCAGCCCCGCGCCAAGCACCAAACGGAAGAACGTCTGAACAGAGGCCGCGGCCCCGGCCACCTTGCCGAATGGCTGCAGGGAAATCGCGGTGAAATTGATGAAGACCGTGATCAGCAAGCACATGTTCGCGGATGTCAGAAGCACAAACTGAAGCAGGGTTTCGCCCGGTCGGGATGCCAAATAGATCTGGCCGATCGACACAAGGAAATGGCACAGGATGGCGGCATGGCCGATCCCCCGGATGCCGAAACGGTGTACGATCGCAGAATTGGCAATGCTGGCCAGCATCATCGAGCCCGCCATCAAGCCAAAGATTACCGAATAGGCCCCGCCGGCCCCGAAATGTTCGCCGATCAATTGCTGCGAGCTGTTGATAAAGCCGAAGTGAGCGCCGAAAATCAGGGCCATGCCAATGACGTAACCGATCGACCGGCGGTTTGTCAGAACGAGGCGGATGTTGCCGAACAATTCACTGGCACCATGGGACTGCCGCCGGGAAAGCGGCAGCGTTTCTTCCATGCGGTAGAAATACCATGCTGACACTCCCATCGACAGCACCCCGATGACAATGAAGACGGCACGCCAGCCGAGCGTAGTAAAGATCACATAACCCAAACTTGGGGCAAGGGTCGGGACTGCCATAAACAGCATCGCGACAAAGGCTTGCAGCTTGGCCATGTCTTCGCCTTGATAGCGGTCGCGAATGATCGCCAGAGGAAGGACGGTCAGGGCGGACGAGGCACAGCCAAGCAGCGCGCGGGCCGCCAGCAGGACGGAAAAGTCAGCCACGAAAGCACAAAGCAGATTGATCAGGGCGAACAGGCCCATGCAAACCAGCAGGACCGGCTTCCTCCCAAGCCGGTCGGAGATCGTCCCCGGGACGAGCGAAAACAGGCCGGAGCAGATCAGGAAGGTGCCGATGACCCATTGCCGCTGGTTTGAACCGCTTGCCCCCAGATCGTTTGCCATGACACCCAAGGCCGGAAGCAAAGTTGTAAACCCAAGTGACTGCAATGCCTGGATCATCGCCATCATGGCGATGAACTCCCGTTTGCCGATTGGCTCTTTATGGGTCAGCGACAACGTTCATACCTTCCGGATGGTCGGGCCTGGCAGCGCCCCCGCCATGAAGCCGGTCCACCAATATGGAGGCCAGTCCACTTCTGATGGAAAACCGCAGGAGCTATCCTTGCCAGCCGATCGCACGACTCGCTGCCATGGCCGCCGAACGGATCTTTTCGATCTTCGGCTTCGAATAAAAATGCTTTTCCTGAACTCGCGAGAGAACGCTCATCGTTGCAACAAGCCTGTTCCCGGAATCAAGCACAGGTACACTCAAGGCAGAGAGACCAGGCACAACCGTACCCTGTGTGGTCGCGTATCCCATCTCGCGCGCTTGGACTATCTGCCTTTCCAGTTCGTCGTCGGAAACCACCAGCCCGCTGGCGCGCTCCTGAGCGATGACGGGCCGAGTCAAAGCTCGTGAACAATGGGTCAAATACAGGATGCCGGTGGACGAAGCCTGCAAGGGCAAAACAGAGCCGACGTGCAAACTGGTAAACAGGGGCAGACCGCCATCGATCCAGCGAATCACCGTTGGCCCATAATCGCCCCAGACCGACAGCAACCCTGTCGTTTGCAGTTCTTCCAGCACGCTCGCCAGATTATCGCCAGCGATCCGTACCGGCTCCACCCGCGCCAGCGCGGCCATGCCAATACGAACTGAAAACTCACCTAGTGCATAGCGGCCATTCTGGACATTCTGCTCGACCACGCCTGTATTGACAAAAGCCAGCAGGTAACGGTGTGCCTGGCTGCGTGACAGACCCGATTTCTCGGCAACTTCACGCAGATGTGCGCCATCCCTTGGGCAATCCATCAAGGCCCTGAGGACGCGAACACCAATTTCCACGGACTGGATAGCCTTGCGCGGCGAATCATTCGCGCTCAAATCTTCGGGAGGCAAGCGCTCGGTAGCCTGATGTTCCATTTCATCACCTTTAGCTGCCAGCTGGCTAGCCTTGCGTGCGTTCATCGGTATTCCCCTTCACCAGCCACTCCCCGGCCCAAAAGCCCCTTGCATGATGGGAAAGCATTGCATATTGTCCAACGAATAGTGTAAGGCCCAAACGCGTGCAAGAGCATGATCTGAGTCAATTGCGACAAAAAGGCCGAGCGTCAACCCAACTAGGCGCTTAGAAACCAGTGAGAGGAAAGGAAGTCGGGTAATGGCTGCAATTGCGTTTCCCAGATCGTCCGAAGAGCATTTCGAACAGTTGCGAAAGGCGCCCGTTCTCGCCCTGCCGACAGCTCTCTTGTTTGTCGTTTCCATGGCAGGGATCGCAACGACCTGGTACTTGGCGCTGAACTCAATGCTTCCGCTTTGGGTCGGTGCAATCTCAAACGGCCTCGTGACATATCTCCTTTTCAGCGTGATCCACGACGCCTCGCACAAGTCGTTGTCGAGCGTTGGCTGGATCAACGAATCGATCGGCGCGATCGGCTTGTTCTTCCTCTTTCCCTATGCCCCGATGGTCCTGCTCCGCTGGGTCCACAACAAGCACCACACGCATACCAATGGACCCAAAGATCCCGACCGGTTCGAGCATGAATCGCCCTGGTGGCAGGTTCCATTCCGCTGGACCTTCTTCGATGGTGCCTACATCTGGTATTTCGTCAAATATGGTCAGAACGTGCGCAAGAAACATGGCACCGAACTGCTTGTCTTCTATTCGCTCCTCGTGCTGCTGTTCGTTGCGGCAATTTACTTCGGCTTCGGCTGGGAACTGTTTATGCTGTGGTTCGTGCCGTCACGGATCACGCTGTTCATCATCGCCATCGTCTTCGTCATCCTGCCACATCATCCCGCGATCATCGCGCAAGACGAAGACCCTTACATGGCGACAACCATGCGGTTCGGCTGGGAATGGTTGCTCAACCCGCTACTGGTTTATCAGAACTACCACCTGATCCACCACCTCTGGCCGGAAATCCCGTTCTACCGGATGCACAAGGCCTATTACCTCAAGTACGATGAAATCAACGCCAACCGCATCCCGCGCCAGAAAGCCTTCGCCCTGAAGCCCGAGAACTATGACGACCACTTTGCGGTTCGCCGGGAACTCGACCAGGCGCAAGGCAAGGCCATGCCTGCCTAACGAAATAACGGCCGGACCGTTCGGTATGGTCCGGCCGTACCTCCAGATCGGAAAACGCACTGATGGCCAAGCAACTTCACCTTGGCGCGTTCATGCGCCCGGTCAGCATCCACACCGGAGCTTGGCGGTATCCAGGTGCCTTACCCGACGCGAACTTCAGCCTGGCAGCGATCCAGCGCTTCATCCGCAGCCTTGAAGCTGCCAAGTTCGATTATTTCTTCATGGCCGATCACCTCGGCGTGCTCAACCTGCCACGCCAGGCGCTGATGCGCAGCCACACGGTGACCTCGTTCGAGCCATTCACGTTGCTTTCCGCACTGGCCGGGGTGACTGAGCGAATCGGCCTCGTCGCAACGGCCTCGACCACTTACGACGAGCCGTTCCATGTCGCGCGCCGCTTTGCCTCTCTCGATCACATCAGCGGCGGGCGGACCGGCTGGAACGTGGTGACCACTTCGAATCCGGACAGCAGCCGCAACTTCGGCCTGGAGACCCAGCCAGATCACGCCGCGCGCTATCACCGCGCCCGCGAGTTTCATGACGTTGTGACCGGGCTGTGGGACAGTTTCGCTGACGATGCCTTCGTTATGGACGCAGCAAAGGGCATCTATTTCGACCCCGACCGAATGCATGCGCTGAACCACAAGGGCGAGCATTTCTCGGTCACCGGGCCGCTTAACATCGCGCGTCCGGTTCAGGGCTGGCCGGTCATCTTCCAGGCCGGTGCCTCTGACCCGGGCCGCCAGCTCGCTGCCGAAACTGCCGAAGCCGTATTTGCTGCGGAATCGACGCTGGAAGGCAGCAAAGCCTATTACGACGACGTCAAAGGGCGGGCGGCGACGGTCGGACGCAATCCCGATCACATCAAGATCATGCCGGCCGTATTCCTGGTTGTTGGAGACACCGTCGAGGAAGCCCACGCGAAGCGCGCGAAACTGGACAGCCTGGTCCACTACGACAGCGGCATCCATTCACTGTCTGGCATGCTGGGTCACGACGTATCGGGCTTCGATCCCGACGGCCCCCTGCCCGACATCCCCGAATCCAACGCCAGCAAAAGTTCGCGGCGGTTCATGATCGAATTGGCCAGAGCTGAGAACCTGACGATCCGCCAGCTCGCCGCGAAGGCTGGCAGCTATGGCGGTTTGGCCTTTGTCGGCACCGCCAAGACCATCGCCGACGAGATGCAGCATTGGCTTGAGCAAGGCGCTTGCGACGGTTTTACCACCATGTTCCCTTACCTGCCCGAAGGCCTGGAAGACTTTACCGGCAAGGTTGTACCCGAACTGCAGGCGCGCGGCCTGTTCCGCACCGAATACGAAGGCGAAACGCTGCGCGACCATCTTGGCCTGCCGCGCCCGGACAACCGCTTCTTCGCCTGATGCGGTGAGCCGGTTTGTCATCATCGGCGCCGGGGCAATCGGCAGTTTCCTGAGCACGCGGTTGCACGACGCCGGGCATGAAGTTCTGCTGATCGCCAGAGGAGCGCGTCTCGAGGCCTTGCGAAACATGGGCGTGCTGCTGTCCGAAGGCGGGGCCGAGCGGCAAGTGCGTGTGCCGGTGTCCGCAGCATGCGATCCCGCAACGCCTCCGGATCATGCCATCCTGGCAACCAAGACGTTTCAGATCGAATCCGCGCTCGCCCTGCTCGAACCACTGCGCGGAAGCCGCTTCACGCTGCTGACGGTGCAGAATGGGGTCGAAGCACCCGGCATCGCCCAGGCCGCCCTGCCCCGCGCTGTCGTGCTTGGCGCACGCATGCACGGCTTCTTCGAGCTGGAAGACGGGATCGTGCGCCACACCGGCGTCCCCGCCACGCTGCTGGCCGGCCCGGTCGCCGATCACGCAACCGACCCGGCTGCCGGACAGGCCTCGGCAAACCTTGCGGGCGACCTTATTGCCGCTGGGGTCCCCACCACTCTGACAGGCGACATGCGCCCAGCATTGTGGGACAAGTTCCTGATGGCCGCGACGATCGGCGCGGTGGCCCCGGCGTTCGGCCTGAAGGTCGGTCAGGTGCTGAGCCATCCCCAGGCCAGCGCGCTTTTGCGCGAGGCCATGGCCGAGGTCGAACGGATCGCAACGGCGTTGGGCATCGAATTGCCGCCCGATTGCATAGACGAGAAGCTGGACTTCATCGGCCGCTTTCCACCCGACGTCACCAGTTCGCTGCAGCGCAATCTCGAAGCGGGCAGACCGTCGGAATTCGTCCACCTCAGTGGGGCCATACCCCGCTTCGCGCGACAGGCCGACCTGCCCTGCCCGGCGACAGACGAAATCCTCGCGCGGCTGCGCGCCCGCGGGCTTCAACCTGATTGATCAGACGATATCCCGCTCCATCGCGCGCCTGGCAAACCATGCACCCGCCATGATCACAGCATGCGCGGCCAAGGTCGTCAAGCCGACCCACAAGGCTTCTCCGCTCCAAACGACGCTATAGATGTCCCAGGCGGAGCCGACGAGTTCGGTCAGCACGATCACCGGAACCAGCGCCCAGTAGCGCAACGGATCGCGCGCGCCCCACAACGCCACAAGGCCGATTGCCGCCAGTTGGATGCCAACGATCAACCAGGCATCAAGCAGCAGGCCGAAAGACGGCGTCCCCTGCCCCAGCGCAATACCGGGGTAGATCAGCCGCAGGGCCCCCGCATAGACCGGCGGCCAGAGCAGCACGAGATTGCAGAGATACCAGATCCCCACGGCGATCAGGTAAGTGCGCAGAACCTTCATGGCGGCCTCCTCAGGCGATCGCGAAGATATCCGATGTGGCGCAGGCGATGCGCGCATCCTTGTGCGGCGCATAGTCCGGATCGTTCATGAAGGCGTCGATCGCCTCCATCGAAGGAAACCGGATCACCACGACATAGTCAGGTGCGGCTCCCTCGCCCTCATAACGGACGAACTCGTGCGAACGGCAGACCATTTCCCCGCCGTGGCGTCCGACCAGCGCCGGAACTGCGGCCATATAGCCTGCCACCCAGGTTTCGTCGTGCGATTTGATCGATCCGATGAAATAGGCAGCCATCACTCCGTTTCCTTTGGTCAGCGCCGGGACCGCCAGCTTTCCGGCTAGAGCCCCAGCAAGGTGCTGCGAACAGCTTGCGCAAATCCCGCGGTTGTCCCGTTTCCGCCAAGATCGGGGGTCCTCGCAATATCGGGCGCAATGAGCGCCGTTTCGAGTGCGCGCATCACCAGCGCGGCGGGCTCGGCTTCGCCGAGATGTTCCAGCATCATTGCACCCGACCAAATCTGGCCGATCGGATTGGCGATGCCCTGCCCGGCGATGTCCGGGGCAGACCCGTGGACCGGCTCGAACATCGAAGGGAACCGCCGTTCGGGGTTGAGGTTAGCAGAAGGCGCCACAGCGATGGTGCCAGTGATTCCCGGCCCCAGATCGGAAAGGATATCACCAAACAGGTTCGAACCAACCACAACATTGAACCGTTCGGGCGACATCACAAAGCGTGCGGCGAGAATATCGACATGATACTGATCGGCGGCAACATCGGGGTATTCGGCGCCGATCGCGGCAAAGCGCTCGTCCCAGAACGGCATCGAATGATAGAGTCCATTGGACTTCGTCGCGCTGGTCACATGCCTGCGCCCGCTCCGCCGAGCGAAGTCGAAGGCATAGCGCAAGATGCGGTCGGTGCCCCGGCGGCTGAAGATCGCCTGCTGGACGACGATTTCGTTCTCGCCGGTCCCGGTCCGACCGCCGATCTGGGAATATTCGCCTTCCGAGTTTTCGCGCACCACCCAGAAATCGATGTCGCCGGGAGCCTTGTCGCGCAGGGGCGAAGCGATGCCCGGCAGCAGCCGCACCGGACGCAGATTGACGTACTGCTCGAACTCGCGCCGGATCGGCAGCAGCAGCCCCCACAGCGAGATATGATCGGGTACCCCGGGAAAGCCGACCGCGCCGAGGAACACCGCATCATGATCGCGCAACCGGTCTAGCCCATCATCGGGCATCATCTTGCCGGTTTCGAGGTAGGTCTGGCAGCTCCAGTCGAAGTGCCGGAATTCGAGCACGAAACCGCACTTGGCCGCTGCCGCCGTCAGCACCTCGATTGCGGCAGGCACCACCTCGCGGCCTATTCCATCTCCCGGAATGCTGGCGATGGAATAACGCCTCATGGTCAATCTTTCACTACAGATAGCTGTTCAAAGTCTTGAGCACCCGATAGGCGCTGAGAAAGGCTGGCGCAGGAACCTGCAGTTGCTCCGCTGCCGCCGCGAGCGGCCCCAGGACCTCGTCAACTTCCATCCGCCGGCCCGCCACGAGATCGTCATGCATCGAGGTGCGGACAGGACGGTTTTCCGGCTTGAACCTGGTGCCCATCGCCATGACACCGGACACTGCCTCTTCAAAGCCTTCACGGTCAATCTCGACCAATCTGGATACCGGCGCGAAATAGTTCTGTGGTTCGTAGCCAAGCGCCTTGTAGATCGCCAGCAGATCCTTGACGACGTGGACATAGTGTTCGGCGCCTTCGCGAACCGCCACACCATCCACAAAATCGAGCTTTGGAAGCGCGCCCAGCGTACTGGCGCTCCACGACGATGCTCCACCGACCTGAACCACTTTTTCCCAATGGACATGGACGATATCGGGAGTTGAGCGCGAACCCATGCCCGCAGCGTCGAGCGCTTCGGCCATGATCCGCGTGCGCTCGCTCTCCCCGCCTTCCAGCTCGCCGAAATAGGCGGTGACGGGAACCGCCATGTGATTGAGCGCCTTGCCCGGTTCGAGCAGGGTCGCCCCGTCCATGATCGAGCCGCCGATCACCTTGTCCTTGCCAAACGCGGCCTGGAGTTTGCCTTCCTTGCCCACGCCGTTCTGCAAAGTCAGCGCGCAAGCGGTGCGATCGACCAACACCTGCGCATCGGCCAGCGCCTGATCGGTACCCTTGGCCTTGGTCAGCAGGATGTAATAGTCGATGTCGCCTTCAACCTCCTCGGGCGTTTCGACCGCGAAGAGGTTTTCGCGCTGGACGAATTGCGCCCGCACACCAGAAATACTCAGGCCATCCCGGCGGATCGCCTCGACATGGGGCTTGCGCGCAATCAGCGTGACCTTGTGGCCGCCGCGCGCCAGGAATCCGCCGATGACCGAGCCTAGCCCGCCGGCGCCGTGGAAACAGAAATGCAATTGCTTGGACATGCTTTGGGATTCCCGTTGGTTCGGTTCAGGCAATGCCCAGTTCGACCAGCTTGGCCCTGATCTGCTCTTTCTTTTCCGGCGTCACATCAGCCACCGGCGGCAGGATCGGGCCAGCCTTGAGGCCAATCGCTTCGTACCAGGCCTTCACATTGGCAAGTGCGCTGGCATAGGTCGCGGTGCGGGCGATATCCCACAGGAAGTTGTCGTGATAGAATTCGCGGACTTCGCTGAGCTGATCGGAAGCGGCCCGCGCTTCCTCCCATTTTCCTTCATGCGCCAGGCGGATGTATTCCTTGGCGAAATGGCGCTTCTTGCCGTACAGCATGTAGGACAATTCACCCCAGCAAACGGTGCCGCCAAGACGCAGATCGTCGAGGAAGAAGTATTCGAATGGCTCCATCGTGTTGAAGCCTTCGGGCATTAGCTGGCGGATCTTGATTGTCTCGGCACGGCTCATGGCACCTTGTTTGACGCCGATCACGGTATCGATATCGGCCAGGCGGCGCATCAGGTCCCAGCTCAGCACGGTGCCCGAAACCGGGGTCCGGTAGAGGCAGACGGCCAGATCGGTGTGGTCGGTCAGGAACTTGAACCAGGAATAGATTTCGTCGTCGCGCTTGAGCTGCACAACCGGGTTGATCACCTCAGCCCCGTTATACCCGAGCTTCTCGACGAACTGCATCTTCTCGATCGCGGTATAGACGCTGGGATCGAGCACGATGGTCCACAGATCGAGCCGCCCGGCATTCGCCTCGGCGACGATCTCGTGATAGCGAAACCAGTCTGACGCTGAGACGTTCCAGCATTCGGCGATGAACCCACCGACGGCCAAGCCATCTACGCCCATTTCGACATATTTATCGATGTTGTAGCGGATACCGTCCACATCGAACTTGTAATCGGCGGTCATCGGGGTGATCGGACACTGATAGAAGCCCCTGACGGTCTTCGTTGCCCAGGCCTTGGCGTCCTTACGATCATATTCCATTTGAGGTGCACCTCATCTCGATTTGGTTCAGAATTTCAGCTTGCATCGGCCGTTCATGAAGGCGCCAGCGCCGCCTGGGCCGCAGCCAGTCGGGCAATCGGCACCCGGAAAGGCGATGCGCTGACATAGTCCAACCCGATCTCCTCACAGAAAGCGATCGTGGCCGGATCGCCGCCGTGCTCGCCGCAGATCCCCAGTTTTAGGTCGGGCCGGGTTTCGCGCCCTTTGCGCGATGCCATTTCGATCAGCTTGCCGACCCCTTCGATATCGAGGGTGACGAACGGGTCCTTGGCGATAATGCCTTTTTCCACATAAGCACCCAGGAAACGCGCCGCATCGTCGCGGCTGATCCCCAGCGTAGTCTGGGTCAGATCATTGGTTCCGAACGAGAAGAATTCCCCGCTTGCAGCGATTTCGTCGGCAACCAGGGCTGCCCGCGGCAGCTCGATCATGGTGCCAACGCTAAAGGCGATCCGCTCGCCTTTTTCGGCGAACACGACTTCAGCGACCCTGTACAGGGTATCCTTCAGTGATTCCAGTTCACGCGGCAATCCGACCAGCGGAATCATGATTTCGGGACAGACCGCCATGCCCGCCTCGCCCGCGACTTCGAGCGCCGCCTCGAAAATCGCGCGAGCCTGCATTTCGTATATTTCGGGATAGACCACGCCCAGTCGGCAGCCTCGATGCCCCAGCATGGGGTTGGTTTCCGCCAATTCGATTGCGCGATGCCGAACCTGCTCCACGTCAATACCCATCGCCCGCGAAAGCTCGGTGAACTCGCTATCCGTATGCGGCAGAAACTCGTGCAGCGGCGGATCGAGGAGGCGGATGGTGACTGGCAAGCCTTCCATGATTTCGAAGATCCGGCGGAAGTCGGTGCGCTGTTCGGGCAATAGCTGGTCGAGCGCGGAGCGTCGTTCCTTTTCGCTGTCGGCCAGGATCATCTGCCGCATGGCGAGGATCCGGCTTTCATCGAAGAACATGTGCTCGGTTCGGCAAAGCCCGACCCCTTCGGCCCCGAACCGGCGGGCCATTTCGCAATCGAGCGGGGTTTCCGCGTTGGTCCGAATCTTCAGGCGGCGATGCTTGTCAGCCCATGCCATCACCGTTGCGAAATCGCCCGAAAGTTTGGGCAGGATCGTCGGCAGTTCGCCCAGGAACACTTCGCCGGTCGAACCGTCGATCGTGATGAATGCGCCCTCTTCGAGCCGCTGGCCGCCGATCTCGGCGACCCGCGCGACCGGGTCGATCTTGAGACTCGCGGTGCCCGCCACGCATGGCCGGCCCATACCCCGCGCGACCACGGCCGCGTGGCTGGTCATGCCGCCGCGCGCCGTCAGGATGCCGGTTGCGACGTGCATGCCATGGATGTCGTCAGGCGACGTCTCATGCCTGACGAGGATGACCTTCTCTCCCAATTCGGCCCACCGTGCCGCTGTTTCCGCATCGAATACCACACCTCCCGAGGCTGCCCCGGGCGAGGCAGGCAAACCCTTTCCGAGCAGCACCCGCGGGGCATTCGGATCGAGCGAGGGGTGAAGCAACTGGTCGAGCGAGGCCGGGTCGAGGCGGAGCAGCGCGGTCACTTCGTCGACCAGGCTCTCTTCGACCATGTCGACGGCAATCTTGAGCGCGGCCTTGGCGGTGCGCTTGCCCGAACGGGTCTGAAGGAGGTAGAGCCTGCCGCGTTCGACTGTGAATTCGATGTCCTGCATGTCGCGATAGTGGCGCTCCAGCAGTTCGAACACCTCAGCAAGTTGGGCATAGGCCTTCGGCATCGCTTCCTGCATTGAGGGAAGCCGCGCACCTGCGGCTTCGCGGGCAGCCCTGGTCAGATACTGGGGCGTGCGGATGCCGGCGACAACATCCTCACCCTGGGCGTTGGCCAGCCATTCGCCGTAGTAGGCCTTCTCGCCGGTTGCAGGGTTGCGGGTAAAGGCGACGCCGGTAGCGCTGGTCTCGCCAAGATTTCCGAACACCATGGCCTGGACGTTAACCGCCGTGCCCCAATCTCCGGGGATATCGTTCAGGCGCCGGTAGACCTTGGCTCGCGGTGAGTCCCATGAGCGGAACACCGCCTCGATTGCCGTCCAGAGTTGTTCCTGTACATCCTGGGGAAAGGCCGCGCCGTGATGGGCAAGCACGAGATCCTTGAAGGTCGCGATCAGGCCGCGCAGATCCTCCACTCGAAGATCGATATCCTCATCGACGCCGCGATCTTCCTTGATGCGGTCAAGGGCTGCCTCGAATACGCCATGCTCGATTTCGAGCACGACACTGGAATACATCTGGATGAAGCGGCGATAACTGTCGAGCGCGAACCGCTCATCCCCGGAGGACTGGCCCAGGCCGGTGACGGTAGCATCATTGATGCCAAGGTTGAGGATCGTGTCCATCATCCCCGGCATGGATACCCGCGCGCCCGAACGCACCGAGACCAGCAGGGGATCGCGAGGATTGCCGAACGTCTTGCCCGTCGCCCGTTCGACCAGCCCCAAAGCAGCCGAAACCTCATCGCGGATGCGATCAAGTGAAGCTCTGCCGTGGTCAAGATAAGCGAGGCATTCGCCGGCGGAAATCGTGAATCCAGGCGGGACGGGCAGCCCGATCCGCGCCATCTCGGCGAGGTTGGCCCCTTTCCCGCCCAAGACGCGCTTGTCGAGACCAATCTGACCTGCGACCAGAACGCCGGAACCGAAGGAAAACACACTCGACATTGTTAAATTCCTGAGGTCCAAGTGCAGGTCCAAGGCGGCGCAATTCGATTGGTGCGCCGCCCCAAAAGCGATCTACATTTTGAGAATGGCCTTGATCGCCTTGCCGGTCTTTTCGGTATCCTCGACGGCCTGGTTGATCTGGTCGAGATCATAGAAGGTGCAGAGCTTCTCGAACGGGAACAGCCCGGCCTTCTGCATCGCAATCAGTTGCGGGATGAAGACCTGCGGCGTGCTCGATCCTTCGACTACGCCGCGCAACTTGCGGCCAAACAGCATGTTGTTCATGTCTAGCGAAAATTCGGTGCCCAGCTTCGCCCCGCCGACCACTGCGGTTTCACCCATGTTGTGCGTGCTGTCCACCGCCGAGCGCAGCACCGCTGGAATGGCGGTGGTATCCATGGCATAGTCGGCGCCGCCACCGGTCATCGCGACGATCGCTTCCTGAGCGTTAACCGTGTTGGCGTCGATCACATCGGTGGCGCCCAGTTCACGCGCCAGTTCCAAGCGGCCTGCGTTGCGGTCAACCGCGATGATCTTGAGGCAGCCCGAGGCCTTGGCGGCCATCACGGCGCTGAGGCCGACCGACCCGACCCCGAAGATCGCGATCGAGGAGCCAGGTTCGGGACAAAGCGCATTGAGGATGCTGCCCGCCCCGGTCTGGATGCCGCAGCCCAGTGGGCCCAAAAGTTCGATCTGTGCGTCGTCGGCAACCTTGACGCAGTTGTTTTCCGACGCGATCGAATAGGTCGCGAACGAGGATTGCCCGAAGAAGCAGGCGTTGACTTCTTGGCCGTTGCGGGTGATCGGCGTCGAACCATCCAGGCGGCGGCCCATGAAATTGAGCGGGAACAGGCTCGGACAATAGGCCTGATGGCCCTTGAGGCACGATGGACAGGTGCCGCAATAGCTGAAGGAGAGCACGACCTTGTCGCCTGGCTTGACAGTGGTCACGCCGCGGCCGACCTTTTCGACAACGCCCGAACCTTCATGGCCCAGCACCACCGGCAGCGGCGTCGGGTAATATTGATCGCGAACCGTCAGGTCGGTATGACACATGCCAGCTGCGGCAACCTTGACCAGCACTTCGCCGTCGCGCGGATCCTCGATAGAGACGTTATCCAGAACGAATTCGCCGCCCTGACGCTCGATTATTGCCGCGTATGCGTCCATTTTTGCTCTCCCGTTTGCGATTTCCAGTCGATCGAATTTGCTTATACGAAGAAATAGAGATTCTTGTCCTGCACGACGCGCGCGTCGATATTCAGCTTCCTGCTGAATACCTTGAAGCCGCTGTCAGTTTTCCGCAGCTTGTCTTCGCGTCCCAGCGTGTGCACGTAAACTTCGCTCTGTCGGCGATTGCGGTGCACCAGAACATTAGAGAAGACCTCGAATTCAAACGGTGCAATTTCGAATGCTTCGACATTGGTGACGAAATAGCGGATACGTGATGGCGGATCTTCCATCCATACCTGACCCGTCAGCAACCGGTCGACCCGCTGCTGCAGCTCGGCATAGTCATCGTTGTAGATTGCGGCATCCCCCGGGGTTGGATCCGGGCGGCGGTCACGTGCGAACCGCTGTTCGTAAACTGGCATCCAGTAATGGATATCTTCGGCGATTACAGTATCGAACCATTCGCGATATTGCTGGTTTTGCAACATCCGCACCTCGGCGGAATAGTGACTGACGATGGCATGATGCAGTTCCATGCCTACGGGCTTGCGTGTTTCGGTCATCTTGCGGTCCAGATTGCTGTCGGGATCAGTCTTGCGGCTCGGCTTGCTTCGCCGACAGACGTTCAGGCCAGAAATTACGGTTGGTCCACATTGCATCCCAGGTATCGTCATTGGCCCGGATGGCGGCCCAATCTGGCGCATCGAGCATTTCTTGCCAGAAACGATAAAAGCCTCGATACGAGGTTTCGCCGATGAAGCTGACCCCGACAATTCCTGGATAGACGGGGTGCGGCCCTTCGCGGTCCTTGCCCATGCTCGAATTCATCCGCCCCTTGCGGGTGATGATACCGTTGTTGTTGTAGGTGGCCGACGACATGTTTTCGCCATCGTCGCTTTCGAGCGTTCCCGCCGTACCAAATGAACGGATCGCTTCGCGCTGGATCGACCGCTTAGTTTCGGTGTCGGCATTCTTCGGTACCATGGTATAGGTCCAGACCTCGATTTCATGCGGCCCGCGCGGATGCCAGATCTTGAAGGTGTTGGTTCCGTAGAGGAACGAACAGTTTGGGAAGATCGACGTATTCCAGTGACCGACATAGAGCCGTTCGCGCTCCGGCCCGAATTTTTCGCGAATTCCGCCCCGCGTCTCCTCGAGATATTTGACGTACCCGTCGCGCTTGACGTGGATCGCAGTCGCCGCGTTATCGATCAGGCCAAACCCGTGGCCATGCCGCATGGTGAATTGCAGACCAAGGTCGTCAAACGGCATGTCGGCGCGATTGCCCGACAGGCCAGCCAGCTCGCCCCCGATCATCTGGAGAGCGGCGGCATGCGTCCAGCCCACGTGATACCCATCGCCGACGAAGTTCTCGGTCGGGACTTTCCAATTGCAGGCGAGGGTGCTCTTCAACGGCGGCCCGAGCAGTTCCAGACCACCGTCCGGACCGTCCCAGATCGTATCGAGGTACCAGCAGAAGTCCCCCAAATAGTCCTCAAGCGAGGGCGCTTCGGGATCATGGCAGCCGAAGATGAAGCCCTTGTAAGTTTCGACCCGGATCGGCGCGAGCCCCAGCTTGGATTTGTCGAGATCGCTGTGATAGCACCGCTCTTCCATCGGAACATCGACGAGCGAACCATCCTGACCGAAAACCCAACCATGATAATTGCACACGAACGCCTTGGCGCTGCCGCTGTCGGCATGACAGATCTGGTTGCCGCGGTGAGTGCAGGAATTGATGAACGCCTTCAGCGAACCGTCCGGCTGCCGCGACAAGATGACACGGTCTTCTGCCATGTACGTCGTAATGAAGTCGCCCGGTTTGGGAACTAGCGAATCATGTCCGAGCATGAGCCAGCATCGCGAGAATATCCGCTCCAGCTCCAGCTGATAGACGTCCTGATCCCAGAACACCCGGCGAGACTGGCTCGCGTTGGCATTATCGACGAGTGCCGCCGATCCATTCATCGCATCGCTCCCATGCTTTTTGTTCCGAGTGCTGCATAGTCGATTCGTGCTATACATGCAACGCGATGCACCATATGCAAAACCTACCGTTGGCGCAAGGACGATTCTCAAGCCGCGTTTCTGGGGAGAATTTTAGGTTGCAAGATGCCGACCGCAACACGTCCAGCATCCTGGGTCTTGTGTCCAGGCTCTGGCAATCACCAGCCCTGTTGCTGTGTCTGGCCTCGTTCTTTTGGGCCCTGAATCCGATCGTCGGGCGGGCGGCCAAGGACTTGCTCTCACCCGTGACGCTGGCGTTCTGGCGGTGGGTGGTGGCGCTGGTCTTCGTGCTCCCGTTCGCTTGGCGACACCTCCGCGACGACCTGTCCGCCATTGTCGGCGGCTGGCGGTTCCTTGGGCTCCTCGGGGCCTTAGGAGTGGGGCTGTTTTCCTTTCTCGTCTATCAAAGCTTGCAGTTCACCACCGCGACCAACAATCTTCTATTGCAATCGACCATGCCGGTGATGACCCTGCTCATGCCAGTTGTGCTGTTTCGGGAGAGGGTGCACCCGATCCTTCTCGTTTGCGCACTCCTTTCGATCACCGGAATCGCGTGGATCATGACCAAGGGGCATCCCGACTATCTGCGCTGGGATGCGCTGAACCGAGGCGATCTGCTCGCCATCATTGCGGTTTTTCTCTATTCCGCCTATGCTACCTTCCTGCGCCGCGCACCGGCGATGCACCACCTCAGTTTGCTGGTTGTCCTGTTCGGGGTAGGGATCGCGGCTTTGAGTGTGCCCTATGCCTGGCACCTCTGGTGGGCTGGCCTGACCGTGGCTTCACCCGCGGCGCTCGCATCCCTGCTCTATGTCGGGATATTTCCTTCGCTGCTGTCCTACGCGCTGTTCAATCGCGCGGTCGCCTTGGTCGGCTCGGGCCGTGCGGGGGTCTACATGAACCTGCCATCAGTGTTCGGGGTCCTGATGGCCGTACCACTGCTTGGAGAACGGTTCGCAAAATACCACCTGATCGGTTCGCTGTTGGTGGTTGCATCAATCCTGTTGTCGCGTCGGGTCAAGACATAAGGCCAATGAAGTTCTGGAGCCGACAGAGCCAGATCTGCCTCCTGGTTGCCGGTCAGTCTTCTTTAGTGGCCCATCGTAATGCCGCCTGATTTCGACGGTCGTGGGGCAAGCCAGATCAGGGCGGCGGCAAAAAGCAGAACGGCTGTGGTCGCCCAGAAGGTATGAATAAGCGCCAGCGTTGTCGCCTCCAGCTCAACCATGTTGCTGAGCACTTGCCTTATCTGTTCAGAAGGGAAGCCGAGGCTGGAAAGGCTTGCCTGCGCCGCTTCCGGCTGCAGGACCGCCACCGCATCGCTGCGCGCGATGCGCTGAGTATCACCCCAATAAGACAGAGTGATGGAAGTCGCTACGGCGGTGGCGATGGTTCGCATGAAGCTTTGCAGGCCGGCGGCCGATGCCACCTCGTTTTCCTTAACCGTATTGAGCGTCAGGGTCATGAGAGGAAGCATCATGAAGGGAGTGCCCAGCCCCTGAACGAACTGCGGAATGCTGAGGGTCCAGAAATCGGAGTCTGTTGTCCAGGTTGTGCGCACGAGCGTCATCGCCGCAATCCAGGTAACGCCGCACGAAACAAGGAAACGCAGGTCGAGGCGGCTCATCAGGAAAGCCACCAGCGGAACGGTGATCAGTCCGCCCATGGCCGAAAACGAAGAGGACAAGCCGGCTGCTGTCGCAGGAAATCCGAGCCAGGCTTGCTGCCACTGGGGGACAACGACAAACGCCGCGAAGTATCCGGCAAATGCGAGCGACAGAACAGTCAGGCTGACGCTGAAGCCACGGTGCCGCAGAACTCGCAAATCGACGATCGGGTGATCCTCGCCCAACTCCCAGATAATGAAAACGATAAAACCCACAGCAGAGGTGATCGTTAGCGCCACGATCATCGGGTCGGCGAACCAGTCGTGGTTACGGCCAAGGTCAAGCACGATCTGGAGGCAGCCGACCCAAAGCACCAGCAAGGCAAGGCCGACATAGTCGATCGGCAGGATCTGCCGCTCGGTCTCGATCGGCCTGAGCAGCGCGAAACCAACCACGATGCACAGGATGGCGACGGGCACATTGATCAGGAATATCCAATGCCAGGAATAATTTTCTGTGAGATAGCCACCGATCATCGGACCAAGAGCAGGTCCCATCAGCAGTGTAACAGCCCATAGTCCCATCGCCATATTGCGCTTCTCGGGCGGGAACACGCTGAGCAGCAAGGTTTGCGACATGGGCATCAGGAAGGCGCCGAAAATTCCCTGTCCGATACGACTGGCGACCAGCATGCCCATCGTGACTGAGATCCCGCACAGGAATGAGCAGATCCCGAACCCGACCATGCTGAACAGGAAGGTGCGTACCGATCCGAAGCGTCCGGCGACCCATCCGGTCAAGGGAACGCAGATCGCCTCGGCGACCGCGTAGGAGGTGATGACCCATGCGCCTTGTTCAAGCGTGATGCCCAGATTGCCCGCGATATGCGGGATCGAGACATTGGCGATGCTCAGGTCGAGAATGACCATGAAATTGGCAAGGGCAAGCACGAGCCCGGCAACAAGCTGCCGGGACGGGGCTATTCCTGCGCCTGATGAAGCGGTCTCGCTCATCTGGTTTCACTCACCGGAAACATCGATCTCGACTTCCATCGACAGCCCGACGCGCAACGGGTGCTTGCGCAGTTCGTCAGGATCAAGCTCGATCCGCACCGGCAGGCGCTGGACAGTCTTGATCCAGTTGCCGGTGGCGTTCTGGGCGGGGATGATTGCCATCGACGATCCCGTACCGCCGGCCAGCCCGGTGACCTTGCCGTGGTAGACGACATCGCCGCCATAAAGATCCGACTTGAGGGTTACAGCCATGCCAGGACGGACACGGCCGAGTTGGCCTTCCTTGAAGTTGGCATCGACGTAGAGCTTGTCGATCGGGACGATGGTCATGATAGTCTGACCGGGGCTCAGGCGCTGTCCCACCTGAATCTGCAGGCGGCTCACCACCCCGGAAACCGGCGCGCGAATTTCGGTACGCTGGAGGTCGAGCAAGGCGGCATCGAGCCGGGCCTTGGCCGCCTGAACCGCTGGGTCGGTATCTACGCTGGAGCCGCGCACCAGGGCGTCGTTGGCGGCAAGTTGCCCTTGCGCGACCCGTCGGGCCGAAGTGACTTCGGAGATGCCCCCGCGGGCCGCCTCGAGCGCCGCGTTGGCGGAGGCGTAGGCCTTGCGCGCCTGGGTCAGTTCCTCACCCGAGATCGCGCCGCTGGCAATGACGGCCTCACGGCGCCGCAAGTCGATCCGCGCCTTGTCGAACTCGGACTCTGCAGTGCGAAGTCGCGCCCGGGCCTGTACGAGACCGGCGCTTGAGGTGTCGATCTGGGCCGACAGCGCGCTGTTGGTCGCGACAGCCTGCCCGAATTTGCGGCGGGCGGCGGCAAGATCGGCTTCGGCCTGCGCGACGGCGATTTTGGCGTTGGCCTGGTCGAGCCGGACCAGGACATCACCCGCCTTCACCTGCTGCGTATCTTCGACCAGCACCTCGATGGCCGATCCAGCAATCAGCGGCGTGACCTGCGCCATTCGCGCATTTACGTAGGCGTTGTCGGTGCTGACATAGTTGCGGGCGACCAGCACGTACCAGGCACCCCATGCGAGAGCCACCACTGCGAGCACGATGGCCAGGCGCTTGAGCCACATCGTCCGGCGTGCCTTGCGAAAGGCGGACAGTTCCGGATCGACTTCGGCAGCTTGTGTCGCAGTATCGCTCATTGCTCGGTCTGTCCTGATGGTTGGGTAGTGCCCGCGTCGAACCCGCCGCCCAGTGCACGGATCATCGCCAGCGTCGCGCCGCGTTCGTATGTCTCAAGGCCGATGACCGCGACGCGTAGGTCCTGCACACCGCGTTCGCTGGCGAGGACGTCGAGGTAACTGGCAAGCCCGGCCTCGTAGCGTGTGCGCACCAGACCTAGCGCTTCCTCGCTTGCGGCCAGCGCCGTGCGGGTTGCGCCAAGCCGCTTGTCCGCTGCGTCGCGCTGGGTCACCGCGTCGGCAGCCTGCTGGTACGCGGTGACAACGGTCTGGTTGTAGTTTGCGACGGCCTCGTCATAGGCGGCCTCGGCACTGCCATATTGCGCTTTGAGCGCGCCGCCCTGAAAGATCGGCAGGCTGATGGCCGGACCGACGCTTCCGAACAAGGAGCCGGAAGCGACGAGATTGCCGAGACCGAGCGCCTGAAGGCCAATCAGCGCCCTGAGGTTGATCGACGGGAAGAACCCGGCCCGCGCCACTTTGACGCGGCTCGCCGCCGCTTCCACGCGCTCGCGCGCGGCGACGATATCGGGCCGCCTGCCAAGCAGGTCGGTGGTGACACCGGCGGGAACCCCGCCGGGTGTCGAGGGTGCAAGCGGCAGACGGGTAATCGACGTTCCCCGATCCGGGCCAGCACCCAGGAGCGCGGCAAGCTGGTTGCGGCGGATGCCGATGTTCTCATCGACGGCTGCCAGATCCTGCTCCGCCAAGGCAACTTCGGCATCGGCGCGGCGCAGGCTGGCGAGGTTGTCGAGCCCGTTGCGTTGGCGCTGGGCGACAAGATCGCGCATCAAGCGGCGGTTGGCGAGCGTGGCCGCTGCGTTGTCGCGCTCGCGGTAATGGCGCCCGAGCTCTGCGTAGGCGGCGGTTATCGCGACCGACAGCACGAGGCGAGCCTGCGCCGCATCGACCATCGCCGCGCGGGCCTCCGATGTCGCGGCAGCATAGGCCGCGCGGTTGCGACCCCACAGGTCGAGGTCGAAGCCGAAGCTCAGCGAGGTCTGTCCATAGTCCTGCCACCCATCGGGAAGGAACTGTGCGGGGATGCCGTTGTTGCCGCTCTGGCGGCGCAGACCGCCCTCAGCTTCCGCCCCAATCGTTGGCAACCGCGCGGCCCCGACGCGCTGCGCCTCGGCTTCCGCGCGCCTGACCCGCGCCACCGCCACCGCAACCTGCGGTGCATTGGAAAGGCCCTCCTCGATCAGCGCAGTCAGTTGCGGATCGCCCGCCAGACGCCACCATTGGTCTGGCGGCCAGGTCGTATTGCCGCGCGCGGCCAACGTCTGCGCAGCCTCGATTGTGTCGGCGGTTTCCATGACCGGACGAACTCCGGCGTCGGGAACCGCAACGCAACCCGCCAGCGCAAGTACTGCCAAGGCTCCCGGAGCAGCTAAGAGCTTAGCCGACATAGGCACCCCGTCCGCTGGCCAGCAGCCTGCCCCCGGCATCTTCGATCCGGGTTTCGGCAACGCTCAATTGCTTGCCCAGCTTGACCACCCGCCCGATCGCGCGCAGCGGCCCCGAAGTGGCGGGTCGGTGGAAATCGACCAGCATGTCAGCCGTCGCGCGCGCCGATCCGCCGAGCGCGTTGATGGTGCAAAGCCCGGTCAGGTCGATCAGCGCCGAGAGGACACCGCCATGGGCCGATCCGATCATCGGGTTGGAGACGATTTCCTCGCGCCACGGCATCTCGAGGATCAGCGCCTCGTCTGTCAGTTCGGCGATATCCAGCCCCAGCCATTGGTGGAACGGCGCGATGAGCAGCATCGCACGGAGCTGTTCGAGGTCGACCTTCGCTGCAGGTTCACTCATGCCGCGATCTCCGTTCCGTGTGTCCGCATCAGGAAGTCGAGGATCGCATCGCCAAAGGCGTCGTTCTGGTCGCCGACCACCATATGCGTCGCATCGGCGATGTCGCTGTAAGCGGCGTGGGGAACCAGCGCGCGGAAATGCGCGACGGCTTCGGGCGAGACCAGATCGCTCGATCCGCCCCGGATCAGGTGGACCGGCAGCGCAAGCCGCGCAGCGGCTTCGCCCAGTTCGCCGCGTCCATAGTCGCTGCCATCGCCGCGCTCGGCGTTGCGGCGCATGATGCCATCGATGAAGGCGGGATCCCAATGCCAGTAGTAGCGTCCGTCCGGCTTCAACCGCAGGTAATGGGCGAGACCGGACGACGCCTTGCGGCTTGGGCGATGGGGGAGATATTCGGAGATCACCCGCGCCGCCTCGTCGGGCGAGGCAAAGCCTTCGCGCGCGTGCGCCGCCATGAAACCTACCACGCGCGTTACGCCGCCCGCCTCCATTTGCGGGGTGATGTCCACAAGGGTCAGCGAGGCGAAGCTGCCGGGGGCGACCTCACCTTCGGCCATGATCCCGGCCAGCCCGCCAAGCGATGCTCCGATCAGCGCGGGTTTGCGGTCGAGCGACCCGGCGATGGCGACCAGATCGCCAGCGAAATCCACGATGTCATAGGCACCGTCATCGGCCCAGGCGCTGTCGCCATGACCGCGCAGGTCCAGCGCGATGGCGCGGAACCCATGTCTGGCCAGCATCGCCGTCACCTGCTTCCACGCCCGCTTGGTCTGCCCTCCACCGTGGGCGAGAAGTACCGGAAATCCTTGCTCAGGTCCTTCGGTGAGTGCGGCTATGGCATGACCGGAATGGCCGGAGAGTGTGACGTGCGGATTCGACATGCTTATATCTTACTATAAGATATTTTACAGTAAAGACTGTCCTTTTGAGCAATCGAAGGCTATGAGCGACGACCATGGCGAAGACGTCCGACGAGCAAAGCTACCTTACCGAAGCCGATGGGCTCGTGTTCCTGATCGAGGAGGTGCCGCGCAAGCTCCGCCGCGTGTTCGATGCATCGACCGCGAAGTTCGGGCTAACCCGCACCCAATGGCGCGCACTCGCCTATATCTTCAGGACACCCGGTCTGACCCAGACCGAACTCGCCAAATGCCTGGAGCTGGAGCGTGCAAGCGTTGGCCATGTCATAGACCAGCTCGAAAAGGCGGACTATGTCGAGCGCCGCGCTGTCGAAGGCAATCGCCGGGTGTGGACCTTGCATCTGCGCCCAAAAGCCATCGGCATCCTGCCCGCGCTTAGGGCGGAAGCCGATGTGGTCTACGAACGGTTGCTCGCTGGCATATCGGCTAATGACATTGCCACCTTCAAGCGACTCCTGGCCAGTATGTCCGCCAATCTGTAGTCTTGGCACCGATCGCGTCTATCACAACTCGCGAGACAGTGATCAGCCATCGATTGTCAACCGAACAGAGGATTTGCCCTTCCCTGTTGCCTTGGGGCTTTTCGTGGGATTTGTCCTGCCGATCGGGCAGATTGTCGTCGCGGACCTTCTCGCTGCTTCTGCTCGCGGGAACCCCTCGTTGCAGCGCTGGCGACGCTGGTCATAAATCCGTTCACCTTTCCGCCGATCTACTATGCCGCGTTTCGCGTAGGCAACCATTTCCTTGGCTTATCTGGCGGGACCGGCGCAATGCCTGCAGCGGTGAATGACCTGTCGACATCGATGCTCAGCATGGTGATGGGGACCACGCTGCCCATAATCGCCGGTCTCCTCCTGTTTGCGACCGTTTCGGCCGCTGTCGGCTTTGGCGCGGTTCACCTCGCATGGCGGCCGCCGCTGGCGCGCCAATGGCGGTCTCGCCTCCTCCTCAGGCAAGCCGATCACCAATCTCGTAACGATGCATAATCAGGCCACCGACAGTGTCGCGTGATCTCTATTATGACCTTTTTAGGTGCCGCTGGCGCCGAGCTGCGGTAAACAATACATGCTCACGGAGAAAATCGTCCCGGACTCGTTGCCACCCTGCCGAAGCAACGATCAACTCAATTCGATGGTCGGCCTTAGTCTCCCCGGATCCCTTCAGCGAGTGGCGGCCGACCATCGAACTTTGGTCTGGATGGACAACACCCCCGGGGAGAATTGACCATGCGCTGGAGTGGGCCCTTGGGGTCGGCCAGAAGTCAGGCGGGCAATGGCGCAAATGCGAAGACCCCAGCACGGCAGGCTATACGCCGGGAGCGATCGAGCAGATGAAGGACCTCAACGGCGACGGACGCCCGGAGGCAGTCATCACCGAGGGAAGCACCTTCTGTTTCGGGATCACGGGGGTCGTTTTCAATATCGTCAGCAAGCAAGCCAATGGGTCCTGGAGGCTGGTCGCATCGCGCACCGGTATCGCGACATTCCTGGCAACCAAAGGCGCCGGAGGCTGGCCTGACGTCGAAATTGGTGGCCCCGGCATGTGTTTCCCAGTCGAGCGCTGGAATGGGCGCGAATACGTAATTCATCGCCGACAATATGAGGGGCGGCCCTGCCGCCGTTGATACCATCGATCGATCGCCAAAAATGTCGGACCTCTGACAATTGAACCAAATGCGTGATCCAGACCACCTTACCTGCATGATGCATGGTTCGCACGAGAACAGGCCTGATCGCGAAGAGGAAGTTCGCATCGCGCAACGCGCGATTGACGGCTGCCACACGTCCTTCGAAAGACTGGCGCGGCAGTGGCACCCCAAACTGGTTGCGCACGCCTGCCGTCTGCTTGGCCACCGTGAACAAGCCAGGGACGCAGCACAATCCGCGTGGGTCAAGATCGCAAAAGGTATCCGAACCCTGCGCGATGCGCGTGCGTTCCCGGCGTGGTCGTATCGGATCGTGACGCGACGCTGCGCCAGTCTCATCGCGAGCAATCAAACGGACCGCGCTCTTGCCTCCAATCTGCGGGATGATGCGGTCACGTGCGCAGGCACCGAGCAAGAACCTCCGTAATTGTCTCAACTTATCGGAATCTTCTCGGGCCGCACCGGTTGGGTAAGCATGATGATGATGACCGCGCAACTCGTCCTCTTCGGTGCCGGTGTCTGGGCCGCAATTGGTTTCTTCGCCGCTGCCGATGCCCTTACTGCTGTGAAGTGGGGAATCCCTGCCGCGGTGCTCCTCATCATGTCCTTGATGATCAAGCTCGCGCTGTGGCCCGTCATCCACGTGAACAGGATGCTCGCACAGCTCCACCGGCTCGAACTCTCGGTTTTGCGCGACACAGGCCACTCTTGAATCGCCCGGTAGTATGGCAAGGATTAAGCAACGAGATGCAAGGCTCGCGCTTGCGAGATGACTCGACGAACGCTCTCGGGTGTCCAGCAAAGGCCATCTCGGGGTGTCGGTTCCCTCAAGTCCCGAGAAAGCCAAGTGG
>NZ_JBVFVT010000003.1:0-184700 GCF_055521705.1 Novosphingobium sp. BL-A-41-Hi4B-X5A | reverse complement strand
CGAAGCGCAAGCGATTGAAAGGGAATATAGAAATGGCGGCAACCACCACCCACTTCCGAGTCGGCAACGGCGACATGACCCTCGTCGAACTGGAAAGCGGACGCACGATCCTGATCGACATACGCATCCGCGCCGATGCGGATGATCCCGATGGCGAGGCGGCCGATGTCGCGGCGCAGCTGCGCAGCAGGCTCAAGACAGATGCGGCCGGTCGCCTCTATGTCGACGCCTTCCTGCTGACACATCCCGATGCCGACCACGTCACCGGTCTGCGCAACCATTTCCACCTCGGGACGCCAGAAAGCTGGTCGAAATCCAACGACAAGATACTCATCCGCGAAATGTGGTCCTCGCCGATCATCTTTCGCCGCGCGAACCGCAAGTCGCATGTGCTGTGCGATGACGCCGCCGCGTGGGCGACGGAAGCACGGCGCCGGGTCGCCTATTTCAAGCACTGGGGGTTCGCGAATGCTGGCGACCGGATAAAGATCCTGGGCGAGGATATCGACGGCAAGACGGATGCTCTTGGTGCGATCCTGATCAACGTCGACGAGACCTTCTCGACGATCGACGGCGTCTATGACAGCAGCTTTTCGGCGCGGCTTTTGGGGCCGCTCCCGCCGGCGGACGATGCCGAGGAAGAGGTGCTATCGAAGAATGATTCGAGCGTCATCGTACAGCTGACGCTCGCGTCCGGCACCCAGCCGCAGGCCGCGCGCTATCTCGTCGGCGGCGACGCCGAGGTAGCGATCTGGGAGAGGTTGTGGGCGAAGCATAAGTGGACTCCCGACGTGCTGGCCTACGACATCCTTATCGCGCCGCACCATTGCTCGTGGCATAGCCTGTCGTGGGACAGCTGGTCCAAGAAAAGAGAGGAGGCGAAGGTGTCGCCCGACGCACGGTCCGCGTTGGGACAGGCCCGTCCGGGCGCGATCGTGATCGCCAGCTCCTGCCCCATCAAGGATGACGACAATGATCCGCCGTGCATCCGCGCGAAGCGCGAATATGTCGCGATGGTGAAACCGGTAGGGGGCGAGTTTCGTTGTGTTTCGGATGGCAGCGGCGATGAGCCGTTGGTGATCGAGACCAATTGGGCCGGCCCCAAGCTCAAGCGCGCCAGCCTGATCGCCGCCGGGCTGTATGCGACCGGGGTTGGCTCCGAGGCGCTGGCGCACGGGTGACCGCTTCGAGCGCAGCGCCCACGGCGCCGATCCCCATCCCGGTCGCCCGCGCGCTGCGCCAGGCCAGCGTGCATCCATCGGTCGTTCGTATAAATATCGACGCCTGTGCAGGCGGCGAGATCGCCTGCGCGATCGACATTCGCACCGAGATGCCGGCAACGTGGCGCGCGGTCGGCCAGAGCCCTGCCGGGGTCAGGGTGGTCGAAACGGTGATACTGAAGTTCCCATCGCTCTATCCCTTGTCGGCGCCGGCCGTCGAACTGCGGGCCGATTTCGATCGGTCACATCCGCACCTCAACCCAGCGCGCGCCGGTGCGGCGCCGGTCCCCTGCCTCGTCGCAGGAAGTCCGCGCGAACTGATCCAGACGCGCGGGTTCATCGGGTTGATCGATCAGCTGGTCGAGTGGCTGGAAAAGGCTTCCGCGCTTGAGCTCAACAACCCCGCGGCGGGCTGGGAGGCGGTCCGGCGCGACCATATCCACGACGTCGCGGTCGTCGATTCAGCAGCCTTGCATGCTTTGGTCGAGCGCAAGGGCGGCGCCGCCTATATGATGAGCGCGTACATCTACACCCGCGGAGAGATCGGCCATTATCGGCTGCATATTCCGGTCGAACCGCGCCCGTTCGGCCCGAACGACACCCGGTTATTTGCGCGGCGAGGCTTCAGGCCCAACGAGGACAGCGGCATGGGCCTTGCGATTGCGGCCTGGGCTGGCAGGGCACCTGACGGTCAGCTGCAGGTGGCCGATCGCTATCGGCCCGAGGACGTCGCAACGCTGGCCGATCTGCGGGCGCGTGCCGCAGATTATGGGTGCCTGGAGTTTCTCGATGCGAAGCTCAACCATGTCGCATCGCGCCTCACCGCGCAGCCGATCGACATCATTGTCCCGGTCGTGATGTTGCTGTTGCCGCGTCGGCCCTATCCCGTGGTCGGGACGGGAAGCATCATCGAGACCTGCGGCTATCTGGTTGAAGTCGGCAAGGGCGGCGACCTCCTCAATCCGCAAACCGCGGTTCGCCTATTGGGCCATCGTGATACCCCATCGGCTGCGGTGCTGCGGCGTACCTCGGGGGACGATCCTGCGGCACCCATTCTGCCATGGACGTTGATCGGTTGCGGCAGCGTGGGGTCGAAGCTCGCGCTCCACCTGACGCGAACCGGCCGCCCGCCGGGCGTCCTGGTTGATCGTGATCTCCTCGAGCCGCACAATTTCGCGCGGCATGCCGCGCTGCCCTTCGATGGCGAGCGGCATTCGCTATATATGATTTCGAAGACTTACAGCGTCGCAGAGATGGTGGCCAGTCTCGGCCCCGAACCAACGCGGCTCGACGTGGACGCGCTTGCACTGCCGCTCCACGCGGACGGCCGCACCGCGCTTTCGCCCACGGGGACGACCATGATCGTCAACACCACGGGTTCGGCGGTGGTCCGGGAAGCCTATGCGCATACGGATTGGGTTGACCGGCCGCGCCTCGTCGAGGCCTGCCTGCTGGGCGCGGGCAGAGCCGCGTTCCTGGGGATCGAAGGGCCGGGCGCAAATCCCAACGCCAGCGACCTGATGGCCGAGGCGTACAACGTCATCCGGGAGGACAACGAGCTTGCAGAGGTCATCTTCAGTGCCGAGGCGGAAGCGATCCAGATCGGTCAGGGTTGTTCGACGCTGTCCTTTAAGCTGTCAGACGCACAACTTTCGGCATGTACCGCATCCATGGCGATGGCGATCGCCGAGATCCAGCGTAACGCCTTACCGTTGTGCGGCGAGGTCCGCCTGGGGCGGCTGGGCGATGACGGAATGAGTCAGCACTGGTCACGGATTGCGATAGCGCCGTGGATCGTGGTGGAGCGAGCAACCCCTGATCAGCCAGCGATCCGGATTCATCCCCGGGTCGACGCCGCGATCGAGGCGGACATCAAGCGCTGGCAGAGCGTAGAGACCGGCGGTGTCTTGATCGGGCGCTATTCGCAGATCGGCAATTGCTTTCAGATTGTCGACGTCCTGCCGGCGCCGGAGGACAGCACACGGTCTCCGGCCGAATTTGTGCTCGGAACGCGCGGGCTCAAGGCGTTGATCGATGCAGTGGTTCAATCGAGCCGCGGAACGCTGCAGGTTGTCGGGACCTGGCACAGTCATCTGCAACCGGGTGGTCCATCCGGAACCGATGTCGCGACGGGCGCCATACTGGCAATGGCCCAGTTGGGTCCGCTGCTGATGTTGATTCATACACCCACCGGTTACACAGCATTGACGGCCGAAGCCGTGGGGGGGGCCGAAATACTGTCAATTGCGGCGGCGAATGGGAGGGATGGCGATGGCGATTGAAGCAATTATGAAGGAGCTTAATTTCGATCGCTATGATCGCAATGCGCGGTTGAGGCCGGCGCTGTTCACGATCCTCCCGATGTTGGTTTTGGTCGCGATCTGGTATCCGAAGATCTGGAGCCTGTTCGGCGCCTTGGCATCGCTGCTTGTTACCTGTGGCGTGACCTTTCTGTTGGCGCAGCTTGCGCGTCAACGTGGTCGCCGGCTTGAAGATCGCTGGAAGTCGGCGATTGGTCGATCGCATAGCGCTAAGCTCCTCAGCTACGACGATCCAACCCTGCCGGCGGCGACGAAGGCCCGTTACCATGCCTATCTCTCCAGCCACGGCGTTGTTCTGCCGACAGTGCAGCAGGAACGACGCGACGCCGCAAAAGCGCATGATCAATATTTGTCGGCGGTTATCTGGCTGCTCGAACATACGCGGCAGAATGCGAGCAAGTCGCTGCTGCTCGACGAGAACATAGCTTATGGTTTCCGGCGAAATCTGAGGGGTCTCAAGCCGTTCGCGCTCATCATCTTGGCCGTCGCGCTCGCTGCCGATGTTGCACTCGTCTGGTGGGGTGGATGGACATCGCCAAAGCTCGAGACGGGGGTCGTGCTCGGCGGAGGGCTGGCATTGGTGGCGCTGATCTGGATATTCTATATCACCAAGCCATTCGTCGAGGATGCCTCACTCGCTTACGGTCAGCGGCTGCTGGCACAATGCGAGCTTACCGGTGCCACTGCTTACGCGCAGGTGCTGTCGGGCAGCTAGTGCAGATCAGCGGCAAATCACGCGAACGGAAGACTCAATGGACAATACAGGAACAGAACTTGTGAGACGGCTTGAATGCCGAGAGAGTCAACCAAGTTGAACGGAACATGCTGAAGGGCGATCGGGGGCCATAATGCGTATCGATATTCATGACGTGGGCCACGGCGGCTGCACGGTGATTTCCGGGCCTCAAGGTCATCGTCTGATGCTTGATTGCGGCCTCAGCGTCGAACGGGCCTGGTTTCCATCAGTAGCCTATCATGGCAAGCGCATCGACACGCTGGTGCTAATGAACCTCGACGAAGATCATTGCGAGGATCTGCCCTATGTATGGCGAAACTGTCCGCTCGGTGCAATTGTCAGCAATTCAACGGTCAGCGCCGGCGCGCTCCGATCAATGAAGGCCGAGTGCGGGATGCGCGATGGCGTTAACGCGGCGACCGCCATCCTCCAGCATTTCGGGGACGGTATGATCGGCGACTGGTCGCATAACCTCGGCGGCGTGCAGTGGCACGCCTTCTGGAACTGCTATGGCATCGACTTCGACGACACCAACAATCTCAGCCTCGCCGTATTCGTATGCTTCGGCGGTTTCACCATATTGTTCGGCGGGGATCTCGAACGTGCCGGCTGGCGTAAGCTGCTTGAACGCCCTGCCTTCCGCGCGATGCTACCGACCGTCAACGTCTATGTCGCTTCGCACCACGGCCGCGAGAATGGCTGCTGTGATGAACTCTTCCGGCTCTGCCGGCCGCAACTCGTCATCTTCTCCGATGGTCCCAAGCAATATGGCACCCAAGAAACCCTCGGCTGGTATGCGAACCGGGCGATCGGAATCCCCGACTGGTCGAAGCCCGCAGAATCGCTCCGGCAGCCGCTTCGCCGCGTTATGACCACGCGGCGCGACGGAACGCTCACCATCGATGTCACGGCCGAGGGCAACTATCTCGTCACGCCCTCGAAGCGCCTGCTCGCGCCCCAGCCGGCGGCGCTTGGCCAGGTCTTCGGACTGCCCGCGCCGAACACGCTCGCCGGTTTCGTCGGGCGCTAGCCGGGCGGATACGGTAAAGGGGTTCGATCCTTCCGAGATCATCGGCATCATCGCGCCGGGAACGTTGTTCCGCTGCTGCTCGCGCACCCGGCACGCCCATCTCCGTGCGAGCTCACGCAAATGGCGGCGTGTTCTCCCGACTGTCGGCTCCCCGTCACGCTGCCTCCTCGTGGACATCGGCGTCATCTGACGCTTCCCTTTCGGCCAATTGCGCTAGAAGGTTCTGGTCGGAATTGTGTGGAAGAAAAGCCGCACGAGTCGCGGCATTGAGGCAGTCGCCGACCGAGCCCTCCGATGAGGAGACCATGCGTCTGAGGCCTTCGAGCCTGTTGCAGGCATTCACAAAACGCTGCTGAATCGCAACGTCAGTGGGCACGGGGATCGATATCTGCGCGAGCTGCTCGTAATAGAGCCTGAAGCGGACAGAACCCTTCGTTTTGAGGTTGATCTCGTGCCTTCCAGCCTCGCTGCGTAGGTAATGATAGACGTACTCCGGCAGAAGATCGGGACTGCAGTAAAAAACAACATAATCGGGACTGGTGATGCCTTCCTGCGATGAATCCCGGACAACGCCGATCGAGCCGATGTTGATGCGCATGGGGTTGTAGGCAAGGTAACCGGTTCTCAAAACCTTGTAACGTCCGGGCGATTTGCCAATCGCCGTCTTAGGACTCGTCAGGCCCTCTTCGGCGGAAACGCCGACGAGGGTGAGTTCGTCGCTGTAATCACTGCCAATGCGTTCATCGGAATCAGCTGTATATTTGCCAATCAACTCAAGGGGAGCTTCGCTTAAGAGCTTGAGCGTCTCGTCAAGGTCTGCATGGATTGAGTCGGCTTCGTCCGCGAATGACCGCAGTTGCGCGGCGAGCACCGAAAGATCGCCGCGATCCTCCAGTGACACGAGCTGGCGCCGCGGATTCTTGATGTCGAGATTGAGGTTCGCGTCCAGCTCCGAGCGTTTGACCGACCACGAGCTTTCCGTTTCCTTGCGGGTTTCGATCAACTCCTTGAGCGGCTCCATCCACTCGTAGAGCAGCGGCTTTGTCTTGCTGAGTGTGTAGCCAAGGGGTAGCGAAGGCTCGCAATAGAAAATCTCGTCGGCGGGCTCGCCCCGCTCGAAGATGATGATGTTCGACTTGATGTCCGTGTAAGGCGCAAAGACGTTGTGCGGCAGCCGAACGATTACCTTGATCCTGAAATCCGCAAGCAGGTTTTCCCGGATGCGAGTGGCAACACCGGGAGCTGACAGGGTGCCATTGGGCACGACAACCGCCGCCCGCGCGGGCCGCCCCGCGATCGTAAGCTGGCGCCTCAGCTTGCGCATGATGAGCTGAAGAAAGAGCAGCGTCGTCTCCGCGGTCTTGCGATCGTCGGGGAAATTTCCCTGAATCCCTTTTTCCTCCTCGCCGCCGAAGGGCGGATTGGTGAGGATCACATCGACCCGATCCTTTTCGCCTATCTCGGAGAGCTTGAAGCGGAGCGCGTTACCGGGATCGATCTGCGGCGCGTCGAGGCCGTGCAGAAGCAAGTTCATCTGGCAAAGCAAGTAGGGCAGCGATTTTGGCTCGCAGCCCACGATGGTCTCAGATTGCAGGCGATTACGATCAGCGACGGTCTTCACCTGTTTTTCAAGGTGAGTGTAGGCCTCGACCAGGAAGCCGCCCGTGCCGCTCGCAGGATCGAGGACGATCTCGCCAAGACGCGGATCGATGACATCGATCATGAAGCGGACGACGGCGCGTGGTGTGTAGAACTCGCCCGAATCTCCCGCCGCATCGCGCATCTCGCGGAGCATCGACTCATAGAGCGCGCCCAGCGTGTGCAACTCCTCTGACGATGTAAAATGTATTGCGCCGATCTTGTTGATTACGTCACGGAGCAGGTAGCCGCTTCTCATGCGGTTATCGACGCCTCTAAAGACGGTCGCGATGACGTCACGGCGATTGTCGCCATTTGTACTGGAGAGCGAGCGCAGATAGGCGAATAGGCCCGGCCCCCGCGTTCCGTCGGGTCGGATAGCTTCATCGTTGTTGATGAAAGCGAGCAGCTCTTCACCGGTGATACCCTGGGGATGCGCAGCCCAGTCCCGCCATCGGTATGGCGGTTCGATCGCGGCTTTGAACTTCTTGTCTCCGAGGAGCGCCTCGTCCTCGCGCTGCTGCTCAAGATCATCGAGGAACTTGAGAAACATGATCCAGGTGAGCAGGGGCAACCGGTCAAGATCGCCGTTAAGCCCCTTGTCCTTGCGCATTATATCGCGCGCGGATTTGAGCAGACTTCCCAGCATCTGCGCCGTCGTCATCGGCGCGCCGTTCTTGCCGGCTTTCTTCTTACGCGTGGCCATAAAGCAATTCCTGAAGGTCATTCACGGCTGTGCGGAGCTGATCGGCACCGCCGAACAGCCTGATAATTTCCGCGGGTTGGCCGTGGGTGGAAATGGGAGGGACGCGCAGAACGTCCGGCAACACGAATTGCGCATCACCATGATCCGCGTATTTCTCGAGCAGCTCATCAAGAATTTCGCGGGCTTCTGGCGAAAACCGCTCAAAGAAATCCTTCCGCTCCATCTTCACGCGCTGCGCGCGCTCCCGTCGGGTTCGCAACGGCGCGTTAAAGGCAAGATGGCAAAGGAGGTCGAACGGGTCAGCGTCCGGCTGGCCTGATTGTTCGATCAGCTCGCCGAAGTCGATCCCGCGCTCGGCGAGCGCCTCAATGATGTCACGGCGCTTGTCCGCGTCGGCCCAGCGCGAGCGCAGCTCCGCCGTTGATGTTGCGATCGACCGGACGCTTTCGGCGGCATAGTCGGTGTACTTGACGACCCTGAGCTGCTTGCCGTTGGGATCAAGCTCATGGACAAGGTGTGCCACCACTTCAACATGTCCGCCGTCGAAGTAAAACTTGCGGGGTTCGGTTGTGGAAGGCTCAATGATGCCAGGTTCCCCGTCCACCGGCACGTCAGTATCGCCCCCGGGCGGGGATTCCGTCTCCGTAACCGAAGTCGTCTCACCATCTTCGGTGATCTCTTCCTCTGTGATGCGCGCCGGATCGCCGTCAAACACCGGATCAGCGAACATCCGGGTCGCCGTCCCGGTGTAATCGATAATGTTGAACCACAGCTTGCCGTAATCATCGCGCAGCCGGGTGCCGCGTCCGATGATCTGCTTGAACTCACTCATTGATCCGACGACGCGGGCCAGCACGACATTCTTGCACGTCGGCGCGTCAACTCCCGTCGTCAGCAACTGCGATGAGGTCAGGATGACCGGCGTTTCCTTTTCAACGTCCTGAAAGCGCGAGAGGTGCCCTCGTCCGATGGCGCCTTCGTCGGCCGTCACACGGACCACGTAGTCGGGATATTGCGCGACCAGATCCGAGTTGAGGTTCACAAGGGCTTCGCGCATCTCGGCCGCGTGCTCCTGATCCACGCAGAAGACGATGGTTTTAGCGAAGCGATCCGTCTTTTTGAGGAAATCCGTGAGATGGCGCGCGATAGCCTCGGTGCGCGCGCGCAGTGCAACCACACGCTCAAAGTCCTTGGTCTGATACTCATCGTCAGGGATCGATCTGCCGTAGCGGTCAAGCTCCTCGTTGCTGGGGCGCCACCCGGCGGCATCCCACGCCGTCACAACCCGGTGCACACGATAGGGGGCGAGGAAGCCATCATCGATTCCCTGACGCAGACTGTACTCGTAAATGGGGTTTCCGAAGTAGAGATAGGTGTCGCGGTTATCATCGCGCAGCGGCGTCGCCGTCATGCCCAGCTGAAAGGCCGGCTTGAAATGCTCAAGGATCGCGCGCCAGGAACTGTCATTACGCGCGCTGCCACGATGGCATTCGTCCACGATGATAAGGTCAAAGAAGTCCGACGGGTAATCTCGGAACAGGCCTTCACGGCGCTCATCCTCGGCGAGCGCCTGATAGATGGCAAAATACATCTCGCGGCTGAAGACGATTTCGCCGGAGGCGATCTTGTGGCGCGCATCGCCGAACGGCGCGAACGTCTTGTCCTTGGGATCGTCGATCAGAATATTCCGGTCGGCAAGGAAGAGAATTCGCGGCTTACGGTGCTCGCCTGTCCGGTTCCAGCGGCTTGACCAGAGTTTCCAGCATAACTGGAACGCAACGACGGTTTTCCCGGTGCCTGTCGCCATGGTGAGGAGCACGCGTTTCTTGCCGCCTAGGATTGCCTCAATGGTACGGTTGATGGCGATCTGCTGATAGTAGCGCGGCGCCTTACCCCCGTCGTGATTGTAGGGCGCAAGAAGCTGGGAGACCTGCGATATGCCCGTGATGCCCGATCCGGTCTGATAGCGCTGCCACAACTCGTCCGGAGTAGGATAGGCCGAGATCCGGTTTTCACGCCCAGTAAAATAATCGATCTCGATGATGTCCGCGCCGTTGGTCGCATACGCGAACTTCAGACCGAGCATCTCAGCATATTCGCGCGCCTGCTGCACGGCGTCGAAGGCGGTTCTGTAACTCGCTTTCGCTTCGACAACGGCTATCGGAAAGTCGCGCGTGTGACGCAGAAGGTAGTCCACGCGCTTTGGAGGTTTTCGGATAAAGCCCTTGCCCATGGGAATGACGCGGCCATCCGTAATGCTGCGCTGTTCCGCAATTGAATGCGGGTCGTTATCCCACCCGGCCGCCTGGAGCTTGGGAACGACATGCTTGCGGCAGGTGTCAGCCTCATTGCCCATGTGCCGTCCCCTTGCCATGCGACGGCCTAGGCCCCTTATGTTTGCTCGAAAGCGGCTCGTGGGCGCTTACGTACTCTCTCATGAACTCCCGCAGAACTTGGGCTGCAGGCCTGTCTTGGCCGCGACACGCCTCCACAAACGCCTCGCGGAGTTCGCGGTCAATCCGGATTCTCAGCCCTGCATCCTTGGTCTTCATGGGATCCGGTGTAACCAAAGGATACACAAATGGGTAGCGAGAAATCTAATTAGTCGAAGCCTATGACGTTGCGATTGATCATAACGAAGGTCGGCCATCAGGCCTGAATTTCAGGCGCGAACGACTGAGATTTTGGCGGTTGTCGACATTTGTAAATGCAGAGGCAGAAGACGCCCACCGTCATATGGGAGCTAACCCAGTCCTTAGTATTGCCCCATATCACACGGGTGGGTTGATGTCGGCCCAATAGGTGACTTCTTCCAGGATATGCATGCTTTCGGGATCTTCCCAGCCTTCGCGGTCGCTATCCCATCGCCCGATCACAGGGAGGTCAACCTCCCAGAGCAGCAAGCGACGGCCGTCTTTCCGGTCTTCCGGCAAAGTGCCGATCGGCTCCCAAGGGATGTGCTTGGCGGTGATCATGCAAGTTCCCTCGCTCGATTCCATTGGTCCCGCATTTAGCCCATCTTTGTGCAGGCACGAAACCCAGCTGGTTGCCAACCTGTCGGGTTTCGGCAGCCCGCCTGAGAACAGCAGCTTTTCGGTGCGTTCGGCTTTTGACGCCAGACTTCTGTGCGTGAGCGGCCACTCGCTTGTGGATGCTGGCACTGATTTAACATATATCAACACCAATTCGTGTCTTGTGTCCTAGTTTCAATGGTTTGCAGGCGATAAACCTGTCCATTGTGTTTCGCTCATAATTTGGACGATCAAGGGAGTTGGAAGTGCAAGACGCCGTAGGCGGCTCACTTCCTACTCGCTTGATCGTAACCCGATCGCAGCGTGACGGTTCAGTCTTCAGAGGAGGGCAGCGGCTCGGGCGACTGTCCCGGTGATACGCGAGCTAGGACAGCCGTGTAGAGCTGACGCCAGTGTTCCGCCTTACCGCGCTCACGCTCGGCCGTTCGGTCCGCCTTAGCCCTTTCGGCACGGGCATCCCGGAGCTCGGTCTCAAGGCGCTCGATCTTGTTGCGGAGTGCCGCTTCGATGTGCCGATATTCCTCGGGCGTTCGCAGCGGGACCTTCTTGCCGTCTATCACCTCGGTTTCCGCGCGGGTTTCGACGCGTTCCTCGCCGATCTCGTCGGCGAAGTTGTTGTAGAGGTACTGGCGGCTGACCTTTGCTTCACGTGCCACCGAGACGAACGTCACAGCCTGCCTGGTGTCGCGCAGCCGCATGATCGCATCCTCGACTGCAGCGCGCTTCTCTGCGCTACGACGGCTGCGGGCATCGTTGAGTGTTGCGATCCGCAGATCCGGTCCCATGGTCATGACGTCGCTTCCTCTCGAGCAGTGGCCGGCCTGTAGCGCTGCTTTTCACCCTTGTAGAGGCCGTGCTCCTCGATGGAGCGGATGATGGTGTCGGTGTTGTGGACCGCATCCTTATTGCGTTGCAGGCGCTTGCGCGTGATGTCGGCCATGCGGGTCTGTCCGCCTTCCTCGTAGTTCTGCGCTTCCTGCTCGAGCCCTTCGATCGCGGCGTAAAGTCCGGCCCGTTCACAGCGGAAGTGCTCCACGTCGCCGCCATCGGCGCGGAAGAACCGGCAGGTCAGGCAGGCGTGGGCGTGCTCGCACCATTCGCCGAGTTGCCCTGGCAGCGTGCAGGCGCCGCCGCAGACCCGCGTGGCCAGCATGGTTTCCTTGCGCAGCAGGAGATCGCCGACCGCTTCGTCGACCTTGCCCGCGATTGTGAAGAACTGGCCGCCACCCTTTCGCAGCAAGGCGTTCTTCTTGAGATCGAGACGCTTGTTGACGTACATCGACGCCATATCCGGCGAGGCATGGCCGAGCTCGAACATGATGCTCAGGATGTCGTGGCCTTCGGCCGCCATTTGTGTCCCTCGATGGTGGCGCAACGGATGCCATGAGAAGTCGAACGGCTTGCCTTCGCCATCGACGATCCCGTGCCTGAGGCACAGCATCCTGAGCTCCTGCAAGGTCCAGTTGTAGCCGAGGAACGATTCCCGCTTGCCGTAAAAGACGGGGAACAGGTATTTCGTGGCGCGCCCGTAACGCTGCCGGACGCGATCCTGCTGGGCTTCGATCAACTCGATCATGGCCCGGTGCGCGGGATCGGTCGCCAGCAAGGGCTTGGTGTTCCAGCGGCTGACCTTGTTCTGCCAGAACGTGAACAGCATGAACCGCTTGTCGTGCGGATCGGGCCGCAGGCAGTCGAAGAGCAAGGCATGCAGGTCTTCGGCTCGCGCACCGGTGGTGATCCCGATCATGAAGATTACCGGGATAGGGGCAGGCAGTTCATCGAGCCTGGCCATCATCGCGGCCAAGGCCTCAGGAGGCGCCGCCCGGTTGGCGCCCTCTCGCGAAGCGTAGAGCCGGTTGCGCGGGTCATCCGGTGCCTGCTTGTAACGGATGCGCCGCGCCGCGCGCTTGTCGAGCGCGATCCGCGGCCATTCCCCCGGCAGTAGCACCGGTGCTGCCCGCATCAGTTGGACGATGTCGGTGTACCAGTTCTTGCCGGCGGCATTGCGCGCGTTTCCCCATGCAAGATAGCGCTCCATCGTTAGTTCGTTGATCTTCGCAGGACCAGCGACGGATTCTTCGTGGAGGAACTGCGCAAACAGCCGTAACCGAGATCGCATCGCGATCACCGTTCTTGGCGCAAATTCCCCATGTGCGACCTTGTCGAGCAGGAAGCCGCGCATCAGCGGGCGCAGCCACGGCTCGAAGTTCAGGAAGTTGATATAGGTGTCGCTTCGCCGTTGCCGATCGCGGAAGCGTGTGTCCTCCTCGCTGTAGAGATCGTTGAGCAGGATGATGTCGCGGTCATGCATCGGTGCCATCTGCGCCCGGTTGATGATCGCGAAGCGATGGATATCACCGAACAGCTGCACTTCCGGTGAGCGGAACTCGCTGGTGACGATCTTGCCGCCCCGGATCCACTGGCGGGTCTGGCTTTGCCTGCGCCGTCCATAATTCGCGCCATACCAGGCGGCGTAGCACTCCAGCACTGCATCGTTGTGGTGGTTCCGTTTGCGCGCACCCTCGTCATCTGATGGCGCGAAGCCGGGGTGAGGGATGTCGGCAAGGCAGCCCGCCTCAAAGTGACCAAGCAGGTCCGCGCCTTCCTCTACCAGATAGCGGATCACCGGGATCCGGCGCTGGAACCAGTGGGCGTCCGCCTTGCGATCGTCGAGAACGGATACCGCCAGGTAAGCCTTGATCTCGTTGGTGAGTACCGGAACCGCAGCCTGAAGCGGCAAGCTTGCGTATGTCTGGCTCAGCCAGGGATGGCCGAACACCTCACCCATCATGGCGTCCGACCAAATGGGATTGGCGACGAGGAGGGGGGATATCTCCGCGAGGCGCCCCTCAAGCCAGTTGTTGTAGCGATCGGTATCGTGCGGCGTGCCGCCGACGAGCGCCAGCGGCGTCAGGCCCATCGCAGATCCTTTCCGAGCAGCTCAGCCTCGCGAAGTTTCTCAAGCCTTTCATGCACCTCGTCGGGTCCTGTGAGGTAAAGCCTGCGGATTTCCGAGGCGAACAGGTGCTGATAGAACGCCGCTGTCGTTTGCGGGCTGGCATGCCCGAGCCGGTCGGCCACTTCGAGCAGGCTGTATCCCGCCGCGATCGCCTCGGATGCATGGCTGTGGCGGAACATGTGCCAGCTGAAGGCGATATGGGTGCGCTGCTCCAGCAGGCCCGCGAGCTTCTGCGCGTAGGACAGGCTCATGGCGTGCCCGATGACGCCGGCTTTGACATTGGTGAAGACGTACTCGGCGCCGGACTCGAAGGCTGGCAGATATTCGTCGCTGGTGATGTAATCGACGTACATGTTGAGCACGTAGTCGTGCACCGGCACACCGCGCGTCCGGCCCGATTTCGCACGGGCCTCATTGGCATTGTCTTCGCGCGGAACGACCCAGATGACCTTTTCGGCGAGATCGATATCGACATGGCGCAGGCCCAGCGCTTCACCGATCCTAAGGCCGGTGTTGTAGAGCAGCACGACCAGGAAGGCGTCGCGCGCGAGCCCGCAGGCCTCGATCAGCCGCAGAACCTCGCTCGGCGTCAGCCGCTTCTTGAGCACCTGCTGCTGGACCCGGCCGGGATCGCCCGAGAGATAACGGTCTTTGCGCCGTGTCGTCCGTCGCTGGCTGATATGCTCAAGGAACGGCTTGTAGATCCGGTGGCCGTCATAGGCCTTTGTGACCTCGGTCGTATCGACCGCGAAGTCGTCAGTGCCGTTGTAAAAGCGGTAGAACGATTTGACCGCGAGCTGGATCTGGTTGCGCGTCGATGGTGCCAGAATCCGCGTTTCCTGCTTGCGTAGCAGGATCAGCCGAGGACTTGGCAGCGCATCCTTTCGGCGGGCAAGCCGCCAGGCAAGGAAGCTGTCATACAGCGCAACCGTGGCTTCATGGATGCCGGCGCCGTTTGCGCCGAGGAAGCTAGCGAAGTCCACAACGTGGCGAACATAAGCGCGGATCGTGTTTGGTGACGCATGGGTCTGTTCGAGATGGACGATCCAGTGACGAAGGCACTCGACGACATCGCCGTCATCATCCAATACCGTCCACGACCGGCGACCGCCGGGCATTTCGATGCGCGCAGCCTGCCAGGGCGTCGTAGCGAACGGAGTGGACACGGTCGCTGATACTGTTGAAAGACCCCCGTGACTGCAAGCCTTTCGCCATCACACTGGACACAGTTTACATGGACAGTTATGGTATCGGTATTAACATAATATATATTATCAGATTTTTATCGTTGTATAACAATCACTTATGGCCGCACCTCCACAAGCAGGCAGCCATCATCTGCCAAGACTAAGCTTCAGGCATCACTCTTTTCATATAGGTATCGAATAACGGCACTGTGAACGCCGTGTCCCCATGAGCAGGACTATAGAGCATACCCTTTGCAATCAGACTGTTGCGGGTCGGTGCGACGCTCGAGACTTTCACCCCCATAGCTTCAGCGACATCGCCTGATCGATGCGGACCAGGACCCAAGCTTGCCATTGCGCGGAGATATCGCTTTTCTGCCGGCGTCAGCCTGTCAAAACGCACACGGAAGAAGCTCGCATCCAGTTCGGCCAGTGCGCTTTTTGTAGCAACTGCGATATCGGCGGCGGTGATCGGTGAAGCATCAGCAACATCCCACCCATGCTTTCCCCACTCCTGAAGGAAATACGGATACCCCTGGGTTTGCGCCAAAATTGCATCCAAAGCCGCATTTTCGATGGACTCCTTTTCGCGCGCGATTGGCAGACGGATGGCGTCCCGCGCCGCCTCGTCATCCAGCGGACCTACGGCGATGAATTCAAACAGACGCTCTGCATAGGATTTTGCTCGCCCCATTTGCCCCAGAAGCTGAGGCAAACCAGCTGCCAGCATGGTTACCGGTAGCTGTCTCTGACTGGCTCGATGGAGCGCGCTAATCAATGCCGCGAGCTGTTCCTCTGGCACATATTGCAGTTCGTCGATCACCAGGACGACCGCAGTTTTTCGTTCCTGGGCGGCCTCTCCCACGGCGACAATCAGATCGGCCAGGTCGGTCTCGAGGTCGCCACTGTCCGCAAGGCCCGGCTCGGGTTCGAAATCCAGCGCGACCTCAAGATCATCATATTTGACCTTGAGCTTCGCGAATCCCGCCAGCGCTTGCAGAGCGCGCTTCACGCCGGCCGAAGCTTGTTTTAACCGATCGAGACGCAGCAGTGCCGCCCGTAACGCAGGAACCAATATCCCCGGCAACGATCGGTTTTCAGGAGCTTCTATCGCGACTACGGCCATCCCTTCGCGCTCCGCAGCATCCCGCATGGTGGCGAGAAGAACGGTTTTTCCTACCCCTCGCAAACCGTACAGGATGCTCGGTCGGGCTGCTCGCGCCATGCGGATCCGGTCAAGAGCTACGGCGTTGCGTTCCAGCAATGCACCGCGTCCCGCGAGTTCAGGCGGCGGTGTACCTGCGCCGGGCGCAAAGGGGTTTCTACGAGCATCCATAGCGAGGTTATGGCAGTTTATATTTTTTCTGTAAACTTACTAATCTCTCTTGATATCTGCCTCGGCCGGTCTGCGAGCGAACTCATCCATTACGGGCGGCGCCGATCTTTAAGACGAGGTCGCCCATCCATCCGGGCATCTCGGCCCTGGCCTGGGCAAGCATCCGCATGTCGCGATCATCGAGGCGGGCGGCGAAGTGCCGGATCTTGTCGCTGTCGATATTGTCCTTCCCCAGATGCGCGAGCGCCTGCACGACCGCGTTGACCGAGTCAGGCGCATTGTCGATCACCGGTGCGCGGCTGTGCTTGAGCGTCAGGCTGCGCCCGCCCGCTTGCCTGACCCGGGTCCGCCCGGTCGTGGCATAGCTGGCCCGGGCGGGAACCTGGGTCGATAGCCCGAGCCTGTTCGCCGCCGCCGCGCCCGACGGCGCGAGCTTGTCCCCGCTCTGCGTCGAGAGGGCCTTGGCGACATTGGCGGGATCGGGACTGAGCGCACCGAGCTTGTCATGCTTGCGCGGATAGTCATAAAGACCCCGGCCGATGCGCCGGATGTCGCCGGATGTCGCGAGGCGCGACAGCGCCATGTCGACCGACCCACGCGTCCCGAAGTCGACGAAGCTCTTGGGCGTGAACACCCAGCCACGGCCCTTGCCCCGCACGCGCTTCATGATCCGATCGGCTACCGCAGACATTGACTGTGCTCCTACCCGTTAGATAATAGCACGCTTTTTTCTAACAAGCCAGAAGCGCGTATCAGCGCCTAAATCAGCTATTTTCCGAGATATTTTGACATTGTATCCAAATAGGATGCCCAGGTCACACAGGCAAGGTCCGGCAGCGCCGGCCATCATCGTTCCCGATCCCGGTGAAGCGGTGGCCGCCCCTCGTCCGCACCTGTGGGCGGCGAAACGCCCTCCGGCTCGTTTCGGCGCTCCTGCGGCGGCCGCTCGGATTGCAGTATCTCCCGCGCGCGCGCGAGCCGCCGCGACACCGCCGGCGGCATCGCCGCCAGAAAGCCGGCGATTTCCTGCCCCAAGGCACGATCTTCCGGTTTCCCGGTGCCGGCGAGCGCGACCGCTGCCTCGGCATAGGCGCCGCGGATCTGCTTCTGGCGCGAAAGCGCCATGACATCTTCTGCCCGGCGCTCCTGGTCGACCGCACGCACGAAGCTTTGCGCCCGCAGTTCGTTGAGCTGCGCGAGATTGAGCCTGCGCCCCTCGCCCCCAAGCCGGGCATCGAGATGGAGCGCGGACGAACGGACCCGCTTCTGGACATGGCCGCGCGCGCGCCGGGGGGTGGCTTCGGCCGCGACACCGCGCGCGCGCAGCTCATGCGCGAAGGTCTCACGCATATGATGGAGATCCGCCTTGCGCGGATTGAAGCGGGTTCCGTCCGCCCCTTCGGTCGCCACCGTCAGATGGACGTGGGGATGATCGGTGTCGGTATGGAGCGCCAGCATATAGGCATGGTTCGCCTCGAACAGGATCCGCGCGAATGCCTGCGCCGCGTCATGAAGCGTCTCGGCGTCGGTCGATCCCCCGGGCATCGAGAGCACCAGCGACATCGACGTCGGCCGCTCCCGGCCATGTTCGTTCATGGCCTCGTCGAGCATCGCCCAGTCCTGAGCGATCGCCTTGAGCCGATCCGGCTCGGTGATAATCTCGCCCTCGCTCGATCGGACGGCGAGCTTCCCGTGGCGCGCCACATAGCCGAAATGCTCGGCGACATGATGAGCGCCATATTGCTTGCCGGAGACCTTCACCATCACCTCGGGCGCCTTGCGCACGATCCGCTCGAGCTTGGCGCGCGCCTCGGCCTGGCTCATCGACATCGGCCGGGCGGCCCCGCCCCCGCTTCCGCCCGGTTTGATCCGAACATAAGCGCCGCGCAGGGTCCGCTTGCCGCCTGTCGGCGGCCGCCAGGCCTCCATCAGGCTGGGAAGCGGGAGAACCCCCTCCTCCTCACGCATCGGCCGTGTCCCAGTAGCGAAGATCGCCCTTGAGCGCGGCCCCGAGACCGGCAAGCGCATCGACGATCTCGGACCGGAAACTTGCGACCCTGGCCGCTTCCCGCGCGACGTCGAGGCCGGATTCGACCATCACCGAGGCGTTGAGCGCGCGGGTCGCCTGGTTGAGGTTGATCCCGATCCGATTGAGCTCGCGCCACGCCTGCGCGACGGCCGCTCGCTCCTCGCGCGGCAAGGGCGCGTTTGCGCGCAAGCGCCGCGCCAACAGCGTGGTGATCCAGTCGGTACGCTTCATCCCCAGCACATCCGCCGCGCGGTCGAGCGCGGCGATTTCTTCCGGGATCAGCCGAACCTCGACCCGGCAGGTTGCGCGCTGGCGGGCGCGCGGCGCCTGATGCCCCTCCCCCGCCTCCATGGCCAAGGCGTCACCGATCAAGCGGCGCAACAGCGCCGAGCGGCCGCCTGATGCCGCCGCGAGCGCGGCGAAGCGCTGGGCGACATCATCGTCGAGCCGAAAGGTGAGGACGGGCATGTCCCCAACGCTATTGTCATACATCCCCGGCGCCAAGCCTATCCGGCTCTTACCTTTACTCAACTCATCTTATAGTCTGCTTGGGCAGACTATTGTTCTTCGGCCAGCGAACCCCTCTCGAACACCGATCGTCCGCAGCAAGGGGCGGCGCCTTCGGCGCCGCCCCCGCCCATCGACACGAAAAGGGCCGCACCCCGAAGGGTACGGCCCAAACCATCGTGCAAGATAAACTACGAACGCGGAGGAGGCGGGTCAGTTGTTGGCAAGGCCTCGCTTCTCTCGCCGGTCGGACCGATCGACGAGGCAGCGACTTCACGCTCGCGGCCATCCTCGAAAATCACCGTGACCAAAGGCGCCAGCGGGAGCCACGCAGGGAAGCCGTCGACCAAGACCGGTAGTCTAGGAGATCGGATCGGCGCGGAGGGTTTGTCCGTGAGGCCCGATCGAACCGGATCGCGGTCGGTGGGGGCCAATGGCTGTGCCACAGGCGCCCGCGGAGGGACCGGCGCCGGGTGCGTCTGCTTGAGTTCGGCGATGAAGCGCGATCCTGCGGCGAGCGTTGCGCCGGCGTCGCCCCAGCTGGCGACATAGGCCTCGACCTCGGCAGGGTAGTCCCTCGCCGTCCGGTGCAGATCATAGAGAAGGCGAATAGGCGCAAACGGCAGGGCCGCCTTGAGATAGGCCGGCATGTCGCCATAGGCGGCATAGAGCGAGACGAACTGCTTGGATCGGCCGAGTGCCGCCGCGATCTCGACCTGGTTCATCCCGCCCTTCAGCATCCGGGCGATCGCATGGGCGAGCTCGACCGACGACAGATTGGCGCGCTGGTCGTTCTCGACGATCTGGTCGGCCAGCAGTTGCACTCCCTCGCCGACCGGCACGACGATCGCGGGGATCGTGGCAAGGCCCGCCAGCTGCGATGCGCGGAAGCGGCGCTCGCCCAGACGTATCCGGTGCATGCCGTTCGCGTCGGGCGGCGTAACCGTGATCGGCTGCAGCACGCCGCGCGACGCGATCGAGGCGGCCAGCTCGGCGAGCGCGTCATCGTCGAAGCTGCGCCGGGGATTGCCGGGGTCGGGCAGGATGCGCGCAAGTTCGATATCCTCGACCCGGCGCGCCCGTTCATGGTCGCCGACAAGAAGTCCGAACTCCTCGATGCGCTCGTCGAACTTGCCCATCAGGCGGCCGCGACCTCCTGGCTTGTCATGCGCCCCTCGATCTCGGCGAGCACCGCGCGGATCTCCTCGGCCGCCGCCTTGGCGCCGCTGCCGGTCTCCTGCCATACCGGACGATGATTTTCCGCGGCATGCTTGTAGGTCGGCCGCGCCTTGATGAAGGCCGGGAACATGAGCTTCTCGCCGACCGCATGCGCCAGCTTCACCGCATTCTCCATCTCGCGCCGGTCGAACGGATTGACCATCGAGGGGAGGAGCCCGAGGAAAGCGATCTTGCGGCCGGCGCGCGCGGCCTCGGCCTTGCGCAGCGCGGTCAGCAGCATCTTGGCGCATTCGACCGAATCCTCGGCAACCTGCACCGGCGCGATCACGGCATCGGCGACCGCCATCGCGCTCAAGGTGAGCTCGTCCCACTTGGGACCGGTATCGATAACGCAATAGTCGAAATGCGGGCGGAGCGCCGGGAAGCGGCCGATGAAGTCGCGCACATCCTGCGCCGCCTTGACCATCTGGAGACGGGGATCGGCACCGAGCACGGTTAGCCCGGCCTGCCCGTCGGCGCACAGGGCAGCGGCAGGATCGAACAGGTCGGCGGAAAATCCGCCTTGCCGCTCGGCGCCCAGGCGCCGCGTCGAGCTGCCCTGCGGGTCGAGATCGACGAAGGCGACGCGGCGCTCAGGCGGTTCAGCAAGATACCAGGCGAGATGACTGGCGAGGAAGGTCTTGCCGACCCCGCCCTTGAGCAGGCTGACGACGATCGTCTTCATGACCGCGGCACCTCAGCAATAGTCGTCAGGACCATCGCGCAGGTTGCGCTCATAATGATCGCGCGAGGACCAGTCGCCGCCACCCCCAATGCCGGGACCGACATAGCGGAACAGATAGACGGTGAGGGCGAAGCAGCCGAACGCGAAGAGAAACGCGTGATCGGGATGCGCGGCGAAATATGCGGCCATGATAAGTCTCCTTGGAGCCAGTGAACGGGCAAGCGAACGGCGCCACTGGCGCCGGCCACGCGCAATCGCGCGACATCTCGGACCCGCGCCCTCCCCTCCCGCATTTGCGGATGCGGCGTCCGTTGCCCGCATAGTCTGCTCAAGCAGACTATGCGGGCCATCCCCCCGGTCGGGGGGATGGCTGCGCCGGATCAATATTCGTCGGCCAGCAGGATAGTGAGCACGCGCGTCGTGACCTCGGGGTTCGCGGCATCCGGCGAGCCATAGGCGAGCTCGAGATCGTAATAGTCGATCTTCCAGTAGAGGATCGCATCCTCGAACTCGAAGCGGCCGAAATCATGCTCGTCGATCGGATCGTTGTCGGGCGTGAAGCTGTCATAGTCGCGCACGATCCGGAGGATCTCCGCGCGGCGGCGAAAGCCGCGGAACAGGGCGACGTCGCCGATCAGCGCCGCAACGCCCGCAGTCATCACGATCTGGTTGCGGCCCGGGCTATGGATGGACCGGCGAAGCGCGTCATTGAGTTCGGCGACGCGGGCGATCCGCTCGGCCTGGCTCATCGCATTCGGGGAGGATTGGGACATGAGAACGCTCCTGATCTGTCCGGCCCCGCCCGCCGGGGCCTTCCGACAGGCGTGCCAAGGGCCGGCGGCAGAGCGCGGCCGCGCACCGGCAGGGTCGCAACGGCAGTGGAGAAGCCCGCAAAGCGGGCTTGCGCGGGCGCGCGCGCCGGCCAGGCAAGCCGACAGGAGGAAGGTCTTGGCGGGCGGGATCGCGAAGAGATGATCGCGGTGTCCTGATTCTCTGGCTCCGCGGAGAGCCCGGCGCTATCCTCCGCCCATCATGACGAGCAGCGCCACTCTCTTCCGCCTTGCCCCGGCCTGGACCGCGTCACTCCAGGCGATGCGGCTGCGCCAGATCCTCGTCCGATCGCAATGCCGCCGCTGCGGTGCGTTGATGCGCGAGGATGTCGATGCCCTGATCGGGCTCCATGGAGCAGGCGCCAGCCTCATCGACCGGCAGGCCCGATGCCGCATGGTCGGCTGCGACGGCGCGGCCTATTATCTCGCGGCGCGGGGCCATGACCGTCCCTGGCACATATTGCTGCACGATGAGCACCTGCGTGCGGGCCTGGCCAACTGCCCTCCAGCGCGCGGCGCGACCGGCCGGGCCATAGTTTGCGCGCAGGGTTGAGAAGTGCGAGCAGTCACGGCAGGGATCGTCACCCGAATGGGCTGAGACTTGGCACAAGGCTCAGGGCGAAGCCTAGAGCCCGGTCCGGCCGCGCCGGAGCCGCCATTCTCAGCGCATAGATGCAGAGAAATCCGACTTTCAGACGGCAACCGCCCGTCGCAGATTGCCAAGTGCAGAACACAATTTCTGCGATACCTTACGGAGCTGCTGAAGCCTCTCCGCCGCCTCGTTCTCTTCGATCACGAGCGTCGAACGATCAGCCTGCCGTGCCCGGATCGCGATCACACGAAAGATGGCGGCCCATCGACTGGTCCGTTCGACTGTCAGCTTCGCCTGGCCATGGGCGAGCATCGTGCGCAGCCCTTCCTGGTGCCGAAATTCCGCCAGCAGGCTCGCGACACCCTTTCCCTCCACGGAAAAGGGGCCGCCCTCATTGACGAGTGCAGCAAGGTCATCGAGCCGTTGCCCGACCAAATGCCGTAGCTTCACCGACTGTCCTCGTCCCGGCTGAGCGCTCAGATGCAGCAAAGTCTCGGTAACGGCCACCTCCACCGCGGCGAAGCATTGCAGACAGGCACCGCGCCAGGCGTTCACCTCCTGGGTGACGCGCGCCCACAGGGCATCATCGCCGGCATTCGCTATCGCAGCCTCAATCGTCATTATCGCAGCATAGTCGCGGCATCTGAACAATCGGTTCTCGTCTTCGGCGCAAGCCGCGAGCGAAGCGCGGGGAATAACCGGGAGCCGAGCGGCTCCCGGTCGAGCCGTCAGGCAAAGGGATCGAATTCGGTGACGATGGCGACGCTGCCGTCGGCGTCTTCGGCGGTGATGACCCCGTAATGCTGCCCGATCGCGATGACGAAGGTGACCATCATGAGGCTGCGCGAGAGGCTGAAGGCGTGGCGGCGAGCGATTGCGATGTCGGTGAACATGTCGAGGCTCCTTTGCGCGCCGGCGGGTTCGTCCCGCTCGACAGGCGCCCGATGTGTCCGGCCGGTGGCCGCGATCACTTTTTTGGCTGGAGGCCCAAAAAGCCGTAGCGAAGCGACCGGACCCCTTGCGGGTTGATCGCAAAAGGTCACCGGGTGGACCAAGGATCGCGCCGATTGAGAGCGGGCGAACCCGCCGGCCAGGAGGCCAGGTCCCCGCCGATGTCGCGCCCCACCCCTTGCCCTGCCTGCCGCTCCATCCAACGGGTCCGGATGACAGGCCGCCGCTTGTCGGTTAGCCCCGCCGGATGCTGTTCCCGCTCCTGCTTGCCGCCGCCGTGGTCCCCAATGATCAGACCTTCGCCTGCACACCGACGCGCGTCTGGGATGGCGATGGCCCGATCTGGTGCCGCGAGGGCGCCCATGTGCGGCTCGCCGGCATTGCCGCGCGCGAGATCGACAACAGCTGCCGCCCCGGCCAGCCCTGTCCGAGAGCAAGTGGCCCGGCCGCCCGCGATGCGTTGGTGCGCCTGCTTGGCGGACCGCGCGGCCAGACATCCACCGGGCATATTCGCGTGGCTGGCCCCACCATGCGCTGCGTCTCGACCGGCGAAGCCAAGGGCAACCGGACCGGCGCCTGGTGCAACGCGCCCGGCATCGGCGATCTCAGCTGCGCGATGATTGCGACCGGCACCGTGCTGCGCTGGGAGCGCTATGCCAAGGGGCGATGCCGATCCCGCTGATCCGCTTGGGACCATGCCGCGCCTGAACAGGATAAGAGGCCCGGCGGCGATGCCGCCGGGCCGCCCTGTCCGAGCTCAGAAGGGGATTTCATCGTCTTCGGGCTCGTTGCCGCCGCCGCTATTCTCGTTGGACTTGGCGCGGGTGAGGAAGGTCACCTCGTCGGCGATGATCTCGACGCCGTAGCGTTCGATATTCTCGCTGTCGGTCCAGCGGGTGTAGTGGATACGGCCCCGGACCATGACCTTCATACCCTTGTCGACATATTGCTCGACCGTCTTGCCGACGCCGTTGAAGCAGGTGATCCGGTGCCATTCGGTGTCCTCGAGGCGGCGATTGTTGTCGTCGCGCAGGATCTTGCCGTTGCTGTCGCGCTTCGGGCGCGAGGTGGCGAGGCTGAAATGGGTAATGCGGGTGCCGCCCTGGGTGGTGCGGGTTTCCGGCGTGCCACCGACATTGCCGGCGAGGATGACGAGGTTCTGCATGGCCTGGGTTCCTTCGATGTGGGTCCAAGGGACCGTCCCTTCGACTGATCCCCGGCCAAGGCGGACAGGACGGCCCATCCACCGGCAGCGCAGCGCCGGGGAACCCCGAGACAAGGGGTGGTGCGGGCAGCCGTGGCACACGGCAACTCGGCCCGATGGCTTGCGGGTTGGATGGGCCGGACGGCCGGCTTAGGGGTCAGATGAGGAGAAGGACGGTGCGTCGCTTGGGCCATGACCGGAGCCCACCCATCGAAACCGCCGATATTGCCGGCTTTACTGAGCTCGCCGGTCCGGCATCTCGCGGACCTTACGCCCGTGCCTTATCTGCCCGTCCCTTGAGCCGCAGGACGGGATTGTAGGTCCTTCGCATGGCCTCTCGCGGGCTCGACACGATGTCCGTTGCACGATCACGCGGAGGGGGATGAGGAGGTGAGCAAGGTGGCGGCGCCTGGCATGGTTGGGCTCAGGCGGGCCGCCACGGCATCGAGGAGCTGCCCGGTCTCGCAAAGCACGGCGCCGATGTTGCAGGCATAGCCACCTGCCACCAGCGCGTCGATCCGATGCACCGCATAGGCCGGGCCGAGGCTCTTGATGAAATCGGCCAGCGGACGACCGGGCGCCGGCAGGCCTAGCTGCCGCGCCTCGTCGAGGGCGCGGACAAGGTCATGACGGATATCGCGGGCCAGCGCATCGTCCGTCCAGCCATGACCCAAAAGATGCGCCTTCAAACCCAGTTCGCAGGAGATCGCGAGCAAGTGCAGTGCCGGCGCAAGCGCAATAGGCGCGCCAATCTGCGCGCCGCGATGAAATTCGCGCGCACGATCAAGAAACACGGCTGCAAGCACCGGATCGCCGGGCGCCGCCAATCTTTCGATCGCGCGCCAGCGGCGCGGCGTCAGCTGGCGGAGCCAGGAGGGACCGGCCTGGTTGCGCAAATGCCGTAAGTAAGCGCCATCGGCTTCGTCCACATCGCTGCCCGTTGACCATAACGACAGTAGCTTCGCCTTCCAGTGGCGGCCATGCGCGGCGCGGAAGGCAAGGAGCGCGCACGCACTGGCGCGATCGGGCATGAACATGATGCGGAACCTCCGAAAGGGAACAAGGGACGCATCCACCCCGCCCCCTCCCCTCCGGCACCGGCATTCGTGAGATTGAGAAAAGCCGGCCGCCGAAGCGGCCGGCACGGCGGTCAGCCGCGGGATAAAGCCGCCGGCGGCGTTCCGAGCGGTCCGCGGCGATCGACGACATGGATGCCGCGCGCCTTGGCCTCGATCACCAGCCTTTCGGTGACGCCGTTGCCCTGGAAGGCGATGACGTAGCGCGGCTTGACCGAGAGCATCTGCTCGTTGCGCCGGAAGCCGGCACGATCGCCAAGCTTGCGATCAAGGCCGAACCGCAGCTGCTGGATGCCGTTCTGCTCGGCCCAGGATGCTGCAAGACGCTCGATGCCCTTCATGTCGCCGCCATGGACGAGATACATGTCGCCCACACGCTCGCGCACGGCCTTGAGGGTCCGCAGCAGATTGTCGGCAAACTGCTTGGCCTCGTCGTCGCTGGCGAAGCGAAGGCGCCCGCCGGCGAAGACCACGGGCGTGCCATGGACCATATTGGCATCGCGCACCCGCTCGCGCCGCGCCTGCAAATAGGCCCGGCCATCGACGATCGCAGCGGTCGTGCCGAGCGAGATGCGGTTGCCGGTCGCGGGCACCCAGGAGCGGCCGGTCTCGTGCAGATAGTGGCGCGCCGCGGTGTCGCGCATCCCCTCATAGGCCTGGGCGGACTGCTCGACCTTGCGGGCGAGATCGATCTTGTCCTCGAGATCGGCGGTCGCGATCTCCGACCCGTCCTGCTCGGCGAGCAGGAGCCGGATCTCGTCGGTCAGGCGGTCGATCAGCTGATGCTTCTTGGCGGCCGCGCGGTGGAAGAGATTGACGAAGCCCCAGCCCAGATCCTCGATGTCGCGTTCGAGCGCGGTGAAGGGGAAGAGCGCGAAGAGATCGCTCCAGATGGCGCTGACGGTCTGTTCGAGCGCCTCGGCCGGTGGCGGCGCTTCCATCGTGCGTTGGTCGCCCGTCAGGTCGAGATGGCCGAGTTCGAGTGCTTGGAGCACTGCTGAAAGGGAGCTGGTCATGAGGGATTGCCTTTCCGTGTCGCAGGGCCGGCGGCCTTCCCGCCGGATGCGCACCCTCCGGGCCATCGAAAAAGCGGCGGCGGCACCGCCGGGCAACGCCCAAGGGGAACCCGATAAGGTCCGGGTGGTGCGGGCCGGCGCGCCTCGGCGCGCCAACACGGCCGGAGCGTTCGGGTTGCCGCCGCCAGCGCGATGGCCCATGTGCCGCATCCTCTGGCGAAAGGCGCGAAGGCCCTGTCGCGTCAGGCATTCATGGCGCAGAGGACCTTAAGAAGGGCACCCGCAACCCGATCTCCCGATGCGCACAGGACGGCATGAAAGCGCGTCGCATCGCAAGCGCCGGGCCGTCAGGCCGTCGACCGTGAGGCCAGATCTTGTGCCGCGTCGCGCTTGGCGGCTGCCGCCTTGCGTTCCGAATAGCGGTCCACGAGTTGATCGGCATGGCGACGTGTCAGCACCGTGAAGCGCACCAGCTCCTCCATGACGTCGACGATCCGGTCATAATAGCTTGAGGCACTGAGACGGCCGTCCTCGTCGAACTCCTTGAACGCCATAGCAATGCTCGACTGGTTGGGGATGGTGAACATGCGCATCCACCGCCCGAGCAGCCGCAACGTGTTGACTGCGTTGAACGACTGCGATCCGCCCGAAACCTGCATGACGGCCAGGGTCCGGCCCTGGGTCGGACGCATGCCGCCGAATTCGAGCGGCAAATGGTCGATCTGCGCTTTCATGATGCCGGTGATCTGGCCGTGCCGTTCGGGGCTGCACCAGACCATGCCTTCGGACCAGAGCGCATGCTCGCGAAGCTCATGCACCGCCGGGTGATCATCGTCCTTGATCTGGTCGGGGAGCGGGAGATCGGCCGGATCGAAGATCCGCACTTCGGCGCCGAAGAGGATGAGCAGCCGGGCCGCTTCCTCGACCGCGAAGCGACTGAACGACCGCTCGCGCAGCGAGCCGTAGAGGAGGAGGATGCGAGGTTTCGGCTCAAGCGCGCCGAGCCCGGCGGCGAGATCGGGCCGGATCATTGCACGGTCCAGCGCGGGCATGTGATCGGGTTCGGGAAGGATACGAAGACGCGACATCAGGCAATCCATTTGTACAAAAGGGCGGCGCTCGCCGGGCATAGCGATCGGAACTCGGCCGATTGCGCGATGACGGCAGGAACGTCGGTCCGTTCGGCTGTTTCATAGCCGTGACGGCGAAAGAAAGGCTCGGCGGTCGTGGTGAGCAGGTACAGGCTAGTCGCGCCCTCATCAGCTGCAGCGCGTTCGACTGCCGTGAGAATGGCACCGCCCAATCCGCATCCGCGCCGATCGGCCTTCACGACCAGCGAGCGCAGCAGGCGGTCGGAGCCGTCGCCTTCGATCCCGCCATAGCCGACAATGCCCGCATCATCCTCGAACCGAAAGAAGCGGCGTCCCGCCTCGGCGAGATCACTGGCAGGCAGACCCGCCGCGCTCAGCTCCGCCATCAGGTCGGAAAGCGACCTGGGATCCAGCAGTGTAGCGATCATGCAGGAACGCGTTGCTCGTACCAGGGCCGCGTCTTCTTCACGATGCTGACGACAGACAGCATTACCGGCACCTCGACCAGCACGCCCACCACGGTCGCGAGCGCGGCCCCGGAATTGAGGCCGAACAGGCTGATCGCGGCTGCAACCGCGAGCTCGAAGAAATTGGACGCGCCGATCAGCGCGGCCGGAGCGGCGACGCACCAGGCCACGCCGAAGCGCCGACTGAGCCAATAGGCCAGGCCCGCATTGAAGTAGACCTGGATGAGGATGGGAATGGCAATCAGTGCGATGACCAGCGGATGAGCCAGGATCGCCGGGCCCTGGAAGCCGAACAAGAGGACGAGCGTCGTCAGCAGCGCAACCAGCGACACCGGCCCAAGCGTTGCCAGCAGCCGATCCAGCGCCGGCTGCCCGCCTGACGATAGCAACGCCCGACGAATGATCTGCGCGACGATGACGGGCACGACGATATAGAGCAGGACCGAGATGAGCAGCGTGTCCCAGGGCACTGTGATCGAGGCGACGCCCAGCAGCAGTCCGACCAGCGGTGCGAAGGCGAAGACCATGATCACGTCGTTGAGCGCCACCTGGCTCAGCGTATAGGTCGGCTCGCCGTCGCATAGGTTCGACCAGACGAACACCATCGCCGTGCAGGGGGCGGCGGCGAGCAGGATGAGCCCGGCGATATAGGCGTTGATCTCGCCCTGCGGCAGCAGCGGCCGGAAGAGCCATCCCAGGAACAGCGTGCCGAGCAGCGCCATTGAAAAGGGCTTCACCGCCCAGTTGATGAAGAGGGTGACGCCGACGCCCTTCCAGTGTTGGCGAACCGACCCCAACGCGCCGAGGTCGATCTTGAGCAGCATGGGGACGATCATCAGCCAGATCAGCACAGCCACGACCAGGTTCACGCGCGCGATCTCGGCCGATGCGATGGCTGCGAACAGATTCGGCAGCGAATAGCCGAGCGCGATGCCGACAGCGATGCAGAGCGCCACCCAGACGCTCAAATAGCGTTCGAAGCTGTTGATCGCCGGCTTGGGTTGTGCCGCAACGGTCGCGTTCACGCCCCGATCCTCTTGCCGGCGGCGTCGATGACCTGCTCGCCATCTTCCTTGGTGAAAGCCCCGCGCTGGGCGGACGGGAGAAGATCGAGCACCTCTTCCGATGGACGGCAGAGTTTCACGCCGAGCGGCGACACAACGATTGGCCGGTTGATGAGGATCGGATGCTCGATCATCGCATCAATGAGCTGGTCATCGCTGAACGTCGGATCGGCAAGACCCAGCTCGGCGAAGGGCGTGCCCTTCTCGCGGAGCAACTGGCGTGCGCTGATGCCCATGCGGGCGATGAGCGGGCGGTTGGGCGGCGTCTTGAGATATTCGATCACATGCGGCTCGATCCCGGCGTTGCGGATCATCGCCAGCGTGTTGCGCGACGTCCCACACTCGGGATTGTGATAGATGACGATATCGATTGCGGCATTGCTCATGCACCAGGCACCTTTTCGCTTGGGAGGTCGGCGCGGCCCTGTTCCTTGCCGATCCGGTTCAGCCGGTTCTGTAGACTCATCTTGTCGAGGCCTTCGAACGGCAGGTTGGTGAACAGCGAGATGCGATTGAACAGCATCCTGTATGTATCGAAGAAGGCCGCGTGCTGCACCGTTTCGCTGTCCTCGATAGCGGCCGGATCGGGCACCCCCCAATTGGCGGTCAGCGGCTGCCCCGGCCAAACCGGGCAAAGCTCGTTGGCGGCATTGTCGCAGACCGTAAACACGAAATCCAAGGACGGCGCATCGGGGCCGGAAAACTCTTCCCAACTCTTCGAGCGGAACCGGCTTGCGTCGTAGTTCAGCTTCTCCAAGAGATGAATGGTGAACGGATGGACCTCGCCCTTGGGCTGGCTTCCGGCGCTGAACGATTTGAAACGGCCTAGCCCTTCACGGCTGAGGATCGCCTCGGCCATGATGGAACGGGCGGAATTGCCCGTGCAAAGAAACAGTACGTTCAACAGGCGATCAGTCATGTTGATGTCCTTTCAGGCAGCACGACAGGCAAGCAGTTCATCCGCAAGTGGATGGCAGAGCTCGGCCCGGCCACCACAGCAGTCCTTGACGAGGAACAGCATCACGGAGCGGAGCGCATCGAGATCGGCGCGGTAGTTGATGATCCGGCTGCGCCGCTCGGATGTGACCAGGCCGGCACGCGCCAGGGTCGCCAAATGCACCGACATCGTGTTCTGCGGGACATCCAGCGCCTTGGCGACCTCGCCGGCAGGAAGGCCTTCGGGTTCGTGACGCACCAGAAGGCGGAAGGCGTCGAGGCGCGTGGCTTGGGCAAGCGCGCCCAACGCGACGATGACAGATTCGTTATCCATATATCCACGATAGCGGATATATGGATATGGTGCAATCGGCGACATGGCGAGATCAAGCAGCCGCCTGCTCGTCCAGATCATCCTCGCAAGCGAGATCGGTTGCCCGCAGCAGAAACCCGGCGGCTTCCTCCGCTCGCGCAGCCGCCGTCAGCAATGCGCGATTATCCTTGCGCAAAATGGCGAGCCAGGAGCCGATATAAGCCGCGTGATCGTCGAGATGGGTGGTTGGGAGACCCACATCGGCGCCAACCAGCGCTGCTGTCAGTTCGGCGACCAACTCCTCGAACGCATATGCCTGATCGCCGAAGCGCTTCCCGAACGATCGGGCAAGCCGGGCTGGATGGCCTGTCCAGTGGCCGGCCTCATGCGCGATGGTGGCTGCCCAGGCGGCGCGCGTGTCGAATTGCTCGATCGGCGGCATGGTGATGACGTCCTGGCGCAGATCGTAATAAGCACGATCGCCGCCACATCGCAGCCGCGCGGGCAGCCGGTCGACGAAGCGCTCCGCCCGCGGACCGAGCCGGTCGCCCGGCGGGACGAGGGAGAGGGCTTCGGGATAGAAATCGCCCGGGAGTGCGTCGATCTGGTCGGCATTGAAGACCGCATAGGACCGCATGACCCGGCGCTGCTCATCGACGAGCTCACCCGGACGTTCGTAGGAATCGACCTTCTTCGAATAGGCCTTGTAGAAGATCGCAAATTGCGACTGCTCACCGGCGCGGACCTGGCCGCCGAGGCTTTGTGCTTGCCGATAGGTCATCCAGTAGCGCGACCGATAGCCACACTGCTCGGCAGCCAGCCATAGCCAAAAGGTGTTCATGCCACGATAGGGCTCGCCATTGGCCCGCAGAGGGCGCCCTTGCGCGGCGCATGATCGCCAGGGCCTTACCCAGGGACGCACACCGGCCTCGAGCCGGTCGATGATGGCGCGCGTGATGGTCTCGGCCGGCGAGGGCCGGCCCGATGATTGGGTCATGGTGGATACTCCGCGAAAGAGCGGCTGTCTCAGCGCCGCCGATGAAGGGCGGCGGGCGACACGAAAGCGCCGCCCGCCGTTAGGCGTTGGCCTCAGGCGGCCTGTTCGAGGTCGCCAGCATCGCCATCGGGGGCGATCTCCCCTGATCCGCCGTCGCTGTCGTCTTCATCGCTGAGGAAAGCGGAATAGCTCCGGAAGCTTTCGGGCTTTTCGATCGCGCCGAACCGCATCTCGTCCGGCAGCCAGGAGAGCGCCTTTTCCCGGACTTCGGCCTCAACGATGCCCTGCCCCGAACAGAGCGCAGCGCAGGCATTGGCAAGGTCACCCTTCTTGGCGTCCTTGTATCGGCCGCGCAGCACCGGCCCGCCGATCTCGTCGAGCGCTTCGAGCATGACGTCCTTCTTCACCCGCCCGAAAAAGTTCTGGGCATCGGGCCGCCACCATTGCGCGACATCAATGTCGAGCAGCCGTCCGAGATGATCGTGGAAGCCGTTGCGGCGCCCGCCATCGTCGACGTTGAGTGTCGGCTCGAGCGTCTGCGCCAGGACATGGGCGAGCCAATCGGCGCGCGCCTGTTCATCCAGTTGCCGGAAGGCATCGAAGCGGGACGACAGCGTGTTCCCGCCTGCCCAGCTCACATCGAGCGCCTGGCGCTGTTCGGTCAGGACATTGCTCGCCGCGCTGCCTTCATCGCGGAAGCTGACGATCGGGAAGCTCGCGGCGGCCGCCTGCAGCGTCGAGTGGTCCCGGACATAGCTGCTGGCGAACACCGTCCGGTGCGCCATCAGGAATATCGTGAGATCGAGCGCGAACCCGGCATCCGAGGCGACATGGGCCGCCAGGATCTGCCGGCGCTGGGTCGCGAGTTCGTCAACCAGCATCGCGCTGAGCCGGGAGGCCGCGACCTTGCCGGACGGTGCTTCGGGTTCTGCGTCCTCGCCCGCCTGACGAATGGCGCGCTCACTGAACATGCGGCTGTGCACCCGCGGACTGCCATCGGGCGCCAGATAGATGAAGGTGCCCAGCTGGTCCTTGATCGCATCGTCGACCATCGTGCGCGACGCCTCGATTGTATCGAGTTCCCGCTCTATGTCGGCGAGCCGCGCCGAAGCCGCCTCGGCCTCGGGCGTGCCGTCCTCGAGTTCAGTTTCCAGCTCTCGGATGAGCGCATCGCCCTCATCCGAGAGACTGTCGACGCGCTCCTGCTCGTCCCCACTCAATTCGCGCAGCGGCGGATGATATTCGTGGAGCTGGCACTCCATATCATAGGGCACATGCGTCGCGAGAACCGGCGTCACGAACGCCAGCTTCTGTTCGGCAGCGAGTGCTTCCGCGGCCGCTTCAAGCTTCTGGGCGGCCAGCTGCTCGATGAGCTCCACGTCGATCCAGCTCTCGTCCACATCTTCACCGAACAGGTCGCGCTCGATCCGGCCGCCCGCGCCGACATAGGCGTCGCGGCCGACGAACCGTGCCTTGGCGTCGGTCGCCTTGACCGTTCCGTTGAGGAGCGCACGGCGGATATTGTCGGGATTGTCGCCATAATAGGACCGGCTCATGCTCTCGAACACGCGCGCCTGGCGATCGACGTCGGGCGTGACGGCATAAGCCTGGGCGACCCCCAGCGTGATCTCGCCCGCCGCCAGCGCCGCGAATACGAGAGGAGCCAGTTCGGCAAGCCGTACCCGCTGCTCAACGAAGCGGGTCGTGACGCCGAAACGTTTCGCCACATCCTCGGCACTCGCGCCCTTGTCGAGGAAGTGCTTGAAAGCCGAGCACTCATCCGCCGGGTTCATCGCGACGCGGTGGAAATTCTCGGCAAGGCTCGCTTCGGCCGATCCGGCATCATCCTCGAGCACCAGCACCTGAACCTCATGGTCCCCGGCAAGCCGACCTGAATCGATCAGCCGCTGGAGCGCCCGCAAGCGGCGGCCACCCGCCTTGACGGTGAAATGTCCTGCCTTTTTGAGCGGCGTGACCACGAGATTCTGCAACAGGCCATGCGCGGCGATATTATCGGCGAGGCTGTCGAGGTCGGCATCGCGATTGGATTTGCGGACATTGTCCTTCGAGAGCGAGAGGTTCTTGACCTTCACGGACTGGATCATCGGTTGTCTCCTTCGAGGGTTGCGCCGACCTCGTCGGCCGGCTTGAGCCACTCAGGCCCACCCGGCCGAAGGCCCCCTCCCCTCTCTTCGGTCGCTTGGCGCGGTCGCGGGTCAGTCCGTGATCCTGGCGAGGATCTCGAGGGCGCGGCTCGGGGGAACGAACAGCCGAGTGCGGTGCTGGATGATCTCGGTGAAGCAGCCCGCCGCCTTGAGATGCGGCAGCGCCTCGGGCTTCCAGTCCAGCAATTCGAGGCGTTGATCGCCGGCAACCAAGGCGCGCTTCAGTCGCAGCGCTCCGATTGGCATGATCTCGCCCGAGGTGCGGACGTGCTGGACCCGCGCGCCGAGGTCGATCTCGACATGGGCCGCGATGCCGAACGCGCTGGCAATCCGCTCCACCAGCGGCGCCGGAATAAGACGCCCGAGAAGCGACTGGCCGTCATCGCTCATCAGCCGCCAGACCTGGACATGATCGTCGGGCAGCTTGCCCCACACCGGAAGCAGCAGGCCGGTGACCAGATAGATGATCTGCGTGCGCGTCTGCGCCGCCATTGCGTCGCATTCGGCCTGCCAGGCTTCGTCGAAGCTCGCGCGGTCCACGTCGGTCCAATGGGTTTCGGCGAAGAGGTCCTGCCTGTGCCGTTCGGTGCGCGTCGGCCGCACCAGCTCATAGCGGCGCACGGTCCGCCCCTCTTCGTCCGTCAGCGAGAAGGTCGGCCGGCAAATGGCGGCCTTGCCGGAACGCGGGTTGATCAACCCGCGCGCTTCCGGGTCGGCCAGAAGCCAATGCGCTCGCTCCAGGGTCAGCGGCCGATATCGCTCCTCGGTTTCGATACGCAGGATCTCGGTTTCGGCGCCGCTCACGGGATCGCGCCGGATCACCGTCCGGTCGAGGATCGAAATACGGTCGGCCGCGATCGTTTCGACGCCAAGATCGAGGGTGCCGGCCTCGCGTGCCTTTTCCACCCGTGCTTCGATCAAGCCGAGATATTCGTCGAAGATCGCGTTCTGCAGGTCGATGCGCAGCGCCAGGATGCGGTTCAACCACCGCTGGATCGTGGGCAAGGTCTCGGTGAGCCCCCCGCCCTCCCCGGCCAGGTTCAAACCGGTGAGCGCCTGGAACTGATCGAAGTGGACCGATTGGAGTTTTGCCTGGAACAGCAGGCGAAACCACTGGTCGAGCGATTCCCGCGCGAAGTCGGACTCCAGATTGTCGCGGGGGTCGAAAAGTCCCTGCCCGCCGGTCTGGCGTTGGCCACGGGTCAGCGCGCCCAGGCTGTCGAGGCGCCGGGCGATGGTCGAGATGAACCGCCGTTCGCCACGGCAATCGGTGGAAACGGGCCGAAACAAGGGCGGGCAGGCTTGGTGGGTGCGGTGCGTGCGGCCCAGCCCCTGGATCGCCGCGTCCGCGCGCCAACCGGGCTCGAGGAGATAGTGAATGCGGCGGCTCTGATTGGGCGCGTCGAGGCTGGCGTGGTAACTCCGCCCCGTGCCGCCGGCATCGGAGAAGATCAGGATGCGCTTTTCGCCGCGCATGAAGATGTCGGTCTCCGCGAGGTTCGTGCGCGCGCTGCGCCGTTCGATCCGCTGACGGCCGTCGGCATCGACGACGATCCGCCGGCTGCGGCCCGTCACCTCGGCCACAGCCTCCGTCCCGAAATGCCCGATGATGTGATCGAGCGCCGAGCCGACGACCGGCAGCGCACAGAGTTGCTCGAGGAGCTGGTCGCGCATGGCCATCGCTTCCCGGCACAGCACGGGCTGCCCGGCCTCGTCGATCATCGGTTCCGAGCGCACCGTGCCGCTATCGTCGGTATAGGTGCGCATCTGGCGCACGGGAAAGGCCGCGGTCAGATAATCGACCAGGAATTCGCGCGGGGACAGCTCGATATCGAGCCAGGCCCGCTCCTCGGGGGACAGGTCGGCAAGGGCACGATCGAGCATCGCTTCCGAGGTCGACACGAGCTGGACGACGGCGCAGTCGCCGCGCGCGAGATCGGCGGCGATCGCCGGGATCAGCGAGGGCAGCTTCATCGACAGCAGGATCTGGCCGAAGAAGCGTTGCTTGGTCGATTCGAAGATCGACAATGCCGCGGCCTTCGCGCCGCTATTATAGGTGGCACCGCTGAAGCCGTCGGTGACGCGCGTGGCGGCGAGCGCGGCCTGCAGATTGTTGTGAATGATCGCCCAGGCATCGGCATAGGCATTGTAGACGGCGATCTGTTCTTCGCTGAGCCGATGCTCGAGGATGTCATATTCGACGCCGGCGAAGCTGAGCGCCCGCGCGGCATAGAGGCCCTGCGCTTTGAGGTCGCGGGCGATCAACTCCATCGCCGCGATGCCGCCTCGGCGCAGGGATTCCACGAAGGCCCGCCGGTCGGCGAAGGCCGTCTGCGGTCCCCACAATCCGAGGCGTGTCGCATAGGCAAGATTGTTGACGTCCGAGGCGCCCGTCGCCGAGGCGTAGAGAATCCGGGCGCGCGGAGCGAGATTTTGCAGGCGGACGCCGGCGATGCCCTGCTCGGACCCTTTCGTGGCGCCGAACCGGCCCTCGCCGCCGGCCACCCCGGCCATTTCATGCGCCTCGTCGAAAACGATGACGCCGCTGAAATCCTCACCCATCCATTCGATCAGCTGGCGCAGCCGCGTGCCCCTGTCGCCGCGGTTGGAGCGCAGGGTGGCATAGGTCAGGAAGAGGATCCCATCGCCCAGCGCGATCGGGGTGCCGAGCTTCCACTGGTTGAGATGCTGGATGTCGAGCGGCAAGCCGCCAAGCGCCGACCAGTCCCGGCGAGCGTCTTCGACCAGCGTCTCGCTCTTGGATATCCAGAGGTGGCGGCGGTTGCCACGCAACCACTGGTCGAGGATGACGCCTGCCACCTGCCGCCCCTTGCCGGCGCCCGTGCCATCGCCAAGGAAAAAGCCGGTCCGATAGGCGTTACCGGCCTCTGCCGGCGACAGCGAAAGACCCTCCTCGCTGGATATGAACCGGCCGGGAAGATCGCGCTCGAACGCCGCGCCAGCGTAGATCAGCGTTTCGAGCTGCGCGTCCGAGAGCAGGCCGTCGTCCAGGATCCTGGCCGGCAGCACGGGTTCATAAGCGACCGGGGGTGCGGCAATCGATCCCATTGCCTGCGATTCGACTAGCGCGCTTGGGTGCTCACGAGCATCGGCAATCAGCAGACGGCTCGGCCGATAGGGCAGGTAAATCCCTTGCGGTTCGCCCGCGGGTGCGGGCGCGTCGAGACGGTGATAGGCGACCGCGCGGGTCGTGGGCAGGGTCACCGCCGCACGCGAGCAGACGGGGCGGGTCCGCCGCGTGAGGCCCCGGAACAATCCGCTGGGGCGGGAGATCGGCTGCGGCTGCGGCGCGCATGGGGTCGCCATCGCATCGATGGCCGCAAGCGCAGCGCCGAGCGTCGTGCAGGTCTGGCGCGGGACCGAGCCCCCTGCCCCGCCCTTTTCGAGGAGTATGAGCTGGACTGCCTGGCCGGTGCCGTGCTTGGCATAGGCATCGGGCGGCAGGTCGAGATGCAGCCGGGCATGCGCGCCCGCAGTGGCGTGCAGCCAATCCGCGTCCTCCGTCTCGATGCGGTCGGGGAGAATAACGGCGCAGCGCCCGCCTGTAGCAAGCCGCAACAGCGCGGAGCGCAAATGGCGAAGCGCGGCATGGCGATCGCGCGCGCGCCCCTGGCTTCGCGAGAAGGGCGGATTGAGGAGCACGACGCTCGGCACCAGTTGCGGATCGAGCATATCGTCGATCAGTTCGCCATCATGCGTGCTCAGCCTGCCTTCGGGAAAGGCGTGACGCAGCAAACGCGTGCGCCAGGCATCGATCTCATTGAGAAGGAGGCGCGCGCCGGCGAGATGGGCGTGTACGGCCAGGAGGCCGGTCCCGGCCGAGGGCTCGAGCACGATATCGTGTGCCGTGATCGCGGCTGCCTTGGCGGCAAGGAAGCCGATCGGCGCCGGTGTCGAGAATTGCTGGAACGCGATCTGCGTTTCGCTACGTACGCTTTGCGTGGGAAGCGCCGCCGTCATAGCGATCAGCTGGGCGAGCCGCGCATTCGCATCTGCCGGGAGCGTCGCGTTCTTCAGATGGAGGACCTGCGCGAGTTCGAGCACATCGTAGGCGTCGCGCAATGACCACAGGCCATCGGCGCTCGAGCCACCGAAAGCGGAGGTCATTTCGGCAAGGAGGTCGTTACGTGCAACCGGACATCCTTCGGACAGCCGGTCGGCTATGCCTTGAGCAGCGGTACGGGCGGGATCATCGAGCGGCAGCGTGAGCGCGAGGGGGTGTGTGGCCATGGGGCATCTCCAAGTCTGACACCTGGCATCAGCGCCAGGTCATCAGCCGGAAGGCTCCCTCCCCTTTCAGGCCGCCTCGGCGGCCCGGCGGACACGCCAAGCATCATTCCAGTCCGCGTGCCGTTCCGGCAGCCGGAGCACCAGTTCGCGTCCATTGGCTGTGAGATGGGGGCGGGCTTTTTTGAGCATGGCGGCAGCGGCGGCACCGCGATCGCCATAGACGATGATACGCTTGACCCGTTCGGGGATGGCGACAAGCCCAAGGCGTTCGACCCCGCCCAGCGCCCAGGTGGGCGTTCCGAACCAGGCCATTGCTGAAAGGGCGTCCTCGATGCCTTCGGCAAGGCCAAGCTCCTCGCCGGCCGGCGCCAGACGAATGGCCGCGTCGCCGAGAAGGCCAAGGGCAATCTTCGGCTTTGGCATGGGTTTGTGCAGGATGTCGGCGAGATCGAGGCAGGTCCGCTGGACGGCGACAACCCCCAGATCATTCTCGACCGCGGCGATCATCGCCGGAAAGAACCGGCGGCGCTCACCGGCCCCGACGATGGTGCGCGGGTTGTAGCGCAGGCAACGCGGATAGGGAGGCGGCAGACCGCGCGCCGCCAGATAATCGGCCGCTGGAGATCCGGCGATGGGCTGGCTCGCCTTCCATAGGCGAAGTGCAAGAGCGCGATGGTCCGCGGCCGCCTTCGGGCGCGGCATTGTGAGCGGCTCCGCATCGTGAAGTTTGCGCCGGCGCAAAGCAGCCAGAACATCGCGCGTGTCGCAGCCGGCAAAGCAGTGGAACAGGATCGCCCGCTCGCCCAGGCGTACCGACAGGCTGGGACCATGGTCGTCATGTGCCGGGCAACGGCATTCGCCGCGCGTACCGCGCCAGATCCCACCCAGGGCTTCGACAATGGCTTTGGCGCGATGGGGAGCAGCTATGGGCATCGACTAATCCTCGGAAGTGGTGGAGCGCCGCTGCTGATTGCGCCCTCCCCTCCCCGGTATTTCACCCCGGCATGCCTTTGGGTGCCAGGATCCCGAATTCCTCGACGATGCGATCGGTTGTGTAGTGCGTCGCGCCGTCGCGTTCATAGGAGTTGTCCTTGAGCCGTCCGGCTATGCGCACGAGATCCCCGACTTGAGCCCGGTCGGCGATATGTTTTCGCTGGCCTTCGCTGAAGACGCTCACGCGGTTCCAGTGGCTGTCTTCCTGCCATTCGTTATCGTCACCCTTGCGGCGATAATTCGCGCAGACCGACAGCAGGGTGACTTTCGGCCGCGCGTCGATTTCCCCGATCCGGCCGATGATCTCGAACTTGGCGAAGTTGATCATGCACCCTCCATGCGCAAGGTCATTTGGCCGGCAGCCTATCGTGGGCGGCTAACTTCGCGTATCCCTCCAGGCGGGGGGATTGAACGATTGCTTCAGGCGCGACGCTGATCTCTTTCAAAAAATAAAAGAATCAAAACGCCGCTGCTCGCAGCGGAAGCTTTTCCGATTCAAAAGGATTCAGATTCAGGAAGCCGAAAGCACAGCATTTCTGCGGGTTTGAGCAAGCTTATCCTGACCGGACGGGGGATTTTGCCTGCCCTTCCGGGGGCGCTTCCCTGACCGATCGGGGGATGCAACCTGACCTGCTGGGGCCTTCCTGACCGTATGGGGGCCAGCTTCTTGCTGGAGTGATTCGCTCGCCATGGCGTTCGTCAGGGACTTTCTTCGGCGTCCGCGCTGCCGTTTGCGCGGGTCCGGGCGCTTGGAAACGCGACTCGCCGCACTTCCTCATGTTTTGCTGCTTCGGAGCGAAGTTCCATCCTGACCTCTTGGGGGCCGAATCCGGTGTCTATCCTGCCCTGACTTGACGCGTAAGGACAGGTCAGGCAGATTTTCTCCCACGCTGGACGAATCGGCGCAGACTTCATGGCATGGATGACGAGCAAGCCCTAGATCACGCTGTAACGCCCTCCCCCACCGGCGATGACGCTTCTCCGGGACGGGCGATGCGGGTGGCTGCCGCCCTGCAGGCAAAGGGCGGTGACGAGTTCGCCAAGCCCGGCAGCATCGTCGAGGTCAAGTTCGTCAAAGGCCAGTCGCTTAGCCTGACTGCTTCGCGTTTGCTTGCGCTGATGATTTTGACCGCGGGCGGTGATGCCTGGGAGGACCGCCCGCACAAGATGCGAAAGGCGGACATTCGCCGCGGCCACAAGGGCAATGAGCGCATCTCGGACATGCTCGAGGAATTGCACCGCACGCTTTTCGCGGTCGACGACAAGTCCTGGCGCGGCAAGAAGGCGACGCTGCGCTTTTCGCTTATCTCATCGTCGCGCGAAGAAGCGGAAGACGAAGAGGGCGCGGACGCTGGGTGGATCGAGTGGGAGTTCACGCCCGAAGCCCGAAAGCTGATCCAGGAATCGGAGACCTATGCGGTCCTGAATCGCCAGGCGGTGCTCGGCTTCCGATCAACCTATGCGCTCAAGCTGTACGAGATCGGGGCGCTACGGCTGCATAGGCGCCAGTCGCTTTGGAAGGGCGACATGACGGCTCTGCGTGCGCTGCTCGGCATTGCGCCGGACGTCTACAAGGATTTCGCGCAGCTGCGCCGCAAAGTTCTCGAAAAGGCGAAGGCCGAAATCGACCAGCTCGCCCATTTTCGCGTGGAGTGGCGGGAGATCCGCCAGGGCAGAACCGTCACCGAAATCGAATTCCGCTTTGAGCCCAAGGATGCTCCGGCCCAAATCGCGACCGTGGACGAGATCGGTCGGCACTCTGCGGGCAGAAGGGCGCGGCGCGAGGACGAGGTGGAGACCGTGGCCGTCGGGGCTGTCACACAGGCGGCGGTGGCGGCCTTGGTGTCAAAGGATAAGGCTGGGGCAGGGGAGGTCGCTTTCCCGAACGGCACGATCCGCTTCGGTTCCGATACACTTGCCGCGATCGCGCGCTCGGCGGGCGGCGGTTGGGACATCGATCTCATTGCCGATGCCTATCGCGCGCAGATGGGCGAGAGGCTGGCGAAGCTCAAGGGCGCCAAGCTGATCGCTTCCTGGACCGGCTTCTGCGAGAGTTTCCTGGCGCGGCGCGGGCGCCCCTGAGCCGAAATTGCACCGGTGCAATTTCGGGATGAACTGCCCCCAAGGGGTCAGGTTGCGAGTGTGTGCAAAAGGTCCGCGGCGCAGATTGGGCCAGTTCCGCTCTTCGGGCTAGGCCGACTTGCGAAAGTCAGCCTTTGATTGACCTAAAAGTGCAAATTGAGCTATGCCCCTTCTAGTTTCGCAAGGGGGCCTCTCTTGGCTGCATCACTCGATATTGAGGGCACGCAGGACCTGCTGTCCGTCTCAACGCTCGCACAACGGACCAGCTCTGTCCTCGAGCGGCTCCGCGACTCCGCGCGTAGTGCCCGGGCGGACGAGCGGCGCGAGCCGACGTTCCCGATTGGCAAGGCCGCGGAACTGGTCGGCCGAACCGCGGCGGCCATTCGCGAGGCCGAGAAGGACGGCCGCTTGCCGCCGCCTCCGCGAACCGAGAATAATCGGCGTGTCGGCTATACCCTGGCGCAGCTCAACGACATGCGGGGATTGTTCGGCACCCGGCCCTGGCGGGCTGCAACCGATCCGTGCTGTGTTGTCGCGGTGCAGAACTTCAAGGGCGGGGTGGGGAAATCGACCCTCTCGGTGCACCTGGCCCAATATCTCGCGATCAAGGGCTACCGGGTGGCTCTCATCGATTGCGACAGCCAGGCGTCGGCAACCACGCTATTCGGCTATGTGCCCGACCTCGACCTGACCGAGGAGGACACGCTCTATCCATTCCTGCGGCACGACGACATGGAGTCGCTCGACTATGCTCTGCGCAAGACCCACTTCGACGGTCTGGAGCTTGTTCCGGCCAATCTGCGGCTGTTCCAGTCGGAATATGAAATCGCAGCGCGCATGGCGCGGGGGCAGGGGAACCTGATCGACCGCATGGCGCAAGGCATCGCGAGCATTGCCGATCGGTTCGATGTGGTGGTTCTCGATCCGCCTCCGGCGCTCGGCGCGATCTCGCTTTCGGTGCTGCGCGCGGCCAATGCGCTGGTGGTGCCGGTTCCGCCGACGGTGATGGACTTCTCGTCGACGGCGGCCTTCCTCGCCATGCTCGATGAGACCATCGAGACGCTGGCCGATCGCGGCTTGGCGCCATCACTACAGTTCCTGCGCTTTGTGGCGTCCAAGGTCGATGAGAACAAGTCGATGCAGAAGGAACTGCTGAACCTGATGCGGACCCTTTTCGGTCACGCGATCGTCCGTACGCCGCTCAAGGATTCGGCCGAAATCGACAATGCAACGGCGCGGCTGATGACCGTCTACGAGCTGGACGGCCCGGTCACCAGTTCGGCGGTGCGCAACCGCTGCCTTGCCTATCTTGACGGCGTGAACAGCGAAATCGAGGTCGACATCCGGTCGATGTGGCCGAGCCATTTGACGCGGCTTCGCAAGGAGGGACTCGCCTGATGCGAGCAAAATTGCACCGGTGCAATTCCGGGTAGAAGGGGTGGATGATGAGCAAGAAGAACGCCAACTTCGCGGCTGATCTGGTCGCCGGAATCGACCCGGGGGCGCAAGCCCCAGCGGCGCGGCGCCCTGGCATCGGTGCGAGCGTGCTGGCGGGCCGGGAAAGCCGGCTTGCCGAATTGGCGACGGGCAGCGTCGTCTCGCGCACCCATGAGCTTGTCGATCCCGCGCGCTGCCGAATGTGGGCGGGGCATAACCGCGAATATGCGCTCCTCAATGAGGAGCGGTGCGCCGACCTCATCGAGAGCATCAAGGCGCAGGGCAAGCAAGAAATGCCCGCCATCGTTCGCCGCGTGAAGGACGATCCTGCCTTCGATTTCGAGGTGATTTGCGGCGCGCGCCGGCATTGGACGATCAGTTGGCTGCGCGCCCACAACTATCCGGATTTCCGCTTTCTCGTCGATATCCGCAGCCTTACCGACGAGGAGGCCTTCCGTCTCGCCGACCTCGAGAATCGGGCGCGCGACGATCTCACCGATCTGGAGCGCGCGCGCGACTATCTGCGCGCGCTCGACGCCTATTATGAGGGGCGCCAGAAGGTGATGGCCGAGCGGATCAATGTCACGGAAAGCTGGCTCAGCCGCTATCTCGACCTTGCCCGGCTGCCGGCGGAACTGATGGCGGCCTTCGCCCTTCCGCAGGATCTCAGGATCAAGCATGTCACCGCGATCAAGCCTCTCTTGAAACCGGAGGATCGGCGGCAGCGTGTGTTCGCCGAGGCGGGACGTCTCGCTCAGGTGCAGTCCGATCGTGCAGCACCGATGCCGGTCCCCGATATCATACGCGCGCTCGCTCTGGCCGCCGATCCCCCCAAGAGGTCAGGATCCCCCAAGAAGTCAGGAAAGCCGGAAACGATCGTGTCCGAAGGGGGGAAACCATTGCTGAAAGTGGAGGCGGTGGATCGTAAGGGTCTCAAACTTACCTTGCTCCCGCATGCCGGTGGTACGCGGGCTGAAGCGGAGGCCGCGTTGAAAGCGCTGCTCGATCAGCATTGGAGCTAGGACAATCTTCAGCGGTTCTGAGATGTGAGAGTTTTGTCTTCACATGTTGAATATGGACTGCCCAATGACTGCAGCCTTCCAGGATGACATTCGCGAGAATGAGATCATCGCGCCCCGTCGTCTGGCGGAGCGCCTGCACTTCTCCATGGCGCATTTGGCTCGCGTTGCTCGCCTGGATCGTAAGGCCATGACTCTGTATCCCTCCGCCCCGACCGTGCAGATTAAACTGGAGGAAATAGCCCGAGTTATAACGCGAGCGGCAGAACTTGCAGGCGAAGAAGGCAAGGCGGTTATCTGGTTCAAGCATCAACCCCTTTCTGGAGTTGGGAAAACGGCTGCGGAATTGGTTGCGAATGGCGATATCGATATCGTCATGGAAGATCTCGATCGTATGGCTGCCGGGGTCTATTCCTGACAGGCGTCACTCAAGGCCGAAAGGTTAGCTTGTCCGCAGGACCTTTAGGCAAATGTCTTCTTCTCGTAGACGGTGACAATCGCCCGGCCATCCCAAACGTAGCACAGGTGCCGCTCCTGTCGGCTGTTGGCGAGTAGGCGAGGGCGGAACACCGCGGCGCACTCGCCGTCGGCGTCGCGCACGCTTTGGTACACGATGCCATCCGAACCTTGCTCACGCAGGTTTCGGCCAAGCGCCTGGCCGGCGGCATAGCTGTCCGGGGCGTAGAGGGCAGGGCGTTCATCGCGCAGGCCGCGAATATCGTGGAGCATGGCGTCCAGGTCGACCGCGTAGACGCGCATGTCGAGTTCCTGCGCCGGTTCGTGGGTGTACGCCATGAAGCGGGTTCGGTGATGGCGCGTCTCGGCAACCGCAGTCTCGATGGTGCTGGCAGCGTAGAACAGCCCGAAACTGCCGTCACAGAACCGGCTGCCATCGGGATTGAGGTGGGTGAACGCTGCCATGATCGCCGACGTGCCGGGCCCCGAGACCCGGTCCTCCGGGGGGACGAGAGCGAGGTCCCCGACCTCGTCGCGAAGCCGGTCATTGGTCATCGCCTCGATCGCATAGACCGCTTCCAGGTCGGCCGGGTCCGCGACATCCTCAAACAGCGATATGGGCGGGAACCGGCTTGCGACGATCCGGTAGCACGGTTGCCACCGCACTTGCGTCGTCGCAATGGCATCCATCAGCCGCGCTGCGCGTCGATATATTGGCGCACCACGTAGAGATCGGCGACATTGCCCGAGGCCATCCGCTCGATCGCCGGGCGTCCGGCGAACAGCGGCGCCTCATTGGGTTTGCGCACCCATTCGTTGGCGGTACGGGGCAGGAGCATCTTCAGCCCCTTGTAGATCCCCATGACATAGGAGATGCGCTCCAGCGCATCCTTGGGAATCGCCGCGACGGCGCCGCGCTTCCAGGTCTGGAAGGTCGAGCGGCTGTCGAGCCCGAGAAGCTTCATCTGCTCGGCTTCCTTGAGGCCCCAGGCGTCGGCAATGCGGAAAAAGGTGCGCAGCGCCGGACCGCTCAGATCCTTGCGGCTAGGCGCTTTGGCGGGGGCGCCGGAATGGGCAGCTGTGGCCATTGGCCATCTCCTTCTTTCTCTGTCTATGTATGATATCTGTACATAACGTCAAGAGTGGATCAGTTTTCATACACGCCTAACGCGCGCGAGGCCGCGTCAGGGATGGCCAGAACTGCCGGCGAGCAGCCGGTCAATCTCGCCCATCGCCGCGTCGAACTCGGCGAGCGCTGGATGGGAGAGCGCGGGTGCGTGGTCCAGGGGTGCCGACACCCGATCCCTTCGCGGCGCTTCGGCGACCAGCAGAACCTTGCCCTTGATGCTCGCACGCCGCGCGAGGCCCGCTGTGACTAGCGCGTCGCCGATCGCATAGGTGCCGCGCCGGCTGACCCCGAACGCCGAGGCCATCTGATCGAGTCCGAGCGGCGCAAAACCAGCGAGCAGGATCCACACCTGCGGTGCCCGCGCGCTCGAGCGCAGGTGCCCCAGCTGCTCGCGCATCAGCGCCGCGCGCCGTCGCGCTTTCACGACCAGCTCTGCAAGCCGAGTAGCGCTGGCGCGGAGAGTGCGCGCTGAGACAATGGCGCGTTCGCCCGGCCAGAGCTGCGGCTGAAGCGCCTCAGCCGTCACCGCGCCGGGGCAGGGGAGGGCAAGCTGCCACGCGCCGCACGCGGTCAGCAGCCGCCCCAGCGCGGCATCGACCGCCCAGAGCGGGGTGCGCGGGGCGGCCTGCTCGATCGCCACCGCGCGCGGCCCAAGCGAGCGGATTTGCACCGCGCGCTCCAGCGGCGCGAACAGCGGATCGGCGCGCAGCAGCGCGTGGAGGCGCGCCAGACCCGCGAAGGGCAGGGGGGGCTCGTCATCCGCGCCGGCCTGTTTCACCAGCGTGATCGCTCTGCCGATCGCCTCCTCCGCCAGCGCGTCTTCGGCTTGCATCGGGCGGTCGGCCCCGAAGCGAGCGGCCAGAACGATGGTCTGCGCGGCATCGGCGAGCGGTTCCCACGGATGATGGCCGAGTTCGCCCAGCAGCGCGCGGACCAGCGCATAGGCGGAGCAGCCGGTGAGGGGCGTCTCTTGAGGGCCACGGTCGAGCCCGGCGAACCAGGCGTTGAATCGGTGTTCGGCATCGGCAAATCCTGCCTGCGCCAGGGCCGAGAGCAGCACCTCGCGCAGCAGCCCTACGCAGAACAGCCGTTTTTCGGTATCGGTGAGGCCGGCGAGGAGCCCGTCGAGCCGGCCGAGCGCCAGCGCGCATTCGCCTTGCGCGAGGGCGAGCTCCTCGGGCGGGACGTCGGTGTCGGCGGCGAGGGGATGGAAGCGCTCCATGCCGAATGTGTAGTGAATACCAAAACACTGCACAATCGCTCGGATGGTTGGTGAATGAACATGCGATAATTGCAGTTATCGCATAAGCGGAATTGACCTCTCTTTATTAGGTGAGCTACAAGGGCCGCTGAGGAGCGTGGCGCAGGATGGGCACCGAAACCGGCTTAGAAGGGTCAGAAAACGCTGTGGCGGCGCCTGAGGCGATCCTGCCAACCGTTAGCGCGCCGGCCGACCTTGCCTGGACGATCGTGCAGATGCGCGCGGGCGAGCGCATTGCCGTCAACGAGGCGCTGATCGCCGCCTATCAGGCCGCTTCGTCGCCTCACAGCATCCGCGCGCTCAAGTCCGACATCGAAGCATTCGACAGCTGGTGTCGGCGCACCAACCGGATCGCGCTGCCGGCGACGGCTGAGACCGTGGCCGATTATCTGGATGCGCGGGCGGGGAAGGGGAGCCGTCCAGCGTCGCTATCCCGGTACAAGGCGTCGATCGCCAAGATTCATCAACTGCTCGACCGCCAGGATCCGACGCCGGCGCCGCTGGTCAAGTTGCGGCTGCAGGCCGTGCGCCGTGAGAAGGGGACGGCGCAGAAGCAGGCGCGGCCGCTGCGGTTCAAGGGCCCGGTGCGCGACGTCGAGCGTGACAAGGCGCGTGGGCTCAACATCCGCGCGCTGCTAGAGAGCTGCGGAGACGATCTGCCGGGCCTTCGCGATCGTGCATTGCTGTCGGCGGCCTATGATACCGGCCTGCGAGCCTCCGAACTCGTGGCGGTGGCCGTCGAGCATATCGAGGAGGCGATCGACCCCGAGTCACGCCTGCTGCAGATCCTGCGCAGTAAGGGCGATCAGGACGGGGAGGGGGCGACCGCCTATCTTAGCCCCCGCACCGTCGCGGCGATCATGGCCTGGACCGAGGCTGCCGAGCTATCGGCCGGGCCGCTGTTCCGGCGGGTGCAGGTGCGGCGCTACAAGGCGCGCGCCGCCGTGCGCGGTCGGGCGATCGACAGCATTTCAGGTCGTGAGGCTTGGGACCTGCGCAAGACACTCTCGAAGCCTGCCGTGAAGGCGCGCGTCGAATATGACATCGGCAGCCTGGCGCTCCACCCGGGCTCGATCGGGCCGATTTTCCGGTCGATCATCAAGCGGGCGTTCGACCTCGGCGCGCTGCCCGATCTGACAGCCGAGGATTTGGCCAGATTGCTAAAAGGGATCAGCGCGCACTCGACACGGATCGGGCTGAACCAGGATTTGTTCGCGAGTGGCGAGGATCTCGCGGGTATCATGGATGCTTTGCGGTGGAAGTCGCCACGAATGCCACTGAGCTACAACCGTAATTTGGCCGCCGAAGCGGGCGCCGTCGGCCGCCTGATGGACAGGTTGAAATGACCGCGCCCGGTATCGACAGCTGCTCCCTAGCCCCTTTGTATTTCGAGGCCTTCTTTGGTGCCAGCACGGGGCGGTGCAACGGCTTTCTTAGATTGTGCCCAAGGTGTTGTCTAATCGCGAACCGCTGAGCAAGCACCTTTTCGCAACATCACTGGGCTGCCGTGGCGGGATGACAGGCAGCTGCAGTCATAAAGATCGACAGGCTCGGTACCCTGGCGCCTTTAAGGTGGGCGCTGCCAGGAGCATGGTTGTCTGCGCGGTCGACATGTTCCGCCGCATGATGGGTTTCGCAAGAGAGGCCTTCCAGTGTGGTGCGCGCATTTTGCCGACAGTAATTGCAACTGGAACGTTGTTGGACGGAATGGCCTGACCAACGTCCCGACGAGACGACCGGGCGCCGGATACCGGCGTGATCGGCTATGGTTTTTCCTTCTAGCTTCCTCGTGAACTGGTTTAAGGCTTTGCGTTTGCTGACCTGTCGAACAGCTCGCCAGTCTTCAGCATCTGATGCATTATGACTGCCAGCTTGCACGCGTCGCTCTGGTGCCCCGCAAACGAGCTGCTTCCCGAGCTCTGCGGTCTGGCTGCGCATGCTGCGCCATGCTTCGAGGATGGGCAAGATGATCCGCTCCAATGCAGCATTGGTGCTCAAAAGGCTCCGGACGTGCCCTTCAAAGACTCGTCCGGAACCCTTGGGAATGATCAAACCGAATCAGCAACGGAAGTCGATAATGCATTGCAGCGTCACTTTTGGCGATTATCTGATCCGTCGATCCTCCGTCCCGTTAGCAGGCCTTTGGCGCCCTTGCCTTCGAACTTGAACTCGAAGTCTCTCCAGGTTTTCCTCCAGCGTCGCGCCACGTATCTTTCTCCTGGTCTTGCTGCATCATCGAGCATGATAAGGCCTCCCGGTGCGATACGTTCGAAAAGGCGTTCCGCCATTCCTCGGGTAAAGGGATGTATTGACCAAGGCGGTCCATCTATGACAAGCAGATCAATTGTCTTTGGAAGGTGATGCAAGACATACCATAATCCAGGCCAGGCCTTGTCCCGAAAGTTCAGCGGAGCATGGCTGAAACTTGCCGACAGGTGGTGCTCAGCGAGCCAAATGCCCATCTGCTCAACGAACGGTTCATACTGATCGTAGCTGTATAAATGCCCGCCACCGTGAAGCGACAATGCTTTGGCGATAACCAGCGAAGTTACTCCGGAACCTAATTCCACAACATTTTTCGGTTGTCGGACTTCAATCTCATCAACAATCCTGTGAAGAAGGTAAGTGTCTGCTTTCCAGCTGCCAAGATGAGGCAAGGCGTCCTGTTCAAGGTTTATACGCTCAAGAACAGCATTTTTTTCAGCTTTGTTTCCCCCATAAAGGCTTTTCAACAGCCAAGGCCATTGGATGAGCGCAAAGAATAGCTGGAACAGGGTTTCGCCCTTTGTGCGCGCGGTGCCTGTTTCCTGCGGCATCTTTTTGGCCAGCATGCCGGTCAGATTTTTGGTCGTCAACTTTCGTCACCTTCGTTATGGATAGCAGTCCAGTGAGCGAGGCAGCAGCCAGTTACCGAGTGTCATCTTAGGCAAACCCACCAATGTATGGCGCTCTGCACAGCAAGTCGTCCGACCCTCGATGATCTGGAGCAAAATCTCTTCTCCCATGCTCGTCCCTCTAGGAGGTCGACTGGCGCCCTAAAAAGCCGAGAATTGCGGCAGAAAAGGCGTCGTTTGCATCGCCTGCGACCATATGCGTGGCATCGATTATGTCGGTATATTCAGCATGCGGCGCCAATTCGCGTAGATGTTCGACAGCGCCTTTCGAGACAAGATCACTAGATCCGCCCCTGATCAGATGAAGCGGTAGCGTCAAATTAGCGGCAGCCTTGTATAATATATTGACTTGCTGCTCCTGATGCGCGGTATCGCTGCAATGTGCAGCCACCATATTGCTAATAAATGCTGGATCCCAGTGCCAGTAATAGCGGCCATCCTCTTTATGCCGGAGATAGTGCCGCAGGCCATCACCCGCTCTGCGCTTGCGACGATGAGGCATGTAGCGCGCAATGACTTGTGCAGCTTCTTCCGGAGACGAAAAGCCAGTCTCGACATGTTCTTGCATGAAGCTGACCACCCGCATCACGCCGCCCGGATCGATACGCGGGGCTATATCTACAAGAGTGAGCGACGCGAAGCTGCCTGGGGCGAGGTCTCCTTCGGCTATCATTCCGGCAAGGCCGCCAAGGGAGGCGCCTACCAGAGCCGGTTTGCGATCCATTCTTGATGCTACCGCGACGAGATCGGCCGCAAAGTCGCGCACGTCATAGGCACCTGCGCTCGACCAGTCGCTGTCGCCATGCCCACGCATGTCGATAGCGATAGCGCGAAACCCCGCCTCGACCAGATCTTGCATTACCCGCTTCCAGGCGCGGCGAGTCTGACCCGCCCCGTGGGCAAGCAAGACGGGCATCGCCCCGCACTCGCCCTTCACTTCAACAGCCAGGCTGATACCAGCGGCTCCATCGATTGTGCGATTCTTCCCGGTCATCCACCAGTCTCGGTCTTGCAGGCCCGATTGAAGATAAACCCCTTAGTCCATTTTTGGCGTTGCCTTTGCGCCACTTCAGGACGTTGCATCCACACACGCGCGAAGAATTGAGAGGGTCGTTCTATCGTCCTGACTTCGTGCTTCACAGAAGCTGATTGCGCGCCTGTGCATGAAGACGAGGGTTGGTCCGTTCCTGAGCGGTCGATCGCGATCATCTATTTCCGTTCCTCAGTCGTGGGCCGGTAGTCAGGTAGTTTGGGAGATCCCAAGCCTTCCCGGTCAATCTTCTTGGCCGCATCGCCCACGCGTCGAACTGGTTCGCGAACGGAGCGGGCGGTTTCGGCGATTTGTTGCGCATCCCCTTCCAATTGCCTGATCCGGGGCCGTGCGTGTGCAATGGATAGGCCCAGAGACCGGGCCTTGCCTTCGGCATCATGCAAGGGCCGGCCGAGGCTGTCGCGAAGACCGCCCCGCGATGCCTCGAGCCTCAGGCGAAGCCTCTCCGCGTCGTCTCCCGCCCGAGCCATCACATTCCCTAGAGAATGGATCCTGTCTTCCTGCAGGACCTCCGCCGCGATTTGACTGGCATCGCTTTTCCAGTCCCGCGAGCGCAGCGCGAGTTGGCCAAGACGTTCCTCGATTGATCGCTGACCGGCAGGGTCCAGCTTCTTTGAGATGCTCTCGGCACCTGACGATATCTTGGCGATCATCTCGCCTGGATTGAGATCACCGCTCAGGAGACCGCCGGTCTTCACTGGCACAAGCGGGAATGGCTGTCCCGCTTGAACTGTAAGTGCCGGTTCACGCTTGTTGCTTCCCGCCAGGCTTATTTCTGCCGATCCATCGAAGAATGATTTATCGATCGACGCTGTCACGCCGCGATGGAGTAAGATGTCCTTGGTAAGGACGAACCGGACCATCACCGTACCCGGATTTGAAGGTTGGAGCCGGACCTGGGTTACTTTCCCGACGGGAACACCAAGAAGGTTGACGCCCGATCCGATTTGAACGCCGTCGACCGATTGTTTAAACTGCACCTCATACGTGGCCCCGTCAGCCTCACGCGACTGGATGAGCCACAGGGTGAACCCAATGACGGCGGCTATGAGCAGGCCGACAACAAGGCTCACCTTCAACCAGTTCGAACGCGTTTCCATGCGACCTAGAAATCCTGGAGCCGGCAGCGCGACAAATAAGCTTTGACTTTTCGCGAGATTTGGAACGTGATCATCGCCGCTTCACTCGTTCGCCAATTGCCAGGGCAATGGAAAGCACCGCCAGCAGCCCGGCGATCATCGGTTCCGAGGCGAAAAGGATTGCAGCACATATTCCCAATGCTGCGGGGTAGAGCTGGGGAGTGGCTCTGCTGTTGCGCTCATCGCCGCGCAATCGTTCAAGATCCCTGGGTGCGATACTGACGGTGATAGACCCGGTACGCGCAACTCTCTCGATCTGTCCCACCAGGCTCGGCGTTGACAAGGCGGCTCTTCCAAGCGCTGCAAATAGCTTGCCCGCTTCGCCACGCAATCGCGCAGGACTCGTTCGCTCGCGCATCAGTTCCTTTGCCAGCGGAGCCAGTTCTCGAGTGATGTCAAATGTCGGATCGATGCGCCGGACAAATCCCTCTGCTGTGAGCAGCGTCCGGAGCACCAGTGCCAGATCGGGCGGGAGCGCGAGATGAAAGTCGCGCAGTATCGCAAAGACCATCTTGAAAATGTCGGTAAGGTCAATTTGCTCCAGCAGAACATTGCTGAAACGGTTGATCAGTTCGTCCAGGGCCTCTTCCAGCCTGACACGGTCAACATCAGGGTCGCCCGCCCAAAGCAGCAGAATATCGACGACCCCGCTTGTGTCCGCCGCCGCGATCGCCAGGCCAAGCCGTACCAATTCCTCCCGGCGTCTCGGCAGAAGCGTCCCCACCGCTCCGAAGTCGATAAGCGCCAGCGTTCCGTCCTCCAGGAAAAAGACGTTGCCGGGGTGGGGATCGGCGTGGAAATGACCATTGATGACGATCATGTGGAGGATCGCCTGCGCATAGGTGCTGGCGAGGCTCGTGAGATCAAGGTCGCCCTGCCGTGCCGCCTCCAGATCGCTTGCCGCGAGGCCTCGAAACCGCTCCTGTATGTTGACACGCCTGCCGGACAACTCCCAGTCGAAGCGAGCCGTTCGCACGCCGAAAGCTTTGAGATACTCTCCGATCGTATCGCTGGCGCGAGCTTCCGCGCCGAGGTCCATTTCCCGATCGATACTTTCAGCGAAGTGGCGCAGCAGTTCGTCCGGCTTGAGTCGCGCGATCTCGGGGATGCGGCGCTCTGCGATCCGGGCGACGCGGCGCAGCAGCCGAAGGTCGGCGTCGACAATCCGCTCGATCCCGGGACGACGGACCTTGACGATAACGTCCCGGCCGTCGAGCAGCGTTGCTGCATGGACCTGAGCGATCGAGCCGGCCGCAATCGCTTCGTCTTCAAACGAGGCGAAATAGCTTTCCACAGTTCCGCCGATCGCCTCTTCGATAAGTGGTCGCACGGTGGCGAACGGCAGCGGCGGAACCCGGTCCTGAAGTTTCGAAAGCGCATCGATCCAATCGGGCTCCAACAGATCACTTCGCATTGCAAGAATCTGCCCGAACTTGACCGCCGCAGGACCGATATCTTGCAGCAGCGCAACGACTGCTTCTGGTCGAGCGCTATCAAATGGTTCCTCACCACCCAGTCTGAGACCTAGCCGGGAGGCCATTCCCTTGAGGCCATGTCGCCCGAACAGAAGCAGGATTTGTGCGAACCGCTCCCGCTCCTTCAATGCGACCGCTTCAGGCCCGTCCATCAAATGAGGATCAGCCATCGTTATGTGCCTTGAGCGTGGGGACCCGACCTTGGCGGAAGCCAGCTTGCGTTTCGAGTTGATCCACGACCTTGTCGAGGTGAAGGATCGCCCTATCCAATGCTTCCAGTTCTTCCGCGGTCAAGCTGCCGAAGGTCTTTGCCACAATGCCATCGTAGAGTGGCAGGGCCTGCTCCAGCATCGCCCTGCCTGCGTCCGTGATTTCCACGAGCTTTACACGGCGGTCCTCTTCAACGGGCGAGCGTGTGACCAGACCATTCTGCTCCAACCAGTCAATCGCCTGGGTTACCGTGCGCGGGGCCTGATCGAAGAAGCTTGCAATATCGGTTGAGCGGCTGGGTTGCTCGGCGAGATATACTAGCAGCTTAAGACGGGCCATCGATGCACCTTGGGACGCAAGGTGCGCGTCGATCAGCCGCCGCATTCTGTACCAGGTCCAGCCAAAGGCCGTCGCGAGCGCGCGCAAATGAACTTCCTGAGGTTCCATATGTTATGTCCTTGCTCAATCTTTGATGGCATGGCAAGAGGAGAGGATAAAGTTATGACTGCGACGAAGCTGACCGCTCTTGGCCTTTGGCGCGCCATTGCTCGATCGTCATCGTGAGACCCCAATGCTTGACCATGGCGTAGTTCAAGATATGCGCTGCGTGGCGTTGATGCCAGCAGCAGCCGAAATCGTCCGCTGTTCAATTCCCATGCTGCCAGTGCGATGATCGCGGCAGATTGGCATATTGACGAGGGTGGCGGCCAGACTCTGCATGTGAGCGGTGACTGGACTTCGCTTGCTTTGGGCGATGCGGAAGGGCGCCTGGATGCCCAGGCGGCCAGGAGTCTAGACGTGCAGCGTCTCGATCTTTCTGCTCTAGGGCGGATCGACACTGCTGGTGCCCTCCTACTTTTGCGGTCCATGGCTCCAGGCGCCGAAATTGACTTTGGCGAAAGAGAGGATTTGCAAAGGCTGATAGACCTTGTTCGACCTGCCCTTGAACAAGAGTCGTCCGGTAAGGCTGGCGTCACTGGTGTTCTAGGATTTTTCGAGCGCTTCGGCCGTCAGGTAATCGGGACCGCCGGTGACGCCTACCAGATGCTGGTGTTCACTGGACAGCTTATTATCGCGCTCGGCCGTACGCTTGGCAATCCTCGCCGATTGCGCATGACGCCGCTTGTCGCTTTCATGCAGGACGCGGGCATTAATGGGCTTCCGATAGTTTTTATCATGACCTTCTTCATCGGCGCGGTCATTGCGCTTGTTGGCACCAACCTTTTGACAACGCTTGGCGTTGAGGTGTTCACGATCCAGTTGGTGGGCGTGGCCATCCTGCGCGAGTTCGGCGTAGTGATCACCGCCATCCTTCTGTCTGGACGTTCCGCATCTTCCTTTGCCGCTCAGATCGGTTCGATGCGGATGAACCAGGAAACCGATGCGATGCAGGTTATGGGTGTGGACCGTTTCGATGCGCTGGTAATCCCGCGCATATTAGCCGCGCTTCTCATGATGCCTCTCATGACCTTCTGCGCGGATATCGGCGGTCTTGCTGGCGGACTGTTGGTCAGTTGGGTGACGATTGATATCAGCCCGGTCTTTTTCATCCAGCGTACGCTCGAAACGGTAGACATTAAGCATTTCTGGATAGGCATGTGCAAAGCGCCGTTTCTGGCTCTGATCATCGCTGCTGCGGGCTGTCGGCATGGCCTTATGGTCGGCGGCGATGTCCAAAGCCTTGGTCAAAATGTGACATCCGCGGTCGTCCAGTCAATCTTCATGGTCATTATGTTCGATGCGATTTTCGCGGTGATCTTCATGGCGCTCGATCTGTGAGCGCGCCTCTGGAAACCGATGCCGAAGACGTGCCCATTCGCGTCAAAGGCCTGCGCACGGCTTTTGGCGACAAGGTCATCCATGAGGATCTCGGCCTTGAGGTCAAGCGCGGTGAGATATTGGGTGTGGTTGGCGGATCGGGTTCCGGTAAGTCGGTGCTGCTCAACACTATCCTGGGCCTCAAGCAGCCCGATGGCGGATCCGTCGAGATATTCGGGCAGGACATCCGCGATCCGCAAGCGCACAGTGAAGTCGAGCGTCGGATTGGGGTGATGTTCCAGCAAGGCGCATTATTCTCCTTTCTCACCGTACAGGAAAATGTCGAGGCGCCACTTCTAGAACATACGAAACTCACACATGAGTATGTGCACGATCTTGCAAGGCTGAAGATCAAGCTTGCTGGTTTGCCGGAAGATGCAGGCTGCTTGAAGCCTGCCGAGCTATCTGGCGGAATGCGCAAGCGCGCGGGGGTAGCCCGCGCAATCGCGCTGGATCCGGATATCCTCTTTCTCGACGAGCCGACTGCCGGCCTCGATCCAATTGCTGCAGCCGAATTCGATGATCTTATCAGAACATTGCGGGATGCTCTTGGCTTCACCGTGTTCATAATCACCCACGACCTCGATACTCTGTACGCGATTTGCGACCGCGTTGCGGTTGTCGCTGACAAGAAAATCGCCGCTGTTGCAACGATCAAAGAACTTGAACGGTCAGATCACCCGTGGATCCGGAGCTATCTTCTGGGACCGCGAGGCCGTGCCGCCAAAAAAGAGAAAGAAAGCTGATGGAACGCCATGCCAACTATGCTCTGGTAGGCGCCGCCTCCATCGCGTTGCTTATCGCCACGCTTGTTTTTGTTGTCTGGCTCGGCGGTTCGGCCAAAGGAAGTGATTCTTACCAGATCGTGTTTCATGGGCCGGTCAGAGGCTTAAGCGTTGGAGGCGAAGTGCAGTTCAACGGCATCAAGGTCGGGGAAATCGGCGGAATCCGCCTCGACCAACGCGACCCCAACCGTGTTATCACGGATATCGAACTGACGCGCGGGACACCGGTCCGCGAAGATTCGGTCGCATCCTCTGAAAGTCAGGGCATCTCAGGGGTCAGCATCGTTCAAATCAGCGCTGGCACGCCGAGCAAGCCCCTTCTCAAGACCAATGATCACGGTAAGCGACCTGTCATCCCCAGCAAGCCCAACGCTATGTCTTCGTTGCTGCAAGGCGGCGGACAGGTGGTGGCAAGCGCGACCGAGGCACTGAGCCGTGTGAACAAGGTCCTGTCTGACCGTAATATCGCCAACATCGGCGGCGCCATTCGCGATGTCCGAATGACTACGGCGGAACTGGCGGCCAATCGGACCATGTTCGCCCATGCCGGTTCTGCGCTCGCCAAACTGGATCGGGCGGCTGACGATATTCAGGGCGCGGCCTCGTCCGTTCGGCAGATTGCCGATGGCGATGGCAAGCGCGCCTTCGCCGACATCTCCCAAGCGGCAAACGAGCTCAAATCGGCAGTTCATGAGGCTCGCGGCGTGATCGCCAAACTCGACACGCAAAGCGCCGATATCGGCACGACCACGATCCCTAATATCAATGCGACTATGCTGACATTGCAAGAAACAGCTGAATCGCTGGACGGGCTAATTCGCGGGATCCGACAAAGTCCCCGCGAAGCTCTGGCCAAAAGCCGGGGTACTGAACTGGAGTTGCCTAAGTGACATTATCAACCAGGAATCGGACTTTTGCACTTCTGTCGAGCGCCTTGCTGCTGGCTAGCTGTGGAAACCTGCTAGGCGGCGGCGAGCGCGCTGACCTTTTCAGGTTTGGCGTGGTTGACCCCACGCCCGTCACCGGGATGCAGGGTGCGCTCCCGACTCGCTCTGTATCTCTGCTTCGCCCCCGGTTCTCGCAGGAGGTGGAGGGCGATCGCATGCTCACCACGCGGGGGGAGCGTGCGCTCTACCTCAAGGGGGTTCGTTGGGTGGCGCCGGTCCCCGATCTTTTCACCCAGGCGCTGATGCGTCAATATGCGGCGCGGGCACCTGACGTGCGCCTGACGGGCGTGAGAAACGCCACCGGGGCATCGCATGCGCTGCAGATTGATATCGAGCGATTCGAAGCAAGGTATGCCCTAGATGGGGGTGAAAAAGCACCGCCCACTGTCATTATCGAAGGCGATGCAACCCTGTTTGATCTTTCTGATCGTCGTCCCGTCGAGGCCAAGCGCTTCTTGGTGCAGGAGCCAGCTTCCGCAAATACCACAAGTGGGATAGTCGCCGCTTTCGATCGTGCAGTAGCTCGCTCAACCACAGAATTGACGGATTGGTCCGCGGATACAGCGCGGAAGCATTCCACAGAGCGCGCGCTAGATACATCCAAGGATCGGATGGATCGCAAGCAGGAGATAAATTGATCATGAGCCTGTCGCCGATCTCAGCAACTTTCGGGCGTAATTGCATGTACAAAATCGCCATGCGCCGGATACCTTCGTAGGTATCTACGAGTTTTGTTTTTATTTGAAGGACCGACCCGATCGGAGCCAAATTAAGTAAGATAGTGAATATCGGGTTCCAGGTCTTAATAAGCGATAGCATATCGACCATGTGATAAGTCAAATCTTGCAATTCCTAATATTTCTATCCGATTAGCCAATGGAATCTGCTGCCGATTCAATTGCTATTGATTTGACAATTCAATTTATGCAATGCGGGTGATGGTGGAACGATTATCCAACAGCATCGTTACGACGTGGTCACGTTTAACGTGATGCGGCCACTTGACCGCTCGCAATCTATTCTACGGAGAAGGTACTATGCTGAAAGTCATTATGGCCGCGGGCGCGCTAGCGCTTTCAGGTTCAGGGGCTCTTGCCCAAGCTGTTTCGCCAACGAACACAGGTTCAATGTCGAGCATGGATACCGGCACGACACCGATAGCTGGACAGAATGAGCCAGCGTTTGTGATGGCTGCATCGGATGCGAACCTCTATCAAATAAAAGCGGCGCAGCTCGCCGTGACCAAGGCCCAGCGTGACGATGTGAAGGCTTATGCCAAACGTGTTCAGACAGAAGCGCAAATCGCCCAGAAAGCTCTCATGGCGGCGCTGCGCAACGATCAGCGGACGATAAAAGCGCCATCGTCATCGCTTTCCTCCGACAGAGCCGCACTCGTGAAGCTGCTCCAGAAGACGCCGCGCGGCAGCTTCGATAATCTTTATCTATCCCAGTCCGCCCAGGTACTGCAGGCGGCATGGGCCATCAACAAAGGCTATGCGCAAGACGGCACCGACCCAGCCTTGAAGCAAGTCGCGGGCACCGCCGTTCCCACACTTGAGCAAGAACTCACCAACGGGAAGGCACTTCTTCCTTCAGCATTGACCGGCGGTCAATGATCATAGTGGCGCCCGTTCTTCACGGGCGCCACTCAATGTGATCGTCATGCCCTTGTGGGCATCTGCTGTTATTTCAAGCGCGGCAACAGTGAACCCCACAGCGGTCGTGTTTATGCTTTCAACCTTGTCTTCAGGATATTTGGCGGATGATGATACTTATTTTTGCCATGGCGGCTCTTGGACAAAGCCCCGAGCAACCCGCCAGAAAAGATGAGACAGTTGACCGCGGTCGGGAAATCGTCACTCAGCCGGCGAAAGATATTGGCGCGGCCAAAACTGAAATTCCAGTTATTCTGGAAAGAGCGCAAGAAAATCCATATGGCCTCTCCGGTTTGAAATCCTGTGCGCAGATCAAGGCCGCAACCACGGAGCTCGATAGCGTCCTCGGACCTGATTTTGCCGTCGGCAACAACAAAAAAGAGAACAGGCCTGGTCGGCTAGCCGAGGCTGGAGGAAAAACTATTGTTAACACAATCATACCGTTTCGGGGCTTAGTTCGGGAGATTTCGGGCGCAGCTCCGGCCGAAAGACGCCTGGCGTCAGCAATCGACGCCGGCTTCGCGCGCCGCGGCTTTCTTCGTGGAACAGCGCTCGCACGGCGCTGTCCGGGTAGTAAAAATTAACGACGAAAGCTGACGCTATTGAATTCAATGCCGCTGTGTGAGGCTGCGCATTATCTCGTGAGCTTGGCATTGCAGGGCAATAACTCCGGCGAGACTAACAAGAAAGTACTAGCGGTCGAGACCGCCCATAATATCGCTGTCGGACAAGGTGACGGCACCCATCCAATCAAAGTGGCACGGCAATTTTCGGATGGCGCTGCTCATATCACGATAGCCCATCGTTGCGCGGATTGAACCTGGACATCGGATCTCGGCTCAGTTTTTATCGACCGTCCTGTAGGCACCAGTAATCTTCTCGCCGAAATGGTGGGCATCATGCGCGTTCAGCTTCTGTATTTGTGCCCCAGCTTAACAAATCGTTCCTCGGTATATTCTGATTCTGACGTGAAGTTGGGGGGAGCTACAGCCTGATAGGGCGGCTGATGGTTAGTACCGGTCCAGCGGCGTCGGGCAAGAGCGAATGATAGGGGCGTAAACGCTGAGGTTCCATATAATATGCAATTGCCGAGCGCCCTTTAATGCTGCAAGAGCAGAACCGCACCGCGCATCATGGGGAATTGTAATTTATATGGCGGACAAGTCGGCCACTGCTTCGGCGGATCCTGAGGGCCTCGGCGAATCGGCAGCGTCCCCGCTTAAATCGCCACGCGTTCGCCTGGCGATGCTCATTAGCGCGATCTTGCTGCTCATTGGTGGCCTTGTCTGGTACTTGGATCATCAGAACCGGGGCCGATACATGCAGGTGACCGACAACGCCTATGTTGCGGCGGATTCCGTCATCACAGCGCCCAAGATCGCCGGATATGTTGAACGGGTGTTCGTTATCGAGAATCAGACGGTTCGGCAGGGGCAGTCTCTAGCTGAACTCGATCCCCGCGAATATCGGGCGCAGACTGAACAGATTACCAGCCAGATCGAAACGGCAACGGCTGCGGGGGATACGACGCGCTCTCAGATTTCCGAACAACAGGCAACCATAGCGCAAGCGCAAGCCCAGCTCGACGCGGCGCGCGCCGAGGCTGCTTTCGCCGCACAGCAGGTTACGCGATATCAGCCGCTTGCCGCATCCGGCGCCGAGCCAGGGGAGCGTTTCGCGCAGCTTCAGACGCAGGCACGGCAAGCTCGCGAGCGAACCAATGCTGCGCATGCCGCGCTGATTGCCGCGCAACGGCGTGTCGGTACACTGAGCGCGCAGGTACGTCAGGCCCAGTCGCAAGCAGAGGCCGCGCGTGCCCAACTCAAGGTGGCGCGCGTCAACGTCGAATCGACAGTGCTTAAGGCTGCCATCAATGGCCGTGTGGGCGACCTGGCTGTCCGTGTCGGGCAATTCGTGCAGCCCGGTACGCGCCTGATGACACTGGTTCCTGTCGATCGATTGTTCATAGAGGCGAATTTCAAAGAGACTCAACTGGGGCTTATGCGCGTCGGCCAGCCTGTTGGCATCGAAATCGATGCGCTCCCTGGCGTCGAACTGACCGGGCGTATTGCCAGTGTCGCTCCTGGCACGGGCGCCCAGTTCTCGGTGCTCCCCCCCCAGAATGCGACCGGAAACTTCACAAAGATCGTACAGCGCGTGCCTGTACGCATTGCAATCGATGCTCCTCTCGAAGTGCGCAGGCTCCTTGTGCCGGGAATGTCGGTTGGAGTAACGGTCGATACGCGTTCAGCCAGAGGAGAGATGGATCGACTCCGTCAGGCCGTAAGCCGGAAGCGTTGACAGTGGTCACGGTCACAGCATCTCCAGACGCAGCTCGTTCCGCGCGTGCGGACTTGACCGCTTGGATCGCTGTGGCTGCCGGCTCGCTCGGCGCACTGCTGGCGACCCTCGACATCTCGATCGTCAACTCGGCACTGCCAACGATCCAAGGCGAAATCGGAGCAACCGGCACTGAGGGAACGTGGATCGCCACCGCCTTTCTCGTTGCCGAGATCGTCGTCATTCCGCTGAGCGCTTGGCTGGAGCGGCTTTTGGGACTGAGAACCCTCCTTCTCATTTCCGTGACTGCCTTTACCGGGTTCTCCATCCTATGCGGCATCGCCACCGACCTTATGACGATGATCATCGGACGAACCGGGCAGGGCCTTATGGGAGGGCTGCTGATACCGACCGCCATGACGATTGTCGCAAAGCGACTCCCGCCACCCCAGCAGCCTATCGGGATGGCCCTTTTCGGAATGACAGTAATCTTGGGGCCCGTTCTTGGCCCCTTGCTCGGTGGCTGGCTGACGGAAAATTTGAGCTGGCATTATGCCTTCTTCGTCAATGTGCCGGTCTGCGGGATACTCCTCTTGCTCCTGTTGCTCGGCCTGCCGCACGAACGTACGAATTGGGTCTATCTTCGCGAGGCCGACTGGTTGGGTATTATAGGCCTGATCCTTGGCCTTGGAGGACTGACGATCGTGCTCGAGGAGGGGCACCGTGAAGACTGGTTCGAATCGACGCTTATCATCCGGCTGACGTTTATAACAGTAGCAGGGTTTGTGATGTTGGGGATCGGACAGATCCGGGCAACAAAGCCCGTCCTTAAGTTGCGAATCGTCATGAGCAGACAGTTCGGCAGCGTCGTTATAATGGCGCTAGCGCTGGGCATGGTGATGTACGGATCGACCTTCGTCATCCCGCAATTCCTGTCGCTTATCGCCGACTATAATGCCCTCGAGACCGGACAGGTCATTTTTCTCATGGGCGTTCCTGCCTTCTTTGTGATGCCATTCGTACCGTTTCTGATGCGGTTTGTCGACATCAGGCTGGCCGTTGGTGCTGGCCTCGCGCTTATGGCTGCTAGCTGCTTTGTGAACACCAGTCTCACAGTGGAATCCGCAGGCGAAGCCTTTACTACCGGTCAGCTGCTGCGCGGGGTGGGGATGATCTTTGTCATGCTCTTTCTGAACCAAGCCGCCATTACCTCAGTCAGCAAGGAGGATGCTGGAGATGCCTCGGGCATCTTCAATGCTGCGCGAAACCTCGGTGGCTCATTCGCTCTGGCGGCCCTGACGTCGTTCCAGGACCAGCGCATGTCACTCCACAGCCGACGGATGGAGGAAACGCTGTGGGCAAACGATCCAAGCGTGCAGGAGTATATCGCGGGGATGTCTCATACTCTGGGAAATATGGACGCCGGCCTTCAGTCGCTCGCTGGCACTATTCAGCAGCAGGCGTTCGTCATGACCTATAACGACATATTTTTGACGATGGCGGTAGCGACTTTTGTGACGCTCCCGTTCGTGTTTTTCCTTCGCCCGCTCCCCAAGGGGATGTCGCTGACGATGCATTGAGGTGGTAATGGCAAAGTTAAGTGGTCTCATCCTTCCGCTGCTCCTTGGTGGATGTGTGGTCGGCCCGGACTATTCCGGACCACCAGAGCTCGGCCAAGCCGCGCCGCGGCCAACATTCGTTCGTCAACCAGCAGATGCATCGACCAGCGAGCCTGAACTCGCCGAATGGTGGGCGACGCTGCAAGATCCGGTTCTCGATGAGCTCGAGCGGCGCACTCTTGTCGCGAATCCCTCGATTGATGTTGCGCAGGCCCGACTTCGCCAAGCCCGTGCGTCTGTACGCCAGGAGCGAGCAAACCGCCTGCCGACGGCTGGTGCTCAGGGCACGGCCATATTTGCCGATCTTCCCGGGATCGATCTCCAGACCAGTCAAGGAAGTACTACACCCACACCTGTTCCGGCGCCTTCATCCGCCCAGGATGCGGACACGTCTCTGCGTTTCTACAACCTTGGTCTGAACGCAAACTGGGAAATAGATCTCGCGGGCGGGCAGGTGCGAAAAATCGAAGCGGCAAACGCGCTGGCGGCGGCAGCGGCGTATAATGTTGCAGACGCAAAGGTCCAGCTCAGCGCTGAAGTCGCGCAGACCTATACCAATCTTCGTGACCGGCAGCAGCGCGCCGCCGCTTTTCGCGAAGGTCTCGACATTCAGCGGCAGCAGCTCGCCCTAGCCCGGCAGCGTTTCGGGCAAGGCACAATCCCGGCCTTTACTGTCGGCCAAGCGAACCGCGCGGTTCAGGCCACGATCAGCGATCTCGCCGCAGCCGATGCTGAGATCGTAATATATATGAATGCGCTAGCGGTTCTCGCCGGTGAAGCGCCGGGATCTCTCGATCCGCTATTGACGCCACGGCGCGATATCCCGATGCCCCCTGCGCGGGTGTCGATCGGAGACCCTTCGGCGCTCCTGCGTCGCCGTCCCGACATCCGCGCTGCGGAGCGCAGTCTCGCTGCCACAACTTCCCGGATAGGAGTCGCGGAAGCAGCTCGTTTTCCGAAAATCAGCTTCATGGGGATTCTCGGGATTGGCGGCACGTCGATCGGAGACCTGGTAGATCTGGGCAATATTTCCAACATCGCCGTCCCTCAGCTGCAATGGGGCTTGCTCGATTTTGGACGAACGTCAGCGGCGATATCACAGGCACGCTCTGGTCGCGATGAAGCCGAGGCACAATATCGGCAGGTAGTGCTCGGCGCGCTTGAGGATGCGGAGACGTCGCTTGCGCGCTTTGCACAGCAAAGGCGAAACGTCGCCGCTTTTGCCGAAATCAAGCGGTCAGCAGATGAAGCGGCAACGCTGATGCGGCAGCGCTATGCGCGGCAGGTCATTTCGAGAGGCGACGCTCTTGAGGCTGACCGCCAGCAGCGGCTTGCAGAGGCAAACCTGCACAGTGCGGTTGCGGCCCTCACCGCCAGCTATGTTGCCATACAGAAGTCGCTTGGACTGGGATGGACAGAAGCTGGGAGTCAAGCCTCAGCCCTTATGAGCAAATAATGATGGTATCTGTCCGGACTTGCCAATACAAGAATCGGCGGCCCTGCCCACCGCCAATGATGACTTTTGGCACAGGGCAACCCGCCTGTTCGGCATCCATCCTGCGGCCCTTGCGATTATACAGAGTTTCGCGGGGTAACGCGCCCCGGGGCGATTGCGATGTGTTTGACGGGGGTTGCCCCCGATAGGATGAAATACGGATTCACGACCGCATAGCCGGACGCAACATCGGACCGGAGACAACCATAGAGCAGTTTATCGGCCTCGACGTGTGATTGAATAGAATTTTCTGTCCGACGAAGATCTATCCCGCGGGGAGTTGTCCTGACCGCGTATACGACCTTGTACCCGACAGACGGCATCACCCGCAGACGGAAGATGGGGGCGCTTGTAAGACCAGCCAAGCTTACGACCTCACGACCATAGATCGACGAAGGGGGCACTTCAAGGTTTGTTACACGGACAGCGGTAAGTTGAACATAGAGGCAACATTGCGGGGTCAGATGAGCTTCGACCCCCTTCATGCAACTTGGTCGATGGGTTCGACGCCAAGATTGAGCGGCCTGAAGCCGTCGTTATCGACGCCATGGCCGGTGTTCTGCCAAAGATAGTCGCCGGTGAGGCTGATATGCCGCCAGCCCAGCGGCGCGACATGCGCAAGCAACTCGTTGGGGGCAGGCTCGCCCGATCGGCGTAGGTGATCGACTGCCCGGCCCATATAAAGTGTGTTCCAATAGATGATGGCGGCGGTGACAAAGTTCAGCCCCGATGCCTTGAGCGCCTGGTCCTCGAACGTGCGATCCCGCAACCGGCCCTGCTTGTGCGCGAAGACGGCCTGGGCGAGGAAATGCCGCGCTTCGCCCTTGTTCAGTCCGGCCTGGCACTGCTGCCGGAGCTGCTTCGATTCCAACCAGTCGATTGTGAACAGTGCGCGCTCGATGCGGCCCACCTCCTGGAGCGCGAAATCGAGACGGTTCTGACGGCGGTGCGCGGCCAGCTTCTTCAGCATGACCGACGGCAGCACGGCATGGGCCTTGATGGATGCGGCCAGACGGACCAGCTCGTCCCAGCTCTCGCGGATCACCGAGGTGTTGATCGGGCGGCCGATCAGGGGCGCCAGCGAAGGGTAGCGACTCTGGCCCTCGAATGTGCCGAGCTTGCGGTCTGCCAAGTCGCGCAGGCGCGGGACAAACCGGAAACCGAGCAGATGCGCCAGGCTGAACACATGGTCGGAACTGCCGCCGGTGTCGGCGTAATGGGTGGCCGGTTCGATGCCGGTTCCGTGGGCGACCAAACCGTTGAGGACGTAGGGCGCCTCGGCCGCGGTCGCCGAGATCAGCCGGGCGTGGAACGGGGCATAGGTGTCGGCGACGTGGGTATAGATCTTCTGCCCGGGTTCCGAGCCGTAATGCAGGTTGACGCTACCGGCGGACCCGCGGCGACCGCTCCTGAAGAACTGCCCATCCGAACTCGACGTGGTGCCGTCTCCCCAGAGCCGGGTGAGCGGCAGGGCGGCCTGCGCATCGATCAGGTGGCGCAGCGCGCCCGCATAGTTCTCGTCCGAGAGATACCAGCTGTGTGTCCACGCCAACTGCGCGTAACTGATACCCTGACTGGCGTTAGCCATTCGCTCGATCCCGAGATTGGTCGCGTCCGCCAGGATGGCCGCAAGAAGGGCCTCGGGATTGGGATGCGTCCGCCCCGAACGGAGTTCGGGGAAAGCTGACACAAAGCCGGTGCGTCTCGCCACCTCGGCCAGAAGCTCGGTGATGCGGACCTTAGGCATGATCCGATCAACGAGTGCATCGAGCTGGTCGGCTGCCGCGGGTGTCGTTGCCGCGACCGGGGTGACGCGCAATTCGTTGCCCCTCAGCTCGACGCCGTCGAGCGTGCCGCGCTTCAGTGCATTGCCGAACCGGCGCAGCCGCCAGTCGAGCAACTTGGCACGTCCGTCGAGGTAGCGGTCCACGTCGGTGTCGAAAGGCAGATTACCGGCGATTGCTGCGGCCTCGGAGCGGGGCAGCAGATAGGCATCGAAGCGAAGGTGGTCGCGGGTACCCTCCACCCACAGGTCTCCCGAGCCAAGCCGCTCGCGCACCATAGCGACGGTTGCCGTCTCATATCGTCTCCGATCGATGCTTCCGCCCTCCGTGATCGCGGCTTTCCAGCTCTTCGGGAATGGCATGGGTGCGTCGATCGGCACCTCGCGCTTGCCGGTCGCGTTCAACTCGCGCACCAGCTTTACGGCCGCGAGCACGCCATCGCGCGACCCCGTGGCCTTGAACCGGAATGCGTCCAGGAAAGCCGGCGCATATCGACGAAGCGTCATGTACTTGTCGGACGCCCTGACCAACGGCTCGTCACGAGCGAGACCGGCGATCGCGGACACCTCATCGGCCACACCCATCAACCGGTCCCAGCCAACGCCGGTCTCGAGCGCAGACCAAGGATCAAGCCCGTCTTCGCGCGCGACACGAAGCGTACCGATCGTCGATCCGAACATTCGCATGAGGCGGCCGACGTCCTTGGTGGTCGCCTCGTAGCGGCGTTTTTGCGAGGCTCGCGCCTTGGCGAATAGGAGCCCGGTCTGCTTGGCGAACATCTCGATCGCGGCATCGGCGAGCCGGGCTTCAAGGTCGATCATGGCCGCGGCCAAGGTCGCTCGCCGGCGACGGAGCGAATAGTCCGAGAGGAGGAATGCCGGCGCAACTGCTCCTTCACGTACGAGTTGGCGAAATCGGCGCTCGTGGATGCTCTCGGCCACCCGCGCGTCGATGCCGATGCCGCGGACGTAGGACAGGCGAGCGAGGATGCCGGCGAGATTTCGGGCGGATGGGCTGTCGCCCGTGTCGCGCAACCACGCGAGCGGGGTCACCCCACTTTTCTGATCGGCGACCAGCAAAGCGTCGAGGGCGCCGACCTGCCCTGGCGTGAGTGCGGCCACCACGATGTCGGCCGCGAGCTTGCGCGCCCTTGCCCTTCCTGCGATCCCGATCCGCTCGATGCGGGCTGGCGCCGGAAGAACGATGCGGCCTGCGCGAAGGTCGTCGATGATCGCAGTCGCAATGGCCATGCCGCGCTCGGTTCCTCTCGCCGCCTCGGTCGCGACGTCAAGTGCGCGCCCCACGTCGCCGGGCTCGAAGCCGCGCAGGCCCAGACTTCCCATTGCTTCCCAGGCGTGCTCGAGCCGGGTGTAAACGCTCGCGCTAAATGGCGGCGTTCTGATCGCGCTATTTGTCAGTTGCCGGGTCCGATGACGAGGCAATCGCGCGCGGCCTGAACGATGTCAGCGGTGACCTCCTCGACGCGGTTGAGGGTCATGATCCGCCGCATCTGCGCGAACAGGCGCTCCATGAGCCGGAAGTTGCCGCGCGTGATGCGGATCACGGCTGCCTGCGCTTCGATCGCGTCGAGTTGGGCCGGGTCGAAGCTGATCCCGAAATCGCCGGCGTGGGTCGCGAGCAGCAGCCGCATTTCGGTCTCGGTAAGCGGGTTGAACTCGTGGACGAAGCCGATCCGCGAGTAGAGCTGGGCATAGCGGGCGAGGCGCTTCTCCAAGCCCGGCATACCCATCAGGATCAGCCCGAAGCCGTGGCGATCGGCCATGTCGCGGAGATGTTCGAGCGACTTTATGGTCAGGCGGTCGGCCTCGTCGACGATGACGAGGGGGCAGGCGATGCGGGCGGCGTCATGGGTGATTTCGTCCTGCGAGCCGCCCGCGACCGTCAGCCGGGCATAGCCCAGCTTAATGAGGTTGAGGCCCAACACCGCGTCGATCGTCTTGGGCGTGTTGCTGACCGACACGGTGTAGAAGACGGCGCGGCAGCGAGCGACCTTTTCGCCAAGGAGCGCGGCAATGGGACGGAGCGCGGCATATTCCCCCAGGTCGGGGAAGCTGGAAAACTCGCGCGCCGATCGCGTCTTTCCGACGCCCGGCCGGCCATGACACACGCCGATATAGCGGTAGTGCGCGCAGGCTTCGGCAAACTCGACGAACCGGGCATGTTCGCGGGTCGCCAGGAACGGCTGCTCGACCAGGAACTCAATCGTCAGCGGCGTAGAGCCGGAGCCCTCGGTAGGTGGTGGGCCGGGAAGCCGTATCCTCTTGGTCGCCATCGAAGGTCTCCGTGGGGGCAGGCACCTGCTTGTCGCGCTCCTTCGCGCCGCGCCGGGCGCGCTGGATCGCGCGCAACGACGGGTGCCCAGCGTGCTCGGAGCTGAGCGCACGGCAGACGAACCGGCCCTGGTGGTAGACGTGGATCTCGGTCAGGTCGCGGGGGTCATAGACCGCCTCGACCTGCTCGCCGACGAAGGCCGCGAGCGTGGGTTCGACATAGCGCCTGCCCATCAGACGGATGCCGTCGCGCAGCACTTTACGGGGCTTGGGCACGTGCACGAGCAGCATGTCGAGCTGTTCAAGGCTGTCGGGCATTGCGGGCAGGAACCCGCCCTTCTGCCAGCGCGTGATCGGCGGTTCGCCGGTGCTGCCATGCGGGCGACGATGATAGACGCCGCACACGAACGCCTCGAAGCGGGCGCGCAGCTCGTCGAGCGTGAGCACTGGCGCCGACAGCGGCTTGCCCGCGATCAGGTGGCCGGGCAGGTCGGGCAGGAACATGTCGTTGATGGTGCGGAACAGCCGCTCGATCTTGCCGCGCCCGCGAGGACGCCCCGGCAGCGAATGGATGAGGCGGATTTTGAGGGCGATGCACGCCTGCTCGATATGCTCGGAGATGAAATCCGAGCCGTTGTCGACGTAAAGCTGTTCGGGAATGCCGCTGACGATCCATTCGGGATTGGGCTTGCGCCAGATCGCCTGCCGCAAGGCGAGCGCCGTGTTGAGGGCACTGGGGGCATCGAGGCTGAGGAAGTAACCAGCGATGGCTCGGCTGTGATCGTCAACGATGACGGTCAGCCAAGGACGCACCGGGGTTCCGGCATCATCGAGCACGAGAATGTCGAGAACGGTATGATCGGCCTGCCACATCTCGTTCGAGGTCGCGGCTTCGCGCCGATGCACTAGCTCGTGCTGGTCGCGGTAGACGGCCGGATCGGAGGCTGCGGCGATCTGGCTTGCCGGTATCGCCCTGACGACACGCGCGACGGCCGCATAGCTGGGGGTTCGGTGTCCATGCGCGATGGCGAGTTCCTGCACCTTTCGGTGAATGGCGGCGACCGGGGGTCGCGGGCGCTTGGTGGCGAGAGTGCGGGTCAGTTCGACCAGATGTTCCGGCAGGTGCAGCCTGCCCCGATCGTTGCGCGGCAGACGCGCGAGACCGGCAAGTCCTTCGGCACGGTAGCGCCCGAGCCAGCGCTGCAACGTCCGCTCGCTCAGCGTGCCGGTGCGGGCGAGGTCCGCGAGCGGGATGCCATCGGCGAGGTGCGGTTCAAGGACGCGGTAGCGCTCGATCGCCAGCGGCGGGACAAGCGCCGGATGCGTCACCGCCGACGGTCCGTGTCGCAGGTAAGGAAAACGGAGATTTGCCTGCCCATCGCCATGCGAGTCCGCTCGCGTTGCCAAACCGGCCTGTTCGACGTAAATCTACCCGGTAAAGAAAACTAGGGCAACATAGACCTGCCGATGACGACTTTCTTCCCAAACCGCGCCCGATCGGGGCGCCACCGGCCCTACGCATGAAAATCGGTTACGCCCGCGTATCGACCGCCGAGCAGAACCTGGACCTCCAGCGTGATGCGCTGAAGGCTGCCGGCTGCGAGAAGGTCATCACCGACAAGGCCTCCGGGGCGACTGCCGCTCGCCCTGGATTGGAAAAGGTGAAGGAGCTGCTTCGCGCCGGCGACACACTGGTGGTCTGGCGCCTCGACAGGCTCGGCCGCTCGCTCCGTGATCTGATCGGATGGATGACCTACCTCGACGAGGAAAAGGTCGGGCTGCTGAGCCTGCACGAGGCGATCGACACGACCACCACGTCGGGCAAGCTTACCTTCCACCTGTTCGGGGCATTGGCGGAGTTCGAGCGCAACCTGATCCGCGAGCGGACCCAGGCCGGTCTCACCGCAGCCCGCGCTCGCGGCAAGAAGGGTGGCCGGCCGGCCGCACTCGGCAAGGACAAGCGCGACCTGCCCGTCAGGCTCTACCACGAGAACACGATGCCGATCGCCAAGATTTGCTCGATGCTCGGCATCTCCAAGCCAAAACTCTACGCCTATGTGCGATCGGCCGAGACCAAGCCGGTAGCCGCGTAGCGACGCTCGCCGACAAATAGCGCGATCAGAATGCCGCCACTTAGCGCGAGCGTTTACACCGTTCGCGGTCCCGATCGGCCCAGCGTCCCCCGGAACCGTTCGTTATCGGGAAGGCATCTAAGCGGTCTGCACCATCCTTCATCTAAAGTTCTCCAAGCGCTTCTGAGGATTTTCGGGCGCACCAAAAGCACTTGCTCCTCCAGTGGCTGGAGCATGTAACCGCAATTTGCTCTCCTGCGGACGGGGGGCTGGAGGTGGCTTTTTGACGGCCCGTGTTGAAGCAATCGGTATGTCTCGACGCTCATTAGTGGCGCGGCTGGTGGCCTGTGGAACCGGCTTGGTGCTCGGTTCTCCAACGCTCGCGCGACAGACTTCCCGGTCTGCGGGCTCGTGGAACTTCGGTGCGGCTCACCTCGAATGGGAGCCGCTGGAAGTCGGCACGGGTGATACCCTCCTTGTTTCGGCACAAGTGCGCGGAGTGCCGGTGCGGGCGGTGCTCGACAGTGGCAGCGGCGCGTCGATCATGAGCACGGCGCTCGCGGCGAAGCTCGGCTTGAACGATGGTGAGCGGCGCATGATTAGCGGGCTGAGCGCCAAGGCCCCGGTGCTGCTGGTCCGCGACATCGACGTACAGCTCGCCCGCGAAACCCGTCGCTTACCCTTTGCCGTCGTTGGTGATCTGAGTTCAGTGTCGGCGGCCTTCGGACGACCGATCGATATCCTCCTCGGTGCCGATATGTTCACGGGTAGCTGCATCGCGCTCGATTTCGCGAAAAGGCGTATGGCGGTCGTCAAGTCAGGCACGTTTCTCGCCGGTCCCGACTGGCGCGCTGTCGCGCTCGGGCGCGGTGCCAAGCAGGAGCTGTTCATTCGAGCTTCCGTCTCGGGTTTGCCTCCCGTGCCCTTGATGATCGATCTTGGCAGCTCGGCCGCGCTGATGCTCTCGTCGGCCTATGCCCGCGATCAAGGGCTGTTGAACGGGAAGCTCGTCTCGACCGCGGCGATCGGCGGCGTCGATGGTGTGCGTATCAACGATGCTTTCACGATCCAGAACATCAACATCGAAGGGCTTGGCGTCTCGAACGTCCCCACACTCGGGATGAGAGCTTGGCTCTCCACCAGCACGGTTGGCAATGTCGGCCTACCGCTGATCGCTCAATTCGACGTGGTGTTCGACGTGACCGCCGGATTCGTGTGGCTCCGGCCACTCGGTCCTCGTCGTCGCCTGCCGATGCTGAAGGACCGTAGCGGCCTTGGCCTCGCAGCCTCACCAACGGCGCTCACCGTTGTTCATGTGGCGGCGAACAGTCCCGCGGAAAAGGCTGGCTGGGCGGTCGGCGACCGGATCGTGGCGGTGAACGGCCATTCGATCGATGCGAACTATACGCGTGGGGAGCTCTGGCAAGTGCGCTCCCGGCCTGCTGGCACCCTCGTAAAGCTGACGATGGCCTCGGGTGATGTGCGCGAGCTCAGGCTGGCCGATTATTATTGATCGGCTTGAGGGTGGCCTTTGCCGATCGCCTTCATGATCCGACAATCGGCCATGCGCGCCTTGGTGCAGCTCTGGCTGAGCATTGCCAACTCATCCCGCAACACCGCGAGTTGCGCCAGTCTCTCCTCCACATCCTTGAGGTGCTGAGCAGCGATAGCTGAGGCGGCACCACAATCCTGGTCCGGGTTCTGCGCCAGCCCCATCAACGAACGGATCTCGTCGACGGAGAAGCCAAGCCGGCGACCGTTGCGGATGAAGTGCAAACGCTCAATGTCACTGGCATCGTAGGTTCTGCGACCCGACGCCGTGCGAGGGGCGGATCGGAGCAACCCGATCGACTCATAAAAGCGGATCGTCGTCACCTTCGTCGAGGTCTCGCTGGCGAGCTGCCCAATCATCACCGGCTTCATCATGCCATCCTTGCTTATGCGAACGTGTCGCACATTTCGCTTGCTTCTACAGCGACTGGAGGTGGTAAGGAAGGCCGCATGAATGCTTCTACCGAAAGCTGCGGGTGCCACGGGGAGCCCGCGCGCGCGCAAACCGATCCGGCCTATCGCCGTGCGCTGCTGACCGTCGTGGTGCTCAACCTCGGCTTCGGAGTCGCCGAGCTGTTCGGCGGGTTCATCGCCGATAGCCAAGCGCTGAAAGCGGATTCCCTCGATTTTCTCGGGGACGGGTCGATCAGCCTTATCGGTCTTCTCGCGCTTGCCTGGTCCGCACGGGCGAGGGCAAAGGTCGCGCTGACGCAGGGGTTGTTTCTCGGTGCGCTTGGCGTGGGCGTAATCGGTTTCGCGATTTGGCGCGCCCTGAACGCAACCGCGCCCGATGCCGAACTGATGGGCACAATCGGCGTTGTCGCGCTCGCGATCAATGTCGTGTCCGCCTTGGTGCTTGCGCGTTTCCGGGAAGGGGACGCCAATGTTCGCGCGATCTGGCTGTTCAGCCGCAACGACGCGCTCGCCAACGTGGCGGTGATCGCCGCGGCCGGTCTGGTGGCGTGGACAGGAAGCGCCTGGCCGGACCTCGCCGTCGCCGGCCTCATCGCCCTCCTGTTCCTCCACTCCGCTTATGAAATCGTCACTGGCGCTCGGCGCGAATTGGGAGAGCGGTAGTGCGTCTGCTCGCGTTGATCCGGGCAATGCTCTCGTTGCGGCTGCTCTCCGCGCTCGCGGCGCTGCTGATCCCTGCTGCGGCAATCGCCGAACCCGGCGACGTGCAAACCGCATGGCGGCTGCTCGACTATATGGCCGTCGATTATGGCGGCGCGGTCGCCAACGGTCGGATCAAGAGCACGTCGGAATATGCCGAGATGACGGAGTTCGCCGCGTCGGTCTCGACACGGCTTCAGGGCCTGCCGGCGAAGCCGGAGCGTCAAGCCCTCATCCAGCGGGCTGCCAACCTCCAGGCGGTGATCGCGGAAAAGGGACCGACTGAACAGGTGGCAACATTGGCGCACGGGCTCGCGGCCGATCTGTTGCGCGCCTACCCGGTGCCGCTCGCGCCCGATAAGGCTCCGAACCTCGTCTCCAGCGATGCACTGTTCCGACAATCCTGCGCGTCCTGCCACGGGATGACGGGCAACGGCCGTGGCCCTGACGCCGCCAAGCTCGCTACGCCCCCGATTGCTTTCACCGATGCCGAGCGCGCGCGCCAGCGCAGCGTGTTCGCGCTCTATCAGGTGGTGACGCAAGGCATCGACGGGACCGCGATGCAGAGCTTCGCCGATCTGCCCAACGATCAGCGCTGGGCGTTAGCATTCCGAGCCGGGAGCTTCGCCTTCACGGATGCGCAGGCGCGCGAAGGCGAGCGGCTTTGGAAATCCGACCCGACCCTTCGCCGGCGCATTCCGGACCTGAAAACCCTGGTCGCGCTCACCCCGGCCGCGCTCGGCGCGGCGATCGGCGACGCCAAGGCTGACCCAGTGCTCGCGTTCCTGCGTCGTCATCCCGAACAGGTGATACAACAGGCTCCCGGCTCGCTCGCGGTCGCCCGCGCCAAACTCGCCGAAAGCGTGGCGGCTGCGCGGCGCGGCGATGCGCGCATGGCGAAAGAGCTGGCGCTGTCGGCCTATCTCGATGGGTTCGAGCCGATCGAGCCAACACTCACCGCGCGCGACGCGACGCTGATGGGTCGAATCGAGGGCGCGATGGGGGAGTTCCGCGCCTCGATCGACCGGGGCGCGTCGCCCGATGATCTCGCGGAGAAGGTCGCAGTACTGGGCGGCCTTTTCGACGATGCGGAAGCGGCGCTCGCGCCTGATGCCGCCACCGAAGCGTCCACGTTCCTGGGCGCGTTCACGATCCTGCTGCGTGAAGGGCTCGAAGCCCTGCTCATCGTTGTCGCCATGATCGCGTTCCTGCGTAAAGCCGAGCGCGGCGAGGCGCTGCGGTACGTGCATGGCGGCTGGGTCAGCGCGATCATCGCGGGCGGGATCACCTGGGCGGTCGCCACCTATGCGATCGGGATCAGCGGTGCGAGCCGGGAGCTGACGGAAGGGTTTGGCTCGCTGTTCGCCGCGGTCGTGCTGCTCTCGGTCGGGATTTGGATGCACGGCAAGGCGCAGGCCGATCAGTGGCAGCGCTATATTCGCGAGAAGATGTCGCGGGCGCTCTCGGGCGGGTCGGGCTGGTTCCTGTTCGGGCTGGCGTTCGTCGTAGTTTATCGCGAGGTCTTCGAGACGATCCTGTTCTATGCCGCGCTTTCGGCGCAAGGTGACAACGGGATGCTTCTCGCGGGGGCCGGGTCGGCGATTGGACTGCTCAGCCTGATCGCTTGGGCCATGCTTCGCTACAGTCGCAAGCTGCCGATCGCGCAGTTCTTCCGCTATAGCTCCTGGCTCATGGCGGTCCTGACCGTCGTGCTGGCGGGTAAAGGCGTCGCCGCGCTCCAGGAAGCCGGCCTTATCAACATCGCACCGCTCGCGGACGTGCCACGGCTGTCGATGCTCGGCGTGTTTCCCACTTGGCAATCGGTGCTGGCGCAACTCCTGATGGCGGTCGCCATTGCGGTCGGGTTCGCCTGGAACGGGCGCGACCGATCCCGCTCGGGTTCCGGCTCAGTGACCCTTGGTTCGAATTAGTGCAATGACATGAAAACCCTTCCGTGATAGAGGCAAGCTAGTGCGAGCCTTTTTGCCTTTCCTGACATGCCTGATGCTGGTCCTGACCAGCTTCTCCGGCATGGCCCATGCCGCCGATCTGGCGGGGGGAAGCATCGCGGGCGTTGAGTTCACGGTCCATACCGCCGGTGACATCGATCAGGTGCCATCGGACTCGGACAAGAATGTCCCGCATCATCACAATTATTGTCACGGACACGACGTCGGCGCGCCTGCGCGCACGACGATGGAATATACCCCCGTCCTCACAGTGCCCAAGCCGACAATCTCCGCCTCTGCGTCGCTCGACGGCCGCACCGGCATGGTCCATTTGAGGCCCCCCCAAGCCTGACGTCCGATTTGGGCGTGCGTTGGCGCGCCCCTGTCGATCATCGTCAGGAGTCCTATTTTCATGAATCGTATCCTCGCGGCCATGCTGGCCGCAGCGTCTTGCGCCACGATGGCGCAGGCGCAGGTCGGACCGTCCGCGCCTGTTGCGCAGGATGCGCCGGTCTACACGCTTGACCAAGCGGTCAGTGCAGCGGGCGGTTCGGCCCCTGCTGCGGAAGCGGCGACAGCTGGAATCGACGCGGCCCGTGCAGGTCGCACAGTCGCCGGCTTGCGGCCCAATCCGGTGGTTCAAGGCCAAGTCGAGAATGTCATCGGCTCCGGGCCGTATCGGGGGGGCCGCAGCGCGGAAACCACGGTCGGCTTTGCGATCCCGATCGAGCTAGGCGGCAAGCGCGGCGCCCGCGTCGCGGTCGCCAATGCGCAATTGTCCCGGGCCGAGATCCAGGCCGCGATCATCGCGGCGGATGTCCGGCTTCAGGTAACGCAGCTCTATGTCGAAGCGGTCGCGGCCGATCGCCGGGTAATGACAGCCCGCGATCAGGCCCGGATCGCCAGCGATGCGCTGCGGGCCGCGAGCGTTCGCGTGCAGGCAGGGCGGGCATCGCCACTCGAGCAACAGCGCGCGGATGTCGCGCGTATCAATGCCGACGCCAATGTGGAGCGGCAGCTTCGCTTGGCCGAGGCGGCCCGCGCCAATCTGGCGCGTCGGATCGGACGGCCGATCGACGGCCTGCTCGATGACACGCTGCTCGATCGCCTTCCCGATGTGAACGTCTATGGGCCGTTGGCACCGGTCAACACGACCGGCACACTCGCGCTGGCGGCAGCCAACGCGGATTTCTCCATTGCCGAAGCCGGCGTGCGGCTCGCGCGCGCCAATCGCGTGCCTGACCTGAACGTCGGGCCGTCGATCCGCCGCCTGGAAGCGACCAACGACATGGCGGCGGTGTTCAGCGTGTCGATCCCGATCCCGGTGTTCAACAATGGTCGCGCCGCGATTGCGCAGGCGACCGCGCAGCGGACCCAGGCGGATGCGCAGCGCCGCGTGACCGCGCTCGACATCGAACAGGCGATCACGGACGCGCAGGCGCAGGCGGCCAATGCCGCAACGACGGCTCGTGCGGCGTCGGGGCCGGCGCTGGCGGCTGCACAGGAGGCCGCCCGCATCGCGCGGATCGGCTATCGCGAGGGCAAGTTCGGCCAGCTCGAATTGCTCGATGCTGAACGCACGCTCGCCGAAACGCGGGTCGCCGCGATCGACGCGCTTGCCAATTACCAGAATGCCCGCGCGCAAGTGGAGCGACTGACCGCTCGTGCGCCCAATGGGGGGAATCAGTGATGAAGAGCTTTTATCTCGCGGGCGCGGCGTCGCTCGCCCTGCTCTTGGCTGCCTGCGGCGGCAAGGATGGCGGAAACGAGGCAACTGCCGAAGGCGCAGCTGCCAATGAGACGGCAGCGGGCACGGAAAAGGGCGGTGCTGAAGGCGGTCATGCCGGTGAAGGCGTCGTCACATTGGGTGCCGACCAGATCGCCACAGCGGGCGTCCAGGTCGGACGGCCGATCATCGGCGGGGCCGGGACGATCGAGCTGCCCGCGATCATCGAGGGCGACCCACAGGGAACGCAGGTCGTCTCGGCCGCAATTGCGGGACGCGTGGTCGCGCTCACCCGTAACCTCGGCCAATCGGTCGGACGCGGCCAGACCATTGCGGTCATCGAAAGCCGCGAGGCGGCGCAGATCAAGGGCGAGGTCGAGGCGGCGCGGGCGCGGCTTCAGCTCGCTAATTCGAACCTCGCGCGCGAACAGCGGCTGTTCGCGCAGAGAGTCTCCCCTGAACAGGATCTGATCGCCGCCCGCACAGCGGCGACGGAGGCGCGGATCGCCCTGACGCAGGCGCAGAGCATGGTTTCGGCGGCGGGTGTCGGCGGCGGCGGGCTCAACCGGCTCGGCATTGCCGCGCCGATCTCGGGCCAGATCATTGCGCGCCCCGTGACGCTGGGACAAACGGTCGCGGCGGATGCCGAACTCTATCGCATCGCCAACCTGAGCCAGGTGTCGATCGCGCTTAATCTCAAGCCCGAGGATGCGGGCCGGGTGCGTCCCGGCAATACGGTGCTGGTGAAGGCGGCAGGCCGTCAGGCGACCGCCCGCGTGACCTTCGTGTCGCCGGCGCTTGATCCGCAGACGCGGCTCGTGCCTGCGCTCGCCACCCTCGACAATCGCGGTGGCGAATGGCGGGTCGGCGAGCCTGTGACGGCAGCCGTGCAGCTCACGGGCAGCGGCGGGAGCGGGGCGGTCCGCGTGCCGACGACGGCGGTCCAGAGTTTCGAGGGCAAGTCGGTCGTGTTCGTGCGCACGCCCACCGGCTTCAAGGCGACCCCGGTCCAGCTCGGCGATGCGTCGGGCGACACGGTGATCGTCCGGTCGGGCCTGACCGGCAACGAACAGATCGCCACCACCGGAAGTTTCACGCTCAAGGCCGAGATCGGCAAGGGCGAAGCGAGCCACGAGGATTAAGCCATGATCGCCCGTATCGTAACCTGGGCGGTCGAGAAGCGCTGGCTAGTCCTGCTCCTCACCGTCATCGTCGCCGCCATCGGCGCCTTTTCCCTCTACCGGCTACCGATCGACGCGGTGCCGGACATCACCAACAATCAGGTCCAGATCAACGTCCGCGCGCCTGCCCTCTCGCCCGAGCTGGTCGAGAAGCAGGTGTCGTTTCCAATCGAAACCGCGCTCGCCGGCACCCCCGGCCTGGAATATACGCGCTCGTTGAGCCGCAACGGCTTCGCGCAGATCACGGCGGTCTTTTCGGACGCGACGGACATCTATTTCGCCCGCCAGCAGGTGGGCGAGCGTCTGCGGGGCGTGCAAGAGAATCTGCCCGACGGCGTGAACCCTGAAATGGGTCCGATCGCGACAGGCCTGGGCGAGGTGTACATGTACACCGTTCGTCTCGATCATCGCGAGGACGACAAGCACAAGCCCGGTGAACCGGGCCAACAGCCCGATGGCAGCTACATCACGCCAGAGGGCGAGCGACTGACGACCGAAGAGGACAAGGCGACCTACCTGCGCACCGCGCAGGACTGGATCGTGACGCCGCTTCTGAAGACCACACCGGGCCTCGCCGGTGTCGACTCGATTGGCGGTTACGCCAAGCAGTTCCTCGTCGTGCCCGACGTGCAGAAGCTGGCCTCGCTCGGCATCACGCTGACGGACCTGGGAAATGCGCTGGAGCGCAATAACACCAGCGTCGGCGGTGGCTTCGTCAATCGCAATGGCGAAGGTCTGGCTGTTCGCTCGGATGCGCTCGTTCGCAATGCCAGCGAGTTGGCCAGGACCGTGATCGCGACACGTAACGGCGTGCCGATCACGGTCGAACAAGTTGCGACTGTGAAGACGGGTCAGGCGATCCGCATGGGTTCGGCATCGGAGAACGGTACCGAAGTCGTCGTCGGCACGGCGATCATGCGGATCGGCGAGAACAGCCGCATCGTGTCGACCGCGGTCGCTGAGAAACTGAAGACGATCAACGCTTCGCTGCCTCCTGACGTCGTAATTCAGCCGGTGCTGAACCGCACCGAGCTGGTCAATTCGACGATCAAGACGGTCGCGAAAAACCTGTCCGAAGGCGCGGTGCTGGTCATCGTCGTGCTCTTCCTGCTGCTCGGCAACTTCCGTGCGGCCCTGATCGCGGCGTTGGTCATCCCGATCACCATGATGCTGACAGGCTTTGGTATGCTGCGCGCTGGGGTCTCGGCCAATCTGATGAGCCTTGGGGCTTTGGACTTCGGTCTGATCGTCGACGGCGCCGTCATCATTGTCGAAAACGCGCTGCGCCGGCTTGCCGAGCAACAGCATCATGAAGGCCGATTGCTCAGCGTCAAGGAACGGCTCGCGACCGTGGCAGCCGCTGCGCGTGAGATGATCCGTCCCTCTGTGTACGGGCAGGCAATCATCATCCTCGTCTACGTACCGCTGCTCACGCTGACCGGCGTGGAGGGTAAAACGTTCGGACCGATGGCGCTGACCGTCATCATCGCGCTCGCCTTCGCCTTCATCCTCTCTCTCACCTTCGTGCCGGCGATGATTGCGATCTGGCTGTCGAAGAAGGTCGAGGAGAAGGACGGCCGCATCATCACGTGGCTGAAGAAGCGCTACGAACCCGGTCTCGACCGGGCCATGAAGCGCCCGACGCTGACGATCGGTGCGGGTGTGGGAAGCCTTGTGGTGGCGGCGCTTGCTTTCACTACGCTCGGCTCGGTGTTCCTGCCGCAGCTCGACGAAGGCGATTTGCTGATCCAGTCGCTCCGCATTCCGGCAACGTCGGTCCAGCAGAGCCAGGCGATGCAGGTGCCGATCGAGCGGATGATGTCGAAGCAGCCGGAGGTGCAATTCGTCTATTCCAAGACGGGCACCGCCGAGCTGGCGGCCGACCCGATGCCGCCGAACGCGACCGACATGTTCGTCATCCTGAAGCCGCGCAAGGATTGGCCGGATCCTGAGCTTCCCAAGGAGGAGCTGGTCAGCCGGATCGAGGGTAATCTCGCGAAGATTCCGGGAAATGCCTACGAGATCACCCAGCCCATCCAGATGCGCTTCAACGAGCTGATCGCCGGCGTGCGCGGCGACATCGCGGTGAAGGTGTTCGGGGACGACTTCAACCAGATGAACCGGACGGCCGAGCAAATCGCGGCGGTGCTGCGCAGAACGCAAGGCGCAGCGGACGTGAAGGTGGAGCAGACGACCGGTCTTCCCATGCTCGACATTCGCGTCAACCGCGACGCGATGGCGCGGTTGGGCGTTACGGCTCAGGATGTGCAGGACACCGTGACTGCGACGATCGGCGGGCGAACATCGGGCCAGATCTTCGAGGGCGACCGTCGCTTCCCCGTGGTGATCCGCCTGTCGGAGGCGCAGCGTGCCGACATCGGCCTGCTCCAACAGGTGCAGGTGCCGGTGGCAGGCGGCGGCTATGTACCGCTGTCCAGCGTCGCCGAGATCAAGGTGGTCGATGGTCCGAACCAGATCAGCCGCGAGAACGGCAAGCGGCGCGTGGTGGTGCAAGCCAACGTGCGTGGCCGCGACGTCGGATCCGTCGTGGCGGATGCGCAGGCGGCGATCGGCAGCCAACTCCGGCTGCCTGCCGGCACCTATCTCGAATGGGGCGGCCAGTTCGAGAACCTCCAATCGGCAAGCGAACGGCTGAAGCTGGTCATTCCGGCTTGCTTCATCTTGATCCTGCTGCTCCTCTACGGGGCGTTGGGATCGGTCCGCGACGCCGCGATCGTGTTCACCGGCGTGCCTTTCGCGCTGGTGGGCGGCGTCCTGTTGCTGTTCCTGCGGGGCATGGACTTCTCGATCTCGGCGGCAGTGGGCTTCATCGCCCTCTCGGGCATCGCGGTCCTCAACGGCCTCGTCATGGTCAGCTCGATCCAAGATCTGATCCGATCAGGGATGAGCCGCGAGGAAGCCGCGCATGTTGGCGCGATGCAGCGTCTGCGACCCGTCATCATGACCGCGCTAGTCGCCAGCCTCGGCTTCGTGCCGATGGCGCTGGGCGAAGGCGCCGGCGCAGAGGTTCAAAAGCCTTTGGCGACGGTCGTCATCGGCGGTCTGATCTCGGCGACGCTTCTTACGCTGTTCGTGCTGCCGACACTCTATGCCCGGTTCGGGCAGAAAGTGATCGAGAAACCCGAGCACTACAATGAGGAGCATGAAGGGGACGACCACGGTCAGACCTTCGTGAACAACTTGGCCTGATGGATGGGCAGGGCGATCCGCGATCGCCCCGCCCATCTCTGGGAGATGGGGATATGCCTCGCACCATAACCAGCTCGATGCTTCACGGCGGGCCACTGCGCATCTGGTCGGCACTCACCGATCCGGATCATCGCCGGGCGTGGAGTCCGCTCGTATTTCTCGATGATCCGTCCCGGCTCGGCGACACAGAATGCACCTTTGCGATCCAGGGCATCACCCGGCCAATTCGGACGCCAGCACGGATTGATCGATTCGATAAACCGCACGCCTTCGCTTGGTCCTGCGGCATCCCCTATCTGTTCACGCTCGAAGAGCGGTACGAGCTGGCGGGGGACGATGGCGGCACCAGGCTAACGCATAGCTGCACGCTGCGCGGGGCGCTCTCCCTGCCGTTCGCGGCGATGATGTTGCGCCGCCTGCGATCCCTGATGGTCGAATCTGACGATCGCCTCGCAACCTATCTCCGCTGGCGGGTAGGTCAGCCTGCCCGGGCTATCAATCGTCAGCGCGTCCCCTTCCGCTACAGGAGGAAGGCGCGATGATGATGCACTGTAAGCGGGTGCTGCCCGCCGTCATCCTCGTTGTCGGGCTCGCGGCGTGCTCGGAAAGAAAGCCGCCAGCCCCGCCAACGGAGCAGCAGATCCATTCGTCCGACAGCGCCGTGGCGACCGGGGAAATGGGGCGGCATAGATATCGCTGTTCCGACGGGGAACCGCTGTTCGTCGATTACAAGGACAACGGCCTGCAGATCGATTTGCGGCGCTCCAACGGGGGACCGCCGATGATGCTGACCGCGCCAGCGCAGGGCCTGCAATATGTCGGCGAAACAGCCACCGCGACCTTCAAGGGGTCGCAGCTCACCATCGTGGAAGGCGATGGCCGTACCCGGATCTGCGAGCAGGAAGGCACGCGATGAACTGCCCTGCCTTCGAACGCCACAGGGCGCTTCGTCGGAAGAGACCGATGTCTGACACGTCGATTTCAAATGTGACAACCTTGTGCGGCCTGAATCGGGCCGGTCTGGCGATCGCGCGCCTCGGCGTCGTTCTCGTCTCCGGGGCGGTTATAGGGGCGTGTAATCCAGCGCCGACCCAGCCTACCGAGCCGGCGCATGAAAAGCATCTGACGTCGAAACTAATCGCGCAGCGCATCATGTACTGCGACGACGGCACACGCGCCGATGTCGACTTCATCGATGACGGCTTGAAAATGGCCGTCACCTGGCTGCCGAAGGGCAGGACCGAGATCCTGCGCGCGCAGCGAACCGGTGACGAGTTTCGCGGCGACCATTCGCGGGCTGTCGTGGCGGGCGGATCGATCGCGTTCACGCGACGCGGGAAGATCCGCGTCTGCCACCGAACCCCGGAGGAGTCCTAGGAAATGCAGGCACTGCTCTATACGCTTGCGCCTGTGCTGGCGGTCGTGCTCGGCGCGATTGTCGCGAGCCGCACCAAGTTGAAACCTGGCCTCGTGGCGGGCCTACAGCATCTCGCTGCCGGCGTCGTGTTCGCGGCGGCAGCGACCGAAATCCTGCCGCAGGTCAAGCATGAGGCATCGCCCAGCGCGACGTTGATCGGCGGGGCGGCGGGCGTCGCGACCATGCTGGGGCTCAAGGCTCTTGAGGCCCGCTTCAAGGGGCCGATGGCGCTACTCGCCGCGATCGGCATCGACATTCTGGTCGACGGCCTGGTGCTCGGCCTCGCTTTCGTGGCGGGCGAGAAGGCAGGTCTCCTGCTGACGATCGCGCTCACTCTGGAAGTGTTATTTCTGGGACTGACGCTGACCGACGAGCTGGCGGAAACCTATCGCTCGCGCTTGCGCATCATCGTGATCGTCTCGGCATTGGCCCTGCTGCTGCCGATCGGCGCGCTCGCTGCCGTGCCGGTCGCCGCGCTGTCGCCGGTGATGATCGCCGGCTTCCTCAGCTTCGGGCTGATGGCGCTGCTCTACCTCGTCACGGAGGAGTTGCTGGTCGAGGCGCACGAGAAACCCGACACCCCGCTCATCAGCTCGATGTTTTTCGTCGGCTTCCTGGCCCTGCTGACACTTGAGGAGATGATGGGATGATCCCGGGCAACGACAACAATGGCGGGCAGGAGCGCCGCACACTGTGGATCGTCCTGCTGCTGAACGCGGCGATCGCTGCGGGCTTCTTCGTTTCCGGCTTCTTCGCGGACTCGAGCGCGCTGATCGCCAACGGCGTCGACAACCTGTCCGATACGGCTGTGTATGCGCTGAGCCTTGTGGCGCTCACCCGGGGCCAGACATGGAAGACACGCGCCGCGGTCGCTTCGGGCGTCATGCTGCTGATCTTCGCGGGCGGCATCTTGATCGATGTCGGACGGCGCTACGTGCAGGGCAGCGAGCCCATCGGACCTACCATGATGGTCATGTCCGCGATCGCCGGCGTCGTGAATTACCTCTGCCTGCGGCTGCTCCAGCGCCTCAAGGATCCGGACGTCAATCTCCGGGCCGCAACCACCTTCAGCTTCAACGACTTCATTTCCAACGGCGGCATCCTGATCGCCGGCGTGCTGGTGCTGTGGTTGGGTACCAATTGGCCGGACCTGCTGGTCGGCTTCGCCACCGCCATCATCGCCATCAAGGGCGGTGTCGAAATCCTGCGCGACGCGCGCGCCGAAACCAAGAAAAGCGAAAGGAGGTCGTCATGAACGACAAGCTCGAACTCGACATTCCAGTGTTGTTGCCGGACCTTCCTGACGCGGCCGATGCCTGCCTGGACCGTCTCGTATCAACCCTGTCAAAGCGCGAAGGTGTCGAGCGGGCGCATGTGATCTGTCTCGACGGCAACACGCCAGCGGCGCTGTGCATCCATTTCGATGCCGCCAAGCTGCCGCTGCCACGGTTGCGCGAAATGGTGCGCGCCGCAGGTGCCGAAATCACCGAGCGCTACGGCCATGCGATCTGGCAGGTGACGGGGATCAACCACGAACGTCGGGCGCGCACGGTCAGCGATGCGCTGTGCGCCTTGCCCGGCGTGGTCCAGGCAAGCGCCAGCACCAGCGGGTCTGTCCGGGTCGAATATGATCGCCGCGAAACCACCGAAGAGGAGGTGCGCGCTGCGCTTCGCAAGCTGAAGGTGAGGGTGGGCAAGCGGGTCGCTGCCGATGAACATGCCGGCCACGACCACGGCCCCGGGGGCCACGGCGCGGGCGAAGAGAAGCACGGCCCCGGCGATGGCCACGACCATAGCCACGCCGAATTTCTCGGCCCCAATACCGAGCTGATCTTCGCGCTCGCCTGTGGCGCGCTGCTGGGGATCGGCTACGCGATCGAGAGGCTGGTCGCTGGCGCGCCCGAATGGCTGCCGACCGCCTGCTATATCGCAGCCTATTTCTTCGGCGGATTCTTCACGCTGCGCGAGGCGATCGACAACCTCCGGATGAAGAAGTTCGAGATCGACACGCTGATGTTGGTCGCTGCGGCCGGCGCCGCTGCGCTGGGCGCATGGGCCGAAGGTGCGCTGCTGCTGTTCCTGTTCAGCCTCGGCCATGCGCTTGAGCATTATGCAATGGGCCGCGCCAAGAAGGCGATCGAGGCGCTGGCGAAGCTCGCGCCCGAAACCGCGACCGTGCGACGCGGCGGGCAGACCAGCGAAATCCCGGTCGAGCAGATGGTCGTCGGGGACATTGCCATCGTCCGCCCGAACGAGCGCCTGCCTGCCGACGGCTTCGTCATCAAGGGCACCAGCGCGATCAACCAGGCCCCGGTCACGGGTGAAAGCATCCCGGTCGACAAGGTGCCGGTCGCAGATGCCGCAGCGGCACGCGCCAAGCCCGATGCAGTCGACGCGGAAAGCCGGGTTTTTGCTGGTACGATCAACGGCGGCGGCGCGATCGAGATCGAGGTGACACGCCGTTCCAATGAAAGCGCGCTTGCCAAGGTCGTGAAGATGGTGAGCGAAGCGGAGACGCAGAAGTCGCCGACGCAGCGCTTCACCGACCGGTTCGAACGGATCTTCGTGCCCGCCGTCCTGGTCCTGTCAGTGCTCCTGCTGTTCGCATGGGTGGTCGTCGACGAGCCGTTCCGCGACAGCTTCTATCGCGCGATGGCGGTGCTGGTGGCGGCAAGCCCGTGCGCGCTCGCGATCGCAACGCCGAGCGCGGTCCTGTCGGGCGTTGCCCGTGCAGCGCGGGGCGGCGTGCTCGTGAAGGGCGGTGCACCGCTCGAAAACCTCGGGTCGCTCAAAGCGATCGCTTTCGACAAGACGGGCACGCTGACCGAAGGTCGTCCGCGCATCACTGATGTCGTGCCCGTCGATGGCGCCGATGAAGGCGAGTTGCTGGCGCTGGCTGTCGCCGTCGAAGCGTTGAGCGACCATCCCCTGGCCCAAGCGATCGTCAAGGACGGCCGCGAACGTCTGAACGATCGTGCCGTGCCGACTGCCGGCGACCTCAAGAGCCTGACCGGTCGGGGCGTCACCGCGAGCGTGGATGGCGAGACGGTGTGGATCGGCAAGGCCGAGATGTTCGGAAGTGAGGGCATTCCGGCGCTGGGGCAGGGCGCGCAGGACGCAATCGCGAAGCTGCGCGAGAACGGCCGCACGACAATGGTGGTCCGCAAGGGGGACCGCGACCTGGGCGCGATCGGCCTGATGGACACGCCTCGCGAAGCTGCCAAGACCGCGTTGCGTCGGCTGCACGAGATGGGCGTGTCGCGGATGATAATGATCTCCGGCGATCACCAGAAAGTCGCCGAAGCGATCGCCGACGAAGTCGGGATCGACGAAGCGTGGGGCGACCTCATGCCCGAAGACAAGGTTGCCGCGATCAAGAAGCTCGCCGGCGAAGACAAGGTCGCGATGGTGGGCGACGGCGTGAACGATGCGCCGGCGATGGCAAGCGCCACGGTCGGCATCGCGATGGGCGCGGCGGGGTCGGACGTTGCGCTGGAGACAGCCGACGTGGCGCTGATGGCCGACGATCTGGCGCACCTGCCATTCGCAGTCGGTCTTAGCCGCCATACCCGTGGAATCATCCGGCAGAACGTCTTCGTCAGCCTGGGTGTCGTCGCCTTCCTGGTGCCTGCTACCATCCTCGGCCTCGGCATTGGGCCAGCGGTGGCGGTTCATGAGGGATCGACGCTGCTCGTCGTCATCAATGCGCTCAGGCTGCTCGCCTACCGCGATCCGGCAGGGAAGGCGGCATGAAGTGGCTGATCGCCTTCGACCTCGACGGCACGCTTGCCGAGAGCAAGCGGCCGTTATCGGAGGATATGGCCGCAATCCTCGCCCGATTGCTCGCCATCACGGATGTGGCGGTGATCTCGGGCGGGGACTGGCCGCAGTTCGAAAAGCAGATCGCCTCGCGCCTTCCTGCCGGCGTCGCGCTCGACCGTCTCTGGTTGATGCCGACCACAGGCACGAAACTCTATCGGTTCATCAATGGCGCTTGGCGCGCGGTCTATGCCGAACTGTTCGACGACGCGGAGAAGGCGAAGATCCGCACGGCCTTCGATCAGGCGCTGACCGATGCCGGTCTCGCCGACGAACGTATCTGGGGCGAACGGATCGAGGACCGGGGCAGCCAGATCACCTTTTCGGGCCTGGGGCAGGCAGCGCCGCTGAAGGAAAAGGAAGCGTGGGATCCTGACCGAAAGAAGAGGACCGCGTTGCAGGCCACGTTGCGCGCGAAGCTGCCGGAGCTCTCGATCAATCTCGGTGGCACGACATCGATCGACGTGACCAGAGCAGGGATCGACAAGGGCTATGGCCTGAAGCGCCTGAGTGCCGAGAGCGGTGTCCCGCTCGACGGGATGCTGTTCATTGGGGATGCGATATTCCCCGGTGGGAATGACTATCCCGCTGCTGAAATCGGCCTCGACACAGTGAGGGTGCGCGACGTCGCGGAAACCACCGCCGTCGTGACCGCCATCATCGCGTGTCTGCACCGATAGGATCAAGATACATGGTCGGCTCCATCGCGGAATGCCGCATTGTCAAAGCTCTGGCTTCTGTCGCTTAGGGCAGCGCTTCCTAAAACGAAAAGAAGGCAATGTGCGCGTCTCCGCGAACAAAGCCTCCAGCGATCAATCTAAGAGATTCCGCCGCGCTTCTCAATCGTAGGGGGCGTTTGCGGGAGGGGGCGGAATCCTACGCTAAGGATTTGGGCCAGCGATATTCCCCGGTTAGATTGATGTGTTCCCATCCCAACGGCGAGACGTGGGCGAGTAGATCAGGCGCGATATGGGTACCGCTGGCGGCCCGGGTATTGACGACCTCGCCGAGCTTCATGGTGTTCCAGAATATGATGATGGCGGCGAGCAGGTTCATTCCGGCGATGCGATAGTGCTGGCCTTCGCCGGATCGATCCCGGATTTCACCTCGGCGGTGGAAGCTGATGGCGCGCTTTAGGGCGTGGTGGGCCTCACCCTTGTTGAGGCCGATCTGAGCCTGGCGCTGGAGGCCGGCATCAAGAATCCAGTCGATCATGAACAGGGTTCGCTCGATGCGGCCCACCTCTCGCAATGCGAGGGCCAGCTCATTCTGGCGTCACCTCAAGGTTTGTTCGCCAGACAACGATTTCTCGGACATAAGCGGAACATGGGCTACGCTACACGCTTCAACCGCGCCATTGGCTCGTTGAGTGGGTGGAATTCACCTGCTGGAAGTCGCCTGGCCTGCTCCCAGAGGTAATCGCCGGTCAGACTGATGTGCGCCCAGCCCATCGGAGAAAGGTGCGCAAGCAGTGCCGCATCGAACGTCGTGCCGACAGCGTTGAGGTGCTGGGCGGCCCGGTCGAGATAGACCGTGTTCCAGTAGGAAATCGCCGCAATCAGCAGGTTCAGCCCAGATGCGCGAAATTCCTGATTTTCCAGCGAGCGATCGGTGAACCGACCCTGCCGGTTGGTATAGATGGCGGCGGCAAGCGTGTGCCTCGCCTCGCCTTTGTTGAGACCGGCCTGACAGGCACGTCGCAGTTCCGGTTGTTCAAGCCAATCGAGCGTGAACAAAGTGCGCTCGATACGGCCCAGTTCAGCCAATGCAAAATCCAGCCTGTTCTGGCGTTTGTAGGCGGCAAGTTTTCGCAAGATTACTGACGGCGCCACCGTGCCATCCTTGATTGAGGCGACAATCCTGACGATGTCATCCCAATCGGCCTCGATCGCTGCCGTTTTGATGGTGCGGCCCATCAGATTTTCGATGCCCTTGTATGTCGATGGCGCAGCGATCGAACCCAGCTTGCGGTCGCCAATATCGCGCAGCCGGGGCGCGAAGCGGAACCCGAGTAGGTGGCAGAGTGCGAAAACATGATCGGTGGCGCCGCCGGTATCGGTATAGTGCTCATGCAACGGAAGGTTGCCGGCGCCCAGGACAAGCCCGTCGAGCACGTAAGGCGCTTCACCTGCCGTCGCGGACATGATCCGTGATCCGAATGATGCGAAGTGATCGGAAAGGTGAGAATAGATTTTCACGCCAGGTTCGGCGCCATATTTGGCATTGACGTCCGCCGCCCCTGAACGGCTCCGCCCCGACCGGAAGAACTGGCCATCGGACGACGAACTGGTGCCAGCGCCCCAATGCCGCGCGAAGGGTAATTCGTGATGGGCTGAGATGATCATGGCCAGCGCGGCCTGATAGTTCTCGGGTGAAAGATACCAGTTGTGGGTCCATGCGAGTTGGGCATAGCTGACGCCTTCGCTGGCATTGGCCATCCGCTCCAGCCCGAGGTTGGTGCCATCAGCCAGAATTGCGGCGAGTACCGTGCTGGGGTTGTCGTGCTCCTTGCCTGAGCGCAGGTCACGGAATGCGTTCAAAAAACCAGTGCGTTCGGCGACTTCAAGCAGCAGCTCGGTGATGCGCACGCGGGGAAGCAGGGTATCGAGCTTGCGATCGAGGGCTTCAGCTTCCGGTGGGGTGACAGGCGGCATTTGCTGAAGCTTGAGCCGGTCTCGTTCGAGCGACACTCCCTCAAGCTTGTTTGTTTTCAACTGCTTGGCAAATCGGCGCAGCCGCCAGTCAAGATTTCGTGCCCGGTCAGCGAGGTAGGATGCAGCATTTGAATCGAACGGAAGCACATCCGCCACTTTGGCGGCGTCGCGCCGACCCAGCAAATAGGCATCGAAGCGCTGATAGTTGCGGGTTCCCTCGATCCATACATCACCGGCGCGCAAACGATCACGCAAGGTTGCCATGATCGCAATTTCATAACGTCGGCGGTCGATACGGCCGCTTTCGGTGATGAGACGCTTCCACTGCCGATTGGGGAATGGCAGTGGAACGCCATCGGGAAGGTCGCGCGACTTTCGTGTGTTCGCATCGCGAATGACATCGATGGCTTTGATCAGTGCCGTCCCTGTTCCAGACGCCTTGAAGGTGAAGGCGTCCAGAAATGCCGGGCTGAAACGCCGTAGCGTGGCGTAACGCTCGGTTGCCGTTACCAGTGCGTCCTCGCCGGCAAGATCAGCAAGGGCATCTACTTGGGCCTTTGCCGCAACAAGCCGGTGCCAGCCCACCGCTTCGTCAATCAATTCGAGCGGATCGCCGCCATTCTGGACAGCCTCATCAAGTGCTGTAATCGTGGCGCCAAACAGCCGCATGAGTTGCCCCACCGACTGAATACTATCTTGGTAGCGACGCTCGCGCCCACGCCGCGCGCGCGTGAACATGCCGCCGATAAGTCGGTCAAACATTTGGATCGCGGCATCGGCAAGTCTGGCCTCAAGGTCGATCACTGCGGCCGTCAACGTCGCCCGCCTGCGATTGACGCTGTAATCCGAAAGCAGGAATGCCGGTGCCACGCCGCCCTCGCGGACAAATTGGGCAAAGCGGAATTCCGGAATGGCGCCCCCAACTACCGGGTGGATACCTATGCCGCGAACATAGCGCAGGCGCTCAAGCAAGCCATTGATATTGGCCGCAGTCGGGGCTTCTTCGAAATTACGCAACCACGCCAGCGGTGTCATGCCGAAATCCGGGTTGTTGATTACGAGTTCGTCTAGCCGTGTCAGTTCAGCAGAGCTGAGGCCTTCGACGATTGCGGCTGCGGCAGCTTTGCGTGCGCGTGCCCGGCCAGCAAGACCGGCGCGTTCCAGTGTGTCGCCTGACGGAAGAATGAACCGCTCACCCTTCAGGCCAACCATGAGGGCGCGAACAATCGGTTCACCTCTGTCTGTATACTCGGCGGCTTGCGCGGCAAGATTCAGGGCAAGTGCCAGGTCGCCGCGTCGAAACGGGCGTATGCCAAGATAACGCGCCACGAGATCGGCATGATCGGTACGGGTTTGCGCGCGCTGACCATATGCAGAGAAGGAGGAAGGATCGACGAATAACTGTGCCGCGAGGTACTGAAGAATGACGTCGGGAAGCCCGATCTCGGGTTGCAGACCAAAGCCGGGATGTCGCATCAAAGCGATTTGTGCAGCCAGACCGAGGCGATTTGCTGGACCATAGCGGCGCCCAACCAATTCAACATCTTCCGCAGAAAGGGTATAATGCCCAATGATCGCGGTTTCTTGGACAGGAGGATCGAACAGGCGCCGGCGCTCGTCTCCGGTCAGAAGTCGGCGTCGTGCCATTTTGCTCTCCCGCTGAGGCGAATAACAAAATTGACACCAAAGCGGCTTGCACTGGAGGGAGGCCATTCGTTGCCGGTTGATCCCCGAGCAATCACCCGGCGCAGCAAGACAGTTTGGCGACATCCTTATCAAACGTTTGGGCCGCCAGTTTGAGGCCTTCCACAGTGGTCAGGTAAGGAAATATCGTTGCACCCAATTCCAGGGTGGTCATGCCGTGTTTGATCGCCAGCACCAGTGTCTGGATCGAATCCGCGCCTTCGGGTGCCATGATCTGGCCGCCCAGCAAACGGTCGTTCGCCTTGTCGGCAATCAGTTTGATGAGACCCCGCGTATCGCGTGCTGCCAGTGCCCTTGGCACAGCATCGAGCGGGAGCAGCGAAACCTTGATGTCCAGGCCTTGCGCCCGTGCTGTCGTTTCAGTGAGGCCGGCGCTGGCGACTTGCGGGTCGGTGAAGACGACGGATGGCATGGAGGAATTGTCGTAGCGGTATTGGTTGCCCGTCACCGCGTTGCGCGCGGCCAGTTTTGCGCCATAGGCGGCCATGTAGACGAACTGGTCCCGTCCCGTTACATCGCCCGCCGCGTAAATGCCTGGAACCGACGTTTCGAGGTGGTCATCGACGACGATTCCACCATTACGGGCAAGCACTATGCCGCGCTCCTCCAGCCCAAGCCCGTCGCTATTGGGTCGGCGTCCGGTGGCGATGAGCACCTGTTCCGCCGCGACGGTGTCACAATGCCCCTCGCAGGTCAATTCGACCCCGCTCTGTGTTTGGGCGATACGCTGATAGCCGACACCTGCGCAAACCCGCACGCCCTCGGCTTCCAAATAGTTTTTCAGCGCGGCACTCACTTCCGGGTCCATTTCGGGGAGCAGGCGGCTTCGGCAGCAGATGGTGACATCAACGCCCAGACGCGAAAACATCTGTCCCAGTTCTACCCCGATCACCCCGCCACCGATCACCAGCAGCGATTTGGGCAAGCGATCCAGCGCCAGCGCCGATGTGCTGGTTAGGTAGGGCACGCTGTCCATCCCCGGAATCGGCGGCACGGCGGCGTGCGCACCCATCGCCAATATGACCTTGCCGACCTTCATGGGCGCATCGCCGACAATCAGCGCACCATCGGCAAAGCGTGCCTTGCCCTCGATATAGCTCACACCGTCATAGGCGGGCAGCAGATCGACATATTTTTTTTGGCGCAGCGTCGTGACAAGATCGTTCTTCGACGCCGCCAATACGGACCAGTCATCCATCTGGACAGCGCCCCCAAGGCCGGGAAAGCGCGCGGCGGCAAGCCCACCATGCACCGCTTCGGCGGCGCGGATCAGCGTCTTGGAAGGAACGCAGCCAACATTGACACAGGTGCCGCCAATCGTGCCGTGACCGACGAGCGCCACTTTCGCGCCCAGATCGGCAGCGGCGATCGCGGCGGAGAACCCGGCAGAACCCGCGCCGATGACGGCCACGTCAAATCCTTCCTGCCCGGGGCGGTTGCAACAGTCGTTCATTGCTTATCGCTTTCTTGAGGCGCTGGCGGCGCCCCGCTCAGTTTTGAATAGCGCGCGCCGGATAACCCGCGTTGGTTGATGCAGCGGCAATCGCAGCAGCATTGGTGCGGCGCGGGTTATAGGTTGCGCGCGCGGTCTTGGCTGCGAAATCGACCGTGACCGCCGTTACCCCGGCGACGCCTTCCATCGCCTTCTTCACGGTGATCGGGCAGGTGGCGCAGGTCATGTTCTCTATGGCAAAGGTGGTTTGCTTCTGAGCGGTTGCGGTAGCCGCGGGGCGATCTTGCGCCGTGCCACTAACTGCATAGGCGACCCCGCCGCCAGCCATAGCCAGCACGGCCATAGCGATACATACTGTCTTTTTCATGGGTATTTCCTTTCAATAGAACCAGGGTGCCCACCAGTCGATGGTAAGCGCCAGGATGGCGACGGCAAGGCCCAGCCACAGCACCGCCTTGGTGGTCCAAGCCGATTGTGGACGAGCGCAGTAGGAACCGTCTTCACAGGGCGGTTTCGGCTTGAAATAGACATGCCAGAAGCCGTAGCCGAGCAGCGCGAGCGTTACGCCTGCGACATAGGGCTTGTAAGGTTCGAGCGCCGTCAGGTTGGCGATCCACGCGCCGGAAATTCCGAGCATAACCAACAGTAGCGGGACGACGCAGCAAGCCGAGGCGAGCCCCGCGCCGATCAATGCGCCCGCCGCAACCCAGTTTGCCTGCTTCGGCTCGTGGTTTTCGGTGAGGGCTGGCTGTCCCGCTTCCGGCGTTGAGACCATGGCTTGAATCCCTTGTTCCAACTGAGTGATTCGCAGTGTAGGCTCTGTAGCCACTACAGACTCAAGAGGTATTTTCATGGAGCAACAGGTCGGCATCTTGCGTGCCCAGCTTGCCCGGAAAACAGGCTGCAATCTCGAAACCATCCGCTATTACGAGAAGGTGGGATTGCTGCCGGGGCCGCCTCGCAGTTCCAACGGCTACCGCGTCTATTCGCCGGAACTGGTGCAAAGGTTGCAGTTCATCCTGCGCGCGCGCGACCTTGGCTATGCAATGGATGAGATACGGTCATTGTTGTCGCTCACCGATACCGGTGCACAAACCTGCGCGGAGGTTATGGCGAGAACCGAACTCCACCTTGAAGATGTCCGCCGCCGCATTGCAGATTTGCAGAAGATAGAGGTGACGCTGGCGACCACGTTAGCCAGATGCACTGGAGATGACGTTGCCGAATGTCCCATCCTGGAAGCACTCCAGTTTTTACCCCATCAAGGCAATTGACGCCATCTTTGAGGGATTTGATTTTGTGATGTCAGCTTGGAGTATAGCCTAACTGGACGTCAGGGCGGTACTGCGGTTTCTGTCAGATTAGGGTGATAAACGGAATTTGTTGACGAATTTCGTTACGTATCATAGATTTCAACCTGACATTTTGATGGAGAGAGTGCGCAGTGAAGGGGCAACGGATCGGCTATGTCCGGGTCAGCACGTTCGATCAGAATGTGGATCGCCAATTGGAAGGTCAGTCGCTCGATCGGACCTTCACCGACAAGGCATCGGGCAAGGACGTCAACCGCCCCCAGCTTGAGGCTCTGCTCACTTTCGCCCGCGAAGGCGATACCGTCGTCGTCCACAGCATGGATCGGTTGGCCCGCAATCTGGATGACCTGCGCAAGCTGGTCCAGGGCCTCACCAAGCGAGGTATCCGGATCGAGTTTGAGAAGGAAAGCCTGTCCTTCTCGGGGGAGGACTCCCCGATGGCCAATCTGATGCTCTCGGTCATGGGTGCGTTTGCTGAGTTCGAGCGCGCTCTGATCCGCGAACGGCAACGCGAAGGCATTGCGATCGCTCGGCAGCGCGGCGCCTATCGGGGGCGGAAACGGTCGCTCTCGGATGAGATGATTGCCGATCTGCACCGCCGCGTTGCCGCCGGTGAACGCAAGGCGACCATAGCGCGCGACATGGGCATCAGCCGCGAAACCCTCTACCAGTACCTTCGCGCCGCTGCCTGACACCAATGTTCACATTATGTCCGGAAAATCGTTGTTCAGCGTACAAAGCTTGAGGTGACGCCATTCTGGCGCGGGTAAGAGGCGAGCTTGCGAAGAATCTGGCTGGGGGCGACGATCCCCGCTGCGATCGTCGCCATGATGCGCAGGATGTCGGGCCAGTTGCGCTCGATGAGCGGTTCATTGATCTTACCTCCGACCAGCGCTCGCACATTGGCCGGCGTCGCGTTGGGCGTGAAGGCATAGAGTCTTTTCTGAGGGAGATCGCGGATACGGGGGGCGAACCTGTAGCCGAGCAAGGCGCAGGCGGCGAACACATGATCGGTGAAGCCGCCCGTGTCGGCAAAATGCTGGCGAACGCGGCGGCCCGCGTCATTCATGAGCAGCCCGTCCAGGATATAGGGAGCCTCGCTGACCGTTGCCGGGATCACCTGGGTTGCGAACGGCGCATATTGATCGGACACATGGCTGTATCCCTTGAGGCCCGGGACGTTGCCATATTTCGCGTTGATCAGATTCATCGCCTCGCCCTGCTCGGTAGCAAGGAAGAACTGCCCGTCGCTGGATGCCGATTGCCCTTGTCCCCAGAAGGCGGCCATGGGCAGGGCGGCGTGGGCCTCCACGATCATGGCGAGCGCCCGATCATAGGCGCTGCCTTCGACATGCCAGCGCGCGATCCGCAGCAATTCCCAGAAGCTGTGCGTGTTGGTCGCCGCCGCCATCTTGCGCAAACCGAGATTGACGCCTTCCGCCAGCAACACGTTCATCAGGCCGATCCGGTCGCTGCAGGGCGCGCCGGTGCGCAGATGCGTGAACGCCTCGGAAAATCCGGTTCGCTCATCGACTTCCAGCAACAGATCGGTGATCCTCGCGGGCGGGAGCTGTTGATAGAGATCGAGCACGAGATCCTCGGCCCCTTCGGGCGTGTCGGCCCTCAGCTTGTCGATGTGCAGCTTGCCGTTCTCGATGATGCCGCCTGGGATCGTGCCGGTTCGCGCCGCGCGGCCAAACTCCTTCAGCCGTGTATCCAGTCGAGCCCTGCGCTCGGCCAGCCATTCGCCGGGTCGCAGCGGCACGGCGAGCCGCGCGGTCTGCTCTATCGCCTGTGGCGGGACCAGAAGCTGCTTGAGGTCGCCATAGCGGCGCGATCCCGCCAACCATATGTCACCGGACCGGAAGGCGTCGCGGATGTGGAACAGCACCGCGATTTCCCAAAGCCGGTGGTCGCCGCTGGGCTCAGCGCGAAGATGACGATGCCATTTCAAGTTGGGACGTAGAAAATCCACCGGCGGATCGACCTTGATCCCGTTACGCAGCATCGCAACGGCCGCCAGAAGAGGCGTGGCGATCGGCGCCGCCTGCATGTCGAGCAGGCGCAGCATCCTGGGCGCGTAGAGGCGGAAACGGTGATAGCCGTCCAGCACACGGCTGAGCGGGTCGGCCGCGAGCACGTTGGTCAGTGCGGAGGCCGTGGCGACAAGGGTTCTGAACCGTTCCCAGCCAGGCCCGGTGGCGATTATCCCGTCCAGGGCCGTGCCATCGTCCTGCGCTCCAAGCAAAGCACCACCGATTTCGGCAAAGGACTTCAGCGTGTCCCGAACGGCCGCCTTTGCGTCGGCGATCCTGGTGTTGCAAAGGCGTTCGGAGGCCCGATAGAGACGGCCTACGATGCGATCGTGGGTCTCCACGATGACATCGGCCAGCGATGACCGCCATTCCAGGGTGCAGACAGCGAGGATCGCAAGCCGCCTGTCTTCGGGCAGATCACGCATGCCGTCGGCGTAATAGCGCTCGCCCTGCCGGCGAAGCCGGGTCACACGATGCGCCGGCACGCCGTCCAGCAAATCCGCCGGAAGATCGAACCTTTGAAGATATTCCAGTCGATCCATCAGCCGGTTAGCGGCTGCTGAATTTGCGCCAACCTCGAACTGTCGCAGCCATACGAAGCGCGTGACGCGACCATCCACCGTATCCTCCAACAGGTGAGCCAAATTCTCGCTCAGGGTTGGCGTGATGCGATGGGCGATAAGATCCTCGATCCGGCGCTCGGCCTCAACCAGCGCATCGGCGCAAAGGCGCTCGATCGTCGAGGAGCCGGGAAGGATCGTGCGGGTGCGGCGACACTCCGCAACGAAGCGACGGGCAAGATCCTCATTCGATGTCGCCGCCTCGGCTTCCCGAGCGATCCATTCGCGCAAATCCCGTGCGCCCCGCCCCGAAAAGGAGCGATAGCCGTAGATTCGGCGAAGGTCCGCCAGATGCTCGTGCCGGGTCTCCTCGCGCGCGGCATAGAGGAGTAGATCGTCGCTGGTCAGGCCGAGCTGGGCCGCGATGAAATCCGATACCTGCGCCGGGATCAACTCGCCAGGAGCGAGCACCCGGCCCGGGTAGCGCAGGACGCACAGTTGCAGCGCGAAGCCAAAACGATTGTGGGCGCGCCGGCGCTGGCGGATATGCCCGAGATCCTCATCGCTGAGGGTATAGTGCCGCAGCAGCTCACCTTGATCGACCGGCAAGTGAAGCAGCGCCTCGCGCTGTCGATCGGTCAGGGTCACGCGACGCGGCATACATGCTCCTTATTCTTTCCGAGCTACGGTTTGAGATAGCTTGATTGAGATGCTGGTTAAGATACACAATAGCCCAATCTTATGTGCTCATGTTCGTCACCGCCTCAAACCTTCGTTTGTGATCCATGCTGATCGGCTACGCCCGCGTGTCCAAAGCCGACGGCTCGCAGTCGCTCGACCTGCAGCACGATGCCCTTCGCGCTGCCGGTGTCGAGCCAGGCAATATCTATGATGATCGTGCATCCGGTAGCCGTGATGATCGCCCCGGTCTTGCCGCCTGCCTGAAATCGTTGCGCGACGGCGATGTCCTCATCGTTTGGAAGCTCGACCGGCTCGGCCGAACGCTCACCCACCTGGTCAGCACGGTGCAGAATCTGTCGGATCGCGGTATCGGTCTGCGGGTGCTCACCGGCAAGGGCGCGCAGATCGACACCACGACGCCATCGGGCCGGATGGTGTTCGGCATTTTTGCCACACTGGCGGAGTTTGAGCGGGATATGATCCGCGAGCGCACCATGGCTGGCCTGGCCGCTGCCCGCGCGCGGGGACGCAAGGGTGGCCGCAAGTTCGCCCTCTCCAAGGCCCAGGTGCGGCTCGCTCAGGCTGCTATGGCCCAACGCGACACGTCCGTTTCCGACCTCTGCAAGGAACTCGGGATCGAGCGCGTCACTCTCTACCGCTATGTCGGTCCCAACGGGGAACTCCGGGATTACGGTCAGCGCGTGCTTGCTGCCAAAACGCGATGATGATGACGGGAGCCCCGATCAAACTTACCCAAGCGGACGCCGCAGACGTTGCAGACCTGTACAACCGTTGCAGCGACTATTTCCTGTTGCAGGACGGGGCCGCGCCCACGCTGGACGATGCTCGCGAGCTTTTCTCCGATGTGCCGCCCGAAAAGAGCGCCCACAATCAAGCTGTCCTGGGATGGAAGGGGCCTGGCGGCCTATTTGCAATCGCGGCCATCCTCCGCGATTATCCGCGTGATGGCACATGGTATCTCGGCTTCATGATCGTAGATGCCGCACAGCGTGGTCGTGGCGTCGGACGCTCAATTTACTCGACGGTCGAAAGCTGGGCCGCTGCGAGAGGTGCCACAGAGATTCGGTTGGCCGTGCTGGAAGCGAATGAAGCGGCAGAGCGATTTTGGCGTTCTCTCGGCTTCATTGAGTATCGGCGCGTTGGGCCAGACACCTTCAAAATGCGTAGCCATCGCCGGATAGAACTGAGCCGTCGCCTTTCTGGCGCGACCGTAGAAGGCAGCAACAAGTAAGATCTCGCGCCGGCTATCTGGGCGAGCTTGGCGTAGGATTCCGCCCCCTCCCGCAAACGCCCCCTTTCAGGGAAGGGGGCTTGAGATCGCCTTGATGGCCTTCAATCCCGTTCCAAAACGAGCGATCGCGTCCCTGTTTCTCTCCAGCTCGCCATAGGGCAGATAGGCGAAGTCGAGATCGGCAATACGGCTGAAAGCCGGGCGACGGAGTTGCGCGCGAACGTCCTGCTCGCGCGCATTCGGTGCGACCAGGAATAGCCCGGCGGCAGCGTGCAGATCGCTCCCCGACAGCGCCAGATCGAGCATGCGCACGATCCCCGAGTAGATCGAGGTCGAATGTTCAACCTCGAACGCGGCGGCGACGCCGTCGCCACCCTTCGCCAGCCACAACACGTCGATGAGGCGGATCGAGTCCGCTCCGGGAGAGGTCGCAATGGCGTCTGGAAGGCGCTCGAGGCATCCCTGTCCAAGCGGGCAGCCAGCGTGAAGTCGACCGCGGTCATTGGCGGCGATCCACACATCGTAACCGAGGGCATGGCCGAGGTCGCGCAGCCAGGCCTGGATTTCGGCGTGCGTGCGATCGGTTTCGCCCTGCGCGGCGGCTGTCTTGTCGAGCCGGCTTGCCTCCGCTCTGGCATGTTCCAATCTGCCGAGCCAGTCGTCGGCCGCCGTTGCGTCATCCTCCAGCGGTGGCGCGGGATAGCGGCCCGAGCCAATGTCGAACAACAGTCCGCCGATCGCGCCGAGATCGTTGGAGAGCAACTCGCGGTAACGGTCGTTGAGGTCGAGGATGCCGGCGCGCATGGCGAGAAAATGATCCCATGACCCGAGCTTCACCTTGGCGCCGGTGACGGCATTGTAGCCCTTGACGATCGCGGTATTGAAGGGCGGCACCAGCGTCGGGTGAAGGAAATAGAGCAGGTTGGCCGCCGCCGGCCCCAGCCCCTTGATCTTGAGCGCGTCTATGCTGCGGATGTGGCTGATGATCTCCTCGGCGGTATCGCAGCACGAGCAATTGTCGAGCAGGCGACCGAACGCCCGCTGGTTGTCCGGGCTTTCGTAGATGTCTGGAATGCGCAGCTTGGGCTTCCACAGCCAGGCATGGTCGGCGCCCTTGAAGATCTGCCGCTGTTCGGCGATCGAGTGGACAACCGTTTCCAGTGACGAGCCGCGATAGGCGACGCCGAACCGCCCACTTTCGATTTCTGCGACCACCTGCTGCAGCCCGCGACGGATGGAGCGGAAGTTTTTCAGCCGTTCGTCCCACAGAAACCAGGAGCGATAGGTGGCGCCGGGATCGTCTCGCCAACGACGGACAAGCTCGCTCACGAGATCATGATGTGTCGCGGGTAACAAGGTCATACTGGCTGGGTCATCTAAACTGGGCTCCTTGCCGTTCAGGCTATCGCGAGCAAGGGCGGCTTGCACGTTCAATGTGCGATCCGCGAAGCGTGCTCAAATTGTCGGTGATCGCGCAGGGAAACGCCGCTGGCATTGGGCGTTGCCGGTCGCAACCGTCGACCGGGCGCACAGCCAGGCAGACGGCCGGCACGGGCGTCGCCGCCCGGGAGCGGCGACGCAACCAGCTTTTTCCGGTCGAACTTAGCGGATCACTGCTTTGCGATCGCGGTGACCTCGCCATCGCTGCCCTTGAGCGAGAGGTCGAAATCGACCTTGTCGCCGACCTTGACCGCATCGGTGATCGACGGCGCGGCCTTGAACGCCATCGTCATCGCGGGCCACTTGGCCTCCGGGATCGGACCATGATCGAGCGTGATCGTGCCTGCCGCCTTGTCGATCGCGGTGACGGTGCCATGGCCCTTGGCCTTGATCGCGGCGTTCGCGTCAGGCGCCATCGACATGTTGCCCATGTCGCCGCTCATGGTCGCGGCGGGCGCCGCCTCGTTGGTCTCAGTCGCAACGGGGGCCTCCGCCTTCTTGCCGCACGCGGCAGTCAGGGCGGCGAGGCCGAGGGCAATGGTCAGTCGTGCATGGTTCATCGTCTTCTCCTTCATGATGAAACGGGTTGAGGGATGGGATCGGTCTTGGGCCGGCGCAACAGCAGGTAGGCGGCGGGCAGGACGAACATTGAGAGCAAGGGCGCGGTCAGCATGCCGCCGATCATCGGCGCGGCAATCCGGCTCATGACCTCCGAACCCGCGCCTGATCCCAGCAGGATCGGCAGCAGGCCGGCCAGGATCACCGCCACCGTCATCGCCTTGGGACGGACGCGCAGCAGCGCGCCTTCGCGCACGGCGGCCTCGACCTCGGCAGCGTCCGGATGTGCGCCGCGCTCGGCCAGCGCGTTCTTGAGATAGATCAGCATCACCACCCCGAACTCGGCGGAGACGCCGGCGAGCGCGATGAACCCGACCCCGGTGGCGATCGACTGGTTGAACCCCAGCAGATAAAGCGTCCAGATGCCGCCGGTCAGCGCAAACGGCAGCGTCCCCATGATCAGCGCCGCCTCGTCGAAGCGGCCGAAGATGAGGTAGAGCAGCACGAAGATGATCAGCAGCGTCGCGGGCACGACCAGCTTCAAGCGGTCGACCGCGCGCTCGAGATATTCGAACTGGCCAGAGTAAGCGATGCTGACCCCAGGCGAGAGCCTGACCTGTTTCGCCACCGCACGCTGCAGATCGCCGACCACCGAGGCAAGATCGCGCCCGCGCACATCGACGTAGACCCAGGTCGAAGGCCGGGCATTCTCGGTCTTGAGCATCGGCGGTCCCTCGGCGATCGAGACGTTTGCCACGGTGCCCAAGGTGATCTGCTGGCCCGCGGGCGTCAGGATCGGTAGCGCCCGCAGCCTTTCGAGGCTGTCGCGCAATTCGCGCGGATAGCGCACGCTGATCGGATAGCGGGCGAGGCCCTCGACCGTCTCGCCGATCGTCTCGCCGCCGATCGCGCCGGAGACGATGGCCTGGACGTCGGCGATGTTGAGCCCGAACCGCGCGGCGGCGGCGCGGTCTATGTCGACATCGACATAGCGTCCGCCGGTCAGCCGCTCGGCGAGCGCCGAGCTGACGCCGGGCACGCTCCTGGCCACGGTCTCGACATCATGCGCGATGCGGTCGAGCTCGGCGAGGTCACTGCCCGACACCTTGACCCCGATCGGGCTCTTGATGCCCGTCGCGAGCATGTCGATGCGGTTGCGGATCGGCGGCACCCAGATATTGGCGAGACCCGGAAGCTTCACCCGGCGATCGAGCTCGTCGACAAGGCGTTCGGGCGTCATGCCCGACCGCCACTGGTCGCGGGGCTTGAATTGGATTGTCGTCTCGAACATTTCGAGCGGCGCGGGATCGGTCGCGGTCTCGGCGCGGCCGGCCTTGCCGAACACGCTTTCGACTTCGGGCACGGTCTTGATCAGGCGGTCGGTCTGCTGGAGCAGCTCACTCGCCTTGGCGGCCGAGAGGCCCGGCAGCGCCGAGGGCATGTAGAGCAGGTCGCCCTCGTCGAGATTGGGCATGAACTCGCCGCCGAGCCGGCTGAGCGGCCAGGCCGTGGTGGCGAACACCAGAGCCGCGATCAGCAGCACTGCCTTGGGCCGCTTCATCGTCCAGTCGATCGCGGGCCGGTAGATATTGGTGAGCCAGCGATTGACCGGATTGGCCTGCTCGGCCGGAATGCGGCCCCGGATCAGCCATCCCATCAGGATCGGCACCAGGGTCACCGACAGGATCGCGGCCGCGCCCATCGCATAGGTCTTGGTGAAGGCGAGCGGCGCGAACAGCCGGCCTTCCTGCGCCTCCAGGGTGAAGACCGGAATGAACGACAGCGTGATGATCAGCAGGCTGAAGAACAGCGCCGGCCCGACCTCGGCCGCCGCCTCGGTGACGACGATCCAGCGCATCTCGCCATCGAGATGTCTGTCCGGGTGATCCTGCTCCCAGCGTTCGATCCTCTTGTGGGCGTTCTCGATCATGACGACCGCCGCATCCACCATCGCGCCGATGGCGATGGCGATGCCGCCCAGCGACATGATGTTGGCGTTCACCCCCTGGAACCGCATTACGACGAACGCGGCCAGCACACCGAGCGGCAAGGTCAGGATCGCGACCAGCGCCGAGCGGACGTGCCAGAGGAACAGGGCGCAGACCAATGCGACGACGATGAACTCCTCGACCAGCTTGCGGGTGAGGTTCTCGACCGCGCGATCGATCAGCTGCGAGCGGTCATAGACCGTGACCACCTCGACGCCCGGCGGCAGGCTTTTCCTGAGATCGGCGAGCTTGTCCTTGACCGCCGCGATGGTCTCACGGGCGTTCTTGCCTGACCGAAGAATAACGACGCCGCCGGCGACCTCGCCTTCGCCGTTCAGTTCGGCGATGCCGCGCCGCATCTCGGGGCCGACCTGGATCGTGGCGACATCGCCGAGCCGGACGGGCACGCCGCCCGCCGCAGTCTTGAGCGGGATTGCCCGGAAATCGTCGAGCGTTTTCAGATAGCCCGAGGCGCGGACCATATATTCGGCCTCGGCCATTTCCAGCACCGAGCCGCCGGCTTCCTGATTGGCTTGGCTGATCGCCTGCACTGCCTGGGCGTGGGTTACGCCGTAGGCCGCGAGCTTCACCGGATCGAGCAGCACCTGGTACTGCTTGACCATGCCGCCGATGCTGGCGACTTCGGCCACGCCGGTCACGGTCTTCAGCTCGTAGCGCAGGAACCAGTCCTGCAACCCGCGAAGCTGCGAGAGATCGTGCCGGCCGGTGCGGTCGACCAGCGCATATTCATAGACCCAGCCGACCCCGGTCGCGTCCGGCCCGAGCGCGCTGCGGGCGCTGGCCGGCAACCGACCCTGGACCTGGTTGAGATATTCGAGCACGCGGCTGCGCGCCCAGTAGAGATCGGTGCCGTCCTCGAAGATCACATAGACGAAGCTGTCGCCGAAGAAGCTATAGCCGCGCACCGTCTTGGCGCCGGGCACCGACAGCATGGTGGTGGTGAGCGGATAGGTGATCTGGTTCTCGACGATCTGCGGCGCCTGACCCGGATAGGAAGTGCGGATCACGACCTGCACGTCGGAAAGATCGGGCAGCGCGTCGATCGGGGTCGAGCGCACCGCCCACAGGCCCGCGCCGACCAGCGCGAGCATGCCGAGCACGACGAAGAAGCGGTTCCTCACCGACCAGCGGATGAGATGGGCGATCACTGGCCCGCCACCTTCGCCATATGCCGCAGCGTCGGTCCCGCCGGGGGCCGGTCGAACCCGAACCGGACCCGGTCACCCGCCTTGAAGCCGCGCGCGATGCCCGGATTGGCGAGCGCGAAGGTCATCGTCATCGCCGGCAGTCGAGCGCGGGAACGGGCTCGTGGCTGAGCGTCACCGAATTGGCCGTGATCCGCTCGATCTTGCCCGTCGTCTCGTACAGCGTGGCTTTCGACGCCGGCGCGGCGATGGTCGCCGATGCCGCACCGCCGCCGATCGGCCGCGCCTCGATTCCCGACAGGCTCGCCTCGGAATCGATCAGGAACTGCCCCGAGACGACGACGTTCTCGCCGGGCGACAGGCCGGCAAGGATCTCGGTCTCGCCGCCTGCCTCGCGGCCGATGCGGACCTCGGCGGGATGATAGCGCCCGTCGCCTGCGGCCAGCATGACGAGCGTGCGCCTGCCCGTGCGGATCACCGCTTCGCTCGGCACCAGCAGCGCCGGCTTGGCATCGCCGCCAAGCGCGACGCTGGCGAACATGCCCGGCCGCAACCGGCCGTCCCGGTTGGGCAGCTCGATCCGCACGGTGAGCGTGCGGCTGTCGGCCTGCGTGGTCGGCAGGATCGCGATCACCCGGCCGGCGAAGCGCTCGCCGGGGAAGCCCGCCAGCGTGGTGCTGGCATTCTGGCCGACCCGGACATCGCCCGCGCGCGCTTCGGGCACCGCGGCATTGAGCCAGACGGTGCCGAGCCCGCTTACCTGGGCGAGCGTCTGGCCCATGGCGAGCGTCACGCCGGCACGGGCGTCGAGCGTCTGGATCGTGCCCGAGATCGGCGTCGTGATCGTCACCACGCCGTTCGGGCGTCCGCTCCGCTCGACGCTGGCGATGAGGCCGTCGGACATGCCCATCAGCCGCAGTCGCTGGCGCGCGGCCGCGGTGAGGTCGGGCTTGCCGAGCCGCCTGACGCTCAGATATTCGGTCTGCGCGCCGCCCCATTCGGGCAGGAGCAGGTCCGCGATCGGCGCGCCGGCGCGGACCACGTCCCCGGGCGCTCGCGCATAGACGCGGCTCACGAACCCGCCCGAACGCGCCTGGATGACGGCGACGTCGCGCTGGTTGAAGTCGATCGTGCCGGTGACCTCGAGGGCCGAGGCAAGGCTGCCCATCTTCGCCGCGACGACCCGCAATCCCAGGCTCTGCCGCGCGGCGGGATCGACGGCGACCGTGGGGGCCGCGCCGGCGCTTCCTCCGTCCGCGTATCGCGGCACGAGCTGCATATCCATGAAGGGCGACTTGCCGGGCTTGTCGAACTTCTGGTTGGGGAACATCGGATCGTACCAGTAAAGGACTTTGCCTGCCCCGGCGGGCGTGGTCGCCTCCGATTGCGGTGCCTGGCGATGGCCAGCCCAATAGCCTGTGCCGCCGGCCAGCAGCGCGACAGCCAGGATCGATGCGCCCCAGCGCAGCGCGGATTTATCGAGCGTCATGGCCGCTCCTCCCCATAGGTGATAGTGATGCGGACCGCGTCGCGCGCGACGTCGGCTTCGCGGTTGAGCGCCTCGACCTCGGCCTCCGCGAGCCCGAGCGTCGTGAGCAGCGCGGCGCCAAGGTCGAGCTTGCCGGCGCCATAGCTGTCGCGGTCGAGCTCGGCGCGGTGCCTGGCGAGTGGCACCAGCGTCTCGCGGGCATTGCGCAACCGGGAGAGATGCATGGCATGGTCTGCGAGATCGGCGTCGAGCTGCGCCACCAGCTCGCGGCGGATCGCCTCGCGGTCGAACCGACCCCCTTGCGCAAGGCTCTCGCTTGCAGCGATCCTGGGGTTCTGGCGCTTGCCGGCGAACAGCGGCAGGTCGATCGACACGCCGACCGAGGCCATGTCGCCGTACATGGGATCGCGCCGGCCATAGGTGACGCCGACCTTCCAGTCGGGGCGCTTGTCGGCGCGCGCGAGACGCACGTCCGCTTCGGCGACTGCGATCCGCGCGTCCTGCGCGCGCAGGGCGGGAAGCGCATCGATCCCGGCCCGTAGCCGGATCGGATCGACATCGAGCATCGGCGGGTCGCCCGTCGCCTGCGGGTCGGGGTCGCCGGTATAGCGCGCGAGCCGGGCCCGCGCCTGCGCCACCACCGCAGCCATCTCGGCGCGGCGATCGGCGATGGCGGCGCGGAGCTGGTCGGGCTCGAGCGCCTGGCTCGGGCGCGCGCTGCCCGACGCCAGGCGTGCGGTCACGGTCTTCTGCAGGTCGTCGAGGCTGGCATCGAGCAGGTCGAGCTGCCGGAGCCGGCGTTCTCCATAATAGAGATCGACCCAGGCGAGGGCGGTCTCGAGCCGCACGTTGCGGCCTTCGACCAGCTCGCCCGCCTCGGCGATACCGATATCGGCCGCGGCGCGCGCGGCGCGTGCATGGCGCTTGGCGAGATTGGGGAAGGTCTGGCTGAACCCGATCGTCGCCATAGTGAAATCGTCGCGCGTGAAGCTGCCGGCATTGGGGCCGCTCACCGGGAAGTTCTGCAGGCCCAGGTCGAGCGTCGGATCGGGCAGGCGATCGGCCGCGACCGCCGAAGAGCGGGCGCCGGCTGTCGCCGCCGCGCGCGCCTTGAGGCTTGGCGCGTTGGCGGCAGCGAGCCTCACGGCCTGCTCGTAGGTGAGCGGGCCGGCCGACACCGGCACGGCCCAGGCGCTCGCAAGCGTCGCACCGATAGAGAGCAACAGGCGTCGCACAGCGCGCCTCGGCATCATGATCATGGATATCATCCCCTCATGACAGATGCGGCGCGCCAAGATGTGACGCGCCGCTCCGGAGCGGGTTTAGCCCTTGTCCGACCTGACTGCGCCGCGCATGCAGTCGGCGGCGCTTGCCTGCATCATCGCGCAATCGCAGCTGGCCATGTCCCGGCTGTCGGGCACCCATATGCGGACACGCGCAGGGCCAGTCGCCCGCGGACCATATTGCGGCGCCGACCGCCATTCCCAATGGCCTTGCGGCGTGCGGCTCGCGTCGGTTGCAAGCGCAGGCGCGGCGAGACTGAGGGCCGCCACAAGGGCGGCCGGAAGCAGTTTGATCATCACGAAAACCTTTGACTGAAAAGAAGGAAACCGGGCGCGCACGCATCGATCGATGCGCGCAGCCCGTGCTCGTTCAATCAGGCAAGGCTGGTGGGAGGATCCGGCTCGGGCGCAACCGCCTTGCCGGTCAATATCGTGTCGGTCGTCCAGAAGCTGGGCGCGTCGTAGAGACGCGCAGGCGCAACGCCGCCTGCCAGGTCCGCTGCGACCAGCGGGATCACGCACCCCATCGCGGCGATGCAATCGAGCGTCAGGCCCTTGCAGGGCTTTTCGCTGGGCGCAGGCTGCTGCTTGGCCATCATCGCCATGCAGTCCGCATCCATGCCCTTGGCCAGCGGCGCGCCTGCCGCCTGCGGCACGCTGTGCGCGGCCGCCATCTGGGCTCCGAAGAGACCGGACAGCGCTCCGATGACGAGCAGGAGGGCGAGCAGGCGTTTCACGGGCCTCGATATCTAGCGGGTTTCGCGGGCGCAGCCAACCAAAGTCTCGCGCCGCGCGGATTTTGAAGTGCTGACGGCTGATTCCGTCAACTCCGCGTCAATAAAGATCCGGCCCGGGGAAGAAGATCGGCTGCGGCCTCTACGTATATCGAGGCTGGACCCGGGACCGTAGTCCCAAGCCTGAAGAGACGCTCTTCCCCTCGGCAAAGTCCGGGCGGTGGCTTACCATCCAAGGAGGTGAATATGGTCAGAAAAACTCTCATGGTCGCGCTTGCCGGCATTTCGATGCTTGCTGCCGTCCCCGCTATGGCCCAGGGCATCGGGCACAGCCTGTTCATGCGCGGCTCGATCGTCGACACGGGCAGCAACGGCACGGTCGTCTGCATCGGCAAGGCCGATGGCGCCGAGGTCGGCCAGAAGCTCGAGGTCTATCGCGTCGTGACCCATCCGGGTCCGTCCAAGGGCGTGGCGCCGACCTATCACCGCCAGCTCGTCGGCCATGTGACGATCGACCATATCTTTGACGATCACTTCGCGCACGTGTCCGTCGCCGACGGCACGCCTGCCAGGCACGACATCGTCGAGCTTCGCAAGAACTGACAAGCCGGTGGCCCGGCGGCACGGGCTGCCCTGCGACGCGTCGGGGCAGCGGGCCGCCGGCGACGAGGAGACCGTTCGGGGTCAAAGCGAAACCGCTTGACCCTGGACCATGGTCCAACCGGCATGATCGAGCGGATGACATGGGCAATTTCAAGATCGGCGAACTGGCCGCGGCCGCAGGCGTGGGGCGGGATACGATCCGCTATTATGAGCGGATGGGCCTGCTGCGCGAGCCCGCGCGCACGGCAGCGGGCTACAGGCTCTACGACGCGACCGACCTCGAGCGCGTCAATTTCATCCGCTCGGCGCAGGAGCTTGGTTTCACACTCGAACAGGCCCGGCAGCTGCTGGCGCTCAGGGCGTCGGACACCGCGCATGCCCAGGCCGTGCTCGATATCACGCTTGCCAAGATCGCGGACGCCGAAGCCCGGCTCGAGCGCCTGTCGGATATCCGCGACATGCTGCGGATGCTCGCCGACGAATGCCCGGGCGAAGTGCCGGTCTCCGATTGCCCGATCCTCGCCTTCCTGACGGCGCGGCGGAAAGACCAGCAGCATAACAAGAAACATCAGGCAGCGCAGGACGAACGATCACCACGAGCGAAAGGGGTTTTGTCATGAAGAAAATGCGTTTGATCGCCGTCCTCACGCCGGCGCTGCTTCTAGGCGCCTGTGTGACCACGCGGCCGACCTCGGCGCAGGTCGAGAGTTGCCGGGCGATGGAGGGCAATATGGGTCTCCAGACGCCGCATGATCATGGCGAGATGAAGGGGCAGGGGCGCAACCCGATGAACCTCTCGCACGACCGGTGTCTCCGGATTCTGCGCAGCGCGCAATGAGCCGGTCCGGACGCCAGGGATGGCGCCCGGACACAGTTTTCAAGCCAAGGAGCAAAGCCATGATCGACCATGCGAAGAAAGCCCTTCCACTTGTCGGCGGAAGCCTGTTGCTGGCGCTCGCGCTTTCGGGCTGCGACCGCCAGGCCGACCAGACGGTGCCGCCCGCGGCGAACAGCGTCGCCGCCACCCCGGTCCTGACCGACAGCGGCAACGCTGCAGACGCGGCGCCGATGGACGCGATGAGCAACCAGGCCGAGATGGAGCGGCATCACCGTCAGGCGATGGACCATGACGCGATGCGCGCCGGGGCCGGCAACCAGACCGCGCCGGCACCCGATCCCGCGCCGGGCAATGCGGCGATGCCGATGAAGGATATGTAGGCTCGCACACTAAGGGGATGAGGATGTCCAGGCGGATCAGCCTTCGACGCTTGAGCCTCGGCTGCGCAATCGCTCTCAGCCTGTCCGCGAGCGCGGGCGCGCAGGAGGGCGAGGATCATGCCGCGCATCATGGCGCAGGCATGCCGGCCGGCGGGGGCATGTCCGCACCGGCAGAGCCGGGGTCGTCGGACATGGCGAAGATGATGAACCCCATGATGGATCGCATGATCAATGGGGAAGGGGAGAATGAGCACGGCCACGAATCGCGCCGGACCGGCTTCATCTCGCAGCTGCTCGCCTTTCCCGCGCTTGACGAAGCGGCAAGGCAGCGGGTCGCTGCGCAGGCCGGCGAACGGGTAAGCACGGGTCTGGCGATGATCAACGCCGCCTCGGCCGACGGCGCGCGTGCGACCACGGTCTCGGCCCGGCTCGATGCGGCGCGGCGCCTGCGCGAGGGAACCGACCTGTTCCGCTCCGGCACCGCCGCGCAGGGCGCGATCGGGGGCTTGCAGCCGCCCCGGGAGGTCGGGCTTGCCTGGCTGCGCGATCAGCTCGACATCGACCAGGCCGCGCCCGGCCATGCCGATCACTGGTTCGGCATCTCGCCCTCGCACCTCCTTCTCATGCTGTTCCTGGGGCTGGTGAGCGCCACGCTTATCGCGCTGCAGATCTTCCGCCTGCGGCGGATCGGGGCGATCGCCGGCGGTGTCGCCACCGCCAAGGTTCCAGCAAAGCCGGAGCCGAAGGCTGCCCCTCCCGCTACCAGGGTTGCGCCCGCGCCTGCACCCGTTGCCGACAGCGCCGGGCTCGCGCCGAGCAATGCGGCCGCACCCGCTGGGGCGTCGCTGCGCAAGCCCAAAAGCTGGGCGGGGCAGCTGCGCGTGGTCCAGATCGTGCGAGAGACGCCGAGCGTGCTGACCTTCCGGCTCGCGGACCCGACCGCCGACCGGCTGCCGTTCGACTTCCTGCCGGGCCAGTTCCTGCAGGTCGAGGTAGAGCCCGAAGCGGGCAAGACCGCGCGCCGTTCCTACACGATCGCCTCTTCGCCGACCCAGCGGGCCTATGTCGAACTGACGGTCAAGCGCGAGGAGCAGGGCGTGGTCTCGCGATACCTGCACGACAAGGTCGTCGCCGACGATCTGCTGAAGGTCAGCGGACCGTTCGGCGCCTTCACCTTCACGGGAACGGATGCCCAGAGCATCGTGCTGATCGCGGGCGGGGTCGGCATCACCCCGATGATGTCGGTGCTGCGCTATCTCACCGACACCGCGTGGAAGGGTGATATCTTCTTCTTCTACGGCGCACGGTCGACCGAGGAATTCGTGTTCCGCGACGAGCTCGAGCGGCTCGAACGCCGTTTTCCCAACCTCCATGTCGTCGCCGCGATGCAGCGCGCGCCCGGCACCGTCTGGATGGGCCCCGAAGGGCCGATCACGCGCGAGATGATCCTGGCCGCGGTGCCGGAGATCGCGAGCCGGCGCATCCATATGTGCGGCCCGCCGGCGATGATGGGCGCGATGCGCGGCGTGCTGGCGGAACTCGGCGTCCCCGAAGCGCAGCTGCACACCGAGGCGTTCGGTCCGGCCTCGCTGCCGGCCGACCACGAGGATCTCGAGGTCAAGCCCGCGCCCCCGCCAGCGGATAAGCCGGCCCCGAGCGCCGAGGTGGCGCCGAGCACGGTGACCTTCTCCGTGTCGGGGGTGTCGGCGGCCTTGCCCGCGGACGAGACCGTGCTGGAGGCGGCCGAGGGCGCGGGCGTCGAGATCCCCTATGCATGCCGTGCGGGCACATGCGGCGCCTGCGTGGTCAAGCTGCTGCAGGGCGAAGTGACGATGGAGGTCGAATCCGGCCTTGCGCCCGCCGACAAGGCGCAAGGCTATGTGCTCGCGTGCCAGGCGAAGGGGACGGGCACGCCGCTCGTGGTCGAAGCCTGATGCGCGAACGCAGCGACATTGCCGTGGGCCTGCTGGTCGCGTTCCTGCTGCTGTTCCCGTTCGGCTATCTCGTGCATGTGTCGCCCCGCTTTCCGGGTAGCCTGGCCGGCGGGATCATCGGGATCGCAGCGCTCGTGCTGATGCTGCTGACGCTTCCTTATGTCGCGGCCAAGCACATCGCCTGGGTCGACAAGGCGCTCTCCCGGGTCGTCAGCAAGCCAACCCTGCTCGCCATCCACGTCTATGCCGGCGTGCTGGCGCCGATCCTGGGTCTGGTCCACGCCGCGCACAAGCTCGAAAGCCCGGTCGGCCTGCTTCTGACCGTCCTCCTGCTGATGACGGTCATCACCGGCTTCATCGGCCGCTACCTGCTTGCCCAGCTTGGTCGGGCGCTGCGCGGACGCAGGTCAGAACTGGCCTCGCTTCGCGCCGCCTTCCTCGAGGAGCCGGCGGCGCCGACGCAGGCCGATACCGCAGCCCCGCCGCTGTCGGGCTGGAAGCGCTATCTGTTCGTCGCCGGGGATGCGTCCGCGGGCCAGCGCCCCCAGGACAAGGCGGGGATCGCCGCAGCGCTGGCCGATACCGAATTCGCGATCCGTGCCGAAGAGGCAACCAACACCCTGTTCGCGCGGTGGCGGTTCCTGCACATCCTGCTGGGCTGTCTCATCTTCGCGCTGCTCGCGCTCCACGTCGGCGCGGCGATCTATTACGGGCTGCGCTGGCTATGAGCTGGCAGCGTCTTTCCTACGCCGTCTTCATCGCAGCCCTGCTGGTGATGGTCGCCGCGGTCGCGATCCGGATGCGATCGGACGCGCCGAGGGATGCCGGCCTGGTGGCGCAGCTCGTCTCGCCCGGCCCGCTCTCGAGCGCGCACCAGTCCTTTGCCGGCCAATGCACGGCCTGCCACACGCCGGGCAAGGGCGTCGAAACCCGGACCTGTCTCACCTGCCATGCGGGCACCGATTTCGGGACGAAGCAGTCGACGCAGTTCCACGCGAAAGCGACGCAGTGCACCTCCTGCCACGTCGAACATGAGGGAGAGCGCGGCATCATCCGCATGGATCACGCCGCGTTGCTCGACATGGCGAAGTGGCGGCAGCCTTTGGCGGGCATGTCGACAAACACTCGAAGCCTGACCCCCGAGACCGCGCTCAATTGCGCGAGCTGCCATGCGTTCCGCGATCCGCACCAGGGCCTGTTCGGCACCGACTGCGCGAGCTGCCACAAGACCGACAGCTGGAAGATCGCCAATTACCGCCATCCATCGGTCAATTCGACGCAGTGCGCCGAGTGCCACAAGGCGCCGCCGAGTCACTTCATGGAGCATTTCAGCATGGTCTCGCAGCGCGCAGCCGGATCGAAGGCGCGCGTCGACCAATGCTATGCCTGTCACGCCACCGACAGCTTCAACAATATCCGCAAGCGAGGCTGGTATGATCACCATTGAGGCCGACTGGCTGAGCGCCTTCTTCCGGCTCGCGGTGATCGGCCTGGAACTGGCGGGCACGCTGACCATCCTGGTCGGCGCGGGGCTCGCAACCTTTCTGTTTGCGCGGCGGGCGAGGGCGGGCGACCGAACCGAGGCCTATAGCGCGTTCCGCTCGGCGCTCGGCCGCAGCATCCTGCTCGGCCTGGAATTTCTGGTCGCCGGCGACATCGTCAAGTCGCTGGTGATCAACCCAACGCTCGACGATCTCATCGTTCTGGCCGGGCTGGTGCTGGTGCGGACCTTCCTGAGCATCTCGCTCGGGGTCGAGATCAACGGCCACTGGCCCTGGGAGGAAACCCGGATGGCGCGGGAGAAGGCGCGTGCGGCGTCGGATGGGTCGCCTGCGACGGCTGAGGCCGCCGGATGCGGCACAGCGCTCAAGGGATAGCAGATGGGAGGTGCATGATGATCGAGAGACGCGAATTGCTGATGGCCGGCGCCGGCCTTGCCGCCGCCGGAACGCTGGCTGTGCCGGCGGCGGCGCAGCAGCATCGAATGGAAGGGATGGCGATGTCGATGACGGACTGCATCGACGATTGCGTGGCTTCGCACCGCATGTGCCTGGAAACCGCCGCTTGGCTGACGAAGCAAGGCGGCGCGTCAGCTACGGCGTCGCTGATCGCCATGCTGAACGACTGTGCGGAACTGTGCCAGGCGACCGCCAACTCGATGCTGCGGGAATCTGCCCTGCACCGCATCGTCTGCCGCGCCTGCGCCGACGCTTGCGAGCGCTGCGCCGAGGAATGCGGACGCCATAGCGCGGACCAGCGGATCGCGCGTTGCTCGGCCACCTGCAAGAAATGCGCGGCGAGCTGCCGAACGATGGCGGACATGTCGAGCTGAGCGGCGCGCTTCGCACGTGCCCCACATAGTCACGTTCAGGCCAGAGCCCCCGGTCACAGCTTGTGTGTCCGACAACTACGCCAGGACAGCGATCATGGCACGTGGCACAAAGTCCGAGTATCCGGCAACGGCGGAAATCATCGCACCCGCCATCGCCGGAGCCTTCCGTGCCGCCACCCGATAGTCGGGTAATGCCGAGCACCATCTTTACGATTGCGTGAACGCTCCACGGTCGATCTGTATTGGAGAAGTCAGTGTCAACCGCCGAATTTGTCAACCGGCTACCCGAATTGCTCCGCCCCAATCCAGCAAGGGTAGTGATCAGACCCTATATGCCGTCGACGGAAACCTATAAATATGCGGTACCGGATCAGCCACGTGCGCAGCGCATCGCCGACCGCGTCCTGGCGCTCGACCCAGCATCGCTCCACGATGAGTTGCAACGCATTCTTGATGATTTCTCGGGAAGGCATCGTGAGGTTCCGTCCCTGTTTTTGCGGCGGTTCCACGAGGTTGATGGCATCATCGTCTGTGATTGCGAGGTCACCCATGAACAGGCGCTCTTGATCGGTGCCCATTTTTGCAACGAATATTCCTATGAGGCAGCAGCGCTTTTCAATCCGAGCATCGTCCTGCATCCTGATCAGTCTGCTGTACCTGAAAACTCTCTCCGATTCATTCTTTCCCTGCGAGGCGTGGGCGAGGGGCATATCTCCTCCGTCACCTTTCGCACCGGGTTTTGCGCCGCGGACGGAACCATAGCAATCAATCCTCCGAGCCCCATGCCGCTCGTGCTGGAGACTGAAAACATCTCCGGCGAGGACGGGCCGGACGCGGGCATTCGGATCAAGTGCGATGGCAGCCACGATCTCTCGGAGATCGTGATCTTTCCGACAACCCCCAGCCAGCGTGGTGGCATCGAAGACCTTCGCTTGGTCCGCTTCCTGGACGACGATGGCCGAGCCACCTATTTCGGTACATATACGGCATTTAGCGGCCAGTCCGTCCGGCAGGAGTTGTTGTCCACGCCGGACTTCCGGACATTCGAACTCAGACCGCTGCGTGGGGATGCCACCGGTAGCAAGGGCATGGCGCTTTTCCCCCGACGCATTGCCGGGCACTTTGCCATGCTTGGGCGCGAGGATAACGAAAATATCTGGTTCCTGACGTCCGCGGACATTCACGACTGGAGTGGCGGAGCGAAAGCCATCGAACCTCGCTGGCCTTGGGAGTTTGTCCAGATCGGTAATTGCGGATCGCCGATCGAGATCGACGAAGGCTGGCTGGTCGTAACTCATGGAGTCGGCGCCGTTCGGAACTATTGCATCGGGGCGTGCCTGCTGGACCGTGACGATCCCTCGAAGCTGCTGGCGCGGACGAAGCTACCGCTTTTGCGGTCGGACATGGATGAGCGCGAAGGTTATGTGCCAAACGTAGCCTACAGCTGCGGCGCGATGGTACATAATCGGGTGCTGGTACTGCCTTATGCCATTGCTGACAGCTTCACCACTTTTGCCACTATTCCTCTCGAGCGTCTGCTGGCCGCCATGGATTAGTCACTGTTGCCGACCTGTCCTGCTCTCGAGTCCGAACCATAGTTACACATCGGCACAACAACGATGCCAGTGCGATAATTTATGGCCATCTCAGAGACGGACTTCGCACATTACGTATACAGCAAGGCGGAAGGTGACACCATTTCACGGGCAAGCTCCGGAAGGGGCGACAATCGACCGGGCATATGCTCGATCGAACGGGAAACCCAGACTTGAAGGAATGGATACTTGCGCAAGAAGACGGCAATGATCGCTTCGCTCGCAGCTCTCGGCTTCCTCGCCGTCAGTGCCGGACCGGTGCTGGCGGACGGGATGCCGCCGGGCATGCCCGATCTTGAGGAGACCCTCAAGGCCAGGCCGGCGCCTGCCCAGCCCGATCCTGCCCACATGCAGGGCATGGCTCACGGTAAGGAGCAGATGCACGGCCAGATGATGCAGGGCCATCGAATGGCGATGCGGGATTCGCAGGACCAGGACGGCGCCTCCGGCATGTCACACAGGTCGGACGGTGGTTGCTGACCCTGCCATCATTCCATCAGACGACAAGGTTGACGGACAAGATCATGGCCGCTTTCAACCGAAGCCTTGGTCCGCCGTTCCCACGGCGGGCCAATCGCTTTTCTGGCCGGTCTCAGGACGAGAAAACCAGGCCGGGTCACATTTTTGATCGATCCCGGATCATCATTTTACGCGCCTGCTCCAGCAGGCACACGGCCGATCGGATTTCGATTCGTAACTTACGTATACAGACAGCGTCTCGCTAGCAGCATTGAAGCTTCGGAATTGCCGGGATCGGAACGTCGATCGGGCAACAGGAAGAACACTCGGAGACCCTCAATGCGACAGACGACATTTCTCGCGGCGCCCGTCAGCCTCTTCGCGACGCTAACCTTCGCCGCCGGCACCGCTCTCGCCCAGTCGACGCCCGCGCCCGCGCAGGCTGCGCCGGCCCATGCCCACCAGCAGGGCATGGATCATGGCGGGCAGCAGATGCACGATCAGATGATGAAGGATCATCAGGCCGGCGCGCAGAAGCAGCAGGGGCAACCGGCCCAGCAGGATCAACAGGGCATGTCGGGGATGGCCGGCATGTCCGGCGGCTCGCCTGCATCGAACGGCTCGGGCATGGCCGGTAAGGCGAAGAGTGGCTGCTGCAAGATGCCGATGAAGAAGGCCAAGCCGGCGGCGAAGAAGAAGACCGCCAAGCCCATGGCCGACAAGCCGATGAGCGACATGTGAGGTTTCCAGCCCCGAGAACAGACCCCAGGGGCTGAGGGCCCGCCGTTCCCCCGCGGCGGGCCAGTTCTTTGACGATGCCCAGCGTCGCCCCGTGCTCCCAGCTTTCAAAACCGGGTCCGAGCGTCTGACTTGACAGAGGAAACAGCGATGCGAAAACATCTTGGCGTCGGTGCTGCTGTTGGCTTCTGCTCTTTGGCAGCACGCCGCTCCTCGCACAGGGTATCGGCCATAGCTTGTTCATGCGCGGCAAGATCGTCCGTATGGATGCGGGCGGCACAGTGGCCTGCCTGGGTAAGGCCGATGGCGCGCACATCGGGCAGATACTCGAAGTCTATCACGCAACGCCGCGCCACCGCCGTCTTGTCGGTCATGTCGAAGTCGACCAGATTTTCGACGACCATTATGCTCATTTCCGCGTGAGGGACGGGACGCTTCAGAAAGGCGATTGGGTGAGCCTAAAGCGCGTCCGGGCGTAACGCCAGAATTGGAATGCCAAGCGCCGCCCTCGCCAAAAGAAGACTCGGCCGAGTAACGCCTGTCTCGGCATAATTCCGATCAGGCGTGCGCGAATACGTTCAGGAGTCGATGAATAGTCATCGGCTCTGTTGGCGTGTCTGACCCTCAAGCCCGCGACCCCGATACCAGACTACCTTCTGCGGAACTTACTTATAGGCCACCCGGGCAAAGAGATTACTCCGTCAGGCCATCGATAGAGATGGAGTCAGGTTATGTTCGAGAAGGCGATCGGGACCATTAACGCGGCGGCCTCCTTCCGACACCGCTATGATAATTTCATCGGAGGCCGCTGGAGCGCTCCTGCGGGCGGCGAGTATTTCGCCGACACGAGCCCGATCAATGGCGCCCAGATCGCAGAGTTCGCGCTGTCGACGCCGGAAGATGTCGAGCGCGCGCTCGATGCGGCGCACGCCGCCAAGGATCAATGGGCAAGGATCGCGCCCGCCGAACGCGCCAGGATTCTCAATCGCGTCGCCGACCGGCTCGAAGACAATCTGGAGTTGCTGGCACTTGCCGAGACGATCGACAATGGCAAGCCGATCCGCGAGACCCGCGCTGCCGACGTGCCGCTTGCAATCGACCATTTCCGCTACTTCGCCGGCTGCATCCGGGCGGAGGAAGGCGGCATCTCGACGATCGATGCCGACACCATCGCCTATCATTTCCGCGAGCCGCTCGGCGTCGTCGGCCAGATCATCCCGTGGAACTTCCCGCTGCTGATGGCGGCGTGGAAGATCGCCCCGGCGCTGGCGGCGGGCAACTGCACCGTCATCAAGCCCGCATCCCAGACGCCGCTCACCTTGCTGATGTTCGCCGAGCTCACCGCCGACATCCTGCCGCCCGGCGTGCTCAATGTCGTTACCGGCCCGGGACGGACCGTTGGCCAGGCGATCGCCGCCAATCCGCGCATCGCCAAGGTCTCGTTCACCGGCGAGACCGTCACCGGCAAGCAGATCATGCACGCCGCGGCGGACCATCTGATCCCCCAGACGATGGAGCTTGGCGGCAAGTCGCCCAACATCTTCATGGCGGACGTGCTCGACGAGGACGATGCCTTCTTCGACAAGGCGCTCGAAGGCTTTACTTTGTTCGCCTTCAACAAGGGCGAGGTCTGTACCTGCCCGTCGCGCGCCCTGATCCATGAGTCGATCTTCGACCGCTTCATCGAGCGCGCCGTGGCGCGCGTCGCCGCGATCCGCCAGGGCGATCCGCTCGACCCGTCGGTCCAGGTCGGCGCGCAGGCGTCGGAGGACCAGCTCCACAAGATCCTGGGCTATATCGATATCGGCAAGGCCGAGGGCGCGCAGTGTCTGGTCGGTGGCGCCAGGGCGCTGCCGGGCGGTGCGCTCGACCAGGGCTATTTCGTGCAGCCGACCGTGTTCGTGGGTCAGAACCACATGCGCATCTTCCAGGAGGAGATCTTCGGTCCCGTCCTGTCGGTCACCACGTTCAAGACGGTCGAGGAGGCGATCGCACTTGCCAATGACACCGCCTACGGTCTTGGCGCGGGCGTCTGGACCCGGAGCGGCAACACCGCCTACCGGCTCGGCCGCGCGATCGAGGCCGGGCGGGTCTGGACCAACTGCTATCATCAGTACCCCGCCCATGCCGCCTTCGGCGGATACAAGGCATCGGGCTTCGGGCGTGAAAACCACCGGATGATGCTCGATCATTATCAGCAGACCAAGAATCTGCTCGTCTCCTATGACGAGCACGCGCTCGGCCTATTCTGACCCCTCGCTCAAAGGAGAAACGGACATGGCGAAAACCATGAAGGCGGCGGTCGTCCGCGAATTTGGCAAGCCCCTGGTCATCGAGGACGCGCCGATCCCGACGGTCGGCCCCGGGCAGGTCCTGGTCAAGATTGCGGCAACCGGCGTGTGCCATACCGACCTGCACGCGGCAGAAGGGGACTGGCCGGTCAAGCCCAACCCGCCCTTCATTCCTGGCCATGAGGGCGTCGGGCATGTCGCCGCCGTTGGTGCCGGCGTCACCCATGTGAAGGAAGGCGACCGGGTCGGTGTGCCCTGGCTCTACACCGCCTGCGGGCACTGCGTGCATTGCCTGGGTGGCTGGGAGACGCTTTGCCACGAACAGCAGAACACCGGCTATTCGGTCAATGGCAGCTTTGCCGAATATGTCCTCGCCGATCCCAACTATGTTGGTCACCTTCCCGACAATGTCGACTTCCTCGACATTGCGCCGATCCTCTGCGCGGGCGTCACCGTCTACAAGGGATTGAAGGCCACCGAGGCCCGACCCGGCGAGTGGGTGGTCGTCTCCGGCATTGGCGGGCTCGGCCACATGGCGGTGCAATATGCCCGAGCCATGGGTCTCAATGTGGCCGCGGTCGACATCGACGATAGCAAGCTCGACCTCGCTACACGCCTTGGCGCCACACTGACGGTCAACGCGCGCAACGAGGACCCTTCGGCAGCGCTCAAGAAAGCCATTGGCGGCGCGCACGGGGCGCTGGTGACCGCCGTTTCGCCCAAGGCGTTCCAGCAGGCGCTCGGCATGGTCCGGCGCGGCGGCACGGTCGCGCTCAACGGCCTGCCGCCGGGCGACTTCCCGTTGTCGATCTTCGACACCGTGCTGAACGGCATTACCGTGCGCGGCTCGATCGTCGGCACGCGGCTCGATCTGCTCGAGGCACTGGCGTTCGCCGGCGAGGGCAAGGTCAAGGCCACGGTCCATGCAGACAAGCTGGAGAACATCAACGACGTCTTCTCCCGCATGCATCATGGCGACATCGAGGGCCGGATCGTCCTCGACCTCGCCTGAAGCCGACTTCGCGAAAGTACAGTTCATGTCTCCCTTACATATCCGGCCGATCGCGCGGCGCCGTTTCGTCCAGGGGCTGGCGATCGGCGGCGCGGTTGCCGGCTTCGCCCCGGCGCTTCTCGCGCGATCCGCCCCAGTCTCGCCCGCCGAGCTTAGCGGGACCGAGTTCGACCTCGAGATCGCCGAGCTGCCAGTCAACTTCACCGGCAAACGCCGTATCGCGACCGCCGTGAACGGCAGCGTGCCCGCGCCGGTCCTGCGCCTGCGCGAAGGCGACACGGTCACGCTCCGTGTGCGCAACGGCCTCAAGGAGATGTCGAGCATCCATTGGCACGGCATCATCGTGCCGGCGGAGATGGACGGCGTGCCCGGCATCAGCTTTGCCGGCATCGCGCCGGGCGAGACCTTCACCTATCGCTTCGAGGTCCGCCAGAGCGGAACCTACTGGTATCACGCTCACACGCTCGCCGAGCAGACGGGACTCTATGGAGCGATCATCGTGGAGCCGAAACAGGCGCCGGCGGCGCGGGCGCCCGATCGCGACTATTGCATCGTGCTCAGCGACTGGTCGGACGAGCCGCCGCTGCAGATCTTCCTCAATCTCAAGAAGCAGAGCAGCTACTATAATTTTGCGCAGCCGACCGCCGGCGATTTCCTCAAGGATGTCGGCACCATGGGCTTGGGCAAGGCGCTCGAGCGGCGGCGGATGTGGAACAGCTCGCGGATGAACCCGACCGACTACAGCGATGTCTCTGCCGCGACCTACACCTATCTGATGAACGGCGCGCCGCCCGCCGGCAACTGGACCGGTATCGCCGCGCCCGGCGAGCGCGTGCGCCTGCGCTTCGTCGGCGCGGGGACGGCGACGTTCTTCGACGTGCGGATCCCCGGGGTCGAGCTGACGGTCGTATCGACCGACGGGCAGCCGGTCGAGCCGGTCACGGTCGAGGAATTCCGGATCGGCCCGGGCGAGACCTACGACGTCGAGTTCACCATGCCCGAGGGCGGCGCCCGCACCATCTTCGCGCAGGCGATCGATCGGAGCGGCTATGCGCGTGGCACGATCGCACCGGCCCCGGGCATGGCGGCAGCCGTGCCGCCGCTCGATGCCCGGACCTGGCTCGAGCCGGTCGACATGATGGGCGCGATGGCGACGATGGGCGCAATGGGAGGCGACGCGCATGCCGGGCACGGCATGACCGAGATGCCGGCCAGGGCACGGCACGCCCGCACCGAATATGGCGCCAATACCGACATGCGCGTCGACTATCCGCGCACCAATCTCGACGATCCCGGCGCCGGGCTGCGCGGGCGCGGCTGGCGCGTGCTGACGCTGGCCGATCTGCGCACGCCGGGCGGCGATCCCGACCCGCGCGAGCCCGAGCGCGACATCGAGCTGCATCTGACGGGCAATATGGAACGGTTCATCTGGTCGCTCGACGGCATCAAGCTCAACGATTCCAGGCCGCTTCATTTCAAGCCAAACGAGCGGCTGCGCGTCACCTTCGTCAACGACACGATGATGGCGCATCCGATGCATCTGCACGGCATGTGGAGCGATGTCGAAGGCCCGGACGGCGCCTTCCAGGTCCGCAAGCATACGGTCGTGGTCCAGCCCGCCCAGCGGGTGAGCTTCCGCGTCACCGCCGACGCCATGGGCCGATGGGCCTTCCACTGCCATCTGCTCTATCACATGGCGGCCGGCATGTTCCGGGAGGTGGTGGTCGCATGATCCGGATTTTCCCCTCGCGCGGCATCGCTCTTGGCGCTGCCCTCTTCCTGGCGCCGGCGATCACGGCTCCCGCCCTCGCGCAGGATGCCTCGCCCCCGTCGCCCGCCGCCACCCCTGCCCAAACGGCCACTCCCGCTCAGCACACCCCTTCCGCGCAAGGCTCTCAGGACCATGCGGGCATGGACATGCCGGGCATGGATATGACCGACACGAAGGCGTCCGGTAACGGCGCCACGATGGACATGGGCTCGATGCAGGGTGGCAAGGCCCCGCCGGACGCGCGCAACTCGGACGATTATGCCGACGGCTATCGCAACTCGACGCTGCCGGGCTATGAGATGGCCGACAAGCTCTCGATCCCCAAGATACTTGTCGATGAGCTCGAATTCGCCAGCGGCAACGAGGGTCAGGGCGTGGGTTGGACCGTGCTCGTCACCAAGGGTCAGGACAATGACAAGCTCTGGCTGCGCAGCCAGGGCCTCAAGAACTCCCGCGACCAACGTCTCGATCCGGAGAGCAGCGTCGAGGCGCTGTGGTGGCACAGCAAGAACCCGTTCTGGGGCACGCTGCTCGGGGTCAGGCAGGATCTCGGCAAGGGCGCGACGACATGGCTGGCCGCCGGCGTCGAGGGACTGGCGCCTTATTGGTTCGACGTCCAGCTCACCGGCTATGTAGGGACCGATGGGCGTCTCGCGGCGCGCGCCAAGGCCTCCTATGAGGTCCTGTTCACCAATCGGTTGATCCTTACGCCGCAGGTGGAAACCAATATCTATTCGAAGCGGTCGAGCGATCGGCAGCTCGGCAGCGGCTTCAGCAATGTCGAGCTGAGCGGACGGTTGCGCTACGAGGTGTCGCGCAAGTTCGCGCCCTATATCGGCTTCGTCTGGGAGCGCGCATTTGACGGCACGGCCGATTTCCGTCGCCTGCGCAGGGAAGGGCCTTCCGAACACAGGCTGGTGATCGGCTTGCGCGCCTGGTGGTGATCCGCGGATGGCCACTCGAGGGATCGACCGCGAACGCGCCGCGTGACAAGGCTGGATCGCAAGCCAACGGTCGCTGGCCGGCCTCCTTTTTCGTCTTGTTGCTCGCGGCGGCTGCGGCGTCGGCGGGACAGACGGCCATTCTCGCCTTCCTTCCGGCACTGGTCGACCCGGCTCGTGGCGCGCTATCGTCAAGCGCTCATGATTTTCACGTCGCGAGCCTGACCGCGGTCCATCCCCTGGCAGCCTTGCTGGCGGCGCCGCTCTGGGGCTGGATCGCGGACCGGGTCGACTATCGGGCGATGTTGCGCGCAGCGCTGGTCATCCTCGCGCTGGTGACCGCGCCGATCGGCCTCGTCGGGTTGCCTGAGCTTTATGCATTGCGTCTGGTGGCGGGGATGGCGTCGGCCGCCATCATACCGTTGGGCTTGCTCTGCGCGAGCTTTGCCGCAAGCGGGCGCGCGGACCAGGCGCGCCGCTTCACCTGGCTGACCGCCTTCGTGTTTCTGGGCGATCTCGCCGGTCCGCTGGTGGCGGAGGTCTCGGCCGCGATCCTGCCCCGCGCTCCCCTCATGATCCTCGCTCTCGGCATCGGTGCCGTCGGGGCGGCGCTTTGCGCCGTGCGTCTGCCGCGCTGGTGTGCACCTTGCATCGATGGCGGAGACCTGCCCGCGCCTACGCTCGGCGCGACGTTGATCCTGCTTTTTATCACGATCGTCGCGGGCGGCGGGCTGGCGGCGATGCATGTCAATCTCCTGGTGACGCGGAGCGCCATTTCGCTGAGCCGCGAAGAGATCGCCTGGATGCTCAGTCTCTGCGGATTGGGCATGCTGGCGGCACAGATCTTCCATGCAAAGCTGGATTGGCTGGTCACTGTGCCGAGGCGGCTTGCCGGATTGACGCTGGGCCTGCTGGCTGTGGCACTTTTCATGTTTCCTGTCGCCGCGAGTATGGCCGAGCTCAGTGGGATCATCGTTGCTGCCGGCTGGAGCTCGGCAACCCTTCGATTGGTCACCAGCTTCTGGATCAGCGGCGGCGGGGCCCCTTCAGGCGTGAAGCTCGGTTTCCAGCATTCCGCCGCCAGCATCGGGCAGGCGCTCGCGCCGCTGGCGATAGCCATCGTCGCTCCCGGGGCGCAGCCGCTCGTTCTGTGGGGGATTGGTGGTCTATCGCTAGCGCTGCTTGTGTCCCTGCCGCTAGCCTGGAGGCCGCCCGCCATCGTAAAATCATCTGCGTGATGAGGGGAGGGGCGCATTGATGCGTATAGAAAAGAAGGGGCCTCTGCCCCATGCTTATCGTTCTTCCGGGAGTCATTTCATGAAGACCCGCCTATTCGTCGCCTTGCTGTTCCTCGCCATGCCCGGCGTAGCGCTTGCGGCCAGTGATATCGTCGTCCACCGGGATCCGGGATGTGGATGTTGCGAGAAGTGGGCGCAGGCCGTGCGCGCGAAGCTGGGACGCAAGGTCGTCATGCGTGACGATGCGTCGCGCAGCGAGCTTCAGCGCAAGGCCGGCATGCCCCGGACGCTGGCATCTTGCCACAGCGCGATCGTCGATGGCTATATGATCGAGGGCCATGTCCCGATATCCGACGTCAAGCGCTTGCTGGCGACCCGTCCTGCGGGCGTCAAAGGCATTGCGGTTGCGGGGATGCCGATCGGTTCGGAGGGCATGGAAGTGGCAGGCGCTGCCCGCCAACCCTATACGGTGGTGGCCTTCGGCAGCGCCGGTCAGCGAATTTTCGCCCGCCATTGATATCGCGCGGTTTGCAGCATCCTGCAGAATTGCCCGGTGGTAGAGGACCCCGCTGTCGAGTGTAGAACCTTGTGTCAAGCGAGCTGATGGCGTCCCTACCCCTACCTACACTGAAAAAGCAACGATTTGTCTTGTAAGTTGTTCGCGGTCGTCTCCCTGATTTGCCTGAATTTGGCCCAAAATGTGGAACGATTGTGGGACCGTTTGCCCACCGAAAGTGTGAGAACGGCCCCAACATTCCCGATCAGGGCCCCGAACCGATGGCACTCACAGCATTGAAGGTGAAAAACGCGAAGCCCGGTCGCCATGTCGATAGCCGGGGCTTTGCCTGATTGCACTTTGCGTTCGCTTGCATTACATCGTCATGCAGAAAGGAAATCGACATGGCCGCAAACGCTCTTGTGCAGACCCGGATCGACGGAGCGGTGAAGGAGGAAGCCGCGACCGTGCTGGCTGCTATGGGGCTGACCGTCTCCGATGCCGTGCGCCTGATGCTGACCCGCGTTGCCCGCGACAAGGCCTTGCCGTTTGAACCGCTGGTGCCCAATGCCGAGACGATCGAGGCCATGAAGGAAGCGCGCGAGGGAAAGGGCAAGCGGTTCGCCACGGTGGTCGACCTGATGGCCGACCTCAATGCGGACGATTGAACGCTTCGGGCGGTTCAAGCGCGACTACAAGCGGGAGAAGAAGGGGCAGCACGCCAAGACGCTGGACGCTGACCTGATCCCGATCATCGAGGCGCTGGCATCCGACGAGCCGCTTGAACCGCGCCACCGCGACCATGCGCTGACCGGCGACTGGCGCGACCATCGCGATTGCCACATAAAGCCCGACCTCGTGCTGATTTACCGCAAGCCCGATGACGACACCTTGCAGCTTGTGCGCTTGGGATCGCACGCGGAATTGGGTTGGTGACGCCCGCGCATGGCGAGCTTATACGTTTGTCGGGTATGTCAGCCAGAGGCACGATTACGGGTTAGGTGTGATCAGCGAGCATCCGATGCCAACAAGCTTTTGCAGAAGACATCAATCGCAGAGATGCATTCGGCAGGCGCTGCTTGAAACAAAAATGAGGGCCATAAATCACTTTCACCCTCAAATTCTGACAAATTTGCCGTTAGTTCACGACTGGTGAGCGAGAAATGAGCCGATCGCGTTGGGCTTGAAGAGCCGACCGCTCGCTCCACCGTCGTGACCCCTACGTTGATGACCGGCGGATGCTGGCCCGGTAGACGATGCTGCCGAGAGCGACGACGACGCCCATGATGGCAAAAGATTCCATGCTCGAATGGCTCAAAAGCCAGATCGTGAGAAGGAAGGCGGAGTGCCGGCGCTGGGCCGAGCACCACACCCATCCCGAGCGCGGCGATATCACCGTGGCCTAGGCGCTGGAGATGGAGCGGCCTGTCCTGCAGCCGATCCTGGCGCCCTTCGATGGCTTCCATGAGAGCGAGCATGCCGTCACCGGCACCTGCCTCATCAGCTTCGACCGCAACCGCTACTCGGTCATGTCCAGGGCGGCGCGGCGCACGGTGCAGGTGCGCGCCTATGCGGGCCGGATCGTCATCCGCTGCGGCGAAGAGATCGTCGGGGAACATGAGCGTCACTTCGGGCGGAACCGCACCATTTACGATCCCTGGCATTATCTGCCGGTTCTGGCCCACAAGCCCGGTGCCCTGCGCAACGGCGCGCCGTTCCAGGACTGGGAGTTGCCGCCATCCCTCCATCGCCTGCGACGCAGGCTGGGGCACGGGGATGAGGCGGATCGCAGGTTCGTGCGGGTGCTCTCGGCCGTGCTCACCGATGGCTGGAGCAGGTCGAGGCGGCGGTGCGCGAAGCGCTGGCGAGCGGAACGGTCAGCGACGACCTGATCCTCAACATCCTCTCCCGTCGCCGCGAGCCCGCGACGCCCCATAGCATCGTCACTTCGGAAGACCGGATGCTGAGTCACCCGCCGATCGCCGACTGTGCCAGCTATGACCGACTGCGAGGCTATGATGCAGCGGCATGAGATGATCGACACAATGCGCGGCCTGGGCCTCAAGGGCATGGTGGCCGCGTTCGACGAGGCCGTCACCACCGGCCTCCAGCGCCAGCGCACCACCATGGAGATCCTGACCGATCTGCTCCGCGCGGAAGCCACCCATCGCGACGCCGCCTCGATCCGATATCGCATGACGGCCGCGCGGCTGCCGGTGGTGAAGGACCTGGAGCGGTTCAGCTTCGAAGGGACGCCGATCAACGAGGGACTGATCCGCTCCCTGCATGATGGCTCCTTCCTACCGGCGCGTCGCAACATCGTGCTCGTCGGCGGCACGGGCACCGGCAAGACCCACCTCGCCATCGCGATTACCGCCAACGTCGTGCGCAAAGGGGCTCGGGCACGATACTTCAACACCGTCGATCTGGTGACACGCCTCGAAGAGGAGGCCCGGATCGGCAAGGGCGGGACCCTGGCGGGACAGCTCTCACGGCTCGACCTGGTGGTGCTCGATGAGTTGGGATATCTGCCGTTCGCGCGCTCTGGTGGCCAGCTCCTGTTCCACCTGATCAGCAAGCTCTACGAACGCACCAGCGTCGTTATCACGACCAACCTCGCCTTCGGCGAATGGCCTACCGTGTTCGGGGATCCCAAAATGACCACGGCTCTGCTCGACCGCGTCACTCATCACTGCGATATCGTCGAGACCGGCAACGACAGCTGGCGCTTCAAAAACCGCAGTTAGCCGCCACTCTCACCCCAGCTTCAAAACGAACTTGCGCTGTGTACGCCTCCGGCCGGGCTACGCCCGACCTCCGCCGCACACAGCGCAGGGCATCAACCCTCCGCTCAATCTCGAAAAGGGGGTCCCCCTTCAACGCCTATACGGGGTCCCGTTTGCGCGCCGTTTGACAAAGTGAATGGCAGACTGCCGATCACCCCGGCATTGCTGCTGACCGCGAATTATACCTACACCGATTCCGTCCGGAAGGGTGGCGGCGAGCCCGCTTTCGACGGCAGTTCGCTTGACGGAACGCCGCTCGACAAGACGCCCAGGCACATGGCCAACGTTCGCCTGGACTGGCAAGCGACCGAGCAGATCGCGGCCTATGTGCTCGGCTACTACTCGGGCAAGCAGACTTTCAGCGGGTTCCGCAACGGCGCGCTCAACACCCGCACCCGTGAAGGGAGCACGACCTTCGATGTCGGCATCAATTTCACGATCAATGAGAATTTCGCGCTGAGGGCGGCGGTGCTCAACGTCACCGACAAGATCGTGCCGGTCGATGACCGCGGCCGGTTTGATGGTCTCGACGGCAGCTGGATGCTCGATGAAGGGCGCCGCTTTTGGGGCACGGCAACGATCAGCTTCTGATCGATCAGGCCGGCCTTCTGCCTTCGCGTTCGAATATTCGCTGAATGCAGAGAGTCGGCCCCTTTTCATCCATGGATCCCGATTCAAGAAACGTTTCTAAAGTCAGAATTCAGTGATCAGTGGATTCGATCTCCGTAAGGAGCGGGGTGGGAGCACATAACCCTGACCGGCGAAGAATATCGCTGGCCAAAATTCTTAGCGTAGGATTTGGTCCCCTCCTGGAAACGCACCATGATCGCCATGTGCGGCATCGAGCGCGTCAGTCGCATTTGCGCCCGATGCCAACTGTCATGGATCCGTCCAAGCTGGTGACGGGGCGCGAAACGGCGCGGCAGTTTTTGCCCTTGCGGGGACGCCGGAGGGCTTTGCGCTCAGAGGCTGTCATGCACACCTGTTCATACAGCCATTATCGGCAAAAGCTTGCCCATCGACGCGCACGCGGCGCCGGTAACGGGATTGGTACCGAGACTTTTCCTCCGGCGATAGCGACTGGAATGAACAGTCCCGTGAGCCGGGCGGCATCTGAGCAATCGCGGGCGAGGATAGAGCAGCCATCGACCCGGCTGCCAGACCTGCGAACAGAAGTTTGGTGCGCATGGACAAAAGGTTCACCGAAACTCGCATCCAAGTGTGGCGTTTGTCGACAGAACGTGGCTAGCCCACGAGCAAGGGTTGGCTGGGACTGCGCGGCATCGGACTCCTCGATCGATCACTGTGCAATTTGCGCCTCGCTGTCGTCAGACCGGGGTCTGAGCCAAAGACTGGCGACAAACCAGGCGAGCGCTACCGCCCCGGCAGAAAAGACGATATCTCCAGGAACCCTCAGCCACACCAGCAGATCGACCACCGGTTGCTGCATGAACTCGGCCGAGCGAGCGTACCAGTAGCCCTTGTCAATCGCGGCGGTCAGCTGAAGCGTACCAAGTGGCAGCAAGGTCAGGAGCGCCATCAACGCAAGGCCGATGTTGAAGCACCAAAAGCTCGTCTTCAGCACGCCTTCGTTCCAGATCAGGTTCGGCAACATGCCACGCAGGCAGAACAGGACGAGCCCGACGCCCAACATGCCGTATACGCCGAACAATGCGGTGTGTCCGTGCAGCGGCGTCAGATTGAGACCCTGCATGTAATAGAGCGACAGCGGCGGATTGATGAGGAAGCCGAACAGGCCTGCTCCGACGAGATTCCAGAAGGATACCGCCAGGAAGAACATGACGGGCCATTTATAACGCTGCATCCAGGGTGTCGCGCTGCTCAGCTTCCAGTGTTCATAAGCTTCGAAGCCAATATAGGCGAGCGGCACGACCTCGAGCGCTGAGAAGCTCGCGCCAAGCGCCAGCACCGCGATCGAGGTTCCCGCGAAGTAGAGATGGTGCAACGTTCCCAGCACTCCGCCTGCCATGAAGATGATCGTGGCAAACAAGACGGCGACCGTGGCGGTGGGTGTCGGAATGAGGCCGAGGCGCGTGAAGAGGAAGGCGATGACCGCGGTGGCGAACACCTCGAAAAAGCCTTCGACCCACAGATGGACCACCCACCAACGCCAATATTCAATCATGGAGAGCGCTGTATGCTCATTCCAGAACAGCCCGGCACCGTAGAAGAGTCCGATGGCTACGGCGGATAGGAAAAACAGCATCGTGATGTGGCGGGATTCGGACTTCTCTTTGAGCGCAGGCCAGAGCGCCCGGCCGACGAGCACAAGCCAGAGCATCAGGCCGATGAAGAGAAACCACTGCCAGAAGCGCCCCATATCGACATATTCCCAGCCCTGGTGTCCGAACCAGAAGTTCCTCTCCAGTCCCAGTTTCTGCATCACCGCGAGCCATTGCCCGGCAAAGGAGCCCACGACGATAATCAGGAGGCAGGCCCAGAGGATGTTGGCACCCAGAGCCTGGAACCTCGGTTCATGGCCCGAGATCGCAGGAGCTATGTAGAGGCCCGTTCCCAGCCAGGCTGTCGCGATCCACAGCACGGCAAGCTGCGTGTGCCAGGTGCGGGTGATCGAATAGGGCAGGATCTCGGCCGCTTCATAGCCATAAACCAGCTGCCCCTCGACCTGATAGTGGGCCGTCATTGCACCCAGCATGATCTGCGCGAGAAACAGTGCGAGAACGACCCAGAAATATTTGGCTGTCGCCCGCATCGAAGGCGTCACCGCGATCTCGCGCAGCGGATCTTTCGCGGGGAGGTCGTGCTCCTTCTCCCTTCGTCCGTGCGTCACCGCATGGTGCCAACCCAACAGCGCGATGCCGGCAAGCAGGAAGGTGACGCTGAAGGCCGACCAGATGAATGTACTTGATGGTGGGCGATTCCCGACCAGCGGCTCGCTCGGCCAGTTGTTCGTATACGTTGTCGTCCGCCCTTGTCGTTCCGTTGTGGCCGCCCAGGCCGTCCACCAGAAGAAGGAGGTCATGGCGGCTCGGTGCCCTGCGTCGGGGACCGTATCGTTCTTCATGGCATAGTTTTCGCGCAGCTCGGCCGTGGCGGGGTCGTTGCCGAACAGATTGACGTAGTGCTTTGCCACCCGCTCGATTGCCACCGCGCGATCGTTGCTGATCGTGATGGTATCCGTGCTCGCTTCAAACGTGTTTCGGCGCATTTCCGTTTGCAGCCGCCGCTGGAGGAGCGCCTTGTGTTCCTCGTTTAAACTCTCAAAGGCGCCGCCCAGATCCCGCTGTGCCCAGAGATCGAGAAGTGCCAGTGATTCCCGGTGCAACCAGTCGGCTGACCAATCGGGCGCTACGTAGCCGCCGTGTCCCCAGATCGAGCCCAGTTGCATGCCGCCCATAGATTGCCAGACCTGGCGGCCACGCTGCATCTCGGCACGGGTGAAGACGGTTTCGCCGTTTGCGGTCACGACCTTGGCGGGAAGCGGCGGCGCCTGAATGCTGATGTCGCGGCCAACCAGAAGCAGGACGGCAAAAGAGACTGCCAGCAATGATAGAAGCCAAATCCAGAGCTGACGTGTTCGATCCATGGTTCTCCCCTATGGGCTACGAGGCGGTACAGCAAAGCGACTAGCGCGCTGCGCGCCGTGCCATCATGCCGCCCGTGATCAATTCTTCCTGGGGGCAGGCTGATCCGATTGAACGACCGGACCGCCTTCCGCTTCCCACCGGTCGACACAGTCGCAATCGTCATAGGCATCGACCGCCAAGGTCTCGGCGCCGGCTTTTGCCTGTGATCCTTCTACAGGCGGAAAGAGGATCGTCAGAAGCAGCACAGAGTTTTCCGCGCCCTTGACCGAGTGCGGCGCGCCTCCTTCGAGATAGACCCACTGGTTACGCCGCAGTTCGATCGAGCTTGCGCTGAGCTCGACTTTCACATGGCCCTCGAGGCAATGCAGCATGATGCTGCCCGGCACCTGATGCTGGCGCATTTCGGTGCCGCTCGGGATCACCAGCCGGATGGTTTCGAAATGGTCCGCCTTCACGATCGCTGTGGAATGTTCTTCATGTGTCGTCACGTTCTCGGGCAAGAGATCGACGACTTCTCCGGGCGCTGCGTGGTGAAGGGCCATATCGTTCAATTCCTTTCCGTGTTCGTGGTTTTATGATTGGAGCAAGACGGGCAAGCGGACTGCCGCGTGCGGTCCGGCTTGGAGCGTCCAGCGCGCAATACCTTTACCCATCGCGCGCCGATTTGGAGTCCTGCGGCGATCCATGACCGCGACGCGCGGCGACGACCGTCAAAGGGAGCGGGATCGACCGGTTCACCACATTCTGGACAGAACATGTCACGTTCCTCCTTTTCGGCTTCGATGCGCCAAGACGTCAATCATCCATCTGGCGCCGCAGGGGTTTCGAACCGATCGGCCGCGTTACGCTCGAAGAGCGACGCGAGATCTCGCCGCTTCGTCAGCAGGTCGGCAAGCGTATAGCGGTCAAGTACCGCCAGGAACGCGCCGAGCGCCTCCTTCAGCACGCCCGTCAGCCCACATGCAGGCGCGACCACGCATCCGCCGCAGTCAACGAGATCGAAGCCGTCCTCGGTCTGGCGTATGAGTGCGCCGATGTTGATCTCTTCGGGCGGCCGCCCCAGGCGGATGCCGCCCGACCGTCCACGCACACTCTCCACATCACCACTGCGTGCGAGTTGGTTCACCACCTTCATCAAGTGATTCTGCGAGATTCCGTAGGCCTGCGCGACCTCACCGATCGAGCACAGGCGGTCAGGCCGCGCGCCCAGATAGAGCAGCACGCGCATCGAATAGTCGGTGAACAGGGTCAGTTTCATGGGGCGTTCCCACTCTCTTCCTCAGCTCGTCGCATTAAGATGTATTCATCTTGCATGTTTTCAGGGAAAAGTATAGATGCATTCGGGATACATGATTGGAGTCGGGCGAATGACCGAGCTGGAACTGAAGGATGAGGCGCTCAAGCAGCTTGTCGACGCCTTCTACGCGCGCGTTCGCGCAGATGCCGACCTGGGGCCGATTTTCAACGACGCGATCGATGACTGGCCGGAACATCTCGAAAAGCTGGCGGCGTTCTGGTCATCCGTCATGCTCGCCAGTGGCCGATACAAGGGCCAGCCCGTGCCAGCGCACCTGAAGCACAGGTCGAGGATAACGCCAGCGCTTTTCGACCGCTGGCTCGCGCTGTGGGACTGTACGACAAACGAGATGATGGCGCCCGACGCAGCTGCGGCTCTGCAGGCGAAAGCGAAGCGGATTGCCGAGAGCCTGCAGCTTGCCATGTTTTTTCGGCTCGATCGGCCAAGCGTCGCTGACGGCGAGGCCGGGTCCATTCATTGCGAACGGCGAGTACCCACCCATGCCTGACATTCTACCCTATCGTTCGACGCCGGTGTTCGATCAGGACACGCTCCCGGCCGCCCTGCGGGCACGCCATGATACCAAGGCGGGTGTCTGGGGTTTGATCCGCGTTCTGGAGGGTGAGCTTCGGCTGACCTATCTCGATCCACCGTCGGAGGTTGTCCTGACGCCCGAACGGCCCGGATTGATCTTGCCGCAGCAGCCGCACTTCGTGACGCCCATCGGCGCCATGAAAATGCGGGTCGATTTCTATGATCAGCCGCCCGGCGCCTGATCGCCGGGAAACTCGAATCCCTTCCAACAAGGAGAAGTTTATGTCGCAGCCCCTCAGCGATCAGACCATCGCGCTCGTCAAGGCGACGGTCCCCGCGCTCGAAGCGCATGGTCTGGATATCGTGCATGAAATGTATTCCAGGATGTTCCAGAACCCGGACATTCGCGATCTTTTCAACCAGTCGCATCATGGTGACGCCGGTTCGCAGCCGCGCGCGCTCACCGGCGCCATTCTCGCCTATGCCAGCAATATCGACAATCTCGGCGCGCTGGCTCCCGCGGTCGAGCGCATCGCGCAAAAGCATGTCGGTCTCCAGATACTGCCGGAGCACTATCCGCACGTCGCCGAAGCACTGCTCGGTGCGATCAAGGCGGTGCTGGGCGATGCGGCGACCGACGAAATCCTCGGGGCCTGGGGGGAAGCTTACTGGTTTCTCGCCAATATCCTGATCGCGCGGGAACAGCGCGTCTACACCGAACAGAAGGACGCGGCCGGCGGCTGGAACGGCTGGCGCGATTTCCGCGTCGAAGACGTTGTGCGCGAAAGCAGCGTCATCAATTCCTTTGTCCTTCGCCCCGTCGACGGCGGCCCCGTCATGCGCCACAAGCCGGGCCAGTATCTTACCTTCTGGCTCGAAATTCCCGGACATCCGCCGGTCAAGCGCAACTACTCGATTTCGGCCGCCGCCAATGGCGAAACCTATCGCATTTCGGTCAAGCGCGAGCCGCAAGGGCTCGCGTCGGGCTGGTTGCACGACGAGGCGAAACCCGGGACGATCCTGAAGGTGGCCGCGCCTGCTGGCGAATTCTTCCTCGCCGATCATGTCGAACGGCCGGTCGTACTGCTGTCGGGCGGCGTGGGCCTGACGCCGATGGTGGCGATGCTCGAAGCCCTCGTTCAGAACGGCGCCGAAGTGCCGGTTCATTACATCCACGGCACGCATGACCGCGACACCCATGCGATGCGCGACCATGTCCGCGCTGTGGCGAGCCATGGCCAATCGATCGCGATCACCGATTTTCACCAGACCCCGCTCGAGGATGAAACAGAGGGCAGCGACTACGATGTGGCCGGCATAATTACCGATGAATGGTTGGTCGCCAGCACACCGGTCGCACAAGCGGACTATTACATCTGCGGGCCGCGTCCGTTCCTGCGTCATGCGGTCTCGACCCTGTCGCTGGCGGGTGTGCCGTCGGACAGGATCCACTATGAGTTCTTCGGCCCGGCCGACGAACTGCTCGCGGCCTGAGGGAGCGGAGGCATGGACGACATCATCCTGGCCCGGGCCGTTCATGTCCTGGCGGTCCTTGTCTGGATCGGCGGCGTGGCGTTCGTGACGCTTGTGGTGATGCCGTCCGTGCGCGCCGCCAATCCGCCGGCGGAGCGGCTGGCGGCCTTTCATCGACTGGAGGGGCGCTTTGCGGCGCAGGCGCGCATCTGGGTGCTATTGGCAGGACTGAGCGGCTTCTGGATGATCTATCGCGCGCAGATGTGGGACCGCTTTTTCGATCTTCGCTTCTGGTGGATGCATGCGATGGTAGGGCTGTGGGCCGTGTTCGCCGCGATGCTTTTCGTGATCGAGCCGCTGTTTCTCCACCGCCGAATGATGACATCGGTCAAGCCCGCCGCAGATTTTGCCCGAATGGAGACACTTCACCGAATATTGCTGGGTATCGCGGCTGTCACGGTTCTCGGCGCAGTGGCGGGAAGCCACGGGTTCTAGACTGCGCTTTTCGTGTGGTTCCAAAATTCAGTGGCTGTCTCCCAAGAGGGGATCAGATATCCGCCGGGGCCGCCCGCGCCAATCCAGCCCAATCTTCCGCCCGCCATCGGACGTTCGTGGTTCGGAACCATCCTATGCGAAGTCGATTCCCACAGGACTGCCGCTCGAAGCCCTCCCATTATTGCCGATGCCATGGGTTCCGCCTGACCTGCTCTCTTCCGCTCCAATCGCACAGCAAAGTGAAACGCCATGTTCAACAAGCCATTCACAGCCGTACTGGCGATGACCATGCTCGCGCTCGGCGGCTGCGCGACAGGCGCGCGATACGTCGATCCCCAAGCCCCCATTGCGGAGCTGAGAGACAAGGTCGTAACCGGCAACGCATCCTATCGACAGCGCATCGCTCTGCCCGCCCGCGCGAAATTCAACGTGAGACTGCTGGACGTTTCGCGCGCCGATGCGAGATCGGTGATCATTGCCAAGGAAACGCGCGAGACAGCAGGGCAGCAGGTTCCTTTGCCATTTTCGATTAGGGTGAAGGAACAGGACTTGAAGACCAACATGCGTTACGCAGTCCGTGCGACGATTACCGATCCCGAGGGCAACCCGATATGGACCACGGATACGGTTCATTCGGTCGATCCCACGCGGTTCGAGCAGGATCTGGGGACGCTCAATATGGTTCGCGTTGGTGACCGCCCGGCGGCTTCAGGCTTGATCGGCCCGCAATTCAAGGTGGAGGACATCAATCAGACCGGTCTGATCGACAAATCCAATGTGACGGTGCAGTTTTCGCAAGACGGCCGAGTGAGCGGATCGGCCGGCTGCAACAGGTTCACCGGCGACTATTCGATCGAGGAACAGTCGCTTCGGATCGGACCGCTCGCCGTGACGCGCCGGGCTTGCGTGCCGGCGCTCGGGAACCAGGAAACCAGGTTCCTGGCCATTCTGCAGGATGTGACCTCATGGTCCGTCAACAGCAATGGGTCAGTGCTCTTCCGTGCCGACGACGGACGATACCTGGCGGCGATACGCTGATTCGACCGCAGTATGCTGAAGAGCGGCTGCCGCTCAGTCCTGACCGATCGGAGACGGAGGTCGAGCCAGTCTTGGACACAGGCTTAACGGTCCAAGAGCTTGATCGGCAAAAGTCCATTGCGCCGTCGCCAAACACAGGTTCAAATTCGGCCGCGATGCGTGGCGAGCGACGCTGACCACTGATTTTTTGGTGTTTACCGCGGGAGACGGCAGGGCAATAGTTGGGAACTTCCGTCCGACCCGCGTGTTGCTGGTTCGGCGCGAGCTGTGTTCCCATCGGGAGCGAACCTGCTGCTGCGCTGTCAGCCCGTGGCGATGACCGATGAGGGGGGAAATAGATCGGCCATGATACTGACCTTGACCGAGACCGAACGCCAGATCGCGCTCGCCATTTCCGTTGCCGTCGGTCTGTGCGGCCTCGTTCTCGCAGCGGCAGGCAATCAGGACACAATGGAAATCCACGGCTGGCTGATCCTGGCCATTGCCGCCATTTGCGCCATCATCGTAATCCGCGGCATCTGGGGACCGGAACCGCCAAAATCCCGTTTGCAAAGCTACTATGACGAGCCCATCAAGGCCGGCATCATCGCCAGCATGGCTTGGGCGGTGGTGGCGATGTTCGTGGGGGTCTGGGTCGCCGCGCTGCTGGCATTCCCTGACCTGACGTTTGACAGTGCCTGGGCGAGCTTCGGCCGCTTGCGACCGGTGCACACCAGCGGCGTGATCTTCGGCTTTGGCGGCAACGCGCTCATCGCCACCTCGCTGCATGTCGTGCAGCGGACCTCGCGGGCGCGTCTTCCCGATCAGCTTTCGGCCTGGTTCGTGCTGGTGGGCTACAACCTGTTCTGCATCCTCGCGGCCAGCGGTTATCTGCTCGGGGTTACCCAATCGAAGGAATATGCCGAGGCCGAATGGTATGCCGACATCTGGCTGGTGATCGTCTGGGTGACCTACTTCATCCTCTACATCCGGACGCTCGCACGCCGCAAGGAACCACACATTTATGTGGCCAACTGGTACTTCATGGCCTTCATTCTCGTCGTCGCGATACTCCATATCATCAACAATCTCGCGATTCCGGTCTCGCTGGGCCATGCGAAGAGCTACACCATCTGGTCGGGCGTCCAGGATGCTATGGTGCAGTGGTGGTATGGTCATAACGCCGTCGCCTTCTTCCTGACGGCGGGCTTCCTGGGCATGCTCTATTACTACCTGCCCATCCGGGCCCAGCGGCCGATCTTCTCCTACCGTCTCTCGATCCTGAGCTTTTGGGGCATTACCTTCTTCTACATGTGGGCGGGTTCCCACCACCTTCATTATACCGCCCTACCGCACTGGGTTCAGACGCTGGGCATGACCTTCTCGGTGATGCTCCTCGTGCCGTCATGGGCTTCGGCTGGCAACGCCTTGCTAACATTGAACGGCGCCTGGCACCGCGTGCGCGATGATGCGACGCTCCGCTTCATGATGGTCGCGGCGGTGTTTTATGGCATCTCGACCTTTGAAGGTTCGTTCCTCGCCATCCGGCCCGTCAATTCGCTTTCGCATTACACCGACTGGACGGTTGGCCATGTTCACGCCGGCGCGCTCGGCTGGGTGGCGCTCATCACCTTCGGCTCGCTCTACACGCTGGTGCCGTCCTTGTGGAAGCGCGAGGCGATGTATTCGCCCGCCTTGGTCGAGTGGCACTTCTGGCTCTCGCTTGCCGGCACTCTTGTCTACATTTTTGCCATGTGGAACTCGGGCATCATCCAGGGCCTGATGTGGCGGACCTATACGGAGGAAGGCACGCTAGCCTACTCCTTCCTGGATTCGCTCAGAGCCATGTATCCCTATTACATCGCGCGTACGCTCGGCGGCCTTCTGTTCCTGATCGGTGCTGTGATCGGCGCCTACAATATGTGGAGGACCATTCGCGCCGCCTCGGCCCAGGCACCGTTCGAAGGCGACGTCCCGCTACAGGCCGCGACGGCGGCGGGGAGGGCCTGAGCCGTGGCGGAACTGTTTCATCGCAAGCTCGAACGTTCGGCGATCGGCTTCGTGCTCGCCATCATCGCGGCTGCCAGTGTCGGCGGCCTCGTCGAGATCGCTCCGCTTTTCACGATCGACGAGACGGTCGAGGAGGCGCCAGACATGCGGCTCTACACGCCGCTCGAACTGGCGGGGCGAAACATCTATGTGCGCGAAGGATGCTATGCCTGTCACAGCCAGATGATCCGGACGCTGCAGGACGAAGTTGAGCGCTATGGTCCCTATTCGCTCGCGGTCGAATCCAAATATGACCATCCGATGCTCTGGGGTTCGAAGCGCACCGGACCCGACCTCGCCCGCGTTGGCGGCAAATATTCCGATTTCTGGCACGTCGCCCATCTGACCAATCCGCGCGATGTGGTGCCCGATTCCAATATGCCGGCCTATCCCTGGCTGGCGCGGACGCCCTTGCGCCTCGCTGATCTGCCCTTGCACCTCAAGGCGCTGCGGGCCGCGGGGGTGCCCTACACCGATGCCATGATCGAGAATGCGAGCGTCGATGCCTTCGACCAGGCGACACCGGAAAGCTCGACCTCGTCCGGTATCACCGAGCGGTATGGCGAAGAAACGCAGGTTCGCGTGTTCGACGATGTGGCGACCGAGGTCACCGAGATGGACGCGCTCGTCGCCTATCTTCAGGTTCTCGGCCGGCTGACCGACGTGCCGTACAAGAATACGGCCGCGCCGCAGAAGCCGCCAGAGCCGGTGAAATGACATGAGGAGGCAGGCATGGACATAAGCCACGAGGCTCTTGTTGCATTCTCGAAAAGCTGGGGGCTGTTCTACCTCATCGGTCTGATGATCGGTGTCCTCATTTATACGTTCCGGCCGTCCAATCGTGGCAAGTTCAACCGAGCCAAACAAAGCGTTCTCGATCAGGACGACAAGCCATGGACGTAGAGCGCGATCCCGTCAGCGGTCATGAAACGACCGGCCATGTCTGGAATGGCATCAAGGAGCTCGATACGCCGGTCCCCAAGGGTGTGCTGATTTTTCTGATCGTCACCCATCTCTTCGCTTTCGCCTGGTGGATTCTCATGCCGACTTGGCCCTTGGGCGACACCTACACCAAGGGAATTCTCAACATCGACCAGCGCACCTCGGTCGAAAAGCACCTGGTCGATTCGCAGGCGGGACGGGCCGACTGGATAAAGCGGATCGAAAGCGAGAACCTCGAGCAGATCGCGGCCGACCCCCGGCTCATGACCATCGTGCGTAGCACCGGCCACCGGTTGTTCGGCGACAACTGCGCCGCCTGCCACGGCATTAATGCCAAGGGGGGTTATGGTTATCCCGATCTGACCGATGACGACTGGATCTGGGGCGGCGACCTTGAGACGATCGCGCAGACCATGCGCGTTGGGGTCAATGTGGAGCATCCGCAGGGGCGCGTCTCGCAGATGCCCTCGTTCGGACGCGACGGGATACTCGATGCCGATCAGGTCAGTCTGGCGGCCAACTATGTCTACGCCTTGTCGCATCCCAAGTTCGTGACGAATGCCAATCGGACGTCGATTGTATCGGGGCGCGAGGTCTTCATGGCCAATTGCGCGATTTGCCATGGCGAGGATGCGCGCGGGAAGCGCGATGTCGGCGCTCCCAATCTGACGGACGCGCGTTGGATCTATGGAGGAGACATCGATCAGATCGTGGAGACCGTCCATGGCGGACGCCAGGGGCATATGCCGACATGGGACGAGCGGCTTACGGACTCGGATATCAAGATATTGGCGCTCTATGTTCATTCGCTGAGCGCGCCTCAGCGATGACGGCCATGCGATCCCGATCCCGGTGGCTGGTCTGGACGCTGGTGGCAGCAGGCCTTTTGCTGTTCGTTCTTGCGAACGCGCATTTTTTCTACGTCGCCTTTCGCTCGCAGCCCGAATGCGTGGGACATTTGAAGGAACGCGCGAACGGGAGCGGGCAGTATCGCGCGGCGAAATCGGCATGCTGAAAGGTAGCGGGACATGAGCGATAAAAGCCCCTCTTATGGCTTGCTGAGCCAGACCTCGGGCATCGAGGAGACGAAGAGCGCGCGGTTTCAGCGCCATCTTCCCGCTTCCATCGGCTTCCAATGGCTCAAGGCCGGATGGCAGGATCTTTTCCATCGGCCGATGCCGAGCCTGGCCTACGGTCTGGGCATTTTCCTTCTGTCTCTCGCTGCTGTCGCGATGCTCGCGCTGTATGGCCGCGACTATATTCTTTTTCCCGCGCTCGCCGGCTTCATGATCATTGCCCCGCTGCTGGCCATCGGACTCTATGAGAAAAGCCGCAACCGAGAAGCGGGACGCGATACGTCGCTGCGCGAAATGCTCCTGGTGAAACCGGCGGCGGGCCCGCAGGTGCTTTTCACCGGGGTCCTGCTCAGCCTGCTGATGCTACTGTGGATGCGATCCGCGGTGCTCATCTATGCGTTGTTCTTCGGCGTGCGCCCCTTTCCCGGCCTGCCTCACATAACCGCCTTCCTGCTGACCGAGCCGGTGGGATGGATTATTCTCGGCGTCGGCACGGCGGTGGGCGGCCTGTTCGCCTCATTCGCTTTTGCGATCAGTGTTTTTGCCATTCCGATGCTCCTCGATCGCAAGGTCGATGCGCTCACGGCGATGGGAACAAGCACGGCGCTCGTCTGGAACAACCTTGCGCCGATGATCGTCTGGGGCGCCATCGTCCTTGCGCTTTTCATACTCTGCGCGGCGACGGGCTTGATCGGCCTCATCGTCATCTTCCCGTGGCTTGGACATGCCACATGGCATGCCTATCGCGCGGTCTCAGACACGCAGGCCTAGACATGGCCAGCCATGCCATGCCTGCCGTCCAGGCGCCGACATCATTGACCGGGCAATCGGTCGATGAACTCATCTTCGCCAGCCAATCGCTGGATGACGGAACGATGAGGACGCAACTGTCGGTCCCGACCGCGCATTGCGGCGGATGCATGGCGAAGATCGAGCGCATCCTTGGTAACCTCGAGGGCGTCGTAGCGGCTCGGGTCAATCTATCGACGCGGCGTGTGACCGTCACATGGCGGCAAGCGCAAACCGCGAGTGCACCGCCTTTGCTGGCAACGCTGAACGAGGCGGGCTTCGAGGCAAATCTTCTCAGCCAACCGGACGAACGCGCCGATCCCGAAAAGCGCCGGCTGATCGTCGCGACAGCGGTCGCCGGCTTCGCGGCGATGAACATCATGCTGCTTTCGGTGTCGGTCTGGTCAGGCGCCGACCCCGCTACGCGGCAGCTGTTCCATCTCATCTCGGCGCTGCTCGCGCTTCCCGCGGTATTCTTTTCGGGGCGCATCTTCTTCTTGTCGGCATGGTCGGCATTGCGCGCGGGACGCACCAATATGGATGTGCCCATCTCGATCGGCATCGTCCTGACACTGGGTCTCAGCATCTACGACACGCTGCATTTCGGACGCCATGCCTATTTCGACGCGGTCGTGACGCTGATCTTTTTCCTGCTTGTCGGACGAACGCTCGACCATGCCATGCGTGACAAGGCCCGTTCGGCCGTGCTCGGGCTGACGCGAATGACGCCTGCGGGCGCGAATGTAATCGGCACGGATGGATCGCGCGCTTTTAGACCGCTCGAGGATGTCTCGGTGGGTGATGTCATCCTCGTCGCGCCAGGCGAGCGTGTTCCGCTGGATGGTCTTGTCCTTGCGGGCGAGGGCGATCTCGACACTGCCGCGGTCACGGGCGAGGCGATGCCGGTGCCGGTACGACCGGGAAGCACGCTCGTTTCGGGCATGCTGAATCTCAATGGTTCGCTCAAGGTGCGTGTGACCAACAGCCACGCGCGGTCCTTTCTATCCGAAATGGTGCGAATGATGGAAGCGGCCGAGCAGGGCAGAGCACGCTATCGCCGTCTCGCCGACCGTGTTGCGGCCTATTACTCGCCGATCATCCATTCGCTGGCCTTGGCCGTGTTTGCCGGGTGGTTCCTTGACACAGGCGATTGGCATCGGGCGCTGACCATTGCCATTTCGGTGCTCATTGTGACCTGTCCCTGCGCGCTTGGTCTCGCCATACCCATGGTTCAGGTCGCCGCGGCGAAGCGCTTGTTCGAGCACGGCATCGCGCTCAAGGATGGAAGCGCGCTCGAGCGGCTTGCACAGGTCGATACCGTGATTTTTGACAAGACCGGCACGCTCACTCATGGCGATTTGCGAGTGAGCAAGATCGCCATCGATGAACCCTATCGCGCAATCGTGATGGCGCTGGCGTCGCGTTCCAACCATCCCGTCGCACGCGCGATTGCCGCCAACGGCGGCGCCTTGTCCGGCCTCGATCTGGACAGTTTTTCCGAGCTGCCGGGCCGGGGTTTGGAGGGCCAGCGGAACGGCCATCTGTTTCGCCTGGGGCGTGCCGATTGGGCTTTGAATCCAGGCACGGGCGAGAGTGGCGGTTTCCAGACCGTGTTCTCGGTCGATGGTGAGCTTGCCGGCCATTTTGCCTTCTTGGACGTTGAAAAGACGAGTGCGCGGGAAGCGGTGGCCAAGCTTGACGCGCTTGGGCTGCCTATCGAACTGCTTTCGGGCGATCACATTGCTTCTGTGTCGGGGTTCGCGAACGCGATCGGTATCGCCCACTGGCGTGCCGGATTGCTGCCGCAGCATAAGGTGGAGCGGCTTCAGGCGCTGGCGGACAGTCAGCGCCTGACCTTGATGGTGGGTGATGGGCTGAACGATGGACCGGCACTGGCGGCGGCGCACGTTTCGATGGCTCCTTCCAATGCCGCCGACATCGGTCGGGCGGCCGCGGATATTGTTTATCTCGGCCAGGATCTCGATGCGGTTCCGCGCGCTGTGCAGATCGCGCGCGCGGCCCGGCAACGTGTCCGCCAGAACCTGGCGCTTTCCGTCGGTTATAACCTTTTGGTGATTCCTGTGGCCATGGCGGGCTATGTCACCCCACTGCTTGCTGCCGTCGCCATGTCGCTTTCGTCGATTTCGGTCGTTGCGAACTCTCTGCGAATTCCCGCAGCACGCGGATCACGGCTTAGCAGGCGAGCGCCGGCACCGACCCTCGTTCCCCTGGCCGCTACCCGATGAGCGGGATCCTGTGGCTGGTGCCGGTCGCGCTGCTGATGGGCCTTGCTGGGCTGGGCGCCTTTCTTTGGTCGATGCGCACCGGGCAGTATGATGATCTGGATGGAGCGGCCGAGCGAGTCGTGACCGACGCCAAGTCAGACCAGCCTCTTGTCGAACCTGATGATTGGCGACCCGAAACCGAGGGCGAGGCAAATCGTTTGCGATAAGGATGGTGGTGTGGACACCATTGGGCAAAGGACGAAGTGATGATGCAGGCACCGAGTTGGAATTGGGTGGGCGTCCTTGCCTTCATCTGCGGGGCGGCGGTCATCATTCCCAGCCTTGTCGCGCTTGCACTCAGTCTTGCCGCTGTTGCCCGAAACCTCCTGTGAGGCTGGCATCGGTCTGACGGAGGGATAGTGGTCTACCTTGGAAAAACTGGTCCAATTCTGAAGAGAGCCCATTTGGGCATGAGAATTGGAGAAATGTATGGGACGTCAGAGGTTTACGCCGGAGCAGATCATAGCGAAGCTGCGTGAAGTAGAGGTGATTGTGGGGCGAGGCGGCACAGCGGTGGAGGCTTGCCGCCAGATCGGGATCGCGGAGCAGACGCTATATCGGTGGCGCAAGGAATATGGCGGGCTGAAGGTCGACCAGGCGCGGCGAATGAAGGATCTGGAGCGCCAGAATGCGCGGCTGAAGAAGCTGGTGGCCGACCTCGCGCTCGACAAGGCGATCCTGCAAGAGGCGTCGAAGCTGACTTTTTGAGTCCCTCCCGTCGCCGTGAGGCGATCGAGCAGATCCGTCGCGCGTTGCCGGTATCGGAGCGACGGACCTGCCGTGTTCTGGGCCAGCATCGTTCGACACAGCGCCATCCACCGAAGGATGATGCCGACGAGCGGCGGCTAACAGCCGACATCATCGCGCTGGCCAAGGACTATGGCCGGTATGGCTATCGCCGCATCCATGTCTTGCTGGGCCAGGCGGGCTGGCAGGTCAGCCTGTCAGTGGTTGAGCGTATCTGGCGGCGGGAGGGTCTTAAAGTGCCGAAGCGGCAACCGAAACGGCGGCGGCTCTGGCTCGGCGACGGATCGTGCATCCGGCTGCGCCCGGAGCATCGCGGCATGTGTGGTCCTACGACTTCGTCGAGGATCAGACGCACAACGGTCGCAAGTTCCGAATGCTCAACATTATCGACGAGTTCAGCCGGGAATGCCTGGCGATGGTGCCGCTGCGGCGCTTCCGGTCGAACGACGTGATTGACGTGCTGACCGATCTGTTCATCGAGCATGGGCCGCCCGAGCATATCAGATCCGATAACGGCCCCGAGTTCGTCGCTAATGCGGTGCGCGAGTGACTCGGCAGGCTTGGCGTCATTACCCTCTATATCGAGCCCGGCAGCCCATGGGAGAACGGCTATATCGAAAGCTTCAATGCCCGTCTGCGAGATGAACTGCTCAACGGCGAAATCTTCTACAGCCTTGAGGAGGTGCGGATCGTCACCGGCTGGTGGCGCGATCATTACAACCGAGCACGGCCCCACAGCAGTCTCGGATATCGACCACCGGCCCCGGAGACGATCAAGATGCCAGCCTGGCCGCTCGGCTCCGCTACGCTCCGCCTCCCGCCCAGGCTGGTATCAGAGGCGCAGATCAACTAACTACACAACCGGACCAGTCATTGCGGGCAGTCCATGTCCTGAGCTCGGCCCATCGCGATGTTGCGACATGGCTCTGCCGTTGCCTGGCGCCGAGGGAAAGCGCCCTCCGCCTGACTGATCCCCTAAGCCCGGACGGTTGCCGTGGGGCAACCCCCGCGGTGCCGGACCGGGTTGTCGCTCGCGCGCCTGCCCGCACCACTCCGGCCCTTGTGGGTCGGGTCGCCGCTTGCGCGTCGATGCCCTCGTCTCCCGCCGGTCTTGGCCGGGTCTCGTCGGAGGGACGGTCCCTCGGACGGAAGCAACGGAGATTTGATCATGCAGAACATCGTCATTCTTGCCGGCAATATCGGCATGGATCCGGAGAGCCGCACCACCCAGGGCGGGACCCGCATCACCCACTTCACCCTGGCGACCTCGCGTCCCCGCTATTCGGAAGGCAAGGTCGTTCGCGATGAGAAAGGCTACCGCGTCCAGGACACCGAATGGCATCGGATCACCGCGTTCAATGGCCTCGGCAAGACCGTGCAGGAGCATTGCACCAAGGGCATGAAGCTGCTGGTGCGCGGCCGCATCCATTACAGCGAATGGACCGATGGCGACGGCGTCGAGCGCTACGGCACCGAGATCATCGCCGAGACGATCGACTTCCTCAGCCGGGCGAAATCGAAGTCCGACGAGGCCGGCGACCCTGATCCTGAGCTCGACGACGACGTGCCCTTCTGACCCCCGGATCCCCGCGCGCTTGTGGCGCGCGGGGGCATCCAGCGGCGAGCCGGATTTGCCATAGCTCGCGAGGGATTTTGCAGGCGGGGGCGTCTGCACTATCCGCTTTCCGTCGCATGGGATCGAAGATCGCATGCCACACCGACCTCAACGAGGCCACGCTCAAAAATACGCCGCGCGGTCCGATATGGGTCCTCAAGGCGCGGGGCGGAAGCGAAAGCTGGTGGAACGCCTACACTGGCGAAAATGTCGATGAGATCAGTCTGGCAGACGCTCGGCGCTATGCTCTGATGTCCTACAAAGGATCCGGCAGGCTGCAGGCGGTCGACTATCAGGAAACGGCGCCCGAGGAAGCGCAGGTCGGCGGGCCGCTGTGGCGCGCCAGCTTCGCCGACAAGGAGCATAGTCGCCTCTATCTGGATCCGTTCACCGGAGAGGTGCTCAGTCGCCGTTCGGACCTGTGGGACTTCTATGATTTCTTTTACAAAATCCATATCATGAACCTTGGCGCCTCGCGCAGTTACAACCATCCACTGATCGTTGTCGCTGCATCGGCGACGTTGCTCATCGTGGTCACCGGGATCGTCATTCTGTTTTATCGCCTTGCGAAGGATCTCAAACGACTGCTGACGAAACGTCGCGCATCAAGGCCTGCGACCTGAGGTCATCGCGCTGCGACGGGCTCACCTGCCGATCCACTCCGGTTCGGCTGTGGCCGCGCAATTCTGATCGTCGCTCGGCCCGCCGTGCCCACGGGCAGCGCGAGCAGATGAGCCGCCGTATCTTCGCGGTCGGGTAATGTCGCGGGGTGCGATGGAGCTTGCTGTGTCCTGATCGGCGCGCGGGCAGGCAACGCGCGCCTCGCACGATCACACGCGCAGCAGTCGCCCCACCGCCCGCATGATCGTCGCCCTGCGCGCCGCATGCTCGGTAGCGTCGCGTGCGGCTCCGGTCATGCACCAGAGCTGGGTGAGGGCGGCGACAAGCCGGACGACGTCCATGGGCGTGAAGTCGGCGACGATCCGCCCCTCGGCCTGCGCCGCTGCGATCCCGTCCAGCTTCTCCCCGAGAAGGACCTCGCCGGCCGGGAGCATCAGAACATCCTGGCCACGCTCCAAATGATGCCAGGTCAGCAGCCTCCACAAGCGCGGGCGCTCGACCAGCAAGTCATAGGTGCGCCCCGCATAACCCTCAAGATCATCGGGATCGAAGCGATCGGCCTGCGCCGCGTCCATCACTTCCTGCGTCAGCGCGGCATCGAAGAGCGCCTCCTTGTCCCCGAAATAGGTGTAGAGCATCGGCTTGCTGATACCCGCCGCCTGCGCAATGCGATCGATCCGCGCGCCCGCCAGCCCATGGGACGCGAACTCCTCGGTCGCTGCAGCCAGGAGCGTCTCGCGGCTCTGTGCGGCATTCCGCCTGGTTCGTTCCTTCATCACACCTCCCGGCATTGACGCATTCCACATATGAAGTTACCTACCAGTTGGTAATATATGGAGCAGCATATGTCCAATCACTGGTTTCTCACGGGCGCGTCCAGCGGCATTGGCCGCCATCTGGCCGAACTGATCCTGGCCGCGGGCGACGACCTTACCGCGACGGCTCGCAGGCCCGAAAGCCTCGACGACCTTGCGGCGAAATATCCGAGCCAGCTGCGCGTCGAAGCGCTCGACGTCACGGTCAAGGACGATATTGCTGCGGTCGTGGCCCGGGCGCAGGCGCGTCGACCCGTCGATATTCTGGTCAACAACGCCGGCGGCGGCGTGATCGGCGCCACCGAAGAGATGTCGGACGCCGAGGTCGAAGGCCAGATCGCGCTCAATCTCATGGCGCCCATCCACATCACCCGCGCCTTTGTCCCCGCGATGCGCCTGCGCGGGAGCGGCCGGATCATCCAGATCTCCAGCGCCAGCGGTCAGGGCTCGCTTCCGACGAGCAGTCTCTATCATGCGGCCAAATGGGGCCTGGAGGGCTTCAGCGAATGCCTCCGCCAGGAGCTTGAACCCTTCAACCTGTTCGTGACGCTGATCGAGCCGGGTGGCGCGCGCACCAGCTTCAGCCACAACCTGCAATTCGCCAGCGAGATCGCCGCCTATCGCGATACGCCCGCCGGCGATATCCGCAAGATGTTCGAGACCGCCGGAAACGAGCTCTACACGCTCGACCCGCAAAAGATCGCGCAAGCGATCGTCGATGTCGCAACCAGCGACCATCCGCCGCTGCGCGTGACTCTGGGGGGTGACGCTTTCGGCGTTGTCCAGGCGGCGCTGCAATCGCGGCTCGCCTTTCTGCAGTCCCAGGAAGCGCTCGCGCGCTCGGTCGCTTTCGACAGTTGAGCTTTCCCGTCTTCCAGCTTTCGTCTCCGCGCGGTGCGATGCGCCTCACCGGGGCCCGGCAACCCCTGTCGTCAGCGCCGCTATCCGATACTTAGGTATAGCCATCCGACACGATTGCCGAAGCGCCAAACGGGCAATCGCTTGGTACCATCGCAAGAGAGGACGAAGCCCTCGCGGTCGCCAATCAAGGGTGCGCGGACCTTCGCAGTCTGCGTGCCCTTGATTTGGCAGCGCGCCGCCCAGCCACGCGCGTCATGAACGGGAGCGGCCTTCTGCGAAACCCAACGCTCCGCCGCTTTTTCTACAAGCTCTCGCTCGAATTGCTGCGCGCCGCTTTCTTCTTCCTGCGACTGGGCTTGAAGAATGAGGCGCGTCTGCTCGTGCGCGCGTCTCAATGGGCCAGGCACACGGCTTCCGGTCGCCGCCGCAGTGGCGGCACCGGAAAGTGCCATGAGCGTCGTCGCCGCCTTTCTTTATCACGAGGGCAAACGGCTACGGCCGGTGACCCTGATCGATCCGGCGTGCGAGCATATCGCCAAGGATGACTTTGTGTGGATCGGCCTCTCCCAGCCCACCGAGACAGAACTTGCCGACATCGCCGGAAATTACGGCCTTCACCCGCTTGCCGTGGAAGATGCCGGCAACGGCCACCAGATTTCCAAGCTCGACGTCTACGGTGACCAGTTGTGCATCGTCGCCAGGACGGCACATCTTGAAGGCGATCATATCGCCTACGGCTCCACCGCGATTTTCCTGGGCAAGAGTTTCCTGATCACCGTTCGGCAGGGTTCGGCACGTTCGCACAGCGAGCTTCGCGCGCATCTCGAAATCACGCCCGAGCTGCTGCGCGAGGGCCCGGACTATGTGCTCCATGCCATTCTGGACTTCATCGTCGATGGCTATTTCCCGATCGTCGAGGCGATCGAGGAGGACGTCCTCAAGATGGAGCAGCGCATGCTTGCAGCCTTTCTCACCCGCGAGGAGGTGACCCGGATTTTCACGCTGCGGCGTGAGCTCGTCCGCTTCCAACGCGTGCTCGGACCCATGCTCGAGGTCGGTCGCAAGCTGGTGAACCTGCAGCTTCCGCGGCTTGATGAGGCCTCCAAACCCTATTTCCGTGATTTGCTCGATCACATGCTCAGGGTTGAGAGCGCCATCACCGGCATCCGCGACATCCTGATCTCGGTGTTCGAGGCGAGTCACCTGCTCGAACAGCAGCGCCAGGGTGCGATCACGCGTCAGCTTGCCGCCTGGGCCGCGATCCTCGCGGTGCCTACCGCGATTGCCGGAATCTACGGCATGAATTTCGAGAATATGCCCGAACTGAAGACGCAATGGGGATATTTCGTCATCCTCGGCGTCATCGCTGCGGTCTGCATCGGACTCTACATCCGGTTCAAACGCAGCCACTGGCTTTGACGTCGCTGACCGCTTTCCACATCGCGCGGGCTGAGGCCGCTGGGGCAGGCCGCCATAACTCAATGCTTTCGAAGCGTCTCGGCGCGGTGCCGGTCCAACGCATCGAGCAAAGCCCTGCCGATCAAAGGCTTTGCGAGAACGTGATCGAAGCCCGCCTCGGCGGCCCGCGAGGCCAGCAGCGTGTCGTGAAAGCCTGAGATCATGATGGCGCGTCCCGACCATCCGATCTCGCGAAGGTGACGCAGCATCGCGAATCCGTCGATGTCGGGCATGCGATAGTCGAGGATGACGCAGTCTGCTTCCTTCGCGCGCGGGTCGGCCAACAGCGCGTGGCCGGTGGTATATCCCCACACAGCATAGCCGCGCGATCTCAGCAGCAGCTGGAGGCCACGCCGCACGCCGGGATCGTCGTCGGAAACGAGGATGGTGTATCTGCCATCATGCTGGGTGGAACGGACCGATGGCATTGCGAGAAGCGGACACCCGTGTGACGATTGCACCATCGATCGCATATCGCGCCCCGTCCCGTCGCTACGTAGAGGTCGCAGTCACTTCGGCTTGCGGCCCATGCCCGCGGCAAAGGCGATCCGCAGGGCTTCGGACAAATTGCGGACCTCGAGCTTGGCCATCAGGCTCGCGCGATGGACCTCGACCGTTCGCGATGAACAGCCCAGGTCATAGGCGATCGTCTTGTTGGGCAGGCCGTTCGCCAGCCTTTCGAGCACTTCCCGCTCCCGGGGCGTCAGTGCAGCGACCCGCACCCCTGCTTCGGACGTTTCCAGGGTACGAAGGTCGACATCGTCGAGACGTGCGAACGCGCGGCTGACGGCGCCGAGCAGGGCCGCTTTCTCGAAGGGCTTCTCGAGAAAGTCGACCGCGCCGCCTTTCATGGCCTGCACCGCAACCGACACGTCGCCATGGCCGGTCAGGACGATGACCGGCATGTTGACCCCGCGTGCTGCCATGGCGGCCTGAACCTCGAGACCGTCCATCTCGGGCATGCGCACGTCAAGGATGACGCAGCCGACGGCCGCCGACTTCGCCTCCTTGAGAAACTCCACGCCCGAGGCATAGGTCACGACGTCGTAGCCCGCGGTCTTGAGCGCAAAGCTCGCCGCCTTGCGGATGCTCTCCTCGTCGTCGACCAGATGGATGACGCGTCTATCCCCCATGTTCCTCCTCCGCCCGCGCATGGATCAAGGTAAAATGAAAGCGGGTGCCGCCGCGGTCGGGGCGCTCCATCCAGATACGGCCGCCATGCGCTTCGATGATGGTCCGGCAGATCGAGAGGCCGAGGCCCATGCCGTCGGCCTTTGTCGAGTTGAACGCCGTGAAGAGCTGCTCGCGGATTCCGTCCGCGATGCCGGGACCGGTATCCTCCACGGTCACCTCGATCAGCCCGTCAGGGCGCAACCTGGTCGCCACCTTGAGGTCGCGAACCGGACACTCCGCCATCGCCTCGATGGCATTGCGCATCAGGTTGACCAGCACCTGCTGGATCTGCACCCTGTCGACGAGGACCGGCGTCGCGGCGGGATCGACCGCAAAGAAGCTGCGGATGCCGCGCTCGCGTGCACCGACCAGCGCGAGCTGGCTCGCCTCGGCGATGACCTGCGGCAGCTCGTGGAGGCTCTTGTCGACCTCGCCGCGGGCGACGAAATCGCGCAGGCGCCGGACGATATGGCCGGCCCGCAGCGTTTCCTGTGCCGCATCATCCATCACCGACCGTAGCGACACGAAGGGTTCGTCGTCCCGCTCGTCGAGCATGTCGCGGATCGTCTCGAGATAGAGCGCGACCGCGGCAAGCGGCTGGTTGAGCTCATGCGCGAGCGTCGAGGCCATCGTGCCCATCGCGCTCAGCCGAGAGACATGGACCAGCTCTGCCTGCAGTTCCTTGAGCCTGAGCTCATCCTGCTCCTTGGCGGTGAGATCCCGGATAAAGCCGGTGAACAACCGCTGCCCGTCTTCACCGGCCTCGCCGACCGACAGCTGCATCGGGAAGGTTGAGCCGTCGCGGCGCTGGCCGACCACGACGCGACCGAGGCCGATGATCCGGCGCTCGCCGGTCTGCAGATAATGCGCGAGATATTCGTCGTGACGGTCGCGATCGGGCTGGGGCATAAGGCAGGAGACGTTGCGGCCGACGAGCTCGGCTTCGCTGTAGCCGAACAGGCGTTGTGCCGCTGCGCTGAACGACGTGATGGCGCCGGTCTCGTCGATGATGATCATCGCATCCGGCACCGTCGCCAGAATCGATTGCAGATGCTGCTCGCGGGTCTCGATCGATGCGCGGACCGCCGCCTCGTCGGTGACATCGCGGCTGATGCAGGCGAAGCCGCGATGTGTGTCGCCTTCGAACAGTGCGGTGATCGTCAGGCGCGCCAGATATTCCGCGCCGTTCTCGCAGACCCGCCACGCTTCGCGCTCCAGCGTGCCCTCGTGAAGGGCGGCCGCCAGGTCTGCGCCTGGACGCCCCGCCGCAATCTCGTCGGGCGGGTAGAACAGGTCGTGGGGCTGTCCCAGGACGCGATCGAGCGGCCAGCATTCGGCACGCTCGCCTTCTTCATTATAGCTCAGCACGATCCCGGAAGGATCGAGCAGCGTCAGGACGTGGCCGCCAGCCTGTCGCAGGAACAGCGGCGCAAGCCGCGCTACGTCGCTTGCAATCTCGTCCGCCCCGCGCCTCGTGTCGACCATCGGCCGGCTCACATGCCTGGCCGGGCGCGCGTATCCGGGCGTAGCCCGACCGAGCCGCTCAGCGCCGCGCGAGAATGGCCTTCATCTCGTCGATTTCCTGCCGCTGCGAGCGCTTGATCGATTCGCAGAGCCGGATGACTTCCGGATCGCTGAGCTTTGCTTCCTGGCACATCAGGATCGCCCCGGAATGGTGCGGGATCATCGAGCGCAGAAAGGCCGTGTCGCCGATCGTGGTCTGGGTGCGGATAAGCGCGAAGCTGCCGAAGAAGGCGACCAGCGAGGCGGCGATCAGCGCGATGTTGGCGGCCTTCGACGCAAACATGTGCCGCATGGCGAGGATCATCAGCACTACCATCGGTGCGACCATCATCAGCGTCATGTAGAGCATGTTGAGGTTGTTGTAGAAGCTGTCGAGCCCGTCGATCATGACGAACATCACCAGATACATGATGACGCCGCTGATGACGGTCTGAACGGCAAGGCTCCAATAGGCGCCCATCTTCCGGGTGTTCATGTGGGACGAATGGTCCATGGCGTATCTCCTTCGCTCGGCGCCGGCCGACCTTGGTATGAGTGTAACGCCCCGCTCTCCTGTTCGCCCCCGCCATCAGCCGTCCTGATGCTAAAACCAGAAGCGAACGCCGGCGACGAAGCTGGTCGCATGGACGTCCTCGCCGGCAAGCCTCGACAGCCGCGCCGTGTCGCCGGCTTTGCGCAGATAGGAGACGCCGATATAGGGTGCGAACTGGCGGCTGAACTCATAGCGCAGGCGCGCGCCGAGCTCTATGTTGACCAGCCCCGAACCGATGTCGTTCTCCGGAATATCCTGCGCGGCGAAATTGACCTCGGCGCGCGGCTGCAAGATCAGGCGCTGGGTAATGCGCTGGTCGTAATAGCCCTCGACCCGGCCCAGAACATCGCCCTTGGTCGAGAGGAACAGCGCGCCTTCGACCTCGAACATGCCAGGAGCCAGGCCCTCGACGCCGACCGTCGCGTAAGTGCGGTCGGGCCCGCGGCCGAAGTCCTGGCGGATACCGCCCTGAAGATTGAAATAGGGGTCGATGGCCCGGCTGTAGAGCACCTGCACCTCCGCGCTGTCGATGCCGCGGCCGAACTCGCCTTCGCCCTCGCTCTTGAGCCAAAGCCGGTTGATATCGCCGCCGTAAAAGCCTTCGCCATCCCAGCGATAGCCATCGCGACCGCTATGCGCTTGATACTCGAACAGGTTGAGCAGCATCTGCCCGAAATTGTTGCCGCCGCTGTCCTTCATCATGATGTCGCGTGAGCGCGCCATCTCGGCGCCGGGAAAATCATGATCGGCGAAGTGGTCGCTGGGGGGAGGCGGCGGGGGCGCATTGCCGGCCGGAAGCGCCGTGCCGGTCATTTGCATGCCGGGCATGGCGGAGGTTCCGGGCGTGGCGGTCTGGCCATGCTGCGAATGGTCCATCCCGGGCATGTCCGGCATCGCGCCGTCCTGATGCTGGGAGTGGTCCATGCCCGGCATGTCCGGCATCGCGGGAGACGCGGGTTGCGGCTGACCGGCCGCATCTCCCTGCGGCGCAGGACTGGCCTGGTGCTGCGAATGGTCCATCGCCGAGGTGGCGTCTGGCGCTGGTGTCTGAGCGCGCGGCCTGGCGGTGGCCTTGTCCTTCTTCTTCTCCTGCGCCGGCGGCACCTCGCCCGGCGGCGCCATGCCGGGCATGCCGTGCATTGAATGATCCTGGGCAAAGGCGGGCGCGGCAGCGAAAAGGGCGATCGCGCTCACCAGCGGCGTGAGGATGCGGATCATTACGCGTCTCCCTTCGGACGGACGCTCACGACCCGCATCATCCCGGCATGCATGTGGTAGAGGAGATGACAGTGGAAGGCCCAGTCGCCGACCGCGTCGGCGGTGAAGTCCCAGGTCACCTTGCCGCCGGGCTGGACGATTACCGTATGCTTGCGTGGCGCATGATCGCCATGCCCAGTCACCAGCTCGAAAAAATGCCCGTGAATATGGATCGGATGCCCCATCATCGTGTCGTTGATGAGATTGACGCGCACCCGCTCGCCTTCGATGAAGGGGATCGGCTCGTGATGGTCCGACATTTTTTCGCCGTCGAACGACCACATGAACCGCTCCATGTTGCCGGTGAGGTGAATGTCGATGCTGCGGCTCGGCGCGCGCACGTCCGGATTGCGATCGAGCGCCATCAGGTCCCTGTAGACAAGCACCTTGTGGCCGACGTCGGCGAGGCCCTGGCCGGGCTCGCCGGTGCGGTCGACGGGCATCGGCGAGATGGTCTGGACGCTCGGGTCGCGCTTCACCTGCGGCGCGTTCGAGAAGTCTCGCATCTTCATCGAGTCCATCGCGTGCCCGCCATGGTCCATGCCCGCCATCTGGCCATCGGCGCCCATCGCGCCGTGGTCCATCCCGCTCATCGCGGAATGATCCATCCCCGAATGATCCATGCCTGCCATGGCGCTATTGTCCATGGTCGCCATCGCTGCCGCCGCGCCGGTCGCGAGGCGCGCGGACGCGTTCTTCTCGGCCGTCGGATCGACGCCCCGCATAGCGCCGCCCGACATGTCCATGCCTTCCATGCCCGGCATCGAGGACATGTCCATGCCCATGTCCTTCATGTCGGCAAGCGGCCGCTTGCGCAGCGGCGGCACCTCGCCGGCCATACCGGCGCGCGGCGCGAGCGTAGCACGCGCCATGCCCGAGCGGTCGATCGCCTCGCCGACAAGGGTGTAGGCCTTGTCCTCAGCGGGCGTCACGATGACGTCGTAGGTCTCGGCGACACCGATTTGGAACTCGTCGACGGTGACCGGCATCACATTCTGCCCGTCGGCCTGGACGATGCTGAGCGGCAGGCCGGGTATGCGGACGTTGAAGGTGGTCATCGCCGACGCATTGATGACGCGCAGCCGCACACGCTCGCCCGGTGTGAAGAGCGCGGTCCAGTTGTCCATCGGACCATGGCCGTTGACGAGATAGGTGTAGGTCGATCCGGTGACGTCGGAGATGTCGGCCGGGTCCATCCGCATCTGGCCCCAGTCGAGCCGGTCCTTGAGCGGCTGATCCTTGCCCGACAGGAGCCCGGCCAGGGTCTGGCGCTGGAAATTGAAATGGCCGGGGTTGACCTTGAGGCGCCGGAAGATCGCCTGCGGCGAGAGCGCGCTGTGATCGGCGAGCACGATGACATGCTCGCGGTCATAGGCGACCGGATCGGCACCGGCGGGATCGATGATGATCGGGCCGTAATGGCCTTCCTGTTCCTGCAGGCCCGAATGGCTGTGATACCAGTAGGTGCCGCTTTGCACGACGGAGAACTGGTAGAGGTAGTTCGAGCCCGGCTTGATGCCCGGAAAAGACACGCCCGGCACACCGTCCATATTGGCCGGCAGGATCAGCCCGTGCCAGTGGATCGAGCTGTCCTCCTCCAGCTGATTGATGACGTTGAGCCGCACGCGCTGGCCCTCGCGCAGCCGGATCAGCGGGGCAGGGACCGTGCCGTTGAGGCCGATTGCCCGGAACTTGCGCCCGTCGATGGTCATCGACTGCCGGGCGATGGTGAGCGTAATGTCTTCGCCCGACACGGTCGGCAGCGTCGGTCGCATCCCCGGCGAGATCGTCTGCGCCCAGGCCGGCAGCCAGGCTGACAATGCTGCGCCGCCGCCGGCGAGGGCCGCGCCGCGGAGGAACTGGCGGCGGTCGAGAGCAGAAATCATTCGGTTGTCTCAGCTTTAAGAAAGAGGGCGGACCTATTGGAAATACGCAGCGTGGCCTCATCCCCCTCAAACTTTCTTCAACATTTCTGCGAGGCGTGCGCGGGCGCGGTAGAGGCGAGTCTCGACTGCCTTCTGGCTGATGCCGAGAATCTCGGCGGTTTCGGCTTCCGATTTCTCGTCGATCGTCCGCAGGATGAGCGTGTCCTTGAGAGAGGCGGGCAGGGCGGCGATCGCCTTCATCGCCTCTGCCAGCTGCTGCTCGGCGCCGATTGCCTGGTCGGGTAGCGGCGCCTCATCGGCGACGTCATCCGCCTCGCCCAGCGGCAGGGCCATGGAGAAGAAGTTTCGGACCGCGCGCCGGCGCCGCCAGTCATGGCATTTGTTGATGACGATCCGGGACATCCAGACCTGGAAGGGTCGGGTTACGTCATAGCGGTTGAGTGCGGCAAAGGCCGCGACGAAGCTCGCCTGGGTGACATCTAAGGCCTCATCCATAGATCCGACATGGCTGCGCACGAGCCGGTGAACCCAACCTTGATGCCGCCGGACCAGTTCGCCATAAGCCGCTTGCCGCCCGCCAAGCGCCAAAGCCGCAAGCTCCCCGTCCGAGCAGTCGGGGAGGCTCGCGGTCATTTGGACTTGGCCGTCAGCGCTTTCACGACGGCGTCGTCGAACTTCTCGGTCTGATCGGGACGCAGCACGGCCCGCATTGCGAAGATGTGCTCGAGCGTTTCCTTCTGCAGGGCGCCCATGGCCTGGTGCGAGCGATCCACCGCCGCTGCGACTTGCGGGCCATAGCCATGCTCCGCTTCGATCGCCTCCGCGAGGCGCGCATTGTCGGCGCGCAGTTCGGCCTCCAGCGCTTGACGCCGTATGGCGTAGTTCTTCTCGATTGTCTCGAGCCGGCTGTGTTGCGCGGAATCCAGCTTCAGATCGCGATGGAGCAGCTCGTGCAGCTCATTTTCGACCGGGCGCACTGGAACCACATAGACGCGGCCGATGACAACGCCAGCGATCGCCGCGGCGAAGGTCAACAGGACGAGGAGCAGGAGCCGGCGGCGGTCGCGCATCATTGCGAGCTCAGTAGCGTCGAGGGCGCAAGCGCGAGCCGGGCATCGAAGGGCGATATCGGGTTCGGATCGGCAGACTGCGTCGGAACCGCCGAGCCGGCAATTCCGATGAACAGCGCGGTTGCGGCCGCGATGCCGAATGTCGTTGCGCCAAGGCGCGGTATGGCCTGGATGCGCGCTATTTCCGCCATGACCCGGCTTTCCAGACCGCCGAGCCTGGGATCGAGAGGCGCATCGCGCAACCGCGAGAGCAGGTGGTCAAGTTCATCCATGATGCTTCTCCGTCTTCATTCTTCAATACGCATCCTGGTCCAGGAACCCTTGCTGTAGATAAAAAATGTAATTGCGAGGGGTGGGGGCTCGGGCTGCGTATTGTCTCATGGGATCCACAGGAGAATGTTCCAATGCGTTTCTTTTCGCCTCTCGCAGCTATCGCCATCGTAGGCCTGAGTGTTTCGGCTCCGGCCTATGCCCATCCCAAGCTTGTATCCTCGGCTCCGGCCGCCAATGCCAGCGTCTCGGCGCCCTCGCGCATTACGCTTACGTTCAGCGAAGGTCTGATGCCCAGGCTGTCGGGTGCCGAGATCGTGATGACCGGTATGCCCGGCATGCCCAACCATCGCATGGCGGTGACCGGCTTCAAGACCTCTGTCGAGGGCGACAACAAGACGCTCGTGCTGACCTTGGCGCGCCCGCTGTCGGCCGGCACCTATCAGGTTGCCTGGCACGTCGTGTCGACCGACACGCATCGGATCCAGGGCAACCTTGCCTTCACAGTGAAGTAAGGCGATGAGCGAGATCGGGGTCATCGCGATCCGCTGGGCGCTTTACGTTGATCTCGGCCTGCTGTTCGGGCTGCCGCTGTTCGCGCTCTATGCGCTCGGCGGCGGCCGGACGGTCCGGTCGTATCTGCCTTTGGGGCCGATGATCGTCCTTCTCGTACTGCTGGGACTGTTGCTGTCGGTGCTGGGATTTCTTGTCCAGGCCTCGGCTATGACCGGCCTTCCGCTAACCCGGCCGGATCTTCAGTTGGTGAGTGATCTGCTCAACGACACCGCGCTGGGCACCGCGCTCAAGGTGCGTCTGGCGGCGCTGGTCATCCTATTGCCGTGCGCGGCGCTCTATGGCCGAAAGCCGCGCGTCTGCGTCATGACCTCGACACTCGCAGGCGCTATCGCGCTCGGGACACTGGCCTGGTCGGGCCATGGCGCGGCCGGAGAGGGCAGTGCCGGCTGGCAGCAGCTGGCGTCCGATCTCGTACACCTTCTTGCGGCCGGCGCGTGGGTCGGCGCGATCGCCGCTTTCCTTGCGCTCGTCATTCCCAACGTTGACACTGATGGCTTGGCGCGGGTGTTGCTGACCGAGCAAGCGCTTCGCGGCTTTTCGATGGTTGGGACGGTGATTGTCGGATTGCTTGTCGTCACCGGGACCGTCAACACTCTCTTTCTGGTGGGTTCCGAGCATATCGCGGGGCTGTGGCAATCGAGCTGGGGGCTGCTGCTCACCGCCAAACTTGTGCTGTTCGCCGGCATGTTGGGCTTGGCCGCACTCAACCGCTATCGCCTGACCCCCTCGCTTAGTCTCGCCATCGAGCAGGAGGACGCACCACGGGCGATGACGCTATTGCGCGGCAGCCTTGTGGTGGAAGGCGGTCTTGCGATCATCATTCTCGCGCTTGTCGCCTGGCTGGGTACCTTGTCCCCGCCCATGTCCATGTAGTCGCGCTTGAGGGGCGGAAGGAGGTCGGAGCCACTGCCATGCAGCCGTACACACCGCCGCTCGGAAACGGGTCCACTCAGGATTATGACCGCGCGATCCGGCTTTGGACGCGGGAACGGCGGTGGCGCGAGGCGATGCTCGCCGCGCTCGCGCCGAGAGGCGGCGAGACGATCGTTGATATAGGCTGTGGTACGGGCAGCTTCGCCTTGCTGCTCAAGCGCGACGAACCCAGCGCGCGCGTGATTGGTCTCGATCCCGATGCGGAGGCGCTCGACATCGCCCGACGCAAGGCCGCAGCGATGGTTGCCGATGTCGACTGGCGCCAAGGCTTCGCGACGGATCTGCCCGAACAGAGTGCAGATGCCGTCGTATCGAGCCTTGTACTTCATCAGATGCCGCTGGACATGAAGGCGGCCACCCTTCGCGCCATGTACGCGATCCTTCGCCCCGGTGGTCGCCTAGTCATTGCCGATTATGGTCGCCAGCGCGGATTCATGCGCTTGGCCTTTCGGCTAACCGTTCAGCGTCTCGACGGCGTCAGCGATACCCAACCCAACGCCGAAGGCGTTCTCCCGAGATTGATCGCGCTGGCAGGTTTCGAGCATATTGCCGAACCGTTCAAGATCTCGACGATCACCGGGGCGATCCAACTGTTCACCGCGAGCCGTCCGGCATCGATTCTGAGCCGAGCCGTCGCAAACGATCTCGGCTGATTTCCCAGGGCCAGGAGATTTTGACGCTTTGGGCAATCCTTAGGTGATTACGTATTGACCCTGACATGGTGTCAGACCTTAGATTGTCAGGCGTCGAAAGGAGCAAGGCGATGAACGAGACACATGGAGCGGCGCATGGCGGCGGTTGCTGCGGCAGCCACGGCGCTGCGAAACCAGCGGCTGGCGTCAAGGACCCGGTCTGCGGCATGACCGTCGATCCTGCGATCACTGCGCACCATGCCGAGCATGGCGGTGAAAGCTATCATTTCTGCAGCGCGGGCTGCCGGGCAAAATTCATCGCCGATCCCGAGCGCTATCTCGGCCCGCCGGCACCGCCAGTCGCGGTGCCAGAAGGCACGATCTGGACCTGCCCTATGCATCCCGAGATTCGGCAGGACCATCCCGGGTCCTGTCCGATTTGCGGCATGGCGCTCGAACCCGCGACCGTGACCGCCGACAGCGGTCCCAGCCACGAACTGGTCGATTTCACGCGCCGCTTCTGGGTCGGCCTGGTGCTGGCTCTCCCGGTGCTGATCCTCGAAATGGGCGCGCATCTCTTTCCCGTGATCCATCGCCTCGTGCCGATGTCGATCTCGGTATGGATCCAGTCCGTGTTGGCGACACCCGTCGTGCTCTGGGCGGGCTGGCCCTTCTTCGAGCGTGGCTGGGCTTCGCTCAAGACCCGCAACCTCAACATGTTCACCCTGATCGCGATGGGCACCGGAGTCGCGTGGATCTACAGCGTCGTCGCGACGCTCGCGCCTCAGGTGTTCCCGCCGGCCTTCCGCGGTGAAGACGGCATGGTCGCGGTCTATTTCGAGGCGGCGGCGGTGATCACTGTCCTCGTGCTGCTCGGCCAGGTGCTCGAACTGCGCGCGCGCGAGCGGACCTCAGGCGCGATCAAGGCGCTGCTAAATCTCGCGCCAAAGACCGCGCGCCGCATCGGTTCCGATGGCAACGAAGAGGAAATCAGCCTCGATCTGGTCGCGGTCGGCGACCGCCTGCGCGTGCGGCCCGGCGAGAAGGTGCCGGTCGACGGCGTGGTCGAGGACGGCCGCTCCTCGCTCGACGAGTCGATGGTCACCGGTGAGTCCATGCCCGTCACCAAGGCCAAGGCCGACACGGTGATCGGCGGCACGCTCAACCAGACCGGAGCGCTGGTGATCGTCGCCGACAAGGTCGGACGCGACACCATGCTCGCGCGGATCGTCCAGATGGTCGCCGAGGCGCAGCGCTCGCGCGCGCCGATCCAGCGCATGGCCGATCAGGTGTCGGGCTGGTTCGTGCCGGTGGTCATCGCGGTTGCGGTGGTCGCGTTCATCGCCTGGGGTATCTGGGGCCCAGAGCCGCGCTTCGCCTACGGGCTGGTGGCGGCGGTCGCCGTGCTAATCATCGCTTGTCCTTGCGCGTTGGGTCTCGCAACGCCGATGTCGATCATGGTCGGCGTCGGCCGCGGCGCCGGGCTCGGCGTCCTTATCAAGAACGCCGAAGCGCTCGAGCATATGGAAAAGGTCGACACGCTCGTCGTCGACAAGACAGGCACGCTAACCGAAGGCCGGCCTGCCGTCACCCAGATCGTGCCGGCGCCCGGCTTCGACGAAGCCGAACTGCTGCGGCTTGCCGCCTCGGTCGAGCGGGCCTCCGAGCATCCGCTCGCGCTGGCAATCGTCGAGGCCGCGAAGGATCGCGGCATCGCCACGAGCGACGTCATCGACTTCGACTCGCCGACCGGGCGCGGCGCACTCGGCACGGTCGAAGGGCGGCGCATCGTCCTCGGCAATGCCCGGTTCCTTGCCGACGAAGGGGTTGCGACCGAGGCGCTCGCCAGCCAGGCCGATGCACTGCGCCGGGATGGCGCCACCGCGATCTTCATCGGCGTCGACGGCACGGTCGGCGGCGCCTTCGCGATCGCCGACCCGGTGAAGGCCACGACGCCCGAAGCGCTCGCCGCGCTCAAGGCGGAGGGCATTCGCGTGGTCATGCTGACCGGCGACAACCGCACCACGGCGGAAGCGGTCGCCCGGCGCCTGGGCATCGACGAGGTCGAGGCCGAGGTGCTGCCCGATCAGAAGAGCGCCGTGGTCGCCAAGTTCAAGCGCGAGGGACGGGTGGTCGCCATGGCCGGCGATGGTGTCAACGACGCCCCCGCGCTAGCCGCCGCCGATGTCGGCATCGCCATGGGCTCGGGCACCGACGTCGCCATCGAGAGCGCGGGGGTGACCCTGCTCAAGGGTGATCTGATGGGCATCGTGCGGGCGCGGCGGCTCAGCCAGGCGACCATGTCGAACATCCGCCAGAACCTCGTATTCGCCTTCATCTACAATGTCGCGGGCGTGCCGGTCGCGGCGGGCGCACTCTATCCGCTGTTCGGCATCCTGCTCTCGCCGATCATCGCCGCCGCCGCCATGGCGCTCTCCTCGGTCAGCGTGGTGACCAACGCGCTGCGCCTCAACCGGAAAGCGCTGTGAACATCGGCGAGACGTCGCGGCAGAGCGGCGTCTCGGAGCGGATGATCCGCCATTATGAGAAGATCGGCCTCATCCCGGCGCCGCCGCGCCGGGGTGCGGGCTATCGCGACTATGGCGAGCGCGATCTCCATCGCCTGCGGTTCATCGCCAATGCGCGTGATCTCGGTTTCCCGATCGAGGAGATCCGCACCTTGCTCGGCCTTTGGGCCGATACCGGCCGTGCCAGCGCGGAGGTGAAGCGGCTTGCCCTTGCCCGCGCCGATGAGTTTCAGCGCAAAGCCGAGGCGTTGACGGCGCTGCGCGACACGCTAATCGACCTGGCCGAGCGCTGCCAAGGCGACGAGCGGCCGGATTGTCCGATCATCGCCGAACTGGCCGCGGCCCGATCCGCATAGCATCCGGCATCGCACGGCCGAGAATTTTAGGGGTGCCCGTTTTCGGTCGATTCGTGCAGGTCGACGGCGAAAGCGATCCGCAACAGGTCGGGCAGGCTTTGCGCGTTGAGTTTGATCATCAGACTGGCCCGATGCAGCTCGACCGTGCGCGACGTGACGCCGAGTTCATCTGCGATAAGGCTATTTGGATAGCCTCGCGAAATTCCTCTCAGAACGGCCCGTTCGCGCTGCGTCAGTCTCGCGGCTTTCGAAAGAGCGTCGGCCTGTTCGGAGGCACGACGGGCTATACTCTCAAGCCAGCTGAAGCCGCGGTCGATCGCGCCGAGCAATGCGGCCTTCTCGACCGGTTTGGCGAGAAAGTCGGCAGCGCCCGCCTTCATCGCCTGTACGGCGAGCGTAGGATCGCCATTGCCCGTCAGCACCACGACGGGCATGTCGATACCGCGTCGCGTCAGCTCCGCCTGAACCTGCAGGCCGTCCATGTCGGGCATGTGCATGTCGAGAACCACGCAGCCTTTCTCGGCGTCCTCTGCGCTCAACAGAAACTCCGGCCCCGAAGCGTAGGCTTCTACGGCAAACCCTGCGGTCCGCAACGTGAAACTTAGTGCTTTTCGTATTGTCTCTTCGTCATCGACGATATGCACGACGCGCTTGTTCCCCATAGCCCCCGAGATCGATCAATACGCAGTGCCGCGAGGGCAGCGCTTCAAGGGATACTTCTCTGCACGTTGGACTATGGTCCCAGGTCAAGAGTAAAAATTTGGCGAGGCAAAACGGCGAAGGACAGCGAAACTGTGAGGGTTCGGCTACTCCGCTCACACCAATGCCGCGGTCGCTGCGGCTCATTGCCGGGTCTCTGCTCCGGACGATGCATGCGAGTTGCCCGCGCCGCCCTCGGCGCGATCGAGCCATCGCTACGCTTCCATCACATCGTCGACCGGCAGCGGGTTACTGGCGCCCGGCGGGCGAGGGGGGCGGGTTGGCCCTTGACGGCTGCGCGATCGGACGCCCAGGATAGCAGGGTGGCGCGCTTTACTTCGGGCTCAAGCTTCAGGTGCCCAGCAACGTCGAGGGGATCGATGAACGAGCGTGTGTGCGACACGACATATCCTCCTTCCCTGCCGCGATTTTCTCCGAAAGGGAGATCTCAGGAGATTGGTTCGGACTCGTTTAGGGTCAATGGATGAGGACGCGCACAGCGTTTGCCGGGCGTTCATTTCCGTCTTAGAACTGACGCGCAGCACGCCATTCAATCCGGTGGCGAACGGCCTCCGCGATCGCTGGCATGACGTCTATATCATTCGACGCATGTGCAACCGCGTTCGTGCTGACGATCCTTTCGACAAGCCCACCCAGAACCTGCGCTGCATCGCCGGCAAAAAGCGGATGCACGACCACGCAATCCGGTCGCGCGAACCCCATGCCGACCAGTTGGCGCGCCGCCTCGGTGAGGGTCCGACCGGATGAGGCGATATCGTCGACCAGCACCGGCTGGCGATCGAGAAACGCTGGGGCATTCGGAATCGAGATGGTGACGTGACGGTCGCCGGATCGGATTTTCTCGCACACGAGAAACGGAGCATCGGCATCGGCCGCCACCTGCGAGACCCACTGTTCGCTTTCCAGGTCCGGACCGATGATCAGCGGGCGAGCGACATTGCGCTTGATCCACGAGGCCAAAAACGGCGCGGCATGAACAACCTGGGTTGGGATGCGGTAGATTTCCGACAATTCATGGTAGCGATGGAGATGCGGATCGACCGTCACCAGCCAGTCGAGATGGCGAGACAGGATCGCAGCAAAGGTTCGCGACGTCACCGCCTCGCCGGCATGGAAGCGTATGTCCTGGCGCATGTAAGCGAGGTAAGGGGCGACGAGCCCGATCCTGCGAGCGCCAAGATCGCGCGCGGTGTCGGCTGCGAACAGCAGCGGCAACAGCTTGGCGTCCGGATGATCGAGACTGGACAGCAGGATGACCTCGCGGTCGCTGACGTCGTTTCCGACCCTGAGATAGGTTTCCCCGTCAGGAAACTGACGATGCTCGATCGTGCCGACCTCTGCATCGAGCGCGGCGGATAGCGGCTGTGCCAGGGCCTCGCTGCCAGGCAGCGCGAACAGGACGGGACGGTTCATAGCGCTTCAATCCCGAAGATCGGCCCGTCGCTCACGGCATAGGCCGCCGCATAGTCGAGCTCGCCCGGGCTCTCGGCATGAATGCTACACAAGGGAGCCCCGGCATCCACCATCTGGTTCAGCCGACACTGCAGTGCGACGCCAGCGGCCTTGGCCACCGGCGCGCCGGCGAGCTTCGCGACCGTCGCGAGCTTGCGATTGTCGATACTCACCAGGCGGCCGCTATAGGGAGCGATCATATCCTGCTGAAACCGGGCGACCGGTGGAGCCCGCATGCCGCCCTGCGCTTCGCAGATACGTTGGAACTTGGCCCAGGCCCCGCCGCTTTCGAGACACGCCCGCGCACGCGCATAGCCTTCGCCGGCCGGGGCCGCGTCAGCGAGCTCAAGCAGTCCTCCCGCCAGCTCGCAGGCCCGGTGGGCGAGATCCTCGGCGCCCGGCTGCCCCTGGAGGACGGCAAGGATATCCTGCGCCTCGAGCGCCGGGCCGATGCCCCGTCCGATCGGCTCCGCGCCGGGGCCGCGCATCACGCGCGTGCGAAGCCCGAAGGCTTGGGCGACCGAGCTCAGCGCGCGCTCGAGCGTATCGGCGGCATCGGTTCCGCGTACCTTGGCGGTCGGCCCGACCGGGATATCGATGACCAGATGGGTCGCACCGGCCGCGATTTTCTTGGACAGCACCGAGGCGACCATCTGCCCTACGGCATCGATATCGAGCACTCGTTCAACGCCGATGATCACATCGTCGGCCGGGCTGAGATTGACGGCGCCGCCCCAGGCGATGCAGCCGCCTTCGCGCTCGACCACCTTGCGGATGGCGGAAACGTCGAGGTCGACAGGTGCAAGCACCTCCATCGTGTCCGCCGTGCCGGCCGGCGAGGTGATCGCCCGCGACGATGTCTTGGGCATGATCAGGCCCTCCGCGGCCATGATCGAGACGATGATCGGCGTGGTGCGATTGCCCGGCAATCCACCGACGCTATGCTTGTCGACGATGACCGCTCCGGACCACTGCAATCGCTCGCCGACATCGACCATCGCCCTGGTCAGGCTGATCGTTTCGTCCGTATCGAGCGGGACCGCTGAGCATGCCGTGATGAACGCCGAGAGATGGACATCGCTATAGCGTCGCTCGGCGATGTCGGTCATGATCGCTGAAAAAGCCCCTTCACTGAGACGATTGCCATAGATGCGCCGACGCACTTCGGCGAGCGAGGCGAGAGGCTGGGCGTGCGCGATCTCGACCGGATCGCCCTCGCTGACGCCGAGCCGCCGCCATGCGGATTCGGACAGGCCGATCTCGCCGGGCGCTGGAGCCTCCGCGGAACTGTGCAGCAGCGAGACGACGATTTCCCGCCCGCCGGCGTGCAGCGCGACCTGCGCGCGCGACGCGAGACCTTCCGAGCGGCAGACGGGACAGTCTTGGCGCATGACCGCGATCAGATCACCTCCGGCAGCCGACAGGCCGAGGCGGTGTGCCCGCAGCGTCGTCGCGACAGGCTCTACTTCGGCGTCCTCGATGATCCCGGGCTTCACGCGAGCATGCCCCAGCTACCCAGCGCCGGTACGCTGCATGCCCAGCCCAGATCCTCCGAGACACGCTTCGCCAGGACCTGGGCGCCGGTCGGCTCGCCATGCGTGACATAGACATGGCGCGGGGGCTCTTGCAGCGACCCGAGCCAGCGCATGAGCTCGTCGCTGTCGGCATGCGCCGAAAGCATCGTCAGGTTGGCGACATCGGCTTCGACCGGGATATACTCGCCGTGGATCTTGATCGTCCGGGCGCCCCCGATCATGGCGGCGCCGCGGGTGCCCGCCGCCTGGAAGCCTGAGAAGAGGATGAGGTTCTTCCCATCCGGCGCGAAGCGCTTGAGATGGTGGAGCACGCGGCCGCCCGTTGCCATTCCACTGGCCGAGATGATGACCTTGGGAGCGGGGTTGGCGGTGAGTTCCTTGGATTCCTCCACTTCGCGCACATAGTGCGCGACGCTGCACGCCGCTTCGCACTCGGCGCGGGCCAGGCGATGCTCGTCCATGAAATCGCACATCAGCCCGCTCGCGTTGATCGCCATCGGGCTGTCGAGGAAGATCGGGATGTCGCGGAGGCGTCCCTGCGCGCGCAGACGCGAGAAATGATAGAGAAGCGACTGAACCCGTCCCACGGCGAAGGCCGGAATCACCACCGTCCCGCCTCTCTCGACGCATCGTTCGACATGATCTCCAAGCGTCTTTGTCGGATCGACCTGCTCGTGGCGCCGATCGCCATAGGTCGATTCCACTAGGACATAGTCGGCGCGCGCGGGCGGCTCGGGATCCTTCATCACCGCATCGCCGTAACGGCCGATGTCGCCTGAGAAGAGGATTGTCCGCCCCTTCCAGTCGATCTCGATCGACGCCGCGCCGAGGATGTGGCCGGCGCGATGGTAGCGCACCCTGATGCCGTCCGTGACTGCATGCCACGCTCCGAACTCGATCGGGCGGAAGAGCTGCAATGCCAGACGCGCGTCGGCCTGGGTGTAGAGGGGCAGCGCCGGCTGGTGCCTGGAGAAGCCGTGCTGGTTGGCGAACTCCGCATCCTTTTCCTGCAGATGGCCGCTGTCGGGAAGAAGGAGCTCGCACAGGGCCGCGGTCGCCCGCGTGGCAAGGACGGTCCCGTCCCAGCCCAGGCGCGCCATGCGCGGTAGTGCGCCCGAGTGATCGAGATGGGCGTGGGTCAGCAGCACCTGGCCGACATCCGCGACTTCGGGTGGGATCGATGCCCAATTAAGGCGGCGCAGATCCCTGGGTCCCTGAAACAGGCCGGAATCGACCACGATCTGAGTTTCACCATCGTCCACCAGATAACGCGACCCTGTGACCGTTCCCGATGCGCCGAGAAAGGCAACGCCGAGACCATCGGCCGGGCGCTTGGCCAGATCGATCCTTGCTTCACGCTCGAAGATGGTCACGCGGGAATGGTGCCGTTTCTTTCTCTTTTGCATGGACGCGGGCCTGCCTCTCACGATTATGTTCGTGAGCGCAGCATTGGTTCGCGGACGCCGCACGCCTATACGCAAAATCCGCAGCACGACTGCTGCTCCCCGACAGCTGCGTCGCCCGAACGCCGATGGCCGATCCCATCGATCGCCTTACCCATGCCTGCGCGATGCCCGGGGGACTTCGGTCTCTACTTATACCTTGCTCCTTGGACTCGAGCCTATGCTGCCCGGACGTTGACCAGAAGAGGACGGCATATGGGCGAACATGACCATCGCATGCGCAAGCGCGGCAAGATCGTTCTGATCGGCTTCCTGCTCGTCGCTAGCTTCTTCCTCCTCACCGAGCATACCGCGCACTTCCTGGGTGTGCTGCCCTATCTCATCCTGCTCGCCTGCCCGCTCATGCACCTGTTCATGCACCGCGGCCATGGTGGGCATCAGCATGGCCATGAGCCCGGTCAGGCACCCGCCGGCTTACCGGCCAATCCCAACGGCCGCATCGAAGGAGAGTCGCGATGACGCACGCCGACTATGGCTATGGTCTGTGGGGGCTCGCGCTGGTTAACGCCGCCGTTTTCATCCTCTTTGCGTTCAGCTTCTTCAAGCCGGCAACTAAACGAGACTGGCGCAGTTTGGGGGCGTTCAGCGCTTTCATCATAGCGCTCTTCGCGGAAATGTATGGCTTCCCGCTCACGATCTTCGTGCTTTCGGGGTGGCTCCAGTCGTATTTCCCCGCTGTCGACTGGTGGAGCCACGATGCTGGACATCTCCTGGAGATGATGTTCGGCTGGCGAGTTAATCCCCATTACGGTCCATTCCACATCGCCAGCTTTGTGCTGATCGGCGTGGGTTACTGGCTGATCTCGGTTGCATGGACGGCCCTTCACTTGAGTCAGCGCAAACACCAATTGGCCCTTACTGGGATTTATGCCCGGATCCGGCACCCGCAATATGTCGGCTTCATTCTCGTCATGCTCGGCTTTTTGCTACAATGGCCGACCCTTTTGACCCTTGCTATGTTTCCGGTGCTCGTCGTGATGTATATTCGGCTGGCTCGGCATGAGGAAAAGGAGGCGCTAGCCAGCTTCGGCGAGGTTTACCGCGATTATATGGCTCGCGTGCCCGGCTTCATTCCGAATCTGACAATCCATTCGCGTCGAAGAAGGCCATGGCGATCCTTTGACGGGAATGGCTGATGTAATTGCCGGCAAGGTCAATGCTGACGTTCTGACTGGCCTTATTATTCGGACATCGTTACCCGACCTCACAGCACACTACTGCAGCAACCCCGGTTCGACTGCGCAATCATCTTGGGAGGGCAAGTTCGCCTTGCACGGGCAGATTCGGTGTGGAGCTGATGCCCGGCACTAGACGCAGAGCATCGCCGATCAAGGTATAGACGGCGTGGCGCTGGCCGCCACGGTTCCGATGGTCGACGCGATAGCCCTGATAATGTCGGCGGAGCAGACCGGCGTTCACAAGTTCGGAAACGGCGCGGCTGAGGTTGCTCTTCCCGGCTGTGCGGACACGCGCGCGCATCTCCTCCGCGATCACGCCGCGCCTTTTCTCCGGATCGCCGGGGAGCAGTCCGTTTCTAGCGAGGTCGCTCTCGACCCGCTCGGCCAGCGTGATGCTGCGCGGACCACGCTGGGCCATCGGCGTCAATGCGTCGCATAGCCAATCGCGCAGGGAAACGAGCCCATCGTTCCGCCTGACCCAGGGACCGGCGCTGCCATCTGGCCCAGCCACCTGGGCGATCAGGTTGAGCAGCATGAAGGCATAACGGGGCCGGCTCGATACGGTCGCCAGCGTCTCGAGCACGGCCGCGACATCACAGCGAATGGAGGGTTCAAGAGGCTTGCCTGCATGAAACATAACATGATGGAATCAAGCACAAAGCAGGATCAATGTGAATCCCAAATCGGCGGCCGCAGACGGGTTGTCAGCTATGACACTTTGCCGGCAGATAAAGTGTCATAGGCGATCCATTCTGATCGTAGATTATTGCGAATCGTTCTCAACTCGTCCTGATAATCGCGGCGCTCGCCGCTTAGGTCTGGACGAGGAGTCGTCTCGCGGACGAGCTTCTACCCTCTATGGCGAACAAGATAAAAGACTGCGGCCGCCTCGATGATCTCACGCGCTTCGCGACCGAATGTGGGCGCGCTGAAAATCTCGGCGAACTGCATGGAACGATCGACGCGGCCGCGCGGGAATTCGGCTTCCGCTGGTTCACGCTGCTTCATAACGTCGATCTTCGGCGCGGAGGCGAGCAGGCTCTATTCCTCACGACCTATCCCTCGGCCTGGCTCGAGGAAGTGCTCGAAGAGCGCCATTATCTCGAAGATCCCATCCATGCGGCCTGCGCACGCACCCCTTCAGGGCTCGCCTGGGACCGGATCGGCGATGTGCTGGAGCTCACGCCGCGGCAGCGAAGCATCCTCGAACGCGCCAGGGACCATGACCTTGCGTCCGGCTATAGCTTGCCGATCCGGACCCCGGGCGAGCCCGAGGCGATCTTTACCGCCGCCCGATCGCGCGACGAGCCGCTCAGCGCAGAGGAGATACTGACCGCGCGTCTGCTCGGCTCGGTCGCTTATGATCGTGCCCGCGAGCTGCTGGGCGCGGCAGCGAAGACATTGACCTGCGTCCCGCTCAGCCCACGACAGGTCGAATGCATCGCACTCGTCGCGCAAGGCAAAAGCGACTGGGAGATCGGCCAGATCCTCGGCCTCAGCCGCGACACCGTGCACGAATATGTTGAATCGGCCCGCAGGCGTTATGGCGTGCGACGACGCACGCAGCTGGTGCTGCGCGCGGTTCGCGATGGTCATCTCAACATGGAAGCGCTGCTCTGATCTCGCCGGCCATGTGATGATCGGGCTTGGGCAAGTTCAGGATTTTTGCGCTGTCGCTGGCGCGATCAAGGACGCTGCGGCCTTGTCGGACCTGATGGCCGAAATCACGAAGGCCATGGGCTTTCGGCACTATGCCCTGGTCCATCACGTCGACCTGAAGCCTGCGGTTCGCTCGGTCCACATCGTCGACTATCCACAAGACTGGGTGGAGCGCTTCCAGGCGAGACGTCTCTATGCGAGCGACCCGATCCACCGCGCCAGCCATCGCACCAATGTGGGCTTTGCCTGGTCGGCGGTTCAGTCGATCATCTCTCTGACGGCCGCCGATCGCTCGATCCTGAGAAGCATACGAGGCCGGGCTGGGCGACGGTTTCACCGTTCCCGCCCATATACCCGGCGAGCTCAATGGATCCTGTTCCTTCGCGATGGCGGCGGGCGAGATGCTCGACCATCGGCAACTGCCGTTCGTGCAGCTCGTCGGCAGCTTCGCGTTCGAAGCGGCGCGCAAGATTTCTCGGATCCACGCGCCGCAATCCGAATGCCCGAGCCTGACCGAAAGGCAGGCCGAATGCGTGGCGCTGGTCGCGCGGGGCAAGACCGATTGGGAGATCAGCCAGATCCTCGGCATCGGCCAGGAAACGGTGATCCAGCATGTGAAGGATGCGCGCGACCGCTATGGCGTCACCAAGCGCACCCTCCTTGCCATTCGCGCCTTGTTCGACGGGCAAATCAGCTTTGCCGATGTGTTCGGCCGATGATCTCCCCAGAACTGGGGATAACGCAAGAAAGCCGCCTCTGATCGACTGACAGGCCTCACCAAAAGGAGGCTGTCATGCACATCGAGACCGGCTTTTCGCAAGCCATGGAACACCGCCTGTTTCGCTCCATGTTCGAGGAGCGCAAGCGGGTCTTCGTCGATCTTCTTCGCTGGGACGTTCCGGTCATCGCCGGTCGCTACGAAATCGATCAGTTCGACAATGATCGCGCCGTCTACATCGTTGTTACGGGGGACGACGGGGAACACCGGGCCTCCGCACGGCTTCTGCCGACGACACACGAGCATATTCTCGGCACGATCTTCCCAGATCTTTGCGAGGCAGCGCCGCCGCGCGGCAGCGCAATCCTGGAAATCACCCGCTTTTGCCTTGCGCGAAAATTGCGCGCCCGAGAGCGTCTCGAGGTGCGCAATCAGCTGGTCACCGCGCTCGTCGAATATGCCCTCGCCAACCAGATCCACAGCTTCACCGGGGTCGCCGAGTGGCCGTGGTTCCAGCAGATCCTGAGTTTCGGCTGGACTTGCCGACCATTGGGTCTTCCCACGTTCGGGGAAGGGCGAAGCCTCGTCGCCTTGCAAATCGATGTGGACGACCGAACGCGCGAGCAGCTGCGCGCGAGCGGCATTTTCCGTCCCATCGGCCTTGCCGATCTTCCCGCAGCAGCGTGAGGAGAGCGATCATGGCCACGATCGCACGGCGCGGCATCTCCGCCGCGACCAATGCCGACGAAAAGCTGCGGCAGCACGGCTTCTGCATCCTGCCGGACGTCGAGCCCGGATCGCGCATCGAGGAGATCAATCGATCCCTCCATCCGCGTTTTGCCGCCACGCCTTTCTGCCAGGGCGGATTCTACGGCCCACGGACAAAACGCTTCGGTGGCCTGTTGAAGCGCGCGCCGGTGGTGGAAAGCCTTGTCCAAAACCCCGCCGTCATGCGCCTCGTCCACGCTATCCTCGAGCCCTGGTGCGACACCGTGCAGCTCAACCTCACGCAAGCGCTCGAGCTGCATCCGGGGGCGCCCGCGCAATTTCCGCACAGAGACCAGGACATGTGGCGCGGTCCGACCGGTGAGCTCGAATATCTCGTCAACGTGATGTGGCCGATTTCGCCGTTCAAGGCTGAAAATGGGGCAACGCTGATCTGGCCGGGGAGCCACAATGGCGGGCAGGGTGACGACAACACGGAGCCGGTCGCCATCGAAGCCGATCCGGGATCGGCGATCATATTTCTGGGATCGACCCTCCATGGCGCCGGCTCGAATCAATCAAACGCGGTGCGCCGAGGCATCATCGTCAGCTACTGCCTCGGCTGGCTGAAGCCCTATGAGAACCAGTGGCTGACCTATCCGCCCGAGGTGGCCAGCGCATTCGATCCCGAGCTTGCCGCGCTGGTCGGCTACCAGCAGCACCGCCCCAATCTCGGCAATTATGACGGGCAGTGCCCGTCCATCCTGCTCGGCGGCGAACCGCCGGACCATCTCGCCGCAATCGATGCTCTCCGACCCGACCAGGAAGGCGCTCTGTCCGAATTCCTGCGACAGCAAACCGATCAACTCCCCCCGGCTGGGGGGATTGCCGAAATCGAGCGCGGTCGGAACAAAAGAGAGGTGAAATCCAACGGATAGCTGACGGCATTTCCCGACGCGGGAGCTGTCTCTCGCGGGGGAAGACCCGATGCAACGTGCGATATTCGGCATGGCGATACTCGCCCTCGCCACAGCCCTTCCAAGCGCACCGGCAGCGGCGAATGACCTGGGCTGCCAGGTTCTCCTCTGTCTTTCCAATCCCGGTGGCGCGACCCAATACGCGCAATGCGTGGCGCCGATGACCAAGCTCTGGCAACGCTTGGCCACCGGCGGCGCCTTTCCCGGCTGTAGCGGCGGCGGCGTCGCCCGCACGAAGGTCTATGATCGCGATTCCACAGCTCGCCGGCGGGTGGTCATCACGTTCAACGATGGCCGCCGCCAGACCTTCTCGCTGGCCGGCATCGAGCGCCTGGACGGCGGCGACCAATGATCCTCGATGTCGCCACCCTTCTTTCGCTTGCAGGAGCTTGCGCACCGACGGTGGCGCCTGAGACGCTCATTTCGATCGTCCACACCGAGAGCCGGTTCAACAGTCTCGCAATCGGGGTCAATAGTCCCGGCGTGCGCGCGCCAAAGCCCGCGACCAAGGCGCAGGCAATCGCAGCGGCGCGCAGCCTGATTGGTCGAGGCTACAACATCGATCTCGGCCTGGGACAGATTAACAGCGCCAATCTCGGCTGGCTGGGGCTTTCGGTCGAAAATGCGTTCGAACCCTGCTCCAATTTGGCCGCCGCCGCCCGCGTCATCGCGACCAACTACCAGGCGGTCGCGCGCCTTGCCCCGAGCCGGGATCATGCGATCGCGACCGCCCTTTCGCTGTACAATACCGGCGACCGGCGGCGCGGCTTTCGCAACGGCTATGTCGCCAGGGTCTATGCCAGTGCGTCAGCCGTCATTCCGTTGATCCGGAGTACGGCGCCGGCGACCAGAAACTCGGTCGTTGCCCCAGCGGCTCCGGCCTTCGCTCCGCCACCCGACACCCCTGTTTCGCCACCGGCCGCAGCCGGGTGGAACACAGCGGCGAGGGCGAGCCAGGCCTCGCTCATGGTGTTTGGCGACGGGGCCGCATCTCAGAAAGGACAGCATCCATGACAGCAATCACCGCCCATCAGGGCGGACGGCGCCAATGGGCGCGACTTCTTCTGCGCGTCATCGGCGTGATGGCATTGGCGCTGCTTGTCTCGATGCTGCTGAGCGATCCTGCACACGCGCAGGGGGCTGACGGCATCACGTCGATGGCGGAGAACATCAAGACCTGGCTCACCGGGACTTTCGCCAAGACCATCGCGGTGATCGCGGTCGTGATCGTCGGGTTCATGTTTTTCACCGGGCGCGCCAGCCTCGGCCTTCTGGTGACGGTCATCGTTGGCATCTTCATCGTCTTCAGTGCGCAGTGGATCGTCGACACCATCACGGGTGGCGCGTGAAGGAGAGCGCCGCCCTGGACGAGCGGCTGCGCGAGGAGACGTTGTTTCTGGCGGTCACGCGCCCTACGATGTGGCTCGGCGTGCCGCTCGAAGCCTCGTTGCCGATCGCGCTTGCCGCCTGTCTCACTTTGATCGTCAGCGGCAACCCGCTCTATGCCGGCGCCATCGGAGGCGCCTGTCTCGCCGTCGCACGGCTCATCGTGCGGCACGATGCCAACGCCTTCCGGCTGCTGTGGCTCTGGACCATGACCAAGGCGCGAAGCCGGAACCGCGTCTGGTGGGGCGGCAGTTCCTATTCGCCGCTCCCGGTCGCGGGGCTGAAACGCAAGGGCTTTGCGCGTGGCTAGCGCGGCTGCCCAGCTCCCGCCGCGCAAGACGCCGTGGCGCATATTGCGGCAAGAGGCCGAGCCGGGTCGCTATCTGCCCTATGCGCGCCACGTGACATCGGAGGTGATCGCGCTCGATAGCGGCGACCTCATGATGATGTTCCGCCTTGAAGGGCTTGCGTTCGAGACCGCGGATCCGATCCACCTCAATGACTGGCACGAGAAGCTCAACGGCACCTGGCGCAACATTGCCGACGATCGGCTCGCGCTCTGGACCCACATCGTTCGCCGCCCGGTCGATGACTATCCCGAAGGCCAATTCCGCTCGGACTTCGCGGCCGATCTGGACGAAAAATATCGCGCGCGGGTGACTGCCAAGCGCATGTTCGTCAACGAGCATTATCTGACGCTGATCATGCGACCGGCGGTCGGCTCGGCCGATCGGACCGGGCTTCTCCTCAAGCGCATCGCCAAAGCCAGGGCGGCCGATGAGGAGGTCGACCCCGACGAGTTGGCCCGCTTCGAGGAGAAGGCGCGCGATATCGAAAAGCTCCTCCGGCGGTGCAGCCCCGCGCGGCTCGCTCTTTATGAGCAAAATGGCCTCCTATTCTCCAGGCCGCTCGAAGTGCTCGAGCAGGTCATGATGGGTGCCAAGGCCAAGGTGCCGCTGGTCCGAGGCCATCTTGGATCAGCACTCTACGGCGAGCGGGTGATCTTCGGACGCGAGACGGTCGAGATCCGCGCCCATGATGCGAGCCGCTGGCTGGGCATTTTCGGCATCCGGGAATATCCCGCGCTCACCCGTCCCGGTCAGATGAACGCTCTGCTCGGCCAGGATTTCTCGTTCGTCGTCTCACAGTCCTTCACCTTCATGGGGAAGGCGCGCGCGGCCGAAAGGCTGCGGCGCCGGCAGAACCAGATGGCTTCGACCGAGGACGCGGCAGCAAGCCAGGCGCTCGACCTTGAAGACGCCGCCGACGATCTTCAAAGCAATCGGTTCGTCCTTGGCGAACATCACTTCTCGCTTGGGGTGTTTGCCGAGAGCCAGAGGCGACTCGCCGATAATCTGTCGGCCGCGCGGGCCGCGCTCGCGGATGCTGGCCTGGTATCAGCGAGGGAAGGGCCGGCGCTCGAGGCGGCCTTCTGGGCTCAGCTTCCCGGAAATTTCGCGTGGCGGGCGCGGCCGGCGGCAATCACATCGCGGAATTTCGCCGCATTGGCACCTTTTCATACCTACCCCGCAGGCCGGCCGAGCGGAAATCATTGGGGTCCGGCGATCGCGCTGATGAAGACGGCCGCGCAATCGCCCTACTATTTCAACTTCCATGTCGGGGATCTCGGTCACACGCTCATCATCGGTCCCTCGGGCGCGGGCAAAACGGTCGTTCAGAACTTCCTGATGGCGCAGCTCGAGAAAACGGGCGCGCAGCAGATTTTCATCGACAAGGATCGCGGCGCCGAGATCTACGTGCGGTCTGCTGGCGGGATCTATCTGACGCTGAAGAACGGGGAGCCAACCGGCTTCGCGCCGCTGCGGGCGCTCGAATATGGACCGCGCAACCTCGTCTTTCTCGGTCGTCTGATCCGGCAGCTGGTGACACCGCCCGGCGGCACGCTGGGCGTCACCCAGGAGCGCATGATCGACGAAGGCTTGGCGTCGCTCGGGCGGCTCTCGCCGGAGAACCGATCCATTCTGGCCCTGCGCCAGCTGCTCGGCCAGCGCGATCCGGAAGGCATCGGCGCTCGGCTTGAGAAATGGTCGCGAGGCGGATCGCTGGGTTGGGTGTTCGACAACGAGATCGATGCTTTGTCGCTCGATGCGCCGTTCCTCGGCTTCGACATGACTGACTTCCTCGACAATCCGGAAGTTCGCACGCCGATCATGATGTACATGTTCCATCGCATCGACGGCCTTCTGGATGGCCGCCGACTGGTGATCGACATCGATGAGTTCTGGAAGGCGCTGGGTGATGACGCTTTCCGCGCCTTTGCCCAGGATGGCCTGAAGACCTACCGCAAGCAGAACGCCTTCCTGGTTTTCGGCACGCAGAGCCCGGCCGATGCGCTGCGCTCGGATATCTCGCACAGTATCATGGAGCAGGTCGCGACCAAGATCCTGCTGCCCAACCCCTATGGGCGTGAAACGGATTATATCGACGGGCTGGGCCTGACCCAGGCGGAATTCAAGCTCGTCCGTCACGACCTGAACCCGGAATCTCGCCGCTTCCTCATCAAGCAGGGTCATGACTCGATCGTGGTGGAACTGGACCTGGGCGGCCTCTCCGACGAGCTCGCGGTGCTCTCGGGCACCACGGAAACCGTGACGCTCCTCGATGCCATTCGCGCTGATGTCGGCGACGACTCGGCGAAATGGCTGCCTCTTTTTCACCAGCAGCGTCGGTCTGCATCGATCAGGAAAGGATGAGCTATGGGTAAGGGCATATACGCAGCACTTGGCACCATCGCCCTAGGAATGGCGGGGCCTGCAGTCGCGCAAGGTATCCCCGTCTACGACAGCTCCGGTTATCTGCAGGCGCTGGCCACGGTGAAGAACACCCTGTCGATGATCGATCAGGGGAAGGAGCAGATCGCAGAAGCGAAGCAGCTCTATGGCAGCTTCAACCAGGTCACCGACGTCAACGGCATCGCATCATCTCTTTCCACCGATGCCATGCGCCACCTTCTGCCGCGGGAAGCCCGTGACATCAGTCGGCTGATGTCGTCGGACAATGCCAGCCTGGGTTCGCTCGGGAGCTCCGCGACCCGTATCCGGGACGCCAACCGTATCGCTTTGCCGGAATTGCGGCCGGGTGCGTCGGCGTATGAGCGCGCTTCCCGCGACAACCTCTTGCGGAACGGCGACCTCGCAGCGCGCGACGCCGCGATCGCGGAGGCGGCCTATGGCGTGTCGGCTCAGCGCACCGCCGGGCTCGAAGAACTGAGAACCTCGCTGGATACGGCTTCGGACGCCAAGCAGGTCATGGATATCCAGGCGAGGGTAGGGGTCGAAAATGCCCATATCCAGAACGATGCTCTGCAATTGCAGGCGCTGCGGATGAGGCAGGATGCGGAGGATCGTCTTCGGTCGCAACGCCAGGGCGAGAAGTCCCTCGCGAAGCTCGAACAATCTCTTGGTGATACCCAATGACAAGGCAGTCTGTAGCCTTCGCTCTTCTAGCGGCCCTACCACTTTGCGCCTGCCACGAAACCAAAGGGAAGGACGAACTCGCCAACTCACCCCAAGAGAGGTCGAGCATTTTGGAGGCTTGTACCAATGGTACGCATGGCGACCCGCAGGAATGCAGCAACGCCAAGAGCGTGGAGAACGCTAAAAAACTTGAACAGTCTCTGGGCCGCTGAAGGTCACGGAGCCACCATATGTCCTCGACGATATTTTCGACGATCTACGACAATGTTGACGGCAAGCTCGACCTTTTTCTCAATGAGCGGCTGTCAAACGTTGTCGACGTAATTCGCGGACCGTTAGCTGCGGGCCTCGTGATCTACATTGTATTGTTCGGCTTCATGGTGATGCGAGGCATCATCAGCGAACCTTGGGGCGAGTTATTCGCGCGCATGGTCAAACTTTGTCTCTTATACATGGCCGCCACCACAGTCGCCTATTCCGAATGGATTACCGAACCCCTTTTTCACGGGATGCCTGACGCGATAGCTCAAGCCCTAGCCGGGAAGACGATCGGCACCGCTGGCGCAGTTTTCGACCAATACTTCAGTCAAGTTGATGACGTGATCCGGCTGATCAGGGCGGAAGCGGAGACCTATCTCGATATCAACCCGTGGAAGCTTGTGCTTCTGACGTTGGCGATAGTGATCTACGCGGTGGCTGGCCTTTCGGCAGCGATTGGCTTCGCGATCACGATCTTCGCAAAGGTCGCCCTTGCAATCATTATCGCTTTGGGACCGATTTTTGTCGCGTTGGCGTTGTTTGAGCCAACGCGACGCTTCTTCCATGGATGGCTGGGCCAGGCGTTCAACTACATCGTCCTTATGGCCGTAATTATTGCGATCACAACACTAGTATCTGATCTTGGTGCATCGGCATTGGCTGAAGCGGAAACCAACTCAGATGTTACGATCGCTGCCGTAATCTTCGCGGTTTATCTCTTTCTAGGGACTATTTTCTTCTTCCAGGCTCCGGCCATCGCGACGGGAATAGCCGGGGGTGCCGCTGCCGGCGTGGGTGCCTTCGCCGGAACGGCTTGGGGGACGATGGCATCTCCCTTCCGACAGCGTCGCGTCATGCGCAACAGTCGCAACTTGGAGCGCGCCGCTCGTCGCGGCGGCACCATCGAAGCGGCGTAGTGAGGCATCATCATGACTTTCCTTTTTCCGCGAATTTCCGCCTCGAGCTTCCGCCGCAGCGTCGCTTGCCTGGTCGGTGGCTTAGCTGTGCTCGGCGTCGCGGGCTGTGCTTCCGGGCCCAAGAAGCTCGCGGTTTGCAATGGCCGTCACCTGCGAGACGTGAACATCTACGGAAGCGTCCTGCCTGGCTCGCCAGTGCCTGCCACCACGGCACCAAGAGCTGCGCCGCCCATACCACCCCTGTCCCACCCACGAGACGGCGATCCGCCCCCGCCGCCCGCCGTGCCGTCGCCGTCTACCTCGGACGACAAGATCTCGTTTGCACCAAGGGGACCGCACTATGCGAGTTGCTGATGACCGTTCGGAGGCGGTGCCGGCGTCGGGGCTGCAGCGCTATTTCCGGGACGCACGAAGCTGGGATCAGGACAGGATCCGGAACGCGCTGCGCTCGACCCGCATCGCTTGGAGCATCGCGGCCATCGCCTCACTCCTGGCCGCAGCATCGATCTTCGCAGTTGCGGCTCTGACGCCTCTCAAGACTGTCGTGCCCTATGTTATTCGCGTCAACCAGACCACCGGCGCGGTAGATGTCCAGACCGCGCTCACCCAGCGGCCGATGCGCTACGATGAGGCGGTCACCAAATACTTCCTCGCCCAGTATGTGAGAACCCGCGAAAGCTGGATCCCGGCAGCGGCCGAAGAAAATTTTCGGTTCGTGACGATCCTTTCGCAACCGACCGAACAGCAGCGCTGGGCACGCTTCTACAGCAGCAATAATGGTGCGAGTCCCCAGAATGTCTGGGGCAAGAATGCGGTCGTGCAGGCGCGTGTGCGCAACATCGCCTTCATCAACGATCGCGTCGCCAATGTGCGGTTCACGCGGACAGTCCAGACCGAGACCGACACTCAGAACAGCGATTGGATCGCCACGATCACGTTCGCCTACGCCAACGCGCCCATGGCGGAAGGCGATCGCTACCGGAACCCGCTGGGATTCCAGGTCGAAAACTATCGTGCCGATCCGGAGGTGATCCGATGAGGGCGCTCTCCGCCGCCATCATTTGCGCGCTGGTGCCTGTGTCGGCGGCGCACGCTGTCGAAGTTCCGCGAGGTGGTCCGTCCGACCCGCGCGTCAAGTTCGTCGAATATGAAGAGGCCGAGGTCTATCGGATCGTCGGCACGTTCCGGACCGCAACACAGATTGTCCTGAGCGACGATGAGACGATCCAGCACGTCGCGCTGGGCGACACCATATCTTGGGAGGTCGCCGTCGCCGGGCACATCCTGTTCCTCAAGCCGCGGGAGCGTGCCGGACCGACCAATCTCATCGTCACCACGTCGCGCGGAGGCGAATTGCGCAGCTATGCGTTCGAGTTGACCGCTCGCAGCGGTCCGATCACGGGCCGCAACGGCCAAGCCTATTTTCAGGTGCGGTTCCGATATCCCAGGGACGACGCCGACCGCGCCGAGCGTCTCAGGGCTGCACAGATTGCCATGCAGGCAGCGGCCTTGGAGGGCCGGGCCGTTCGCGGCGCCCTCGATCATGCGGTCGTCGAGGGGCCTCGCAACATGAACTACAAGGTGCAGGGCTCCGGCGACCTTCAGCCGTCGGAGGTCTCCGACAACGGTCAGTTCACGGTGCTGCGGTTCCCGGCAAACCGCGAGGTCCCGGCCATTTATCTCGTGCGACCGGACGGGTCTGAGACGCTGGTCCCCTTCGACGTCCGCGACGAATTCGTCGTCGTCCATCTCGTGGCGCGTCAGCTCCGCCTTCGGCGAGGCGGCGAGGTGCTGTGCATCTATAATCAGGCGCCAGAACCCTATGGGGTCGATCATTGGACGAACACCGGGTCGCCCCATGTCGAGCGCACCATCACACATCCGCAGGAATGAGCCATGGTCGAAGATCCATCCTCCGTTTCGCGCCCTCTGCCGAGCGCCGATCTCACGCCGGAAAAAGACGAAATCCTTCACGAGCGGGGAATCGAGCCGATCGGGGGGATGACGCCTTCCAAGCGCAATACCGCCCTCATCTTTGCCGGCACGGCGATGGTACTCGGCATCCTGTGGGTTAATTCCGGAACGAGCCAACAGGCCTCCAATCGTGACCTCACTGCACCGGGCGGGGCGGCCCAAGAGCGGCGCGATATCGTGGCGCGGGAAACCGTCGATTACGCGGCGGTCGCGCCGCAGCCGAGACCGCTGGGCGCTGCGGGGAACGACCCCAACGCACCGGTGCTCAATCCTGCAGCAGGGGTTCCTGGCCCCGACGGTCAGATCGTCCCTGCCATGCAGCCCGGTGCGGCGCCAGGACCGACAGGAGGGACGGGCGCCCGGCCGAACCTGGCCGACCAGGCGCGACGATCGACACTCATCGCCTATGGCGGGCGCGATCTCGGTGGGGAGACCTCGCAAGGTCCGGCGGCGGCGGCCTCGGGCGCGCAACCGACCGAAAATTCAGGAACGCTAGGGAGCGCTGAGGGCGGTGCGCCCAATGCGCTGGATTTGCTGCGACAAAGCTCAGCCGTAGGCGAAGCGCGAGCCTCGATGCTCCCCAATCGCAATTTTCTGATCACCGCAGGGACATTGATCCCCTGTACCCTTCAGACGGCCATCAATTCCGCGCAGCCTGGATACACGTCCTGCCTGATTCCACGGGACGTGTACTCCGAGAATGGCCGGGTCGTGCTCATGGAAAAGGGCACGCGCGTGCTCGGCGAGTATCGCGGGGGCATCCAACAGGGGCAGAACCGCCTCTTTGTGCTTTGGACCCGGGCGGTGACGCCACAAGGCGTCCGCATCGACCTTGCCTCGCCTGGGTCAGACGCGCTCGGCCGCGCCGGGCTCGCCGGAGCGGTCGACAGCTTCTTCTGGGCACGGTTCGGCGGCGCGCTCCTGCTCTCGCTCGTCGATGACGCCGCCTATATTGCCGGGCAGGCCGCATCGAGCGGCAACGGCAATTTCAACAATGTCACGCGCGCGCCGAGCGAAGGGGCCGCGATCGCGCTCCAGAACAACATCAACATCCGGCCGGTGCTGAAAAAGAACCAGGGCGAGGAGGTCGGTATCTTCGTCGCAAAGGACTTCAACTTCGCCGATGTCTACAATCTGGAGCTGCGGCGGTAAGCCATGCGCGATACCGCCGTCCTTCGCCATTATCTTGAACCGCTTCTTCCGTTGCTGGAGCCGGATGATGTGACCGAGCTCGTCATCAACCGCCCGGGCGAGGCGGGGGTCGAGGACCGGCAGGGGTGGCGATGGCATGAGCTGTCCGAACTCGACAGCGAGTGGCTTGGAACGCTCGCCGTGGCCGCGGCAAGCTTCACGCACCAGGACATCGATGGGCAGACGCCGATCTGTTCGACCGTCCTTCCAGGCGGCGAGCGCTGCCAGATCGTGATCCCGTCGGTGACGCCGAGCGGCTGCCCGTCCTTTACGATACGCAAGCCCTCGACCGTAACCCTGCCGATCGACCAGCTCGCGCGCGCTGGCCTCTTTGACACGACGCGCGCGAGCGCCCGGGGCCTTACCGAAACCGACACTGAGTTGGTGGCACTTCGCGACGCGGGCGACTGGCCGGCCTTCTTCAAGGTCGCGGTCGCCGCGCGCAAGAATATCCTGGTCAGCGGCGCAACCGGGTCCGGCAAGACGACCTTGGCGAAAGCACTCATCCAGCTCATCCCGCCCGACGAGCGGCTGCTTACGATCGAGGACACGCGCGAACTCATCGTGCCCCATCGCAATGTCGTTCACATGGTCTATTCGAGCGAAGGGCAGGGCCTTGCAAAGGTCGGTCCCAAGCAGCTGCTCGAGAGCGCGCTGCGCATGCGCCCCGACCGCATCCTGTTACAGGAGCTGCGCGACGGCACCGCCTTCTTCTACCTGCGCAACGTCAACTCGGGGCACCCTGGTTCGATCACCACGGTGCACGCCGGTTCGGCCGCGGGCGCCTTCGAGCAGCTGACATTGCTCGTCAAGGAATCCGAGGGCGGCCGCGATCTCGCGCGCGATGATATCCGCGGACTTTTGCGCATGCTCATCGATGTGGTCGTCCAGACCCGGCGCCATGGCGGCCGCTTCGAGGTCGAAGAGGTCTACTTCCACCCGAAGGTGGGCGATGCCGGTGCAGCGTAACTTCTGGATCATCGGCCTGTCCGTTGCCGGCGGCATCTTATTGTGCTGCGCCATCGCCGTGCTGGTTGCCCTCTTTGGGATGGGCCAGCTCGGCCCCAACACCGACATCACGGCCTTGCCCGCGTGGTTGTGGTACTATCGGGCGGACCCGCTGCTTATTCTTTGGTTAAAGCGCGGGGCGCTGGCGGGCGCTGTTGTGGTCGGGCTCCTCGCAATCGGGATTCTGCGCCGCGGGCCGGCATTGCACGGCACCGCGCGGTTTGCGCGCGAAGGCGAGATCCGGCGGGAGGGCCTTCGCGCCGCTGCCGGCATCGTTGTCGGCCGCAAGGCTGGACGTTTCCTGATATTCGGCGGGAGCGAACATGTTCTGCTCGAGGCGCCCACACGCGCGGGCAAGGGCGTGGGCGTCGTCATTCCCAATCTGCTGACCTGGCCAGATTCGGTGGTCGTGCTCGACGTGAAACGGGAGAACTGGGGCGCAAGCGCGGGGTATCGTGCGCGTGCCGGCCAGGCCGTGCATCTGTTCGATCCGCTCGACGCGGAGGGCCGGACGGCGCGGTACAACCCCTTGGCGCACATCAGGCGGACTGATGACATCGAGGTCGTCAACGAGCTGCAGAAGATCGCGGGCATGCTTTTCCCCGCGCCGGAGCGATCCGATCCCTTCTGGGCGGAAGCTGCGCGAGCGGCCTTTGTCGGCGTCGGCGCCCTGGTCGCATCCAACCCGGGCCTGCCCTTCACCATCGGCGAGATATACCGCCGCCTCACGACTGGCGATCCCAAGAGCGATCTTCCCGCAGCGCTTCAGGAAGCCCGCAGGGTGGGCCAGCGCCTCAGCCAAGCTTGCGTGTCCGCGATCCAGGATTTCACCTCGGCCTCGGACAACACCTTTTCCGGGATCAAGCAGACCATCACCGCACGGCTCAATCTCTGGCTCAACCCCATGGTCGATACCGCCACCTCGGAGAGCGACTTCGACCTGCGCGAGGTGCGGCGTCGGCGCATGTCGATTTACCTTGGCGTGTCGCCTGACAATATCGACCGCATCGCGCCGATCTACAGTCTGTTCCTGCAGCAACTCGTGGATCTCAACACCCGCGACCTTCCTGAGGACGCGAGCAATGTCCCGGTCCTGGTCCTGCTCGACGAGTTCGCCAGGCTCGGAAAAGCCTCGGTGATTGCGAGCGGCTTCTCCTACGTCGCCGGCTATGGCCTGCGCCTGGTTCCGGTCATTCAGAGCCGATCCCAGCTTCGCGCAATCTACGGTCCCGATGTCACCGACGAGATTATCGCCAATTGCGGCCTTGAGGTTGTCTTCACGCCCAAGGAGCTAAAGGTCGCGAACGAACTTTCCGAACGGCTCGGCTTTTTCACGATGAACGTGAAATCCCGCAGCCGTACCATCCACGGGCTACTGGCGAACCGGAGCATCTCGGAATCTGATCAGCGCCGCGCGCTCCTACTGCCGCAAGAGCTCATGCAGCTGCCGAAGAACGAGCTCCTGCTCCTTCGCGCCGGCATCCCCCCAATTCGAGGGCGCAAGATCGCCTATTACCGGATGCCGCGCTTCACGCGGCGGGTGGTTGCTCCGCCTGTGCCGTCCGCCCGTCCAATCGCGGCAATGCTTTCCCCACCTGCGCGGCAGGGCGCTGGCACACCCGGTCTGAGCGGGGTCTCACAGCAGCCGGCGACAAGCTCGGGCGGGACCATACAGGAGGAAATTGTGATGCGGGAAATGACCGACGCCGAGCTGGCAGGTGCGGCCGAAATCACGGATGACATGCTGGTTCTGGGCGACCTGGCCGAACTGCCGCCCCCGGGCGACGAGGCCGCCGCGATCGCCTTCGTGTCGGCGATGGTCGAGCGGGCACTTTTGCCACCGGTCGGGCAGCCATCCACATCCATTATCCAGGAAAGGACAGCTCATGTCCGCTGAGAAGCCCGAGAATTCGCGGGGCGCCAGGAAGCGCGCCAATGCCATTTCGATTGGTGAAGGTCAGTCCGTACCGCGTTCTGGGAAAGACACGCGTGACGACATTCCCAAGGATCCCGGCACCTCTGACAAAGGCAAGGAGCGGGCGGGGGTTCAGCCCCGATCAATTTCTGCCGGCGACATACCGGAGCCCCTGCAAAAGCGCTACTTTTCGTCGACCGGCAAATGGTCGGGCGAACCGGCCTACTTCACGACGGCCCAGGCGAAGGAGCCTGCATTTCGGGACCAAGGACGGCGTCTTGTCACCTCGAGCGAGAGTGAGGAGGTCGTGCGTGATCTCGTCGCCATCGCCCGGCATCGCGGGTGGTCAAATGTTCATGTCACTGGCAGCGAAGCCTTTCGCCGGGCAGCGTGGCTCGAGGCCAGTCGCCAAGGCTTGGAAGTACGAGGATATCGGCCGAACGAACGCGATCTACAAGAATTGGATCGACTTCGGCGAGACAAGAGCCGCAACAGTATCGCGCCGGCTGCTGTTCCATCAATCAGCCTGGAGTCCGGCCGAGATCAGTCACAGGCTCGCGAGCGACCGGCGCGATCCCGACCTGCGGCGTCCGGAGACAGAAACGAGCGAGCCGCGCAAAGTCAGCTGCGGATCATCGAGGCGGTCGTGCGAACCGCATTGTTCGACAATCCCGAAGCGATCTCGCGTGTTATGAAGGTCGCGACCACGAAACTGCAAAACCACGTCGACCGAGGTGATCAAATTCGCCCTGCCATGGTCAGGGAAATGCGTGACCGAAAGCCCATTGACATCGTGTCCACCCGACAGGAATCGTCGAAGGTTCACCCACCTATCCAGCGGTCTCGCACCCGATAGGCGCCTTCGCCTCGTTCCAAGCCATATTCAGTAGCTGACAAACGCTCCGTCAAGCATTTCGGCGTTTGCCGCGTTCGTCGGTCTTGTTGGACCTTTGGGACCTTTGGGAATTAGGAGGTTGGTTTCGGTAAGGTGCTGTAGAGCCCGTAGCAGGCCCTGCAGCAGCTTCGCGCTCACGTACGAGCAGCACGTCTTCAGCAATTGCGAACAAACGGTGATACTCGTCTTCTAGGCGTGTGGCTCGACGATACGGCTGTCCGTGAGCTGGCTCAACTTTTCGGTAAGGCGGGTTTTCGCGTTCGTATGTCATCCATGATGCTTGCGCCCTCAATGCTTCGCGGCGCAACTCCCATGATTGGCAAGGGCTGCATGAGCAGCCCGGCCTGCGAGGTCAGGGTCGCGACAAGCGTCCGGAAATAGGGATAGGTGGTGATCTTCCCGACACGCTCGAGAAAGAGCTCGCACGTCTTATCGTCGCAATCTCCTTCTACTCGGTAGTTGGTCAGATAGGTCGCATTAATGCCGAGCACGCGCTTTCGCCCCTGACGGCAGACTACGTCGAACACAAATATGCCGTAAAGTGATCCCGACTCCGCTTCGAGGAAGCTTTGCGCCAAGGCAGCGCTGATTCCGTTGCGCCAGCCATCAGGATCGAGCCCGAGGGCCTCGGGCTTAAGTTCGAACTTGCTGGTGGTCAGTCGGATCGTCCGGAGATGCGCGCGCGAAACCAGATTATTGTAGACGGTGGCATCGGCTGCGTGAGGATCTTGAGCCAAGTCGCGCTCCTCAAGCGGCCGCGGCGGCGGTGCGCCGGGGTAGCGCTGCTTCCGCGCGCAGCCAGCGCTCGAAAGAACGGTTCGATGCTGATACGTCGGCGGCCGTTGGCGCATCGGCGAGCGCGACGTCGCCCGCCATCTGGAATTTATCCGACTCGAGCCCGACAACCGTCCACCGGTGCGCATTGTCGTCGGTGTGCGCGCCCCGCGCTTCTGCGAGCTGCCGTTCAAACTCCTCGAGTGTCGTCAAATAGGCTGTCTCGCCCAGGTGATGGAACACGCGGGCGACTGTCTTGATCGTCAGGTTGGTGGCCGTGTCTCCGAACATCTGGCTGATGCGGGCTTCGGTGACCCCCATCCGCCGCGACAGGTCGCGATAGCGCAGGCCCTTGCGGTTCATGATCTTTTGCATCTCGGTCTGCGCAAGTAGGATGAACGCGGCCTCCGCCGCTTTCGCGGCATAAGCATCGGCATCGCATTGGCTAATGCTGTTTGCCTTGTCTGATTTCATCGTTCTGCTCCTCTCGAATGGGTGTGATGGAACGGCAGGTCGCCCTGAACCGCCTGCGGCGTTGCCGCCGGCGCGGGTTCGCTGGCCGACGAGCGCACTTCCGTTACAAAGAATGTTCGGATTGGATCTTCGGTGGCGCGTCGACCGATCACATGGACGCCGAACGCGACAAACTCCTCCAGCCTCGCGGATTGCGCGCCGGGGACGGGGTGAAAAAGCTGCTCGGGCAGATTGTCGCCGCCATGTGCGCAAAAATGGTCGAGAGCGCTGCGCAAGCGAAAATGGGCATCGGCCGGAATGGCGGTGTTGAGATGGTCCCAGTCGGATTTCCGCATGGCGATACGCCAGCGGCGGCCAGACAACCGGACCTCATATAGTTCACCAGCAATGCGCTCTTCCGCATCCAATCGTCACCTCGGAGCACTTAATGTATAACTTAAGGCCATCAGGGTCCAGCGCAATCCATCATGCTAGATTTTCTGGTTAACATTAGGTATATATAATGTTGAGACGACGCTCCCGCGGCAGGGAGACGGGGCGCCGC
>NZ_JBVFVT010000002.1:0-878784 GCF_055521705.1 Novosphingobium sp. BL-A-41-Hi4B-X5A | reverse complement strand
TCATCCTGCCACTCGGCGATGGTCGCATGCGGTTCCATCGCGGCGCTGGCGTGGCCGGGCGTGTCGTATTCAACGTCAATGCTGAACGCGGCGTCGCGCATCGCCTGGTCCAGATCGCCACCTTCGACGGGTTTGCTGTCAGACGGCGTTTCGACCTTTGCATCCGGGCTTTCAGGATCGAGAGGCACTGGATCACCGGCGGGTTCGTATTCCACTTTCAGCGCCAGCGCCGCATCGCGCGCCTGCTCGAAGGTTTCGGCCACGACGAGTGCCACAGGCTGGGCAAAGTAATCGACGGTCTGGACATCTTGCGCCGGTGCCTTGCCCGCCGTCCCTTGCGTGGATCGGCGCACCATCGCTTCATCGGCCAGCACGGCCAGCACGCCGGGCATGGTCATCACCCTGTCCCTGTGGATGGCCTTGACCGTGCCTTGCGGAACGTCTGCCAGCACCAGCACGCCTTCGGCGCAGCCTTCGATCTTCCATTCCGCGGAGTACGTGGCCGTGCCGCTGACCTTGAGGGGACCTTCCGGTCGATCGAGCGGCTTGCCGATCACGCCCTGCTTCATGGTGTCGAGCAGGTTGCGCTTGTCCGGCGTGTTGTACATGTCGGCCAAAGTCATGCGCATGGATCAAGCCTTTCCGGTTTGGGTGGCTTCGTTGAGCGTCGCAGCCAGCGCGCGCGCGACGAGCGGAATCTTGAAGTCGTTTGCGCCGAAGCCATGCGCGTCCTTGAGCAGGACTTCGGCAGCCTTGGCATAGAGCGCGGGGCTCGGCTTTTCGCCGATCAGCACTTGCTCAACCGCAGGATCGCGCCACGGCACTGTCCCGAGGCTGCCGAAGGCGAGCGCACAGCGCGCGATGCGACCCTGATCCATCGTCAGATCCACGGCGACAGAGACCAGCGCGAATGCATAGGATGCGCGGTCGCGCACCTTGCGGTAGATCTGCACGCCGCCGGTGGGCGCGGGGAGGCGCACGGCCGTGATGAGTTCACTTGGCTCCAGCGTGTTGTCGCGCGAGGGGTCGTCACCGGGCATCCGGTGAAATTCCGCGATCGGGATCTCGCGCGCGCCCGATGCGCCTTCGACAAGGACGACAGCGTCAAGCGCCAGCATGGCAACGGCCATGTCACCCGGATAAGTGGCGATGCAGGAATCGCTGGTGCCGAGCACGGCGTGAATGCGGTTGAAGCCATTTCGCGCAGCACAGCCCGATCCGGGCTCGCGCTTGTTGCAGGCCTGCGTGGTGTCGTAGAAATAGCCGCAGCGGGTTCGTTGGCAAAGGTTGCCGCCCGTCGTCGCACGGTTGCGCAATTGCGGGCTGGCACCGGCAAGGATCGCCTTGGCCAGAAGCGGCCAGTTTTCCCGCACGCGCATGTCGGCCGCGCAATCGGCATTGGTGACAAGGGCGCCGATCCTCAACCCCTCACCTTCAGGGGTTATCTCGCCAAGATCGGTGCGGCGGATCGAAATGACCCTGTCCGGCGCAGCAATCTGCAGCTTCATCAGATCGACCAGATTGGTACCGCCAGCGATGGCAACTGCGCCGGATTGCAGCGAGTGGACCGCGTCTTCGGCCGATGCCGCGTGGTCGAGAACAAAAGCCTTCATGCCGATGCTCCCTGCGAGCCTGCGTCTTGTTCGATGACCTCCTGAAGCGCTGCAATGATGTTCGAGTAGGCACCGCACCGACACAGATTGCCGCTCATTCGCTCGCGCAGTTCCTCGACGGTCGGGGTCGGGGCTTTGGTCAATTCATCGGTGGCGGCGCTGGCCCAGCCTTCGGCAAGCTCCTGCATCATCGCCTTGGCCGAACAGATCTGTCCGGGGGTGCAGTATCCGCACTGGAACCCGTCGTGCGTCACGAACGCATGCTGCAGGGCCGAGAGGTTGTCTGCCGTGCCGATGGCTTCGATCGTTTCGATCTCATCGCCTTCGTGCAACTGGGCCAGCGAGAGGCAGGAGTTCATGCGGCGTCCATCGACCAGAACCGTGCAGGCGCCGCACTGGCCATGATCGCAACCCTTCTTGGTGCCGGTCAGCCCAAGATCCTCGCGCAACCATTCAAGGAGGGTCCGTCGGGAATCCAACGGGAGTTGGTTGGGAACACCGTTTACGATGGCCACGCCGATGCTGGAACCCATGTGTGCTGACCGCCTTGTCGCTGGAATTGCGACTTGGGAACGCACCGGCTGGCGCATTGATCCGACCGTGCATGGCTTTATCGGTCAGAAGGGCAGGGCATCTGCCGCTTGTCACTGTAAATGAACAAGAATTCACATGCCGATTTCAGAACTTGTAGGCTGCCTCGAGGCCTATCATGCGGGTTGGCAGCGCCTTGCCGGTCTGGCGCAGGAATTGTCCGGCGCTGAATACGGCCAGAGAAGCGGAAAAGGACAACTCCGGGCCTGACTGCCATTCCAGGCCAAGTTCGAACAGGTTGCCGATGTGTCTTGCCCGAGACTTCCCGGCTGGCCGGATGATCTGGCCCGGCACGTCATAGACGCCATCATGCCGTGAAGCGCGCCAGAACGCGCCTGCCGAAAGCTCCATGGTGACCTTCCTGCCAAGGTCGAGATCGAGGCTTGGCTGGACGTTCAGGATGTTGCGGGGACCGATCGGGGTCAGTTCTCCGAAGTAACGACCCTTGGGGAAAAGTGCGTTGAAGGTGCCCAGCGTGCGGTCATCGGGCGAACGATCACCGCTGGCATAATTGGCGCGCAGGCGGATCCGCGGACGGAAGCGGGCTTCCGGGAAACTGATCGCGGTTTCCGTGGCCTGGGACCATGCCCGGATGCGCTGCCCTGCAAAGTCACCGCGCTGGATCATCGTTTCCCAGTTCCAGGCGATCCTGCCGCGATGGCCGAATAGCCGCAGCCCGAACGTATCGCGACGCTCCCTGCCGATCACGTCGCCAAAGCGGGCTGCCTGATTGCGGTATCCGATCCAGTAGGCATCGACAGCCATGCCGCTGCCCGCAGCCACAGTCGCATAGACCGCACGCAAGCGCCGCCGATCCGTTGCGCGGTCGTCGAAATTGCCCGGCCTGATCTCCACGGCGCGCAAGTCCATCAGATCGACCCGCAGTCCGCCGAACTCGGCAATCGCGCGAACGCCATCGAACGGCTGCGGGATATTCGGGCCATAGCGCGTGCCGACAAGCCGCTCCGATCCCAGCGCGACGAGCTCGCGTCCTGCGCGCAAGGTCACGTTTCGGCCTTCGGGCAGCGGCACGCGCAAATCGGCAAACCCCTGCGCAAGATCGACACCGGTCTGATCGGCAGGGCCGCTGCCGCCGTCGACGCCGCGGGCATAGCCGATGATCGGCTGGACGAAGACCCGTGCGGGTCCTGCATGCAGGTCCACCAATGGCAGGGCGCGCAACCACAGGTATCCGTCATCGGGCGCATCGCCCCAGAGCGGGTTGGCATAGCCTTCATGCCGCGCGCGGGCCTCGAGCCCCAGCGTCACTCGCACTGCGCCTGCACTGTCCAGACGCAGATTCTTCAGCCGATCCATGCCGCCATCAGCCGCGTCGAACCCCGCCCAATCCTCGTCATGGCGAAGGTTGGTCCGTTCCGGCGCGTCCTCGGCCTGCGCGCGTGCTGCCAGTGCGGACAACACGATGCCGAGCGCAAGGCGTCCGATCACTGCCGGTGCAATTCGGCCATTTGCGGATGCCGCACGAACACACAGGTCCCCACCAGCACCACGCCGCCGGTGATCAACAAGGTAGGCCCAAGGCCCAGCCAGCGGAATACCAGCGTTCCGGCCAGCGCGCCTGCAAAGATCGCCGCTACGGCTCCCACCCTTGCTGCAAGGTTGGGGCCCGTGCCTGCAGCCAGACGTGAATCCGATGCAATACCGGTAATCGTCAGGGTCAGCACGGTCGTCGTCAGATCGGGCACTTTGAGTTGGCGCACCACCGCATTGCGGAATCCCATCGCACCTGCGGCAAGACCCACGACAGCCAGTGCCTGCCATGGCGCAGCCACGGCCGGTGAGCTGCGGAGCGCAAGCGATCCGGCAAGGAACAGCAACGCGCTTTCGATCGCGGCTGCCCGGACCAGCATGTGGCTCAACCGTTCGGCCTTGTTGCTGCGCCACATCCGCCCGGCGAGGACCGCCCCGAGCATGAACGCGCCAAGCGCGACGACATAGTGCCAGGCATGGAATCCCTCCGCCCCCGCTGTGGCAAAGGCGAGGAACACCACGTTGCCGGTCATGTTCGCGGTGAACACCTTGTCCATGCCCAGAATGCTCGCCGCGTCGACCATCCCGGTGGTGGCGGACAGAACCAGCAGCAACCGGAACAGCGGCGTGGGAGTCTTGAGGGGTACGCTTTCGCTCATGTCTTCTCCTTGGCGCACCCTCTGAAGTCCTGACGCGGCTCAGGGACGACCCTGTCGTCGCGCATGCTCGGCGACGAGCGCGGCCAGGATGAAGCCGCCCACCAGCCCGACATGTTCGAAAAAGGCATTGGTCGCGAAGAAGCGCTCCTGCCCCTCCATCGTCCAGAAGGCATTGGCGACGAAAGCGGCCAGCAATGTGAACACGCCGAGCATGCCTGCGCCCAGCCAGACGAAGCGCCCCAGCAGGATCAGCAGCGGCCCGATGATTTCCACCGCAATGGTGAGTGCCGCCCAGACCGCAGGCGGGGCCATCCCGAAGTGGGCCTGTTCCGCCACGGCCCCCGGCCAGTTGGTCAGCTTGGCCAGGCCACCCACAAGGTAAGCCCCCACCAGCAGCAACCGCGCCAGGAACCATGTCGGCGGCCAATCGAGGATCGTGTGGATCAAGCGGGGCTCGGGATCGCGCATCTTCAGACCGCCCAGCAGCCACAGCCGAGCGCGCCCCAGAAGCTCTGCACGTCTGCGGCCGGAACACTCGCGCCAAGGGCAGAGGCATGATCGTGCCCGTGGACGCCGCAAGCTGATGCACAGCCGCATGCGCTGGCCAGCTTCGCTGCCGCTTCGGGTTCCCGGTAGTAGCCACCGAAGGTCCTGACCGGCGACCAGTCAGGCATTGGCGCGGGCAGGGCAGGGGCCAGCGAGCCGAAGTCTTCTTCGCCATGGACCACCTTGCCGCCCAGCAGCGTCAGCACGGCACGGATATGCGCAATGTCGCGTTCGGGCACTGCGAAGTAGTCCGCTGAAAGCAGCGCGCAGTCGGCAAGCTGGCCCGGCTTGATCTGGCCCTTTTTCCCGACTTCGCTGGAAAACCAGGTGTTCTCGTGCGTCCACATCGCCAGCGCCTTTTCGCGGCTCACGCGGTTTGCGCCGGGATAGAGGGCGAGGCCGCCCACGGTGCGTCCGGTGACCAGCCATGACAGCGAAACCCACGGGTTGTAGCTGGCAACGCGCGTCGCATCCGTGCCTGCGCCGACCGGAATGCCGGCTGCGATCATTCGCGCGATCGGCGGGGTGCGTTCAGCAGCGCGGGCGCCGTAGCGCTCGACGAAGTATTCGCCCTGATAGGCCATGCGGTGCTGCACGGCGATGCCGCCGCCCAGCGCGGCGATACGGTCGATGTTGCGCTCGCTGATCGTCTCGGCATGATCGAAGAACCAGTTGATGCCGCTGAGCGGCACGTCGCGGTTGACCTTCTCGTAGACGTCGAGCGCCCGACCGATGGTTTCGTCATAGGTCGCGTGCAGGCGCCAGGGCCAGCGGTTCTCGGCCAGCAGGCGGATGACGGGTTCGAGATCGCCTTCCATCGAGGGTGGCATGTCGGGCCGGGCAACCCGGAAGTCCTCGAAGTCGGCGGCGGAATAGACCAGCATCTCGCCGGCGCCATTGTGGCGATAGGTATCGTCGCCCTGACCCGGGGTAACCTGCTTTACCCACCCGGCGAAATCCGCCAGTTCCTCCTTCGGCTTCTGGGTGAACAGGTTGTAGCTGATGCGCACGGTCAACTGCCCGTCATCGTGCAGCTTTTCGATCACGTGGTAATCGTCAGGGTAGTTCTGGAACCCGCCGCCCGCATCGATAACGCTGGTCACGCCCAGCGAATTCACCTCGCGCATGAAGTGGCGGGTGGAATTGATCTGGTAGTCCTCGGGCAGCTTCGGCCCCTTGGCCAGCGTGGAATAGAGGATGGTGGCGTTTGGTTGCGCCAGCAGTAGCCCGGTGGGATTGCCGGCAGCATCCCGCACGATCTCTCCGCCGGGAGGGTTGGGCGTGTCCTTGCCATAGCCCACCACGCGCAGCGCTGCGGCATTGAGCAAGGCGCGGTCGTAAAGGTGAAGGATGAACACCGGCGTATCGGGCGCAACGGCATTCAGTTCGGCCAGCGTCGGCAGGCGCTTCTCGGCGAACTGGTGCTCGGTAAAACCGCCAACGACGCGCACCCACTGCGGCGCGGGCGTGCGGTCAACCTGTGCCTTGAGCATCGCCATGGCATCGGCGAGCGTCGGCACGCCGTCCCAGCGCAGTTCCATGTTGAAGTTCAGCCCGCCCCGGATGATGTGCATATGGCTGTCGATAAGTCCGGGGATCATGCGGCGGCCTCGGGCGTCGATGACCGTTGCGTCGGGCGCAGCCGCCCGCACTTCCTGCTCGGAGCCAACCGCCAGAAAGCGCCCGTCGCGGATCGCCACGGCTTCGGCGCGGGGGTTCTCGCGGTCGAGCGTGGTGACGAGGGCGTTCACGATGATAAGGTCGTCACGCATGGGCTGGGGCTTTCTGTCTTTGGCGCGGGCAAGGCCGGGAATCAGGGACAAGGCCGAGGCACCAAGTGCCCCGGCCAGGGTCTCGCGGCGACTGGCGCTCATGGCTGGTCATCCGGCGCAGGCGGCAGGCCGGTGACCCGTTCCGCGCAACTCGTCTTCCAGAACAAGGCGACCTCCTGCCCATGGATCACCCGTTTCGCCAGCGGCACGGCCTGTTCGCCCAGCAGCATGCCGAGCAGTCCCAGCAGCGCGATCGCGGGAGGGGCGGGCGATCGCGTGCCGAGCAGGCTGTAGAGGGCACCGACCAGCAGTCCGATGCCAAGGGCGGCGAGATAGGGCTTCATGAGCAGGAGGCTCCCGATTGGGCCGGTGAGGGATCAGTGGCCTTCGGGGTGGGGTGCTTCGTGCGGGAAAGCGCCGCGCTGCGGGGCCTTGTGGACCATGGTGTAGGCATAATCGACGCCCATGCCGTATGCTCCCAGATGCTCGCGCACGATGTCCATCACGCCGTTGTAGGTATCGCGATGCGCCCAATCGCGCTGCAGTTCGAGCAGGGCGTTGATCGTGGTGAGCGATTGTGCGCCAGCCTGTTCCATGCGCCGCACGGCAGCGTCATGCGCTTCCTGCGAAGTGCCGCCCGAGGCATCGGTAACGATGTAGATCTCGAACCCTTCCTCGATCGCGCAGAGCGTGGGGAACAGCAGGCAGGCCTCGGTCCACAGCGCGGCGATGACCAGCTTCTTCTTCCCGCTCGCCTTGACTTGCGCGACCAGTTCGTCGGAATCCCACGAGTTCATCGAGGTGCGCTCGATCGGCTTCTGCTGCACCACGTCGAGCAGTTCGGGCCAGATGTAGCCCGAGAAGCTCTCGGTCTCGACCGCGGTCAGGATGATCGGCACGTTGAACAGCTTGGCCGCCTTGGCCAGGGCCACGGTGTTGTTCTTGAGCGTCTGCCGGTCGATGCTGGTGACGCCGAACGCCATCTGCGGCTGGTGGTCGATGAAGATGAACAGCGTATCGTCAGCGTTGATCAGCTTCTGGGAACGGAAGGACATGGGAATTTCTCCTGACGGGGTTTTGGGGTTCAGTGCGCCTGCAGATGCGCTTCGAGGAACCAGAGCTGCTTGTCGGTCTCGCGCGAGACTTGCGTGAACAGATCGGCCGTATCGGCATCGCCGATGACGCCCGCCTGATCGATCGCCTCGCGCACCGCCTTGCCGAAGGCGCCAAGGCTTGCGCTGAGGGCCTTGAGGTGCGCCTCGCCGCCCGTGGCCTCCAGCGGATAGCCATAGAGCGTGGTCGCAGCGGCGGTGGTGGTCACGCGTCCGTCGGCCACATGGCCGAGCGTGGTGATGCGCTCTGCCAGCAGATCGACGAACTGCTCGATCTCGTCGTGCACGGCGTCGAACAGTTGGTGCAGTTGCAGGAAGTGCGGTCCCTTGACGTTCCAGTGCGCCTGCTTGGCCTGTGCCTCGAGGTCGAGCGCGTCTGACAAGCGGGCCTGCAGCAAGCCGCAGGCCTGCTTGCGCACGTGTTCCGAAAGGTCGATGCGGCTGGAGTAGCTCATCGCCTCAAGCCTTGATGAAGGCGAGAAGGTCGGCGTTGATCATATCCGGATGGGTTGAGGCCATGCCGTGAGGCAGGCCCGGATAGGTCTTGAGCGTGCCCTTTTTTACCAGCTTGATTGCGAGCTGTGCCGAATTGGCAATGGGCACGATCTGGTCGTCCTCGCCATGCATGATCAGCACCGGCACATCGATAGCCTTGAGATCTTCGGTAAAGTCGGTTTCCGAAAAGGCCTTGATGCAATCGTAGTGCGCCTTGGCACCACCCATCATGCCCTGCCGCCACCAGTTGTCGATCAGCCCCTGGCTGACTTTGGCACCGGGACGGTTGAAGCCGTAGAACGGCCCGGTCGGCACATCCTGGAAGAACTGCGCCCGATTGGCGACCAGCGCGGAACGGAAGCCGTCGAACACTTCCATTGGCAATCCGCCTGGATAAGCGGCTGTCTTCAGCATGATCGGCGGAACTGCGCCGATCAGCACCGCCTTGGCCACGCGGCCGGGCCGGGCGCGAGCGACATAGCGGGCAACTTCGCCACCGCCCGTGGAATGGCCGATATGGACGGCGCCACGCAGATCGAGGTGATCGGTCAGCGCGGCAACGTCTGCCGCATACGTGTCCATCTCGTTGCCCGTGTCGGTCTGGGACGAACGGCCATGCCCACGCCGGTCATGCGCAATCACGCGGAACCCCTGCTGCAGGAAGAACATCATCTGGTTGTCCCAGTCGTCTGCGCTCAGCGGCCAGCCGTGATGGAACACGATGGGCTGGGCGTTTTTCGGCCCCCAGTCCTTGAAAAAGATCGTCGTGCCGTCCTTGGTGGTGATCGTACCCATCGTGCGTTCTCCTGAAGCGGGCGTATTCGTGGCAAAGGCGATGCCGGGCAGCGCAGTCAGTGCTGTCGCAACCGTGCCGACAGCCAGAAATCCACGTCTTGGCAAAGTGATAGGTGGTTGGTCCGCTCTGTCGGTCATGTCGGGCGCCCCTCGTTACCTCACGAGAATGATCCGCATTTGCCGCGCCGGATACACCCGGTCGGGGGGCGAGATGGCCCGCTTTCGGGTGGCTACCCACCACCGCCGCGTCGTGGTAATCTTCGGCGCAGGGACAAACACTTGCCGCTGCCCGGTCGGGCTCGGGCAACGCTGCCAGAGGGCAAGATACGCGCATGTCAGCCGGGAATGCTGCCCCGATACGCATCCTTATTGCCGATGATCACCCCATCCTGCGCGAAGGCATTTGTGCGATCATCGCCTTGCAGACTGACATGGAACTGGTGGGCGAAGCGGCAAACGGCATCGAGGCCGTGCGGCTTTACGAAGAATTGCGCCCCGATGTGGTTCTGATGGATCTGCGCATGCCCGAAATGACGGGCGTCGAAGCCATCGTGAAGATCCGCGCTGCACATGCCGACGCCCGGATCATCGTGCTGACCACCTACTCGGGGGATGCAAAGGCGCTTGAGGCGATGCGGGCCGGGGCGGCGGGATTTCTGCTGAAAAGCAGTCTGCGCCGCGAATTGCTCAACGCGATTCGCGTTGTTCATCGCGGGCAGCGCCATCTTCACCCCGATGTTGCGCAGGAGATAGCGCTGCACGCCATCGAGGACCCTCTCAGCCCGCGCGAAGTGGAAATCCTGCAGATGATCGCGGGCGGCCATTCCAACAAGCAAGTGGCGTGGCGGCTGGGCGTGGCCGACGAGACGGTGAAGTCGAACATCAAGAGCATTTTTGCCAAGCTGCATGTCAGCGACCGCACCCATGCCGTGACCACTGCGGCCAAGCGGGGCATCATTGAGCTTTGACGTCAGAGTCATGCAGGTGTGGCGCCTGGCGCTTGCAGGGCTGTTCGCCTTGCTTGTCGTGCCGCTGTCCGGTGCAGTTTCCGAGCCGCAGCCGGATGCACCCGGCGCGCCGCTACGCGGCTTCAAGCTGCGTCACTGGTCGGTCGAAGAGGGGGCGCCAAGCCGCATCAACGCCATCACCCAATCTCAAGACGGCTTCCTGTGGCTGGGCGGCGTGGACGGGTTGTTCCGCTTTGACGGGCTGACTTTCGAACGCATCGGACCTGCGCCTGCCGCGCCAAATCGTATCGTTGTCGCCCGCCTGCTGGCGGCGCGCGATGGCGCGATCTGGATCGGCCTTGCCCGTCGCCGCGGCATGCTCGTCTGGCGTGGCGGCAAGCTGATCGACCCCGGCATGCCCAATCCCTCGCGCGAGGTGAATGACATTGCGCAGGGGCCGGACGGTGCGATCTGGGTAAGTCGCGGGGGGCGCAGCGAGACGTCGCTTGCCCGGTGGCACAATGGACAATGGACCGAGTTCGACGCACGCTCCGGCATGCCGGAAAAACCTGTGTGGAATCCGTTGTTTGCGCGCGATGGAACGCTGTGGCTGACCACCGAGGAGGCCGTCTATCGCAAAGTTGCCGGCCAAGACCGCTTCGAACCCACCGGGATCGTGACACTGCCGCGCGCAACGCTGGCCGAAGGGCCGGATGGCACGATCTGGCTGACCGAAAAGGAACAGACCCGCGCGATAGCCCGGGCGGGCCGTCTGATTGCCGATGGGCCGCGCTTTGCCACCCCGTTCGGCATCCGCACGCTGTTCGATTCCCAGGGTCACATGTGGGGCGCGACCTGGAGCGATGGCGTCTTTCGTGTCGAACACCCTGAACGGGCGATGCATTCCGGGAGAGGTGGCTTGCTGCAACGCCTGAACACGGGCAACGGACTGCTGTCCGATCCCGTGCGAGCCCTGTTCGAGGATCGCGAAGGGAACATCTGGATCGGTGGGGAGATGGGCCTCAACATGCTGCGCCGCGTGCCGGTGGTGACAGCGGCAGGCATTCCATCGAACCCGGCAACCAACCATATGCTGGCTGCAGACAGGGACGGTGTGGTCTATATTGCCGACGATCATGCGCTTTACATGGTTCGGCCAAAGGCTGATCCTGCGCGTGTTCTCAAGTCGGTTCCCATCATCGAAGCGATCTGCGCCGCGCAGGGCGAGGGCATCTGGGTCATCCAGCGCGGCAGGGCGCTGCGGCTGCGGTCCGGCCGGGTACAGCAGACCTTTGCCTTGCCCGACACTTTCGCTGCCAACTCCTGCGGCGAGGATCGCAGTGGTCGCCTGTGGCTGCCTGCATTGCAGAAGGGTCTGTTCGTGCTGGAGCGCAGCAAGACGCAAGCCTTTGCAGGGGTTGCCGGAAAGGATCAGTTGCCGGGCAACGTGGCGATCATGGCCGATGAAAGAGCGGCAATTCACTTTCGCGGGAAAATGCCGGCCAGTGCGGCGCTGCCATTTCTTGCGCTGACCGACAAGTCCGTGCCGAGTGACGGTGTCGAAGGCCTGCTGGCGGGGCGGGATACACTCTACACCAGCGGCGCTGCCGGGCTCGCCGCACCGCTTCTGCGGGGGCAGCCGCTCCTTTCAGCGGCTCAATACCCCTGGGCGAGTTCGCTCAACGGCATTGTGCAGACTGCAGCGGGCGACACGTGGGCCATCGGCGATCTGGGCGTGTTGCGAATGCGTACGGAGGATTTGGGCAAGGCACTGGCGCGGCCGGGCACGCCGTTGCCCTACCGGGTGTTCGATTTCCGCGATGGCCTGGCCAGTTTCGTGCAGAAGTCTTCGGGACAGCAGATCGTTGCCGGGGGTGACGGTCGGATCTGGTTCGCCACTCGCGGCAATGTATCGAGCATCGATCCCGCGACGATCCGCCCGAACTTTCGCCCGCCCGACATCGTCATAAAGGGCTTCCGGACCGAACCTGACAGTTTCGTGCCAGGCGCGAAGGCAATGATACCGCCCGGCACAAGCCAGGTGGAAATCGAATACACCGCGACAAGTCTTGCCACGCTGGACAGGGTACGCTTCCGCTATCGCCTGCAGGGCATCCAGCCGGCATGGACCGATGCGGGCAGCCGCAAGGTGGCGGTTTTTCCGGGTCTTGGCCCCGGCACCTACCGCTTCGAGGTGCAGGCAGCGAACGAAGACGGCGTTTGGAGCACACGCCCGGCAATTGCCGAGTTCACCATCGAGCGTGCCTTTCACCAGACGTGGTGGTTTCGCGTGCTGGCTGCAAGCGCTGTGCTTGGGCTGCTGTACCTCATCTATGACCTGCGATTGAAGCAGGTGAGCGGCCGCATCCGCAACCGCATGGGAGCACGAAACGAAGAGCGCGAGCGGATTGCGCGGGAACTGCACGACACCATGATCCAGGGCGTGCAGGGTCTTATCCTGCGCTTTCAGGCCGTAGCAGACCGCTTTGCCGACGATGCAGCGGCACAGGCCTTGCTCAACCCGGCGCTCGAACGCGCCGAAGAGATGCTGGTCGAGGGCCGGGAGCGCGTATCAGGCCTGCGGCGTTCTCGCGTCAGAGATTTTCAGGAAGAACTCGCCAAGCTCATGCGCAGCGACATCTATCCTCAGGACCTGATCGCGCCGCTGAGCGTCCAGCGTCGGCCTCGTACGATTTCCGACGGACTGTTCGACGATTTGCTGGCTGTGCTGGGGGAAGCCCTGAACAATGCGGCTTGCCATTCGCGGGCATCACGCATTGAAGTGGGCCTGCGCTATGGCCGCTGGGAATTCTCTGCTTACGTCCGCGACAATGGCATAGGCATGAGCGCAGAAATCCTCGAAAAGGGTTCGCCGAAAGGTCACTTTGGCGTGCTTGGCATGCGTGAGCGGATGCTGACAATCGGCGGGAAGCTGAGAGTGGAAAGCGCAGAAGGGTTCGGCACCGAGATCCGGCTGACGTTGCCGGCGAAGGTTGCCTACAGTTCGAAACGGGTTCGCACTGCCGAGGCGTTTTCGATAACTTCGTAGGGCAACTTCGGGCCATGTTCGGGCAAGAACCACCTGACGTTGAAGTGGCAGCCGAGCATCGTCGAGAACATGCTGCAAGTGCGAGCGCTCCGCCCGGCTGCGACAAGTGGCAACCGCGTCGCCTATCCTCGGGTTCTCCTCGCAAAAAAGTTGTGTTCCTGAGGAAGGATTTGTCCGCGCCGTGCCTCTTGTATCGTACAAGGCCAGAAAACGGCCGCACAGGAGGATGCTACGAGAGGCGAGGCGAACACGGAGCTGGCGAAGCGTCGCCAGAGGGCAACGTGGGTTGCGCAACAGCTGCTGCCGCATGAGCGACAGGTCAGGGGCTGGCTTGCGCGCTCTCGCTTGCCCGGCGAGGAGATCGACGAGGTCATGCAAGAAGCCTACTGCAGAATTGCGATGCTCCCGGCGGTCGATCACATTGAGCATCCGGTAGCGTACCTGTACTCCGTAGCCAGAAACCTTGTCTTGCGCCGCATCAAGCGGCAGCAGATCGTCATGCTCGACGTCGTTGCCGACATCGAATGCTTCAGCGATGATTCCCTGCAATCTCCGGAACGTCAGGCCGAGAGCCGCATGGACTACCAGCGGGTCCTCGCCATCATTGCCGGGCTGCCGGAACGTTGCCGGCAAGTGGTTGAGCTGCGCAAGCTGCAGGGCTGGTCCCAGAAGGAGATTGCCGCGCATCTCGGCATCACCGAAAAGGCGGTGGAGAAGCAGATCTGGACCGGGGTCCGGGCAGTCCGTCAGGCGTGGCAGCAGACCGAGGCGGAAGTCGACGCCCTGATCAGCGGTTCGGCACAATCCTCCGAACGGCGTGGAGGCCGGGCATGACTTCGCTCACGAGCGGCGCCCGATCTTCAGACGAAGACTTCATCGCGCAGCAGATCGCGCGAATGGACTCCGGCGCATGGACCGCAGCGGACGAGGCTATGCTGCAAACCTGGCTCGACGAGGTTCCCACCCGTCGCGGCCTGTTGTTGCGCATGGAGGCCCAATGGGTTGCACTGGATCCCGCTTCGGCCGAGGCAGACTCCACGGTTGAAGAGCCGGCCGCGCCGGTTGCGATTTCCTCCTTCAGTCGCTGGACCCGACGCGGTTTGATGGGCGCTGCCGCCGCTTCGGTGGTTGGCGGATACCTTGCCTTCCGGTTGGGAGACGGTGCCACCAATTTCGAAACCCGGGTGGGCGAGATCCGGCGGCTGCCACTGGCCGACGGTTCGGTGATGACGATGAATTCTGCCAGCCAGATCAAGGTCAACCTTGCGCAGGACGTCCGCCAGATCGCCCTGCTTCAGGGCGAGGCTTGGTTCGAGGTCGCCAAGGACGCCAAGCGCCCGTTCATTGTCCAGGTCGGCGATGTGCAAGTCCGCGCTGTCGGCACGGCGTTCTCGGTCAGGATCCGGGGAACGGCTGTGGAAGTGCTTGTAACCGAAGGCGTGGTGGAGACTTCCGCCCGGCACGACAGCAAGTTGCAGCTGACCCTGAAGGGAGGCGATCGGGCGATCGTCGGCGCAAGTGCGCTGGTCGATTTTGAAACCGGCCAGTCGACCAACGTCGACCGCGCGCTGGCTTGGCGCAGCGGCATGATCGACCTGAACGGTACGCCACTTTCCAGCGCCGCCGAGGAATTCAACCGCTATAACCAGCGCCAGATCGTCATTGCCGATCCGGCGATCGCAGCCGAACAGTTCGACGGTCTGTTTCGGGTGAATGATCCGGATGGTTTTGCAGAAGCGGTCAAGGCCAGCCTTGGGGTTAGCATCAACACCACAGAGCCCGGGATCATCAGAATAGAGTGAGGCAGCCGGAAAAAAGATCGGAAGTAAATCTTTTTTGGAAGGATTTCCGTTTCTGGGTGCTCTTGTTTGCACAGGCATAAGCAAAAGCCTGGCAAGCCTGAATATGGGAGGGAATAATGTCGGTTTCGAGAAATCTACTGCTTGCTTCGTCAGCTATTGTTTGCGCGATCTCTTCGCAAGCTGAAGCTGCTGCGCAGACCCGGCAGTTCTCCATCGATGCCCAACCCGCCGAAACGGCGATCAGCATCCTTGGCCGACAGGGCGATGTTCAGGTCATTGCCGCCAGAAAGATCACGCGCTCGATCCGCACCAATGCCGTGCGTGGCGAAATGAGCGTTGGCGAAGCGCTCAATCGGCTGCTTTCAGGGACGGGCCTCGCCGCACGCCAATTGGGCAACGGATCCTATGCCATCGTTGCGAGAAATCCGTCGACCACGGTGACGTCTCGGCCTGTAGCCCTGACCCGCGCCTCGGCTTTGACGCCGGCTGGCGAGATGACACCGGTGGCCGCCGCTGCCGCGCCCCAAGCTGCGGCCGAAGGGGCGATGCAGGATGCTCCCGTCCAGCAGCCGGAAATCGTGGTGAGCGGCTTTCGCGGCAGCCTTGTTCGCGCCCAGGATATCAAGCGGAAGTCGATAAACCTGACCGAGAGCATTCTGGCCGAAGACATGGCCAAGATGCCGGACCTCAACCTTTCGGAGTCGATCCAGCGCCTGCCCGGCGTGGCGATCTCCCGCGAAGGTGGCGAAGGGCGCAACATCACCTTGCGCGGTTTTGCCCCGGATTTCACGCGCACAACGCTGAATGGAATGGAGGTCCCTGCCAGCAGCGACGGCCTGGATTCGGGCGGCTTCACCATCAATGCCGGCCGTGCGTTCGACTTCCACATCTTCGCATCGGAGCTGTTCAACCGGGTCGATGTCCAGAAGACGCAGCGGGCATCGATCGAAGAAGGCGGTATTGCCGGTACGGTCGATCTCTATTCGGCAAAGCCGTTTGATTTCAACAAGCCGCAGGCCGTGATCTCGGCACAGGGCGGCTACAACTCGATCACGCGCAAGGTCGACCCCCGCGTCACCGCCATGCTTTCCGACCAGTTTGCCGATGGCAAGGTGGGCGTGCTGGTGTCTGCCGCCTACTCGGAACGCACCGTTTATCAGGAAGGCTTCGGTTCGGTCCGCTGGACATCGCCGTTCGTCAATGGCGACAGCTGGGCCGACACCAATCCCGTCGTGTCCGGAACGCCGGTCGACTGCCCTGCCGCTGACAATCTGGACTGCCTGTGGGCGCCGCGGCTGCCGCGCGCCGACTTCTTCGGCAACAACCAGAAGCGCCTCGGCCTGACCGGCTCGCTGCAGTTCCGTCCGACGGACACCCTGGAAGTGAGCTTCGACGGGCTCTTCTCGCGCCTGGAGAACGACCGCCTCAGCTACAACTCGATGGAGTGGCTGCTGACGCATGGCCCGGCCGGGAATTTCGTCGGCCAGACGCCGCGTTCGTTCAAGGTTGCGCCAGACGGCAAGCAACTGATTGCCGCCTCGTTTGACGATGTCACCTCGTGGTACGAAAGCCGCCACCAGACCTCCGTCTCGAAGTTTCAGCAGTACGTGGCATCGGCCAAGTGGCAGGCTTCAGACAACCTCAAGCTGGATGTCATGGCCGGCAAGGCGCGCGATGCGGCCGATCGCGAGGAGCTGCGTTTCTATGCCCGCTCGGTCCCGCACTTCTACTCGTATGACTTCTCGAAGAGCCAGGACGTGCCGGTCCTGAGCTACGGTAATTACGATCCGAACAACGCTGCAAACTTCGTCAATGCGCTGACGGCGGCCAATCGCCTGAACAAGGTGATCAAGGACAACTTCACCACCAAGGGCAACCTTGTCCTCGAGGCCGGCAACATCACCGCTCGCACCGGGGTGGCCTACAGCCGCCGGTCGGTTGCCTACTCCGAAGCGCAGGGCAACCTGCCGAGCTTTGCTCCGCAGTCCTACCTGCAGGCATTCCCGATCTCGAATTTCGGCAAGGGCGTGGTGTCGGGCGGCCTGCCGACATTCGCCGTCTTCGACTTTGACAAGGTGGCTTCGTCAAACCTCATCTCGGACAACTACACGCCCAATACGGCTGCCGGCTGGGAAGTGATCGAGAAGACGCTGGGCGGCTATGGCGAAGTCACCGGGGAGTTCGATCTCGGCGGCATGGTCCTGCGCGCCAACGGCGGTGTCCGCTACGTGAAGACCAATATCGATTCACGGGCGACCATTGCCGGTTCTCCGGTTGCGGTGAAGCGCAGCTACGACAATTTCCTGCCGTCGCTCAATCTGGCGCTGAACCTCACGCCCGACATCGTGGCGCGAGCCGCTTACGCCCGCTCCATGACGCGGCCGGGGCTGGGCTCTCTCAACATCGCCGCCCCGACCTTCGAATATACGACAAGGACAGTCGGCAATCTCGGCAACCCGGACCTCAAGCCGTACCTTTCCAACGATTACGACGTCGGGCTGGAATGGTACTTCAGCAAGGGCGGCCTCGTCGCTGTCGGCCTGTTCAAGAAGGATATCATCAGCTCGCTCAGCACGGCGGTGGTGACCAAGCCGGTGCCGCAGGAATACTGGCAGGCAATCTATGCCGATCCCCGCTACGACGCCTCCTACAACGCGGACCCCGCCAAGGTTCCCTACACCTTCTTCCAGGCGGTCAACACTCCGGGCGGCAACAGCGTAAAGGGTGTCGAAGTCACGCTCAACGCGCCGTTCACGTTCCTGCCGGGCGTCCTGTCCTATTTCGGCGTGGCATCGAACTACACCCATGTATCCGCGCGGGATTCAACGGGACTTTCGCCCAATTCCTACAATTTCACGGGCTATTTTGACACCGGTAGCATGGGGGTTCGCGTTTCCGTCAACAAGCGCGACGACTATCTGCTGAGTGAACCGGGCGGAAACGGCCACGTTCAGGAGCGCAAATATGGTCCGACACATGTCGACCTGTCGGCCTATTACAACATCACGCCCAAGTTGACCCTGACGGTACAGGGCATCAACATCACGAACGAGAAGGAGCGGATCTACGGCACTGGCGATGGCAGCCAGTATCTGGTGCGCGAGTTCTCGCGGACGGGTGCGCAGTGGTTCGTCGGAGCGCGCTACCAGTTCTGACGATGACTGGGCCGTCCGCAAATCCCCTCGCGGGCGGCCCCCCTTGCATGAAAGCGGCCGGTTGATGACGCTGTTAAGGATGGCACTCGCGGCGGCTGCAACTGCCTGCGGGCTAACAGGTTCGATGCCGGCAACCGCAAGAGAGGTGGACGACAGCTATACCGTCGCCCAGCGCTTCGAGCAGTACAGGAACCAGTACAGCGGGATCAGCTGGCCGGCAGTGACCCTTGCCGAGGGACAGGAGATCCTGTTCGACCGTTCTTACAAGCGCCTGTCCGAGCGCAGCCTTGGCCTTGATGTCTTCCTGCCGTCGCAGAAACGGCGGCTGGGCACGGCACTGGTGCTGCTTCACGGAGGTGCCTGGCGATCGGGCGACAAGAGCCACTTTTACGCACTGGCCAGCCACCTCGCCGGACTGGGCCATACTGTCATCCTCCCCGAATATCGCCTCGCGCCCGAGGCCCGTTACCCTGCCGGGATGGCCGACGCCGCAGACGCCTTGCGCTGGGTGCACGACAATGCGGCGCGCTTTGGCATCAAGCCCGATCGGGTAGCCGTGGGCGGCGCCTCATCCGGCGGACAGATGGCGGCTTTGCTCGCATATGATGCAAGCTTACGCACCGATGCGGCGGGCCGTGCAGCACCGGTCGCTGCTCTGGTCGATCTCGACGGGGTGCTCGACATGACCGATCCGCTGGCCTTGCAGTTCGAGAATGCGGCGGGCGACAAGTCGCCGTTTGCGCAATGGGTCGGCGGATCGTTCGAAAGCTCCCCGCAGACCTGGATCGAGGCGAGTGCTGGGCGTCATGTTTCGCAGACGTCTCCGCCGACCCTCATCCTGGGCAGCGGCATCACGCGATTCACCGCAGGGAGAGTGGCAGTGCTCGCGGCCTTGCAAAGTCATGGAACGCAGGCGGAAGTGTACGATCTGGCCAATGCGCCGCATGATTTCTGGCTTTTTGAACCATGGCTGACCCCCACCGCGCGCAGGATCGACCGGTTCTTGCGTGCGGTGATGGGCTTCGGCCAAAACGGGGACAGGCGATGAAGTTCTGCTTGGGAGTTCTGGCAGCTGCACTGCTCGGCGGAGCGCCCGTTCTGGCCAGTGCGGCAGCCGACACATACGCGGTTGCACACGACTGCACGCGCTCTGCCCTGCCTTGCTACACCTCGCTGCAGTTGGCGTTGGATGCGGCTGAACGGGATCGTTCGGACCGGTGGATCGAGATCCGGGTCATGCCGGGCGATTACGAAGAGAAGCCCGTGATCAGGCGGAACCGCGTCAAGATCGTGGGCGCGGGGCGGAGCGTCAGCCGCATCCATTTCGGCGCCGTCGCACAAACGTCAGGCCGCTATCACCGCGCCAATTGGGGAACGCCGGGATCGGCCACGCTCACGATCAATGCCGCCAAGGTGAGCATTTCCGGCATCACGATCGAGAACACCTTTGACTATCTGGCCAACGATGCGCTGGCTGCCAGCGACGCGGGCAAGATTGCCAACCCGCAAGCCGTTGCGCTTCTTCTTGATGTGGCCAGCGACAGCGTGGCGATCAGCGATGCCGCGATACTCGGCTATCAGGATACCCTGTTCACCAACGGCGGCCGGGCCCGGATTGCGCGCTCGCTGATTGCCGGCAATATCGATTTCATTTTCGGCAACGGCCAGCTGTGGATCGAGAACAGCGAAATCCGGACGAGGAAGAGAGCCGCGGAAATCTCCCCTGGCGATTTTCATTCGTTTGTTGCGGCGCCCTCCACGCCGCTTTCCCAGTCGACGGGCCTCGTGATCTATCGCAGCCGCCTGACGCGCGAGGCGGGCGTGCCGGACGCTTCGGTCGCGCTGGCCCGACCATGGCATCCGACAAAGCGCTTTGCCGATGGCCGCTACGCCGATCCTGAAGCTGTCGGCCATGCGCTGTTTGTCGATTGCCACATGGACGCGCATATTCACCCCGACCACTGGGCGCCGATGAATGGAACCTCGAGAGACGGCACCATGAGCACCGTCTTCCGCCCGCAAGACGCGCGCTTTGCCGAAAGAGGCTCGACCGGTCCCGGAGCGGCGTCGAAGCCAATCGGGATGACCTGGAGCGACGCACGTTCCCTGCAGGAAATCAGGCAGGAATTCGCCGGTATCGCGCTCGGCCACTAGCAGACCTGAGCAGACCTGCCCCACACTTGCCTGCCAACGGCCGGAGTATGGGGCCAGTGAGGCTATTGCGGCCGCCAACTGCTGGTAAGCAGCCCGCCTTCCCCGAACAGCGCGATCATTGGCGTGTCGGTTTTGGCGGCGCGGGAGAGCTTGTCGGCGAGGGGGTCGTCGACGGGGCCGTTGTGGCCTTGCAGGTGGTGGATCCAGGCGCTCAGGCCTTCGCGGATGGCGGGGCAGGTGCGGCCGTGAGCCTCGTTGTGCGCGAGCGTTTCCAACCAGCGCTGCGGGATCTTCTGCGAGCCGTCCATGGCGATCTGGATCAGGCGGTGGTTGAGGCTGGGGTTGGCGAAGCGGGCGATGAGCGCGTCGGCATAGGCATCGAGGTCCTGATTGGGCGCTGGCGTGATGGTAGGTGCAGCCTCTTGCCGCATCAGTTGCTCGGCAAGCGCGCGCAAGTCCGGATCGGCAATGGCTTCGTGGACATATTCATGGCCCGCGCGCAGCCCGCAATAGGCCAGCAGCGAGTGCGCACCGTTGAGCATGCGCAGCTTGGCCGTCTCGTAAGGGGCGACCTCGGTGACCAGCTGCGCGCCGACCGCTTCCCAGCGCGGGCGGGGTCCGGCAAAGCGGTCCTCGATCACCCACTGGCTGAACGGTTCGGTGACGACACAGGCCTCATCCTGGCAGGCCTCGTCTTCAAGACCGCCCAGCGCTGCTGCCACCGCCGCGCGGTCCTCGTCCGTCGTGGCGGGCACGATGCGGTCGATCATCGTGGCGGGACAGGTGCAGTGCTGATCGAACCAGTCGACCAGATCGGGCTCGTGCCGGGCCAGGTACTGGCGCATCAGGCGCTCGAGGATCGCGCCGTTCTCGGCAAGGTTATCGCACGACAGCAGCGTCATGCCGGGCAGGCCCGCCTTGGCCCGCGCCAGCAGGCCCTGCGTGACGAAGTAATAGAAGCTCAAGGAATGCGCGAGATCGAAGTCGAGGCTGCCTCCCGAACCGCCATCGCCGTGCCGGCAATAGCCTTTCTCGGTCACCGTCAGGCTGACGATGCGGGTGGCAGGTGCAGCCACGGCGGCAATCACCGCATCGGGTTCCTCGCTCGCCACCAGCACGTTGCGGACCGATCCCACGATGCGCAGGGCCGCTCCATTGGCCGATTGCTCGGCCACGGTGTAGAGCCCGCCTTGCGGGTTCATCTGCCGCGCCACGCCGGGCGAGCGCAGCGAGACACCGGTGATCATCCAGTCACGGTCACCAGCATTCATCGCCGCATCGGTGTACCACGCCTGATGCGCGCGGTGGAATGCGCCGATGCCGAAGTGGACGATGCCAACCTCTTGGCTTTCGCGATCGTAGAGCGGCCGCGCAACCTCTGCGGGCAGCTTGGCCAGCGCTTCTGGAGAAAGCCTCACAACTTGTACGCCTTCTTGGCGAGGTTGTACGACAGGTCCTGCGCCAGTTCGGCCGCTTCCCAGTCCTCGATGCGGTGTTCGGCAACAAGCTGCGCCAGGAAGCCGCAATCGATGCGCCGGGCAACGTCGTGCCGCGCCGGGATCGACAGGAACGCGCGCGTATCGTCGTTGAAGCCGACAGTGTTGTAGAAGCCCGCCGTCTCGGTGGTCATCTGGCGGAAGCGCTTCATGCCTTCCGGGCTGTCGTGGAACCACCATGCCGGTCCAAGCTTGAGGCAGGGGTAGTGCCCGGCCAGCGGCGCCAGTTCGCGGGCATAGGCGCTCTCGTCCAGCGTGAACAGGATGATCGAGAGGTCCCTCTCGTTGCCGAAGCGGTCGAGCAGCGGCTTGAGCGCATGGACGAAGTCGGTCCGCGTCGGGATGTCGGCGCCCTTGTCGCGGCCGAAGCGTTCGAACACCTGGGCGTTGTGGTTGCGGAACGATCCGGGGTGGATCTGCATGACGAGGCCATCGTCAAGGCTCATCGCCGCCATCTCGGTCAGCATCTGGGCGCGGAACAGTTCGGCATCGGCCGGGGTGGAATTGCCGGCCACGACCTTGTCGAACAGCGCCGCTGCCTCGCTGGCAGACAGGTTGGCGGTTGCTGCCGTGGGATGGCCATGGTCGGTGCTGGTCGCGCCCATCTGCGCAAAGAAGGCGCGGCGCTGGCGGTGCGCGGCAAGGTAGCCGGTCCAGCTGCGGCAATCCTCGCCGGTCAGCCCCGAGAACAAGTCGAGGTTCGCCGAAAAGCCCTCAAACTCGGGATCGATCACCGGGTCGGGGCGATAGGCGGTGATGACCCGGCCCTGCCACCCGCCCTCGCGCGCATTCTCGGCGCGGATCGCGGCGTGATGCTCCAGCGTATCGAGCGGGCTCTCGGTCGTGGCGATCACCTCGATGTTGTAGCGATCGAACAGCGCGCGCGGGCGGAACGCATCGGAGCCGAGCTTTTCGGTGATCGTGTCGAAGTAGAGGTCGGCCGTCTCGGCGCAAAGCTGCACGTCCATGCCGAAGGCCTCGGCAAAGACCCAGTCGAGCCACATGCGCGAAGGCGTACCGCGGAACAGCCAGTAGCTTTCGACAAACAGCCGCCACGCCGCGCGCGGGTCCACGCCCTTGTTGCGTACGCCCAGATCCTCCAGCGCGAGCCCTTGCGAATAGAGCATGCGGAACACGTAGTGGTCCGGCACCAGCAGCAGGTCGGTGGCATTGCCGAAGGTTTCGTTGGCGGCAAACCAGCGCGGATCGGTATGACCGTGCGGGCTGACGATCGGCAGACACGCCACGCTGGCGTACAACTCATGCGCAATCGCGCGCACCGAAGGATCGGCCGGCAGCAACCGGTCGGGATGAAGCTCAAGCGTGCGGGGCATCAGTCGTCCAGTGCAGTGAAGGTGAAGTTGCTGAACCTCGTCTCGCCGGGGCCTGCGGCGTAAAGGCCGGGCCGCAGCATCAGGAAACCGCCGCGCACGTTATGATGATAGCCTGAGACTTCCATCCCGCGGTCGAACTTGCGCCATGTGCGTCCGCCATCGCCCGAAGTGTGATAGCTGACGATATGGCGGCGGTTGGTCACCCGCATTCGCATGGCAGGGCCGTGCGGATTGGCCGGCCGGCCGCGCTCCATCCCGTACTGGTGCGTGACGAAGCGCTCCCGGTCGAAGCCGAGCCCGGCATAAAGCTGGTCGTCATAAAACAGCACGAGGCCTGCAGTGGCGCCCTCGGCCAGTTCGATGTCGCACTCGAACTGATAGGACGTATCTCCAGCGATCAGCAGCAGGGGCGAACCGGAGGACGGGGCCTGATCCTTGCCCTTGAAGAACAGGGTCTTGTCGGCAACGCGCACGCGGTCCGCTTCATCCGGCGCCGGGCGGAAAAACGACCATTTTGTGCCAAGTTGCAGCGAGCTGAAATCGTCGCTCAGCGGCATGCCGTGGGGAAGCGCCTCGCCCCCTGTCGGCTTGGCCAAGGGTTGGGAGAGATCGCCGCCTTTCATGTGGAACCAGCCATCGCCAGTCCATGCGACGGGATCGAGCAGGCACTGGCGGCCCAGCGTCCAGAAGCCGTTCTCGAAACCGTGATAAAGGCTCCACCACGATCCGTCCGGAGCTTCGACGAGGCTGGCGTGGCCGCGCGACCACCACGCCTCGCGCACGTCGGTGGTGCGGACGAGCGGGTTGCCTGGGTGCTGCTCCCAAGGCCCGTGGATCGACCTGGACCGGGCGGCAATGACCATGTGCCCCGTGGGCGGGCCAGCGGTGCCACCGACGGCAGTGAGCATGTAGAACCACTTGCCGACGCGGTGAATCTTCGGCCCTTCCGGGGAAAAGCCTTCGACGTCCCATTCATCGGGGTATCGCCATGGGTCGTAGACATGCTCTACCGGCCCGGCGAGCTTGAGGCCATCGTCCGAAAGGCGCACGCGATCGCCGCCGGACAGGAACAGCCAACGCGAACCGTCTTCGCCGACTGCATGGCACGGGTCGATATGGTCGTGCAGTCCGAGCGGGACCGGATCGCTCCACGGCCCGTCGATATGATCGGCATGGATCACGTAGATCTCGTTGCGTGGAAGAGCCTTCACCGGGATGTACAGGAAGTAGCGTCCGGCGTGCTTCTCAAGGCTGACCGCCCAGACCGATCCGATGTTCCTGTGCAGCGCAGGCTTGCGCGGTTGCCAGTTCACCAGATCGCGCGAGTGCCAGATCAGCAGCCCAGGATAGCTCTCGAAGCTGGAGAAGGTGAGGTAATAGTCCTTGCCGTCCTTGAGGATCGCAGGGTCCGGACGGTCGCCCGAAAGGATCGGGTTCAGGAACGTGCCGTTGCCCAGATCGGCAACGCGCTGGTTGTCGAAGCCCCGGTGCCGCGAGGAGATCTGACGCGGCGCCGGGGCAGGTGCGGCGCTTGCCCCGAGTGGTGCGGCAAGGCCGAAGGAGGCAAGGGCAACGGATTTCACGGCATCCCGGCGATTTACGGTCATAGCGCCAGTCCCGTAGTGCGCGCCCATGCCCGCCAGAGCTCAGGCCAGACTTCGACCGGCTTGCCGATTGCCTTGCGCAGGCCAAAGCCATGGCCGCCGAATTCGAACAGGTGGGTCTCCACGCGCACGCCTTGCGCCTTGGCGGCGGCGCGAAGCAGCAGGGTGTTGTTGACCGGCACCGCGTCATCGTCCTCGGCATGAAGCAGGAACAGCGGCGGGGCATCGCGCGGCATGTTGCGGTGAGGGGAATGCGCAGCTTCCATCGCCGGGGCGGCGGCCTTGCCGACCAGCAGTTCGCGTGAACCGGGATGGGCATCGGGCGCGGACATCGAGACCACGGGATAGATCGGTGCGGCGCTGTGCGGTTTGGCCGACAGCGCGTCCGCTGCATCGACCGGGCCATAAGTCTTCGCCGCAAAGCGCGTGGCCAGATCGGCGCAGAGATGACCGCCGGCAGAAAAGCCCATGGCCGAGACGCGTTCGGGGTCGATTGCGAAATCCCCCGCACGGTGGCGGATCACGCGCATGGCGCGTTGCGCGTCGGACAGGGCGACATCGGGGCCTGCCGCCCAGCCTTCCCCCGGCAGGCGATAGAACAGGACGAAGGCGGTGAAGCCACGGGCTGCGAGCCAGCGGCCCATCTCGTACCCTTCCTTGTCAACCACCACCCAGCGATAGCCGCCGCCCGGTGTGATCAGAACCGCAGCGCCATTCGGGCGGTCTGGATGAAAGACCGCCATGCGCGGACGAGATATGCCGAACACGGCCCGATCGGTAACGAGGCGGTCGGTCGAACGCTCCTGCACGGTTTCGACCAGTGCCTTGACGGGTCGGCCTGGCGCGCCGCCCGGCCAAAGATCGATCGTCTCTGACGGCTGCGGCAGGCCGGGAGGCAGAGGGCCTCCGGGAACTGTCGGCGGCGTCGTCTGGCCACGCGCTGCCGCGCCGAGGCCGAGAGATAAAAAAGAAGCCGCCATGAAGTATCGACGATCGAGCGATCCTGCGACAGTCATGGCAGCTCCTTCTAAGTTGCCGGGCGCGGGAGGGGTGCACCCGGCAGGGTGGGTCGTCAGTACTTGAAGCGGGCACCCACCAGGATGTTGCGCCCGTAGTGATTGTTCTCGTAGTTCCGGTTCGCGTCGATGTCGGTGTAGCGATAGCGGTAGGTATCGAGCAGGTTGTTGCCCTCGACCGAGAGTTCGACCCAGTCGGTCAGCTTGAACCGCATCGATGCGTCGAGATTGAACATCGACCCGTAGCCTTCGAGCACGTTGCCGGTGCCGCTCGCCCCCTCGTGATAACGACCGCGATACGTGCCCATGACGCGTGCCGAGAAGCGGCCGTCGTCATAGTACAGCGTGCCGTTGAACGCCTGCTTGGAGACGTTGGCCAGAGCCGCAGTCCTGTCGACGTTGACCAGTGCGCCGCCCGGCGCGGTCGCCGGACCCTGCAGCGTGTAGGTTGCATCGCTGTCGATGAAGGTCGCGTTGGCGATGATGCCGAAGTTGCCGAGGAAGCCTTCGGTGAAGATCTTGAACGGGATCTGTGCGGCCAGTTCGATACCCTTCAGCTTTGCACCGGTGCCATTGACAGTGGTGGTCAGCGTCCAGATTGGCTGGTTCAACAGGGCAGGGTTCAGCGCGGCCGGCGAAGAGGGATTCAGCACCGAAACCGGCAGACCCGTCTGTGCGAAGGTCGCCTCGGTGATTGCTGCGCTCTGCGTGAAGCTCGCCACTTCCTTGATGAAGCCCGCCACCGAGATCAGCGCCTGCGGGGCGAAATACCATTCGATCGACAGGTCGTAGTTGGTGGCCTGGAACGGCTTCAGGAACGGGTTGCCACTGTTGACGCGGAAGTTGAACCCGTCTGCCGAACCACCCGGCGTCAGCGAGCCGAGCGTTGGGCGCGTGATCACTTCGGCAACTGCACCGCGAACGATCAGGTCCTCGGTCGGGTAGAACGCGATGTTCGCCGAGGGCAGCCAGTTGTCGTACGACCGCTCGACCGTAGCCTGCGTGCCGCTGACGAGGCCGTAGGAGGACTGTTCGGTCTTCACATAGCGGATGCCGGCGTTGAGCGCATAGCGCAGGCCCAGCAATTCGCCCTTGCCGTCAAACTGCAGGTAACCGCCCTTGGTGGTTTCCTGAACCCCGCGAATGTTGCCCGCATCGGCAACCAGCGCGCGGTCATAGAGCTTGGTCAGCGCCGTGGTGGTTTCGAGATTCGGCACCAGCCAGGCGTTGGTGTTGCCTGCCGGCTGTCCGGCGTTGCCGAGGTTGAACATCTGCGCCAACTGCGCGGTCACCGGGATGCCGTAGACCGCGGTGGGGCCGAAGACCGACGAGGCCGAGCAGGTGATCGTGCCGAGTACCCGGTCAAGTCCGCCATTGCCACACACGGCGGTGTCGCGGGTGTAGGATTCGGTATCGAAATTGAAGCGGCGCCACATTGCCCCCGCCTTGACCGTGAAGCCTTCGGCAACGTCCCATTCCGTGCGGAATTGCACAGTCTTGAACTTGTTCACCACAGTCGATGGGCGGTCACGGATTTCGGCAAGCTGGAAGTTGGCCGGATCGGTCACGCTGGTGCCGAAGGTCAGCTTCGGGCGCTTCATGTCCGTGTAGTCGAAGCTGTAGCCTTGCGCGTCGCGATCATCGAAGATCATCGTGGTTTCGACCGGGATGTCGGCATCCGATTTCGAGAAGCCGCCGAGTACCGTGAAGCGCAAGGTATCCGACAGGTCCTGGTCCCACGTGCCGCCAACCTGATAGAACTCGGTCTTGCTCTTGCGCAGGTAATGTTCGGTGCGGACCCAAGCATCGTTGAGCGTTGCGGAGATCATGTTGTTGTTGGCATCGTAAACCGGGTTCACGACGTTGATCGAACGCTCGTTGCTGCGCAGCAGGACTTCGCCCCACTGCTCCTCACGATCGGCGTTGAAGCGGGAGAATAGCCCATCGATCGAGAACTTGGTGGCATCGCTCGGTGCGAACTGGACCGAGCCGGTCAGGCCGAGGCGCTCGCGGTCGTGCTTGACTTCGCCGTAGCGCGGGATGCGTGGGTGGAAGGCAAGGGCAGCCTTGTTACACGCGGCGCTGCTGACGTAGGCGCCGCCGCTGTTCGGCGTCGTGAAGCAGTTGGTACCATTGACAGAGTCAAAGCGGGCCTGGGACCAGCGCACGGTGTTGTTGCCAAGCTCAAGGACCTTGGTCTTTTGGTAAGCAGCAGAAAGCGAGACGCCGAAGGTGCCGTCATCGTTGCGCCAGCTGAGCAGACCGGCGAGACGTGGGCCAACGTAGTCCGACAGGTCGTTGTATGTGCCGACGACCGAGGCGACGCCGGTGAAGCCGGCCTTGCCAGCCAGCGGGTTGCCGGTGTTGAGATCGACCACTGCGCCCAGCGAACCTTCATCGAGGCTGGCCTCGGCAGTCTTGTGGACGACGATCGAGCTGAACAGCTCGGAGGCGAAGACGTTGAAGTCGAACGCGCGGTCGCGGTTCGCCGAAGCGCCGTCGGTCGAGGTTGCCACGGTCTCGAGGCCGTTGACGCGGACGCGGGTGAACTGGCTGGACAGACCGCGCACCGTGATAGCGCGGCCTTCACCGGCATCGCGCGAAATCGAGATGCCGGGGATGCGCTGGAGCGATTCAGCAAGGTTCTGATCGGGGAACTTGGCGATGTCTTCGGCGACGATCGCATCGACCGCGCCGACGGCGTTCTTCTTGACGTTTATCGCTGCCTGGAGCGACTGGCGGAAGCCGGTGACAACGATCGCATCATCGGGTGCTGCATCGTCTGCGCCCACTTGCGCTTCAGGCGCCGCGACCGCTTCCTGCGCCTGTGCGAGGCTGCTTGCCGCGAGCGCACCGCTTGCCAGCAGTGCCATCCTGAACAGCGATGTGCGCGAAACTGAAGTAAGCATGATGAATCCCCTCATTGCCCTTTTCGGGGCTATTGATACCGGTGTCAAAGGGGGAAGACGCAAAGCGCCAACCTTCCTGTGCACCACTGCTCCCGCAAGCCGGCCCTGCTACCAACATGACACCGACCATTGATCCGGTCCCGTAGTGATCACGCCCGCCAAGGCTTGGCGCGTCATCAAGGTAACCGGTGTCATTATTTATTGCCCTTGCTTCGCGCCTCTGTCAATAACCATGCCAATGGGAGAATCTGCGATGCACCAGAGACTGCAAAAGTTCACGATTTCGGCCATTTTCGCCAGTCTGCTGGCAACGACCGCCTGGGCAGAACCGCACCCTGCCGATCCGACGAGGGGCGGGGCCACCGGGCGAATCATCCGCGTTACCACGCTGGCTAAGGCCGGCCCTGGATCGCTTGCCGAGGCGCTTGCCGCAAAGGGTCCGCGCACCGTCGTGTTCGAGGTCGGCGGCACGATCGACATGGGCCGCGACACGCTGGAGATCACCGAGCCGTTCCTTACGGTGGCCGGACAGACCGCACCTTCGCCGGGAATCACGATCGTCAAGGGTGGCATCGATCTGAAGACCCACGACGTCATCCTCTCCCACTTGCGCGTGATGACCGGCGCCGATGGTCAGGCCAAGCTTTCAGGCTGGGAGGCCGACGCTTTCTCGACCGTGGCGGCGCACAATGTCGTTGTCGAACATTGCAGCTTCCTGTGGGCGCTTGACGAGAACATGTCCGCATCGGGCCCGCGCTTCACCGGCAATACCGTGGCTGAATGGCGCGCCGGCACGAGCCATGACATCGTCTTTCGCGAGAACATCGCAGCGGAAGGGCTTGCCAACGCCAGCCATCCCAAGGGCGAGCATTCCAAGGGTTCGCTTATCCACGACAATGCAACGAACATCACGTTCTACCGCAACGTCTGGGCGCACAATGTCGAGCGCGCGCCGCTGGTAAAGGGCGGGGCGCAGGTCACCATGATCAACAACGTGATCTACAATCCCGGCCACCGCGCGGTGCACTACAACCTGATGAATCTCGAATGGACCGGGCACGATTATGTCACCGGCGAGATCACTGCAGTGGGCAACGTAATGCGCGGCGGCAACGATACCGATCCGGGCCTGCCGTTCCTGATGCTGGGTGGCGATGGCGATCTCAAGTACTTCGGCAAGGATAACCGCGCGGTCGACCGCCACGGCAATGCGCTCCCGCAGTTCGGCCGCTATGGCGAGACGCGGGCCAGGCTGATCACCGCAAAAGCGCCTTTGACCAACCTCTCTCGTTACAGCGCCCTGCCTTCGGGCGAGGTCGAGACGTCCGTTCTGCAGACGGTCGGTGCGCGCCCGTGGGATCGCGCGCCTGATGATATCCGCGTGCTGTTCTTCGTCGCCGAAGGGCGTGGCGACATTATCGACGACGAGAAGGAGGTCGGTGGCTATCCACATCCCGTGGCCACCTTCGCGCCTTTCGTCGAGGCCGACTGGAACCTCGATACGATGACGCCGAAATCGGGCCGATATCCGGGCCAGAAGGCCGGGCCGCAAGAAAAGCTCTCCACCCGAGATGCCGGGATGCGCCAGCCGTGAGCGCGATTGTCGCGCTAATGCTTGCCGCCGCGCCACCCATGGCGGTTGTCGATGAGGCGGACACCATGCGGCGGGAACCCCCACCGCATGGCAACATCGGCATGAGCACTGCTTGGCGGATCAGCGACGCGGTGCCTCAGCCGCGCCGCATGGAATTCCGCCGCCGCACGCTGGATGTCGGGGCAGCAATCGGCGAACATCCCATCGCGCACGACGAGGTCTATTACGTTCTCGAAGGCGAGGGCGAAGTCGTGTCCGACGGGCAGCGTGCCGTGCTCAGGAAGGGCATGACCGCCTACCTCTACGAGGGAGCGGTCGTCGGCATCACGCAGCGCGGGGACGCGCCTCTCGCGCTGATCATCAGCTACCCGGTTGAACGTAAGGCGCCGTAGCCCAGAGTTCGCGCTCCCAACGGCGGGGATCATTGACGGTTTCGGCCCGGCCGTCCGAAACCACCAGCGTTTCCCGGGCAGGCAGGGTGTAGGGCATCCACGCCGCCAGACCGGGCTGTCCGGTCCTGGCAAGGCCGGTGAATGCCTGCATCAGCAGGTTGCTGGTCGTGCGTGCGCCTGCATCCGTCCCGCTCATGCTGCCGGGCGCATCGAGCGTGCCGAAGACGTAAGGGATGTCATCGGTGTGGGCGGCACCGCGCAAGGGATCGCGCGGAGACGGGCGGTCCAGCTGATAGACCCAGGTGGCTTTGGCACCAGCTTTCGCCCTCTCGTCCGCTTCGATCACCTGCCCGGGCCAGGAGCGGCCGGCCGTGGTCGCGGAGTAGAACACCTGCTCGGGCGTCCATTGCGGAAATTGCGTGCGGTACTGCCCGACGACCCAATCGACATCGAGGTCGATCTTGATCTCCGGTGCGATCCGGGCGGCAAGGGTGTCCCAGGTCAGCCCCTGCAGCTTCGGCCCGCGTGGATCGATGAAGGCCCGCGTTTCTTCGCGCACATTGCCGAGAATCATCGGTATGCTCCGCGACTGCGGCGCCGCATCCGGCCAGAACGGATGGCGGGGCAGGTTGGTCATGTCCAGAACCGGCCCCATATAAAGGCTGCCACCCATGATCGGATCGGTTGTGGCGAGGCCTTCGACGAGTTGTTGCACAGGCATCGTCCGCAGCGTTTCCACGTCATCGGGGCGCAGCTTCAGCGCTGCGAGCAGGGCAAGCGTCCGCTTCCATGCGTTGCCCGGTCCGCTCGCCACAACTTGCTGGCCGCTCATCGTGGTCGCCGCGTGGAACAGGCCGTCAGCCGCCGGCATTGCCATCAGCGTTGCAATCTTGGCGCCGCCACCTGACTGCCCGAAGACCATGACCCGCGCCGGATCTCCACCGAACGCCACGATGTGGTCGCGTACCCATTGCAGCGCGAGGATCAGGTCCAGCTGTCCCAGATTGCCGCTATCGGCAAACCGCGGTCCGAATGGCTTGAGCCAGGCATAGCCCAAAGCATTGAGCCGGTGGTTGACGGTGACCACGACGACGTCGCCTTGCGCTGCCAGCGTCCCACCGTGCGTCAGCGGATCGGTGACCGTGCCGTTCGAGTAGGCACCGCCGTGGAAGTAGACCATGACCGCACGCCGCGCTCGCGGATTGGCGTCCGGCGTCCAGACATTGAGGAACAGGCAGTCCTCGCTCTGCGCCATGTCGGGATTGCCGCGTTGCGGAGCAATCGGAGCGAAGCTCTGGGCCCTTGTCGGCGGCCCCTGCCACGGCTCCGGCACGGCTCGTGCGAACCGCTCTGCGCGGCCATAGCGAATGCCCTTGAAGGCGAGCACGCCATCCTCGCGCAGTCCGGTAAAGCGCCCTGCCTGCGGGTCGCGGGCTTTGCCCAGAATCGGCGATGCAACCAGTGCCGCACTTGCGCCCAGAAGCGCGCGCCGGGTCAGTTCACCGCCTGACATCGCCACCTTCGGCACTGAACGCAGCGAGTTCGCTCGGCCTGATCAGACAGAAGTCGCCGGGGACAGAGTGTTTGAGCGCCGCAAGCGCAAGGCCGCATTCGGCCATGGCCTGAGCATCGCCCCCCTGCAGGTAGCGGTGCAGCACTCCCGCAGCAAAAGCGTCGCCTGTCCCGATCCGGTCGATGATGCCGGTAACGTCGATCTCGGCAGTTTGATGCTTTGACCCGCGCGCGTCGACGCGGGCCGCGATGCGATGGTGATCGCTGTTCAACACTTGTCGCGCGGTCGAGGCGACCAGCTGCAGGTTGGGGAACGCGGCAAAGGCTGCTTCCACCGCCTCGCGCCGCCGTTCGGCGCCATCGCCAGAGAACGTCTTGCCGAGCAGCAGCGAAATGTCGCGGTGGTTGCCGATCAGCAAGGTTGCTGCACTTACCAGTTCCGTCAGCACGGCGCGCGGGTCGCTGTCCCAGCTTTCCCAGAGCTGGGCGCGGTAATTCCCGTCGAGGCAGATCGGCACGCCCGCGCTTTGCGCTGCGGCCACGGCCGCGCGGACAAGTGCCACGCCCTTGGGACCGAGCGCAGGAGTTATGCCCGACAGGTGCAGGAGGCTCGCGCCTTCAAGCGCGCCAGCGAAGTCGAACGCCGCTGCCTCGGCCTGCGCAAACGCCGACCCTGCGCGATCATATGTGATCGACGAAGGTCTGAGGCCAGCGCCCGGCTCCATGAAATAGAGCCCCATGCGCCCGCGCCCACGGGCGACGAAGCGGGTATCGACCCCGCCTGCGCCGAGTTCCGCCCGCGCCCTGTCACCGAGAGGATTGTCAGGCAGCAGCGTGACCATGCGGGTCGCGTGCCCCAGCGAGGCCAGCGCGACGGCCACGTTGGCTTCCGCCCCGCCGACGACCATCTCGAGGCTCTGCGCCTGGACCATAAGCCGCGCATCCGGGGGCGAGAGCCGCAAAAGCATCTCGCCAAAGCAGACGACGTGACCGGCCATCAGCGCGTTCGCAGTCACCGGGCCAGCCAGCCGCCGTCGACGGCCAGCACGTGTCCCTGCACGTAATCTGCCGCGCTGCTGGCAAGGAACACCGCTGCCCCGCCGATGTCGGCAGGGTCGCCCCAGCGTCCCTCGGGGATGCGCTCCATGATCTGGCGGTTGCGCGTCTCGTCGGCTTGCAGGGCTGCGGTATTGTTTGTCGCGATATAACCGGGCGCGATGGCGTTGATGTTCACACCCTTGGCCGCCCATTCGCAGGCGAGCAGTTTGGTGAGGCCGGCAACGCCGCTCTTGCTTGCGGTATAGCTTGGCACGCGGATGCCGCCCTGAAAGCTCAGCATCGAGGCTATGTTGATGATCTTGCCGCGGCGTCCGGTGGCCTCGCGAGTGGCGATCATGTGGCGGCCCGCTGCCTGCGAGAGGAAGAACACCGACTTGAGGTTGGTGTCGACCACTGCGTCCCAATCCTCCTCGGTGAAGTCCACCGCATCGGCCCGGCGGATGATGCCCGCGTTGTTGACCAGCACATCCAGCCCGCCCAGCGCGGAGACCACCTGTTCGACCACGGCCTGCACGGGCTCGATCGTCGAAAGATCGGCACCAACCAGCTCGCACTTGCGCCCCAGTGCCCTCACTTTGGCTGCGGTTTCCTCGGCAGGCGTGCGGCCGACAGCGGCAATGTCTGCCCCGGCCTGCGCCAGCGCCACGGCAATGCCTTGGCCGATACCAGTGTTGGCGCCGGTGACGACCGCGACGCGGCCCGATAGATCGAACAGGTTCATCGTTATCCTCTCCCCTGGATCAGGGGTCAGGCCGAAAGGCCACGCAGGTAATCGGAGATCGCTTCGTCCTTGCTGTTGGCATAGAACAGTTCGGCGAACTTTTCCCCGGCGATCGCGGCCTTGAGCAGGTCCTGATCGACGGTCTTGAGCACGGTCAGCATGTCACGGCACGATGCTTCCTTGAGACCTTTGAGGATGCCGCGATTGGTCTTCATGATCGCCGCGCGCTCCTTGGGGTAACCGAGGCCACGCTCGCCATCGAACAGCTTGCGATAGACGTCCTGCAGGTTCAGTTCGGCGGCCCAGCCGAAGCCCTTCGAATAGGGCATCGAGATGGCATTGCCGTCGTTGATCTGGCCGAACAGGAACGCGTCGGTCGGATCGATTACCAACCCGCAGAACACGCCCGGCATGCTGTTGGCGGCAAGCATCGAACCCATGCCCGTGCCACAGCCGGTCACCACGAAGTCGGCTGCCCCGGAGTTGAGCAGGATGCCGGTCAGCAGACCGTTCATCACGTAGGTCAGCGAGGCTTTGTCCTCGGGCGAATACATGCCGTAATGGTGAACCTCATGGCCGAGCGGCTCTGCGACAGCGGCCAGCGATTCGTGGACAAGGCTCGCCTTGGCGGCCTGGCTGTTCTCGATGATCAATGCGATTTTCATGGAAATTCCTCTCGCTCCGGCCAATTTGACCCGGCAGTGTGACGCGGCTTTGCCCTTTAGGTAACCGGTGTCATTAAGTGAAGCAAGCCCATTCGTGCGCCATCTTCGCAAGTCTCAGCAGGTTGCGACGGAAGCTCGCTCGATCAGGTCGGAAAGGAAGTGCGAGGGTTGCCTGCGGGCCTCTGCCGGGTCGATCAGCTTTATCGCCGCAGCTCTGGCCATTGCCTGGATCGGCCAGCGCACGGTGGTGAGCGGGGGCCAGATATGGGCGGCGATGGCGGTGTCGTCGAAGCCGACGATCGAAAGGTCTTCTGGCACCGAAAAGCCCAGCGTCCGCGCCGCATGCAGCACGCCTGCGGCCATTTCATCGTTGCTAGCAAAGATCGCGCTGGGGCGGGGAGCAGCGGCGAGCAGCTTCCTGCCTGCGGCAATTCCGGTCTCGAATGTGTAGTTGCCCTCGGCCATGATGGCTTCGTCCAGCGGGATCCCCGCCTTCTCCAAGGCATCGCGATAGCCCAGCGAACGCTCGGCAGCGGAGCGGAAGCCTTCGGGGCCTGCGACGAAGCCGATGCGGCGGTGGCCTCGACCGATCAGATAGTCCACCGCTTGCGAAACCGCCTCACGGTCGTTCGACGCCACCATGTGCTCGTCTTCGTCAAGCTGGACAGAGCCCATGCGCACGTAGGTCACGCCCAGATCCTCGCACAGTTCTGCAAGCGCATCGTTTTCGGAAATTGGCGGCAGCAACATGACGCCGAACAGGCGCTGCTGTTCGAGAAATGCGCGCACGTCGTCGAGCATGTCGGGCGAGCGGCGATTGACGGGGCGAACAACCAGCGCGAACTCGGTATCGCGGATCGCGGAAAGGATGCCTTCCTGAACTCCCAGGACCATCTGCGCGTTGGGGTTGTCGTGAATCAGGCCGATGAGGAAGTTGCGGCGCAGGGCCAGGGCCCGGGCTTGCGGGTTGGGTACGTAGCCCAGTTCCGCGATCACCGCCTCGACCTTCTCGCGCGTGGCATCGTTGAGCAGCGGCGACCGGTTGATCACCCGGCTGACGGTTTTCTTCGAGACGCCTGAAAGGCGCGCCACGTCGTTGATTGTCGGCTTGCCGTCCTTCGACTTCTTCACACGTTGTCCCGTCGATCCAGGCCCCGCTCACTGTGACTTACACCGGTGTCAAGGCAGTGCAGCGTTCCTAGCCGGTTCTTGCCAGACTTTGCAATGGGCCACGCGTCTTCGCCATTGACACCGGTTACCTAAAGTCTATCCAGAGACAGCGCCATTGAGGGCGTCTGTTGGGAGAGTCGCGGATTGTCGGTCGCCGTTGCCATGCCGGACGTGCTGCGCGTTCACACGCTGGATAGCGTTGCGGTGGCGCTGCGTCCGCTGTCGCCCGGGGCGGGGGTCACGGTCGGCGGCGTCGCCCTGACGATCGAGGAAGACATCCCGCAGGGGCACAAGTTTGCCACGCGGGCCCATGCAGCCGGCGAACGGGTCGTGAAGTATGGCTTGCCGATCGGCGTTGCCACCCAAGGCATCCGGGCCGGCGAACACGTCCACGTCCACAACGTGAAGACTGCCCTCGACGGCGAACAGGTCTATTCTGCCGAAACTGCACGCGGCGCAGCGGCTCTGGAAGCAGGCGATGCACCGATCTGGCGCGGATACCGCCGCGCCGATGGCCGTGCCGCGACGCGCAATGAAATCTGGATCCTGCCGACAGTGGGCTGCGTCGGTCGTACGGCGGAACAGGTCGCCCGTGCAGCCGAAGCGCGCCATGCCGGTCTTATCGCGGAGGGCTGTATCGATGGCATACACGCGTTCATTCACCCTCACGGTTGTTCGCAACTGGGAGATGATCTGGACGCGACCCGCGCGCTGCTGGCAGGACTGGCGGCCAATCCCAACGCGGCTGGCGTCCTGCTGCTCGGGCTGGGGTGTGAATCAAATCAGTTGAACGCTTTGCTGGCCGCCCTTCCGCAAGCCGCGCGGTCCAAGGTCCGGACGCTGTCCTCGCAATCTGCCGGCGACGAACTGGCGGAAGCGGCAACGCTGGTAGACGAATTGGTCGAACTTGCAGCTTCCGTCCGGCGTGAGGACTTGCCGCTCTCTGCGCTGACTGTGGGGCTCAAGTGCGGTGGGTCCGATGGCCTGTCAGGTCTCACCGCCAACCCCTTGCTCGGCCGCTTCAGCGAACGCCTTGCCGCTTCAGGTGGCACGCCGATCCTCACCGAAATTCCGGAGATCTTTGGCGCGGAGCAGGCGCTGCTGAATCGTGCCGTCGATGCACAGACGTTCGCGTCCGTTGCTGCACTGGTGAACCGCTTCAAGCGGTACTACCTCGATCAGGGCCTCCCAGTGTCGGAGAATCCGTCGCCCGGCAACATTGCGGGCGGAATCACCACGCTTGAGGAAAAGTCCGCAGGGGCGGTGCAGAAGGCCGGCACCGCACCCCTCGCTTCGGTGCTCGATTACGGGGATCAGGCAACGGAGCCCGGCCTCGCCTTGCTCGAAGCGCCGGGAAACGATGCGGTTTCCTCCACGGCACTTGCCGCAGCAGGGGCTACGCTTTTGCTGTTCACGACCGGGCGCGGCACGCCGCTCGGCTTTCCGGTGCCGACGGTCAAGGTCGCCTCGAACAGGGCACTGGCTCAGGCCAAGCCCCACTGGATCGATTTCGATGCCTCGCGCGTGCTCGATGAAGGCAAGGTGGCGGCAGATGCGGCTTTTCTCGAAACGCTCATCGCTATCGCCAGCGGACGGAAGACGGCTGCTGAACGCAGTGACCAGCGCGAGATGGCAATCTGGAAGAAGGGCGTAACGCTCTAACTATGTACCGCGGTCGGACGGCCGAGACTTGTGATTGACACCGGTTTCCTATAGGCAGCCGGGCGAATGAGGGACCAAGGGATGGGGACGGAATTGAACGAGAATGCGGATCAGGTTGCAGCGGCCTTCGTCAGCGCCCGCCACGAAGCCCGCGTGCTCGAAATCTACCCCGGCACTACGCCTCAGGCGCTCGACGATGCCTATGACATACAGGATCGTGCCATCGCGATCGATGGGCGCCAGATCGTCGGCTGGAAAGTCGGACGCATAAATTCTCCTTTGGACGCATCGCTTGGCGCCAACCGCCTTGTCGGCCCGATCTTTGCCGACAGCGTCGTGGATGCCGATGCCGCCGATACTCCCGCGATGCCGGTCTACGCGGGAGGCTTCGCCGCCGGAGAGGCTGAGTTCCTTGTCCATGTGGCGCCAGGCTTCAAGGGTCCGGTTCCCGCCGACGACGCCGGCACGATCGCGATTGTCGATGATGTCCGCATCGGGATCGAGATCGCCAGTTCGCCGTACCCGGGCATCAATGCCGATGGGCCGACGGTGACCGTTTCCGACTTTGGCAACAACACCGGTCTGGTGCGCGGCGCAGCTCTGCCCAACTGGCAGTCGACCGACCTCTGCGCCATCAGGGTCAAGAGCGAGATCGACGGCATCGAAGTCGGATCGGCGACCGCTGCCGCAATGCTCGACGGACCCTATGGTGCGGTGCGCTTCCTGCTTGGCAACCTGCTGGCGCGTGGCTTCGATGTGTCGCAGGGCCTGTGGGTATCCACCGGCGCCGTGACCGGCGTGCACGAAATCGCCGTCGGCCAGGAGTTTCGTGCGATCTTCGAGGGCCACGGCGAATTGACCTGCACGATCATCGCGGCGGCCCCCCGCTGAATTGCATTTGGCGGCATGGCCCGGAACGGGTTGGCCGCTTCGGGAGAGAAGCAATGGACCAGAACTTCAACCCGCCTGCCGCCTCTGCCAAGGCCGGGCGCTACCGCTGGGTCATCGTCGCCCTGCTGTTTGCGGCCACTGCGGTCAACTACATCGACCGCCAGATGATCGGCGTGCTCAAGCCGACGCTGGTGGCGGAGTTCGGCTGGAGCGAAACCGACTTCGCCCAGATCGTGTTCTGGTTCCAGGTCGCCTATGCCATCGGCTACATCGGCTTTGGCCGCATCGTCGATGTGGTCGGGGCAAAGCTTGGCTACACTATCGCCATCGTGGTCTGGACCGCCGGCCACATGGCCCACGGTTTCGCGACCGGTCTTGCCAGCTTTGCCGCTGCGCGCTTCGGCCTCGGCGTGGGCGAGAGCGGGAACTTCCCGGCTGGCATCCGCGCCGTAACCGACTGGTTCCCCCAGCGTGAGCGTGCTTACGCGATCGGACTGTTCAATGCCGGTGCAAACGTCGGCGCCATCATCACCCCGCTGCTGGTTCCGGCGCTTGTGCTGTGGTTCGACTGGCGCGCCGCCTTTTTCATCACCGGTATCTTCGGCGTGGCCTGGCTCGCCGCCTGGTGGCTGGTCTATCGCCATCCTGCCGAACACCCGCGCGTCTCGCCGGCCGAACTTGCCTGGATCCAGCAGGACCCTGCAGACCCGGTCGAGCAGATCGGCTGGGCAAAGCTCCTGACCGTGCGCGAGACCTGGGCCTACGCGCTGGGCAAGTTCCTGATCGACCCGGTCTGGTGGTTCTTCCTGTTCTGGCTGCCCGGCTACCTGTTCGAGCGCTATGACATGGACCTCAAGACCTTCGGCCTGCCGCTCGCGGCGATCTACCTGATTTCCGATGGTGGATCGATTTTTGGCGGGTGGATGTCCTCGCGCCTGATCAAGGCGGGACGCACCCCCAACTTTGCGCGCAAGGCCACGATGCTCCTGTGCGCCGTGGCGGTCCTGCCGATCTGGTTTGCGCAGAGCATCGACAGCGTGTGGGCTGCCGTTCTCATCATCGGGCTAGCCACCGCAGCGCATCAGGCCTTTTCGGCGAACCTCTATACGCTGCCTTCGGACGTGTTCCCGCGCGGAGCAGTGGGTTCGGTGGTTGGCATTGGCGGCACGGTTGGAGCGCTCGGCGGCATGGGCATGGCGCTGTTCACCGGCTATATCCTCGACAAGACCGGCGGCTCATACGAAGTTCTGTTCGCCATCTGCGCCAGCAGCTACCTTCTGGCCCTCGCCGTCGTGCATGTGCTTAGCCCAAAGCTTAGTCCTGCAACTATCTAGGCGCCTCCGTCCTACAGAAAGGCCCGGCCAGCCCTGCTCCATGCCGTTCATGAGATCCCGCCCGTTAAAAGCCCCAAGCCGACAGTGCGAATGCCGGACAGCCGTGCCCGGCAAATCGCCGTGCGCAAACCGTCATGAAGGCCACTTGGCACTTTCAGCGGGCCCCATGAAGGCGGACCCGCTCTTTATCGACCCCTGACAGGCCGCCTCGGAGATCGCCTCTGCCATAGGTTCGTACGGCCCGGTCAGAACTGCTTCGAGATAGGTTGCCAGGCGCTTTGGATACTCAGCATCCCGTTTGACGGTCGACGCCGCAGTTTTCCGGATTACCGGCAGCGCCGGCAGGGCTGCCTTGCCGATGCACGACAATGCATCGAAAGCCTGGATGCGAACCGGCATCGGTGATGGTTCGTCGGCCAATCGCGCGAGGACCTGCACGGCCTGTTCCGGCTTGCCGAGACCTACGAGGGTCTCGGCCACAACCACGCGGACATGATCCGATGGATCCGCCAACAAAGCCGTTTCAAGATCGCCGCGGACGGTAGCCGCTTCCCCACCCAGCATCAGGAGTCCCCGCGCTGCCCAAAACCGGGTTGCTTCGTTGGAACTGCGCAACAGCTTGCGGAACCGGTTCACATTGCGCGGTTCGCGCTTTGCGGCTGCAGCAGCCAGCCGCATCAACGCAGGAAGCGGGTAAACCGCGCGATTGCGACTTTCAAAATAGCCTTCGCCGACGGATCCTTCAGGCAGGAAGCCGTTGTCGTTAATTGCCAGCATATGCCGGTCAAGCGCCTGGCGCAGCCTCCTCGCTGCAGCGGCAGCCGAGGGCGAGGTGATCAGGTTGTTCACTTCGTCCGGATCTGCCGATAGATCGTAAAGCTCCTCGAAAGCCTTCGGCTTGAAGAATGCTTCCTGCTTTGCGTTGAGCTTGCCCGCCAGATGCAGGGCATTCCATTGGCGATAGCTTTTCTGCACGCTCCATTCGTAACCCACGTGCTGCCCAAGAGGTCGATGTGGCAGGTAATTACGGATGTACCGCCAGCGGCCATCGGTGACGGTGCGCACGAGGTCGTAGCGCTCGTCCATGCGATCGCGGAAGCCAAAAGCATATTTTTGCGGCTGACCGATGCGGTGCCCCAGCAGCGGGCGTCCGGTCATCTGCGGTGGCTGTGCCACTCCGGCAATTGACAGAAGCGTAGCAGGCAGATCGATCAGCGTCACCAGCGCGTCGATCGTGCTTCCGGGCATGGCGGGCGCGAGGTGCCGCCACTTCGGCGGTACATACACGACCAGCGGCACGCGCAAGCCTTCCTCGTAGCAATATCGCTTGGACCGGGGCAGTACTCCCCCGTTGTCGCCGTAATAAAACACGATCGTGTCGTCAGCCAAACCATCGGCGTCGAGCTGCGCCAGCCAATTGCCGATCTCTTGATCCATGGCGGTCATGATGTTGTAGTAGTTGGCATAATCCTGCCGGATTGCCGCATCATCTGGCAGAAAGGCGGGGATGCGAACCTGGTCTGGACTAACGGGACCGGCCATAGGGGCGCACATCTTGGACTCGTGGCTGGTGCCGGTGTTCATCACGCACAGGAACGGCTTGTCCTTGGGGGCCTTGCGCCAATGCCCATCGACGCCCTGAATGTCCCAGATGGCCGCCGGGACGACATCGCTGTTGTAGTCGGTCTTCGGGTTGTTGATGCAGAAGTAGCCCGCCGCGCGCATCAGTTCGGGATAAGTGCGGAAAGCTTGCGGCAGCTTGGCTTCGGCCCGCATGTGCTGGGCCGGCGAGCAGCTCTCGGGATTGACGCCGGTGAGCAGGGCGAAGCGTGACGGCGCACAGACTGGCGCATTCGAATAGGCATTGCGGAACAGCACGCCCTTCTTGGCCAACGCGTCGATGTGCGGCGTATGGGCCAGCTGGTCCCCGTAGGCGCCGACATAGGGATTGTTGTCCTCACTCACCAGCCAGAGGATGTTCGGCAACGCGCGAGGGGTCTGGCCTTGGGCTGCTGTGAGACCAGCTGCCCCGAGTCCCAGAGCACCGAGGGCCATGGCTTGGCGGCGAGTGTGTAACATTTTGCGGCGCTCCCACTGCAGGCGCATGAATATCATTGATCAGCTTGACCACCGGACCGGGTAGGGTGGTCGGAAAGCTGGTGGCCGGCCCGGTGTGCGCAGGCCGGCCAAGCCAAAGCTTTGGCCCGGTAAACCAGCTCACCGGGCCAATGCCATCTTAGAACCGGAAGCCGAGCGAGGCCACGAAATAACGGTCTGCATTCTTGGGACGGAAAGCGTAGACGTCAACAACGCTAAGGTTGTTACCGATGAGCGCAGACGTCGTGGTGGTTGTGTAGAAGTTCTGGTTGAACAGGTTCTTCACGAAGACCGTCAGCGTGTAGCGCGAATCCGGTGCCGAAAGCCCGATGCTGGCATCGACCAGCGCATAGCCGTCCTGAGTCTGCAGCGGGTCCTGCTCGATCGCGAACTGAACGTCGCTCTGGTAAGGCAGGTCAACCTGAACGAAGCCATTGAGTGAGGACGTCACGGGCCCTTCCCAGCGGGGACTTACGTTGAACCGCCATTCGGGCGAAACCGGAAGCTGCCCGCACCGTACGTCTTGCACAAGGCCGCTCGTTGCCACGCTGCCGTTCGGTGCCCTGAACTGATAGCGATAGCACGTGTTGACGGGCCGGGTGCCACCCAGTGCGACAGTGACTGCGCTCGGCTGCTACTGGGTCGGGCAGTTCAGGCCATCAACGTCGAGGGTGGCCTGCTGATAGGTGACGGCTGCGCTGACGGAGAAACGGCGCGACGAACGGAGCGTGGCTTCGATTTCCACACTCTTTGTGCGCGAGATACCCGCATTGGTCGGCTGAAAAGCGATCACGCCGTTGGCCGGGTCGCCGCGGTTGGTCTGGACCTGAAGGTTGGTATAGTCCGCGAGAAACGCCGCTGCCGCTACGCTCAGCGAGCCGTCCGATGTCGAGCCCTTGAAGCCCACTTAATAGGCGTTCACGCGCTCAGGCTGGATCACCGGGTCATTGCCGGAGTTGGCCGTGGGCTCGGTGTCGATACCCTGGCCCTTGTATCCGCGGGTATAGCTTGCATGAACCCGAGCACGGCGGCTGAATTCGTACCGCAAACCGGCCTTGCCGGTTACCGCATCGTCGCTAGCGCGTTGTGTGCCGCTGGGATTGATGGTCCCGAACGATGCATCGCCGGGACAACCATTACGGGGCCGGCCTGTGGCCTCGAGGAATCTGTCCACGCCGCCTTGCTTGTGTGAATCTCAATATAAAGTCGTGCCAGTGCCGCTGGCACAACCTTATTATGAGATTCACCGTTCATAAAAATATGAATTTTGATGAACGGTGCCAATCACCGACTGCTTAAGCAGACTGTGTCAGGACCTAATGACCCCTAAACTCACTTCAATATTTTTAATTATGAGTAGGTCTAACTTGTTGCCCGAGGCGCAACTGCTGCAGTTGGTCGCCGCAGGCGGAGTCCTTTAATCGAGCTGCAAATCCGGACCGAGGATCTATCAGCAATGACTACCAAGCTTATCTGGGATAGATCCTCGCAGGATACAACTGCTGGCTACAGCGAGCAAGGTAATTGGCAGATTTTGCGGGCGACCGGGATTGCGGACGATCCGGTTAGGCAGCTTCAGGGCCGCGAAAACAGGATAGCGGCCATTCGAATGCGGCGGTGCCACAGGCAGCACTCGACCAGTTGGCGACGTTCAGCGCGAGTGCCCGGAACGGCGCCATCTGACAAAGAGCAGTCCTTTGTGTCTGGTTAGGCCGTCAGGCGAAGCCGCCTCAGTTCCGGTGATTCCCGAGCCTTCGAAGGCAACAGGATTTTGCCATTTATCCTGCGACCCAATACCGGGAATTCAGTAGTTGGGCCTGAAAATTGGATTTATATTGTTTGTCGTGTCTGCCTTCCGTGCCAGTGCCGATGGCATCGCGGAAGCTGTTGCTCAGATCATTTCAGCCCAATTTCGACTGGCGTCATCGCTGAATGAGATTGAATGACGCCTTTTGGCAGAGGGGTGGTATGATGGCAGGCCCTGCGAGCCATAGTTCGGCAAGGAAGGCAGCCAGGTATGGCTCTCGATCCGCGAGTCTCTGGTCTCCGAAGGCTTTGGCCATGGAATTTTTTACGCCTGTTTCACCTGAACAATCCAGCAGTCTTGGAATGGCGCTGGTTTTATCGTCGGCTATGCCGCTGCTATTGCTCGACGATCACATGGTCATTCAGGCAGTCAGTGAGACGTTCTGCCGCGCGTTCGATTTGCGGCGCAATGCTGTGGCTGGTGTTTCCCTTTTTGCGCTGGGCGATGGTGAATGGAACACGCCGCAGTTGCGATCCTTGCTTGAGGCGACCGCCGATGGGCGCGCAGCAATTGACGCTTACGAATTCGTCCTGAAGCGCGAAGGCAAGCCCGACCGCATCCTGATCCTGAACGCACATGCGCTGGACCATGATGGAAGCGCTGCAATCCGGCTGGTCCTTGCCGTCGCTGACCTCACGGCAATGCGCGATTCCGAGCATGCGCTTCGCGCACAGGCTCACAAAAACGATGCGTTGGTTCGCGATCAGCAGGTGCTGATGCAGGAGTTGAACCATCGCGTTGCCAACAGCTTGCAGATTATCGCAAGCATCCTGATGCTGCGCGTGAAACGCTCTCAGTCAGCAGAAACCCGCGATCATCTGAGCGACGTACACCACCGGGTCTTGTCGATTGCCAAATTGCAACGTTTGTTGGCTTCAAATGCGAATTCCGATGTCGCTCTACTACCCTACCTGACAGATCTTTGTGCCAGCATCGGCGCATCGATGATTGCCGACCCAGACAAACTGACCCTGAATGTCACAGCCGATGAAAGCTCGATGAGCCCAGATCAATCGGTCAGTCTGGGACTGATTGTCACCGAACTGACGATCAACGCACTCAAACATGCATTCCCCGATGCAAATCAGCGAAATTGTCACATCGACGTGGCTTTTGCCGCCAGCATGTCAGGCTGGGTCCTGAATGTATCTGACAATGGCTGCGGCATGGTGGAAAATCCTGCCAAGCCTAAAAGCGGCCTTGGCACTGGCATTGTCCAAGCACTTGCCGGGCAACTGGCCGCAACAGTCGACGTCGCTGACAACGAACCGGGCACCATTGTGACCGTGCGCCACGTAGCGGTCGGTTCTGAAGAGACTTCGGCCAATTCGGGAACTTCCGTTTTGCAATCTCCCGCCGGGCGCTAGGCCCTTGGTACCAACATCGTTGCTCTCGGCAATGGGCATTCCTCGCTGGTACATCTCTTGAAGCCCGCGCCCGTACCCAAAGCCTTGATCAGATCACTTTCGATGACACATGCTGTCCTCTACGGACTTGGCGTCACCATCGGGGCTGGCATCTACGTGCTCGTGGGTGTTGCCGCCGGGCGCAGCGGGATGAACGCGCCCGTCGCCTTCCTGATTGCGGCACTGGCAATGGGCTTCACAGCTGCAGCCTTTGCCGAACTCAGCACGCGGATGCCAATCAGCGCCGGCGAAGCCGCCTATGTCGAGGCAGCCTTTGGTCGGAAATGGCTCGGCCTGATAGTTGGTCTGCTGGTGGTCGTGAACGCGGTCATTACCGCTGCCACCATAAGCTCGGGCAGCGCCGGCTACATTTCAGTCTTTGTTCCCCTGCCCAATGTCTGGATTATAATCGGGGTTGTTGTCGCGATGGGCGCGGTAGCCTGCCTGGGCACAGCTCAATCCATTGCCTTTGCTGGGGTCATGACGCTCATTGAAATTGGGGGTCTGCTGCTGATTGTAGGTGCTGGATTGATTTCTGAAGACGCAGTTCTGACGCGCCTTCCCGAAATGATGCCGACTGGTAATTCCGCTTCGTGGATGGCAATCGGCGGGACCGCGGTCATCGCGGTATTCGCCTTTGTTGGCTTCGAGCATCTGGTCAACATCGCCGAGGAAATGAAGGAGCCAAGCCGGACACTGCCACGCGCCCTGTTCCTGACGCTAGGTATCACGACAGTCCTCTACGTCCTCGTCATGTGGATCTCTGTCGTAGTGGTGCCGCCGCTGGAACTGGCGGCCTCAACCGCGCCATTGGCGACGGTCTTCATGCGCCTTACCGGTCTACCGCTGGTGACTATGAGCGCAATTGCGGTTGTCGCTACGCTCAATGGCATCGTCGTTAACATGATCATGATTGCCCGGGTGCTCTATGGGCTGTCCGCAAAAGGCAGCCTGCCAGGAGCCTTCGCTAGATTGGAAACGCGAACCGGAACTCCCTTGCTGGGAACAGTGGTCGGCGTCGGGTCCATCCTGGTGCTAGCTCTGGCAATTCCGCTTGGGGGCCTTGCCGACATTGCTGCGCGCGGAACACTTCTGATTTTTGCAATCACAAACGCCGCGCTGATCCGCATCAAAATGCGGAACCAGTCCGTTCCATCGGGCAGCTTCGTCTGCCCGATGTGGGCCGCAGTTGCCGGGCTGACCTCCAGTGTCGCGCTCTTGTTCTTCGCCATCGTTGTGTAGGTCGACGACCCCATCTCTTAAACAAGACTGATCGTATCGTGTTCCATGTACTCAAAATCGCACACCACTGGCTGCCGATCACGATTGTTCGCCTAGTACGACTCAAGGATGGGCTGTCGAAAGACAAATTCTAGCTGGAAAGCCGCCCTGCGCCTGTTCTGCTGTGAATGACCGGAAAGTCCCAAGCCAAGTCTTTCCGCCATTGCTAGCGGGAGCTGGACGAAGGGCAGAGATCGATCACGACAAAACTGAGCGCGAATGTCCGGGTTCAAGGCGTGAGGCGCTTGCTTTCTTCTTGCACCGGAAACCGAGAGTGAGATTATGGTAGCAAGATGACCCGCCTCCTCAACCCTCTTGGTCAATTGATTGGAGGCCCCTGCCATCAACCGCGGGTTGTGGTAGCGCGCGGTGAGGATGGCGCAGAACGCTGGATCGATGAGGTCGAGCGGGGACTAGCGTGCAATTGCACTTGTTGGGAGTGCAAAAGCCGCCTTGTTGCTCGCCAGGGATCGGTGCGAGAGTGGTCCTTTGCTCACCAAGCAGACTCGGATTGCGCGGGTGGGGTCGAAACTCAGGCACACCGTTATGCCAAGGCAGTGATAAACGAGGCCGGCGGGCTGTACGTCGCCAGCGTAAGACCTGACGCTTGGGGGGCGTTGCACCCGCGATTCATGCAGCTCGCGCCCGTGCGAACGGAAGAACGGATAGCAGGATTCAGGGCCGATCTTGTGGGCTCTCTGAAAGGGCATGAATTGATTATCGAGGTGAAGGTTACGCATGGTTGTCCAGCCAACAAAATTCGAGCCTATCGTGATCTGAATATGTCAGTATTGGAAATCGATCTTGCGCCTTTCAGGTACGCGACGGCGGACGATCTTCGGGAAGCTGTGCTCAAGCGTGCTACGAGATATTGGCTCTGCTTAAGCGGCGGCAGGGACGTACCGCGACAGCCAGCGCCAACTAAACCGGGTGGCATCGATCAGCAGAGAAAGCTCAGCGGCTTCGCACGACCAAAGAACATATCTCAGCGAGAGTGGGCAGAAATGTCGACCTTAGAAAAAGTCACCGCCGTTGATCCTGACGGACGCCTGACCATTAAAAGTCGGGGCTACAGGAGCTAAATGAACGACCGTTTTTGCTGCGTGCTTCAAATCGCCCGGACGTCCGCTATGTTGGCGACAATTGTCAGGCAATCCCAAGTCTAATTCACTTCTACGTCAATGCCTGCGGCTTCCACATCATCGAATACTGGAACGAGAGGGATCGCGATTTCTCGATGCCTGTGCATGGCGCTATGCCCGGCGGAGACGACACATTCCGGTTCGTCAAGGAGGTCGCCGACGCCTAATCAGCTGCTGGCGGATGGTCGTTAGACAATGATTGCGAAGTAGGCTGACATTTGAAACACCGTTATGACTAATTTCAACAACATGTGCGATCGTCGGGCTGCTAGTGCTGTCGCATATCACGCGGGGTATGTTCTGCTAAATAAGATCAGGTCGATGCCTATAGAAATCTGACATCGATGGAAACTTTAGATCCGTCCCGTAAATGCTTTGGGATGCATGGTAGTCCCTCTCAATTGTATTGGTGATGAGACAGTTTATTTTGATCTGCCTGATGCATTGACTGAGTCTTCGTGCAGGGTATGTCAAACGTGTTCAGAAGGTCATGCAGCCGGTTGTATTATAGATGGAATATATGCCGCTAAATATTGAGTAGATGCCAAAACAGCTTCCTCCTCGTAATCAGGTGTAATGGTAGAATGCCTTAAAACAGACAAGCAAAACATTAAATCAGCAATTTCAATAGCGTGATAAAACTTTTCTTCACGATTTGAAATTTGGGGAACTTTAAATTTGTTATTTACCATCTTTAAAAGTTGGGTTGCGAGCAGAAGATCGCTCTTACGGTCGCTTTGCTTGACAATTGCGGGAGTGTAAGGGCCAAGTAAAAGTTGTAGAGCGTCCCTGTTTGAGCGAAAAAACTGTGCTCCACGCCGGACATATGCGTCGACGATATGCCGCCACTCAGACGCTGGCAATTCTTCAACTTGTTGTTGCCAATCAAATAGCTCTTCTTCAACCTGCTCAGCTACTGATCTATACAGGTCCTGCACGTCACTGAAGAAATGGTAGGCTGAAGCACGTGGTATGCCTGCTGCAGCCGCAATATCCGGCAGAGTTATCAACTGCATCTCCTGTTCGCGCAGAAGCTGACGAGCTGCGTCCATCAGTTCGCCTCGCCTCATTCTCCCACGCGACTGGGTCCGCTTTATCGTTGGCATTTTTCTGACATTCCATTTCCGACGTTTGTCGAGTTTTGGTTGTAGAGGATTTGCGTGTGCTAGGTGATAGCAGCATTTATCCCCTTTACAAACCGACTCTGTTCGGGTTTTATCCGACCGGTCGGATAATCAAAGATTCTTGGACTTCAGGGGAGAAGTACGATGGTATTCACTGGCGCCCGGCGCTTGCGGACCGCTTTGTTGCTTGCTGGTGGAGCTCTGGCTTTCCCCGGCATGGTCCAGGCTCAAGCCCAGTCTGGTAATGAGGGTGAGACGGACGAGATTGTTGTTACCGCGCAGAAGCGCGAGCAGTCGGTACAGAACACCAGCCTGGCTGTTACCGCACTCGGGGAGTCGGCGCTCGCCGCGGTTGGCCGTCAGGATGTTACCGCGCTTGCAGGGCAGGTGCCCAGTCTCCAGGTCAACCAGTACAGCCCGACCATCACGGTCTTCAATCTGCGCGGCGTGTCCCAGAACGACTTTGCCGACTCGCAGGAGGCGCCGATCGCCTTCTACAATGACGAAGTCTATGTCGGTGCCTTGGGCGCCATCAGTGGACAGACCTTCGACCTGCAGCGCGTCGAGGTCCTGCGTGGTCCGCAAGGAACGCTGTTCGGTCGTAACGCGACGGGCGGTCTTGTCCAGATCGTCACTGCCAAGCCGACCCGCGATTTCGAGGGCTTTGCCACCCTTACGGTCGGCAGCTATGGTCAGGTTGCGACCGAGGGCGCGGTCAGCGGTCCCTTGAGCGAGAGCGTACGCGCCCGCCTTGCCTTCACCAGCAACCACCATGGCGGCTACATCAAGAACGACATCGGCCCCGACCGTGGTGGCAGCAAGTTCTACGGTGGCCGTTTCCAGCTCGAAGGCGATGTCGGCAGCGAGGGCAAGCTGCTGTTCAAGGCGCAGTATCTGCGCAATGACAATGAACGCAGTTCGGGCAGCTACAGCCATGCGGCGGCCGGCTTCAACGCCGATGGCCTGGGCTATGCCCTGCCGGCCAATGTCGACTTCTGGGGCACCTGCGCAGGATGCGATGCGGTTGGTTATCGCGATGCCGATGGCGACCCGTTCACTGCCTCGCTCAACACCGATCCCCGCTTTGGCCGCACCTACTGGAGCACGACCCTTCGTTACGAGCAGAAGATCGGCACCGTCAGCCTGGTCTCGATCACCGACTACCAGAAGTTGAAGAAGAACTACGGCGAGGACTCCGATATCGGTCCTTCGTCGGCTTTCAACTACACCACCGCCCAGGATCTCTACCAGCTCTCGCAGGAGTTGCGCCTCTCGGGCGACACTGACCGCCTGCAGTGGCTGGTGGGGGCCTATGGCATGAAGATCCGCACCGACAATGCCTATGTCGCCGATCTTGCCCAGTCGTTCGATCTCGTCACCCGCTATGGCGGGCGCCAGAACACCGAGAGCCTCGCCGTGTTCGGTCAGGGCGAATACGAGGTGGTGCCGCAGGTCCACCTGATCCTCGGTGCGCGCTACAGCTGGGACTGGAAGGACTACGACTTTGCCCTGAGCGCCTTCGATGGCGCGGGCACCGACCTTGGCACCGAGCGCTTCAACAAGGCGCTCTATCCCGACCTCGCCAGGAAGACCTTCAAGAACTACTCGTTCAAGGCCCAGGTCGACTATCGCCCGGCTGATGGCGTGCTGGTCTATGCCGGCGTCAACCGCGGTACCAAGAGCGGCGGCTTCGGCGTCGTGGCCTTCCCGGGCATCGTGCCCGCCAGCCTGCCCTATGACCAGGAAGTGCTGACCAACTACGAAGCCGGCTTCAAGACCGAGCCTGCGCCGGGCATGACCCTCAACGGTTCGATCTTCCACTACGACTACAAGAACTACCAGGCCTTCTCGATCGTCGGCCTGTCGCAGTCGATCACCAACCGTCCGGCCAGGATCAACGGTGCCGAACTGGAACTGGGCGCACGGCCCCTGCGCGGGCTGAGCCTGCAGGCCTTTGCAACCTACCTCGACACCAAGGTGCGCGGCATCGTCCTGCCCTTCGGGCGCGTTGCCGACCGCGTGCTGCCACAGGCGCCCAAGTGGAGCATTGGCGGACGCATCCAGTACACCGTCCCGGTAGGCCCCGGCGACATCACCGTGCAGACCGACTGGAAGTATGACAGCTTCCAGTATTTCTCCACCTTCAATGCACCCATCGATCGCGAACCCGAACGCGTGATCGGAAACGCCCGCGTCTCGTTCAAGACCAACGACGACCACTGGGAAATCGCCGCATTCGCCAACAACATCACCGACAAGCAATACCGCGTATACAACCTCGACCTCTCCACCGCCCTCGGCATCTCCCAGCAAACCTTCGCAAGACCTCGATGGATCGGTGGATCGGTTACCTACACATATTGAGTTGGGCAGTGCTGTGCTGACCTCGACCCTGTCCGGAGAGTCTGGAATGTCCCTTCAAAACAAGACTATACTGCTTACCGGTGGCGGGACGGGTATCGGCGCAGCCGCAGCACGGCGGGCCGTTGCCGAAGGGGCCAACGTGGTCCTGATGGGGCGTCGCCGCGCCATGCTGGAGCCGGTCGCCGCGCCGTTAGGCGACCGGGCCGTAATCGTCGAGGGGGATGCTGCCCGGGGCGAAAGCGTCCGCGAGGCCGTGACCCGGGCCACGGAGCGCTTCGGCGGGCTCGACGGGGTCATCGCCTGCGCCGGCACGGTGCAGGTCGGCGCGGTAGGTGATATGCCGGACGAAGTGTGGCGCGAGCAGCTCAGCACCAACCTCGACACGGCTTTCGTCACCGCGCGCGAATGCATTCCGGCCTTTGCGGCGCGGCAAGGCGGGGCCTTCGTCTTCCTCTCGTCGCTGGCGGGGCTTCAGGCCATTCCGCAGGCGGCGGGATATGTTGTGGCCAAGCATGCCCTGATCGGCCTTACCCGCTCGATCGCGGTGGACTATGGCGCCCAGCGCATCCGCGCCAATGCGATCTGCCCGGGCTGGGTAGAAACGCCGATGGCCGATTCCGAGATGCAGGTGATTGCCGAACGTGACGGCATCACCCTCGCTGAAGCCTACAAGCTGATGTCGTCCGACGTTCCGCTCGGCCGGGCGGCCGGGGCCGACGAGATCGCCGACTTGTGCTGCTACCTCGTTTCCGAGCGGTCGGCCTTCGTCAACGGCACCTATGTCACCGTGGACGGGGGCGCTTCTGCCGTCTGCGTGCCGACGCTGCGCGGCTGACGGCGCCGGAAAGGACCTGACGTGTCACTTCAGACAGATCGCCTCAGCTGGAAATCCATCGCGGGACTTGGCGTCGCCATCGTCATCGCCGGACAGTTCTCGGGCTGGAACTATGGGCTGGCCCATGGCTGGAGCAACATGTTCGCGGCGACCATTGCCGTGGCTCTGCTCTATACCGGGCTTGCCCTGTGCATGGCCGAACTGTCCAGCGCACTACCCGGGGCAGGCGGGATGCAAATCTATAGCGAGACGGCTTTCGGCCCGCTGGCGGGGGCACTGGTCGGCTTTGCAGTGTTCCTCGCGCTCTCGCTGGGTACTGGCGTGGCCAGCAGCTTCGTCTCGTCCTATGTCCAGTCTGTGCTCGGCGTGGGCGGGTGGCCGGTCAAGATCGCACTGTTCACCTTGATTATTGCCATCCATCTCTACGGAGTGGGAGAGGCGCTGTGGATCACCCTGGCGGTGGGTGCGATCGCGACGCTTTCGCTGGTGCTGTTCAGCGTCTCCATGGTCCCGGCCTTCGACCGCGCCAACCTGCTGGTCGACGGCAGGATCGGCCTCAGCCTGAGGAGCGTGTTCGACTGCATTCCCTTTGCGGTGTGGCTGTTCCTTGGCGTGGAACAGGCGGCAACCGCATCGGAAGAGGCGCGCGATCCGCACGTGACCATGCCCAAGGGTCTGCTCACCGCCATTGCTGTCCTGTTCGTCACGGCGACCAGCGTGCTGATACTTGCGCCCGGTGGGGCAGGGGCGGCGACCATCGCAGGGGCCGGAGATCCGCTCTATGCCGCCATGGTCAAGGCGCCGGGGGTGACGAACACGTCGCTATTGTCGACCGTGGTCGGGCTCGGCGCGATCACCGGGCTGGTGGCGACTTTCTTCTCGCTGCTCTATTCGGCCTCGCGCCAGCTCTATGCTCTGTCCCGCGCCGGGCTCCTGCCCAAGTTGCTTTCGGCGACCAACCGGCGGGGCGCGCCCTGGGTTGCGCTGTTCGCGATCGCGGCGATCGGCATGCCCGTCTCGACCCTCTCGCCCGACACGATCCTCGTCGGCGTGGTGCTGCTGCTGAGCCTGACCTACGTCGCGACGCTTTCGGCGTTCATCGCCCTGCGCCGCCGCAATCCCGAGCTTGCCCGCCCCTTCCGCGTGCCGCTTGGCGCGCCGGTGGCGGCGGTCATCCTCGTGCTGGCGCTGATTGTGCTGGTGGCAAGCGCCATCCAGAGTACGGCCATCCTTGCCCCGCTGGGAGCGGTGATGGTGCTGTGCGGAATCATCATTGCATGGCGCGTGCAGCGCCAGAGCTAGCCCGTTGCATAACTCTTAGATCAAGGCCCCTGCCGACATGAGCCAGGAAACCATTCTCGAACGCCGTTACCGTGTGCTCGGCCCCCACTCGCTGCTGTTCTACGACAACCCGCGCCACATGGTGCGCGGTCAGGACGTCTGGCTCTGGGATGCCGACGGCAAGAAGTACCTCGACGTCTACAACAACGTGCCGCAGGTCGGCCACTGCCACCCGCGCGTGGTCAAGGCCCTGGCCCAGCAGGCAGCGACGCTGAACGTCCACACCCGCTACCTCAACGAGCGCATCCTTGACTATGCCGAGCGGCTGACCGCGACCTTCGCGCCGGAGCTGTCGCGCGCGATGTTCGTGTGCACCGGCACCGAGGCGAACGAGCTGGCGATCCGCATCGCCCGGCACAATACCGGCAACCGGGGCATCATCGTCACCGACTGCAACTATCACGGACACAGCACGATCCTCGCCGCGCTGACCACCGGGATCCCGCAGGCAGAACCGTTCCCCGACTTCGGCCGCAAGATCACGATCCCCGACATGCTGCGGACCAGCCTGAGCGAGGAGGAACTGCTGTCCATGCACCTCGAGCAGGTGCGCGCAGCAATCGATTCCCTCAACGCCAGCGGCCATGGCGTGGCGGCAATCTTGCTCGACACGCTGTTTTCGACCGAAGGCCTGCGCGTGGTGCCCAAGGGCTACCTCGAGGCCGTGGTACAGATGGTGCGGGAGGCCGGCGGTATGGTCATCGCCGACGAGGTCCAGCCCGGCTTTGCCCGGATGGGCGATGCGTTCTGGGGCCACCAGCACTATTCGATCGTTCCGGACATGGCGACGATGGGCAAGCCGATCGGCAACGGCCACCCGATGGCCGCGCTCGTCACCCGGCCCGATATTGCCGAGCCGTTCTGTTCGGAGACGATGTATTTCAACACTTTCGGCGGGAACCCGGTCTCCGCCGCCGTTGGCCTCGCCGTGCTGGACGTGATCCGCGACGAGGGGCTGCTGGAGAATGCCCGCGTCGTGGGCGACTATATCAAGACCGGCCTGCAGGACCTGGTCGACCGGCACGAGCTGGCCAGCATCGTGCGCGGGCGCGGCCTGTTCTTCGGGATCGAGCTGCTCAAGAACGGGGTCGCCGCGCCGGACGAGACCAAGAAGCTGATCAACGATATGGCGGATCGCGGCGTGCTCGTCAGCCGCATTGGCCCTGAAAACAACATCCTCAAGATGCGCCCGCCGCTCACGTTCAAGCCGGAACATGCCGACATGCTGATCGAGACGCTGGACCGCGCCTTTGCCACCCTTTGAAGGTTGATCGAAATGCCAGAATTGCAAGACATGGACCCGGCCGCGCAGGAGCGCGCGGTCTATGCCCTCGCCGAATCCGCGCTTGCCAGCTGGCCCGGTGAATTCTCCGACCTGCGCCTGATCAAATACCGCGAAAACGCGGTGTTTTCGGTGGTCCGTGATGGCGAGACCAAGTTGGCCCTGCGGGTCCACCGGCTTGACTACCACAGTGATGCCTCGTTGCGGTCCGAGCTGCAGTGGGTACGCTTTCTGGCCGATGCCGGGATTGGCGTGCCCGAGATCATCCCGACCGCGAGCGGTGACGAGTTTGCCCTCGCCACGGCGCCGGGCCTGTCGCGCCCGCGCCAGGCGGACATGCTGGGCTGGCTGGAAGGCGGGCCGATCGGTTCGGTCGAGGAAGGCCTAAACGGGACAGCCGAGGAACAGGCCGCGCTCTATTTCGAGGTCGGTGCCCTGGCAGCGCGCCTGCACCAGCACACGTCCGCCTGGACCCTGCCCCAACAGTTCAGCCGCCACGCCTGGGACCATGATGGTTTCATCGGGGCCGAACCGTTCTGGGGACGGTTCTGGGAACTGGATGGCATTTCGCCCGATCATCTTGCGACGATCCAGCGCGCGGTGGAGCAATGCCGAGCGGAACTGGTCGCCTATGGCATGACGAAGGACAACTATGGCCTGATTCACGCCGATTTCGTGCCGGAGAACATCATCCAGTCCGATGGCAAGCTGTTCCTGATCGACTTCGACGATTGCGGCTTTGGCTGGCACATGTTCGAGCTTGCGACCGCGCTCTACTTCCATCTCGAGGCGGAGAACTACAAGCAGATCCGGCGCGCGATGATCGAGGGATATCGATCGGTCCGGACTCTGGACGATCGCGACCTGAAGATGATCGAGGTGTTCCTGTTCCTGCGCAGCACCACCTATCTTGGCTGGGTGCACACCCGGTCCGAAACGGAGACGGCGCGCGAACTCAAGCCGTTCTTTATCGATACCACGGTGAGGCTGGCCCAAGCCTTGGGCTGATCGGCCTTGCTTCCCTGTGGTGCGCACATCACAGCCCACCCTCTAGCGCCGCCCACCCCATTTTAGTGGCGGGCGGCGCGCTTTTTGGGCTTGCTTGCATGAGCATGAAGCCTGGCTGACAAAAGAATGGCACGCGTCGATTGGCTGCGGCACGCGTAGAACAGAATTATGACTGCGCCTCCCTAGAAGCAGACGGATAGTCAAAGCGGCGAGCAGGGTTGCGGCAAATAGGGCAAATGACGCCCACCGTGACAGAACGAGACCTGCCGCTGCGGGGTAAAAAGGGGACGGCAGTGAGGAAGAAGACCACCATTGCGTTGACCGCCAGCCTGTCAAGCATGGCGCTGGCCACAGGAAGCGCACACGCGCAGGCGGCTGCTGATGGCGCCGACGCGGGCGGCGAGATCGTCGTCACTGCGCAGAAGCGAGCGCAGAGCACCACGGACGTGGGGATCACCATGTCGGTCCTGTCCGGCTCCGACCTGCAGAATCGCGGGATCAAGTCTGCCGCAGACCTTGCGCTGACTACTCCCGGGCTTGTGGTCAACGATTCAGGCGCGCAGGGCGTGCCGATCTATACGCTGCGCGGGGTTGGCTTCAACAACATCTACGTCAATGCGTCGAGTACGGTCGGGCTCTATGTCGATGACGTCGCCATACCCTATCCGGTGATGAGCAGAGGTGCCTTGTTCGATATCGAACGGGTCGAAGTACTCAAGGGACCGCAGGGTGACCTGTATGGGCGCAACACCACGGCGGGCCAGATCAACTTCATCACCGGGCGGCCGACCCGCGAGTTTCACGCCGGTTATGCACTGGAATATGGCCGTTTCAACTCGGTCGACGCCGAGGGTTTCGTCAGCGGGCCGATATCGGATTCGATCCAGGTCCGGGTGGCGGGCAAGCAGGTGCTGAGCAGCGGCTGGCAGCGCAGCCTGTCGCGCCCGCAGGACAAGCTGCTGGGCAGCAAGGACGAAACCGCCCTGCGCGGCAAGATCAACTTCGACCTCGGCGGGAAGAGCTCGATCCTGCTCGAAGGTTACTGGACGCGGGACCAGTCCGAAGGCGTGGCGGCGGCAGCTCTCGACGGGCGCCTGATCGGCCTGCCCAGCGCGCAGACCGCACTGCCGGGCCGGGGCACCGTGATCTACACCATCGGCGACAACCGCGCGGCCGACTGGACGCCCAAGTTCAGGCCGCGCCACAACAACCACAGTGCGGGCGGATCGGCCCATGTCGACCTCGACCTCGGCAGTGTCTCGCTCGCCTCGATCAGCGCCTATGACCATTACGTCCGTCACGAGACGAACGACTGGGACGGCGCGGCAGCCAACATTTCCGGCAGCATCAACAACACCAGGATCAAGTCCTTATCGCAGGAATTGCGCCTCTCGGGCGATGCCATGGAGAAGAGCCTGAACTGGATCGTCGGCGGGTACTATTCGTGGGACAAGCTGACCGAAGACTACAATTACTTCATGTCGGATTCCTTCTTCAACACGGCGCTGGGGATCGACGAACTCAACACCCGCTACACCCAGGTTACGCGCAGCATCGCCGGGTTCGGCCATATCGAATGGGACGTGGCACCCAAACTCCAGATCGTGGGCGGGCTGCGCTATACCCACGAGACGCGCTCGTTCACGGGCTGCACCTATGACCGCAACGGGACCTATGCGGCGACGACCAACAATCTGATCACGCCATTCCTGATCTTGCCGAACGGCCTGCCCGATCCCGGGCTGGTGCCCTTCGGTGGCTGCGCGGTCTATGACGACCGGCGCGAGAGCCCAAACTTCGGGACCTTTGCCCCGTTCAACGACCGGATCACCGCCGACAAGTGGATGGGCAAGGTCGGGCTGAACTACAAGCCCAATTCTGACCTCCTGCTCTATGCCTCGGTCTCCACCGGGTTCAAGTCGGGCGGGTTCAACGGCGGCAATTCCAACACCACCACCCAGCAGGCGGCCTATCGGCCCGAGCGCCTGATCGCTTACGAAGCGGGGGTGAAGTCTGATATTCGCCAGCTTGGCCTCAACCTTGAGGCGGCGGCATTCTACTATGACTATCGCGACAAGCAGGAAGCCGGTCTTGCGGTGACTTTTGTCGGCAACATCAACGGCCTGACCAACATTCCCCGCTCACGCATCTATGGCGCCGAGATAAGCGGGACCTTCCGGCCGACCCGCGAGCTGTCGCTGGCCTTTGGCGCGACCTATCTAAACAGCAAGGTCCTGCGCTGGAACCCGATCAGCGACCGCAGCCTCTATCCAAACGTAATCACCTTCGACGCGGCGGGGCAGCGGCTGCCGAACGCGCCGGAATTCTCGTTCAACCTGACGCCAGGCTACAAGAAGCCGGTCGGGAGCGGGCTGTTCGTCGAACTGGCGGGTGACCTCAACTATCGTTCGTCAACCTCGGGCAGCGGGTTCATCTATCGCGGGCTCAACCCCTATTTCCTTGTCAATGCGCGGCTGACCGTGGGCAAGGAAGACGGGCCGTGGCAAGTGAGCCTCTGGGCGAAAAACCTGTTTAACCGATACTATTTCAACTACGCCAACGACATCGGCGGCTCCGGCACCTATATCCGCGTGCCCGGTATGCCGCTGACCTACGGGATGCGCCTGTCCACCCGTTTGTGAACACGGGGCGGGGGCATCAGCCTGACCCGTGCCTCCGTTTGTCCCCCTACTAGACGATCACACCGAGGGTACAAACATGCGTTTTGAAGGAAAGTCGATTTTCGTGACCGGCGGTGGAACCGGAATTGGGGCGGCCATCGCGCGCCGCTTCATCGAGCTTGGCGGCAAGGTGACGATCATGGGCCGACGCCGAGAGCCGCTCGAGGAAACCGCCCGCGAACTCGGCTGCCTCGCCATTGCCGGGGACGCTGCCGACGGGCCGACGGTGGAGGCAGCAATCAACCAGACTGCCGAGGCTCATGGCGGGCTCGACGTGCTGGTCGCCAATGCCGGGACTGCGCAGATCGGATCGGTCATCGATACGACTGACGCGATCTGGGAAGAGGCTCTGCGCAACAACCTGACCAGCGCCTTCGTCGCCGCGCGCAGCGCCATGCCGTGGCTTAAGCGCAAGGGCGGGGCAATTGTGATCATTTCCTCGCTCGGCAGCGTTGAAGTGGTACCGGAAATGTGCGGATACGTCACCGCCAAGCACGCCCTAATAGGCCTGACAAAGTCGATCGCCCATGACTTTGGCAAGTTCGGGGTGAGGGCCAACGCGATTTCGCCCGGTTTCGTGCGGACGCCGATGGCCGACCAGACGATGCAGGCGATCATGGCGCGCGACAACGTGTCCATGGACCAAGCCTATGCCTCGGTCACGGCGCACCAGCCGATCGCCCGACCAGCCACCCCGGAAGACGTAGCGGCGGCCGCGGCCTTCCTCGCTAGCGACGAAGCTGCGTTGATCACTGGGTCCAATCTCGTGCTTGACGGCGGTAATGCCATCGTCTGCGGGCAGATGCTGCTGGCCAACTTCGCAGGCGATCCCCGGCGCTGACTCTGCCGGTTCGCATCTTGACCTCAAAGTGTGCAATGCTACGCGCATTGGTGCAGAAAAAGGGGTATGCGCGAATGGCCCGTACACAGGCCGTAGATTATGAAGAGCGGCGCGAGGCCATCGTTGAGAAGGCGGCGGAGCTGTTTGCTGCAAAAGGCTTTCTCGGTACGTCAGTAATGGACATCGCAAAGGCGTGCGATGCGTCCAAGTCATTGCTCTATCATTACTTTCCATCTAAGGAGGACGTCCTGTTGGGCGTCATGTCCTCGCACATCGATCGGTTAATCGAGACGCTTGAAGAGGTCGAAGGCAGCGAGGGCGAAAGCGCCGAAAAGCTGGCGCGCCTGATTCGGATGTTTATGGCCGATTATGTCGGCGCGGCGGCGAGCCAGTCGGTCCTGCTGCAAGAACTGGATAACCTGCCGGCCGAAGCCCGCGCGGACATCGTCGGCAAGCAGCGGCGGATCATCGATGCGGTGCAGGGCTGGTTGGTCGAGATCCACCCGGAGCTGGCCAACGACCGGGCCCGAGCGCGGTCGCTCACCATGCTGCTGTTCGGCATGATCAACTGGACCGGCAACTGGTACGATCCGGCCGGCGCAGTGACGCCAGATCAGATCGCGGCCATGGCGGTCGGACTGATCACGCGCGGGCTCGGGTAGGGCGCCTGAACGCGGATAACATCGGCCGTGGCGGGCTGCGGGCCTTCCCCGGATAGTTGCACGCCAGCAAAGATGCGCGAGTGCAAGGGAGGAGGCACATGTTCGGTAACCTGCCGCTGACCGGCCTTCGCGCGTTCGAGGCACTGGCCCGCACGCTGTCGCCCGGCTCGGCGGCCAAGGAACTTTCGGTCACGACCGGCGCGGTGACCCGTCAGGTCCGCGAGCTGGAGATCCTGCTCGACCTCAGGCTGTTCGAGCGGCAGCGCGGCGAATGGCACCTGACCGCGCAGGGGGCGCAGCTGGCGGCGTCGATCGCGGGCAGCCTGCAGTCGATCCGTTTCGCGCTCGACACCTTGCCGTTCAGCGCGCAGCCGCCCTTGCGGATCGGAATCTCGCGGGCCCTCGCGACCCATGTCGTTGCGCCGCGTCTGCGTGAGTTCCTGGAGATCGCGCCCGGTACAGTCATGTACCTCGACGGCGAGCAGCAAGGCGGGGTCCCCCATCCGGGGCTGGACCTGGTGGTGCGCTATGGCATTCCCGAAATGGTGCCGGGGATGAAGGCGACGCAGCTGTCGTCCGGGCTACTGTTCCCGGCGGCGGCACCGACGCTGCTCGGAGGCAGTACGCCGCTCGTGCCAGAGGAGTGGCCGGATGCTGAGCTCCTCGCCTTCATGCTGATCGACCACTGGACCGAATGGTTCGTCGCCACCGACCGGCCCGTGACCCGACGGCCGATCATCCACTTCAGCGATTCCAACATGCTGTTCGAAGCGGCGATCCACGGGGTCGGAATAACCATGGCCCACTCGGTCATCTGTCATTCCTTCCTGAAGAACCGCGCGATTGTGCCCATTGGCGAGGGGGTGCAAATCGACCACCACTATTACGCACTTGTCCCGGCCAACAGTTCTGGCGTGGTCGGCCAGTTTCTCGACTGGCTGGAGGGGATCATGACCGAGGCGGAAAGATCCTCCGCGCAATACCTGACCTCAGCTTCACGCGGAAAATAACTGCCGGATTTGCAGAAGTTTTTTCGTTCGACAACGCGGCCCCACGCTGATTAGCCTGATTAAATAGACTGATCGGTCAGTCTATAAAGAAAATCAGGTGATGGGGGCTACCACATGGCAAGGACTGAAAAGAGACGGGCACTGCGCTGGCTGGTGACGACGACGGCGCTGTGCGCTCTGGGCGCGGTGTCACCCGCCCTCGCGCAGCAGGAGGAGGGCCGGGCCGCTGCGGCTGCGTCTGCCGGAGCCGACGAGGGCGGCGAGATCATCGTTACCGCGCGCAGGCGCGACGAAAGCCTCAAGGACGTGCCGATCTCGATCTCGGCGCTGGGCGCGGAATCGATCCGCAACCGGGGCCTCGGCTCGGTCAACGAGATCGGCTCCACCGTTCCCAACGTGCGAATGCCTCCGGCCAGTTCGGGCAGCAACGGCTCGGGCGCCTATACCTACGGCATGCGCGGGATTGCCACCAATGCCCGCAATATCGGGTTCGATCCCGGCGTCGGCGCCTATGTCGACGGAGTTTACGTCGGCCGTTCGGCGGCGTTCAACCAGGTTCTTGCAGACGTGGAGCGGGTGGAAATCCTGCGCGGTCCGCAAGGGACACTGTTCGGCAAGAACACGATCGCAGGCGCGGTCAACATCATCACCCGCAAGCCGAGCTCGACCCCTGAGGGCAGCGTCCTGGTCGGCATCGGCAACCGCGATGCCAGCAAGATCGAGGGCCGCCTGTCAGGCCCGCTGACGGACGGCGTTTCAGCCAAGATCAGCTTTTCGCGCTCGCTCAAGGACGGCGATGTAATCAACCGGCTGGATGGGCTGGACTATCTCCATGACGACAATACCTGGGCGCTGCGCGGCGCACTGCGCGCCGAGGCTTCGCCGGGGCTGAGCTTCACCCTGTCGGGCGACTATACCACCACCCGCAGCCGCGGCATGGGCGCGCAGCTGACGCGGGTGGAGGGAATGGCGCTGACCGTCCCGGGCGTGATCGCCAACGACCGTGATGCGATGAACATTGACGGCCTCAACCGCAATTCACTGATCAACTGGCGCGATGAATATGGCGTGGCCCTGACCAGCGAGCTGGAGTTGCCGGGGAACCAGGTCACCGCGATCACGGCCTATCGCGATGCGCGCCTGCGCTTCAGTACCGACGATGACGCGACGCCCTGGCCGATCCAGTATTCCGGCTTCGACGACCGGACCAAGGCTTTCTCACAGGAACTGCGCGTCGCCTCGACCGGGACGCGGTTCTGGAGCTACCTTGTCGGCTTCTACTATTTCCACCAGAACGGGACGTCAAAGCGCTATACCGACGCGGCCCTGCCCGATGCGTTCCATTCGGGCCCGTTCTATCCGATCTACAACAACTACCCCATTACCTATGGCCGGATCAGCACGGATTCACGGGTCAATTCGCGCGTCTGGGCGCTGTTCACCAGCAATGACTTCAAGCTGCGCGATGATCTGACCCTAACCATCGGTGCGCGCTATACCGAGGAGCGCAAGACGCTTGACCACCGCCAGCGCGACACGTCGTGGATCAAGTTCCCCAGCCTCGACATCGTCGGCCAGTCGCGCAAGGACAGCGATTTCTCGGGCAACGCCAGCCTGAACTATCGCCCGACGCGCGACACCAGCATCTATGTATCGGTTGCGCGGGGGTTCAAGTCGGGTGGGTTCAACCCGGACTACATCCGCAGATCGGTCACCTTCGCACCGGAAAAGGTCACCAGCTACGAACTGGGGGTCAAGTCCGATCTGTTCGACCGTAAGGTCCAGCTGTCCGCCGCTGCGTTCTATACCAATTACGAGAACCAGCAGGTCAACATCTTCGAGGCCGGTGCCTTTACAATCAAGAACGCCGGCAGGTCGACGATCAAGGGTGGCGAGGTCGAGCTGACCCTGCGCCCGGTGTCCCGCCTCACCGTGACCGGCTCGGCAGGTTATACTGATGCGAAGTACAAGGCCTTCCCGAACTGCCTCGGCGCAAATACCGATTGCGCCGGACGCAGGCTGCCCTACGTGCCACGCTGGTCAGCCTTCGGCTCTGCCGAATATGCGATCCCGGTGCCGGGAGGAGAGGTCCGCCCGCGCGTGGAGGTCAGCTATACCGGCGACCAGTACTTCGATGCCACCAATGTCGAGCGCAACCGGGTGCCGTCCTACACCCTCGCTAATGCAAGCATCGCCTATCAGCGTGATGACGGCTGGCGGGTGAGTGTCTGGGCGAAGAACGCGCTCAACAAGAAGTACGATGCTGCCCGCTGGGACTTCGCATCGCTGTTCGGGATCTACTACTTCTTCCCGGGTGAGACGCGCACCTTTGGCGCTGACCTTTCCTATCGCTTTTGAGGCTTGAATGATGAACCGGATCGGCCGTTTCCGTGCCATGGTGGGCACCTTCGCACTCGTCGCTGCCTGCACGCCGGCCATGGCTGGGCAGCCGGCGGACCTCGTCCTAACCGGGGGGAAGATCTTCACGGCCGATCCGGACCACCCCTGGGCGCAGGCAGTCGCCATCGCTCAGGGAAAGATCGTGGCGGTAGGCACCGACAAGGAGGTTGCTGCGGCTGCGGGCAGGGCCGCCGTCGTCCGCAACCTGCGCGGGCGGACGGTGATTCCCGGCCTCAATGACGTTCACGTTCACACCTTCTGGGCCTCGCAGAACATCGTCCACTACCGCTGCAACTTCCCGGTCTACTCCACCTTCGAGGAGGTGCTGGACCGGGTCCGGGCCTGCAGCAAGTCAGCCGAGCCTGATGCCTGGATCATGGGGGAATACTGGTCCAGCAATCTCCTGCCGAAGATCGGCACACTTGCCGCCCTTAAGGCGCTGGACGAGGCGAGCGGTGGCCGCCCCGTTTACCTGCGCGATGATACGACCCACAACCGCTGGGTCAGCACGCGGGCGATGGAGTTGGCCGGGATTGATCGCAGGACCCAGGAGCCGGCGGGCGGCAAGATCGTCCGCGACCCGGCGACAGGTGAGGCGGTGGGGCTGTTCGTCGAACGAGCCGCGTTCAGCCTGGTGGAAAAGGCAACGCCGATCGCCCGGCCGTTCAGCGAGGCCGACATGCCCGGCATGTTGCAGGCCAGCATCGCCCGGATGAGTCGCAGGGGCATCACCGGTTTCCAGGACGCCCGCATTGATGACGTGAACGTTGGCGCGGCCTTTGCCCGTCTGGACAGGGCGGGCAAGCTGAACGCGAGGGTGGCCCTCTCGACCTATTTCGATGCGTCGAACAAGGCCGATCCGGCTGCTGTCATGGCCACTGCCGCCAAGGCGACAGGGCCCCATGTCGCGACCCAGTATGCCAAGATCTACCTCGACGGGGTGATGACCACGCGGACCGCGGTTTTCGTCGAACCCTATCACCTTGGCGAGGAACACGACCCCAATTTCCGCGGCGAGTACAAGATGAAGCCGGGTGAGCTGGTGCCTCTGGTGGTCAGGCTCGACGCGCTCGGCGTGTCGATCAAGTTACACGCTGCGGGCGACGGCGCAGTGCGCGAGGCGCTCGAGGCGATCGAGGCGGCTCGTGCGCTCAACGGGGATCGCGGGCCGATCCACCAGATCGCCCATGGCGGCTATATCAAGGACGATGACCTTGCCCGCCTGGTGCCGCTGCGGGTGGCGATCGATGCCTCGCCCACCGTGTGGTTCCCGGGGCCCATCGCGGATGGCACGGCCGCCCAGATCGGGACGGAGCGCACCAACCATTACTGGCCGTTCAAGACCATGGTGCAGTCGAACGTGACGCTGGCCGGCGGTTCCGACTGGAAGACCCTGCCCGACGAATACTCCGACATCTGGGCCGGGATCGAGGGCATGGTGACCCGGCGCAACCCGACCGGGCGCTTCCCTGGCGCCATGTGGCCAGAGCAGAGCCTGACCATCGAGCAGGCTGTTTCAGCCTATACTGCAGGGTCGGCGCGGGCTATGGGGATGAATGCCGCGATCGGCTCGCTCATGCCCGGGAAATGGGCCAACTTGGCCATTCTTGACCGCGACATCTTCACCATCAAGCCTGACGACATCGGCGAGACCCGCGTGCTCGAAACCATATTCGAGGGCCGCGTCGTCTATGCCGCCGATCCGGCCTCGGCGCGGGAGGGCGCGCGATGAGCGGCGAAGGGGTTGCCGGACAAAGCCGCCGGGCTGTGCTGCAGCATGCCTCGCTGGCGGCGGCGCTGACGGTCCTGCCCGTCACGCGCCTCTCGGCTGGGGCGGCATCGGCCGGGGGCCAGGCGCCTTTGGCGCTCAAACCGTTCTGTACCCTCGTCACCCTGACCGGTGAGCCGGCTACCATCGGTGCCGGCGGGCGGATCATCATTCCGATCACGGGCGGAACGGTTGACGGGTCGGGCCTGCAAGGAGAGGTGCTGCCGGGCGAATCCTGGCTGGACCGGCGGGCCGATGGCAACGTTGAATACCTCGTCCGCTACCGGATCAGGTCCCGTCAGGGCCAGATCATCGCCGACCAGGCCCAGGGCTTCGTTCGGGGCGGCGCAAGTAATGCAGATGCCTATTCCCGCACGGTCCACCACTTCGAGGCGCCAGAGGGGGCACATGCGTGGCTGAACAGCTCGCTGTTCATCGGACGGCTCGGCCATGTTGAGGGCGGACGGAGGATCGAGGTGTTCGAACTCCTGTGAGCAGCTAGCCCAAGTGGGCACAGAATTGCTTTATTGGGTTCAACAGTCGGGTGCTGCCTGCTGGCGCATCGCCCGTAACGGGTCGATGCGCCGTGTCCACATGGACTGGCCGGTCAGCTTATCGCGAGCGTCTTGCAGAACTGGTCGATCAGTTCGTTGTGAAAGCTAAGGACGTGGGACCTAGGTTGCTGGAGCTGGAAGAACTCAAGCTCGGGGTCGACCACTTCGGTCTTCTTGCCTGACAGGGCTTCAAGCAGGGCGTGGCCGCAGAACGGGACATAGTCCTCCGAATAGCCGCCTTCGTGCACCACGACGAGGCGATCGTCACAGAGTTCGCGGGCTAGTTCGAGCATGTATTCCGTCATCGCGCGGTAGCTACCGCTGTGCAGAAGCATGCGCGCGAGAAGGTCGACCGAGTTGGCATCGAGGCCACTGGCGACGATGACGAGGTCAGGATTAAACGCGCGCAGTGCCGGGCCGACGATCCGGTGCAGGGCGCGCATGTAAGTCTCGTGACCACTGCCGGCGGGGAGCGGAATGTTGATGTTAGCACCAAGGCCATCGCCTTCGCCGCGGTCTTCCAAACCGTTGTAGCCCGGCGGGTAGCAGCCATCCTGATGTAGCGAGATGGTGAGCACATCACCACGATTGTAGAAGATGCTTTGCGTGCCGTTGCCGTGATGGATGTCCCAGTCGACCACGGCAACGCGTCCGGCAAGCCCCTTGGCCATGGCCGCCCCGATCGCGATCGAGATGTTCGAGAGCAGGCAGAAGCCCATGGCTTGATCGCGAAGGAAATGGTGCCCGGCTGGACGGCACAGGGCATAGGCGTTGCGCGCTTTGCCGGTTAGCACGTCGTCGACCGCGCGCTTGGCCAGCCCGGCAAACAGCGCCGCCACCTCGAATCCCCCCACGCTGAACGGAGCGACCCTGCCAAGTTCGCCGCCACCCCTGGCGCTCAATTCGGGAAAGTGCGCGATGTAACTGCGCGTATGTACGCGAAGCATGTCCTCTTCGGTGGCGGGCGGAGCGCTCAGCACGGTGAGCTTATCGACCAGCCCAGACACTTGGGCCAGGTTCAGAAGCCGCCGCTTGGATTCCGGGGTGTCCGCGCCATAGGTGCCAGAAGGTGGTTGGACCCAGCGATCGAGGGGGAGGAAAAGCGCCTGGACGCCAGTTGAATGCCAGAAGGTACGTTCATCGGTGTAGAAGTTGGTCGTCATCCGTAGTCGCTCCGCAATCTGCAATTCGAGCCACCTAGCTCGCGTGCAAGTGACACTATCGGCGGATTCGAAAAGGAGCGCTTGCCAGCCCGTGCCAAATTCTGGACATGCTTGCCAAGTGCCACGGCGCGCGCAACAAGGCTGATTTCTTTGTGCAGGCGTGCGGCGAAGGCCGACCCACTTGCCTATGCGTGCCGCGATGGGCGCGCTCAGAAGGCGGCACGAACCATCGATGGGGTCACGCCGAACTGCTTGCGAAAGGCGCGGGAAAAGTGCGCGGCGTCATTGAAGCCGACAGCGAAGGCCACTTCGGTGATCGACGTGCCGGAATGCTGCTGCAGGTGCTTGTGCGCCACGGCGAGGCGCAGTTGCGGAACCCACGCCTGAGGAGTGATGCCCTCCTGCGCGAAGAGGCGGTATAACTGGCGCAGCGAGTGGCTGGCGACCTCAGCCAGCATTCTGGGCTGAATGTTCGGTTCGTGGATGTGATCGATAACGAAACCCTTGAGGTCATGCAGCCTGAGCCTGCTACGCGGCGTGGTGACGCCAATTGACGCCGCGCACAAACGGGCTGACCCTGTCCTATCGCCAGTAGGTCCTGCCAAGAAACGCGGGTACCCTCACGGGTATCCGCGTGAGACTTGACAGTTGGCTTCAAGACGGTGAGCGCATCAGGCTCGGCAAAATGCCGTAGCGGTTGCGGAAGGCACGTGAAAAGGTCGTTGAGTCATGAAATCCTACTGCCGTTGCGATTTCCGAGATCGAGGACTCAGCTTGGCGCAAGAGAATATCATGCGCGATTTCCAGCCGTATATCTGAGACCCAAGCTTGTGGTGTCGTGCCCTCGCGCGCAAACAGGCGGTAGAGTTGGCGACGGGAAACGCCGTACTCTTGTGCAAGGCGATCAGGCGAAATAACTGGCTGCCTTGCGTTCTGGATCACCCAATGCCTTAGCCGCGCCGTGCGCTGAGGTGACTGGGTGAGATTTGACACCTGCCTGTTCTTCCAGCTGCGATAAAGCATGGAAACGAGCGCCCTTAAAAGGACGTCATGGTCGCTTGCGTCCAGCATCTGTTGCGACTGGTGCAACGAGTTCAAGGTGGTTGAGAGGATTCGACCGAACCCGCGGCTGCCGTCAATCGCGACTCCGACCATTTGATCTAGATAGGCCTCGATCGGTTTGAGGCAGGTGCGTGGAAGCGGAACGGCAAGTAGCGCGCTGGGACCTGGCATCTTGAAGTGGCATTCGCCGAATGGGGAAACCAGCAAGAAATCGGAGGTATCTAGCGAGATCCTCCGACCGGCGTGCGTGACGATGGATTTGCCGCGCTGTTGCTGCACCAGAAACACGCAGTCGTGCCAGCCCCAGTTGAGCCGGCCAGCGTGTCGCTCCCATGCAATTCCTTCTCCTGCGGCGATACCGGCCGAGAGCGGACCTATCTGTACCGCTTCCAAAGCAATAGAACAATTCGGCCCGATCGCCGTTGCCACGTGAGGGCCGTAACGGTCCTGCAACGCTTCTTCAAATTCCAACAGCAGGGCGCGCAGAGCAGCGCTGCGCGAACTGGTGTGATCGAGCTCAGGGATTGAGTGACCAATGCTCATAAGGGCAATCTGCAAAACGCTCTTAGGGAATTGTATGACCAGTCGGACTATTTAAGCAAGTTCCGAATTTTCGGTGGGACTCGGCCAAGCCATGTCGCACCCCGGCATTTGGCAATGCCATTCTTTCTGCGGAGACCAATCAAAGCTGTCTGAAGCCCGCTCCCATCTCTGTTCAAATCCGAGCCGACGGTGGCGTTTCTCTTTTTTTCCGACGTTTGTCGAGTTTTGGTTGTAGAGGATTTGCGTGTGCTAGGTGATAGCAGCATTTATCCCCTTTACAAACCGACTCTGTTCGGGTTTTATCCGACCGGTCGGATAATCAAAGATTCTTGGACTTCAGGGGAGAAGTACGATGGTATTCACTGGCGCCCGGCGCTTGCGGACCGCTTTGTTGCTTGCTGGTGGAGCTCTGGCTTTCCCCGGCATGGTCCAGGCTCAAGCCCAGTCTGGTAATGAGGGTGAGACGGACGAGATTGTTGTTACCGCGCAGAAGCGCGAGCAGTCGGTACAGAACACCAGCCTGGCTGTTACCGCACTCGGGGAGTCGGCGCTCGCCGCGGTTGGCCGTCAGGATGTTACCGCGCTTGCAGGGCAGGTGCCCAGTCTCCAGGTCAACCAGTACAGCCCGACCATCACGGTCTTCAATCTGCGCGGCGTGTCCCAGAACGACTTTGCCGACTCGCAGGAGGCGCCGATCGCCTTCTACAATGACGAAGTCTATGTCGGTGCCTTGGGCGCCATCAGTGGACAGACCTTCGACCTGCAGCGCGTCGAGGTCCTGCGTGGTCCGCAAGGAACGCTGTTCGGTCGTAACGCGACGGGCGGTCTTGTCCAGATCGTCACTGCCAAGCCGACCCGCGATTTCGAGGGCTTTGCCACCCTTACGGTCGGCAGCTATGGTCAGGTTGCGACCGAGGGCGCGGTCAGCGGTCCCTTGAGCGAGAGCGTACGCGCCCGCCTTGCCTTCACCAGCAACCACCATGGCGGCTACATCAAGAACGACATCGGCCCCGACCGTGGTGGCAGCAAGTTCTACGGTGGCCGTTTCCAGCTCGAAGGCGATGTCGGCAGCGAGGGCAAGCTGCTGTTCAAGGCGCAGTATCTGCGCAATGACAATGAACGCAGTTCGGGCAGCTACAGCCATGCGGCGGCCGGCTTCAACGCCGATGGCCTGGGCTATGCCCTGCCGGCCAATGTCGACTTCTGGGGCACCTGCGCAGGATGCGATGCGGTTGGTTATCGCGATGCCGATGGCGACCCGTTCACTGCCTCGCTCAACACCGATCCCCGCTTTGGCCGCACCTACTGGAGCACGACCCTTCGTTACGAGCAGAAGATCGGCACCGTCAGCCTGGTCTCGATCACCGACTACCAGAAGTTGAAGAAGAACTACGGCGAGGACTCCGATATCGGTCCTTCGTCGGCTTTCAACTACACCACCGCCCAGGATCTCTACCAGCTCTCGCAGGAGTTGCGCCTCTCGGGCGACACTGACCGCCTGCAGTGGCTGGTGGGGGCCTATGGCATGAAGATCCGCACCGACAATGCCTATGTCGCCGATCTTGCCCAGTCGTTCGATCTCGTCACCCGCTATGGCGGGCGCCAGAACACCGAGAGCCTCGCCGTGTTCGGTCAGGGCGAATACGAGGTGGTGCCGCAGGTCCACCTGATCCTCGGTGCGCGCTACAGCTGGGACTGGAAGGACTACGACTTTGCCCTGAGCGCCTTCGATGGCGCGGGCACCGACCTTGGCACCGAGCGCTTCAACAAGGCGCTCTATCCCGACCTCGCCAGGAAGACCTTCAAGAACTACTCGTTCAAGGCCCAGGTCGACTATCGCCCGGCTGATGGCGTGCTGGTCTATGCCGGCGTCAACCGCGGTACCAAGAGCGGCGGCTTCGGCGTCGTGGCCTTCCCGGGCATCGTGCCCGCCAGCCTGCCCTATGACCAGGAAGTGCTGACCAACTACGAAGCCGGCTTCAAGACCGAGCCTGCGCCGGGCATGACCCTCAACGGTTCGATCTTCCACTACGACTACAAGAACTACCAGGCCTTCTCGATCGTCGGCCTGTCGCAGTCGATCACCAACCGTCCGGCCAGGATCAACGGTGCCGAACTGGAACTGGGCGCACGGCCCCTGCGCGGGCTGAGCCTGCAGGCCTTTGCAACCTACCTCGACACCAAGGTGCGCGGCATCGTCCTGCCCTTCGGGCGCGTTGCCGACCGCGTGCTGCCACAGGCGCCCAAGTGGAGCATTGGCGGACGCATCCAGTACACCGTCCCGGTAGGCCCCGGCGACATCACCGTGCAGACCGACTGGAAGTATGACAGCTTCCAGTATTTCTCCACCTTCAATGCACCCATCGATCGCGAACCCGAACGCGTGATCGGAAACGCCCGCGTCTCGTTCAAGACCAACGACGACCACTGGGAAATCGCCGCATTCGCCAACAACATCACCGACAAGCAATACCGCGTATACAACCTCGACCTCTCCACCGCCCTCGGCATCTCCCAGCAAACCTTCGCAAGACCTCGATGGATCGGTGGATCGGTTACCCGTAGTTTTTAAAGTGGAAGGGATCGCCTTATGAAGGACAAGGATCGCAATGCTGGGGCCAAGTCCAGTCAGTGGCCCGATATAACCCGACGCGATTTCGTTGGGGCAACGCTGATCGGGTCAGGCGCGTCACTACTTACGGCCGCTGCACCCGGCATGCGATCCTTGGCGAAAGCGCAAACGTACCAACTCCCCATGACGGGGCTCGGTCCTGACTGGACAGGCCCAAGCGGGATCGGCGACTATGCCGACAAGAACGGCAACACCCACAAGGTCGTCAATGCCGCTCATGGCGAAATCCGCAACGGCTCGTTCGACAAGCGGATTGCCAAGGCCCCGGTTGTCGACGACCTCTACGACCTGGTAATCGTCGGCGCGGGCATTTCCGGTCTGACCGCTGCCTATGTCTATATCCACGAGAAGCCCGACGCGAAGGTCCTCGTCCTCGACCAGCACGACATCTTCGGCGGTGAGGCCAAGCAGAACGACTTCGAGGTCGACGGTTATCGCCTGACCGCGCCGCAGGGCTCGACGGGCATCGTCGTTCCCTTCGCCAAGGCGAGAGAGGCCGGTTTTCCCACGCCTTTCGTCCGCGAGCTTGGTTTTCCCACCGAGTTCGTCCACCAGAAGCCGCAGAACCTGACCAAGGATATCCTCATCCCCGAGGACATGTGGTCGCCCATGCACATCGCGTGGGAACGGGCCGACACCGCCTTCTATTATGAAGGCCACGGCATGGTGAAGAATCCGTGGCGCGACGGCTTCGCCAAGGCCCCGATCCCTGAGCGGCTGAAGAAGGCGCTGGTCGACCTTGAGCTGTACCGCACCCCGCCGCGCCGCGACGACTGGGCGCAGTGGCTGGACACGATGTCCTACAAGGACTTCCTGCTCAACGTCGCCAATGTCCCGGCCGACCTGATCGATCAGGTCTGCGCCTATCTGGACCCCGTGATGGCGGCGATGGGTTGCGCGCTGGGTTCGGACATCATTTCCGCCTACTCGGCATGGAACTACATGATGCCGGGCGTGAACGCCTATTCACGCTACCAGCTTGGCGGCACTGACCCGACCGATGGAATTTTCCTCGCCACGTTCCCGGGCGGCAACACCTTCCAGGCCAAGCGCTTCCTCAAGCTTGCCAAGCCCGAAGCGCTGACCGGTGACGACAGCCTTTATGGCCTGCAGTACAGCACGGTGAACTGGGACACGCTGGACCGTCCCGGCGACAAGTACCGCATGCGCCTCGGCGCGACGGTGTTCTCGGTCGTCCACGAAGGCAAGGCGGCTTCGGCGAAGGTCGTCCGCGTTACCTACGAGAAGGGTGGCAGCCTGCATTCGGTCCGCGCCAAGCGCGTCATCTGCGCCGGCCAGCAGCATGCCAACAAGCGCATTTGCCATGACATCAGCCCAGCCTACCGCGAAGCGATGCAGGCCTTCCAGCACGCGCCGATCCTCACCCTCAACGTCGCCCTTAGGAACTGGAAGTTCCTCGAGAACCTCGGCGTGGCAGCGGTCCGCTGGTTCGAGGGTCTTGGCTGGTGGACCAGCCTGCGCCGCAACCTCGTGCTCGACGGCAAGGAAACTCAGCCGCTCGACCCGAACAAGCCGGTGGTGCTGACCCAGTACATCCCGTTCCTGAACCCTGGCGTTCCCTTCCCGGACCAGTGCACCACGGGCCGCATGCAGCTTTTCGGCATGAGCTTTGCCGACATCGAGAGCCAGATCCGCGACCAGTTCACCAAGATGTTCGCGCCCTATGGCTTCGATGCCGACCGCGACATCGCGGCGATAATTGCGAACCGTCAGGGCCATGCCTACGTCTGCGGCTATCCGGGGTTCTTCTTCGGAAAGGACGGCAAGAAGGCCCCGATGGAGGTCCTGCGCGAACCCTTCCACCGCATCGCATTCAGCCATTCCGAGCTTTCCGGCGCCCAGATGTGGGAAACCGCCGTGGAGCAGGGCGAGCGCGCGGCCAAGCAGATGCTGGCCCTCAACGACTGACACTTCGGAGATTTCACAATGAACAAGATGCTCAAGATCCGGCACGCCGCTGCCATGACAGGCCTAGCCGCCGTCCTCGTGCTCGGCGGTTGCGGCAAGTTCGACAAAGCCGAGGCGGCGCCTTCCGGCGAAGCGACCGCGGCCGACGCTGCGCCCGAAACCACGACCGCCTTCACCACGGTTGGCGACATCCCGGCTTCCGACCCGACTGAACTGGCCGCCTTCCGCAAGGCGACTAAGGAACTCTATACTTTGAAGGAACAGGCTTTCGCCGAGGGCAAGGCCGATCCGATCGTGAAGCGGTTCTATGCCAACAATGCCCTGTCGTTTGGCGTCGAGGGCAAGCCGGTCGAAGGCCGCGCCGCCTTCGATGCCGACTACCAGAAGACCGTCGCGCGCTACAACGTCCGCGTCGTGCCGTACAACAGCTATGTCAAGGGCGATGCTGGCTGGGACTGGGCCACGTTCTATGTGACGCCGAAGGACCCCAAGTCGGGCGAGAAGCCGTTCTCCTTCGCCATCCTGTTCCTGTGGACCAAGGTCGATGGGCGCTGGGTCTGCGCGGGCGACATGTACGTCATGGGCAGCTTCGAAGCCGCCAAGTAATCAAGCGAAGGCTGCGCAGCCACGCATGGCTGCGCAGCCGCTCAAATACTCACAGCTGGAGCGGTCGATGCTCAGGAAATTCGTTCTTGCCGCCAGTGCCTGCCTGTCGTGTTCCGCCGTGGCCCACGCAGAACTTCAGCCCGAGCAGCTGGTCGTCGAATCCCTTGCCAAGACGATGGCGCCCCATTGGGTCTGGGTGAACGAGATTGCCTTCGAGCGCATGCCTGACGGGCGATCCTACCTGGTCGACGGGGATACCGGCCGGGTTCTTGGCATGATCAGCGGTGGCTACGGCCATGGCACGCTGATGATCCATCCCTCGGGCGAATACGTCGCCGTCACCGGCACCTATTACACCCGCACCTCGCGAGGTGAGCGGGCCGACGTCGCGACCTTCTACAAGACCACCGACCTTGCCCCCGGAGACGAGGTGGCCATTCCGCCCAAGCGCTTCGGCGGCATGCCCTTCCTTGCCTCGAACAGCGTCATGCCCGGCGGCAAGTTCGGCCTTATATACAACTTCACGCCGGAACAGTCCTTGACCGTGCTCGACATGGAACAGCGCAAGGTTACTGGCGAATTCGCGACGCCGGGCTGCGGCCTGACCTTCCCGACCTCGGCCACGCAGTTCTTCATGCTCTGCAGCGACGGGTCGACCCAGCCGGGCACCCTTGATGCCAAGGGCCAGATCTCGCTCGCCCCGGCGACGGCCCAGATCTTCCCGACTGATGATCCGGTCACCGAAAAGGGTGTCTGGACCGGCACGAACTGGCTGTTCTTCTCGCGAGATGGCAAGGTCTTCGTGGTCGGTGAGGCCAAGGGCATACCGGTCGTTCAGCGGACTTGGCCGCTGGTCCAGAACGTTCCCGGCGCGTGGCGCCCCGGTGCGCTGCAGACGGCTGCCTATCACTCAGCTACTGATACGCTCTATGTCCTGATGCACGAAGGCGACGTCAATTCGCACAAGGACCCCGGCACCGAACTGTGGGTATACAAGGCTTCCGAAGGGCGCCTGATCCGGCGCATGCCGCTCGATGGACAGGCCACCTCGGTGGCGATCAGCCAGGATGCAGCGCCGTTGCTCTACACCGCCAACCTCGGGCAGAGCGCGCTCCAGATCCGCGACGTTGCAAGTGCCAAGGTGCTTCGCACGGTAGATGGGCTTGGGGCATCGATCACTGTGCTGCAGCCCGCTCCACTGGCCCTCCGGCCGTGATCGGTCCGCTGGCTATCCTTGCCGGTCAGCTCGGCTTTGCCGCGCTGTTCCTCGCATCGGCTACGACCAAGATCGCTCGCCCGCGGCAATTCGCGGCGACGGTGGACAGCTACATGCTGGTCCCAGCGGCGCTGGTCTCCCCGGTGGCGGTTGCACTGTCCGGCCTCGAACTACTGCTCGGCCTTGCCCTGCTGGCCATCCTTCCTGTGTCGCCACAGCATGCCCTTGCCGCGACTGGCGTGGTCCTGCTGGTCTATGGCCTTGCTATGGCGATCAACGTCTCGCGCGGGCGTACCGGGCTCGGCTGTGGCTGTTCCGGCTTCGGCAAGGCCGAGGCCCCCATCAGCTGGGCCATGGTCGGGCGTAACGTCGTGCTAGCGGCCATAGCCCTCGTGCTTGCCAGCGGGCAGGCCACCCTTCCGGGGCCGCTGTGGTCGGCCTGCCTTGCCGCCGCCCCCGCGGCTATCGTCAGCCTGTTGCTCTATGCCGCATTCAGCCAGCATCAGACAAACCGCGCAATTCTGGGAGCAATGCAGCGATGAGCAATTACCTCGTATTCGCAATCGTCGCTCAGTGGGTGGTGATCGTGGTCATGGCCGCGATGATGCTCGGTATGCTCCGGCAGATCGGCATACTGCATGAACGCTTGCCATCGTCGGGCGCGCTGTCTCTTTCCGGCGGCCTGCGGCCCGGCGAAGAGCTTGCCGTCGCCAGCTATGCCACGCTTCACGGAGAAAACCTGACCATTGGCGGAGCGAGCGAGGACGGGCGCGCCACGCTGCTGTTCTTCGTCTCGCCGACCTGCCCGATGTGCAAGGCGATGCTGCCTACCGTGCTCGGCATGGCCAACCGGCTTGGCCGGACCACGCGTCTGGTCCTCGCCAGCGACGGCGACGTGCCGCTCCAGCAGCGCATGGTCGAACGCGAAGGGCTGGATGGCTATCCGCTGGTCCTCTCGATGGAACTGGGCCGCAAGCTCGGTGTGGCCAAGCTGCCCTATGCCGCGCTGATTGGTGCCGATGGCCGTCTCGTTGCCAAGGGGCTGGTGAACAATCGCGAACATGTCGAGAGCCTGTTCGAGGCCCAGCGCCTCGGCGTCAGCTCGCTCCAGGATTACCTTGCGCAACAGCGCAGTGCATGAAATCGAAATTGGAGGTCCTCAGATGAGCCGGATTGACAGGATTCTGGAACGGATGTCCAGGTCCACTGCCCGCAACATTTCCCGTCGCAGTTTCTTCGGTCGCGCCGCCACGTTCGGGATGGTCGCCTCGCTTCCGCTGCTGCCCGTGTCGCGCGCCGGAGCGGTCCAGCCCGGCGAATCCGGCAATCCGGAGTCATGCGATTATTGGCGCTATTGCGCGATCGACGGGTTCCTCTGCTCGTGCTGCGGCGGATCGGCATCCACCTGCCCGCCCGGCACCGAACCTTCGCCCGTGACCTGGGTGGGCACCTGCAAGAACCCGGTCGACGGCAAGGACTACATCATTTCCTACAACGACTGCTGCGGCAAGTCGGCCTGCGGCCGCTGCCAGTGCAACCGCAACGAACGCGATACGCCGGTCTACATGCCGTCGGGTTCGAACGACATTAACTGGTGCCTCGGCACCCAGGTCGGCGTGGTCTACAACTGTTCGACCTCGGTCTTGCTGGGCACTGCCTGAGGATAACGCCCATGTACCCGAGGATCCTGCTGGTCTTTGTGCTTCTCGGTACCGTTTCCGCAGCTGTCGCCCAAGTTGTGGCCCCACCCCAACCGGGTGGCCGCCCGCAGTCGAACAGCACCAACGGGCGCCGGGTCCAGGTCAACTACATGCTGGAATGCCAGGGCTGCCACCTGCCCGACGGGTCAGGCATGGCCGGCCGCGTGCCGACCCTGCGCGGTCAGGTGCAGCATTTCCTGACCGTGCCGGGCGGGCGGGAATTCCTCGTCCAGGTTCCGGGCTCGTCCAATTCCAAGCTGAGCGACCGCGATCTGGCCGAGCTGATGGACTGGATGCTGGTCCAGTTCGGCGGGCTCAAGCCGGGCAGCTTCAAGCCCTATTCAGCCGAAGAAGTGGCACAGTACCGCAAGGTAAAGCTGGGCAATGTCGTGGCGACCCGTGCAGCCTTGGCTGCCGGATTTCCCAAGGCCCAATAGAAAGACGCAACCGGGAGAATACGATGAAGTTCAGGTTCCTTGTCGCCGTTCCTGCCATGGCCGCCGTCTGCGGCTTTGGCGCAGCGGCTGCCATGGCCCAGGCGGCCCCTGCGGCATTCAACCAGTGCAAGGCGTGTCACGTGGTCGGTGCAGGCCAGAAGGCCACGCTCGGCCCCAATCTCTACAAGGTGGTCGGCAGCAAGGCCGGCTCACGTCCGGGCTATGTCTATTCCGCCGCGATGAAGGCCAGCGGGAAGGTCTGGAACGCCCAGACCCTCGATGCCTTCATCACCAGCCCGCAAGGGGCAGTCAAGGGCACGAAGATGTCTTACTTCGGTGAGCGCGATCCCCAGAAGCGGGCCGCGATCATCGCCTATCTTACCTCGCTGAAGTAAGGCCGAAGGCGTCGGCAGGGCGTTCGGGCCAGATGTCCGGGCGCCCATTGCCCCTCAGTTTGCCGCCGCTACTTCCCGCGGGGAACAGTCGAACATCTGGCGGAACGCGCGGGAAAAGTGCGCCGCGCTGTTGAACCCCACTGAAAACGCGATGTCGGTGATCGTCCGGCCGCGATCCTTCATCAGGCAGGCCCGCGCCGCCTGCAGCCTGAGGTTCCAGACCCAGGCCTGCGGGGTCGTCCCTTCATCGCGGAACAGCCGGTAAAGCTGGCTGCGCGACAGGTTGCAGACCCGCGCCAGCTTGTCCGGGCCAAGGTCGGGATCGTCCAGATGCTGTTCCACCCAGCCCTGCAACTGGGTGAGCTGGCGGTGGCGTACCTCGTTGGGCTTGGGGCCGGTGCCGGTCTTGCAGTGGTCCAGCATCGACGCGATGATCTCGCCAAGAACCACGCAGTCGTCGGCATCGAAATTGGCCTCGGGCTGGGCCAGCGCGCCCAGCATCGAGGACAGGACCCGGCCCACCCCCTGCGACCCGTTGATCGTCGCCCCCAACAGGTCGGTAAAGTCCGCCTTCGACCGCTCGAGCAGGGGGAAGGGCAGGCCGAGCGAGATCATTGCCCCCGGCTTCACCAGTTCAAAGCTGCATTCCCCGACCGGGCTGATCAGGACAAGGTCGTGCGACCGCAGTTCCGCCACCCGGTCGCGGTGGCGCACCCGTGACAGGCCGCCACGCTGCTGGATCAGGAAGATGCAGTCATGCCACTGTTCGTCCAACTGGCGCCGCTGCCGTTCCCAGCCAATGTCGCGGCCCCGGGCGATCCCGGCCGCGAACGGGCCAAAGGCGGCGACGTCAAGCTGGGCCACATGGCGCTCGCTCCGCACGTCGACGCGGTGGGCGCCATAGCGGTTGGTCAGCGCCTCGGCGAAGAAGCGCGAACCCGAGACGACCGAGCCGCCCGCCGTGCCTTCATCTCCGTCAGTTGGACATCCCATCGTGTTGTCCCTCAGCTCAGGTTCCTGCCTATCAGGTTATCCTTGATCCGTAACGTTTTTTAGGTGCCCTCTTCATCCCGGCACAGGCGCGGTGGCTGCTTCCAGCAGGGCCATGAAGCGGTCGCGCACCGGGCCTGCGTTCTGGTCCTTGGCAATGAAGGTCAAGGCGGTCTTCGCCTCGCCCCGCGGCCAGGCCTCGAGCACCTCGGGCGGGAAAAAGAAATGGCGCACTCCCTGGACAAGGATCGGACGGGCACTCTCGGCGACGTGGCACAGACCCTTGGCGCGCAGCAGCACATCGTGGAACTCCCGCGCCGCATTATCCAGCGCGCGGGCAAGGGCGGGCCAGGGGAGGGCGCGGTCCAGTTCGGCCACTGCGGTCGATACCGACAGGCCTTCCGCATGGGGCGAACAGGCGTGGGCGTTATGGCCGGTCCCGGGGTGATCCGGGCGGCAGAGGAGGTCGGCCGGCACGCAGTCGCCGTTGATCGAAAGCGTGATTGTTGCAAGGCCGTTGCAGCGCCGAAGCAGTGCCGTTGCAGCGGCCAGATCGGTCACCGGAACGAGGTCGGACTTGGTCACCACGAACCGGTCGGCCAGGCTCACCTGCTCGCGCGCCTCGACCGAGCCGAGCACGGCCTCCGGCCCGAACTGGCAGTCGACCACGGTAATCACGCTATGCACGCCAAACCGCGCCCTGACCCAGTCGTCGCTCGCAAGCCTGTGCAGGACCGGCCCCGGACAGGCGATCCCGCTGGTCTCGATCACCACGCGTTCAAACTCGGGAATGTCCCCCCGCTCGCGCAGGAGCGCCAGATTGCGCAGGGCAAGGCCAAGGTCGCCCTGCACGCTGCAACAGACGCAGCCACCATCCATCAGCAGGGCGGGCATCACGTCGGTGCCGACCAGGTGCTGGTCGATCCCGACCTCGCCCACCTCGTTCACGAGCACTGCCGTGCGCGCAAATTCCGGCGTGCGAAGCAGGGCGCGGAGCAGGGTGGTCTTGCCCGCGCCGAGAAACCCGGTGAGCAGAAAAACCGGGATCGTCATGAGCTTGGGCCCTCCTCGGCAGCGTAGACGGTGCGTCCTTCGAACACGGTCCGCAGCACTGCGGTGGCGCCGATCTCGGCGGTCGGGACTTCGAACAGGTTCCGGTCCAGCACGATGAAGTCGGCGGACTTGCCCACTTCGAGGGTCCCGATGCGCTGGTCGAGATTGACCGCGCGGGCCCCTTCAATCGTCATCATTCGCAGCGCATCGGCAAGGCTGACGGACTCCGCGCCGCGTTCCACCATCCCCTGAAGCGCCGGGAACAGGTTCGGGTCGGGGGTGATGATCCAGTCCGATCCCACGGTCATATGGGTGCCCAGCTGCTGCATCGACTGAAAGGTGTAGCCGCTGTCCAGAACGGCGAACTCAGGCGTGCGGATGTGCCAGATCGCGGGCGAAAACTCGGCAATCACATTGAGTTCGGCGAAGCGCGGGCGGTCATCGGGGTGGATGAAGGTACAGTGCGCGATCTCTTGCGGCCGGTTGCTCGCCCCTTCGGTCTTGCGCATGGCCTCGATCGCATTGAGCGCGACCCGGATCGACCCTTCGCCCGCGCAATGCATCTTGAGCATGATGCCCTGCCGGTCATACTCGACCAGCGCAGCGGTCAGAACTTCCTCGGAAATCTGGATCCGGCTCGTGTCCACGCCGGCGCCATTGTCCAGCAGCGGCGCCTCGGTAAAGTGGGGCGGGAGCGGGGCCCCGTCGAGCCAGCACTTCACGAAATCGGTATGGACGTGCGGGCTGCTGAAGTCGCGCCGCTGCGCGATCAGGCGCTCCTGTTCCTCGCAGGAAACGCCGCCGCCAAAGGACTCTTCCTGCCAGACGAGGTGGGCCGTGACGTGGACCGGCAGTTCTCCGGCCGCATCCAGTTCGTTGAGCACCTGCAGCTGGGCGAGCGAGGCCGAGGCTTCCTGGACCGAAGTGATCCCGAACTTGCTGGTGGTGGCCAGGGCCCAGCGCAGGGCATCGCGATAGATGTTGCTTTCATAGGGCGGGATCGCACGCTTCACCGCCCAGGTTGCGCGCTCCACCAGTTCCCCGGTCGGCTCCTGTGATCCGTCACGCCGCATGATGCGGCCGCCGCGCGGGTCGGGGGTGGAGGCGTCGATCCCCGCGAGTTCCAGCGCCTTGCCGTTCACCAGCGCGTGGTGGATCGTGTAGTCGTAGATGTACACGGCCTTGTCCGGAAAGGCTTCGTCAAGGAAGGCGCGGTCCGGCTTGGCGTCGGGAAAGACGTTGGGGTTGAACTCCCCGGCGATGATCCAGTCGGACAGGGCAGGGCTGGAGCACTTGGGGCAATCGCAGAGGTTGCGGACGATCTCGTCGGCGTCGGCGTTCTCGGTCAGGCGGCATTCGAAGCAGAACTTCAGCCCGCTGGCGAGGAGGTGGATATGGGCATCGTGGATGCCCGGCATGACCATACGCCCGCCAAGGTCCTCGCGCGGGGCGTTACCCGCTTGGGCAAGGATCTCGTCCGTCGATCCGACCGCGCGGATCTTCCCGTCCTCGACCAGCAGGGCCTCGGCCCAGGGCAGGTCGGCAGTGCCGGTGTAGATCTTGCCCCCGACATAGGCAGTGGTCTGCGGACGTGCTCCGGATGTCATGCGTTTCTCCCAGGTGGGTCGCTGAGGGCGAGGCCACGCGCGACTGATTGGGAGGCATAGTGCGACGGCACGCGGGGGCGATCTTGCCCCAGCGTACTGCCGACCGATCAGGAGTGACAAAGATTGCGGGTGCGGATCACCTGCCGGACCAGACCGGCGCGCGCTTTTCCTTGAAGGCCCCGATGCCTTCGGCCTTGTCGGCGCTGTCCATCAAGGTGAGGAACAGCTCGCGCTCGCGCCGGATATGGGCCGCTTCGTCGAGCGAGGTGGTTAGGCGGATGCTCTCCACTGCCACGCGCATCGCCAGCGGTGCCCGGTCGGCAATGGTGCGGGCCATCTCCAGCGCTTGGTCGAGCGCCTTGCCGGCCTCTGCCACCGTGGCGACCAGCCCCCAGTCAAGCGCTTCGGCTGCCTTGATAGGCTGACCGGTGAGGACCATCACCATGGCACGCTGCATCCCGATCCGGCGCGGCAGGACCGAAGTCCCCCCGGCGCCGGGCATGATTGCGAGGTTGGTTTCGGGCTGTCCGAACCGCGCTTCGCTGCCGGCGATGACGATGTCGCAGCATAGCATCAGCTCGCACCCCGCGCCGAGGCACCAGCCTTCGACTGCCGCGATCAGCGGCTTGGGAAAGCGGCGGATCGCCTGCCAGGCGAGGAACCGTGGGCTTTCGACCGCGTCTGCGCTGGTCGAGCGGGCCATCTCGTCGAGGTCTGCGCCGGCGGCGAAGACCGTGTTGCTACCCGTGATGACCACGGCGCCTATGGCGGGATCGCTTACCACACCGTCCAGTTCGGCGGCGATCGCCTGAAGCAGCGCGGTTGACAGGGCATTGCGCCGCTCCGGCCGGTTGAGGCGCAGGACGAGGACCTTGCTATCCACCCGCTCCGCCAGGAGGATCGGTGCATCATCAGGCATCGAGGTCGAGTTCCACATCGTCGCTCAGCGGAATGGCCTGGCAGGTGAGGACATAGCCCTGTTCGACTTCCTTGGCGGTGAGCCCGAAGTTCTGGAACATCTCCACTTGGCCCGAGATGACCTTGGCCCGGCAGGTTGCGCAGACGCCAGCCTTGCAGGCAAACGGAGCGGGAAGCCCAGCGGCGCGGGCGTTGTCGAGGATCGAGCCCTGATCGGCATGATAGGACAGGGTGCGGCGGCGCCCATCGATCGAGAGCTTGATCTTGCGCCCGTCCGCCTGCTTTTCCAGCGCACGCACGGCCTCAAGCCGCTCCGCGCTCATCTCGCCCACGGTGAACCGTTCGACGAGGATGCGGTCCGCAGGAACGCCGGCTGCGGAAAGGCCGCTTTCCACCGCGTCCATCATCTGGGCCGGGCCGCAGATGAAGGCGGCATCGAGCGAGGCGGGCTGGACCAGCGAGCCGAGCACTTCGCCGACCTTGGTCTCGTCGATCCGGCCGTTGAGGATGTCGAAATCGCCTTCCTCGCCGGTAAGGAAGTGATGGATCACGAGCCGGCCGAGGTAGCGATCCTTGAGCCCGGCGAGTTCCTCGAGGAACATGATGCTCTGGGTCGTCCGGTTTCCGTAGAACAGGACGAAGGTGCTTTCCGGTTCGACTGTAAGCGCGGTCTTGAGCAGGGAGAGAACCGGGGTGATGCCGGAACCGCCTGCGAACCCGGCATAGGTCGCCTTGCGCGCGGGGTCGAAGGTCCAGGTGAAGCTGCCATGGGGCGGCATCACCTCGATCCGGTCGCCGGCCTGAAGCGTGGCATTGGCCCAGCCGGAGAACAGCCCGCCCGGGATCTCCTTGATCGCGACGCGCAATTCGTCGTCAGCGGGGGAAGAACAGATCGAATAGTTGCGGCGCACGTCCTCGCCGCCGATCATCGCGCGCAGGGTCAGGTGCTGGCCCGGGCTGAAGCGGAACTGGTCCGCCACTTCGGCAGGCAGGTTGAGCCGGAGCGATACCGCGCCGGAAGTCTCGCGCCTGACCTCGGCAACCTCGAGCGGATGGAACGAAGTGGACATGCGAACTCCTAGTGGCACTTGAAATTGTCGAACGGCTCAAGACAGGCATTGCACTGCCAGAGCGACTTGCAGGGCGTGGAGCCGAAGCGGGAAATCTCGCGCGTGTCCGCAGAATCGCATCGCGGGCAGAGCACCGGCTGATTTCCCCGCAGCGACCGGGCATCGGCCCCCTTGGGCGGCGGCGCGATGCCATAGGCCCTCAGCTTGTCACGCCCGGCGTCGGAAATCATGTCGGTCGACCAGGCAGGGGAGAGGACCAGTCTGATCCCCACATCTGCAAGGCCTGCCGCATCCAGCGCCTCGCGCACCGAGGTCTGGATCGCTGCCGTGGCCGGGCACCCGGAATAGGTGGGGGTAAGCCGGACGACTGGCTTGTCGCCGTCCAGCGCAACCCCCTGGACAATCCCGAGATCAACCACGGAAACCACGGGGATTTCCGGGTCGGGCACTTCGGCCATGACGGCCATGACCTTGCTGGCCAGTGCGGGATCGATCTGCTCCGGGCTGCTCATCGCGAGCTTACCAGGTGGCTTCCGGATGGGCGCGGGGCAGGACCTGCATGACCGCGAGCATCTGCGACAGGTGCTCGGTATGGCGGCCTTCGCGCCCGCCGGTCAGCGGCCAGGTCACTTCAGGAGCGCTGACCGTCGCCTCGGCCAGAACGGCGGCGACTATCTGGTCGAACCGTTCGCGGATCGCGTCGGGCCGGGGCAGCAGGCCCTGTGCAGCGAGCGCGAGGGCATCCGCATTCCAGCGGAACAGGTCGTCGGTGAACCGGGCCAGCCAGTCCAGCCCGTCGATCACGCGCTGGCGGCTTTCCTCCGTGCCGTCGCCCAGGCGCACGATCCATTCGCTGGCATAGTCGACGTGATAGCGGGTTTCCTTGATCGCCTTGGCGGCAATCTCGGCCAGGCGAACGTCGCTAGACCCGGCGAGCAGTTCGAACAGGACGCTGCTGTAGGCCGAAAAGTAGAGCTGGCGCACCAAGGTCCGGGCAAAGTCGCCGTTGGGCTGTTCGACCAGCAGCGAATTGCGGAATTCCTCGGCGTCGCGGTGAAAGGCAAGTGCATCGGCCGTGCGGCCCTTGCCCTCGACTTCGCCCGCATATTCCAGCAGCATGGTCGCCTGGCCCAGCAGGTCAAGACCGATGTTGGACAGGCTGAGGTCGACTTCGATCGTCGGTGCCGTGCCCGACCATTCGCACAGCCGCTGCGCCAGGATCAGGCAGTCGTCACCCAGCATCAGGGCGGCGTTGAAAAGGGGGGTGGTCATCGCAGGCCCCTCACATGTGCTTTACGGGTTCGGGCAGGTCGTAAAACGTGGGATGACGGTAGATCTTGTCTGCAGCCGGGCCGAACAGCTCTTCGGACTGCTTGGGATCGGACGCGACGATATCGGTCGACTTCACCACCCACAGGCTGACGCCTTCCATCCGCCGGGTATAGGTGTCGCGGGCGTGGCGCAGGGCGATCTGCGCGTCGGGCGCATGGACCGAACCGGCGTGGCGATGCTCAAGCCCCCCACGGGCGCGCACGAAGACCTCCCAGAGGGGCCAATCGGTGGACATCTCGAATTCTCCTTCAGGCCGCGATGCGCGCGGATTGTTTTGCGGCATAGGCATCGGCCGCCTCGCGGACCCAGGCCCCGTCGTCCCAGGCCTTGCGGCGGGTGGCAAGGCGCTCCTTGGCAGTCGGGCCCTCGCCGCGGACGACTGCGTAGAACTCGTCCCAGTTGATCTTGCCGAAGTCGTAGTGGCCGCGCTCCTCGTTCCAGCGCAGGTCCGGATCGGGAATGGTCAGGCCGAGCAGTTCGGCCTGCGGAACCGTGGCGTCGACGAACTTCTGGCGCAGCTCGTCGTTGGTTTCGCGCTTGATCCGCCAGCGGATTGACTGGGCCGAGTTGGGCGAGTTGTCGTCCGGCGGGCCGAACATCATCAGCGACGGCCACCACCAGCGGTTGAGCGCGTCCTGCGCCATGGCCTTCTGTTCGGGCGTACCGTTAACCAGCGACAGCAGCAGGTCGTAGCCCTGGCGCTGATGGAAGCTTTCTTCCTTGCACACGCGCACCATGGCACGGGCATAGGGGCCATAGGACGTGCGCTGCAGCGGGACCTGGTTCATGATCGCCGCGCCGTCGACCAGCCAGCCGATCGCGCCGATGTCCGCCCAGTTGAGCGTGGGATAGTTGAAGATGGTAGAGTACTTGGCGCGGCCTTCGTGAAGCGCGTCGATCATCTCTTCGCGGCTCGTGCCAAGCGTTTCGGCGGCACAGTAGAGGTAGAGGCCGTGGCCGCCCTCGTCCTGGATCTTGGCAAGGAGGATCGCCTTGCGCTTGAGGCTCGGCGCGCGGGTCAGCCAGTTGCCTTCGGGCAGCATGCCGACGATCTCGCTGTGGGCGTGCTGCGAGATCTGGCGCACCAGGGTGCGGCGATAGGCTTCGGGCATCCAGTCCTTCGGCTCGATGAATTCATCGGCGGCGACGCGCGCCTCGAAAGCGGCGACCAGCTCGGGATCTTCGACGACAGAGACCACATTCTGCGGCTTGCCGAGTTCAGTGGTATACATTTGCAAACTCCCCAATCACGAAACAGGTATATAATTTACTGACCGGACGGACAACTAAAATCTATGTGCGCGGCTCAGATTTTTTCGATTGCAAGGGCGATGCCCTGTCCAACGCCGATGCACATGGTGCAAAGTGCCCGGCGCGCGCCGGTTTCGGCGAGCTGCTGGGTGGCCGACAGGATGAGCCGCGCCCCCGACATGCCGAGCGGATGGCCCAGCGCGATCGCCCCGCCGTTGGGGTTCACGTGGGCCGCATTGTCGGGCAGGCCGAGTTCGCGCAGCACGGCGAGGCCCTGGCTGGCGAAAGCCTCGTTCAGTTCGACGAAGTCGAAGTCCGAGATATTCAGACCGAGTCGCTCGGCCAGCTTCTGGCTGGCGGGGGCGGGGCCGATACCCATTATCCGCGGCGGCACGCCGGCCACGGCGCACCCCAGCACGCGGGCGCGGGGGGTAAGGCCGTACTTCTCCACCGCGCTCGCGCTGGCGACGATGATCGCCGCCGCGCCGTCGTTGACGCCGCTGGCATTGCCTGCGGTCACGGTGCCGTCAGGGCGGACGATCGGGCGCAGCTTGGCGAGGGTTTCGAGCGTGGTTTCGCGCGGGTGCTCGTCACGGTCCACGATCACATCGTCACCCTTGCGCACCGGAATGCGGACCGAGACGATCTCCTTGGCGAGGCGGCCGTTGGCCTGGGCGCGCGAGGCGCGCAGCTGGCTTTCGACGGCGAATGCGTCCTGGTCGGGGCGGCTGATACCGAACTGGTCGGCGACGTTCTCTGCCGTCTCCGGCATGGAATCGATGCCGTATTCCGCCTTCAGCCGGGCATTGACGAAGCGCCACCCGATGGTCGTGTCATAGACGGCATTGTTGCGGGAAAAGGCGGTCTCCGCCTTGGGCATCACGAAGGGCGCGCGCGACATCGATTCGACGCCGCCCGCGATGTAGAGATCGCCGTCACCGGCCTTGATCGAACGCGCGGCGAAGCCGACCGCGTCCATGCCCGATCCGCACAGGCGGTTGAGCGTGGTCCCCGGAGCGCTTTCGCCAAGGCCCGCCAGCAGGGCCGACATGCGGGCGACGTTGCGGTTGTCCTCACCTGCCTGATTGGCACAGCCCATGATGATATCGTCGATCGCGCCGACGATGGCGGGATTGCGTTCGGCCAGCGCCTTCAGTGGCACGGCCAGCAGGTCGTCCGGCCGAACCGAAGCCAGGCTGCCGCCATAGCGACCGATCGGGGTGCGAACGGCATCGCAGATAAATGCATCAGTCATCAGGCTGTCCTTCGAGAATGGCCCCGCCAATTTCGCGGGATTGACCTTGGAATTGGGCGACCACCCGTCCATCGTCGGCGGTGACCACGACCGAGCAGACCCCGGTCCGCCCCTGCCGGGCGGTCATCCGGGCTTCGGCAATCAGCGTCTCGCCGACCTTGCCAGGGCTGAGGTAGACGATCGAGGCACCCTGGCCGACGGTGCGGACGTTGTGGCTGTTGCAGGCATAGGCAAAGGCGGTGTCGGCGAGGGCGAAAGTCATCCCGCCGTGCACTGCGCCGTGGCCGTTCACCATGTCCGGCCGGATCAGCATGGCAATCCGGGCATAGCCTTCCGCCGCGTCCAGCAACTGGATGTTCCATGCTGCGCCCGTCCCCTCGGACGAGAGCAGGGCGCGGGCGACCGCGAGGGGATCAACCATGGGCAGGCTCCTCCGCCTTCGCTGCCTGCGTGATCGCGGGCGAGGGGAGGTACATGTCGTCCCCGCTAGCCCGGGCGATGTTGGACAGGACCTGCGCGAGGCGGTCCGGGCCGAAGCGGTCGGCCCACTGCAGCGGCCCTTCGGGATGGTTCGCGCCGAGCCGCATGGCGGCATCGATCCCGGCGGCATCGGCTACCTCGTCGGCCAGGGCGTCGAACGCGGCATTGGCCAACTGGGCGAGCGAGCGCAGCACGACCTGCCCGGGGCGGTCAGGCACGGCGATGGCCACCATCCCGGCGCGGGCGATCAACGCGGCGACGGCGGCAAAGGTCACTTCGTCACGTGCGGTAATGCCAAGAGCGGTTGCCTCCTGTGGATCCCGCTGGTGGTCGAGCAATGCGTCGAGCTCCGCCCGCTCGGAGAGCAGGCGCCCGTCGCCAGCGCCGATCCGCCATTCGCCAAGGGTGAAGCTGTCTTGCGGCAGGGTGGTATCGGCCGCAACTGCCACGCCCGCAGCCGCCAGCCGGTCGACCAGAGGGCGAAGCGCTGCGCCTGCGTTATGGCGCAGAATGAGGTCGTCACCCGCAGGCGCCGCATTCTCGGTCAGGCGAACCGGCTGATACCCGGCTTCGCCTTCGCCATAGGCGTAGAAGCCACGCCCGCTCTTGCGGCCCAGCGCGCCGGTTTCGACCAGCTTAGCCTGAACCGGGCTCGGACGGAAGCGGGTCCGGCCATCATAGGCATCGTAAACCGAGCAGGCGACAGTGTAGTTCACGTCGTGCCCGATCATGTCGGACAGGGCGAGGGGCCCCATGCGAAACCCTCCGGCCTGCTCAAGCAGGCTGTCGATACTGGCGTTGTCCATCCCCTCGCCGGCGGCGATGAAGCCCTCGGCGTAATAGGGGCGGGCGACGCGGTTGACGATGAAGCCCGGCACGTCGCGCACCAGTACCGGCTGCTTGCCCCAGGCCGAGAGCGTGTCGACCATCCTTTCGAGGAGGCCCGCAGGGTTCGATCCCGATCCGATCACCTCCACCAGCTTCATTGCCGCCACGGGATTGAAGAAGTGCAGCCCGACGAACCGCTCGGGCCGCTCCATCAGGGCGGCAAGCTGGGCAATGGAGAAGGACGAAGTGTTGCTGGCGATGACCGCATCGGCGTCCAACACCGCTTCGAGCCGTTCGAACAGGGCGATCTTGGCGTCATGATCCTCGATGATCGCCTCGATGGCAAGAGCGGCGCCTGCGGCATCGCCGAGGTCGCCCGACCAGGTGATTCGCTGGCGCACCGCGTCGGCAGCCTCGGCAGTCAGCCGCCCGCGCCTGATCTGCCCGTTCAGCATCGTTTCAATGCTGTCGCGCGATCGTTGCAGTGCGGGTTCATACCCGTCGACCAGAACGACTGGATGGCCGGCCACGGCCGCCACGAAGGCGATGCCTGACCCCATGGTGCCCGCGCCGATCACGGCGAGGCGCTGATTGCTCCCGATCATCATGAGACTTGCCTAGCCGGAAAAATATAGCTTGCCAATAATTGTCCGACTGGGCAGGTTATTAAAAGTTGAAAAAATATTTGGGGAGTCGGCCGGTGGCCTATGCGACGATCGGATTCGAGGTGGTGGATGGTGTCGGCTGCCTAACCTTCAACAGGCCTGATCGGCTCAACAGCTTCAACGTACAGATGCACGGCGAAGTCGCGGAAGCGCTAGACAGCGCTGCAACCGATCAAGCCGTTCGCGCGGTCCTTGTCACCGGGGCCGGGCGGGGTTTCTGTGCCGGACAGGACCTTTCGGACCGCGCTGTTGCGCCGGGTTCCGATGCAGTCGATCTCGGCAATTCGGTTGAGCGGTACTACGCCCCGCTGGTGCGCCGCCTGACCGGCATGGCCAAGCCGGTGATCTGTGCGGTGAACGGGGTCGCCGCCGGTGCCGGCGCCAACATCGCCTTTGCCTGCGACATCGTGATCGCTGCGCGCAGCGCCAAGTTCATCCAGTCCTTTGCCAATATAGGCCTCATCCCCGATACGGGCGGGACCTGGGTGTTGCCGCGTCTTGCGGGGCAGGCCCGGGCACTCGGCCTCGCTCTTACTGGCGAACCGCTGCCAGCGGAAAAGGCCGAGGCTTGGGGCATGATCTGGAAGTGCGTGGACGATGAACGGCTTGCGGAAGAAAGCCTGTCTCTTGCGCGCAAGCTGGCTGCGGGGCCGACCCGCGGGCTGGCTGCAACCAAGGCTTCCCTGCGCGGCTCGTTCGGACGCTCGCTGGACGAATCGCTGGAGCTGGAGCGCGATCTGATGCGCGAACTCGGCTTCAGTGCAGATTACAAGGAAGGCGTGTCGGCCTTCATGGAAAAGCGCGCTCCGCAGTTCACCGGACGCTGAGCCTTTCAATTTTTTGGAGTAGACATGACCAGAATTCTCGAGAGCTACAGTGGTGACGCCTGGACGCGTACCACTGCGCCTGCCCAGCATGTGCTTTCCGCCATCACGGGTGAAACTGTCGCCACGTGCGGCGGAAGCTCGCTCGATTTCGGGGGGATGCTGGGCCACGCCCGCCAGACTGGCGGCGCATCGCTGCGCGCGATGACCTTTCGCCAGCGCTCTGCCATGCTCAAGCTGCTGGCTCAAGCCATCATGGCCCGCAAAGAAGAGCTTTACGAGCTTTCCGCGCAGACCGGCGCGACCCGCACCGACAGCTGGATCGATATCGAAGGCGGCGCCGGTACCCTGTTCACCATGGCGTCCAAGGGCCGAAAGGAGCTGCCTGACGACGTCGTGCTGATTGACGGCGATCTGGAGCCGATCGGCAAAAACGGCACTTTCGTGGGCCAGCATGTCTACACCTCGCTGCAGGGCGCGGCGGTGCTGATCAATGCGTTCAACTTTCCAGTGTGGGGCATGCTGGAAAAGCTCGGCCCCGCGCTGCTGGCGGGCGTGCCGGCTATCGTGAAGCCCGCCACGGCCACCGCCCAGGTGGCCGAACATGCCGTGCGGATCATGGTTGAATCCGGTCACCTGCCTCCCGGCGCACTTCAGCTGATCGTGGGTGACGTGGGCGACCTGTTCGATCATCTCACCTGCCAGGACGTGGTGTCGTTCACGGGCTCTGCCGCGACCTCGCTCAAGCTCCAGAACCACCCGGTAATCGTGCGCGAAGGCGTCCGCTTCATTGCCGAGCAGGATTCGCTCAACGGTTCGGTCCTCGGCCCAGATGCAGAGGCAGGATCGCCGGAGTTTGACCTGTTCGTCAAAGAGGTCGTCCGCGAAATGACGGTGAAGGCGGGGCAGAAGTGCACCGCTATTCGCCGCGCCTTCGTGCCCAAGGCTCTGCTCGGCGCTGCGGAAGAAGCACTGAAGGCGCGCCTCGCCAAGGTCGTCGTGGGCGATCCGGCGCTGGAAGGCGTGACCATGGGCGCGCTGGTCAATGCGCGCCAGGCCGATGACGTCCGCGCCAAGGCCCAGCAGATCGGCAACGAGGCGGCGCTCGTGTTCGGCTCGATCGACACGGTGGACGCCCGAGCGGACAACCCCGGCGCTGGCGCCTTCGTCTCGCCGCTGCTGTTCAGGCACGACACGCCGTGGACAGCGGAGGCCGTTCACGACGTCGAAGCCTTTGGCCCGGTCGCGACGCTCATGCCGTACGAGGACCTCGACGACGCGATAGCGCTCGCCAATCGCGGCAAGGGCTCCCTTGCGATCTCGCTGTTCACCTACGACCCCGCCGTGGCGCGGCACTTCGTCCTCGGTGCGGCCGCCTATCATGGCCGACTGGTCATCATTGACCGCGACAGTGCACGGGAATCGACCGGCCACGGTTCGCCTCTGCCGATGCTGATCCACGGCGGTCCCGGCCGTGCCGGTGGCGGCGAGGAGATGGGCGGCGTCCGCGGCGTGAAGCACTTCATGCAGCGCAGCGCCATCCAGGGCAGCCCGCGCAACCTCAGCCGCGTAGTGGGCCAGTGGCTTGCCGGGGCGCCCCGACCTGAGGGGGAGGTCCATCCGTTCCGCATGACTTATGGTGAGCTTGAGCTGGGCTACACGCTGCGCACCCCCTCGCGCCAGATCACGCTCGAGGACATTGAGCATTTCGCACACTTCACCGGCGACACATTCTATGCCCACATGGACGAAGTGGCCGCCGCGGCTAGCCCGATCTTCGGCGGGCGTGTGGCTCATGGTTACCTGATCCTGTCCTTCGCCGCCGGCCTCTTCGTTGACCCAGCGCCGGGCCCGGTGCTCGCAAACTTCGGGCTCGAACACCTGCGCTTTGTCCAGCCGGTCAAGCCGGGCGAGAGCATCAAGGTAGCGCTTACCGTCAAGTCCAAGTCCCCGCGAACGCCCGACATGGGTGAGGTCCGCTGGGCCGTCGCCGTGACAAACGCCTCTGACGAGCTTGTCGCTACCTATGATCTCCTGACCATGAATGCATTCTGATGGCCCGCGTCGATCAAGCCGAACTGCTCGCTAATGAGCGTCTGGATCTGCCGCAGCTTCGCGCGCTCCAATTGGAGCGCCTGAAGCAGAGCCTCGCCCACACGTGGAAAGGCAACCTTGCCTACCGCGCGAAGTGCGAGGCAGCGGGCGTCACTCCGGACGACCTTCAATCGCTCGAAGATCTGGCGAAGTTCCCGTTCGTGTCAAAGGCTGACCTTCGTGAAAACTATCCGTTCGGCTTTTTTGCCATGCCGATGGACCAGGTCTCGCGCGTTCATGCCTCGTCGGGGACTACCGGCAAGCCCACGGTAGTTGGCTATACCGAGCAGGACATCCAGACCTGGTCCGGTCTTGTCGCCCGCTCCATTCATGCTGCGGGCGGCCGCCCCGGGATGAAGGTTCACGTTGCCTACGGCTATGGCCTGTTCACCGGGGGCCTTGGCGCGCACTATGGGGCCGAAGCGCTCGGCTGCACCGTCATTCCGATGTCGGGCGGGCAGACCGAAAAGCAGATCCAGATGATCCAGGATTTCCAGCCTGATATCATCATGGTCACTCCCAGCTATATGCTGACCCTGATAGACGAGATGAAGGCACGCGGCATCGATCCGGCGTCGACCTCGCTCAGGACGGGCATCTTCGGGGCCGAACCGTGGACAGACGCCATGCGTCGCGAGATCGAGAAAACTGCCGGTCTGCGCGCCGTCGACATCTACGGTCTGTCGGAGGTGATGGGGCCGGGCGTCGCTCAGGAATACGCCCACACCCAGGATGGCCCGACGATCTGGGAAGACCACTTCTATCCTGAGATCATCGACCCGGTGACCGGCGATGTTCTGCCGGACGGCGAGGAGGGCGAACTGGTGTTCACCTCGCTGACCAAGCAGGCCATGCCGATCATCCGCTATCGCACCCGTGATCTTACCCGGCTGCTGCCGGGGTCGGTCGGCCCGATGCGGCGTATGGCCAAGATCACCGGTCGTTCCGACGACATGCTTATCATCCGCGGGGTCAACGTCTTCCCCAGCCAGATCGAGGAGCAGATCCTGAAAGTGCCGGCGCTGGCGCCGCATTTCGAGATCGAGGTCAATCGCCCCGGTCGCCTCGACGTGGTGATCCTCCGGGTCGAAATGCGCGATGCGATGGCAGAGCAGGATAGCCAAGCTGCGGTCAACGAACTGGCTCACCACATCAAGACCATGATCGGCATCTCGACCAAGATCGTGGCCTGCCCGCGCAGCTCATTGAAGCGGTCCGAAGGCAAGGCGACCCGCGTCATAGACAACAGGCCCAAGTGCTGAGGAGCAAGAAATGGCAGTAAAGTTGGTGGCGATTTACGCGACTCCCGATGATCCTGATGCGTTCGAGGAGCACTATCGCACAGTGCATGTTCCACTGGTGCAGCAGGTGCCAGGACTTGCCGACTTGCGTCTAATTCGCCGCAACAAGCGCCTGATGGGAACTGCGGATGTGTATCTGATCGCAGAGATGATCTTCCCGGATCAGGAAGCTTTCGACAAAGCCATGGCCTCGCCTGAGAACCGCGCAACCGGCAAAGACCTGGCAAACTTCGCCAAGGACAAAGTCACGCTCATCATAGCGAACGACTGAGGGATAAGGGTTTATGTGGGATACCGGCACAATCTTTGTCGCAGGTCAGGATATAAAGGCTGATCAAGGCGCAGTGATGGACGTTATCAGCCCCGCCAATGGCGGTGTTGTTGGCCGTGTCGGCTCGGCTTCCGCTGCCGATGTCGATAGGGCCGTAGCTGCCGCAAAGGCCGCGTTCGAGGGTGAAGAATGGTCGTCCATGAGCGGCGCCCAGCGCGGTGCACTCCTGCTGCGCCTGGCCGAGCTCGTCGAACGCGACGCCAAGTTGCTTGGCGACATGGATGCCCTGTCGATCGGCCGTCCGTCGATCGAGACGCAAATCCTCGACCTGCCGAATGCGGTTGGCACCTTCCGCTATTACGCGGGCTGGGCGGACAAGCTGGAAGGCCGGGTAGTACCCACCGCGGGCTATTTCGGGCGCAAGACCCATTCCTTCGTCACGCGCGAGCCAGTCGGCGTGATTGGCATGATTGTGCCGTGGAATACGCCGCTGATGATCCTGTCCTGGAAATTGGCTCCAGCCTTGGCCGTCGGCTGCACCTGCGTCATCAAGCCGGCCGAGCAGACCCCGTTCTCGGCCATCCGTCTCGCCCAGCTGGCCAAGGAAGCCGGCTTCCCTGACGGGGTAATCAACGTCGTCCCGGGCCTTGGGTCCGTGGCAGGTTCCGCACTCAGTGAACACCCTGACGTTGACAAGATCAGCTTCACCGGCAGCCCCGAAACCGGCGCTGTAATCATGCGTGCGGCCACTTCCAACTTCAAGCGCGTTGCGCTCGAGCTGGGCGGAAAGTCGCCGCAGGTGGTTTTCGAGGACGCGGATCTCGACGCCGCGATCCAGGGCTGCGCAATGGGCCTGTTCTTCAACCAGGGCCAGGTCTGCGCCGCAGGCACGCGCATCTTCGTCCACCGTTCGATGGTCGACCGGTTCACCGAGGCCATGGCCGGGGCCGCCAGCGCCACCGTGGTGGGCGATCCGACCAGCGGTGAAGTGCAGATGGGTTCGCTCGCCGGCAAGGGCCAGTTCGAGCGAGTCGAGCGCTATGTCCAGGCGGGTCTCGCCTCGGGCGCCCGGATGGTGACCGGCGGTGCCATAGCCCACGATCAGGGGTACTTCTACCGGCCGACCATCTTCGATTCCGTGACCGATGAAATGTCGATCGTCGCCGAGGAAATCTTCGGTCCAGTCGGCTGCATCATCCCCTTCGATAGCGATGAGGAAGCCGTGCGCCGCGCCAATGCGACCCGCTATGGTCTTGCGGCGACATTGTGGACCAAGGACGTGTCGCGTGCCCTCACAGTCGCCAAGGGCATCCGCGCTGGTGCAGTTTCGGTCAATGGCTGGGCTACCATCGATCCGGCTCTGCCGTGGGGCGGCTTCAAGACCAGCGGCATCGGCCGCGAACTCGGCATCAGCGGGATCGAAGCCTGCACCGAAGAGAAGGTCACGACGCTGGTTCTCTGATGTGAATAGGGGCGGCGGCTTGGGCCACCGCCCCTTTTAGGATAGATTGTCGTGGGCTCTGTCAGGCCAAAGTGGCGGCAGCGGTGCGTGCTTCGGCGATGAAATCTTCGATAAAGCCGGCAGCGACCGTGCTGTGGTGCGCAAGCGTCATGTAATTGTGGCACATTCCCGGATAGACCTTGAGCGTCGCCGGAACCCCGGCAGCTTGTAGCATCGCGGCATAGTGGACGGAATCGTCGCGCAGCGGGTCGCACTCTGCGGCGGCTATGAAGGCGGACGGCAGGCCGTTCATGTCCCCCTTGAAGTGGATCGGACTGGCCTCGACCAGTGACTCTTTGTCCGGGAAATAGGCCTGGTTGAACCCCTTCATTACCTCGATGTTGAGGATCGGTCCCGCCGCAAACTGGCGGTGTGACAGCTTCCTGCCCTCGGCCACGCCGGGAAAATCGAGCACCGGATTGATCAGCCCCTGCCAGAACAGGCGCTCGCCTAGCTCCGCGTGGTGCCGTATGGCGAGCAGGGCGGAAAGATTGCCGCCGGCCGAATCCCCTGCCACTGCAATATTGCCCGAAGTGCCAAGCAGTTCGGTGTTTTCCGCTGCCCACAGCAGCGCGTCCTCGCACTGTTGAAGCGCAACCGGATAGGTGTGCTCGGGCGCGAGGGCATAGTCGAGCGATAGGATGACAAGCCCGGTCGCATGGCTGAACTGGTGCATTACCTTGTCCAGCCCGTCGAGACTGCCGACCATGAACCCGCCGCCGTGCATGTAGAGGATTAGAGCGGGCGGGGCCTTGATCTCGGGCGTGTAAAGCCGCGCCCCCATGTCGCCGTGGCGCGTCGCGATCGTTATGTCACTGGTCCTGACGCGGACCGGCGGTTCGCCCTGCTCGGCCATCAGTGTGGAATAGCGCTCGCGGAACTGCTGCACCGTCAGGCCGGGTTCGCCCATGACCTCATCGAAGCGGGCTGCCTGGGGCGCGATTTGCGGGTCCAGCGGGGGAGCTTCAGATGACATGGATTCAGTCGACCTCGTAAAAGTGTATGATGATGTCCGCGCCGATGTAGCGGCCGATGCCGATGTGGACGCGCGTGGCAAGCCACTGGTAATCCGGGCTGTCGGTGAAGAACTGGGCCACGGTCCGGAAATACACGCCGTCGAGCGACGCACCGCCCTTGGTGACGATTTCCTCGAACAGGGCAGGGTCGGAGTGGCCGATGCCCCGGTTATAGACCTCGATCCACGTGCCGTCCGCGGTCTGGACCGGATAGCGGGCGTCGAGCCGGAAGATGCCGTTGACGTCGGTGGACCAGTCACCCCCGCCCGGCTGCACCAAGGCGTCTATGTTCGGCCCGATCAGCGTTCCGCCCGTGACCGGCGTGAATTCCCGCACCACCGGGCCATGCCGCTCCACCCCCACCCGGGGGCCAAGTGCGGCGCACAGTTCGGCGACGAACCGGGATGTGGGCGGGGGTGCGGGTTCGATCCTGTATGTCATGTTCACCTCGTTTGGGCTCACCATTGCCGGTCTATGTCGCGATGCGATCCGAAGGTTCTCACGTGCCGTCAGCGCTGCCACGCCGGATGGTCAGTTCGGGGCACGCTCATAAACGAGCTTTCCGCCGAAGAAGGTCATGTCCACCTTCGTCGCTGCGATCCGGTCGGCAGGGATCCTGAACAGGTTCTGGTCGAGCACGATCATGTCCGCCGCCTTGCCGATGCGGATCGATCCGGTGCGCTTGTCCGCGCGGATCGCCTTGGCCGAGTTGAGGGTGTAGAACCGGATCATCGTGCCGACGTCGACCGCCTGTTCGGGCCAGAGCGCGCCGGGCGCGGCGCCGGTCGGATTGCGACGGGTGACCATGCCCTGCATACCATCCCACAGGTCGGAGAATTCGCCGGGGAGCGTCTTCCAGTCGGTCCCGCCGGCCACGACTATGCCTTTTGCGGCATAGGTCCTGAAGGGCCAGTACCGATCGGCCCGATCCTTGCCGATCACGGCCTCGGTGCCGGTCAGGATCGGGCCGGGGTACCATACGGTGGGCGAGGCATCGACCGCCGCATTGAGCGGGCGGAACCGGTCGATGTCGCTGTCGGCGACATAGCCAGCGTGGGCGAGGGTATGGATGGGGCCGTTCGGGCCATTGGCCTTGCGCGCCGCCGCGATCGCATCGAGCGCCATGCGGACCGACCCGTCGCCCGCCACGTGCAGCTTGGTAGACACGCCCCGCTTGTCCAGCTCGGTGACCATTTCGGCCAGGCGGGCGGCCGACATCTTGGTCGGGCCGTGGAAGGCCTTGCCGTGGGCCTCGTCGGGCAGATAGGGCTGGATGAAGTTGGCGGTGTGGCTGACCATCACTCCGTCGACGAAGATCTTGGCGAAATCCATTGACAGGTTGCGCGAGTTATACTCGGCCCTGCGGCTGTAGATGTTGGCAATGTCCGGGTTTTCCGGATCGATCAGCATGGACAGGGCGGCATGGGCCGTGAGGCCGCCGCGCTGGTCGAGCAGGCGATAGGCGCGAATGTCGGAGAACATGCTTCCGCCGAAGACCACGCCTGCATCGTCGAAACCGGTGACCCCGCGCGAGTTGAGATAGCGTACGCCGACGGCGAGCGCCCCGGCCTCGTCTTCCACGCTGGCCTTGGCCGCCATGGCAGGGATGTGTTTCTCGACCAGAGCCGTGGCGCTTTCCAGCAGCAGGCCGTTGAGCGCGCCTGTCTGCGGATCGCGGCCAATCTTGCCGTTCACCGGATCGCTGGTGTCCGTTCCGATCCCGGCAACCGCCAGCGCCCTGGAGTTCACCCAGCGGTCGTGGATGCTGTCGTTGCGGAGCATGACTGGGTGGTCACCGCTCGCCTCGTCCAGCGCCTTGAGCGAGCGGGCGTCGGCCAGCCGGCCATAGAGCCCGCTGCCCCAGCTTTGCCCCACGATCCACGTGCCTGCAGGGATTCTCGCGGCACATTCCCGCACGCTTCGGATCACCGCATCGAAATCGCCATAGGCGGAAAAGTTGCAGTTGAAGATCTGCAGTTCGGCCGCAGCCGTTGCGAGATGGACGTGGCCGTCGATGATGCCGGGCATCACCATCCGGCCCTTCAGGTCGACGACCCGGGTCCTCGTCCTGATCAGCCGGTCGATCTCCCGGTCGGTCCCAATGGCGACAATGGTGCCATCCTTGACCGCTACCGCCTGGGCCCATTTTCCCTCGGGCTCGACAAGGTAGATCGACCCGTTGCGCAGGACGAGATCGACGTCTCCGCCATGCGGTGCCGGGGACTTCGCCAGTCCCGCCTGTGAGGTGCTCGACAGCAAGACAGCCAATGCCAAAATCATCGTCCGCATCGCGCACCCCGTCAGGCTAAGTATTTGAGATCATCGGGTGGATCGGGCCGACGACCGGACCGATCCCGGTATTCAGTATCGGGCCGTGGCGGTCAGGCCGATGGTCCGTGGGCGGAAGCCCGAGAAGCGGGTCAATGGCGTCCCGACCAGGTTCTGCCCATCCAGCGCGGTCTTGGTGTCGAACAGGTTGTCCGCAAAGAGCGAGAGGTCGACCTTGTCGAGCTTCACGCCCACGCGGGCCGTCACGAAGTTGGTCTCCGGCGCCCCGTAATAGAACGGGATGAAGTTCAGCCCGTTGGCGGGATTCCTCTGGGCAACCTGTGACGATTCGGCGCTGGCATACTGGTAGTCGACGCGGGCATAGCCTTCGCTGCGGCCGGTCAGGGCGAAGCGGTATTCGGCGTTGAGCGCAATGCGCCACGGCGAACCCTGGATCCGGTCGCCCGCCGAGACCGCCGAGCTGCCCGGCCGCGGCGCGGCAGCATAGACGGTGTCCTTGAACTTGCCGTTGGTATAGCCGACTGCCGCGCCAAGGTTCAGGCCGTCGATGGGCGTGAATGCCGCATCGATGTCGAAGCCCTTGTTCTCGGCGCTGCCAAGGTTGGCGATGAACCCGCCGCCGCAGCTTGACAGAGTGACGAACTGCTGGATGTTCTTCCACTTGACGTAGAACAGGCTGGCATTGAACGTCAGACGACGGTCCGCAGTCTGGTTCTTGCTGCCGACTTCGTAGCTCCACACCGTATCGGAATCATAGGTGCTCGGGTTGATCCCACCGAGGCCGAGCGCGCCCAGCTGCGCCTGGCAGGGGGAGAGCTGCCGAGCGTTCGACCCGCCAACGCGGAAGCCCTTGGCGACCGAGGCATAGACCGAGTTGAGCGAGCTGATCCTGTATTCGAGTCCGAATTTCGGCGTTACCGGAGAGTCGCTCTGCTTGCCGGAGTCGGTGAAGGGCACCCCGCCGAACGGCCCGCCCACGCTGGTGAGGAACGAGAACTTGGCTGAGGCGACGCGCAGGCCTGCCGTGGCGGTGAGGTTCGGGGTAATGTCATAATCGACCTGGCCAAAGCCCGCGATCTGCTTGTCCACGGTCTCGAACGGATCCTGGTAATAAATCAGCCCACCGGGGAGCACGGGGATCCCGAAGACCGCCGTAAAGGGCAGACCGGTCGCGGTCTCGAACTCGTTGGTGAGCGTTGGGTCATAGACGAACTGCGTCGCGTTCTGCTTGGAGTGCTGGTAGAATCCACCGATAACCCAGCGCAGGCTCTGGCTCTTGTCGGTTGACTGGATGCGAACTTCCTGCGTGAAGCTGCGTTGGCTATTGCGAAACTTTGAGGGAGCCGCCGCGCCCGCGGGCGGGATCGGGTTGCCGAACACAATCGCGCGGTCCAGCTGAGTATAGTCGGCGATGACGTCCTGGTCGCGGTGAAGATAGGATGAGACCGAGATCAGACTGATATTGTCAGCAAGATCAATCGATGCAGTCAGCGACGGCACGTAGAACTCATCCTCGGTTGGCGAGGCGATCTCGTTGCCGTTGATGAACTTGCCCTGTGACGGATTGCTGAGGATATCCCAGTATGTCGGCGCATCATCGGTACGCTGGCGCTGGTAATAGAAAGAGGCCGTCAGCTTGACCGCCTCGGTCGGCGCAAGGGTAAGTGCCGCGCGGCCAGAGAAGGTATCGCCGCTGTTCGCGTCCTCCTGAATGATCGCTTTGGTGCGGGGATTGGCGCGATCTACCCAGCCAGCGGTCTTGCGATACCAGGCGCTCGCCCGGAAGCCGAGCTTGTCTTCTACAATTGGCGCGCCATAGGCCGCGCCGATTTCATAACCGACGCCGCCGTTCTTGGTCGTGCTGACTTCGGCGCGGCCATAGCCGGACTGGTCCGAGAGGCTCGGCGATGGGGTGATGAAGCGGATCGTGCCGCCCTGCGACCCGGCGCCGAACAGGGTGCCCTGCGGTCCGCGCAGTACTTCGACGCGTTCAAGGTCGAACGCCTCGGGAAAGGGCGAACCGCCCGAGTACCCGGCCCGGCGTGCTTGGATCGGTACGTCGTCGATGTAGATGCCCGTGGTGCTCGCACCGCCGTTTGAGCGGATGCCACGGATCGAGATGTTCGTAAGGTTCTGCGGTCCACCACGGTTGAAGTCGAGCCCCGGGGTCAGGCGCACGACGTCCTGGATATCGCGCACACCCTGCCGGTCCATCCGCGCCTGGGTGTAGGCGGTGATGCTGATTGGAACCTTCTGGATGCTTTCGCTGCGGCGCTGCGCCGTGACGACGATCTCGCCGTTAGCTGGCGTAGCTTGGCTGTCGCCATCGGGCTGCCCGGAGTCCTGGGCCATTGCGCTAGCATAGGGCAGGGCGGCCGAGGCAGTGGCCAGAAAGATCGAGAAGATCTTGGTTCGCTTGTTCATTGTTTTCCCCCCATCGCGTGAAGCGGTGTGTGTTGGCCGGCAGCTTAGTGCGCGGCATAGGGGGAAATTCGTTGACCGATCGGTCTGTGTCAACGCGTGGGGAGGTTAGAGAGGGGTGCGCAGCGGGCTTGTCGATGCGTCGCCCAATCTGAGATTAAATGACGGTAAAATAGTCATTTTTCCTGCCGACTCAAAGAATTTAATCGCCACGATGATGCCATTTTGGCCCCTTTGACGGCAGGGTGGTGCAACAGTTTGGCAACGTCGTGCAAGCAAGTTTGCCCGTAGGTGCGACAGCACTTGCCGAGACGCAGTTGATGCAACACTTTGGTCCCTAACAAACCACGGGATGAGTGACTCATGGTGAGCCCGCTTGAGTATGCAGAGGGTGCACGCGACCAAAAGACAACTCAGCTGCTGAACATAGAGCAGCGGATGAAGCAGCGGTTCGGCGACATTGGCGTCCGCCCCCTAGGCGCGGTCAAGCCTGCGCTTGCGATCGAGTGGCGCAGCTCATGCATCGGGCCGGCATTCGTTACGCAACTGAACGGAGTGGAGATCGCAAGGCAGGCCGGTGCGCTGAACGATCGCTGGTCGGACGCGGTGTTTCTAGTGCAGCAAAAGGTCGGAACTGCGTTCTGCCGGGAAGACGGCATGGAATTCCGGGCGGGGCCCGGCGAAATAGTGATCGTGGACCCCTGTCTCGACAGCTCGATCAAGAGCGAAGGACCTTGCAAGTTCCTCTCGTTCGGAATCCCCCGCGATACAATCCTTTCGCTCGAGAAGCGGGGGCTAAAGCCATTTCATAAGGTTATCCGGGCGGATACTGACATCGCCAGGATCCTGGTCGGCACTATCGACCTTCTCCTCAAGTCAAACCAAGCTGATCTCCTCACCACAAGAACTGCCAATCAGGTCCTCCTGGATCTGCTGACCGGGGCTCTGCAACTTCAACAACTCAGCGCATATGATGAAGAGCTTGAGCTGATCGAGAATATGCGAAAGTGGGTTATCGCGCGGGTTGGCATGGAAAGGACGGAAGTTCACGATCTCACGCGCCGCTTCGCCGTATCCGAGCGCGGGCTCTATCGACTTTTCGCTCGTCACCAGCTGACCCCAGACCGGTGGCTCTGGGCATGTAGGCTTGAAGTGGCGAAGCATCGACTAGATTTGCCTTTTGTCAACATTACGCAAGTCGCGCTGGAGACCGGGTTCAAGGACGTCTCTCATTTCTCGCGGTTGTTCAGCAAGATGTTCGGGGAATCACCAAGTGTGTATCGGCGAAAGAAATCGTCGATCTGAAAGCGGACGAAACAGTCGTTATCGCCAACATGGGTTACTTTGTTGAGGCGAATGTGACGGTCGCCAAATCTGAGGAAGGGGTCGCGCGCTCACATTCGAATGATTTGATGAGGCGGGGGCGCAAAATGCTTTGGGCGGTTGGAGGCGGGCCGGTCAATCGGCGGCGATACCGGGGAGGAACCGGAGGTTGTCACCGCTGACGTAGAGTTCGACGATCGCCTGGCCCTTGGTGGTCGCCGAGGCTTCGCCCAGATCGATCAGGTGTCCTCGCAGGGAGTCCCTTCGCTCATGATCTTCATCCTTCTTGGCTAGACGCGACCCCATTGTCCCAGGCCACGGATGCGGACCAACCCGCGTCGGGTCAGCGAAGGCAGTGTCATTTACCGCCCTTGCGGGCGAGGGTCTCCATCTCCGAAGCCAGGACATCCACCTGGTTACGACCGTGGCCGAGCGGTGGCATGTCGAGGAACGACTTGCCCTGGTTGTGCAGCGACTCCTTGAAGCCACCATCGGGAACCAGGTCGTCCACCCGGTCTGAGCGATCCGGCTCGACGTACCATTCCTTGGGGAATGGAGCAGAACCGGTGCCGCCGATCGCTCGGCGCACGCTGCCGATCGACGTCCGCGCGGTGTAGGGGATGACGTGGGCGCCGTCGCGGTTGGCCAGCTGCTTGAACATGGCGGCGCGCAGCGTGACTTTTGCATCGGTGTAGGCGGGATCGTTCGCGAGATTGTGCATCTCGTCAGGGTCCTCGGCGAGATCGTAAAGCTCGTCCCGATCATATACGCCGTAGTACTGGATGTACTTGAGGTTACCCCGGCAGATAGCGAAAGTGCCGGGCGTCATCGGGAACGACCATTCCCAGTAGTATTCGTACACGAAATCCGGTGCCTTGTAGGCCTGGGGCGCAACCTTGCCGGTGATCAGCGGCCAGGCACTCTGCCCCTCGAACTGCGGCGGTGCGGCAACGCCCGCCAGGTCGAGGAAGGTGGGCGCATAGTCGAGATTGCGCAACAGAGCCGGATTGGTCACCCCGGCCGGGACTGTTCCGGGTGCGACCATGATCATCGGCACCCGGACCGAGGGTTCATAGGCGGTGCGCTTGTCAATCAGACCGTGCTCGCCGATCTGGAAGCCATTGTCCGAGGTGAACACCACGAGCGTGTCCTTCTCCAGACCCTTCTTCGTCAAATAGGCCATGATTCTGCCCACGCTGTCATCCACCGCCGAGAGCGTGGCGTAGTAATACCGGAGGTACTCCGGCATCTTCATGTCGGCGTTGTAGAAGAAGTCGACCCCGTGCCAGGAATTGCGCTGGTTGTAGACCCACATCGGCTTGCCGGCATAGTTCTCGGGGGTGTTCGCCGCGCTCGCCGGCAAGGCGAAATTCACTTTGTCGTACTGGTGTGCGTAGCGGGGCGGCGGCAGCGGGTCGGAATGGACTGCCTTGTGGCTGAGATAGAGGAAAAACGGCTTCTTCGGATCACGCTCCTTGTCGAGCCAGTTCATCGCATAGTCGGTGAGCTCGTCGGTGATGTAGCCGCGCTGCGGCACCCGCTTGCCATCGACATTCAGTGTGTTGGCCGTGCCCTTGGCCGCCTGTGCCGCAGAGATGCCCTCGGTCGGATAGTAATGCCCCTGTCCCGCGAAGCTCACCCACATGTCGAACCCGGGGCGTGGAGCGTCGGTCGCCTGGCCCATGTGCCACTTGCCGACGAAGGCCGTCTGGTAGCCGGCCTTCTGCAGATAGGCCGGGAAGAAGGTCAGGCCATCTTCCGACGAGTTGTTGTTGTCGACGATGCCATGGTTGCGGGCCGTTTGTCCGGTCAGGATGGTGGCCCGGCTGGGGCTGCACAGCGATGACGTGACGACCGTGTTGGGGAAATAGGTTCCGCGCTTGGCCAGCAAGTCGATGTTTGGCGTGCGGATCTGCGGCTGCAGGAAACCCATCCCGTCGTAGCGCAGGTCGTCGAGGATGATGAAGATGACATTGCGCTGTTGCGCGCCAATCGCCGCCGGTGCGAGTGCGGCGTGAGCGGGTGCTGTCTGCACCGGCATCGCCGACTGGCCGATTGCGCCCGGCGCAGACGTCAGGACGGCCCCTACAAGAGCTGCTTTGCCCAAAATTCGTTGGCGAAGAGCCATCACTGTTGATTGCCACTGAGAAGTGACCCGGGAGGGGCCGTAATTTCCACTGAGATTTGACCCATGTTCTGATCGTTCCCCTGGCTGGCAGTCGGGGGATCATGGAGTGATCGACATGGCGTTATTGAGTGTGATCCGCCGCTGGCATTTCCGGGAAGGTATGCCGATCCGGGAGATCGAACGGCGCACCGGCTTGTCCCGCAACACGATCCGCAAGTACCTGCGAGCCGGGACAGTCGAGCCGCAGTTCAAGGTGCCCGAGCGGCCCAGCAAGCTCGACCCGTTCGCCGAGAAGCTGTCAGGCTGGCTCAGGGTCGAGGCCGGCCGCTCGCGCAAGCAGCGCCGCACGGTCAAGCAGATGCACGCCGATCTGGTGACGCTCGGCTATGACGGCTCATACAACCGGGTCGCCGCTTTCGCGCGGGAGTGGAAGGTCGACCGCCAGCGCGATGCGCAGACCAGTGGGCGGGGCACATTCGTCCCGCTTGTGTTCATGCCGGGAGAGGCCTTCCAGTTCGACTGGAGCGAGGACTGGGCTATCATCGCCGGCGAGAGGACCAAGCTGCAGGTTGCGCACAGCAAGCTGTCGCACAGCCGCGCCTTCATCGTCCGGGCCTACCTGCTCCAGACCCACGAGATGCTGTTCGATGCCCTGACCCAGGCGTTCCGGGTTCTGGGCGGGGTTCCACGTCGGGGGATCTTCGACAATATGAAGACCGCGGTCGACCGGATCGGTGCCGGCAAGGTGCGTCAGGTCAATGCCCGGTTCTCGGCGATGGCCAGCCATTACCTGTTCGAGCCGGAGTTCTGTAATCCCGCCGCCGGATGGGAGAAGGGTCAGGTCGAGAAGAACGTCCAGGATGCCCGGCGCCGGCTGTGGCAGCCATTGCCGTGCTTCCCCGATCTTGCCGAACTCAATGCCTGGCTCGAGCAGCGCTGCATCGAGCAATGGCACGAGATCCAGCATGGCGTCATGCCCGGCACAATTGCCGATGCCTGGGCGGACGAGGTCGCCAGCCTGATGCCGCTGGGACGCACCTTCGACGGGTTCGTCGAACATGCCAAGCGGGTCACGCCGACCTGCCTCGTGCACCTCGAGCGCAACCGGTACAGCGTACCGGCCTCCTTCGCCAACCGCCCGGTCAGCCTGCGGGTCTATCCGGACCGGATCGTCGTGGCGGCCGAGGGTCGGATCCTGTGCGAGCATGAGCGGATCATCGAGAGGTCCCATCATCTGCCCGGGCGGACGGTCTATGACTGGCGTCACTACCTGGCGGTGATCCAGCGCAAGCCCGGAGCCCTGCGCAACGGAGCCCCCTTCCTGGAGATGCCCGATGCCTTCCGGCAGCTGCAGGCGTCCCTGCTCAAGCGCCCGGGAGGTGACCGGGAGATGGTCGAGATCCTCGCCCTCGTCCTCCAGCACGATGAACAGGACGTCCTCTGCGCGGTCGAGTTAGCGCTGGAAGCCGGCGTGCCGACCAAGACCCACGTGCTCAACATCCTCCACCGGCTGACCGACGGCAAAGCGGGTACACCACCGAAGATCGACGCTCCCCAGGCCCTGACCCTGCGACGTGAACCCAAGGCGAACGTCGAGCGCTATGACGCGCTGCGCAGCAGGGAGGCCGCCCGTGCGTCATGATCCTGCCAGCGCCGCCGTCGTGGTCATGCTGCGTGGCCTCAAGATGTACGGCATGGCCCAAGCCGTTGCGGACCTCATCGAACAAGGCGCACCAGCGTTCGATGGCGCCGTGCCGATCCTGTCGCAGCTGCTCAAAGCCGAGGTGGCCGAGCGCGAGGTCCGTTCGATTGCCTACCAGACCAAGGCGGCCCGCTTCCCGGCCTACAAGGACCTCACCGGCTTCGATTTTGCTTCCAGCGAGATCAACGAGGCCATGGTCCGCCAGCTCCACCGCGGCGACTTCATTGACGGCGCCAACAACGTCGTGCTGATCGGCGGGCCCGGCACGGGCAAAACCCATATCGCCACGGCCCTCGGCATCCAGGCCGTCGAGCATCATCGCAAGAAGGTGCGCTTCTTCGCCACCGTCGACCTGGTCAATGCCCTCGAGCAGGAGAAGGTTCTGAACCGCGCCGGCCAGCTCGCCGATCGCCTGCTCCGGCTCGACCTTGTGATCCTCGACGAGCTCGGCTACCTGCCGTTCAGCTCATCGGGCGGTGCCTTGCTCTTCCACCTGCTCAGCAAGCTCTATGAGCGTACCAGCGTCATCATCACCACCAACCTGAGCTTCTCCGAGTGGGCCGGGGTCTTCGGCGATGCCAAGATGACCACCGCGCTCCTCGATCGGCTCACCCATCACTGCCACATCCTGGAGACCGGAAACGACAGCTTCCGCTTCAGAGCCAGCAGCGCCGCAGCCCCCAAATCGCGAAAGGCCAAATCACCCGCTTGACCCCACCCCCGCACCGGGGGACACATATCCACCCGGGTCAATTCTCGATGGAAATCCCGGGTCACTTCTCAGTGGCAATCAACAATAGGACATCAAAAAGCCAGCCAACCCGTTGCCGGAAAAGCAGTTACGCCGACATGGTTAGCAAAGGGTTTCATTCCGCCTTGCGTTCGGCAGGCAACGAAACCCAGAACGTCGTGCCAATGCCTTCTTCGCTGGAAAAGCCAATCCGCCCTTGCATGAGCGTGACAAGCTCGCGCGCAATCGCAAGGCCCAGTCCGCTGCCAGCCTTCTCCGTCGCGTCCGTCTCTCGCGCCTGCTCGAACCGGTTGAATATCCGCGGCTGGAATGCCTTCGGGATGCCCCGTCCCATGTCTTTCACACAGATGACGATGCGCTCGCCCTCGCTTCGGGCAGCAAGCGTGACCGCAGCGCCACGTGGCGAGAACTTGATCGCATTCGAGAGCAGATTGGAGAGAACCTGCTGCAGCCGGTTCGCATCTGCCTTCACCATGCATCCGGACACGTGGCATTGGCTTTCCAGGCGAACATCGTGCGCCACCGCGAAGCCGCTGGCTGCCTCGACAGCTTCACGCAACTGGCCTTCCACATCGAGCGGAACGACATCGACGGTGATGGCTCCTTCGGCCAGGCGGCTGAGGTCGAGCACGTCATTGACGAGTCCGGCCAGGCGCCGGCTGTTGTCCCGCGCAATGCGCACGAGACGACGGGCGTTCTCGGGAAGGTCGTCAGAAAGGCGATCAAGCAGACCGAGCGAGCCCATGATCGAGGTGACGGGGGTGCGCAGTTCATGGCTGGTGGCCGCGAGAAATTCGTCCTTCATCCGATCGAGCGCGCGATGGCGTTCCTCGGCCACCGTGCTGTCGAGCCGCAATTCGATCAGGTCCACGACGAGCCGGGCGAGCTTCGCCAGCGTTTCGCGCTCCTTTTCCGAAAGCGTCCGGGGGCGATGGTCGATCAGGCATAGCGTGCCGGGAACGAGGCCGTCCTTCAAGCGCAGCGGAGCGCCGGCATAGAAGCGAATGGCCGGGGCGCCGGTGACCAGCGGATTGTCTGCAAAGCGTTCGTCGGCCAGCGCATCCTCGATCACGAACAACTCGTCAGAGAGGATCGCGTGGGCGCAGAACGAGATGTCGCGAGCCGTCTGGTCAGCATCAAGCCCAACCTTGCCCTTGAAGCACTGCAGGTCAGCACCAACGATCGAAACAAGGCTGATCGGCACGTCGAAGGCGTTGACGGCCAATTGCACTGCGTGATCGAACGCCGGTTCCTGCCCGGGGCCTTCAAGCCGGTAGCGTGCGATGGCATCCAGACGGACAGCTTCGTTGTCGGGCAGGCGGGCGGTGATCATGACGGGTCCTTTTCCTCGAGCGCTTCCCGCAGCGCGTGGACGAGTGCGGAGACATCGGGGTGATCCTTCTCGACGTGCTCGAGCGCATCGACTTTCGCGGCAGCGTGGCCGACTTCCGTGAAGCCGAGGGTTGCGGCAATGCCTGCCAGTTTGTGGGCTTCACCGCGAAGGACGGCGCTGTCACGTTCTCCATCGGGACGTTCGAACAGTTCGAGGGTCTGCGTCATGCGGGCACTGAAGCGGGCGCGGATCGCGACAAGAGGGTCAGCCCCGGTCATGGCAGGAATTCCCGGCATTGCGCGGCCAGGGTCATCACGTCAAACGGCTTGGCCAGCACCCCCGCCGCGCCCGAGGCGAGGAGAGATTCAACGTCCCTCGACGACGTGCGGGCTGTTATGAACACGACCGGCACCTCATCCAGGCTGCTGTTCTGGCGCAGGAGCCGCAAGGTGGCGGGGCCATCGAGATCGGGCATCATGAAATCGAGCAGGATCAGTTGCGGTTTCCATTGCTCGATGAGAGCCAGCGCATCGCTGCCTGAAGCGCTGGTGCGCACCTCGAGATCAGGGTCGAGGGACAGCGCCATCTCGGCGATTTCGCGGATATCGGCGTCGTCGTCGACGTAGAGAACGGGGATGGTCATGTGTTGGCCTCTCCGGCCGCGCTGGCCTGCGCAAGCCTGCTGACGGTCCGCACGAGGTGGTCGATCGGCGTGTGCGACTTCGTGAAAAACGCCTGGACCTTCTCGGAAACTTCCGGGTCGGCGTCCTGCGCCGAGAAGATGATCACCGGAAGCGGTCCGTTGGGCGCCTTGGCCAGATCGCCGAGCAGGGCAAGACCAGAGCCGTCGGTCAGACCGAGATCGAGAATCGCAAGATCCAGTTCGGTCCGGGCGATCGTCGCACGGGCCATTTCCACGCTGGGTGCAGCAAACAGCGTAGCCTTGCCCTCAAATGCAGCCTCGACAAGGCGGACGATGTCGGGGTCATCCTCGGCATGGAGCACCCGCGGCAAGCGGCTGGCCCCTTCCTTGCCCGAGGGCAGCTTGTTGATGACGCGGTTTACCGCCTGCACCACCTGATCGAGGGAGAGCGGCTTTCGCAGCCAGTCCTCGATCTGCAGGACCTTGGCCGACAGCGCATCGCCGTCTGTCTCGGCCGAGATCATCAGTATCGGCGTTGCTGGTGCGGCGCCGTCACGCAACTCTCGCACCAGCGCGATGCCTCCCTCGCCGGGCAGTTCGGCATCGACGAGGATCACCGAGAAATCCGCACCGGCCGCCGTGGCGAGAGCATCCTGCGCTGTCGCGGCGATCCTGCAGGTCAGGCCGTTGTCGCTGATCATCTGCGCGAGGGCATGCGCGACGATCGGATCGTGTTCGCAAAGCAGCACACAAGGAGCGATGCCGATGTCATGGTCCCGCAGCGCCGGAAGGACAACCGTGAAGTTCGAGCCCTTGCCGGGCGTGCTGTCCACCGTCACCTTGCCGCCAAGCCGTTGCACGATCTCGCGAACTATCGCGAGGCCGAGACCGGTGCCTTCCTTCTGACGGGCATCAGACGAATCCGCCTGGGCAAAGCGCTGGAACATGCGGCCGAGGAATTCGGGAGCAATGCCGCTGCCGCTGTCGATGACGCTGACAGTGTGGGCATTGCGTCCCGCTTCCACCCGCACTTCGACGGTTCCGTTCCGTGGAGAGAATTTGGCCGCATTCGAGATGAGATTGGCCAGCACCTGCATCAGGCGGTCGGCGTCGACCCAGATCGGCGTCGGTCGATCCGGCTGGGTCAGTCGCAGGGTTACCCCGTAGCGTTCGCCGTAGGACCTGTTTGCGACGATGGCCTGCGCGGCAATCTCGCCCAGATCGTTCCGGGCATTGTTGAACACCATCTTGCCGGCATCGAGCTTCTCGATATCGAGAATATCGTTGATAAGGCGGACAAGACGTTCCGAATTGTTGTGCGCAATCTCGATAAGCCTTCCCGCCCGATCCGGCAGCGCGCCTCCCGCTCCGCCAGCAAGCAGCCCCAGCGAGCCTGCGATGGAGGTGAGCGGCGTGCGCAATTCATGGCTGACGCTGGCGACAAACTCGGCTTTCATCCGCTCGATCTTCTTGCGCTCGCTCATGTCCCGCACGACCGCAACGTAGTGCATCCCGTCGGCCAGCGAGACGGCGCTTATGGCGACGTCCGCCAGGAGGGGGGTGCCATCCTTGCAACGACCGGGGATTTCCTGAAGCGAGCCGGGTTCGCCGTCCTGCAGGTTCATCTGCCGCAATTGCATCGCGACTTGTCCGACGGGTGTCGGTGTCGCGAAGAGCATGCCGACATCACGGCGCAACAGTTCCTCCTCGGCATAGCCGAACATGCGGGCAACGGTCTGGTTGACCGATTCGATCGACCCGCTGGGATTAAGGATGATGATGCCGTCCATCGCGGCATCGAGAATGGCTTTTCGCCGTCGTGAAAGATCGGCCACGGCGTCCAGCGCCTGCGACCTGCTCTTGGTGGCACTGGCGATTGCCACGGCTGCGCCGGTGAGCAGCACGAGCAGAGCGCCGAGGATGGCCAGAGCCGTCATCTCGAGCCGGTTGCGGGCGGCTCCGGACCGTGCCGAGAGCCGATCGAGACGGCTTTCCTCGGACAGCTGCAGCTCGGCAATCTCGGAGCGCAGTGCATCCATGGCCCGCTTGCCATCCCCGGAGCGAACCCGACCGACGGCCTCCGTCGCTCGCCCCGAGGTCGCGAGAGTGATGGTCTCGCGAACGAAGTTGCGCTTCTCGACCGAATGCTGGCGCAGATGCCGCAATTGCTCGCCTGCGTTTCCGTTTTGCTCAAGCCGATCAAGCTTGGAAAGTTCAGCATCGATTGCCGGTTCAGCAATGCGATAGGGTTCGAGAAAGTCTTCCTGCTGCGTCAGGACATAGCCGCGCGATGCAGTTTCAATATCCTGATGAAGCGAAAGAATCCGCTGCAGTTGCAATCGGCGGGCGTAGGACTGTTCGACCTCGTTGCGTAAATCCACTGCCTGCCGGGCCTGGCTGACGAGCAGGAATCCCACCACCACGATCCCCAGCGTGACGGTGACCAAAAGCGCCACGAGAAGAATGCGAGGGCGGCCGCGATCAGCCGCGCGCGCGCCGGTGAAGTCGAAAGCGCCAGTCACAGCGGATCGGGGCCGCAGCCGAATCGCAGCGCGATTGCCGGAATGAAGGCGATCCGGGCTTTTGGTTGATCGTGGCTTGTGCACGGGCTGCAGGCAAATTCGAGCATCTGCTTGCAATCTTGCACAAATCCATGAAATTCAATTAAAAATGATCTGCATTCCGATGTCCGCGAAAGGTTCGTCGGCAGACTTTCGGAGCAGCGTACCGATGAATCTTACGGCACCCTTACGGATCGCACGTCCGCTTGAGGTGCTGCTGGTCGACGACGATGACTTATTCCTTGATCTGACCTCCCTCGAACTTGGTCGGCTGGGCTGCGAGGTCCAGGGGGTGACCGATGCACAGCAGGCGCTCGACCTGCTTTCGCGGCAGGAGTTCGATGCGATCATCACCGACTGGCAAATGCCCGGGATCGACGGGATCGAACTGGTTCGCCGCGTGCGCAAGGCCGGTTCGGCCGATCGCTTCCGCTATGTCGTGCTGACGACGGCGCGGGCCGATCCGGACACGGCGCGGGCTGCGCTGGAGGCGGGCGCGGACGACGTCCTGTTCAAGCCGCTCGACCGGCTGCAGGTGGAACTGACGATCGCGTCGATCAAGCGCACGGTTGAACTGCAACGCCGGCTCCATCGCCACAACCGCCATCTCAAGTCGGCCCACCAGCGCACGCGCGAAGCGTTCAGGCGGATCGAGGCGGACATCGAGGCAGCCGCGAGGCTGCATCGCGGCCTGCTGCCGATGCCGACAGCTCGCGATCGGTTTGATTTTGCCTGGAGCTATCTGCCGGCCAGCAACCTTGGTGGAGATTCGCTCGGTCTCGTCACGCTCCGCAACGGGGCGACGCTGTTCTTCCTGATCGACGTGAGGGGGCATGGCGTTCCCGCTTCGCTGGCGTCGTTCCATGTCCATCACCGCCTGATCCAGCTCTCCCCCGAGACGCCGCAGGCGCTTGAGACGGCGATTGCGCAGCTCAATGACGAGATTGTGAACCAGCCCGAGGAGACATACTGCACCCTGATCTGCGGTCTGTTCGATGCCGAAGGCCGTAAAGGTCACATGGTCCGCGCCGGCCATCCACAGCCAATCGTGGTGCATGAAGGTGCGGCGGTCGAGACGAAGATTTCCGGCGGCTTCCCGCTGGGATGGTTTGCAGGCCAGCGTTTCGTCGCCGAGCCGATCGAACTGCCCGACGAAGCTACGCTGCTGGTCTATTCCGACGGGCTGACCGACTGTGTCGATATCGACGGCGCACCACTGGGACATTCTGGGCTGCAGCGTGCCTTGCAAGGGAACGTCGGCGACAGGCCGGTTGAGAAAATAGCAAGGCTCGAGAGCTACTTGCGCCGGTTGCAGCCTCGCAGCGGCTTCGACGATGACGTTTCGGTATTGGCGCTTAGGCGCAAGGCCTAGAGGGAGATTCAAGCTTGATGAACGCTCAGCAGTTAGAGGATATCCTGGAGATCACGATAGACGGACCTAGGATCGACTCCGTCGTCGCGCCACAACTCAAGATCGATCTGGAGCAGGCCGTGGCGCAAGCACCCAAGAAAATCGTTCTCGACCTGTCGTCCGTCGACTTCATGGACAGCACGGGCCTCGGCGTGTTCGTGTCCCTGTTGAAGAAGCTGGGGCCTGACGGGGCGATTGCCGTTGCTGGGGTGCAGCCCGCCGTGCTGCGCCTGTTTCAGCTGACGCGCCTCGATACCCTGTTCCGCATCGTGGACGACCTTCCCGCGGCAAGAGCGCTGGTGCGTGGCTGATCTTTCCTCTTCATGCGACGCGACATTCGAAGGCGTGCGCCTGCTGGCCGAACGTCTTCGCGTCTGGTGCGAAGACGCGGGCCTGCCCGAAGCCGCTCGCATGGATCTGGAACTGGCGCTGGTCGAGGCGGCAAACAATGTCGTCAGGCACGGCTATGCCGGATCGCCCGGCGGCAGGCTGGACCTCGAGGTGCGAAAGGTGCCCGGCGGCGTCGAAATGGCGCTGAGCGACCATGGAACGCCGATACCGGCCGCTCGGCTGCATTCGGTGCACAGCCCCGCGTTCGACAGCGAAAGCGGACGCGGGCTGGCACTTATTGCCGCCTGCACGGATCGCATCGGCTATGTCGAAGGGCGAGAAGGCAACCGCCTCGAGCTGTTCAAGGCGCTTCCCTGACGCAGTCCTCGCAGGTCGGCGCCGGCCGGCTCGCCAACTTTTCGTCGTCGAGTCGGATAAGCAGAAGGCCCGCTCCGGCCAGTGCCAGAGCCGTCAGGATGTGACTGCGACCCCTGCGCAGCCCGGTTCGCCAGTTCATGCGTCGCTTTCCGGTTTCCACATCGCCGCGCGGACCATGATGGACATCGCGAGGATGTTGTTGAGGCCCCACAGCCCGTTCGCGATCAGTCCGCCGAGGGTGTAGCTGCCATATCCCAGCGTCAGCGCCACCGCCGCCCAGAGGAAAGCGGCAACCGTCGCGATCATTACGGCAAGTTGCGGATAGACGAGGTGGAGGAAGTTGCCGGTTTGCCGCTCCTTGGGCGTCACCGGGAACTTGATCTTCTGCTTCCGGATCACTGCCCACAGCGCGCGCAGCGAGATCGGGAAGGATGCGAGGTAACTGACCTTGCCCTTGTATCCCGACAGGCCCCAGGTGCCGACCATGAAGGCGATCTCGTTCACGATCAGGAACGGCAGTGCGTGCACGAAGAAGTCTCTGGTGTAGGCCGACACAGGCGTGACGCCGAAGACAAGATAGATCAGCGGCGCGATCAGGAACAGGCAGTTCCACACCGCGCCGAGGTAGGACCAGAACGTGGTCAGGTACATCAACCGCTGCCCCAACGACATGCCGCGCGCGGTCAGCGGGTTGTCGTGGAACAGGATGTCCAGGCTGCCGCCGGCGTACTTGAAGCGCTGGATGGTCCAGGTAAGCAGGTCCTGCGGGCTCAGCATCCTGGATTCGACGTCGGGGTGAAGCACCGACTTCCATCGCCGCGAGCGGTCCTGATGCAGCACGATCGAGGTGTAGATGTCTTCCGAGACGTGGAACTTGTAGGGCGTAAGCTCCTGCTCCTGCGCCGCCTGCCACATGGCCAGAGCTTGCTTGTCAGGATCGGCCTTTCGCCTCGTAAGCCGCTGCAGCTTGGAACGGGTCTCGTCCGAGGCCTTGTGGATGGCATCGGCATACGCCTTGAGCGCCACGAACATGACGGCTTCGCGCCGGTGGATCGAGGCAGCGCCACAGCAGAAAGCAGCGTTCCACGTGTTCCGCCGCCGCTGAATCACGTCATAGAACATCGCCGGATCATTGACGAACGGGTCTTCGCCAACTCGGATCTCCCCGAAAAGTCCTTCCACGGCACGACCGAAGATCCGACCGAGCCTGCCGACCTTGCGCCCGAGAAAATTGCTTAGCGTCTCTCCTTCCGGCAGGTCATAGAACCATTGCGGCGTCTGTACGAAGGCCACGTCGGGATCGCGGAAATAGCCCAGCGTTCGTTCCAGCAAGGTCGGAAACGGTCGCGTATCGGCATCGCAGATGACGATGAAATCGCCACTCGTCTGCTCCATCGCGTTGCGCAGGTTTCCCGCCTTGAAGCCTTCGTTGGTGGCGCGGGTGATGTAGTTCACGCATTCCTGCGCGGCGACAGCGGCCATGGTGGGACGCCGACCGTCGTCGAGCACATGGACGTTGAGCAAGATCGGGTGCGGATAGCGGATCGCCTTGGCATCCTGGATCGAAAGTCTGACGAGTTCCTCGTCCTCGTTGTAGGTGGCAATGAACACATCGACGCTGATGGCGCGATCGGCCTGGGGCGGTTCTGCCAGACAATCGGAGAGAAACTGCGGCGGCGGGCGGCGGGGATAGTCGCGCACTTTCCACAAGTTCAGCGAGAACAGCACCAGTCCGATCCAGGCGCAGGTCTCGGCGAGCACCAGCGGCACGGCGAACCATGCGGCGTCCCAGTTGATCGAGGCTGTCCAGCGCCACCCGATGTACCAGGCACCAAGGCCGATGTTGAGTACGGCGAGGACTTGCCAAAGCAGCTCGATGGGCCGGGACGCCGGCAGCGGGTCGGGCGGGCGACGGTCCTCGAAGCGCGTAAAGTAGAAGTCGCCGGCGGCTTTATGGGCCGCTTCGGCGTCGGACGGCGCCGTACCGAGCGCGTTCACTTCGACACCAGCGCGGGCAGCGAGCAATCGCCGCCCGTCCCCCCTTTGATCTGGCCTTTGATCTGGCGATCTGCCGAGAACAGCTTGCCGACGTTGCGATAGAGGATGCTTTCCAGCACCGCCGCGTTGGTCGCCGAAGAGCGGGTCCATTCGTAGGCACCCGAAGCTTCATAGCGACCTTCGTACCAGCCAGATGCGGGATCGTACAAAGTGCTCAGCGTGCTTGTCAGGGCCTTGGCCTGACCACCGTCATGCAAGGCTGCAAGCATGAAGCCGGTGCGGGTGGAAACCAGCGCTAGTTCGGGATGCGCCTTGCCGTCCTCCCCGGTCGTGCTCCACGGATACCCGCCAGAAAGCACGGCATCGGTCACCGCAAAGGGCGCGCTGGTCCGGCGGAAATCGCCGCGGGCCGTGACAAGGCCCGTCCGTTGCCAGCGCCGTGTCTGCACGCGCCACAGCCGCTCCTCCATGGCCCGAGCCGGCGCAAGGTCCTGACCACCGGGCGCCTTCCAGCCGAACTCGATGCCGAGCAGGGCGTATGGTGCGGATTCAAGCGGGGAACGATCAGCCAGCGCGAAGTCCTCGCTCTCGATAGTGATGCGAGCCTCGCCAGATGTGGGCGAAGGCGCAGCGACGCTTTCACCCCAGGCGCCGAAGCCCTGCGAGGCGTAGAGTGCTGCACCGCCTTGCCGTTCTGGCGCGTTCTCAAGACCCTGGCCCGAGGGCAGGGCGGCACGCAGATGGCCGGCCTCGTCAACTGCGCGACAGGTCTGCCAGCGGGACAGCGCCCGCGCAACGAAAGGTTCGTACTGCGGATAGCGGTCGACCAGCATGCGCAACCAGATAAGCAGCCGTCCGGCCTCGATCGAGGACCAGCCGGGATCGACGCCCGGGCGTGGGGGGTCGATCAGCCCGCCGTCGCGCGTGCTGTAGTAGCGGGCCGGCATTTCGCCGTTCGAGAGCGGCATGCTGGAGAGGAAAGTCAGCGCCGAACTCACGTTGTCGTCGAATTCGCGGCGGTCTATGACATGCAGGCGGTCAGCCGCGATGGCAGCGGCGATCTGGTCGCCGATCGCAGAAGGGGTGGTGAAGCCCGAACCGGCAACCGCTTCGACCACGCCGGTTGCGCCCGACCGGGCGGAGCGGAAGTAGGACCAGGCTGCCTTGGCGTGCGCGTCGTCCGTGGGACCGGGGCTCACATAACCGGTGGTCTCTTTGACCAGCGAGCGCGCGATGACGCCGCAGCCACCGAGGATGCCGGCGAGAGCAAGACCGGCCATGAGCCGAGCTGTTCGAGTGTACTTCATGTCAGAACCCGTGATTCCAGCTGAGGGAGATGCCGCCGTCCTTGAAACGGCCGCTGTTGCGGGCGCGTGCGCGGCCCGGAAAGCGGTTGCCCGAATAGTTGGCGTACTGGATGGAAAACCGGTTCGAGCGATAGTCGAACAGGCCGAACGAATAGGTGTAATCGGGGTCCCACGGCTGCTGGCCATGGGCATAGGCGAACAGGTTCACGTCGACGAAGAGACGGTCCGTGAAGGGATAGCGGCAGCCCAGATTGGCCGAGGTCTTCCAGCTGCCGGTTCCGCCATCGTTGCGGTCGAACCGGGGCGAAGCGTTGAAGCCGACGCGGCAGTTTATCTGCCGTCCCTCGCCAACCAGAAACAGGCGCGCCAGCTTGTCGGGCATCGGCGCCTTCCAGCCAAGCGACACCGTGCCGTGGTCAAAGGGCGTGACCCGATCGCCCTCGCGCGGGCTGAAGCGGTTGTTGGCGTAGTTCGAATACACCAGACTGAAGGTGTAGGGGTGCCAGTCGTCGTAGCCGAAACTGTAGGTGAAATCGGGGTTCCACCGCGCGCGACGTTCGGGCTGGAGATAGCCATAAATCGTCGCCTGCGCGAACCAATGGCCGACAGGCTGGTAGCGCAGCGTCAGATTGGCTGTCGCGCTGGCGCTGTTCAGCGCCCCGGTCGTAACCCCGCCAGCCTGTTCGGATGTCAAGGGAATGCCGATGGCCGGGGTAACGGTCAGGCCATCGAGCAGGTTGGCCAGTTTCGAATCATATTTGCGACGCAGGAGATCATCGACCGGAAAGGCGAAGGAGCTATTGATGCCGTCGAGGACCGGATCGCGCGAGGACTCTGCAGGCGGTTGCCCGTCGAGGGACTGCGCCAGCACCGGGGAGCATATCCCGACCAGGCTGGCCACATTCACGACGACGTTTCGCAGTACCAAGGATCTCTCCGGTTGCACGGTTGATCGCAGCTTGTATGTCATTGAATTCGTTAAATCGACATTGATCTGTCAGGTTTAGCGACGAACCGTTGACGAGGAGCGAGATGATCAGGATGCAGCAGCGGTTTGGCCTTTTCCTGTCGCTCGGACTTGCCTTTCTCTCGGCCAATTGCGCTGCCGGCCGGACCACAGGCGCTGCTTCCGCAGGGTTTGCCGGAGACCCGGTAACCAGTGGTTTGACGACCAGCACTCCAGCGGAGCCCGGCGCTGCCCATCCCGGCCGAACCGGCGCGCTGCTCCCGGAAGAACGCCGCCTTGCCGAGGCGGCGTGGCGCTACGTGGTCAACAATACGCAGACGCAAACCGGGCTGGTCAATGCCGCTGACAACTACCCTTCGACCACGATGTGGGATTCGGCATCGGCCATCGGCGCGATCATTTCGGCCGAAGGACTCGGCCTGACGACCCGCGAGGATGCGTCGTCACGCCTGTCACTGATGCTGGACACCTTGGGGCGAATCCCGCTTTTCCGTGAAACCTGTCCCAACAAGGCCTACAACACCGTCAGTGCGCAGCCGGTCACCTACACCAACCAGCCCGGCGAAATCGGCTGTTCAGCACTCGATGTCGGGCGAGCGATGTACTGGATGCGTGTCGTCCAGCAGCGCCACCCCGAACTGGCTGAAAAGGCCGCCGCTGCCGTGGCGCACTGGAAGCCCGCCAACCTCGTGCGCGACGGCGAGCTTTATGGCACGGCGCCGAAAGGCGATGGCCAGTTCGAATATCTGCAGGAAGGCAGGCTTGGCTATGAGGAGTATGGCGCGAAGGCCTTCCGCCTGTGGGGTTACGACGCCAGCAAGGCGTCCCGTGCCGAACCCTATGGCCTGATCTCGCTGTTCGGCGTGCGTCTGCCCTACGACGCGCGCGATCCGCGTTCCACTGGCGCGCACAATTACGTCGTGACCGAAAGCTACGTACTCGATGGCATAGAGTATGGCTGGGACGAGCCGGACGACGCCACCAGTGGTCCATTCGAACATACCTCGGGCTGGATCGCACGCGGAGCGCAGCGGATCTTCGAAGTGCAGAAGCGCCGCTACGAACGCACCGGTATCCTGACCGCACGGACCGAACACCAACTCGCAGGCGCGCCCTACTTCGTCTACGATACAATCTATTCGGACGGCATGCCCTGGGCCACGATCACCGATACCGGCGAAGCTCATCCCGAAGCCTCGGCCGTAGCGCTGAAGGGCGCGATCGGGATGTGGGTGCTGTCAAAATCGGATTATACCGACAAGCTCTTCGCGGCCGTCAAGGACGCCTACGATCCAGCCAAGGGCATTTATGAGGGGCTTCTCGAAAAGGACGGCAGCCGGATCGCGGCGTTCACTGCCAATAACAACGGCATCATCCTCGAAAGCCTGCTCTACAAGGTAGAGGGCAAAATCCTGCGACAGGGCCCCGTCTCCGTTCCCGAGCGGAAGGTTTCGAGCGCTCGCTTTCGCAGGCCCGCTGCCGGGCCGGAGCTTGCGCGGACGACGCTGGTAAAGCGGATAATTCCGGTTACGCCACCGAAGCTCGCGCCACTTCCGCCAGCCGCCGTGCCGCACGAAGGTCCGATCGATGACGCGATGGCGCAAGTCGCCTGGACTTATTTCATCAACAACACGCAAAGCGACACGGGACTGGTAAACGCGGTCGACGGCTATCCCTCGACTACGTTGTGGGATGCGGCGTCAGGCCTTGGCGCTGTGGTGGCGGCTGAAGGGCTCGGGCTGATCAACCGAGACGAAGCGGAAAGCCGGCTGCGAAAAGCGCTCGAAACTTTCGGATCATTCCGGCTGTTTGCCGGTCTCTGCCCCAACAAGGTTTATGATACGCGCACAGCGCGTCCTGCAAACTATTCCAACCAGCCGGCGGAAATTGGCTGTTCGGCAATAGACGTCGGCCGGATGCTCATCTGGTTCAAGATCGTCGGCAACCGCTATCCCGATTTGGCTGAAAAGGTCGCCGATGTCGTCCGTTACTGGAAAGTCGCTGGTCTGGTGCGCGAGGGTGAACTTTACGGCGTCAACCGCAGCGGTCGGCAGGAGCCCCAGTTCCTGCAGGAGGGGCGACTGGGGTACGAGGAGTATTCGGCCCGGGGCTTTGCGCTTTGGGGCATGGACACGACCCGCGCCGCAGCACCCGAACCGTTCCAGATCGTGCGGGTCGAAGGCTTGCCGATCATGCAGGACGAGCGCGGGAACAGGGATGACGCGGGCATCAACGCGGTCGTGACCGAAAACCATATTCTCGATCTTGTCGAGGTCGGTTCCGTTAACCCGTCGGAGCCATGGCATATTGCCCAGTGGAGCCGCGCGCAGGGGGACAACGTCGTGCTCGCGCAGGAGAAGCGCTTCGCGCGGACCGGCATCCTTACTGCGAGGACTGAGCACCAGTTGGATCGGGCACCGAACTTCGTTTACGATACGGTGCTTTCGCAAGGGGAACCTTTCGCTACGCAGGATGTGAGTGGCAAACCTATCGCAAATGCCGCGGCCGTTTCCACCAAGGCTGCAATCGGCATCGCGGCACTTTGGCCAAGCGCCTATGCCACTCGACTGGCCGACAGTGTACGGGATTTGTTTGACGCGAAGTCGGGTTTTTTCGAGGGTAAATTGGAAAGCGGTAAGCCGATACGTGCTCGCACCGCCAATACCAACGGCGTCTTACTCGCGATTGCGTTGTACAGTCGTGTTGGCAGCATTTTGCAATGGTCTATGCAGAATCTGCAGAAATAATGGTTGTGTTGCTGCGGACCTATTTATGTTTTAATTAGACTGTTGAAATTGGCGCTAAACAATTCGCTTACTTGATTATATGCATCATCCGCAGAGGACGCTCCAGGTGTCCGGGGACGACGTCTCGAGGCGAGATGGCCATTGATTTATCTTACATGTTGTTTGGGCGAAGCCCCTCCGTGTTTTGGCGATAGGCGTATAGCCCTTTCGCCGAATCCGCGTTGTGTCAATCTCGCTATGGCCGATTTGGCCACAGGAGAATCGTCATGGGATATTCAGATCTTGATGCTGCCGTCCATGATCGGCCGCCTTGGAATGCAGGGCAAAATGTTGGCCCGAAACGCCCTTTGCGCAGGCGAGACATCTGGGCAATTCGCTTCTATCTCGACGAGCACAAACGCCTTCGCGACCGCGCGTTGTTCGACCTCGCCATCGACAGCAAGCTTAGGGGCTGCGATTTGGTGAAGCTCCGCATTGGGGACGTTGTAAGCGGCGGACACATCAGAAACCGTGCAACCGTGATCCAGCAAAAAACGGGACGACCTGTCCAGTTTGAAATCATGACTGAAACGCGAGCTACGCTAGAACGCTGGCTTGAACGAAGAGGCGGGCGACTCAACGATTTCGTGTTTCCAAGCCGGATCGATTATCTCGGCCATCTTAGCACGCGGCAATACGCGCGGCTCGTCGATGAATGGGTGTCGGTGGTCGGCCTCGACAGGCGAGACTATGGCACACATTCGCTTCGACGAACGAAAGCTTCCTTGATTTACAAATCGACCGGAAATCTGAGGGCGGTCCAAATCCTGCTCGGACACACGAACATTCAGAACACCGTTCGCTATCTCGGTGTCGACGTGGACGATGCAATAACACTGTCAGAGCGAACGGAGATTTAAACTCTTGGCAATTGGGCCTGTGAGGGATCGGCAGGCCCGACTATCGATGAACGAATGGCAGCAATCAATAAAAGGAAATCGACCACGGAACGTCTGGAATGAAAGGCGTCAGATGTCACTTTTTGCCGATGCCCAGCGCCGCAAGCGCCTGATCAAGATCTGCGGCTTTGAAGGGCTTGGTTAGCCTCGGAAGGTCGGGTGATATTCCTTCCACATCGGCGTAGCCAGATACGATCAGGCACGGAAGTCCTGAACGAAGGTCCTGTACTTGGCGCACAAGTTGCGACCCGCTCATGCCGGCCATCAGGTGATCTGTCACGAGCACTGCCACGTCGTCCAACTCGTCCAGCAGGCGCAGAGCTTCTTCGGCTGACCCAGCTTCCGCCACTTCGAAGCCTGCGTCTTCAAGCATATCGGCGGTGCTAGCGCGTACCAGTATGTCGTCGTCGACAAGCAGAGCGATGCCGCGATAGCTTTGGGATCCTATTCCGTTGCGCTCAGGCGCAGCCACGCCTGAGCGCTGGTCTTCTGCAACCGGCAACCAAAGTTCGATGTTGGTGCCGTAGCCTTGACGGCTGAAGATACGAAGCTCGCCGCCGAGTTGGCGCGCAAGGCCGTGGACCATCGACAAGCCGAGGCCAGTTCCTTTTCCCACGCCCTTTGTCGAGAAGAAAGGTTCAATTGCCCGGGCGACGGTTTGTGCGTCCATGCCCGAGCCAGTGTCAGCGACGGATACTACGATGTAGCTACCCTCTTTAAGCTGGCCCTTGGGCGATTTGGATTGATTGCGAACGGATGCGCTAATCCGAAGTGTTCCACCCTCAGGCATGGCATCTCGCGCATTCACGCACAGGTTCAGCAGCGCCATCTCAAGCTGATTGAAGTCGGCCTGGGCAGGCCGAATATTATCGGCAAGGTCGGTCACCACCTTGATTTGCGGACCCGTGGTACTGGCAATGAGTTCGCTCATGCCTGTGATGAGTTCGCGAATATCGATGGCGGTCGGCTGCAGAGGCTGGCGCCGCGCGAACGCAAGCAGCCTTTGCACGAGCACGGCTGCGCGCTCTGCTGATTGCATGGCTCCAGCAATCAGGCGTTGCTCGCGCTCGCCGCCGAACTGCTTTCGGGCAAGGAGGTCGAGCGTCCCGACGATGGGGGTAAGCAGGTTATTGAAATCATGCGCGACGCCGCCGGTCAACTGGCCCAAGGATTCAACCTTCTGAGCCTGGCGCAGTTGCTCCTCTGCTTCGGCCAGACGCTGTTGTTCGCGAATTCGGTCGGTCACGTCATGGACTATCTGGTAAGCACCAATTTGCTGACCTGCGGCATCGCAAAGCCTGTTGAAGGTGATCTCGTATGATCGGCGCTGGCGTCCCGGATCGCCAAACTCATCAACTATTGTAAACTCATGACCAGCGAGAGCCCGGCTCCAGGTCTTGCGAACATGCTCCTGCTCTTCCGGCAGGTGTCGGAGGACATCGAGCATCGAAGCGCCAACGCGGGGCTGGACGCCATAGACGGCTTCAAAGGCCGCGGCGGCAGCCTTGTTGACAGCGAGCCAGCGGAAGTCGCGATCTGCGACGAGAATGATAGCCGTAGTGTTTTCGACCACATCCGTAAGCAGCTTGCGCTCTGCAAGAGCGTCAGCAATCCGCTGCTCAAGCGTCTCGTTCAGCTCCCGCAGCGCCTGTTCGATCGCCTTCCTTGCAGTGATGTCGATCGCTGTGCCGATGACGCGATTGCAAACGTCACCAGCGAAGACTCCGCGACCTTTGGCGGCGATCCATCGTACTACGCCATCTTCCTTGCCAATCGTGCGATATTCGACGTCATACGTCGTACGACGAGCGGGGTCCGCAGCCGAAGCGTAGGCTGCCGCCGTCGCTTGACGGTCGTTGGGGTGTAGCCCGGCGTAAAAATCATCCATCGACACTGCAACATTTGGAGAGATGCCGAACATTGCCTTCACGCGCGGTGGCCAGAACAACGTCTGGTTGATCTCGTCGACGTCCCACAGTCCGATCTCAGCCGCATCGATGGCCAGGCGCAATTGCTCTTCGCTTGCGCGCAGGTTTGCCTCGGCACCCACGCGCTCGACATGCGCCCAGGATCGGTCAGTGACCTCGCGAATAACCCTGAGCTCATAGTCAGACCAACGATGTGGAACGTTGTCGTGAATCGCCATCAGGGCCGCGAGCCGACCATCCTTGATCAGCGGCATGCAGATGGTCGCAGCTATCCCGATATTCTGAAATGTCTCTGCTTCTTCGGGAGCAATCTCGGTCAGATTATCATTGATGATCAAGGGTCGCCCAGCGTTGAGCTCCTGTACTGCGAGCTTACCAAAAGCAGCGAGGCGATACCGGCCAATAATCGATGGCGAGCCCGGAGCATGCCAGTTACCGCGGATGGTAAAGCCGTCCTGGTCGTCATCCATGTCGGCGTATGCGCAGTTGGTTATCGAGAGATGCTCGGCAACCATGCGCGTGCTTGTCGCCAAGACGGCGTCAGCGTCCTCAAGCCCGCCGACAGCTTGTCCCAGATCATCGAGAAAGCGATAAAGTTCTTCGCTTTTTGCCAGCTGCTGCTCTGCCAAGACGCGAGCTGTGATATCGAAAACCATGGCCAGGCTGCCCACTGGCTCGCCGTGCTGATTCCGGATCGGCAGGTATTCAAGGTCCATGAAGACTTGTTCGGGCCTGCCATGACGCCACAGTTCGAGTTCCTGCGCCTGGAAGCTCAGGGTCTCACCTGTTAGCCCCGCTGCTATCACTCTTGCGTTGAAATCACGCGCCTCTGGCCAGATCTCGAGAACCTTCCCACCCAAAGCTTCAGGGTGGCGAGGCCCACAGACCTGCGCATAGCCATCGTTATAGAGCAGGATCCCGTCAGCACCCCAAAGGACGACCATCGGCACTGGAGATGACAGCACCGTCTGAACGTTTATCTTCAGCTCGGCAGGCCAACTCTCGATTGCACCGAGCCCGGTCGATTCCCAATCCTTGGAGCGGATTAGATCGCCCGTCTTGCCACCGCCGAAAAGGCCGCTGCTACCAGGAGAACTTGCTACAGTGTCCAGCATAAGCTGGCATCGTAGCTCCTTTAGGTTTGGACGGATAGCCAAGACTTTGAAAACGCGCCATGAATAGCAACTCGAGGTTCGATAAATGCTGAGCCAGATCGGCGTCGTGAACGCTACTCCTGGCGAGATCGCTCGACCGAATTTCCGCACCTTCGGAGCTTACACTGTCAGAGCGAACGGATATCTCAACGTCTTTGTCTTGGGCCTGTGAGGGACAAGCAAGCTCGACAATCGATGAATGAACGGCAGCAATGAATTTGACGAGATCAACTACGGAATGACCGGAGTTAAGGCGACAGCGGCATAGTCGGCTGGGATGAAGGACCATAATTCGACTAATTTGAGCATACGTCAGGCGTGTTAACCTTTCAAGCGAAGCGGTAGGCCTGCAGTGACAAGCACAACTTCCCGAGCAACCGCAGCTATTCTCTGATTCAGCCACCCGGCTTCGTCGCGAAACCGGCGAGCGAGAGCATTTTCCGGCACGATGCCCATGCCCACCTCGTTGGCGATCAGGACCAGCGGCACAGTCACCTGCCGAACTGCCTCGGCCAGTTCCTCGCGGGCGACCGCAATCGGGTGATCTTCCAGCATGAGATTGGACAGCCACAGGGTGAGGCAATCTACGAGGATTGCATCGGCGTATCGGGTCGCCTGCCGAATGGCCTGCAGCAGGTCGATCGGCTCTTCAATCGTGGTCCAGCCCGCACCACGATCGGCACGGTGTCGGGAGATCCGGTCAGCCATCTCCTCGTCCTTGGCTTGCGCGGTTGCAATGTAGACACGGCTGCGGCCCTGATCCTCGCAACGTCTTTGCGCATAGGCGCTTTTGCCTGAGCGCGCGCCCCCCAGGACGAGAAGCGAGGTCATCGTCCGTGCTCCTGAGCCATGCGGAGCAGTCCGTCGATATCAAGATAAGCCTCAAGGGCACTGGCAAGATCATCTAGCGCGTCGTCCACCAGCTTGGCATGGTGCAGACCATTTCCTTTCGCCCCAATCCACTGCAGCAGGGCGGTGCGCAAGTGCGGGGCTGCGAGCAGGCCGTGGCAATAGGTTCCAATGACGCGCGCATCTGGACTCCCCGCGCCCTCGTTGCGTTCGTCATCCAGAATGGCAAAGGGCCTCGCACAATCGGCACCGGTCGTGGCGCCCATGTGCATTTCGTACCCCTCGAATCGTGCACCCAAGGCCGTGCCGGAAACCTTGCGAAGGTTCTTGTGCGCGCGCATTTCGGTTCGCACGTTGAGCAAGCCGAGGCCAGGCATACTGCCGCTTGCGCCTTCCAGACCGAGCGGATCGTCTATTTCCTTGCCAAGCATCTGGTAGCCACCGCAAATGCCAAGAACCGCCCCGCCACGCCGATGGTGATGCAGGATGTCAATGTCCCACCCTTGCTCGCGCACAAAGGCGAGGTCCGCCATCGTCGCCTTCGATCCGGGCAGCACAACGAGGTCTGCTGCCAGCGGTATCTGGCTGCCGGGCGGAACCATGACCAGGTCAACTTCAGGCTCGTGGCGAAGGGGATCGAGATCGTCGAAATTGGCGATGCGCGGCAGCATGGGGCACGCGACAATCTTGCGCGAACTGGATACCGGTTGGGCCCGTTCGAGTACCACGGCGTCCTCGGCGGGAAGGCTGGTAACGCACGGAAGCCACGGCACAAGCCCCATGCCGTGCCACCCGGAGAGCCGCTCGATCTCCATATAGCCATCGGCAAAGAGCGCAGGATCGCCGCGGAACTTGTTGACTATGAAGCCGCGGATCATCGCTGCGTCACCGGGCTCAAGCACAGCACGCGTGCCGACGAGCGAGGCGATCACGCCACCACGGTCGATATCGCCAACCAGCACCACAGGCACTTTGGCCGCACGGGCGAAGCCCATGTTGGCAATATCGCCATCGCGCAGGTTGATCTCTGCAGGCGATCCTGCACCTTCCACGACAACTATGCCGCAACGCTCGCGCAACCGTTCCCAGCTTTCCAGAACTTCGGGCAGGAGGTTGCGGCGACCTTCCCGAAAGTTGGCAGCGCCCAGGCTTCCGCGAACTTTGCCGTGTACGACGACTTGCGATTTCCGATCTGCCTCGGGCTTCAACAGAACGGGATTCATGTCGGTGTGAAGCTCGGCACGCGCAGCCAGCGCCTGAAGTGCCTGTGCCCGACCGATTTCGCCACCGTCGGCCGTAACGGCGGCATTGTTGGACATGTTTTGCGGCTTGAACGGCAGCACCATCATGCCCCGATTGGCAAGGGCGCGGCACAGGCCAGCGACCAGCACCGATTTGCCGACATCGGAGCCTGTTCCCTGCAGCATCAGTGCAGCCATGTCATTCCCCCTGCAATAGCCCATCCGAGCAAACATGCTCGGTGATAGACCCGCCGCGCGCGCATCAAGCTGTTAGCGTCGGCCACGCCGCCTTCGCCGATCCATGGCTTGTCAGCCAATGCCCCGTCATAGCTGACCGGCCCCGCCAATCGTACGCGAAGTACGCCCGCCATCGCGGCCTCCGGCCAACCGGCATTGGGCGAGGCGTGGTGGCGGCAATAACGCCACGTTATCCGCCATCCGCTCAACCCGGCGAGGCAGATCAACACAGCGGAGAGACGCGCGGGGACGAAGTTCATCACGTCATCGAGCCGCGCGGCGGCCCAGCCGAAGTGGCGATAGGGCGCCTCCTTGTGGCCGATCAGGCTGTCCGCCGTGTTGATCGCCTTCATTGCCCACAGACCGGGAAGGCCTGCGACAATCAACCAGAACAGCGGCGCGATCACACCGTCGCAGAAACTCTCTGCCAAGCTTTCGATGGCCGCTCTTGCGACCCCTGCCACGTCGAGCGAAGCCGTGTCGCGACCAACGATCATGCCAGCCGCCTTCCGGGCTCCACGTAGATCGCCAGCTTGCAACGACTGCAGCACGGGCAGGAAATGCTGGTCAAGGCTGCGCTGAGCGAGACCGGGCCACGCCAGCATGGCGATCAGGACCCATTTCCATTCTGTCGCCAGCTTCTCGCATAAGGCTGTCAGCAGCAGGCCTGAGCCAGCAGCGAGGGCCAAGAGCAACAGTACGGTCAGAACGCCGCCCGCCTTGCGCGTGCTGTCTGGCAATTCATTGCGGTTCAAGCGTAGCTCGCAGGCCGAGATTGCCCTTGCGAAGAAGCCGACCGGATGGCCGATACGGACATAGAGCCAGTGCGGCCAGCCGATGGCGGCATCGATTATAAGCGCGGTCAGGACAAACGGTTCAGCCAAGCGCCTTGTCCAGCCGGCCAAGCGCTGTCTGGTCGGCAGGCAGGCCGATGCGCAGCAGGTGGGGCCAATCGGAGAAGGGCCGCGTGAGAATACGTTGAGCGGCGAGGCGTTCGAAGAGGGCCGGTGCGCTTGGCGTATCGATCAGGCGGAACAACGGGCATTGGCCCTCGGGCGCAAGACCGTGCTTCAACAGCACTTTGTCGAGCCGGGCCGAGACTAGCGGCAAAGCGTTTCGAGTCCGCGCGATCCACGCATGATTGGCATAGGCAGCACGGCCCAGGGCGAGGGCGGCGGAATGGAGGGGCCAATCGCCGAGAAGCATGCGCAAAGCGTCCAGTATTTTTGGGGGAGCAATAACGAAACCGAGCCGAAGCCCGGCAAGTCCGAAGAATTTTCCCAGCGAGCGCAGCACGATCAGTCTGCGTCCCTCTTGCACGGCATCGGCAACGCTGAGGGTGGGGTCACAATCGGCGAAGGCTTCATCGACAATCAGCCAGCTGCCGTGCCGCTCCTGATGATCGAGCATGGCCAGCAGGCTTGTGCGCGATTGCACCGTACCATCGGGATTGTTGGGGTTTCCCACGACCAGCGCTGTCGAGCGAGCCGGGAGGGTAGCGAGTTGGGTGAGGTTCTCACTACGACTGAAAGCCGCGCGATAGGTGCCATAGCAGGGGGCACGATGCAGGCCGCGCAATCCGATCAACTGCGCAAGCAGGCGCAGGGCCATTTCGCTGCCCGGAACCGCAACGCAGATTGCTTCGTCGCAGCCGAAATGGCGCGCGGCAGCTGCCTCGAGCGCTGCCAGCGCGTCGGGTTCAGGCAGGCGCTGCCACTCCACGGTGAGGTCGGCAGGAGGCGTCCAGCCATTGGGGTTGATGCCGGTCGAAAGTTCGAGCCAGTCTTCGGGCGCACCGCCGAACCGTGCGCAGGCCTGCGCCAGTTGCCCGCCATGGCGGGGGAAGGACGTTGTCATTGCGCTACGACCTGGGCGAGCACGGCGCATGTCTCGACCAGTTCGATGCCTGCGCCATGACCGTCGCCGGAAATGCCGCCGATGCGTTTGCGCAGCCACCACGGCCAGACTGCGAGCGCGGGTAGAGAGGCGAGCAGCGCAGGGTCGACGGCGAGCGCGCCGATGCTCCAAGCCAGCAGCCACACGATCAAAACCGGCGCATTCGCGCCTTTGCGGAAGAGGGTGCCAAAGCCCTCATGCAAGGGCGAAAGGAATCGTGCCCACGCCAGTGGGCCGATCCGCGCCAGCACTGGAACGAGCACGAGCGCGGCATAGGATCCTGTCAGGATTGTCAGCCACACCAGCACAAGCTTTGCCAGCATTTGCAGGGCGATGGACGTCGCTCCGAAGCTGCCGACATGCGGATCGGCCAGCACGACACTCAGGTGTTCCGGCGTGCGGTGCATGGCGCCGGCTGCATCGGCAATATCGGCCAGTCCGTCGAGGTGCAGCGCGCCAGTAACCCCCACCCATGCCGTCAACGCCAGCAATGCGCCAAGAGCCGGGTCGTGTTGCGACCCCAGCCAGCCAGCGCCGGCAACGCAAAAACCCACAAGAGCTCCACACAGCGGGAACCAGCGGATAGCATTGGCAAAATCCGCCTCCGTCGCATCCATCGCGGGAACGGGCAGTCGTGTCATGAACTGCACGGCAAGGATCATGGCCCTCATCGCAGGTTTTCGGTGCGGAGGCGGATGATCTGCCCGGACAGGGCGGCACCCGGCCAGATGCGCAGGGAGAGCAGCGCGCCGTAAGGCAGATCGACGGCCCAGACCTGCCTGAAATCCAGCCCGGTGAGCACCGATACCGCTGCCCGCATTGCGCCGCCATGCGTGACGATCAGCGCGTTGTCGGGAAGCTCGGCAATGGCATCGGCCACGCGGGCCCGCAGGGATGACCAGTTCTCGCCGCGGGGAGGGGGACACGTGTCGGGATCGTCCCAAAAACGGGCGAGGGCTTCGGCCGGGACCCATTCCGGTGAAAGCCCATCCCAATCGCCAAAATCCAGTTCGCGCCAGCGCGCGTCGCACGCAACGCCAACGCCTCTTGCGACTGCCAGCGCCTGCGCGCCAGCGCTGGCGCGCTGCAGGTCTGAACTGATCACGCAGGCGATGGCAAGGCTCTCGGGCACTGCTCCGGCAAGGCCGCCTGCGGGGTCGGCGCAGGGCTCGTCGCGATGACCCAGCAGCAGGCCGGTGCGCAGGGGCGGCCCGTGTCGCACGAGGTGGATCGTCCGGCTGTTCACAGCGCCTGTGCCACGGCAGCTTGCGCGAAAGTTGCCATGCCATTGTGGGCGGCAAGCGCGGCGCGCACGATCGGTACAGCCAACGCGGCGCCGGATCCTTCGCCCAGCCGCAGGCCAAGGTTGAGGATTGGATCGAGCGCGAGGTCTCGTAGCAGGCGGGCGTGCGCCTGTTCGGCGGAACAGTGAGCGGCAAGGCAATGCGCGGTAAAGTCCTCATGGCCTGCCGCCAGCGGCGCAATGGCGGCGCAGCAGATGAACCCGTCGAGCAGGACCGGCACGCGTAGCAATCGCGCCGCCAGTATTGCGCCAGCCATGGCTGCAATTTCGCGCCCACCGAGGCGGCGCAGCGTTTCGAACGGGGTCGAGCAGGCCTGTCCATGCAGGGCGGACGCAGCTTCGACTATCGCCGCCTTGCGGGTTACCCCTTCGGTGTCAACGCCGCTGCCGCGCCCGCACCAGTCCTGAGCGCGGCCGCCGAAAGCTTGCAGGGCCAACGCCGCTGCAGGCGTGGTGTTGGCGATGCCCATCTCGCCCACCAGCAACAGTTGCGTGTCCGGCAGAACAGAGGCAGCACCGGCATTGAGCGCGGCGAGGCAGTCGTCTCTCGTCAACGCGGCTTCGCGAGAGATATCGCCGGTCGGAAGGTCAAGATCGAGTGCGATGACCGACAGATCAGCGCCGCATGCGCGGGTCAACTGGTTGATAGCCGCCCCGCCATTGCGGAAGTTGGCGACCATCTGCGCGGTCACTTCCGGGGAAAAGGCACTGACTCCCTGCGCCGCCACGCCGTGATTTCCGGCAAAGACCACCGCCTGCACTCGGTCGATAGATGGCTGTGCCTTGCCTTGCCAGGCGGCCATGAATACGGCGATCTCTTCCAACCGGCCCAGCGATCCGGCAGGTTTAGTCAGACTCTCCTGCCGTTCTCGCGCTTGTGCGCTGGCCTGCGCGTCGGGGGCGGGCAACGCAGTGAGTGCAAAGGCGAAGGCTGCCTCATCGGTGAAGCAGATCATGCGCAGACGAAGCCTTCCGGCGGGGTACGGGCAATGAACTGTCCCTTCACGCCTTCGGGCCATTGGCCATAGGGCACTACGCCTTCCGCGCTTTGCGCATGGAGAGTGGCGTATTCGAGAATAGCGCGGGCCGCCTCCTCGGTGGGGGTGAACCTACCCAGGACGTAGCCGATCTTGCCCGATGCGCGCAGATGCACGGTGCAATGCTGATGGCAGGCGAAGAGGCATGCAGTCTCCTGCACCGCCACTGCGGACAGTGCGGGATCGGCCTGTTGGAGACTGCGCATTGCTTGGGCAAGCAGGGCACCGCCCCGCTGGCCTTCTGCATCCTCACGCTGATCGGCAGAAAGGCGGCAGGTTGAGCAGACGACCACCGCTGGGCCGGGTTCGATCGCGCGCAGCATCAGAACCGACTCCTCAGACCAAGATAGACCGTACGCCCGAGGGCACCATAGCCGCCCGCTGTCTCGTAGCGCTTGTCCATGATGTTCTCAGCGCGGGCATTGATGGTCAGCCCTTCGGCAACCCGCCACGCGGCGCGAAGATCGACCAGCCAATAGGCTGGCAGCTCGGTGCTGCTGCCGGCCCGGTCGAAAGTCTCGCCCGAATAGCGGGCGGCCACACTGGCGCGCAGGCCCTTCGGCAGGTCCACCCCGCTTTCCAGATTGGCAAGATGGCGCGGCACGCGGGCAAGCTGACGGCCGATATCAGTGCTGCCGGGCGAACGGTCCTCCGCTTCGATCCAGCTGTAGTTTGCTGTCGCAAAGAGCACGCCAAGCTGCGCGCTGCCGGCCAGCTCCAGCCCCTTGGCGTGGGCCTTGCGCACGTTGGCGTAGTAGCCGAAGCGTGTGGTTGTCGTGCCGGGGATATAGCACGCGGCGGGCAAGGTGCCGGTGGTCGGACAGAAGGCGAAGTCGATCAGATTTTCGGTTTCCCGCTCGAACCAGGTCGCCGAAGCGTGGAAAACTTCGCCGAGTGACTGTTCGGCGCCGACCGACCAACCCTTGGCCTGCTCCGGTTGCAACACGGCAGAACCGTAAATGCTGAACAGCTGGTAGAGCGAAGGAGCCTTGAAGCCTTCATCATAGCTGGCGCGCAGCACAGTCTGCCCGGCGTTAGGCGTGTAGACTGCGCCTCCGGTAAGAACTGTGTTGCCGCCGAAGCGGGATTGGTCGTCGTGGCGCACACCGCCGTTCAGCGTCAGGCCGATGAGCGGGGTGAGGCGCAACTCGCCGTAGACGCTGTTCGTATCGGCGCTTTGCGGGACGAGGGCGTAATCGGCGGTATTGTTGCCGGGTGAGGCGCTGGTCATGCGCTGCTCCTCGCGTTCAGCCCCGAATTTGGCGCTGAGACCTTCTGCAAGCTTCAAGTTGCCTTGATATTCGAAACGGCGCACGCGGCCATGCGCATCGAAGTTCAAGGACCGGATCGAGCGCGCCGGATCGTAGTTCTCGCGGTCCGTTTCGGTCTGCAGCACGGCAATGCGGTTGGTGAGGCGCCCATCGAACAGGGCCAGATTGACACCTGCATAACCGGTCCATTCGGTGGTCAGGCCATAGGTACGCGCGTCCCCCGAGCTGCCATCGAATTCGTTGCGCGTATCGGCCAAATAGCCGCGCAAGTCGACCGACAGGTTTGGCGTGAGCTTGAGCGTGGCTGTGCCGCTGGCGGAAACGCGGCGGTAGCCATCGTCCTCCGTGCCGTTGCTGCGTGCGGAGATGCCATCGGTGGTGAAGGCGGAGCCCGCCACGCGCCAGTCGAGCAATGATCCGGCCCCGCCAATGCCAGCCTGGGCGTTGACCGTGGAGTGGGTGCCGGCTTCGACCGCCACGCTCCCTTCCAGCGGCTGTTCCGCGCGTCGCGTCAGTACGCTGACCACGCCGCCGATGGCATCGCTTCCCCACAGGATCGATTGCGGCCCGCGCAGGATTTCCACGCGCTCGATGTCGTCGATCAGCAGGTTGGAGAACGAATAGCCGCCGCCGGTGGCCGACGGATCGGAAATGCGCACACCGTCGATCACCATCACGGTCTGCGAGGAATCGGCGCCGCGGATGCGTAGCGATGTGGCGGTGCCAAAGCCACCATTGCGCGAAAGGCTGACGCCTGGCGTGCGCAGCATTAGATCGGTGAGCGCGATCGGCTGCTGGGCGCGGATCGCCGTTTCGTCAAGCACGGTTACGGTGGCAGAGACTGCGCTCTGCTCGACCGGGCTGCGCAAGGCAGTAACGACGATTGAAGGATCAGGCGCGTCCTCGGCTAAAGCGGGCGAGGCGAGTAGCGTGGCAAGCGAAACAACAGGAATATGGGCAGGACGCATGGTGCGGCTCCCTTCGGTACGAACGGCATGGACCTGCCGCTCAGACACGCGAAGGAAGCACGCGCCGGCATATGCACCGCAAGGCGCAACACGGCATCGCTTCCCGCACGGGGCTTCCCGGCAGGCAATGGCTGTCGTTGCGCGAGGGGTGTGCCGCCTTTGCAAGCCGGCAACCTCGAACGTCCGGTGCACCCTGCCCGAACGAAGAACGACCGCAACAGGCAGGTCTCCTGGCTCGCGGGTCAATGCCGGTCCGGCCGCCTTCTCAGGACGGTGAGGTCCCAATGGCGTAATTGGCCGGTCGGCTCGCCGCTTACAGTTGCAGGGGCAGCCGGAGTTTTACACCCCGTTCCCTTTTGATCCCCTCTCGGGGAACCTGTCGCGGCGGTGCAGGTAGCGACATGTTTTTGCTGCTGCAAGTGCGAATACTTGCGCAGATCAATTGCTTGGCTTATCCAGTCTTTCGCAACGGGTGCCCGAAAGGGCTTAATCGGGAAGTCCGGGCGGTGGTCGCAAGCCACCCAATCCGGCACTGCTCCCGCAACTGTAACCGGTAGCGCATCGCCATCATGCCATTGGGTTTCGGCCCGAGAAGGCGGCGAAAGGCGCGACGATCCGGAAGTCAGGAAACCGGCCTGTTGCGGTCGTTTCTCTGCGCGGGCGGGGTGTACCGGGCGGACGAAGGCACACCCTTCGCGGACGACACTATTGTGCGTTCTCGTCGGAGGGAGATCCGTGATGACCAGCACCTGAGATCCAGCCAGACGTGCGCGTCCGCACGTCTTGCCGATCCTGCGCATCACGCATGCGCACAATCAATTCATACCTGTTCACAGGAGGCCAATCATGGTCCGTATTTCGCGTCCCGATCTCGCGCTGTTTGGCGCGCTTGCGATCGTCATGCTCGTAACCCGCACCCATTCGCTCAGCAATGTCATGCACCTGCCTGACACCAGCCTTGCCAGTTTCTTCGTCGGCGGTTTCTTCCTGCGCCGCGCGACTGCTTTTGCAGGGCTCTTCCTGCTCGCCTTTGCTATCGACGTGACAGTGATCGGCTGGTTCGGCCAGTCCAGCTTCTGCTTCACCCCTGCCTACTGGATGCTCGTTCCGGCCTACGGCACGATGTGGCTGGCCGGGCGCGCGGGCGCGGACAAGCGGGGCACCGAACCGTCATCACTGCTGGGGCTGCTGGCGCTGGTCAGCGTTGGCACTCTGGTTTCCGAGCTGTTCTCCAGTGGCGGATTCTACTTCCTCGGTGGCCGTTTTACCGATCCGACCGTCGCAGGCTTTATGCCCCGCCTCGCTCGCTATTTCCCACCGACCCTTGCGGCCACTCTGCTGTGGACCGCAACTGCAGCAGGCATCTATGCCTTGCTGGTCGCCGCGCGCCCCTCGCTTGCCTCACGAGCAGAGCAATGAGCGAAACCCCAGAGGCGCACCGCGAGCGCGCCCGCAAGCACAAGGCGGTGGTCGATGCCAAGATCGCCGCCGCCACGCGCGACAAAGGCCTGCTGCTGGTTCTCACCGGCAACGGCAAGGGCAAGTCCTCCAGCGCCTTTGGCATGGTGGCGCGGACGCTCGGCTACGGTCGCAAAGCGGCGGTGTTCCAGTTCATCAAGGGTGCGGACAACGTCGGTGAACGCGCCTTCTTCGCCTCGCACCCCGATGTGATCTGGGAGAAGTGCGGCGAGGGTTTCACTTGGGAAACGCAGGATCGGACACGTGACATTGCCGCTGCGAGGGCGGGCTGGGAAAAGGCCAAAGCTGCGCTGGCCGAACCTGACATCAGCCTCGTCGTGCTCGATGAATTGACCTACCTCATCACCTACCGCTATCTCGCGCTCGATGAGATCATGCCCGCGATCGAGGCGCGACCGGCGATGCAGCACGTGGTCATCACCGGTCGTGCCGCAGACGATGCGCTGATTGCCGCCGCCGACACCGTGAGCGCGATCCGCGATGTGAAGCATGCCTTCCGTGACGGCGTGCGCGCCCAAGAAGGGATCGATCGGTGACGACCGCATCTTGCCGAGCGTTGCTGGTCAGCGCGCCGGCTTCGGGGCAGGGCAAGACGACGGTCACGGCCGCTCTTGCCCGCCGCCACGTGCAGGCAGGGCGGCGGGTCCGCGTGTTCAAATGCGGCCCTGACTTCCTGGATCCGATGATCCTCGAACGCGCCTGCGGTGCACCGGTCTACCAGCTGGATCTCTTCATGGTGGGCGAGGCGCAATGTCGCCGTCTGCTGCATGAGGCTGCCCGCGAAGCAGACCTGATCCTTGTCGAAGGCGTCATGGGCTTGTTTGATGGCGATCCTTCCGCTGCGGACCTGGCCGTACGCTTTGGCCTGCCGGTGCTGGCGGTCATCGACGGTAGCGCCATGGCACAGACCTTCGGAGCGCTGGCGCATGGTCTTGCCACTTATCGCGATGACATCCGCGTGGTTGCAGCGCTGGCCAATCGCGTTGGCAGCGAGCGCCACGCCGCGATGCTGCGCGAAAGCCTACCGCCGGGAATGCGCTGGCTCGGTTCCATGCCCCCAAGCCCGGATGTGGCCTTGCCCGAACGGCACCTTGGTCTGGTACAGGAGGGAGAAGTGGGCGATATCGACTGCCGGATCGATGCAGCCGCAGCTTGCCTTGGTGATGATGCTCTATGGCTGCCTAAACCGGTGGCCTTCGCCACGGAGGTGACAGCGAGCGTGCCACCGCTGCTGGCGGGCTTGCGCATCGTCATAGCCCGCGATGCGGCTTTTGCCTTCATCTATCCCGCCAATGTCGCGTGCCTTGAAGAGATGGGCGCGCAGGTGCTGTTCTTCTCGCCCATGGCCGATCAATCTCTTCCTGAATGTGATGCGCTATGGCTTCCTGGCGGCTATCCCGAACTTCATCTTGCAGAACTGTCGCAAAACCATTCGATGATTGCCGCGATCCGTGCGCATCATCGGGCGGGCAAACCGATTTTGGCGGAATGCGGCGGTATGCTTTACTGCCTTGATGAGCTCGATGACGGTAAAGGTCACAGCGCGCCGATGCTGAAGCTGATGCCTGGTAAGGGTATCATGCAAGGCCGTCTTGCGGCCCTCGGCTTGCAATCCGTCGAGTTGAATGGCGGCATATTGCGAGGCCACACGTTCCACTATTCTCGGCTCGAAACGACGGTCCGGCGCTATTGCGGCGCACAAGGCACGAAGGGCGCTGAGGGGGAAGCAATCTACCACTGTGGCAGCCTCTGGGCCAGTTACGTACACCTCTATTTTCAGTCCGCCATGTCGGCCGCCGCTTCAATCTTCCGGCCTCGCACAGCCGACGCGACCGGGTCGTGAACTGATTAACAGATGGCAGGAGCTGATGAAGCCATCATCAGCCTCGAACGTCCGCTGTGAAAGGCGGTTCACGCACTTAATCTGCAATAGAAAGTTGCAGATTGCCAGTGTGTGCCTGTTGGACTAGCTCGATGTCAGACTGACTAGCTGAGCCAATCGGAGAGGTTCTTGGCCCGCGCCCCGAGCATGACAAGTCTGAGGCTGTTTCTGCAGGTGGCAAGGACTTGCAGCTTCAGCGAGACGGCGCGCGCCGCCAATTTGTCGCAACCAGCGCTAAGCCGCACTATCAAGCTTCTTGAGGAAGATCTCGGCGTTCGACTGTTCGACCGCAATTCACGCAACGTCATGCTGACCACGGCCGGTGCGGCGCTGGTGCCGATTGTCGAGCGACTGACCGCCGACTTTGACCTCGCCTTCCGCGAGCTCGACCAGACGTTCAGTGGCGAGCGCGGCCGGGTGGTGGTGGGGGCGCTGCCATCCATCGCTGCCGATTTCCTGCCGCGGGCGATTGCCCGCTTCCTTGCCGAGCGCAGGCAAGTGGAAGTCATCGTGCGTGAAAACCTCAGCGGGGGATTGCTGCAGAACCTGCAGGACCGTTCGATCGACCTTTCGATTACCATTCCGCCGGGCGGCACTGCGCCGATCCGGTTCGAGCCGATGTTCGAAGACGATTACCTGCTGGTCTGCCGCCCGGAAGATCTCGAACTGATACCCGATCCCGCTCCCTGGCGGGTGTTCGAGCAGTTTCCTTTCATCGCGATGGAACCGCGCAGCAGTGTGCGGATGATGACCGAAAGCGTTTTCGCCGCCGCCGGCATTCGTACCGACGCACGCTTCGAATGCGTGCAACTGGCGACGGTAGGCGGTCTGATTGGCGAAGGACTCGGCATTTCGCTCCTGCCCCGCTCCACTTTGCCGCTGATGGCGATCGGCAAGCAGATTGCGTGGCGAAAGACCGAAGCGCCTGTGGCGTCGCGCACGATCGGCATGTGCACGCTGGCAGACCGGACTCTTGCCCCGGCAGCGGAGGCATTTCGGCAGCTCGTCCTGGCCATGGCGGTCGATACAAAATTCTGATCAATCGATCAGGTAACTCTAATTGTTGGATTGATGCTCTTGCGGCATGAATGGCGCCCAAGGACGTTTCAGCCGCAGGAGAGGGAATTCGGATGCTGGTCGTGGTTGCGGTGGCAACGCTGCTGCTTTTGCTTGCCGCGATTCTTTCGAACCGGGTCTCCCCGCTCGTCGCCCTGATCCTGATCCCGGCGCTGGCCACGCTGCTGCTGGGACAGGCGGTGGAAATGCCCGCTTACATTATCAAGGGCATCGGGCAGATTGCGCCGATTGCCGGAATGTTCGTCTTCGCCATCCTGTTCTTCGGCATCATGACCGACGTCGGGCTGCTGGCTCCTCTGGTGAGCGGCATCCTCAAACTGGTCGGGCGCAAGCCATCGCGCATTACCCTTGGAACGGCTGCGCTGGCACTGCTGATCCACCTCGATGGTTCGGGCGCGGTGTGCTTTCTGGTGACAATCCCTGCGTTGCGTCCGCTCTATGACGAACTGGGCATGGACCGCCGGGTACTGGCTTGCACCGCTTCGATGGCAGCTGGCGTGAACTTCCTGCCGTGGACCGGCCCCACCGCCCGCGCGGCGGCATCGCTCAAGCTTTCTGTCAGCGAGATCTTCACGCCGCTGATCGGCGTGCAACTCGTCGGTCTCGGCTTCGTCTTCGCAGCGTCATGGTATCTTGGCCATCGTGAGGAGAAGCGGCTTGGGCTGGGGCATGAGCAGACCTCGGGAGCCGGTCTGAGCGCTTCGGCTGTGGCAGTTGCGGCAGGGCACGGCAGTGACCCTGGCAGCCTGCGCCCCAGCCTGTTCCCGCTCAACCTTGCTCTCACGCTGGCAGTAGTTGCGCTGATGGTCAGCGGGATTGCCGAACCGGTGGTCGTGTTCATGCTGGGCACGGCGCTCGCGCTGGCGATCAATTACCCCGCACCCGCACAACAGCGCGCCCGGATCGAGGCGCATGCTCCGGCAGCGATGCTGATGGTCGGCGTGCTGCTGGCAGCGGGTGCATTTACCGGCATCTTCAATGGCACCGGCATGATCAAGGCGCTCGCCAGCGCCAGCGTCGGGCTGGTGCCAGATGCCTTCGGGCAGCACATCCCGCTGTTTCTGGCGAGCGTGGCGATGCCGCTGAGCCTCGTGTTCGATCCTGACAGCTTCTACTTCGGCGTCCTGCCGGTGATCGCGGAAGTGGCCGGGCACTATGGCGTCGCGCCGGTCAAGGTTGCGCAGGCGGCCCTGCTCGGACAGATGACCACCGGCTTCCCGGTAAGCCCGCTTACTCCGGCAACCTTCTTGGTGGCGGGCCTGAGCGGCATCGAGCTTGGCGCACACCAACGCTTTTCCATTCCCTGGCTGTTTGGTGCCTCGCTGGTGATGACTGGCTCAGCCGTCCTTTTCGGAGTTCTTGCATGAGTCACCGGCGCATCCGCATCGGGGCAGGAGCCGGGTTTTCGGGCGATCGCATCGAACCTGCGATCGACCTGCTGGAGCATGGCGAGCTGGACTATCTGGCGTTCGAGTGCCTGGCCGAGCGCACCATCGGCCTTGCTCAGGCCGCGCGCCAGATCAATCCCGATGGCGGTTATGACCCGCTGCTCGACGCGCGGCTTCGCGCGGCCCTGCCGGTGGCGCGGCGCAATGGCGTTCGCCTGATCAGCAACATGGGAGCGGCAAACCCCCTTGCCGCCGCCCGCGCGACGACCCGCATCGCCCGCGAACTTGGCCTCACCGGCTATCGCACCGCCGCGGTCTTGGGCGACGACGTGCTCGATCTGATCATGGCCCGCGATTTTCCGCTGATCGATCGCGAAGGAACGAGCCGCGATCTTGGCAGCAGCGTTGTCTCGGCCAATGCCTATCTGGGTGTGGCAGGCATCGTCGAGGCGCTGTCACTCGGGGCGGACTGCGTGCTTACCGGGCGAGTCTGCGATCCGGCGCTGTTCCTCGCCCCTCTGGTCCATGCGTTCGGCTGGTTGCCGGACGATTGGGACCGGTTGGGACAAGGCACGGCCATCGGCCATCTGCTCGAATGCGCCGGCCAGTTGTGCGGCGGCTACTTTGCCGATCCGGGCGTGAAGGACGTGCCAGACCTTGCACGACTGGGCTTTCCCTATGCCGATGTGGCGGCCGATGGCAGCGCCGTGTTCGGCAAGCTGGAAAGCGCAGGTGGCCTGATCAATGCGGCAACTTGCAAGGAGCAGTTGCTCTACGAAATTCTCGATCCCGCCGCCTATCTGCAGGCCGACGTTGTTGCCGACTTTACCGGTATCAGCATTGCCGAACCTGCTCCCGATCAGGTGAAGGTAAGCGGCGCTACCGGGCGGCAGCGGCCCGACACGCTCAAGGTCTCGATCTGCTACGAAGACGGCTTCATCGGCGAGGGGCAGATTTCCTATGCCGGTCCGGGCGCTGCTGAGCGCGGGCAATTGGCGACGGCCATCGTGCGCGAACGGCTGCGCATGAAAGGAATGGACACCTCTCAGGTACAGTTCGATCTGATCGGCATCGATGCGGTTGATCGGCGCGAAGCCTGCCCGGCGCATCACCCGCGCGAGGTGCGGGTGCGCATTGCCGGGCGCAGCGATACCCAGGACGGCGCCGAAGCCATCGGGGCTGAAGTCGAGGCGCTCTACACCAACGGGCCAATGGGGGGCGGCGGCGTCAGCCGCGCGACGCGCAAGGTGCTTGCCGTCGCATCGACGCTGATCGACCGCAACCTTGCAGATCCGCGCGTTGAAATCGAGGTGGCGTAAGATGATCCTTCGCGACATTGCCCACGTGCGCACCGGCGACAAGGGCGACACTTCCCAGATTGCCGTGTTCGCCCATAGGGCAACGGACTACGCGCTGCTGGTGCAGGCGGTGACGGCAGAGCGCATCGCCCGGCACCTCCCGAACCTTGCCTGCAAACGCATCGTGCGCTTCGAACTGCCCGGCCTGCACGCGCTCAACTTCGTGCTCGAAGGCGCGCTGGCTGGTGGCGTTACCCGCTCGCTCGCACTTGATCCGCACGGCAAGACGCTGGGCGCGCAGTTGCTCGATATGTCTGTTGAGGATCTGTGATGATGAACCGCAAGCGCAGCCTTGTCCTCGCCGGACTTTCCAGCCTCGCGCTGATCCAGCCCGCCACCATCGCCGCGAAGGTGGACCGCGTGGTGGTGGAAACAGTCACCCCGGCCGAACCGGTGGCAGGCACACCGGCCTACGAGATCGTATCTGGCAATTTCGCCGGAACGCTCGATCCGCACCTGCCTGGCAATGCCGTGATCACCGACATTGCCCAGGTCCCCCGCAATTCGCAGGGGATGGTGGAGTACAGCGCCACGTTCAAGCTTGCCCGCCCGATCGACAGAGCGAAGGCAAGTGGCGTCCTGTTCTATGACGTGCCGAACCGCGGCAACTTCCTGATCGGGCCGGATCCGGACGGACATGTGCGCCTCGTCAGTGGCTGGCAGGGCGATCTGCCCAAGGATGCGGGGCTGCAGACCGTGACTGTGCCCGTTGCCAGAGGGAAAGGCGGAAGGCCGCTGACCGGGCCCGTGCTTGTGCGCTTTCAGGATGTGCCATCGGGAACGCGCAGCGCGGCCATCACCGGCAGTATTGGCCGTCCCACGGCTCGCCCGCAGCCGGTTTCGCTCGATACGCGCAAGGCGAGACTGTTCTACCAGACCGCGGGGAGCGAGACGCGCCATCCAGTAGCCGCCCGCGACTTTGCCTTTGCCGACTGTTCGACAAAGGCATTTCCCGGCACGCCCGACCCGTCGAGCCTGTGCCTGCGCGGTGGTTTTGACGCGGCGCGGACCTATACGCTGGTCTATACCGGCAAGGATCCGCTGGTGCTGGGCATCGGCTTTGCCGCCACGCGCGATCTGGTTGCGCATCTGCGGCGCAGCCCGGACGATGTCGCCGGTGCAATCCGCTGGACGGTGGCAAGCGGCACCTCGCAATCGGGGAACTTCCTCAAGAGCTTCGTCAATCTCGGCTTCAATGCCGATGAGGCCGGACGCATCGTGTTTGACGGGATCAATCCCAACATCGCGGCCCGGCAGGTTCCACTGAACCTGCGCTTCGGCGTTCCGGGTGGTGCCGCCCGTGCCTTCGAACCGGGTAGCGAAGGCACGCTGTGGTGGTCGCCCTACAACGACCGGGTGCGCGGGCTTGGCACAACCAGCCTGCTCGATCGCTGCGCGCTGTCGAACACCTGTCCCAAGGTCATCGAGACGTTCGGCTCTGCCGAGTTCTGGGGCCTGCGCATGGCACCAGGGCTGATCGGCACCGATGCCGCCGGCGATGTGCCGCTTCCGGCCAACGTGCGCCGCTACTACTTCCCGAGCGTCACCCACGGCGGATCGTGGACGGGCGGGTTCAAACCCGCCGGCGATGGCGCGGTGCCGGGCTGCAAGCTTCCCGGCAATCCCAATCCTTCGCTGGAGAGCCTGCACGCCGCGCAAGCGATGCTGGTTGATTGGGTGCGCAGCGGCACTGCGCCAAAGCCCAGCGCCTACCCCACTCTTGCCGGGGGCGAGCTTGTGCCGGCAACCGCCGAGGCGATGGGATGGCGTGGCGTTCCGGGCACGCCCGATCCGGCACGAATGCTCAACCGCATGCCCGACTACCGCTTTGGCAAGGCCTTCCGCGCGCGCGACGTCAGCGGATCGCTTTCCACGTTGCCGCCGGAACAGCGCGGCACGATCCCGCAACTGGTGCCGCGCGTGAATGACGATGGCAACGAGACGGCGGGCATTCCCTCGGTCCAGTTGCAGGTTCCGCTTGGCACGTACCTGGGCTGGAACGAGACGACGACCGGCTTCGATGCCGGAAGCGGTTGCAGCTTCATCGGCGGGTTCGTGCCCTTTGCGAAGACCCGGGCGGAGCGCCTGAAGGCGGGCGATACGCGAGCCTCGCTCGAAGAGCGCTATGGCAATCGCGATGGTTTTCTCGCCAGCGTCCGCGCCGCCGTTGCGCGGCAGCAGGCCGCAGGCTGGCTCCTGCCAAGAGACGCCGAGCGCCTGCTCCGCCAGGCCGAAGAGAGCGAAGTTCTGCGCTGACAGGTATTGATGCAAATTCCTGATCAATCGATCAGAAACTTATATTTCCTTGCTTGAACAAGCTGAGGCAAGGTCAAAATCGAGGATTGCATGAGGGGATAGCCCGACGCTGGTGCCGCAACGGTGCCTGTCAGGTTGCGAGCGACGCTGCTCGCAGCACCACCCTTCAGGCAAGTTTGAATGGGAGGGTGAAAATGTCCACGTCATCACATGCCGGCTTGCGACTTGCCGGAATTTCCGCGCTAGCGCTGATCGCCGCTTCGGCCGCGCCGGCTTTTGCGCAAAGCGCAGACCAGCCCGCTGCTGGAGAACCTGCCGCCGATGCACCGCAGAAGAGCGAAGAGATCGTCGTCACCGGCACGTACCTCGGCAACATCCGCCAGGAAGATCGCGCCTCCCCCGTGCTCGCCGTCGATGCAAAGGCGCTGCAGCGCACCGGCGTAACCTCGCTCGGCGATCTCACCCGCTTCATCCCGCAGAACGTCGGCAGCGCGGGCGGGATGCAGGATCTGGCCAAGGGTGGTGCAGACACCCGCGATACGCGCTCGGTCAACCTGCGCGGCCTTGGCAGCGGTTCCACGCTGGTCCTGCTCAACAATCGCCGCGTGACCCCGCAGGGCGGCGACGATTTCGTCAACCTCAACAGCCTCACGCCAGACATCGCGATCAACCGCGTCGAGACCGTGCTTGACGGCGCTTCCTCCACCTACGGTGCCGATGCGGTCGCGGGCGTGTTCAACGTCATCACCAACACCAAATTCGAAGGCGCGAAGATCACGGCGCAATACACCGGGATCGACAAATCGCATTCGTGGAACGTGCAGGCGATGGTCGGCATCGGCAACGACACGTTCCATTCGGTCACTTCGGCAAGTTATCGTTTTACCGACAACCTGCAGAACGATGACCGCGAAATCACCAATTTCTTCAACCCATCGGGCGCAGGCTTTCCCGGCCGCTTCACCTTGCTGGGGCGTCCGACCGCGGCTGGTGGCGGCAATCTCGTGATCAACGGCAACGACTATACCGCACTGTTCGACACAAAGGCGGTTGGCGGTCGCCTGACGGTCGTCGATCCAAACTGTGGCAAGGCCGGAACAAACAGCGTCTACGTCCCCGCGACTGGCGCTACTTTCGGTCTTGGCAATTGCGCCTATAATTTCCAGCCGAAGAATCCGATCCGCCCGGAATCGCGCAGCATCAACGTCCACAACGATACGACGATCGAGATTGCGCCCGATCAGACGGTCTTCGCGGAGATCAGCTATTACCATCAGGATTCCAAGCGCTACGGCGTGCCGTCCTATGCCCAGAATGCAGGCAATGCGACGATGCCGGCAAGCAACCCCTACAACCCGTTCGGCGTAGGCGCAGTGTTCTTCGGTCGCGCTATCGGCGAGGAAGGGTTCCCCGGCGGCTACGATTACCGCGTCATGCGCGATACCGTGGACCAGCAGCACTATGTGGTCGGTGCTCGCGGCAAGCTGCTGGCCGACTGGAGGTATACGGCCAACGTGTCCTACTCCGCATCGCACACCATTGCGCGCGACAAGGACACTGACATGAACCTGTTCCAGGCCGCGCTGAATGGTTTCGGCGGCCCGAACTGCAACTACCTGTTCAACGGGGCGGGTGCCGGGGCCGTGGCCGGCAAGGGCAACTGCCTCTACTACGGCCCGCTGCAGTCCGATCTTTCGAAGTTGGACCCATCGCTGATCCACAATCTGCAGACCGACGTCTACTTTGATTACAAGCGCGAGTACTACCTTGCCGAAGCAGTTGTTAACGGCACTCTCGCCACTATCAACGGGCATGACCTCGCCGTTGCCGTCGGCGGCCAGTACCGCCGCGAGAAGTCCTCGTCGCACTATTCGGATCTGCTGCTCAACGGCTTTGCAGGGTTTCTCGGCAAGCGCCTGAACACCAATTTCACCCGCACGGTGAAGAGCGCCTTCGTCGAAGCCAACTACGAAGTGCTCGACGGTCTCAACGTCAACGCTGCAGCGCGCTACGAAGATTACGGCGGCTTCAACACGACAACGCCCAAGGCTGCAGTGAACTGGCGCGTGATTGATCAGCTCAGCTTGCGCGGCTCGATCAGCCGGGCTTTCCAGGCACCAACCATCGCCAACGGCTCGACCGCTTTGATCTCGACCGGCGTCGGTAGCGTGACCGATCCGACCAAGACCCCGGTCGACACCACGTTCCGCACGATCCAGACTTTCGGCAATCCCAACCTCAAGCCGCAGACTGCCGACGTCTTCAACATCGGCGCGACTGTGCTGCCCATGTCACGGGCGCGGCTCTCGCTCGATTACTGGCACTACAAGTATAACAACCAGATCCAGTTGCAGAGCGCGCAGGCCGTGGTGAACGCAAGCCCGAACGGTGCAGCTGTGATCCGCGATTCCAGCGGCAACATCCAGGCCGTGCAGGTGACCTCGTTCAACGCACCGAGCGGCACGGCCACGTCCGGTCTCGACTTTGCAGCCTCGATCGGGTTTGATCTTGGCCCGGTGGCCGTCACATTGCGTGACAACCTTACCTATCTGCTGAAGTACGACATCGACATCGGCTCGACCACGCCGGGCGCCAAGTCCATCGTCTACAACGGGGTCGGGTTCCGCAACCAGTTCGTCCAGTCGCCACTCTCGGCTGCGGCCGCACCACGCTGGCGCAGTGTGGCCGGGCTTGACCTCGAATATGGCCGTCACACGCTATCGGGTACTTGGCGCTATACCTCGGGCGTGGTTGACGATCAGGCAATTGCCCTCAACACCTCGGGAAGCGGTTCGGTCATACCCGCCACAGCCACGACGAAAATTAAGGCGTTCTCGGTGTTCGACCTGCAGTATGGCTTGCGCTTTGGTGTTGACGATCGCTTCGACCTGACCGTCGGCGTGATCAATGTGTTCAATACCGCACCGGGCTTTGCCCGCTTCAACGGCTACCTGCCCTCGATCGCCGATCCATTCGGCCGTCAGGTCTACGCCCGGGTCGGTGCCCGCTTCTAAACTGGTTTCCGAGGGGCAGGCTTTTCCCGCTTGTCCCTCGGGAAATTTCTCAAAATCATGTCTCGCTGGCGATCCGCAGGTGATGAACCAACGACACGAATCGATCACGACAAACTGCTGATCGAATGTCCGGAATGAGAGCGACAACTGCCACGCCTCTGTCTCCATTTGCACCTGCGGCAGCTTCCTAACCCAAAGCACTCAGCCAGCAATGCCGAAAGTAATCCGACGACGTTCGGACTCCTGATCAAAGGCATTGTGCATCGCCATTTCCCGAACAGTTAAGCAGCATGCACCATTGCTACCCGCACATGCTCGGGCTTTAGAGGCATCTGTCGTATCGGCTTCCCGGTTGCGTCCATGACCGCTGCGGCGATGGCGGGCGAGGCGAGAGCGTTGGCACTCTCGGAGCCTTGGCCGTAGGTGCCGACGCTGGAATTGTCGGTGATCACAACCTGCAGTTCCGGCATCTCAGCCATGGTGAGGATGGGGTAGCCAGACCAGTCCGTTGCTGTCACCGCGCCCTTATCGAAGCTCAATTCCTCATGTAGAGCCTGGCTTACACCCATCAGGCACCCAGCCTGGATCTGTCGGCGCAGCTGGAGCGGGTTGATCACGATGCCCACGTCGGCAACGATCGTCATGCGCTCGACCCTGACTTCGCCGCTTGCGGGAATGACCGTCACCTGTGCAGCGCAGGCCCAGTAGCCGTTGTCGCGCAGCATGATTGAAACGCCTTGCCCCCTGACCGGATCGCTGCCCTGGCTTCTGGCCTGCGGTGAGGGCGATGGGCGGTTCTCCCACTTCGCTTCGGTGCGCAACCGCTCAAGGATGGCCACGAAGCGCGGGTCGCTGACATGGTCGAGCCTGAACTGCAGCGGGTCCTTGCCTGCCAGCATCGCCGCTTCACTGATCGCAATCTCGCGCGGGCAATTCTGCTGGAATTGAATGGGGGTGCGCATGGAATGGCTGCGCAAGCCCACCATGCTGCTGGCTCCGGTCTGGCCGGGATGCGCGCCTCCCTTGGCTTGTTCGTGCACTGCAGGCACTGCGCCGTAGACCCAAGTGTCGTTGACGGTCAGGACCGTGCTCTGGAAGCCGTAAGTCGTGTCAGACGAGGGTGCGGGGATAACCGGCATGCCTGCCAGCAACGCGCCGACCAGGCGATCGTCCTGCATCCCTGGCCCTGTGTGCGATGCTTCATAGGCAGAGATCTTTCCGGCATCATCAAGAGCGATGCGGATGTCCGAGATCATCGCCGGCGATTGCGTCGACCACTGCATGTCGTCGGCACGCATCCATTGCACACGCACTGGTCGCCGCAATTCGAGCGAGAGAAGGACCGCCTCGTCCTCGCTTCCGGCGCTTCCGCCGTTGGAGCGGCCATAGTGCCCAGCGCCGGGATAGGTTCGCACCACCACCTTGTCTTCGTCGCAACCCAGCATCAGCGCGATCATCCGCCGCAAATGCTGAGGATTCTGGCTATGCGTGTGAAGCCATACCCAGCCGTCCTCGCGATAGTCGGCGAGGCTGACCATCGGGCTGATCGGGGCATGTTTCTGGTATGGCATCAGATAGCTGGCCCGAAGCTCACGCGTCGTCTTGACCGACGAAGCCTCGCCTCTGTTCGCCCGACCCTCGCGGGCTGGCGTGGGGTCTTCAGCCGCCAGCGTTCGCAGATGCTCGGCCAATCGATCGCTGCCGTGTAGTCCTTCCCACTTTGACCATTCGCAACCGTCGGCGACCGACTGTGCAGCCTGAACCGCCTCCCATTCATCCGGAGATACGACGGCAAGCAGGTTGCCGATCCTTACCAGTCGTGCGCCGGGGAACTGTTTGCCATCCAGCTTGCCCGGCGCAATCAGCGTCGATCCCAGCGTTGCCGGATGGATCGTGCGTGCATGAAGCATTCCAGGCAGTGTCACGTCGCCCACCCATACGGTCTTGCCAGTAACCTTGGGCGCTATCGAAGGGTTGAGCACCGGCTTGCCGATAATGGTGTAGTCCTTCACCGGCTTCAGGGGCGGATCGGCATCCACGCGCAGCCCCATCGGCATGGTCAGGTCACCGGCAAGCGGGATGACCAGATGCAGGTCTTCGCCTGCCAGAAGTTCGCCATAGCTTATGGCTTTCGTTGCGCCGGAGATTACGCCTTCGCGAACCGATAGGTTGGCGCGCGGCACCGCGAGCCGCCTGGCCGCCAACTCAAGCGAAGCCTCACGCATCAATGCTGCGACCTTGCGCAGGTTCTGACCGTAGCGAAGCAGGCCGAAGGTGCCGCCGCCGTCAGGCGTGCGATCGGTGTCGCCAGAGACCACTTCGGCCATGGCCTCCAGCGGGACGCACAGTTCCTCGGCCACGATCTGGCGATAGGCGGTGTAGATCGTGCTTTGCCCAAAGTCACACTTGCCGGTGCGCAGCAGGACGGTGTTGTCGGCGCGGATTTCGATCCAGCCCTGAACAGTGGCTGCTGAGCGCGTCTGCGTGCGGGTCAGAGCGCCTGCCGCCTGTGCCATGGCACCTCGGCCCGTCATGGCGAACATAGCAGCCAGCGCGCCTCCTGCAGCCAGGACGCCCCGCCGGCTCACGCCGGTCAGCCGGGCACCGTGCACGCTCATGTCGTAGACGATGGTGGTTGAGAACTTGCCTGGTGCTTCGGTCATTCCGCTGCTCCTTGCGCCATGAGCTGCGCAGCGCGACGAGCGCCTTCAAGTATCGCGGCATAACTGCCGCAGCGGCACAGGTGCGGTGACGGTCCTGACGTGGTGAGAGCGTCGCGAATGTCCTGATCCGACGGCTTGGGATTGGCCTCAAGCAGTTCGGTGACCTTGATCATCATGCCGAACTGGCAGATCCCGCACTGGGGCACCTGTTCGTCGATCCACGCTTGCTGCACTGGATGAAGCGTGTCTGCGGACAATTTCCCCTTCTGGCTGGCCCAGCGTTGGGGAAGGCCATCGACGGTGGTCACCGGTTTGCCTTCCAGCGCCGAGATAGGGGTCACGCACGCGCGCACCTCCTCGTCGCCCAGCAGAACTGAACAGGCGCCGCACTGGGCAAGTCCGCATCCAAATTTGACCCCCATGACGCCCAGTTCATTGCGCAGGACGTAGAGGAGCGGGGTGTCAGGCGATGCCTTGACCTTTCGCTGCTGACCGTTGACCATGATGGTGTTCATGTCGCCACTGCCTTTCCAATTGCCTGCCAGAATCAGAGCCTGTCAAAGACCAGTCGCTGCCTCACCAGCAGGAGTGTAGCGCGCTCCTTCCACGCTTACGGTCGCCAGGAGCGCTTCAATCTCGACAAGATCCTGAGCCGAGAGGGCGATGTCTGCTGCGCCAAGATTTTCCTCGAGCCGATGCAGCTTGGTAGTGCCAGGGATCGGCACGATGAAGGGCGCTTTGGCCAAGAGCCATGCGAGCGCGATCTGCGCAGGGGTCGCGCCACGGTCAGCCGCGATTGACTTCACAAGGTCTAGCAGCTTGAGGTTGTGGGCGAAGGCTTCTGCCTGAAAGCGCGGCAGGGTGCCGCGGAAGTCACCTTCAGCCACCTGCTCGGCGCTGGCGATACCGCCAGCAAGGAAGCCTTTGCCGAGCGGCGAATAGGGCACAAGGCCGATGCCGAGTTCACGGCAGGCGTCGAGAATACCGTTTGTCTCCACCTGCCGCGTCCACAACGAGTATTCGTTCTGCAGCGCCGCCACGGGCTGCACCGCATGGGCGCGCCGCACTGTGGCTGCGCCCGGCTCCGACATGCCGAAGTGCTTTACCTTGCCCTCGGCGATCAGGTCTCGCACGGTGCCCGCAACATCCTCGATTGGCACCTTGGGATCGACGCGGTGCTGGTAGAACAGATCGATCGCATCGACACGCAACCGCTTGAGCGAGGCATCGCAGACGCGGCGGATCTGTTCGGGGTGGCTGTCCACGCCGCGGATTGCGCCACTTTCAGGATCGATATTGAAGCCGAACTTTGTTGCGATCACGACCTCGTCGCGGAACGGTTCAAGGGCTTCGCCGACCATGTCCTCGTTGGTCCATGCTCCGTAGACTTCGGCAGTGTCGAAGAACGTGACGCCGCGTTCGAAGGCTGCGCGGATCATGGCAATGCCATCAGCGCGTGACAGCTTGCTGCTGTAGCCGAAGTCTATGCCCATGCAGCCATAGCCAAGGGCAGAAACGGACAGTCCGGATTGGCCCAGAGTGCGATTATGCATTGGTCAACTCCTTGAGAAAGAGGTTCAGCCGGGCAGCCGGATCTTGCCCGCAAACATCGCGGCGATGACGCCGCCATCGATCAGCAGGTCGATCCCGGTCACGAAGCCGGCCTCCGGTCCAAGCAGCCATGCGCAGGCGAGCGCGATCTCTTCAGGCGGCGCCATCCGCCTTGCAGGCGACGCATCGACCATCGCCCGGTAGCCATCGCCGATTGAGGAGGCGAGTTCGTGGCGTGCAAGCGGAGTCACGACTATGCCGGGACTGATCGCATTGACCCGCGCGCCCCGGCTGCCCCATGACAAAGCCGCCGCCCGCACCCGTAGCGCGTTGGCCCGCTTGGCCAGGCAATAGGCGACCATCGAATCCGGCACGGATTCACGCCCGAGGAACGGCAAGGCAAGCAGTTCATCAGCGGGCGTGAAGGCCAGCGCCTGTTCCTGATCAGCTGGAAGCTGGGGCAGCATGTGGCCCGCCATGCTCGAAATGATCAAGCCCGCCCCGCCGGGTGCAATCACGCTTTCGAACACCTCGAACACCAGCGCCGAGCCATAAAGATCGACTTCAAGCACCCGCTCGGGTCCAGCCATGTTGGGTGATACACCAGCGGTGTTGACGACCTGAACGACCGTGCCCAAGGCGGCCGCACGCGTAGCCAGCGCTTCGACAGACTGGCGCATGGTGGTGTCTACCGGCTGCGTTTGCAACTGATAGCCGGCATCGGTCAGGCGCTGTGCGGCGGCTTCAAGGACAGCAGCGTTGCAATCTGCCATCAGCAGCCTGCGGCCGAACCCCTGCCTGCGTGCGATTGCCTCGCCGATACCGCCCGCGCCGATGATAACTACAACGTCCATGGGTCACTCTTCCTGCTCGAGACCGGCATTCTTCTGCCCTGCTTGCCGCCAGCAGCATTGCATCTTGAAGAGGAGCATAGACCAAGTGATTATTGCCGATTAGACATGTCTTTTTGCATGAACCTATATCGAAACGAGATAAATGATGCGCGATGAGCTGGGCGATCTGTCGACGTTTCTGATCGTCGCCGAGGAGCGCAGCTTCACCCGTGCGGCGGCGAGACTGGGAACGTCGCAATCGGCAATCAGCAATGCCGTGCGCCGACTGGAAGCTCATCTCGATATCAAGTTGCTTGCGCGCACAACGCGCAGCGTGAGCCCCACCGAAGCCGGGGAGCAATTGCTTTCAACCCTGCGGCCAGCACTCAGTGACATTCGGCAGCAGCTCGCCTCGCTCGCCCAGCTACGCGAGCGCCCCTCCGGCACTGTGCGCATCACCACAAGCCGCCATGCCGCGCAAACAGTCCTGTGGCCTGCGGTCGATGCGGTGCTGGCCCGCTATTCCGAGATCCAGATCGAGCTGTCGATCGATGGTGCTTTGACCAACATCGTGGCTGACAGGTTCGATGCGGGTGTGCGCTTGGGCGAGAGCCTCGAGAAAGACATGATCGCGGTGCGCATAGGCCCTGACTTGCGCATGGCTGTGGTTGGATCACCCGACTACCTTGCAAAGCACGCGCCGCCTCAAACTCCACGTGACCTGATAGCGCACCGCTGCATCAACCTGCGCATGGCGACACGTGGCAATCTCTATGCGTGGGAGTTCGAAAAGTCGGGGCAGACGCTGAACGTGCGCGTGGAGGGGGCAATGATTGTCAACGACAGCGCTCTGGCTATCGAGGCGGCACTGGCTGGTCATGGCCTCGCCTGTGTGATCGAAGATGACGACCTGCGCGCACACCTTGCATCTGGGCGACTGGTGCGCTTGCTTGCAGACTGGTGCCCGCCTTTTGCCGGCCATCACCTGTATTATCCTGATCGGCGCAATCTCTCGCCTGCGTTTCGCGTGCTGCTGGAGGAGTTGCGTGCGAGGGCTCGGCAAGAAGGCTCGCAGCGTCGCGAGCAAACAAGGACGCGTATGTAAAAGATGGGCCAAGTGATGCCACATTCGCCAAGTTTCGCCCTTGGCTATTTTGCTAATGAGAAGCTCAACGGAATGACAGGTGGGCTTGGATCACGTTAATCGAGTGAAGCGTTACAAACGTGAATGAACGACCGCTCTCGACCCCATGCTTCGGCCCGCTGAACGTCGCTTTTCAAGGCGGCACTGGCCGCAACAATTAGCCATTGCACAAAAACGTATGGCCCGCCCCGCTTGCAAGTAGGATTCTGAGAAGCTCTGATCAGTCTGCGTCAACGTATACGGTCTCATGGGCGAACCGCCCATGGCCAAGATGGATATCCGCACGTCTGGTGCCGCAATAAACGGTTCGGCAACGGGGTGCCATTTTTTGGCCGGGCTTTCCAGACGCCGATCGACTGTCAGGCCATTTCCTCGATCTTTCCTGCAAACATCATTGGTCGAGGCGCGGCGCGTGCGGCCGAGCTGGTTATGCCGCGACTGGGTAGCCGCGCTCAAATGTTGCCTCCTTGCGCAGCGCTGCCCATGCGATCCTCGCCAACTTGTTCGCCAGCGCGACGACGATCGCATTGCGGTGGACACCTCGCTCGATCATGCCGGTCAACCAGCGGCCCAGTGAGGTCTCGCTTCGGGCTAGCGATGGCAAGGCTGCCCGGGCACCGTGGATGAGCAGGGTTCGCAAGTAAGTGTTACCCCGCTTGGATATGCCAAGCAGCCGTGGCTTGCCCCCGGTGGTATGTTGACGTGGAACCAGGCCGAGCCATGCACCCAGATCCCGGGCTTTGGCGAAACTGCTGGCATTACCCACCGCGGCGATAAGGGCTGTTGCGTTCAGCACGCCAACGCCGGGGATGGAGGTGAGGCGCCATGCAGCAGCATCATTGCGCGCCCGTTCGACGAACTCCCCGTTCAGACCCTCGATCCTGGCATCGAGTTCTCGCCATTCTGCACGCAGTTCGCCTATCAGCTGGACACCCGCAAAAACCTGGTAGTTCGAGGCGGATTGGTCCGAGGAAGGGTGGTCCTTGTGTGTTTCGGCTTTAGCGCCCCGCCGTTCGTTTGTTTCCGGCTATAATTCGGGCTGTTTGCCCCGGTTCTTCGGGATACCAGGCAGAGTCATCCCATGCTTTCGCGGCGCTCGTGGAAGATCAGCCTGTTGAAGTTATAGGCCAGATTGCAAAGGGTGAGCTTCGCTTCGGCACGGGCCAGGCCGATGGTGCGGATGAACAGTCCGAAGCGGTTCTTCTGATGCGCGAAGACATGCTCGACATGGGCCCGGATCGAAGACTTTGCGGCGTTGGCCCGGGCGATTGCCTTTGGCATGGGCTTGCCCTTGGGTTTGCGCCGGTGAATTCGAGATGTGAGCATCCGATCCGATAGCCACTTCTCGTTGCGCATTGAGCGATAGGCGCTGTCTGCCCAGACCTCGGAGCCGGTGTTATCAATGCTCACGACGTGACGAAGCAGCCTCCCATCGGCGGCCGAGGCAGACGTCACCGCCATCTCCCGGATGAAGCCGAAACGCAGGTCTATGCTGATATGTGACTTTGTAGCCGAAGACCGGCAGGGCAATCATGGGCAACGGTGTGCCATCATCGCGGTGGCGCACCTTGACGCCGATCTTGATTGTCCAGCGTGCATCGGTGTCTTTCTGCGCCGCCTTGTTCGGCTCGTTCGGCCAGATTTCCTCTGCGCTCTTGCCCGACTTGATCGCCTCGCGTTCGCCCTCGGTATTTCGTTGCTTGGGCGCTGGCACCAGCGAGGCATCTAAGTTACCAAATCGTGGCCACAACGCGACAGGCGGCCGGTCGAGCGATGGTTTGGTTGGTATTGTTGTGTGGGGATCTCCCGATCCAACATGCGCCCATCTACCGTTGACATGAGTACAGGACATCAAAGGAGCTTTGCCGGACCAGGAGGGTCCTCAGCCAAGCTTGGCAAGATGCCTTTATCGATCAGCGTTTTGCGGCACCAGCCTGTTCCCACGCGAGGGATGCGAAACTTTGGCAGAATATCGCCCAGCAGCTTGGCATGCAAATCGAGGTGCTTGGTTATTTCCGTCGGCCAGACTGCCTGACGTGCAATAGACAGCACCTCTTCGAAATCAGCTGTCTTAGCGTTGCCGTTCTGAGTAAATGTGATTCCAAAGTCATGTTCGACCGGCGCGAAGTAGCGAGGTGTGAGATTGAGAATTTCTCATGCGTCTATCTTTGAAACCACTGTGGCTCGCGGTAAATTTGGCCTGAGCACCTCGTCCGAGACAGGGTCAAACCTTAACATATCTTCGGGTTGGACAAGGAGATGCGTGGGTCCGACTTCTCCACTACCACTTAACCAAAAACGCATCTCACCATCGAGCAGCGCACGATAGATGGCGGCCCATGGCTTGCGGCGACCACCAATCCTTTTGGCAGCGGACAACAAAGTAGTGCAGCCTGCTGGTGGTCTTGTGGCGCCTGCGGCGGTCTGCACGCGGGCTTTGAAGTCCATTACGCTTGAACTGCGGATCGCGACCTTGGGGCGAACTGTGCGCACGGCAGGGTGATCCTCCCAGACCAGTAGGCCTGCATTGAGGAGTGCCTCGATTGCATAATGCGGCAGTTTGATCTGCCATGACGTTGCTTCAATCTCGGCGAGGCCTACAAAGTGCTGGGCAAGTTCATCGATTTGGCCGCCGTCATAAGCGCCCAAGTGGCGCATACGCTTGGTGAGGCTCTGCACGCGCAGTTCAGGCCACGCATGGAGCTTCAAGCGCTTCTCCGGTGGCATCTGCAGCACGCGTTCTACATCTCGTTCGGTATAGCGGCGCGAAAATGGACCGGCCTGCCCCTCGGGTGCGGTTTCGCCTTGCGCAGCAGGGTCGGTGATTGCAGCAAGTGGCCCAGAAGCGAGTGTATCCGACACCTTGCGAGTCGCTCGCCAGAGCTTCTGGATTCGAGTTGGATCCTTGGAGTGCTCGTGGAGCGCGCGCTGAAAGCTGGACTGGAAGGAGTCGGGCCAGTCTGCGAGATACTCGACACCGCAGCAGATCACCTGCGCGGCCTTGAGGCTCGACGTGTTGAGAGAAAGGTTAGTAACTCGGATGGGTGGCTCGTCGAGAAACAGGCAACCGATGTCCATCACCAATTCGATGAGTTGGTTTGTCGGCAATTTTGCGAGGTCCGGCGAGGCTAGCTGAGCGCGAGCACGACTTGCTGTCGGCTTATGCAGCGATACAAGTGCTGCAAATCGCCTGTAGTTCTCGGCAAGCTCACCCGGTAAGGCTGGCTCTGAAGAGGGCGGAACCCGTACACCGCAGAATTCACAAGAGCCGATTCCGGCAGCGGCTTTCCAACCTAGCGTGTTGTCGCAGCTTGGGCAGGTGTTTACAACAAGCTCAAGCGTTTGCGGGCAATACTGCAGAAGCACATTGAACCAGTCGAGACGATGATACTCGGCCTGCAACAAGGCCTTGGGGGCGATGCGGCGCGTGTTATAGTCAAGCATCCTGCCCGAGATTATGTGGTTTTCTCCGAACTCAACCGCAATCTTGCGAAAGCCGACGGCGTCAGTAATGCCGCGCCCTGCGCGCCCGACAAGCTCGGCCGGGTCACAACGGATCACATGGGCTATGCGCGCGAGCTCCGATGGCGTTGCGTGCTGCAGCGTTGCGGGTCGGAATGCCTTGACTTCGGCCGCATCGAGGACCGCCTGAGTCTGAAGAGCACGTGTTGATCGGCCGCGCGCGCGATAGCACCGATGATGGACTCGTCTTCATACAAATCCAACGCAAAGCGCAGTTGCTTGGCCTCGTGGGGATGATCGTCTACGTTCATTACTGCACCGAAAAAGGATCGTGGTGGACCCAGCCAAGGATCATGGCGTAATCGCGCACCGCATTGGAAAGGTCGAAAGGTTCGATAGAAAGCGCGCCCCTTTCGAGGGCTGCCGGCAAGGCAACCTGGACGAGCCGGGCGACCCGCCCAACATGCCCTCCGGACGCGGTAATCAGTCCCTCAAGCACGTCATCATCGTCAAAGCCTGACGAGAAGGTTGTCAGACCGGCCGCCTGGATCTGTTGATCTAGTGAGGTGCAGAATTCCTTGAACAGCTTCCGATCGTTGCGGTTGTTGTCGTTAAGTGGATGCAGTTCCAGGGGCCTGAGCAAGCGAGCCGCAAACTGGGGATTGCGCAGGAAGAAGTCGGTTGAGGTTTCATCGCCGATGAAAACCAGGGGTACCACCGAGCGATCGAGGAATGCCTGTAGCTTCTTGGTCACTTCCGATGCATCCGCGCCTCCGCGATGGAGGTGCTGGACTTCATCGATGACGATGCATTCCACACCGAGAAGCTTCACCCACCTGCCGATGCGATGCTCCAGCTCCTTGATGTTGTCTTTGCGTCCGCGTTTTTCGCCCTCCCGGTTGAAGGCCGATTGAGGGCGAAAGCCTTCCTCGTCGGCGAAAGCGTCGTCCATCTGGATGAGGATCTGTTGATAAAGCATCTTGAGGGTCATGCGGCGGTCCATTGTCACATGCAGGACCCTGAAGCGGTTTACAGGCCGGTTTGCGGCGCGATCCTCTTCTGCAAGCTCAAAGCGCAGGCGTTCGATGGTCGCACTTTTGCCAGCCTGAGACATCTGGCTGAGGCGACGGCCTGTAAGTGGCAATCCCTTGTGCGCCTGACACACCTCCATGTATCGCCTGATTTGGGCCAGGATCGCACGCTGAGGTGGATGGTCGACCCAGATCGTGCCGACCTTGATGTCAGCTTCCCTGACCCGGCGCAGCGAGTTTTGATCGTTCGGATCGGGACTGCGACGACCGGTTTTTGGTCTCGGCTGCTTTCCAAGTGGGTCAACCACGTGGCTTAGTCCTCGTCACGGTCGCTGTCGGCGTCCAGATCTTCATCGGCGTCGTCGAAGTCCCAGCGGCTCGCGGTTTGAGGCGCTTCGGGATTGCCAAGGCCAACATCGTCAAGAATGGCTGGCAGCGGGTCTGAGCGCTGATCGAGCGGTTCCATGTCATTGGCGTCAAGCGATGTGGCCTGGCCCTGTGACGGCGGCGTCGGCTCGTCCTGGCGGTTCTGGCCTCCGATTTCGGTAGGCGTATACAGTTCAGGCACTTGGCCAAAGTTCGGGTTGGTCGCCAGTTTGCCCGCCAGGCGCCGCTCTTCTGCTTCCATCAGGGCTGTCGGTTCATCGCGCTTGCGGAAAGGAAGTTCCGCAAGGTTCTTCGCCCGATTGCTGAGATGGATCATCTTCAGGCGCCTCCGGTCGCGATCGCTTTTTGCGCCAGTCCCGCCTTGCTTGAGGTACTTCTTGTACAGGTTGTGTTCCCACCGGGAGAGACCTCCGGTGTAACCCGGGTCAACCGAGTAGAGCCTGTGGTAATCACGATTTTCCGGGTCGTAAACCTCGATGAAATCGATGTTGTCATCCCAGGTCCGAATGGAAACCTCGAGCTTGGACCGCCGCTTCAAGCGATCAGCAAGGGCCATGTTGCGAGCATTTGTGCTCAGCATCTTGGTAACGCCTTCCCGATTCCAGCGATACTTGATGCCGTCGTAAGTCACGCCTTCCTTGGTCAGGACGCACTTCTTGGCAGGGGTGCTGGAAAGCGCTCGCCAGACTTCACCCGGGTCGGCAAGACGGGGGCCGTGGTTGCGAATGTAGGCTGCCATGATGTCGTTGGGTGAACGGCGGCCCAGACTATCCTTGGGCTTCGAGTTCCACTCCCGACGCAGCTGCTCTACCTCATAGGCATACTGAGCCCTGGTCATCTGCGTGTCCTTGATCGGATTATAGCCGAGATAGGCCTTGTCGAAGGGGCCGAGGATCTGCCCTGGCCGCTCACGCATTGCGGCCTTCACAAAATTGTGAAAATTCTCAAGGCGAGCCTTCGCATTCGGATGATACGCTTCGGCCAACTCGACGCTGGAGCTGATGTTGACGAGGTTGGGAATCATTGCGGGACGGATCAGGGTCTTGTCCCGGTCAATCATGATGTCCGCAGGCAAGCCGTAGAAGAGCAGCGCTTCAGGGTTTTCCTCAAGTTCCTCGGGCGTCAAGGTGGGCGGGGTCATGATGCTACGAAGTGCCTGCAGCCCCATTTCCGGACGGAAGGGCCCGGCAAATGGCGTGAACGGGAAGATGAACTGGGAAAAGCAGTCCATGGCCATCACGCCCTTGAGCTTTGACGCCGGGATCTCGAATTCGCTCGAGTAGAACAACGAGTGTTCGTATTCGGTGCCGTCCATGTAGATCCGCTCCATTGGCATGGTCACGTCGACAGTTTCGCCGGAGGCCAGGAACTTCTTGTCAGCCGCGATCCGGCCATACCTTGAGGCAAAAGTGGAATAACACTCCAAAGACAGGACACGCTCGCGGACGCACTCGTAGGAAGGCTCCTGGTTGCCAATAGATGGAATGCCCATTTCGCGCAGGCGGTCCCAGTCGCGCCCGACTAGGGTGGCGACGTCGTCTATGCTGGCAACTGGCATGAAGTCCTTGGTGGGGCGCCAGTAATGCATCGCCCACTTATGCACGATGCGGTCGACGACATCGGGCAACTGGCTCTGGCCCTTTTCGCGGCCGGCACAGTTGACCAGCGCCCCGATGCGCCTGCCGTTGTCGTCCAGGCGCTTGACCCAGCGCAGCAGTGAACTCGTGGCGGGCTTGGGCGAGGGGCCGTCATGGGTGGCAATCCAGTTCCGGATTGCAGTAGGATTGCGCTTGATCCTGTCGGTGATGACCCGATCCGCCCAATCAAAGCGCCAGCCAGTCTTGCTGTCGATATCGAGGCAGGCGGAACGGTCGAGACCGAGATAGCGCTCGCCCCGAATGAAAAGCGCCTCATTGTACTGGGGGTCGACAAGCTTTCCGGAGGCAAACTGAGTGATGACCCATGCCACAGTTGGCAAGCGCCACCCATCCGGGCCGTCACACGGCACCTTGAGGAGTTCCTCATCCCCATCAGCGTAGCGAAACTTAAGTATGTCGTCGCCGATCTCGCCAAGAAAGCGAATCTTCCTGTCGCCGAAGAGGAGGACGGTGTCAGTGGGGAGAAGAAATGGGAGAGCCATCAGTGGAGCCTCCTTGAAGTGGTGTCAGGAACATGCCGGGCAAGAAACGAACGCAGTGCGCCCGGTTTCGCCGGCCGGGGGACCGAGACGGGAGTGTCTGGCATGAGCGGCGGTGTGGGCACAAAGGTGACGTGCCGCTTATGCAGCATCGCTGCGAGCTTGTGCTCGCCCAGGACTGGGCCACTGCCGATAGCATCGAGCACTGTGGAAAGCGGGGTTTGGCCGCCGCTGCAATGGATAGCCCGCTGGGCACGCGAGATCTCGTCCTCGGTGATAGTCGTACGGCGATGGTCGAACAACTTCTTCACTGCGCGCTTTTCGATCATGCTGGGAATGCCACCGGCTTCCCTGCGTTCGAAGCACACATTGACAGTGGCCAGATACGCTTCAGCGTAAGCAAAGCGCGCTGCCAGGCGTGGCTCCATAAAATAGCTGCGCTCCGCCTTGTCCTCGCCAACGATGACAGCGCCATCGTCCTTCTCGATTGCATAATCGAAGGTCATGGACAGCGTACGGCCAGCAAGATCTGTCCATGACAGTGTCAGCGGTTGGTACTGCAAATCGACAACCGACGGATCGACTTCATGAAGCCGATAGCCAAATGCCTCGTGATGGCTCTCGAAGTACTGCTGCCGACCAGCCTTTTTGCTGAACGATGCGAACGAAGGGCTGAACGATGCGTAGCGAAAGTTGATGCGCACCTGGCCAAGGTCAGAAGCTGCGGTCAACCTCGGGTTGAAACGCCTGGAGCTTTCGAAGTCATCAAGCTGGCGTGGATCAATAGTCTTGCGCCTTGGCGCCCACAACGGCTTGTGTGCGGGCCTGAATGGCAAGCATTCATCGGGGTGAGGGAGGCGACGCGGTGCCGGGGAATCTGCACGCGTGGTTTCGCGCCCCTTGGCTAATGGCGCGGCATCATTGCCGCTTGGATGATCGGACATCGGGTTGCTCCATGTCCTAGTGAATTGTCGCTGTGCTCGGGCAAGCCGAGAGTCCAGGGTGCTGGGGCAACGGTCCCGGGCAGTTCCACGGAGCAGCGGAAGGTGCATCCGGAGGTGTCGGAACGATCTTTCCAAGGAAGTAGAGACGATCGATCTCGAGGACCTGCATTCCGCGCAATGGGAGATCCTGACGCCCAGAAGTTTCGGTTGCCTGCAGGCGCACAAGCAGGACGTCAAAGAACGGATCTTCGTAAGAGAGAAGCAGTGCATCCCGCTTGTAGCAGCCACGGCCATCGAGGGTGAAGGAACGTCCGTTGATGATCTGCCGAGTGACGGACGCGAGGTCATCATGACGACAAGATGCATCTGCATGGTGCCAGTCGCCGATCAGCGCCGCCAGCCTGTTAGATGTCGAACCTACGCGCCCCATGTTGCTCATCTTGCTCATGTGTTCACTCCCTGTCGTCTCTGATTGAACGTTCTGCTCAATTTATAGTAGACATCACATCGGCGGGAAAGTGAAAATTTCAAGAGGCTGCAAGGGGGTGGACGAAACTTTATTTTGAATGCAAAGCGGCCGTATGGTTGAAGCCAGGGATCCATTGCGATCTGGGCGGTATGCAAAGCTAATCCAGTTGGTTTGGCCGGGGGGCATTCCCGCTCGAGAAGGAGCGTTTCTGCGTTCATTAAGTCCAGATGATCTGGAGGTGGTCGCGCGCCGATTGAACGCAGTCTGGCGAGCTGAACAGGGTGAGCAGCCACTTGAGTGGCTCGCGCAATTCGCGGGCGTCAGCCGCGCAAGGTTTTACGTGCTGCGAAAAGCTTGGGCCAAAGGCGATTTGCCCGCACTTTTGCGACAGCAAACCCGAAAGCCGTCGGCAAAGGTGGAGAAAAGCCCCCTCATTGAGGCTTCTATTCAATATTTACGAGACAACGGACCGAATGAACGCAATCGAGCGATCGCCCGTACCCTGATCGCCGACGGCGTGCTTGGTGAGCCGGAGGAAGAGCCCTCTGTCACTCAGATCCAGAAGCTCGATCGCTATATCCGTGTTGCCAGGCGCTTAATGCAAACCGACGCGGATTTCTTGATGACGCATTACGGTCGTGGCTTGCTCATTGACGTGGTCGGAACGGACATCGTTCTCGACCTTGAGGAACCCCGGCCCGCAGTAATCGCATTGATCATCGAGACGGCAAGTGGCGTTGTTCTTGGCGCCGGGATAGGCCCGTCAGAAGATCAGTTTTTGATCCAGACTGATGCGGTCAAACAGGCACTGAAATTTGTCAGCTTTTACCGCTACGACCGTAAATTGTGGGATGGCGATAAGCCAGAGTTATACTGGGCTGTCACTCCGACGATCGAGCTCGGCTATAGTGTCGAAGTCTTAAAACGTGTTTCGGGAAAAGTTGCGATTACCAATTCGGGCGGATACGCACGTGGGCTACAGGCTGACCAATTGCTGGGTTCGAAGCTTGGGCGCGTCAACTTGGCTCCGCGACGGTTGAATGACCGACCAGCAGGCGGGAAGATTTTGCCGGGCAATACGATGCAAATCGATCGTGCCGCAGCGTTGCTTGATTCCGCTGTTGCCGAGCATAACCGCGAGCGCTTGTCCGTGCTTTTCCAAGTTGAAGATAGCCGTGACATCGGACTTACTCATGAAGGATCGATGGTGTGGGTGCTGAAGACGGTTTATAATGAGATAATAGACGCCCCAGATTTCAGATCAAAATATGGTGTATGGCAAGCACTACATCATCCGCACGAATACATGGCGGTCGATAAAGATGGCCATCTGCTATGAAATCATAGCTGGCAATTGATTACCATGGGTGGTTTAGTGGGTGAACTTAGCCTGTCAGCATTCTATCTATGCCGAGTGCAAGTTATCTCTACGTCTTTTATCTGGCTGTGTTCGAACGTTGTTTAGCGCAATTTCCAGACTTTGGCGCAGCTGCATAGACAACGTGGAGAGAGTTTCACTAGGTTCGACAGGTAGACGCGCAGCTACAAACGAATGGATTTGCTCCGACGGGATGCCCAAGCTTTTCGACTTAACTCGGCCTCTTTCACTAAGTGCTTTGCGAGGAAGAAGGGAAAGGCCGTTGCATCGATCACTTTTCAGCCAACGGACCAGCATACCATGTTCCAGCCGTCCAACAGGACGCTCGATCACAAGTTGTCCGCATTGGCGCAGAGCCTCCCTAAGCTGCGCAGCAGGTTCCTGAACTGTCACAGGTATGCCGTAGCGTAGCGCGCTGCTCGATGGTGGTTCCAGTTCTGAAGAGCGTTTGAGCGCGTCCAGCATAGCTCCAGCCATCGCTGCTTCATCGGGAAGGCCTCGCGATAGGTGAATGCCGACGACAGCTTTGCATCGGACGTCAATCAAGAACGTAAAAAGTGGCATCTGCACAACGCCATCTGCGAAATCTACTGGTACGTCGATCACCGCGTGATCGAAGATCAGATCGAAATTCTCGGAGAATGCGGATGGTAACGGGCGCTCCAGATCTCGGCCAATGCGCTTACGAAGCGCCCAGACAGGCGGGAGAACAAGTTGTTTTCCGGCAGCTTCTATCTGGATCAAGTTGACCAGGCTGCGGACCGGCATTGAGCGGTTCTGGGCGATGATCGGATCGATGAAGTCCAACTGCTCTCTAGTCATCTGCACGCGGTGCGGCCGCGGGTTACCTTTGGGTGCCAAAGTGACAGGATCGTTAGTCTGCTGCCATTTCGTGACCAGCTTGTAGAATTGGGCAACCTTCAGGCTAAGGTCAGTTGCATGCCGCTCGGCTTCCTTGCGACCGGGATTAGCGCTGAACTGCTCGACGGCCTCGATACGCTTGAGGACGATGTCACGCACAAATGGAGATACGAACGAGAGATCAACATTCTCACTCACTACAATTTCCTCAAAAGTCATAATCTTGAAATTTGCTCACAAAGAACCTTCCTCAGATGTCCTGCTGAGATGGTCGGATATCTTCTCGGAAGCTTCGGACCAGAGCGGCTCTGCTGCTCGCACCATGTGCGACCGCGAGCCTGCTTGCCGGAGATCGAGGCTCAAGCGCCGGATTGTGAGCGCATGGGCTTAGAGACGGTGTGCGAGTGCCTAGGAGTTAATGCCCTGTTTTATAACGGAAGAATTCTCCCGCTTGGGCGCGAAGCGTTCACAATCTCATTTCAAGGTTGTGTGAATCTCAATCTCAGGTTGTGCCAGCGAGTGCCTAGAGGTCTATGCCGACATGACGGGCGCGCTGAAGCCAAAGGTTAGCTTGTGACACTTTGCCTTCGGGTAAAGTGTCACACGGGACAAATGTTGGAATTCGGCAGCGCCAGACTCCGCCGGGGATTCACAGGAGTCATGTTATGTGCTTTGTTGAATCCCTGAATGTTCCAGACTGCCATCCTCCCCGGCCCGTCTTCCCATGGCGCGATGTCTTCCCTGCTGAACTGCCTTTCGCAGGCCAGTTCGAGGCCACGCTATGCGTTCATGGTGCTGAGCCTGATCGCCGAGGTTGCCGACGAGAAGGGTGAGGCAGGGCCCTTCGTCCGGCGCGGCCGGCAGGCTTTCACCTTACGCGACTGGTTGTGCGACAGCCTTGCCCCGATGGGTGCGCGCGATCCTCGCCGTGTGGCGCTGACCGAACGGGTGCGCTCTGACCTGATCCTCGAGGACCGCATGCCCGAAGACCTGGAACACGCGGCGCAAGTAATCGAGGATGAAGTTCGAGCGCGCGTTCGGGCTTCGGGCAAGAGCAACCTCAGCCGCGCGGTTTCGGAACTGGTCGGTGCGGGCCTGCTGCGCCGCTATTACAAGGGCTATGCCATCGACCACGAAAACCGCGGCGGGCAGCGCCACGCCGTCTATGTGCTGCAGGGGAAGGCGCGCTGCCTGCTGCCGCAAGTCCGCCCCGTGCCAGCCCAGCGGCGCAGCGGAGCGGTTCAGGGCGAGCTGCGATTCTGATCTGGAACCTGAATATCGGTTAAGCGTTGGGTACAGCAATGACGCAGCCCCAATGGCTTTCACTGGCCACCCTTGGCGGGATGATGGCCCTGTTTCTGTGGGGACGCTTCCGATACGACGTTACCGCGGTGATCGCGCTGCTGTTTGCGGTGGCGATCGGCGTGGTATCACCGGATGCGGCGTTTACCGGTTTTTCCGATGACATCGTGGTGATTGTCGGCTCGGCGCTGGTCCTATCGGCCGCAGTGCAGCGATCGGGCATGATCGAGCGATTGTTGCAATCGCTGGCACAGCGCATTCGCAAGCCGCAGCGGCAGATGCTGGTGCTTTCGGCGGCGGTGGGACTGTCATCGGGCTTCATCAAGAACGTCGGCGCGCTGGCCATGCTGATGCCGGGGGCCGTGCAGATGGCCCGTCGCAACAAGGCATCGCCGTCGCTCTATCTCATGCCGATGGCCTTTGCCTCGCTGCTGGGCGGACTGACCACGCTTATCGGCACATCGCCGAACATCATCGTCAGCCGCGTGCGCGAGGAGATGACGGGCGAGCCTTTCCGCATGTTCGACTACCTGCCGACCGGCATCGCGCTCCTGGCGGTTGGCCTGATATTCCTTTCGGTGGGCTGGCGCTTGCTGCCCACAGACCGGCATGCGGCGCAGGGCATGTCGGAAGCGATCAACATCTCTGCCTATGTCATCGAGGCTACGGTCACCACGGGATCGCCTGTCGCGGGCTTGACCGTTTCCGAATTTGTCGAGCGGCACGAGGGCGAGGTCGAAGTTGCCGGCCTGCTGCGCGGCGACATGCGCGGCGAGGTTTCGCCGGATACGCATATCGGTGAAGGCGATGTCCTGATCCTCAGCGGCGAGCCCAACCTGCTCGAACAGGTCATCGGCGCCGACCGACTGACGCTTGCGGGTGACGACGAAGATGGAGATGGCCGCAAACCGGATGGCATCGGTGTAATCGAGGCCGTCGTTCATGCCGATTCCGGACTCATCGGGCGCACTGCCGGGCGTTTGCAGATGCGCGAACGGCTGGGCATCAACTTGCTGGCCATCTCGCGCGAGGGTGAGACTATCGCCAACAAGCCCGGCAATACCGTGCTGCAGGCGGGTGATGTGATCGTTCTGCAGGGGCCGCTCGATACCTTGCCGGCGCGCCTTGCCGAAATGGGTGCGCTGCCGCTGGCTGAGCGCAAGATCGGGCTTGGGTCAAAGCGTACCCGGTGGTTGCCACTGGCAATCCTGGCCGCAGCCATGGTTGCGGCAGGGACCGGCTTCGTGCCGGCCGCGCTGGCGTTCTTTGCCGCTGCGGGGCTGACCGTGATCACCGGCGCGCTGCCTGCGGACGAGGCGTACAAGGCCATCGAATGGCCGATCCTCATCATGCTGGCCGCGCTGATTCCGGTCAGCGCATCGCTGCAAACGACCGGGGCTTCCGATGTGATTGCCACGTTGCTTGCCGATTTTGCCGTGAAGCTTCCTGCATGGGGCGCGGTTGCGCTGATCTTGGTTGCGGCCATGGCAGTGACGCCATTCCTCAACAATGCCGCGACGGTGCTGGTCATGGCCCCGATTGCCGGGGTATTCGCCCAGCAGCTCCACTACCGCCCCGAGGCTTTCCTGATCGCGACTGCGGTGGGCGCAGGCTGCGATTTCCTCACGCCCATCGGACACCAGTGCAATACGCTGGTGCTGGGGCCGGGGGGATACAGGTTTGGCGACTATGCCCGGCTTGGCGCGCCGCTATCGCTGCTGGTGGTGCTGATCGGCACGCCGCTGATCCTGTGGTTCTGGCCATTATAGCTCGATAAGGCCCCCGCCAGACCGGGCGGGGGCCTCTTTTCGGCTTCGGTTGGTGGTGTTCAGGCAGCGCCTCCGCTCTTGTAGCGGTTGAAGGCAGCATTCTCGCTTGCCCGGTCACGGGCGCGGGAGAGGCCGGGCGTGTCGGGGAAACCCTTCTTCGGGCCGACGTCGGTTCTCAATTGCGGCTTGGCGGCGGTGCTGGCGTAGACCTTGCCATTGTCTGGCCGTGTGCCGGCAAATGCCGGCGCCGCCAGCAGCAATGCTCCTGCGCCAGCGGTCAGGATCGTGGATATTGTTCCGGTCTTTCGCATGTCGACCTCCTTAGACTTCCGTCCTTGCGTGGACTTGGTACAGCGAGAGCCGACGGCGGCCGCGACACCTGCGGCAACCGGACGATGCGTGTCCTGTAGTGATGACTCTCGCTCGCCCTGGCAGCGTTTCTGCCTGGGGCGAGTGAACGGTCGAGCCTTGGCGATTAATGCCTAATTAATTGTTTTTACGAACCTTTCACCTCGTCGCGCCCTTGGTTCGCGTCGGCATTCCTCCAGCGTTGTGCGGTGCAACATAGGCGACGGATCGTGTCAAAAGACATAGCCGACATGGTGCATCTGAGGAACGTTCTGGGCGATTACGCACGGCATGTGCGCGCTCGATTCGGAGACCGGCCTTGGGCCGACGAGGTTCGCGCCGTTCCAGAAATGCCTTGAAACTGCGCTGCCCTCCGCGCACTAGGCGTGGCCATGCGGATTGCCATCGTTGATGAAAGTGCCAGCCGTGCCGCGGTGATCCGCGAAGGGCTGGCCACGCTGGAAGACTGCGAGATCTTCGTGGTGACCGAGCGGCGCGGGCTGGTGGCCAGCATCGGCGAGATCGCGCCCGACATCGTGCTGATGGACCTAGGCAATCCCTCGCGCGACGTGCTGGAGGAATACTTCGCGGTCAGCCGCGTGCTTGGCCGCCCCATCGCGATGTTTGTCGATGAAAGCGACGAGGAATCGATCGCGGCCTCGGTCGATGCCGGGGTTTCGTCTTATGTCGTTGATGGCCTGGCACCGCACCGCATCAGGCCGATCCTCGATCTTGCCGTGCGCCGCTTCAACGCCTTTGCCCGGCTGGAGGCTGACCTGGCTGAAGCCAAGGGCAAGCTGGCCGAGCGCGAAGTGGTCGACAAGGCCAAGCGCATCCTGATGGACAACCGCGGCTTTTCCGAACCGCAGGCCTATTCCGAACTGCGCAAGACGGCGATGAATCAGGGCAAGCGCATTGCCGACATTGCCGAAGCGGTGGTTACGGCACACCAGCTGATGGGAGGGAAGTGATGGCATCCGCAGCCGCATCGGGTGAATTGACCATCGGCTTCCTGCCGCTGGTGGACGCCTGCCTGCCGATCCTCGCGCGTGAGCATGGCTTTGCCGAGGCGGAAGGCCTGTCGCTGCGGCTGGTGCGCGACATGAGCTGGGCGACGGTGCTTGACCGGCTGCTCTATGGCCACAGCGACGCCGCGCACATGGTTGCCCCGCTGGCAATCGCGGCCACGCTTGGGCGCGGGCGGCCGGCTCAGCCGCTGTCTGTGCCCTTTGTGCTGGGGCTGAACGGCAATGCTATCACGATGCGGCCCGATCTGGCCAAAGCGGTGAACCCCGGCGGAGGGCTGGGTGACCCGGCAACCGTGGGCGCGGCGTTGAAAGCGCATGTTGCGGCAACGGGGTGCAAGCTGCGCTTTGGCGTGGTGCATCGCTATTCCAGCCACAACTACATGCTGCGCTACTGGCTGGCGGCCTGCGGCGTGCAACCTGACGTGGACGTTGAAATCACCACTGTCGCCCCGCCGTTCTGCGCAGACGCGCTGGAGCATGGCGAGGTCGACGCGATCTGCGTGGGCGAGCCGTGGAACAGCGTGGCCGTGGAACGCGGCGCCGGGGAGATCGTGCTGGTCACGGCGCAGATCTGGCGGCGCGGCGTGGAGAAGGTCCTGGCCTTCCGTGAGCGGGTGATGGACGAGCGCCGCAGCGAGGCGGAGGCACTGGTCCGCGCCCTGCGCAAGGCGGGCGAGCACTTTGTCGATCCGGCGAACCTTGAATGCAACGCGGCGATTCTGGCACGGCCCGAGTACCTCGATGGTGATGCCACGCTGATCGGCCGCGCGATTTCCGACCGGCTGCTTCTGGCACAGGGGGGTGAGGTGCTGCATTACCCCGACTTCATGTTTCAGCATCGCGAGGCGGCGAACTTCCCGTGGGTCAGCCAGGCGGAATGGCTCTACAGCCAGATGGTGCGGTGGGACGGACTGGCCTTCGATCCGGCTGATGCGGCCAAGGCGGCGCGCGTATTCCGTCCGGATGTATATCGCAGCGCACTACTGGGTACGGGTGAGCCCTTGCCGGGGGCTAGCTCAAAGGTTGAAGGCAGCCTGCACAAGCCCACTTCGGTGAGCATGCAGCAAGGCATTATAACACTGGAAAACAACAGCTTCTTTGATGGAAAGCCATTCGATCCGGAACTGCTGGAATCCTACATCGAAAGCCAGCATCGGAGTTAAAGTTTCGCTGCGGTGCAAAAAAGGCTTGCCCAAGAGCAGGCGAATCACATAGCTTTGCATCTAGGCCGAAACGGTGCTGCCCAAGGACGGGCGGCGGTGATCCGGACGGCCTTAAGGTTTTCATCGCGTGGCAACGTCGCCGCCCAGACCTCCCTCATCGGGATGCGTTCGGGCGGCTTTTTCGTGTTTGCCACGCCGCTTCTGAGGGGTGGTTTAATATGGTCGGACTGGGCAGGTTCAATCGGCGGGGCATGATCGCGGCGCTGTTGGCGGGCGTGGCCGTGGCAAGCTGCGGCAAGGGGAGCGATACCGCGCAAAAGCCTGCGGCATCGGCCAACGGCGTCGAAAAGCCGGTGCTCAAGCTCGGCTTCATCAAGCTGACCGACATAGCCCCGCTGGTGGTTGCGCAGGAAAAGGGCTTCTTCCGCGAGGAAGGCCTTACCGTGACGCTGGAGCCGCAGGCCAACTGGAAGGTGCTGCTCGATGGCGTGACCGGTGGGCAGCTTGACGGTGCGCACATGCTGGCTGGACAGGTGCTGGCATCGGGCGCCGGGATCGGCAGCAAGGTGCTGCTGGTCACGCCGTTCTCGCTCGACATCAACGGCAAGGGCGTGACGGTTTCCAACCAGGTGTGGGACATGATCTCGCCCAGCCTGCCCAAGGGGCCGGACGGCAAGGTGCAGATGCCGATTTCCGCCTCGGCGCTGGCCCCGGTCGTCGCCAAGTTCAAGGCCGAGGGCAAGCCCTTCAAGATGGGCATGGTCTTCCCGGTTTCGACCCACAACTACATCCTGCGCTACTGGCTGGCCGCAGGCGGTCTGAACCCCGGCTTCTACCTGCCGGGCGATACTGCCGGCGTGACCGGCGCCGACGTGCAGCTTTCGGTCACCCCGCCGCCACAGATGCCCGCCACGATGGAAGCGGGCACGATCAACGGCTATTCGGTGGGTGAGCCGTGGAACCAGGCCTCGGTTGCCAAGAAGATCGGCGTGCCGATCATCGTCGATCCCGATATCGCGGGCACCACCGGTGACAAGGTGTTCGGCCTGACCGCAGACTTCGCCAAGAAGAACCCCAACACCGTCAAGGCGCTGACCCGTGCGCTGATCCGCGCTTCGATGTGGCTCGATGCCGAAGGTGGCAAGAACCGGCCCGAGGCGGTCAAGATGCTCGCCAGTCCGAAGTATGTCGGCGCCGACGAGAAGGTCTTGATGGCCTCGATGACGGGCAAGTTCACCTTCGGTGCAGGCGACACGCGCGAAACGCCCGAGTTCAACCTCTTCTTCGATCAACAGGCCAGCTATCCGTTCTATTCGGATGGCATCTGGTACCTCACGCAGATGCGTCGCTGGGGGCAGATCGCCGAGGACAAGGGTGATCAGTGGTATCTGGATACGGTCAAGTCGGTCTATCGCCCGGACATCTATGAGGAAGCGGCCAAGTCGCTCGTTGCCGAGGGCAAGGCCAGCGCCGACCAGTTCCCCGCCACCGACGGCTTCCGCGTCTATGCCCGCAAGGCTATCGACGGCGTGCCCTTCGATGCCAAGAAACCCGCAGCCTATGTCGCCAGCTTCTCGATCGGTCTGAAGGCCGGGCAGAAGGTGACCCCGGCAGGCGTGAAGTAACCCAGGAGCACTTACGATGAACGCGGTCGCATTGCGCAAGGACGAATTCGTCGGCACCGAAGCGGAAGTGATGGAGGGGGGCGCTGCCCTCCTCCCGCAAACGGCACCGGAGACCACTGTGGAAGTTGCTGCGAAGCCGGAAAAGGCGCTGCCGTTCGGGATTAAGATTCCCTCGGGCCGCGCCGCGCTCGATGCGCTCTGGCCTCCACTGGCGGGGATCGGCGGCTTCCTCGCGCTTTGGGCGCTGCTGGCGCCGCTGGTACAGACATCGCTCGGTACGCTCCCTGGGCCGGGCGATGTCTGGTCGGCGTTCGGGGGCCTGCTCGACGAAGCCGCCGCCTCGCGCGTAGCCGCCGCCGAAGCCGTGGCCGCGGGCTATGCCTATACCGGCCCGCCGACCTTCATCGACCAGATCTTCACCAGCCTCGAGACGGTGGCGGCAGGCTTTGTGCTGGCGACGTTGTTCGCCGTGCCGCTCGGCCTTGTCGCGGGAATGTCGAAGCGGGTCAACGCCGCGATCAATCCGCTGGTGCAGGTGATGCGCCCGGTCAGCCCGCTGGCGTGGCTGCCGATCGTGACAATGGTGGTCTCGGCATCGGTCACCAGCGACGATCCGACGCTGGCCAAGAGCTTCATCATTTCGGCCGTGGTGGTCATGCTGTGCTCGCTCTGGCCGACGCTGATCAATACCGCCATCGGCACGGCCAGCATCGACAAGGACCTGATCGCGGTGGGCCGCGTGCTGCGCCTCGGCTGGTTTGCCAAGCTCACCCGCCTCGTCCTGCCCTCGTCGCTGCCCTATATCTTCACCGGCATGCGCCTGTCGCTTGGCACGGGCTGGATGGTGCTGATCGCGGCGGAAATGCTCGCTCAGAACCCCGGTCTCGGCAAGTTTGTGTGGGACGAGTTCCAGAACGGTTCGGAAAAGTCGCTCGCCCGCATCATGGTTGCTGTGGTGGTGATCGGCCTGATCGGCTTCGGCCTCGACCGGGTGATGATGGCGCTGCAGTCCTTCGTCAGCCGCAACCGCACCGTCTGAGGAGCTTGTCCGATGGCTACGATCCTTTCTCTGAAAGATCTCCGCAAGTCCTTTGAGGGCAAGTCCGGCGGCGTGACCGAAGTCCTCGGCGGCATCGAACTCGATGTCGACGAAGGCGAGTTCATCGCCATCCTCGGTTTCTCCGGGGCGGGCAAGACGACGCTGATCTCCGCGATTGCGGGCCTGGTCGAACCCGATGCGGGCGAGATCCTGCTCCATGGACAGGCGATCGACGGGCCAGACAAGGATCGCGGCCTCGTTTTCCAGTCCTACTCGCTGTTCCCCTGGCTCACGGTTGAACAGAACGTGGCGCTGGCCGTGGACTCGGTCCACAAGGATCGCAGCAAGGAGCAGCGCGCGGCGCTCGTGAAGCAGAAGGTCGAACTGGTCGGCCTCGGCCATGCCATGGACCGCAAGCCCGCACAGCTTTCGGGCGGAATGCGCCAGCGCGTCTCGGTCGCCCGCGCGCTGGCGATGGAGCCGGAAATCCTGCTGCTGGACGAACCGCTCTCGGCGCTCGATGCCCTCACCCGCGCGAAGCTGCAGGATGAGATCGACCGTATCCGCGAGGAAGAGAAGCGCACGATCATCCTCGTCACCAACGACGTCGACGAGGCACTGCTGCTGGCGGACCGGGTGGCGGTACTGACGCCTGCTCCGGCCGCACGGATCGGCCGCATCTTCCCGGTCACGCTGCTGCGCCCGCGCGATCGCGAGGCGGTGAACGACAGCGTCGAATTCCAGAAGCTGCGCACCGAGATCGTCAATTACCTTGGCGGTCTGGCAGGCGAGAAGGCCGCGCAAGGCAGCGATTATGGGCACCTGCCCAATGTCACCCCGCTTGACCTTGCGCCTCCGCCCAAGGCCTATCAGGACGCGGCGAAGAAGGGTGCGACCAGGCGCTACATGGAGTTCTGGAAACTCCACAAGGTCTACCCGACGCCAAAGGGGCCGCTCACCGTGGTCGAGGATTTCAACCTGATGATGGACAAGGGCGAGTTCATCTCGCTGATCGGCCATTCGGGTTGCGGCAAGTCCACCGTGCTGACCATGGCGGCCGGGCTGAACGAGATCAGCAAGGGCGGCATAATCCTCGACAACCGCGAGATCGACGTGGCGGGGCCGGACAAGGCAGTCGTGTTCCAGGCGCCGAGCCTGATGCCGTGGCTGACCGCGCGGCAGAACGTGGCGCTGGGGGTGGAGCGGGTCTATCCGCACGCTACACGTTCGGAACGGCGCGAGATCATCGACTATTACCTTGATCGCGTCGGCCTTGCCAATGCCAAGGACAAGATGGCGGCGGAGATGTCCAACGGCATGCGCCAGCGTGTCGGCATTGCCCGCGCCTTCGCCCTGTCCCCGCGCCTGCTGCTGCTCGACGAGCCCTTCGGCATGCTCGACAGCCTGACCCGCTGGGACCTGCAGGACGTGCTGGTCGAAGTGTGGAACCGCACCAAGGTGACGGCGATCATGGTCACGCACGATGTCGACGAGGCGATCCTGCTGGCAGACCGTGTGGTGATGATGACCAATGGGCCCAACGCTACCATCGGCAAGGTCCTCAAGGTCGATCTGCCGCGCCCGCGCGATCGCAAGGCGCTGCTCAAGCACCCGGACTTTTACGCCTACCGCCAGGAAGTGCTGCGCTTCCTTGCGGAATACGATCACGGGCCAAAGGTCCACGCCGCCTGAGGCGCGGCTGATTTCGAGAGGATGCCTGAACGGCCTTCTTTGAGGGGTTCAGGAGGGAAACATGAAAAAGACTGCATTCGCGGCGACGCTGTTCGCGTCGTCGATGGCCTTCGCGCATCCGGCGTTCGCTGGAGCTAAGCCCGCGTTCGGCGATCCGGTGCCGGTGGGGGAGGGGCTGACGCTCGACCCGATTATCGATGCGCGCATTCGCTACGAGGGTGTGGACCAGCCGACGGTCGACGCCGATGCGCTGACCGTGCGCCTGCGCACCGGTGTCGAGCTGAAGCACGCGCCATCACACCTTTCCGTCCTGGTCGAGGCCGAAGGCACGCTCGGTCTGAACAACGAATACAATGCCTTCCCGTTTGCCCTGCCCGGCAGTGCGCAGCGGCGCCCGCAGTATGCCGTGGTCGCCGATGGCGAGAGCATCGACCTCAACCGCGCGCAGATCATGTACAAGGTGAAGGACTTTGCGCTGACTGTGGGCCGCCAGCGCATCAACCTCGATGACCAGCGCTTCGTCGGCTCGGTTGCCTGGCGGCAGAACGAGCAGACCTTCGATGCGGTGCGCGCCGAAGCCACGCTTGGCCCGGTCAGCCTCGATGCGACTTATGCGATCCAGCAGGATTCGATCTTCGGATCCGAAGCCGGGCCGCGCCGCGCGATGGACGGGGACTTCGTGTTCGTGCAGGCGGGCGTGAAGGCCGGCCCCCTGCAGGTGAAGGGCTTTTCCTATATCCTCGATTACGATGAAGCCTTCGCCTTCGCCAACTCCTCGCAGACATATGGCGGGCGCATCTCCGGCACCGTCCCGCTGTCGAAAGCGGTCAAGCTCAACGTGCTGGCGAGCTATGCGCGGCAGATGGACATTGGCCGCAACCCGGTGAATTATGAGGCTGATTTCATGGTCGGCGAGCTGGGGTTGGCGTACCAGGGCTTCACCCTGACCGGCGGCTACGAGAAGCTGGGCGCGGACAAGTCCGCCGGCAAGGCATTCCAGACGCCACTCGCCACGCTGCACAAGTTCAACGGCTGGGCCGACCTGTTCCTGACCACGCCGGGCAATGGTCTTGAGGACACTTACCTCACGCTGGCCAAGGTCTTCCCCAAGGTGAAGGCCGTGCAGGGCCTCAACGCCAACGTCACATATCACGAGTTTCACAGCGACATCGGCAACGTGAAATTCGGCACCGAATGGGACGCGAGCCTGGGCTTCAGGACGAAAAAGGTCGGCTGGCTGGTCAAGTATGCCAACTACAATGCCGACAAGTTCGGCGTGGATCGGCAGATTCTGTGGTTGCAGGCCGAGGTGGCGTTCTAACACTGGCGTGCTGCACTGCAAAATAACCCTTGCAGTGCAGCCCCCGAATCGGTTAGCAAAGTGAACGAAGGCCGATGCGCCGCCCAAGGAAGGGCGGACCAGCGCAGGGCCTAAAAGATCAACATCGCGTGGCAACGTCGCCGCCCAAACCTCCCAATCGGGATGTGTTCGGGCGGCTTTTTTGTGTTCACGCGTCTGACAAGGAACGTTTGTGTGAACGCCCCTGCTACCCTGATGGAAAAGGACCGGACTGCGCCCGTGAAGGAGCGGCTGGTGGTGATTGGCAACGGCATGGCCGGGTGCCGCGCCGTCGAGGAGATCCTTGCCCGCGATCCTGCGCGCTTCGACGTGACGATCTTCGGCGCGGAACCGCGGGTGAACTACAACCGCATCATGCTCTCGCCGGTCCTCGCGGGTGAAAAGGCGTTCGAGGACATCGTCATCAATGGTGACGACTGGTATGCCGACAACGGCATCGCGCTGGTCTCCGGCGATCCGGTCGTCTCGATCGACCGCGCAACACAGACGGTCGTGGCCAAGTCCGGCCGGGTCGAACCCTACGACCGGCTTTTGATCGCCACCGGCTCCGATCCGTTCATCATCCCGGTGCCCGGCAAGGATCTGGCAGGTGTGGTCACGTTCCGCGACCTGGATGACGTCGACAAGATGTTGGCTGCCGCCGAAAGGGGCGGTTCGGCCGTGGTGATCGGCGGTGGCCTGCTCGGGCTGGAGGCAGCGCATGGCCTTTCGCTGCGCGGCATGAAGGTCACCGTCGTTCACTTGATGCCGACGCTGATGGAGCGCCAGCTTGATGAAGCGGCCGGTTACCTGCTCAAGACCGAGCTGGAACGCCGCGGCCAGACCATCGTGACCGGTGGCGATACCGCCGAGATCATCGGCCGGGAGGGCCATGTTGCCGGGGTGAAGCTCAAGGACGGGCGCGAGTTTGCGGCTGACATCGTGGTCATGGCCGTCGGCATCCGTCCGGCGACCGGCCTCGCCAAGGCAGCGGGCCTGAATGTCGAGCGCGGCGTGGTGGTTGACGACCACATGATCACCAGCGACCCCGCGATCATGGCGGTGGGCGAATGCGTGCAGCACCGCGGCGCTTGCTATGGCCTGGTCGCGCCGCTGTGGGACATGTGCCGCGCGCTGGCCGATGCGGCTTGCGCGAACCCTTCGGGATACGAAGGCTCGGTAACCTCGACCAAGCTCAAGGTTTCTGGAATCGACCTGTTTTCTGCAGGCGATTTCTCGGGCGGGGACGGCGCTGAGGACATCGTCATGCGCGATGCCGCGCGCGGGCTCTACAAGCGCGTTGTCGTGAAGGACAACAAGCTGGTCGGCGCGGTGCTTTATGGCGATACCTCCGATGGCAACTGGTACTTCGACCTGCTGAAGAAGGGCGAGGATATTTCCGATATCCGCGAGGCGCTGATCTTCGGTCAGGCCTTTTCCAGCGGAGGCGCCCCGCTGGACCCTAATGCCGCCGTTGCAGCCCTTTCGGACGACGCAGAAATCTGCGGCTGCAACGGCGTTTCCAAGGGCAAGGTCATCGAGACCATCAACGCAGGCGCGTGCAGCCTCGATGCCGTGCGCAGCACCTGCAAGGCTTCGGCCTCTTGCGGGTCCTGCACGGGCCTCGTCGAAAGCCTGCTAGAGGTGACTCTGGGCGGCGAGGTGCAGTCTGGCCCGAAGACGCTGTGCAAGTGCACCAGCTTCAGCCACGACGATGTGCGCCGCCTGATCCTTGAGAAGAACCTGCGCGCGATCCCGCAGGTGATGCAGGAGCTGCACTGGACCACGCCCGATGGCTGCTCCTCGTGCCGCCCGGCGCTGAATTACTACCTGCTCTGCGCCTGGCCGGGCGAATACGAGGACGACCAGAAGAGCCGCTTCGTCAACGAACGCCTCCACGCCAATATCCAGAAGGACGGCACCTATTCGGTCGTCCCGCGCATGTGGGGTGGCCTCACCAACCCGCGCGAGTTGCGCGCGATTGCCGATGTGGTGGAAAAGTACAACGCGCCGATGGTCAAGGTCACCGGCGGCCAGCGGCTCGACATCTTCGGGATCAGGAAAGAGGATTTGCCCGCCGTCTGGGCCGATCTCAATGCCGCCGGGATGGTCTCGGGCCACGCCTATGGCAAGTCCCTGCGCACGGTGAAGACTTGCGTCGGCAGCGAATGGTGTCGCTTCGGCACGCAGGATTCCACCGGCCTCGGCGTAAAGCTGGAGCGCATGACCTGGGGTTCGTGGATGCCGCACAAGTTCAAGATCGCCGTATCCGGCTGTCCGCGCAATTGCGCCGAGGCCACGATCAAGGACTTCGGCGTGGTCTGCGTCGACTCAGGCTACGAACTCCACATAGGCGGCAATGGCGGGATCAAGGTCCGCGCCACCGACCTGCTGTGCAAGGTGGCGACCGAGGCCGAGGCGATGGATGTCTGCGCCGCCTTCATCCAGCTCTACCGCGAACAGGCGCACTACCTTGAACGCACTGCGCCGTGGATCGAGCGGGTCGGCCTCGATCATGTCAAGGCGGGCCTGTTCGACGATCCGGACAGCGTCAAGCGCCTCGCCGCGCGGTTCCGCTATTCGCAGACTTTCTGTCAGGACGACCCTTGGGCCGAGCGCGTGGCGGGCAAGGACGCCGACCTGCACCAGCACCTTGCCGAAGTGCGCCCCCTTTCGATCACGGAGTTCGCAGCATGATCGGCGAATGGCTCGACATCGGTCACGTTGACCAGATCACCCCCGGCACCGCACGCACGCTGCCGGTGGTGGGATCGGACGAGATTGCGGTGTTCCGCACGCTCAAGAACGAGTTCTACGCGCTGGTGAACAAGTGCCCGCACAAGCAGGGGCCGCTGTCACAGGGCATCGTCCACGGCAATGTCGTCACCTGCCCGCTGCACAACTGGAACATCTCGCTCAAGACGGGCGAGGCGCTAGGCGATGACGAGGGTTGCGTCCCCACCATCCCGATGAAGGTCGATGCCGGGCGCATGTACCTGCTGCGCTCGGCCGTGGTCGGGAAGCGCGCCGCTTGAAGCAGGTTCGCACCACCTGCGCCTATTGCGGCGTCGGCTGCGGCATTCGCGCCGAGGTGACGGGGGAGCGCGCGGTCACGATCAAGGGCGACCGCGAGCATCCCGCCAACTTCGGCAGGCTCTGTTCCAAGGGCACGCATCTGGGCGAGACGGTTGGGCTGGAAGGGCGCCTGCTACATCCGATGATCGGCAATGCCCGCGCCGGGTGGGACGAAGCGCTCCACCAAGTTGCCGCCAGGATGCGCGATTGCATCGAACGCCATGGGCCTGACAGCGTGGCGCTTTACGTCTCCGGCCAGCTGCTGACCGAGGACTACTATGTCGCAAACAAGCTGATGAAGGGCTTCGTCGGCAGCGCCAACATCGACACCAACAGCCGCCTGTGCATGGCCAGCGCCGTCGCCGCGCACAACCGCGCCTTCGGCGAGGACGTGGTGCCGGTCACCTACGACGATCTCGACGAAGCGGACCTGATCCTGCTTGTCGGCTCGAACACGGCATGGTGCCACCCGGTGATCTGGCAGCGGATCGAAGCCGCGCGCGAGGCACGGGGCACGAAGATCGTCGTGATCGATCCGCGCCGCACCGAAACCGCAGAACAGGCCGATCTTCACGTGCCGGTTCAGCCGGATGGCGACGTAGCGCTGTTCAACGCGTTGCTCGCGGAGATGGATCGGCGCGGCCTTGCCGATCCGGTCCCGGCCATGGGCGACCATGGCGTCCCGCCCGAAACCTTCAACGCACTGGCCGATCTTGTCGCCGCGCACCCGCGCATGGTCACGGTGTTCTCGATGGGCGCAAACCAGTCGGTTGCCGGGACCGACAAGGGCAACGCGATCATCAACCTGCACCTCGCCTTGGGCCGGATCAATGCGCCGGGCATGGGGCCGTTCTCGATGACAGGGCAGCCCAACGCCATGGGCGGGCGCGAGGTGGGCGGGCTGGCCAATATGCTGGCCTGCCATCTCGGCTTTTCCGAAAACGAACTGTCCGATGCCGCCGCGTTCTGGCAGGCCCCGAACATGTGCAGCGGCCCCGGGCTCAAGGCCGTCGACCTTTTCCGCGCCGTGCACGATGGCCGCGTCAAGTTCCTGTGGGTGATGGCCACTAATCCCGCCGTTTCGATGCCCGATGCCGGCTTCGTGCGCGAAGCCTTGGCCAAGTGCGAGACGCTGGTCGTATCGGACGTGATCGCCGATACAGATACGGCACGGCTCGCCCACATCCGCCTGCCCGCGCTGGCCTGGAGCGAGAAGGATGGCACCGTCACCAATTCCGAACGCCGCGTAAGCCGCCAGCGCGCTCTGTTTGCCGCGCCGGGTGAGGCGAGGGCCGATTGGGCGATCATTGCCGACGTTGCCCAGGCCATGGGCTTTGCTGGATTTGCCTGGCCCAACGCCTCCGCCGTGTTCCGCGAATACGCCGCGATGACTGCGCTTTCGGTAAAGCACGGCAAGGTTCTCGACCTGACTGCGCATGCCGGGATTGCCGACGCAGACTATGAAGCGCTTGAGCCGTTCATCTGGGGCGGACGCCATCCGCTGCAGGGCCGCGAGATGAAAGTCGTGCCGGTAGAGCCGCGCACTCGCGCCGCTGATCCCCGGTTCCCGCTGCGCCTCAACACCGGGCGCTATCGCGACCAGTGGCACACGATGACGCGCACCGGGCTTTCGCCGACGCTGGCCCAGCACCGCCGCGAACCGCTGCTGGAAGTGCATCCTGCCGATGCTGCTGCGGCAGGCATTGCCGATGGCGCGCTTGCCCGCGTGGTCTCGGCATCGGGCAGTTCGGTGTTCCGCGTGGGCGTGACCGATGCGCAGGGTCGGGGCCAGATCTTCGTGCCGATGCACTGGACCGATGCCATGGCCAGCGGCGGGCGCGGCAACCTCCTTCCGGATCAATCGGTCGATCCGGTGTCGGGCCAGCCTGGCTTCAAGAACAATGCCTGCCGGATCGAACCGGTCAGCAGCGAATGGCGCGGATTTCTCGTCCGCCGTGAACCGATCGCGCCCGAAGGCCTTGTTTGGTGGAGCCGATCGGCGATCGCTGGCGGTTGGCTCTATGAGCTTGCCGGCAATGGCGCTGTCGATGCCGATGCCCTGTTGCCCGCCGGCAATCGCAGCGAGGCGGTCGATCTGGCGCGGGGCATGCGCCGTCTTGCCGTGGTCGATAGCAGCGGCGCGATGGCCGGAGCGCTGTTCATCACCCGCACCGGGCAATTGCCGCCGCGTGAGTGGATCGCGGCGCAATTGGGTTCGAGCGGTGCTCTCCTGCCCGAACTGCTGGCCGCGCGGCCCAGCGCTCCTGCGCCGCATCGCGGGCCGGTGGTCTGCGTCTGCCACGGCATCGGCGCCAACCAGATTCTTGCCCATGCCGAGCAGGGCGCGGGGACCGTGGCGGAAGTGGGCAGGGCGTGTGGCGCGGGGACCAATTGCGGTTCGTGCCGCCCGGCGATTGCCCGGCTGCTGCGCGAATGGAACGAGACATGCGAAGAGGCTGCGCAATGAACGACTTTCCGCAGGGCATGGTCTGGCTGGTCGGGGCAGGGCCGGGAGATCCGGAATTGCTGACCCGCAAGGCGGAGCGGCTGATTGCATCGGCCAGTGTAATCTTCCACGATGCGCTGGTTGCCCCCGGCGTTCTGGCGCTGGCCGCGCCGAGGGCAAGGCTGGTCCATGTTGGCAAGCGTTCCGGGCGGCATTCCAAGGCGCAGGAGACGATCGACAGCCTCATTGTTGAAGCTGCGCTGGCGGGGCATCGCGTGGTGCGTCTAAAGGGTGGAGACCCTGCGATCTTCGGCCGCGCCACCGAAGAGCTGGACGCCTGCCGAGCGGCAGGCGTGGCGGTGCGGATCTGTCCCGGCGTGACAGCCGCCAGCGGCGCCGCAGCCAGCCTCGGCGCCTCGCTCACCCTGCGCGGCCTCGCTCGCAAGCTGACCTTCGTGACGGCGCATGTCCGTGTGGGCGAAACGCTCTCGCTCGATTGGGCATCGCTGGCCGATCCCGATGCGACGCTGGCCGTCTACATGGGCAAGTCCTCGGCATGCGCGGTGTCACGAGGACTGATCGAGGCCGGGCTTTCCGGCGATACACCGGTTGCATTGGTTGAGGCGGCCAGCCTGCCTGAAGAGCGCCAGTTCCACACGCGGCTCGATCTGCTGCCGCTGGTAGCGCGCACGGCGCTTGGCGATGGCCCCGCGCTGCTGCTGATCGGTCAGGCCATGGCGCGGCGCGATGGCGTGACCGCCACAAGCAGCGCCGCGTTCACCGTCAACTCATGATCAGAACGCAGCGATGCCGGTGATGGCGCGGCCGAGGATCAGCGCGTGGACATCGTGCGTGCCCTCGTAGGTATTGACCGTCTCGAGGTTCACCATGTGGCGGATCACCTGATATTCGCCGGAAATGCCATTCCCGCCGTGCATGTCGCGCGCCATGCGAGCAATGTCGAGCGCCTTGCCGACGTTGTTGCGCTTGACGATGGAGATCATTTCGGGAGCAAACTTGCCGGTGTCCATCAGGCGGCCGACTTGCAGCGAGGCGTGAAGGCCCAGCGTGATTTCCGTCAGCATGTCGGCCAGCTTCTTCTGGTAAAGCTGCGTACCCGCCAGCGGGCGGCCGAACTGATGGCGATCAAGCCCGTATTGCCGCGCCGCGTGGTAGCAGAACTCCGCCGCGCCCAGCGCGCCCCATGAGATGCCATAGCGCGCACGGTTGAGGCAGCCGAACGGTCCTTTCAGGCCCTGCACGTTGGGCAGCAGCGCCTCTTCGGGGACGAAGACATCGTCCATCACGATCATCCCCGTGATCGAGGCGCGCAAGCTGACCTTGTTCTCGATCTTCGGCGCGGACAGGCCTTTCATGCCCTTTTCCAGCACGAAGCCGCGGATGCCGCCGCCATGCGCCTCGCTCTTGGCCCAGACGACGAAGACATCGGCAATCGGTGCGTTGGAAATCCAGGTCTTTGCGCCATTCAGAACATAGCCGCCATCGACCTCCCGGGCTACCGTGCGCATCCCGCCCGGGTCAGACCCCGCGTCAGGCTCGGTCAGGCCGAAGCAGCCGATCCATTCGCCGGTGGCCAGCTTTGGCAGATACTTGCGCCGTTGGTCCTCCGAGCCGTACTCGAAGATCGGAAACATCACGAGGCTGGACTGCACGCTCATCATCGAGCGGTAGCCGGAATCGATCCGCTCCACCTCGCGCGCGACGAGGCCATAGGACACATAACCGGCGTTGGCGCAGCCGTAGTCCTCGGGCAGGGTCACGCCAAGCAGGCCCTGGTTGCCCATCTCGCGGAAAATCTCGGGATCGGTATGCTCGTTGGCGAAAGCATCGATGACGCGCGGGGCAAGGCGGTCTTGCGCGAAGCTGCGTGCGGCATCGCGGATCATCCGTTCATCGTCGGTCAGCAGGCTGTCCAGCCCCAATGCATCTTCCCAATCGAACGGTACCATGCCTGCCATTGCGTGCTCTCCGAATGCGCTCTGCCCGAATGGGCTTTGTGGCGCGGGTGATTGCACCTGAAATCAGTTCACTTCAACCACCCAAATGTCCACGCGTCGCGGATTGTCAGGAGCCATTGCAAGCAGGGCTCGCTGCTGGCTAGGCTGGTAGGCGATGACCGAACCGCAATCGCACCTGCACCCGATCTATGCCGAAATGCCGGTGACCATCTTCGAGCATATGTCCGGCCTTGCCCGCGATCTGGGCGCGATCAATCTGGGGCAGGGGTTTCCCGACGGGCCTCCGCCGGCCGAGTTGCTGCGCGCATTGTCCCATGCCTCGCTGGAGAAATCGCATCAGTATCCGCCAATGGCCGGGCTGCCTGAACTGCGCAAGGCGGTGGCAGCCTTCTATGCGCGCACGCAAGGCCTTGATCTTGCGCCGGAAAGCGTCGTGGTGACTTCAGGCGCGACCGAGGCGGTGGCTTCGGCCATCCTGGCGGTGGTTGCGCCCGGTGACGAGGTTCTGCTGTTCGCGCCCGCCTATGATGCCTATGCGCCGCTGGTCCGCCGCGCAGGGGGCACGCCGGTGTTTGTCGCGCTCAAGCCGCCAGTCTGGGCGTTCGACGCCGCCACGATCGCCGCGGCGATCACGCCCCGGACGCGGGCGATTGTCCTCAACGATCCGCTCAACCCCACCGGAACGGTGGCGTCACCCGCTGACCTTGCCATGCTGGCGGGCCTGTGCGTCGCGCATGATCTTTTCGCGATCTGCGACGAGGTCTGGGAGAACGTGCGCTTCGATGGCCGGGCGCATGCGTCGCTTTTGGCCCAGCCGGGCATGGTACAGCGGGCGGTGAAGATCGGCTCTGCGGGCAAGATCTTTGGCGCAACCGGGTGGAAGGTAGGCTGGATCGTGGGCTCCCGAGAAGTCGCCGCGGTGGTCGGCCGCGCGCATCAGTTCCTGACTTTCACCACTCCGCCGATGCTGCAATGGGCCGTGGCCGAAGCGCTTTCCGATCCGGCGATCGCACAGGGCTGCCTTGCGCAATGGTCGGTCACGCGAGACCGGCTGATCGCAGGATTGAAGCAGCAGGGTTTCTGCGTGCTGGACAACGTGGCGACGTGGTTCACCTGCATCGACTTGCCTGCTTCCGGCATTGCGCTGGATGACCGGACATTCAGCGAAAGGGCCGTGCGCGAAGCGGGCGTTGCCTCGATCCCCATCTCGGCGCTGTGGGAAGGTGAAGGACGGCCCGATCACATCGTCAGGCTGTGCCATTGCAAGAACGCGGCGATGCTCGACGATGCGGTGGATCGGCTCGGGCGGTGGCGGACGGAATTGCGTCAGGCCTCATAACCATGAATCCGCAGGGCGTTTGCAATTCTCCATAAGCGAGAGTGATGGTTTAGAACTGACATATTGATTATTCGGAGGGCAGAGCTTCAGCTAGATCATTCGGGGAAAGTGGAGAGAGACCTCGGATGTACCCGTTCAATAGTGATCGCAAGTTCGTTCAAAATCGTTGGTACATTGCCGCATTTTCACACGAAGTGGGGCGTGAGCCAATCGGCCGCACGATTCTGGACGTGCCGCTGGTGCTTTATCGCACCGAGGCTGGCGCGCCGGTTGCGATGTACGGCGTCTGCCCGCATCGCTATTTCCCGCTTGCCAAAGGGCGGGTCGAAGGAGACGCCGTCGTCTGCGGCTATCACGGTTTTCGGTTCGAGGCTGACGGCAAATGCAGCGCGATTCCCTCACAGGGGACCTCGGCCGGCTTTTGCCAGCCGACCTATCCGGTGGTGGAGCGTGGCCCGCTGTGCTGGATCTGGATGGGTGACCGGGATCTCCTCGACCCTGATCTGATCCCGCCATACGAGGATTTCGGTCTGGGCCAGGAGGGCTGGCATTTCAGTTCGGCCAACCATTTCGTGGTAAAGGGCCGGGCGCAATTGCTGATCGACAACCTGATGGACCTTACTCATCTGCCCTACCTGCACTGGCACATCCCCGGCGGTGATGCGATGAAGTCCATGCCGATGCGCGAGGAGGAGCGCGAGCGCAGCTACCGCCTGATCCGCACCGGCAAGCTGCCGTGGAGTTCCTTCAATGACGACATGTGGGGCGCGGAAAACCGCTACGAAGGACTGGCCGACTGGGAGTCCGTCACCGATTTCTACGGTCCCGAACTGATCCGCACGAACATGCCGCTGTTCACCGCCGTGCCCGGCCACGATACTGTCCCGCCGGAACTGGGCCATCTGCACATCCTGCATGGCATGACGCCCGAAACCGCGAACTCGACGCATTACTTCGGCTTCGCCACGCGCAATTTCCGGCTTGGCGATGCAAAGCTCGATGCGTTCCAGCTGGAATCCGACAGCCGCATCCGCCAGCAGGACATCGAGGCGATCGAAGCGATCGAGCCTGTGGCCGAAACGGCCTGCCAGATCCAGCGTGAACTGCTGGTCAAGGCTGACGGCCCGGCAGTCAAGGTGCGGCGGCGGATCGAGCAGATGCTTGAGGCCGAAGCATGAGCGCGACAGACCGGCTGACCACGTGCGGGCCGGAGCGCGCGCCGATCCCAGTCAGCCAGCGCGGCAGGCATCTGGTGGTCGATCTGCACTGCCACCTGAACGTCGCGGTGGCCGAGGCCTTCGTGCGCGGGCAGGTGAGCGACGTGCCCGATCCGATGGCCTTCATGTCACCCGCATCCCGCGCCACCAACGCGCAGATGTTTGCCACGGTCGGGCGAAAGCTCAACGGGGTGGACGAACGCCTTGCCGACATGGATCGGCTGGGGGTCGACGTTCAGGCGATCAGCCCTTCGCCGGGGCAATACTATTACTGGGCACCGCCTGAAGTGGGCCGTGAGGCCGCGCGACTGGTGAACGATGGCGTGGCCGAGGCCGCGGCAAAGCATCCCGACAGGCTGGTCGGAATGGGCACCGTGCCGCTGCAGGATGTCGCGATGGCGGTGGCCGAACTGCGCCGCTGCGTGAACGAGCTCGGCTTGCGCGGCGTGGAGATCGGGTCGAACGTGGCAGGGCGCGAACTGGCCGACGATGCGTTTCGGCCCTTCTTCGCGGCGGCCGAGGAGCTGGGCGTGCTTGTCTTCCTCCATCCGCTGGGCTTCACCCACGGGGCGCGGCTGGTCGAACATTACCTCGATAACATCATCGGCAACCCGCTCGAATCCTCGATCGCATTGAGCCACCTGATTTTCGGCGGCGTGCTAGAGGCACACTCAGGGCTCAAGCTGTGCGTGGCGCATGGTGGGGGGTACTTGCCAGCCTACTGGGGCCGGATGGACCACGCATTCCGTGCGCGCGAGGACTGCCGCCAACATATCAGCCGCGAGCCGTCCTCCTACCTGCGGCAAGTGTGGCTCGACACGCTCGTGTTCGACCGGGCGCAGCTGGACAGTCTGGTCGCCACGCATGGCGTCGATCGTCTATGCATGGGTACGGACTATCCTTTCGACATGGCCGAGCCCGACCCCCTGGCGTTCCACGACCACTTGCCTGAACCGGTAAAGGCCCGAATCCTTGGGTTGAACGCGGCGGAACTGCTGGGCCTCAAGTCCTGCGGGTGTCAGGCCGCGGGTTGACCCGCAATCTGGGCTGACAGGAGACCGAGCAACCAATGCACCCCGGTGTCGCTTTCGCGCACCTTGTGCCACTGCGCCACTTCGACGACCTCGGGGAAGGGGGCCCAGGTTTCGTGGATGCGGATCGGGTTGTGCTGGGCGAGATGCTCGGCATAGGCGCGGTGCATCGTAGCCAGGCGCTTGGTTCCGACCACGGCCCGGCATAGATCGGCAAATCCGGGGAGCAGCACTTCGATGCGACGATCGCGCCCGAAAGTGGCGATGTGGCTATCGGTCACGGACGGGCGGCGATCAGGGCCGAAAGTGGACACGGCATGGCCGGCACCGAAGAACACGTCCTCGGTGATGGCGCCATAGCCCGCGCCTTCCCAGCTGATGATGACGTCGGTGTCGCGCCACAGTTCGCGCGTGGGATAGCGCGCGTTGGCATAGGGCATGACGGTGAGGCACAGGTCGACTTCGGCGCGCTCCAGCCGCTCACCGGCGGAACTGCTGGGCGGGATGATTTCGAACGTGACGCCCGGGGCACTGGCCGAACACTTCGCGATCGCATCGGCCAGGACGATGGTGAACGCATAGTCCGATGCGATGATCAGGAAGTGGCGGGAAGACGTTGCCGGATCGAACGTTCCGGCGCGCGTAATCTCGCCCCTGATCTGCAGGAGCGCTCGTTTGACCGGACCACTGAGGGCTTCGGCCTTGGGCGTCGGCTGCATCCGGCGGCCTTGCAGGACCAGCAGATCGTCCTGAAAGTAATCGCGCAAGCGGTTGAGCGCACCGGTCACGGCAGGCTGCGTCAGGTGCAGCCGACGCGCTGCGTTCGAGACGTTCCGCTCTTCGATCAGCGCCTCGAGCGCCACCAGCAGATTAAGGTCAAGGCCGTCGAACCGCATTCCCACGACTTATCAGCAGTACTGATAAGTCGCAACGTACATATTCGATTGGACGTTAGCGGCGACAGGTCCGAAAGTCTGCATGATGCGAATTGGGAGTTGATTTGAAATGAAGTTGCGCAATCTGCACCATGTCTCTTTCGAAGTGAGGGACATGGCCGCGACCGAGCGGTTTGCACAGGACTTTGGCCTAATCACGGTTGAAAAGAACAGCGAGCGGCTGGTGATGGCAACCGCTGGCGCCGACGCATTCGCTTTCGTCGCATTCCCGGCAGAGACCCCGCGTTTCATCGGCTTTGCCTTTGAAGTGGATTCCGAGGCCGATCTGGAAGAAGCGGTGGCCCGGCATGGCGCAACGGCGGTAGCCGAGATCGACCTGCCAGGGGGCGGACGGTTTGTTTCCATGACCGATCCGAACGGCTTTCGCGTGGATCTGGTGCATGGCACCGGCAGCAAGGAGCCGGGCGAGCCATATCCCGGTTGGGAAATGAATTCGCCGCTTGGCTATCCTCGCGTCGGGCGGTTCGAGCCGAAGCGCCCGATGGCCCCGGCCAAGCTGTTCCGACTTGGTCACCTTGGCCTGTTCGTGCCCGACTTCAAGGCCTCGCTGCCTTGGTATCAGGAGGTGCTCGGCCTGATCCCCAGCGATGTCTATCACGTGCCCGGAATGCCGCAGGTTCAGATCATCGGCTTCTGCCGTCTGGATCGCGGCGACGAACTGGTCGATCACCACGTTGTCGCCCTGATGCAAAGCCGCGACGGCGTGGCAGGTTGCCATCACATCAGCTTCGAGGCGCAAGACTTTGAAGCCCAATTCATGGCGCACCGCTACCTTGAATCAAAGGGGTACGGCTTGATCTGGGGAGTTGGCCGCCATCCCCATGGCAGCCACGTTTTTGATGTCTGGCGCGATCCCGATGGCAACCGGTTCGAAACCTTCACCGACACCGACCGCCTCAACCGCGCTCATGGCACGCGCATCCACGACATCCACGACGTGGAAATGGATGTGTGGAGCTCCGAACCGCCGGACCGGTATTTCTCCTGAGCATCCTCAGCCCATCACGATCCAACATTTCTGGGAGAGTAATTTGAGCGACCACAGTTTTATCAAGCCGCTGCCCGCGGCCCCCGAACCCGATGGCATCGACCCCATGACCGGGCTCGTTTCGGGTTCTTTCGGGATCGGCACCTTCAGCGTCGATGGGCAATCGCCCTTCCCCGGCGTGGTAGTGCCAGGCGGCGCCGTCTTCAGCCTGGGTGACGAGTATCGCGATACCCACGCCGTCTTTGCGGATTGGGCGCGCGCCTCGAACCTCGCCAATGATGTGGCGGCCCGTCAGGACCGCTCCGCGCTTGATTACAGCGCGGTGCATATCCATGCCGTGCTCGAACACCCCAACATGCTCTGCGCCGGGTCCAACTACCGCCAGCACGTGGCGGAGATGATGACGTTCAACAAGTTCAACCAGGACAAGCGTCTGCCTGGCGAAAGCGACGAGCAGTTCTTCCAGCGCAACCTGGCGGAGATGGATCGCCGCGCGCGCGAGGGGATGCCGTTCTTCTGGACCGGTCTGCACTCCTCGCTGTGCGGACCGAACGACGACGTGCCACTGCCCCTGATCGGCGAACACCCGGACTGGGAGCTGGAGTTCGGCGCCATCGTTGGCAGCACGGGGCGCTACGTTCGTCCGGACGAGGCGGGCGACCTGATCGCGGCCTATGTCATGGTCAATGATCTTGGCACGGTTGACGAGTTTCGCCGAGCCGACGTGCGGTTCCAGTACGATTGGGTGAGCAAGCACCAGCCCAACTTCAAGCCGTTCGGGCCCTTCGCCGTGCCCAAGGAATTCGTTGATCGGTCCAAGGTGCAGATCCGGCTCAAGGTCAACGGCGAGCTTCGTCAGGATTGGCCGATCTCGGACATGATCTTCCAGCCCGAGCAGATCCTCTCCTACGCCTCGGAGCGCATCCGTCTGGTGCCGGGTGACCTGCTGATCACCGGATCGCCTCCCGGCAATGGCGCCATGTGGGGCAATGCCTGGCTCAAGCCGGGCGACGTGATGGAGAGCGAGATCACCTATCTCGGCCGACAGAAGAACCGCGTCGTTGCCGAGGAAACCGGCGGCCGGACGCCGACCTACGGTCCGTTCATCACCGAATGGGCATAAGCCACCAGTTCGACGGCGAACTGACACACTCAAGCCTGCGAGCCGCGAGGTTCGCAGGCTTTTGCTTGTGGCAACAACGCTGACGGCCGTGGCCTGCCGCCACGTTCCAGCGTTCATGACGGCACTAGGGTCAGGACCTATTGCTCACGCCTTCGAGGTTTGAGGCAAAATGGCCCAGCGTAAGGCGGATGGGCGCGGGAATAGTGGTTCTATTTATAGCCCATCCAACGCAGCGATGGGCCATTTGGTCAAATCCCTGCGGGACGCCGGAATGGCTTCCATCTCGAACGGAAATCCGCTTGGAAAGGCGATCAGCCTTCCCGGCGCGCATTTCCGCCCGATATGTACGCCATTCCGGCGCCTCGAAGGTGTGAGTAATGGGTCCTGACCCTAGCCAGACGAACAACGGCCCGGTAGCATTGCTACCGGGCCGTTGCAGCAAGCGCGGCTAGACGCTTGCCCCCCCTCAAATGTGCTGCATCAGAACGAGGCTGCAGCTCGCACGCCGTAAGTGCGGGGCGCGGTGTAGTTGGTGACAACCACGTTGCCGGTGGTCCCTGCAAAGTTCGACAGCGACGGGATCAGGCGGTTGCCGATGTTCTGGATGTAACCGGTGATTGACCATTTCCCCGTGCTGGGACCGAACCGCAGCGATGCGTCGGCGCTGAAGTCCGATCCCGAATTCTGGAACGACAGGTACTCGAAGGCAATCACGCGGTTCGAACGGTAACGTCCGTCGACGGTGGCAACCAGTTCATACTCGCCGAGTGGCACGGTCTGCTCGATGCCCGCATTGAACGCCAGCTTCGGCGAATTGAAGCCGGGCTGGCCGGAGCAATTGACCGCCCACACATCGCTGCGCGCACCGGTCGTCGATCCGGGGATCGGAGCGGTGGTTGCGGTGGTGGGGCAGCCGACCGGCGGCGGCAGCGCGTTGGCGCCTGCGTTGCGGATTGTGTTGTAGGTGAAGTCCAGCAGCTTGTTGTCGAGCCATTGGACCGAGCCGCGCAGCAGGGTGGTCTGCGTTGCCTTGACCTGCAGATCGACGTCGATCCCCTGGATGCGGGACTTGCCGATGTTCTCGGTGAAGAACGAGTTGCCGCCACCCGCATCGACGCCGAAGTGCGCAACCTGCTGGTCGGTATAGTTCCAGCGGAACGCCTCGATGTTCAGCTGCACCCGGTTGTCGAAGAACCGGTTCTTCATGCCCACGGTCCAAGCGGTGATGAATTCCGGCTCGTAGCTTTCGCGGCCCAGCGTGAAGTTGAACCCGCCCGAGCGGAAACCGGTTTCGTAGCTGGCATAGAACAGCGATTGCGGCGCAACATCGTACTCCACGGCAGCGCGCCAGGTGGTGCGATTGCGATCGAGCGACTTGTTGACCGGAACCGGCACGAAGAGCAGCCGGTTTCCGTTGGTGCCGTAAGCGACGCCGTTTGCGGGGCCCGGCAGAGTTGGCAGGGTGATCTTCTGTGCGAGTTCCGCGAAAGTGAGGGCGACAGGCACGGAAGGACCACCGATGCAGGTCGGTGCTGCGCAGATCTGGATCAGGTTGCGGCCGTCACCTGCGAAGCTCTTCTTGTCGTTGGTGTAACGGATGCCACCGACGACACGAAGCTGTTCCGTAGCATTGAACGTGAGACGCCCGTAGACCGCGCTCGACTTGTTCTTGCTCTTGAACTTCTGGAACGAGTTGACGGTGTACTGGCTGTAGTTCTGCGAGCCGCTGACGTTTTCGTCGAAGTAGAATGCGCCAAGCTGCCAGTCGATCGGACCGATGCGCTTGCCAGCAATGCGGGCTTCGAACGAGAACTGTTCGGACTTCTCGTTCACGAAACCGCCGCGGAAGGCCGGGCCGTTGAACAGGTAATTGGCCTTGGCATTGCGATACGCCGGGATGACGGTGATGTCACCGATGCCGGTTTCCCAGTTAACTTCGGCGCTGGCCCCATAGTAATCGTTGTCCATGAACGGCGTGGCGAGCGGGCCGGGATTGATGCGCGGACCACCGAGGACGATACTCCCGAAGTACGCCGCATTGCTGGGCGAAAGCAGACCCGAACGGGGATCCAGTCCGGTGGGCACGATGGTGTAGTTCGCAGGCGATGTGGCCGTGGCGGGCGTTCCTGGCGTCACGTTGACACGGTGGGTTATGGTCCCGCCCGGACCCTTGCCGCCGACGTGGGTGTAATCGCCCATCACGCGGACCGTGAGGTTCGGCGTCAGGTTGCTCAGCATCTGGACGCGCAGGGCATGGCCCTTTTCGTCCATCGTGCCATCGTCGTTGAAGCCATCGCGATCCAGCACTTTCCCGCTGATGCGCAGTGCGCCGTCTTCACCCATCGGGGCGTTGATGTAGGCTTCGCCGTCGAACGCGTTGTAGTTGCCATAGCCAACCGAAACACGGCCTGCCCACGTACCTGGTACCGGCTTGGCCGTCAGCACGTTGATCGCGCCGCCGGTCGCGTTGCGGCCATAGAGCGTGCCCTGCGGACCCTTGAGCACTTCGATCCGTTCAAGATCATAGAAGGCGCCGATGGTCGAACCGGGACGGCCATAATAAACGCCGTCGACATTGAAGGCGATCGCCGGATCGGTGTAGCCATTGTTGGTGAAATTGCCGACGCCACGGATGAAGTAGCTGGCCGTGACGCCGCCGCCACGTGCAATGTAGAGCGACGGCACGGCCGTGTTCAGCGCCGAGGACGTGGCGACGCCGGCGTTTTCCAGCTGCTGGGTCGAGATGACGTTGAGTGCAACTGCGGCGCGCTGCGAAGATTCCGTGCGGTGCTGCGCGGTGACGACGATTTCTTCAAGGCCGATGGCGGGCTGGTCTTCGGCTTGCGCGGTTTGCGCCATTGCGGGCATGGCTGCGGTCAGCGCGGCAGCCGTGATACTGGTAGCAGTCAGCAGTCTGTGTTTCATGGTTTTCCTCCCCAAGTGAACGAGTTGGTCCCGCCCCGATGCTTGTCCTGCACAGTTTCTGCTTGGTCAGACTGTGCGTCAAATAGATAGAACAGGGGCGACGTATCAGTTTGGTCAATGACTCCTACTGAACTGATGGCGCGTGATTTTCTGGCCGCCGACGTGGCAGGACACGCGTGATGAGATTGTCCCGAAGGACGAACTGGTGGTGCAAGGCAGCGGCGACATGACCGGCGACCAGCACCGTCATGAAGATTGCCAGCACTTCGTGCGCGCTATGAGCGAGCATGGCGCGTGGCAGGCTGGCCGTGACTGGCAGAAACGGCACGTCGACAAAGCCGAGGCTGATCGGATGGCGCTTGGGAAAGCTTGACGTGACGATCCAACCGGTCAGCGGCAAGGCGATCATCAGGCCATAGAGCAGGCCTTGCACCAGTCCGACAGCGCGCCTTTGCCAGGCCGAGACGAAATCGAGCGGAGGCGGCCTGTGGGCGAAGCGCCACGCAAGGCGTAGGTGGCTCAGCGCGAAGACGAGAATGCCTGTCACCTTGTGCAGGTTCATCAGGACGTCTTCGAATGCGAACTCGAAGTTGCCGCAGATGTAGCCCACAGCAAGATTGGCGATGATCATGACCGCGATCGCCCAATGCAGGGCGATCGCGGTGCGCGTATAATGCCGCGCTGGCAGCGCCTTGACTGTGGGAGCCGCCGCCGTGGTCATGCGGGCCACTCGGCAATGAACGGGCCGTAGGTCAGCGTCCCGTCTGTCTCTTCGGCGACGACCTTGTTGGTCTGGCGGCCAAGGTAGGTGATTTCGCTTTCGAGCACGTCGCCGGGCCGCATCCAGCGTCCATTGTGCATCGCGCCGTTGCCTGGAGGTGAGCCGGTGAGCAGGAAGTCACCAGGCATCAGGCGCACGCGCTCCGAAGCGTAGGAAAGCACTTGTTCCGGGGTGAAGATCATGTCGGTCACCGGCCAGTCCTGCATGACGGCGCCATTCAGCTTCATGCGGATCTGCATGCGCGACCGGTCGACGAACTGCTTGGGGACGATGAACGGGCCTGCCGGCTTGAAGTTCGGCTGGTGCTTGCTGACCCAGTCATGGCCCCAGCGCACATCGGCGCGACGGAATTCGTCGACTGTACCGAGGTCGTTGACCATCACGTAGCCTGCGATCAGCTGATCGGCGTCTTCCGGTTTCACGTACCGACCGGTTCGGGCGACAACTGCCGCCAGCTCAAGCTCCCAGTCATGGTGTTCGCCAACCAGGGGCAGGGGAATATCGGCGTTTGCTCCTGCCAGCGAACTGTGGAGGCCGGTCCAGAAGAAGGGCATGCCCTCGCGCGCACGGCGGTCAACTTCCTCGAGGTTGCGCAGGAAAAAGGATTCGTCGCTTTCACCAGGCAGGCGCTTGTCCTGGTTGAATTTGTTGTAGGTCATCATCTCGGCGACATGCTGCCGGTAATTCGACCCGGTACAGAGCATGTTCGGGCGCGAAACGGGGGGCAGGCACTCGACGTCACCGAGGCTCAGATCTGTGCCGCTGTCCTTGGCCGAAATGTCGGCGAGGAGGTCCAGCGCGCGGTCCCAATCCTCGAACAGGGCAAGGGTGTCGGTGTAATGTGCGGACAGGTCGTACAAGCCGCCCGCAGCCTGGACGAGGCCGGGGAAGGTTCGTTCATTGGCGCGATAGGTGCCGATGCCGAAGCTGCCGTCGATCAGGCCCGTGGCGGGGTTGATGTCTTCAGGCTGCGGTGCCGGCTTTGGCTGCAGATCATGCAAGGTGGACTTGGACATCACTTTCCCTTCCGATTTCAGTTGGAGACCAGGGGCTGGCAGCGCCGGGTGGCGGGCGACGCTACGGCGCGATCAGGTCTGCGGCGGAAATGGCGCAACTCCATGTATCCGTCCAATCGAAAGAAGGGGTATCTCTTATCACTCATACTTATAACTTCGGCACCGCTGGTGGACGCCGGTTTTCGCGCATCATCGGCGATCACGAACCCAGTCTCGGCCATCACACACGCTCCAGGATCATGGCGATGCCTTGTCCGACGCCGACGCACATCATGGCCAGCGCATAGCGGCCCTGCGTCGCCTGCAGTTCCTCAACCGCCGTCTGCACCAGCCTTGCGCCGGACATGCCAAGCGGATGGCCAAGGGCAATCGCGCCGCCGTTGGGATTGACGCGCGGGTCGAACGGATCAGTGCCGAGTTCGCGCAAGACCGGGATGGCTTGCGCGGCGAAGGCTTCGTTCAGTTCGATCACGTCCATCTGCGCCATGGTCAGCTCGGTTCGGGCGAGCAGGCGGCGGGCAGCGTCGACCGGGCCGATCCCCATCACGCGCGGAGCAACGCCTGCCGAAGCCATGCCGACGATGCGGGCGCGCGGCGTGAGGCAGTGGGCTTGCGCCGCCGCCTCGCTCGCCACGAGCATCGCCGCGGCACCGTCGTTGAGCCCGGAAGCATTGCCTGCCGTGACCGTGCCTTGCGCGTGGACCACCGGGCGCAAGGCAGCGAGGGCTGCAAGCGTGGTCGCGCGCGGGTGTTCGTCCTGCGCGAACAAGCGCGTCTCGCCCTTGGCCGCCGGAACGCTGACCGGAACGATCTCGCGGGCAAGGCGCCCGCCGGCCTGCGCCGCTGTCGTCTTCTCCTGGCTGGCCAGCGCAAAGCGGTCCTGTTCCTCGCGGCTGACCTGCCATTGCGCGGCGACGTTCTCCGCCGTTTGCGGCATGGTATCCACGCCGTAAGCCGCCTTCATCGCCGGATTAATGAAGCGCCAGCCAAGCGTGGTGTCCTCAATCTTCTGGTCGCGCCCGAAGGCGCCGCCCGCCTTGCCGAGCACATAGGGCGCCCGCGTCATGCTTTCCGCGCCGCCCGCAACCAGAACTTGCGCATCGCCGCTGCGGATTGCCTGTGCGGCGATGCCGACCGCATTCATGCCCGAACCGCACAGGCGGTTGATCGTCGCGCCCGGCACGGTCTCGGGCAGTCCCGCCAGCAGCGCGGCCATGCGCGCGAGGTTGCGATTGTCCTCGCCCGCCTGGTTGGCGCAGCCCAGCAGCACGTCATCGAGCGCGGCCCAGTCTACTTGTGGGTTGCGCTCCATCAACGCGCGCAAGGGAAGGGCGGCCAGATCATCGGCGCGAATGGCCGAAAGGCTGCCGTTCAGCCGGCCGATCGGCGTGCGCACCGCATCGCAGACGAACGCCTCGATCGTCATGCCGCAACCTGCAGCGGCGTGCCGGTGCGGGCGACGATCTCATCCACGCTGACGCCGGGCGCACATTCCACCAGTCGCAGGCCTGCGCCCTTGTCCACCGCGATCACGCCAAGGTCGGTCACGATCAGATCGACGACGCCGCGCCCGGTCAGTGGCAGGGTGCAGCGCTCGAGGATCTTGGGGCTGCCATCCTTGGCGCAATGGTCCATGACGACGATGATGCGCTTGACCCCGGCGACAAGGTCCATCGCCCCGCCCATGCCCTTCACCATCTTGCCGGGGATCGTCCAGTTGGCGAGATCGCCATTGGCGGCAACTTCCATCGCGCCCAGCACCGCCATGTCGATATGGCCGCCGCGGATCATCGCAAAGCTGTCGGCGCTGGAAAAGAAGCTGCTGTCGGGCAGGGCCGTGACGGTCTGCTTGCCGGCGTTGATCAGGTCGGGGTCGGCCTCGCCTTCGTACGGGAAGGGGCCGATGCCCAGCATCCCGTTCTCCGATTGCAGGGTGACATTGATGCCCGGCGGCACATGGTTGGCCACCAGCGTCGGGATGCCGATGCCAAGGTTCACGTAATAGCCATCGCGCAACTCCTGCGCGGCGCGGGCGGCCATGTCGTCGCGGCTCCAGCTCATCGTGCGGCCTCCGTGCGCGGGCGGGTGGTCAGCTTCTCGATGCGCTTTTCGTTGATGGTCGAAAGCACGATGCGGTCGACATAGATCCCAGGGGTATGGATGCAGTCGGGATCGAAGGTACCTGCGGGCACGATCTCCTCCACTTCCACCACAGTGATCTTCGCCGCCGTGGCCATGACCGGGTTGAAATTGCGCGCGGTGCGGCGGAACATGAGATTGCCCGAAGGATCGGCGCGCCACGCCTTGATGATCGCAAGGTCCGCGCGCAGCCAGGTCTCGCGCACGTATTCCTCGCCTTCGAACATCTCCGTCGGCTTGCCGTCGGCCACCACGGTGCCAACGCCGGTGCGGGTGTAGAACGCCGGGATGCCCGCGCCGCCTGCACGAATACGCTCGGCCAGCGTGCCTTGCGGGTTGAGCTCAAGGTCAAGCTCGCCGGAAAGGTACTGCTCCTCGAACAGCTTGTTGTCGCCCACATAGGACGCGATCATCCGCCTGATCTGGCGCGTCTTGAGCAGCATCCACAGGCCGAACCCGTCAGCCCCGGCATTGTTGGAAATGACCGTCAGGCCGCTCACCCCGGCATCACGGATCTCAGGGATAAGGCTCTCGGGATTGCCCGACAGGCCAAAGCCGCCAGACATGATCGTCATGCCATCGAACAGCACGCCTTCAAGCGCCGCGCGGGGATCGGGATGAATCTTGGACGACATGAAAACCTTCGACCTGACAGCCCTGCAAGAGAGTACGCGGCCTCCACCCGACCTGAGGCCGAGCGAATTGCGATTGCGAGCTTGGGGGTTAGGTCGCTGAATTTCTCACGGCGGTCCTGCATAAAGCCGAAGCGATTTTTGCATGAACGAGGCCAAGAGCGGATCGTCTGTGCAGCGGACCGTGCGGGACCGGATCCTGTCCGGTCCTGACCATGTCACCTGACCAGCGCGGCGCGGATGGCTTCCACCGCGCAGTCGGGCGTAACCAGGACGGGTTTGCCCGAACGGCGCTCCACCTCAAACCGGGCGCGGGCAAGACTGAACTGGGAAAGGGCGATTACTGCGCAGTCGGCGCCTTGGGCGGCGACCACTTCACCGGCCAGCCGGTCATGCTCGGCGCCGTTGCCGGCCTGCGCTGCGGCGAGCGCTCCGGGAACGTGGATCAGGGTGAGGTCGGCGCCTTCAGGGAATTCGGGCGGCATCGACTGAAGCGTGGGTTCGAACGTGGCGACAAGGCCGATCCGTCCTCCGTTCGCCAGTTCTACGGCGCGTTCGATCATGGCACTGTTGGGCTTGTGGACCGGGATATCGAGGTCTGCCGCAACCGCATCGATCGCCGGGCCGAACGCCGAGCAGGTGAACAGGATCGCCTCAGCCCCGGCCTGATGGCGGGCATAGCGGCCAAGGGTCAGGAACCGGTTGATCATTGCATCGGTCAGCTCGCCGTCCCGCGCGCGGTCGGCAGAGAGGCTGTCATCTAGGAGGTTGATCCGGAAGGCTTCGGGCCAGAGGCGGGCGAAAGCCTCGTTGATCGGGGCGATCGACAGTTCGAGGGCGTGGATCAGGGCTATGCGGCGCTGGGTGGTCATGGGAGTGTGATCACAGGGGCTGGGCGAGCAGGTCAAGCGTCTGGCCGATCAGCGCGGTCTGTTCCTCGGGCGGGCGCCCGGCCTGTTCGCGGCGGCCGATCTCGAGCGAGTTTTCAACCACGGCGCGGCAGCGGTGCCAGCGGCGGTCCGTATAGGTGCGGAACATGGCTTCGATATCGTCCCCGCCACGGCTCAGTTCCTCGGCCAGCACGACAGCGTCTTCCACGGCCATGCCTGCGCCCGAGGCGAGGTGCGGGGTGGTGGGATGAGCGGCATCGCCGACGAGGAGCACGCGCCCGGAATGCCACGGCGGCGGGAGCAGGAAGGCTTCGAGCGGGCGGACGACGATGGGCGAGTTTTCGTTCAGCCCTTCGCGCAGTTCGGCAAGCGGACCGCCATAGTCGGACAGCATCCGGTGCATGTAGGTGTAGAGCTCGGCGTCCGGGATGATCTCGCGCTTGGCCACGGTTTCGAGCAGGAACAGGTAGACGTGAGTCGCCGATACCGGGCTGAGCCCGACCTTGTAGGGGCCGCCGAGGAAATAGTGCCGTCCGTGGATGCCCGCGGGGCGCGGGGCGAAGAGGCGCCAGATCATCTGGCCGGTATATTCGGGTGCGGGCGCATCCGGCATGATCAGGCGGCGCACGCGCGAAAACAGTCCGTCGGCGCCGATGAGGAGATCGTAGGTGCCGCTCGATCCGTCGGAGAATCCAGCGAGAACCTTGTCGCCCTCCTCCTCCAGCCGGTCCACCGTGATGCCAAGGCGCGGCTCGATGCCGATGGCACGGACCCGGCCAGACAGGACGCGGTGCAGATCAGGGCGCATAATTCCGCCGCTGCCGGGGATGCTCTCATCATCCAGAGCCGGATCGGGCACGTGATTGAGCGCGGTGCCATCGGCGGCGCAGATCTGGATGCCATCACCGCCGAAGCCGGTTGCCATCAATTCATCGAGAATGCCGAGGCGGGAGAAAGCACGCCAGGTGGGTCGGGTGATGGTAATTCCCGCGCCATAGACGCGCCACTGGGGATCGTTGTCGATCAGGTCCACCTCGGCGCCGATTTTCTTCAGTGCGATTGAGCAGGACATCCCGGCGATACCGCCGCCGACGATCAGGACACGCATCAGTAGTTCGCTCCAGAATGGGTGGGAGGTCCGCTCAGTCCGTCGACGAATGCGGCCAGCAGGCGGGTGTACGTTTCGCTGTGTTCGATGTTGACGAGGTGGGCGCCGGGGAGAACCTGATAGCGCGCGCCCGGAATGGCCGCGGCAATGGTGGCGACCGTTTCGGCCGGGGCGGCAGTATCGCCCTCTCCGGCAAGGACCAGAGTGGGCACGGTGATGGTGGGGAGCAGGGCGCGGTTGTCGAGCGCGGCAATCGCGCGGGCGGCCTGGCAATAGCCTTCGACGGTAGTATCGGCGACAAGCTGGCCGATCCGGGCCACGGCCTCGGCGATAGCCTGATCCGCGTTGGCGAGGAATTCAGGGGTGAACCAGCGTGACAGGGTTGGCCCGACCTGGCTGGCCATGCCTTCTGCCTCTGCCGCAGCGATGCGATCCTGCCATGCCGCGACGACGGGCGGGGGAGCATAGGCAACGCCGTTGGACAGGACGAGGCCTGCAACCCGGTCAGGATAGCGAGCGCCGATCTGCTGGGCGATCATGCTGCCGAACGAAAGGCCGACATAGACCGCAGGTTCGGCGCAGAGGGGGGCAAGGGCATCGGCCACCGCATCGGCAAAGTCAGCCATCGAGGGCTGTCCTGCCAGCGCGGGGCTTTGCCCGTGGCCCGGCAGATCCACCGCGATGACGCGAAAGCGGCGGGACAGCGCGGCGATCTGTGGCTCCCACATCGCACTGCTGGTGGCGATGGCGTGGAGCAGGACCAGCACCGGCGCATCGGCTGGGCCGCTGTCCGTCAGGTGAAGCGAGCCGCCGGTCATGCCATCCACCGTCCAAGGCCGATGCCGGTGTACCAGTCCGTCACCGGGGCATAGTGATCGAGCGTGAAGCCGCGGCAATCGGCGATTCCGTGGGCGACCAGCCAGTTGCGGATTTCCTCCGCGCCGTTGCCGGCTTCGTTCACGTGATCCTGCGACCAGACGGCGAGCGGCTCTGCCTCGCCCTGCCCGAGGAGCTTGAGGAAGGTGCGGTCGAACTCTTCGTTGATCGCGCCCATGCGCGGGGTGCCGACATCGTGGCTGAGCCCGCCGGTGGCAAGAACGACGACGCGGGCCGGGCTCTCCCATGACAGGATCGCCTCGCGCACGGCGCGGCCGATGGCGATGCAGCGCGCCATCAGCGGCAGCGGCGGCTGCACGCAATTGACCAGCAGCGGAACGCAGGGGAATTGTCCGCTGATTCCCGCAAGTTCGAGCGGGGTGATCATGCCGTGGTCAAGCGTCAGGTCCATCGACAGGGCCGGTTCGAACCCGTTGGCGAACAGGCTGCCAAGGAGGTGCGCGGCAAAGGCAGGATTGCCCGTGATCTCGCGCTTTTCCACCTTCAGCCAGTCTTCCACCGGGCTGGAGAAGCTGTCACCAAGGCCGAGGCAGAAGGCGGGCACATGGTCGAAGAAGTTATGCAGGTGATCGTCCGAGATCAGCAGCATGACATCGGGCCTGATCGCGGCGATCTCCTCGCCCAGCGCCTTGAATGCGGTGAACACGCCGTGGCTGAGGTCCTTGGGTGGGTTGCCGGGCAGGTTGGTCATCACCGGGGTGTGACTGACGGCGAAGATTCCGGCGATTTCAGCCATGGTTCACGTCCTCGGCAACGGCGCGCAGGGCGGCGAGATAGTCTGGTTCGGGGATGCGCAACTGCAGGCAATAGGCGCGCAGCAGGTAGGGGTTGGCGCCGAGGAGATAGAGCTTGCCTATGTCGGTCCCGGCAAAGGCCTGAACCGTTTCGGGGGCCATGCCCGGATAATCGGCCAGGTAGGCCGCCGGATCGGCGAAATAGCGCTTTTCCTCCGCCCGGTCGTGCTGCACGCGGAACAGGACGCGGTTGATCCGGTGCGCCTCGGGCGAGGGGATCAGTTCGACCCAGTTGCGGTTCACAGCCCGGCCTCCTTCGCCACCTGCTTGCACAGCCAGTCCATGATGGTCGGCAGGGTCTTGGGCGTCAGGCCCATGTGCCCGCCCGGGAACATGCGCACCGCCTTGGGTTCGCCATGATCGAGCAGAAGGTCGATATCGGCGACCGGGCATTGCTGGTCGAACCGGCCATTGACCAGCAGCAGCGGGGCATTGGGCTGATCGAGCAGGCCCTGATCGAGCAGCGAGAGCCTCTCGAAAAACTGGGCATATTCCTCGTCGGTCTGGGCGCCCAGCATCAGCATGCGGGTTTCGACCAGCTCCATCAGGTAGCTTTCGGGATGGCGCGAGGCGAGGATCCAGTCACGCTGGAACATGTAGTGCGCCCCGCCGCCCCAGTTCACCGCAGCGGCGATCCGGTCCTTGTGGAGATAGGCAAGGCGCGTGGCCCAATAGCCGCCGAACGAACGGCCAAGGCAGCCGGGGCGGCTGGGGGCGAGGTCGGTCTGTGCCGCGATCCAGTCAAGCACGGGGACGAACTGGCGTTCGGCATCGGGCACGCCGCGCACAGGGGATTCGCCGGTGCCCGGGCCGTCCATGGCGATGGTGGCAAAGCCGCGGGCAAGGGCGAGCTCGCAGGCGGCGGTCATCTGTTCCTTCCACGCATCGACGCCGCCCCACATGACGATCACCGGCGGGCGCTCGACCCCGGCGGGGCGGCGATAGAGGAACGACACTTCCTTGCCTTCGCCCTCGCGCCCGGCGAAGGGCACGGTGATCTTGGTCACCGGATTTTCGAACAGGGCGCCCGCCTTGAGATAGGCTTCGCGTTCGCGCACGTGGCAGGCCATCTTGTCGGGATGGTTGGGGCAGGGGAAGCGGCCAAGGAAGAAGAAGCCGTGGGCGCGCATATAGTGTTTGCGTGCAGCATCAAGATCGCCAGCGGCCTCTGCCGCCTCGGCCTGTCCCCAAGCTGCTTCGCCCGCCGGGCGCCATGCCGCCGCCCAGTTGACCGGGTCCAGCCCTTCAAGCTCGTTCACCACGCTGGCGGTGTCTTCCAGCGAGAGGTTGTTCATCGGGTGGATCTTCTTGGCCGTGCGGTCCAGCATCCATTCCTTGGCCTCGGCCAGGGTGCGGGGCCGTTCGCGCGGGGGCGTGGGAGCGGTGTCGGTCATGGCAGTTCCTTGCAAATGATGGGCCCGCTCCGGGCGGGCGAATCTCGGTAAGTGCGGGCGCGATCAGGCTGCAGCAGCGGCCTTGGCGGCGGCGACGAGGCGGCGGTGCGATCCGGCGGCGGCGCCGGCCACTTCGCGGGCGTTGACCCCGACGAGCTTGCCGTCGCGCTTCAGGATCTTGCCGTCGACCATCACCGTGTCGACGTTTGCCACCTGGCCGTGCTGGACCAGCTGAAAGGCGGCGTCGCTTTCCTCCACCGGGAGCATGTTGATGTCGTCAGTGCGCACCATGATGAGGTCGGCGCGCTTGCCCGGGGTGAGGGTGCCGGTCACCCCGCCAAGGCCGAGCACATGGGCGCCGTTCGCCGTGGCAAGTTCGAGCATCTGGTCCGGCATCAGCAGGCCGTTGGTGTGGTCGTTCGGGTCACCGGGCGTGAACACGATCTGTTCGAAGCTGGCGCCGTCCTTCTTGGCGATGCGGCCCGAATTCATGATCGTGCGCATCGAGCCGAAGGGGTCGACGCTGGTCTGGCAGGTGACGTCCACGCTCATCCCGATGTCGCGAAAAGCGACCCCGTTTTTGAGGAACTGGAGGATCGGAGGCAGGCCCGCGCCGATCAGCGGATCGGTGCTGGGGCAGAGCCCGATCTTGACCCCGCGCGCAGCGAGCAGTTGCATGAATTCGGCCGGGGTGCCGGGGCCGTGCGTAAAGATGAAATCGGGGCCGAGCAGGTCGAGCACGCCCGCGAGATTGGCATGGGGCGCCACGGTCTTGAGGCCCGCAGCGCGCGAGGCGAGGACTTCCTCGCGGAAGGTGTCGGCATCGTGGCAGACCACACCGAGGTCGATCAGGCCATCGCCGTTTTCATCGAGCCAAGCCCGGGCGGCGGCGATATCGTCGGCGCCGATCGGCTTGCGGTTCGGCCCGCCAAGCCGTCCCAGGCCGAGCCGGGCGCGAATCCCGCTGTCGGCAAGGGCGCGGGCCTCGGCAATGTCGTCCTCGTGCCCGCGCAGAGCATTTGCCCAGTCGTGGCAGGTGGTGACGCCTGCATTGATCGCCTCTGTCGCGGCATAGCGGACCGCGTTGTAGTGATCCTCGGCGGTGTAGAGCGGGGCGAGGCGGTGGAGAGCGAAATAGCCCGGCGCATCGTGGGCAAGGCCGCGCCAGATCGAGTTCCACATGTGCCAGTGGACTTCGACGAAGCCGGGCATGACGATCATGTTGCGGGCATCGATCACTTCGGCGCCTGACGCGGGCAGGTTTTCACCCACGGCTTCGATCACGCCGCCATCGACCAGCACGTCGCAGATGTCAGGCGCGCTGACCGCGGCGTCCATGGTCAGCACCCTGCCGCCGCGCAGCAGGTACCGGCCGCGTCCGATCTGATGAACGCCGTTCAGTTCCACGCAATCCTCCATATCCACGCGCGCCGCGCCGAACGGGCCGCCCAGTTCGCTCCGTGATCCACCATGTGCGGCCAAGGGTCCTGCACAAATCCAACGTGTGTCTGCACGTAGTCACAGCGCGGATTGCGTGACGCCCCCGTCAGGGTGGTCATGCGTCGAGGGTCAAGCGGGGCGTATCCGGCCAGCGCTTAGGTCAATCGTACAGTTTTTGCCGCTGCCCGTTTGACGACAGGCACTGCAGTCTGCCATCCAGCGGTGGCATGAACACAGGTTGGAGGTGCTGCCGTGGCACTGGCGGAAAGCAAGAGTTCCAGAACGAGGCGCCGTATTCTCGATGCGGCGGAGGTGGAATTTGCCGCCCATGGTTTTGATGGCGTGTCGATGCGGCAGATCGCCGATGGCTCGGCACAGGCCTTGGGGGTGGTTACCTATCACTTCACTTCGAAGGAAGCGCTGTTTGAAGAGGTGGTCGTCCGTCGCGCTCAGGAAATCAACAGTTTGCGGCACGCCGCACTTGCCTCGCTGGACGACCCCACGCTCGAGAAGGTCATTGATGCCTTTCTCGGTCCCTTTCTCGACAGGATGAAGAATGGCGGTGAAGGGTGGACTGCCTATGCGCAATTGCTTGCCCAGATCAGCCATCAGGCGCGGTGGTCGGGTCTGCTTTCGCGCCTCTTCGGCGAAACCGTCAGGCGGTTCATTCGCGCCATGCGTGATGCGGAAAAAGGGCTGTCACTCGAAGATGCGCAGCACGGCTATGTCCATCTAGTAGCGGTCATGGTTGGCATGTTTGCTTCAACCCGCTTGATTGACAGACTGTCTCCAACCGGGGGCCCGGACAGTCTTGCCCGGCAGTACGAGGCTTCGATCACGTTCGTCGCGCATGGCATTCGCGGGCTGAAGCAAGTCTCCGAAGCTGCCTGATTACCTTTTAGTACGAACGACCGAAAAATGTTGACGCCGCGTTGGGTCGGATACATCATGGAAATGCCGACCGCGATTCATCTTCGAACTTGTCGCGGTTTTCGTACGCTTCATCGATTCTGCACCGCTGTGCCCTTGATGGCCAAGGCCGCCTCGATCGGTTCGTGAGTTGCAGTGGCATGGAGAGCAACTGCTGGAGTGGCTTGCTGCTGCCCGGCGTCGGGGGAGGATTTCATGAAGACAGCGCCATTCAAGCGTATCGTGACCGGGCACAATGCTGCGGGCAAGGCCATCATCGCAGAAGACGGCCCGCCGCCCCGGGTCATCGACACAGGCGAGACGATGCCGCTGGTTTATGAGCTCTGGAGCACCCGCGAAACCCCGGCCCGCGTTTCGCGCCTGATGCAGGAGCCAGCCGAATCGCCCTCGCTGCCCCCGCCCCCTGGTGGCACGCGGGCACGGATCATCGACTTTCCGCCCGATAGCCGGGCGGCCGATGCCACTCGCGACGACATCCGCAATCACTTCGAGGCCATGGGCGGCCATGGGATCATGGACGAATCCGACGCCCCGCACAAACTCATGCACCGGACGCAGTCAGTCGACATCGCCATTGTTCTTGAAGGCGAGATCTATTGCATAGTCGATGAGGGCGAGAGCCTGGCCAAGGCCGGCGATGTCATCGTGCAGTGCGGCACCAACCACGCCTGGTCAAACCGGACTGACAAGATCTGCCGAATGGCGTTCTTCATGATCGACGGCACGTTCGACGCGGATATTGCCTGAGGCTATCTGCAGTAGCCCATGGCGCCGTTCCGACTTGACGAGACGCGAGCATGTCAGAAGCAGCATCAGCCAAATTCGTCCGCAATGCCTGGTACGTTGCCGCAACCGTCGAAGAACTCGATGCAGCTCCGGTTACGCGGCGCATCCTGGGGCTTCCGATCTTTCTCTATCGGAATGCAGGCCGGCGTGCCATCGCCATGCTGGACCGTTGCCCGCACCGGCGCTTCCCGATGTCGCAGGGGATCATGGAGCCGGACGGTGTGCGTTGTGGGTACCATGGCCTGAAATTTGCCCATGATGGCCGCTGCACTGATGTCCCTGCGCAGCCCGACCGTTGCGCATCGTTGAGCATTCGCACTTTCGAGACGGTGGAATTCGCAGACTGGATCTGGGTGTGGACGGGCGATGAACCTTCGGCAGGGCGTTTGCCGCCGCAGGCTCCGGAGTTCGTGGAGACCGGCCAATGGCGCAGGCGGCAGATCTGCGCCCATCACGTCAAGGCACGGGCCTCGCTGTTTCACGACAATCTGCTCGATCTGAGTCACCTGACGTTCCTGCATGCCGGGAACATCGGGGGGAGCAACGTTGCAACCACGCGGCCGGACATGACCGTCACGGACTTCGGCCTTTCGGTAAGGCGGTCTGTACTCGATCCCGAGATGTGGCGACTGCCGCTGGGCAAGGCGCTGGGTATTTCCGGTACGGTGGTCCGGGTGCTGCATCAGCAGTTCTACATCCCCAACCTGCACATTACCGGCTCGGCCTTTTTCGAGGCAACGGACACTGGTGAGGCTGGCGCGGAAATCGGAAGCTTCCGCGTGCTTCACGCACTAACGCCCGAGACCGAGACGACGATGCACTATTTTCAGGCCTACCAGCGCAATTTCCTGATCGACGACGCGGCTACCGACGCGATGATGGAAAAGGTGCTGAACCTGCCGATACCCGAGGATGTCTTTGCGACAGAGACGATCGAGCGTGAACTCGCCCTCGCCAGCGCTGGTCTCGAGGCCGAACAGCACATCATTTCGGACGTCGTGGGCTTGCGTGGTCGGGCTCTCATGGCTCGTGCCCTGGAGGCGGAACGGCCGTCACCGTCCTGAGACCTGCGGCATGGCAGGCCTTGCAATGCCGGCCAGCCATGCCCCTCCATGCATATTTGTACAACCGTACGAATCATGATAAGGCCGCAATGGCAAGAAGCTGGAAAACAGCGGTGCGGGGAGATGGCAATGGTATCCGTGGAGCGTGACGCGTGACTTTGCGCACTGGCGATGGCCTCACCGTGGCTCATACCCATGGAATCCTGGGCCGCCATCCGCACAGCATCAAGCATTCCAGCGACCGTCTGGGCTGGCGCAGGATGTACGCGTCCCAGCAGAGCGAGCGGCCTTACCAGGACAGTTTTGTCGCCAACGACCTTCACCTGCTGGTGCTGCATCTTGGCGGACCGGTGAAGATTGAGCGCAGCCTTGGCGGTGTGCACCACGCCGCCAATATTCAGCCAGGCGGCATGTTCTATCTGCCTGCAGCCATGGATTTCAGCGTGGCTTTGCATTCACCGCTCGAAACTCTTCACATCTATCTGAAGACCGAGCTTCTAGTGGCAGCTGCGCGCGAGCTTTGCGCCGGAGACCCGGAGAAGGTCGAGTTCATTCCGCGTCTGGGGCGCCGGGATACGACAGTCGAACACCTCGGCAGCATGGTGCGGACCATGATCAAGGATGGGCAGACAGACATGTTTGCCGATGCTGCCGCGCTGATGCTCGCCTCTCATCTTGTGCGTGAGCATTCAACCGCGCGGCCTTGCGAAATCGTAGTAGCTGGCGGCCTCAATCCCCGGCAGGTCAAGGCGGTGAGAGATCTGGTCGAGGACCGTATGGAGGACAGCCTTTCGGTGGAGGACCTTGCAGCGGCGGCATCGCTGAGCCCGATCCACTTCGCACGGCAATTCAAGAAGTCCACCGGGCAATCGCCACATCAGTTCCTGATCGATGCCCGTCTCAATCGCGCAGCGGACCTTTTGCGAAGTGACCTGTCGATTGCGGAGATTGCCTACCGCTGCGGGTTTGCGCATCAGGAACATATGACGCGCCTGTTCAGCCAGAAGCGCGGCGTAACTCCGGGCGCCTATCGCAAGGCACTGACATCCAGATAAGCCTGTCGCCCATTTGAAGCGGAGCGCACGCTGTGCCCCGCTTTGAAAATGCCAAAACTCGTTGCGTTTATGCAGGAATAGCCAGCCCGCTACTGGCAGTCATCTCCGCGCCACATCATGACGGAGAGGGCATATGGCGACAACGCCAACGAAGTTTGGGTCGCTTGAAGATTTCAGCAAGGGGCGGGTGGAGATCATCAACGATGATCCCCGCAATTACGTTTTTTCCAATGTGTTCGAGGTCGCCAAGGTATCCGCGCCATATGAGCGCGTGGCGGTTGGCCAGAATCTCGAATACGTCATCGAGGCGGCGCGGGCCGAAGGGCAATCGCCGTGGTTCAGCTGCGCGCACGATGAATTTGCACTGTGCATGGACGGCGAAATCGAAGTTCACTTCGTAAAGCTGCCCGAACCTGCCGCAGTCGTCGATCCAACCTCCGAGGGCGCGGTGCGCCTTGCAGATGAGCAGGTCAGTGGCGAGCCGATGGGGCGCGTGGTGCTGCGTCGGGGGCATATGGCGATGCTTCCGTTCGGATCGGCCTATCGGTTTCAGGCCAACCGCACAGGGGTGGTGCTGTTCCAGACGATCGTCGGCGATGTCACCGTGATGAAGTGGGCTGACATCTGCCAGACCGAACCGGCTTGAAGATCCCAAAGGAGTTACCGACATGGCCATGAGCGAAGCTCTTCTTGCCACGCCTGGGCAGGGCAATGCCTGCACAGACACCGAAATCTTCGCCGCCAGCAACGAGACAGGCTATCGCTCGTTCCGCGCGGGCACCTTCACCTTTGTCCGCGATGAATACTTTGCCCGGCTGGACTGGCCCGGTGGATCGCACATCATGCCGATCGACGTGTTCCTGCGCGCCCTGATGCGCGACGTTGCATGGGGCTTCTTCTACGGCGTGGTGAACTTCGATTCCGTGTTCGGCACGATCAATCACTATGGCGAAGTGACGATGTTTGCTGGCCGCTTCAACGATTCCTATCGCGAAGCTGGCCGCGACCACGAAGAGCGGTTCCGGTCGGACGCCCTGATGGGCCTGTTCAAGGCCATGCTGGAGGACTGGACCAACGCGGGCTTCGATCCCTTTGCCGCGCCGATGGAGACCGGCGAGCCGTGGGGCCGCAAGCATGGCGACAACTTGGTGGCGATCGAGCGCCAGCGCGTTACCGCGCGCCGCATGGTCGGCCTGCCCGGCGATACTCCGCTGCGCACTGATGAAGCCGGCTTCCCGGTCAACCGCCAGTTCGCTGACGTGGCTCAGGACGAGCCTCTGGTCGAGGCGCGCCCCGGCTTCGAAGGTGAGGTCAGTGCGTTCAACCTGTTCGCCTATCTCTCCCGCTCGGACGTGACCTGGAATCCCAGTGTCTGCTCGGTCGTCGGCGACAGCCTGTTCTGCCCGACATCGGAGGAGTTCATCCTTCCGGTCGAGCATGGCAACGACCGTTGCGAATGGTTCCTGCAGCTTTCCGACGAGATTACCTGGGACGTGAAGGACAAGGAAACCGGCCGTCCGCGGGCAAGGGTGATCGCCAAGGCCGGTGACATCTGCTGCATGCCTGCCGACATCCGCCATCAAGGCTATTCGACCAAGCGTTCGATGCTGCTGGTGTGGGAGAACGGTTCGCCCAAGATTCCGCAGATGATCGCCGATGGCACCGCGCCCGTCGTCTCCGTAACATTCTGACAGGCGTGAACATGATGGCGGGAATCCAGACCGAACTGCTGATCGGGGGGAAGTGGGTCGAAGGGGTGGATGGCGGTCGGATCGCGGTCGAGAACCCCTTTGACGGCTCCATCCTCGCCCATGTGGCAGAAGCGACTGCGGCGGACGTGGATCTTGCGGTGGAGGCCGCGCAAGCCGCATTCCCTGCATGGCGCGCGCTGCCGGCGCATGAGCGCGGCCGCCTGCTGCTGAAGCTTGCCGATCGGATCGAGGCGGATACCGAGTATCTGGCGCGACTGGAAGCGCAGGATACCGGCCACCCCATCCGCGATTGCCTTGCGCTAGACGTTCCGCGCACAGTGCTGTGCTTTCGCTACTTCGGCGGCATGGCCGACAAGCTGGAAGGGGCGGTCATCCCGGTCGACGCGGGTTTCCTCAACTATGTCGAGCGCGAACCGATCGGCGTGGTGGGGGCCATTGTCCCGTGGAACTTTCCGCTGATGTTCACCAGCTGGAAGCTTGGTCCTGCGCTGGCAGCGGGCAATACCGTGGTGATCAAGCCTTCGGAAATTACCCCGCTGTCCACTCTGCGCATCGGCGAGCTGGCGCAGGAGGTCGGCTTTCCGGCGGGCGTGATCAATATTGTGACTGGCTATGGTCACACGGCGGGGCAGCGGATTGCCGATCATCCTGGCATTGGCAAGGTGGCTTTCACCGGATCAACTGCGACAGGTCGGCGGATCGTTCAGGCTTCGGCCGGCAATCTCAAGAAGGTGCAGCTGGAACTGGGCGGGAAGGGGCCGAACATCGTGTTCCCGGACGCGAACCTGCCCGCCGCCGTGGGTGGCTCGGCCTTTGGCATCTTCCACAATCAGGGCCAGGCCTGCATCGCAGCATCCCGGATGATCCTGCACGAAGACATCGCCGACGAATTTCTTGAGCGGTTTGTCGGGCTTGCCAAGTCAATCAAGCTGGGCGACCCGCTTGACCCCACCACCGAAATGGGTCCGCTGACCTCGCGCCTGCATCAGCAGCGCGTGCTCGATTTTGCCGGGGTGGCGAAGGAGCAGGGCGGGACCATCCTGTGTGGCGGCAAGCAGCCGGACGATCTTGGCGGGTGCTTTGTCGAACCGACTGTGGTGCGCGCCGCACCGCATCACCGCGTGGCGCAGGAGGAGGTCTTCGGTCCGTTTGCGACCGTTCTCACCTTCCGCACGGACGAGGAAGCGCTCGAAATTGCCAATGGCACCGCCTACGGGCTGGGCGCCGGGCTGTGGACGCAGGACATCACTCGTGCCCACCGCTTTGCCAAGCAGATCCACGCCGGGATGGTATGGATCAACTGCTACAAGCGGGTGCACCCTGGCTCGCCCTTCGGTGGCGTCGGCCAGTCCGGCTATGGCCGCGAAATGGGCTTCGAGGCCATGCGCGAATATACCCAACCGAAGTCGGTTTGGGTCAACGTCGATGCGGCAATACCGCCGTTCTACAGGCGCTGATTGTGAAGGCTTTCGTTCACAATGCCATGGCCGCGCACGTGCGGTTTGGCAGCGGGACCATATCTGCCTTGCCGGAAGTCCTCGAACGGCTGGGGTGTTCCCGGCCGTTTGCCCTCACCACGCCAAGGCAGGGGGCAGAGCTTGGCGTGGTTCTTGGCCCGATGGCGAGTGTCCTGGTCGGATCGTTCGACCGGGCGGAAATGCACACGCCGGTGCCGGTCACGCTCGAAGCCTTGGCGGCAGTAGAGCGTGAGGGTGCGGATTGCTTGGTTGCCATTGGCGGTGGATCGGCAGTTGGCCTTGGCAAGGCGATTGCACTGCGCACCGGGCTGAAACAGATCGCCGTGCCGACGACTTATGCCGGTTCTGAGATGACGCCGGTCCTGGGGCAGACCGAGAACGGGCGCAAAACGACATTGAGTGACCCGCGCGTGCAGCCGGCGGCCGTGATCTATGACGTTGACCTGTCGCTTTCCATGCCGGTTCTCACCTCGGCGGCAAGCGGCATCAACGCGATGGCCCATGCGGTCGAAGGACTTTATGCACGCGACGGCAATCCGCTGACCCGGATGATGTCAGAGGAAGCAATCCGCGTCTTGTTTGCCGCCTTGCCAAAGATCAAGGCGAACCCTGGGGACCGCGAAGCTCGGGGTGAAGCGCTTTACGGCGCGTGGCTTGCAGGGATGGTGCTGGCATCGTCAGGGATGGCGATCCATCACAAGCTTTGCCACACGTTGGGCGGGACCTTTGCGCTACCCCACGCCGAGACGCACGCGTTGGTGCTGCCCTATGCGCTCGCCTACAATTCGGGTTACGTGCCCGAAACCATGTCTGCGTTGCGCCGGTCGATGGGAGTGGCTGATCCGGTTCGGGCCTTGTGGGACTTCAGCCGGGGCCTTGGCCTGCCGCAATCGCTGGCGGAACTCGGCATGGGGCAGGACGGCATCGCGACTGCAACGCAACTGGCGCTGCAGAGCGCCTACTGGAACCCGCGTCCGCTGTTCGAAGAGCCGCTGCGCGATCTCATCGCGCGTGCCTGGGCCGGTTTGCCGCCCGAGGATTGACGATGAACGGAATCGTGCGCCAACCGCTGGAAGAACAGGTAGCGGCGAGCCTTGAGATCTGCGCAAATCCACGCCTTCGGCAAGTTCTGGGGGCGGTCGTGAGCCATCTCCATCAGGCGATCAGTGAAGTAGGCCTCACCGAGGCGGAATGGGCTGAGGCCATTCGTTTCCTGACCGAAACCGGCCAGATGTGCGTCGGCGGACGGCAGGAGTTCATCCTGCTATCGGACGTCCTTGGCATTTCGATGCTGGTCGACAAACTGAACCACCCTGCTGACGATCCGCACCTGAGTGAAAGCACCGTGCTTGGGCCGTTCTACACCGGAGAGCAGCCGATTTTACCGGATGGCGCGTCGATCCTGAAGCGTGACGAGCCGGCATGCCCGGCGCTGTTCGTGGCGGGATGGGTGCGGGATCGCGCAGGCAAGCCCGTCAGCGATGCCCTTGTCGAGGTGTGGCAGACGGCGCCGAACGGGCTTTACGACGTGCAGGATCCCGACCAACCACAGGGCCATTTGCGTGCCTCGTTCCGCACCGACAAGCACGGTCGCTACAGCTTCGAAACGGTCCTGCCGGTCAGTTACTCCATCCCCACCGATGGGCCGGTCGGCGCGCTGCTGGGCGCATTGGCGCGCTCTCCCTGGCGCCCCGCGCACGTCCACTTCCGAGTGTCCGCGGCAGGCTGCCGGACGCTGGTGACGCATCTGTTCATTGCCGGTGATCGCCATCTCGAAAATGACGCAGTGTTTGGCGTGAAGCCGAGCCTGATCGTTACGCCGGAAGCTGACCAAACAGGCCGTCTCGCCATCGCGGCCAACTTCGCGCTGGCCTGATCCTTGTCCAGCGCCTGGCAGGTACGCCCGAACGCGCCGCAGCGTGGCACATTCCTGACCACCCTGGCTGCGCTCGACGCTGCTGGTGACGGCGCCGCGATCGAGCTGCGATTTGGGCAAGGCCGGATGGCCTTTTCGATGATCGTCGTAAATTGCGCGGATGGTCCCCGCGCTTACGTCAACCTGTGCCCGCACTATTCGATGCCGCTTGATGCGGGGACTGGCAGGTTCGTCAATGCAGACGGGCTGGTGGAATGCCTGCAGCACTTTGCACTGTTCCGGGCCGAGGATGGCGCCTGCGTGGCCGGGGCGTGCGAAGGCGCAAGCCTCGATCCCATTCCGCTTCAATGCGATGCGGAGGGCCGGGTGTTCATCGGCGGATGACTTGTTCGGTCAGCGATGACCCTGATTTACACTGACAGGATCTCCACTTCGCGCGTGAACAGGAAGTAGCTGTAGTCGCGGTGAAAAAGGCCACTGTTCAGCACCGTTCTTTCGTAAGTGCGGAATCCCGCCAGTTCCGACTCCGGCACCCAGATGCTCACGATCAACGCAAGCGGGGGCTGGTCTCCGCCGCCGAAATGGGCAGCCATGGCGCCATCACTATCCGCCCCTCTCGTTTCTGACTTCACGAGACCGCAGATTGCAGAAGCGAACCGGGGCGCTGCTTCGACGGCTTCCTCATGCACCGCCTGCCATCCCCCTTGGGCGTCTCTGGCAGAGATATCGGCAGCGCAAACGAGAAACATCATGATCTTCACGCCGGCCGGCTTTGGTGAAATCAACGTGGTTTCCATGGTCAGCGCGGTCTGGTTTGTCGGCAGCTCGGCAAAATGCTTCCCATCGGGCGCAATGACCGTCTGGTTGTACTCTGCAGCAAAGGTCTCTGCCATTGCCTGGGGACTTTCGAAGTACAACTCTGTCACGCTGTCGCGGTGGAAGACGCCGACGTGGTCAGGGCGGTCGCCCGAGCCATAGGCGCCATCGAAGGCATGGTTCTGCACATAACGCGACAACTTGAGCGGGTTATCGGTCGCCAGCTTGCCGTGAACATTGACGATGTAATCAAGATATTCGGAGTGCGTCATGCCGGGTTTCCGGCGAACTGCTGCGACAATCTTTAGCATCTGACCTCTTCCCTCAGCGCGCTGGCTGCAATCCCCAGCACCTTCATCGCCGGTGAGGGCAAGCTTGGATATGTCGGCGCTTTGAGTAAAGATGTTTGTAGCAATGGCATGCATCAATGTCATCAATATTACGAAATGATCCAACCCATCGATCTCATCAATACGACGCCATGTGATTCATTCGTTTTTCTGTGGCGAGCGCTGGCGCTATTTCCTCCGACATCCAAGGGCACAAAGCCCGGCCATGCGGGAGGGAAAGATGCTGATACCCAGGCGATGCTGGTATGTCGCGTGCTTTGCCGATGAAGTTGTGATCGATCGCCCGCTGGCGAGGGTCCTATGCGGCGTCCCCATGCTGATCTATCGCGATGGCGAAGGAAGCCTGTCGGCCATTGTCGATGCCTGCCCTCATCGTTCTGCGCCCCTGTCTGTCGGGATATTCAAGGACGGAACGGTTACCTGCCGGTATCACGGACTTGCCTTCGGCAAGAATGGCGCATGTGTCGGCAATCCGCATGGTCCGGTGGTATCAGCCTTGAATCCGCGGTCCTGGCCAGTTGCAGAGCGCCATGGCTTCATCTGGGTATGGCCGGGTGAGCAGGAGCGGGCCGACCCTGCGCTCATCCCTGATCTTTCGATCATTAACCGAGTTCCCGAGACGGCCAAGTTCCGCGGCTATCTTCCGACAGCTGCAAACTATCAGCTTTGCACCGATAATATTCTCGACCTGTCCCACACCGATTACTTGCATCCCGACACTTTGGGAGGTGGAGGGCTCACGCGGGCAAAGCCGCAAGTCAGCATCGATGGTGACAGGCTCACTGTGCGCTGGGAGAATCCCGGTGAACCGGCGCCACCTGCGCTGGATCGGGAGTTGCAGGTCCCAGGCGGGCTTTCGGACACCGTGACCGAGGTGGTTTGGCATGCGCCCGCAGTGATGGAACTTTCCATAGTTATTCAGTCGGTAAGCCCGCAGGGCGGCAGGATCAGCCAGACCACGATGCATATAATGACTCCGGAGACGGAAATGTCAACGCACTACTTCGTGCTCGCACCCGTGACTTCCGGCCAGATGACGCCGCCTACAACGCGGAACTCTGCAAGTTCGTGAACGGCATCTTTGCCAACGAAGACAAGCCGATGCTCGAAGCGCAGCAGCAGCGGATGGGGACGCCGGACTTGTGGGCGATCAATCCCGTCATCCTTCCGATCGATCGAGCCTCGGTTCAGTGCCGCCGCATCGTTGAGCGGTTGATCGCTGCGGGTGAGTAGGCGGTTTACAGCGCTGCTTCGTGCACTGCGAAATTCCATGAGATAGGGAGGCGGAAACCATGAAGCCTATGGTTTTTTGCGGCGTACCCGCGCTTTCAGTTTTGATGGTGCCTCAAGCTGCTCTGGCCCAGTACAACGACACTGTCGGCGGGGTGATCGCCAGCGTTTATGCGCCGCCGCGCACCTATGGCGTCCGCGCCTCGGTGATGTTGTGAAACTGACGTTCTGAAACTGACTGGCCGGGGAAGGGCGGTCCTTCCCCAGACAACCTTGCGAGTAATCACACATGGCAATTCTGGGCATCGAGTCGGTCATCTTCGGGGTTGAGGATCTTGAGACCTGCACCCGCTTCTGGGATGATTTTGGCCTTTTTCCGGTCCGCCGCGACGCGCGGGAGAGCGTGTTCGAGGTGGCGACCGGTTCGCGCGTGGTGGTGCGCCTGCGCGGCGATACCGGGGTTGACGACTGGTACGACTGGAACGGCGTCAAGGAAGTGATCTGGGGCGTCGATACCGCAGAAAACCTCGATGCGCTGGTGGCGGACCTTTCGCGTGACCGTGAAGTGCGCCGGGATGCCGATGGCACGGCCCATACCAAGAGCGACGATGGCATGCCGTTCGGCCTGCGCGTCTGGGCCAAGCGCCCGGTCGTCTCGCAACCCGACCCGGTCAATGCGCCCGGCGCGATCAACCGGTTGAACCTGCACCGCAAATGGCGCCGCCGCGCCCTGCCCAAGACGATCAACCACGTCGTGTTCTTTGCGGACGACTATGTGAAGAGCTTCGAATTCTATCGCGACCGGCTGGGCTTCCGCCTGACCGACCATTCGATGGGGCTGGGCGCCTTCGCCCGCGCCAACGGCACGAACGAGCATCATTCGATCTTCTGGGTCAACAACGACCTGCCGGTGGCCCCCGATGCGCAGGGCTTCATGCACCTGGCCTTCGGCGTCGAGGATATCGACGAGCTGATGCTGGGCGCCAACATCATGGAAGCGCGCGGCTGGACCAACCAGACCATGAACACGCAAGGGATGCTGTCCCGCCACCGCGTGTCTTCGGCGCTGTACTATTACATCGACAATCCGAACGGCGGCGAGGCCGAGTATCACGCCGATACGGATTACCTGGATGACAACTGGGTGCCGCGCGCGTGGGACTGGAAGTTCGGTTCGCTCCTCTGGGCCAGCCGCACGCCGAGCTTCTTCGTGCCGGATACCGGGGACTGGGCGGTGACCTTCGATCCCGATGGCAAGTCGCTCGACGCCTATCGCAAGACTCCGGCCTGATCGGCCCTGCCCAAGGACACCATCATGCCCAAGGACCTGAAGACCCTTGTCGTCGGTGGCGGCGTCGGCGGCATGGCGACGGCCATTGCCTTTGCCCAGCGCGGGGTCGTGGTCGACCTTGTCGATATCGATCCGCACTGGAAGGTGCTGGGCGCGGGGATCACCATTACCGGGCCGACCCTGCGGGCGTTCAAGGCGCTGGATCTGCTGGACGAGGTGAGCGCGGTTGCCGCCTTTTCGAAGAAGATCGGGCTCTATACGCAAGGGGGCGACCTGATCGCGGAACATGCGATGCCGCCGCTTGCCGCCGACCTTCCGGCGGCGGGCGGGATCCTGCGCCCGGCGCTGCACAAGATCATGTCGAGCCGCACCACTGCGCTTGGCACCAACGTTCGGCTGGGGGTGACGGTCAAATCCTTCACGCAGGATGCAGACGGCGTGGACGTGATCTTCACCGATGGCAGCGAAGGGCGCTTTGACCTGGTGGTCGGCGCGGACGGGGCATTTTCGGCCATCCGCGGCATGCTGTTCCCCGATGCACCGCGGCCGCAGTTCACCGGGCAGGGATGCTGGCGGGTGCTGGCCGACCGGCCGGAATGGCTGGACAGCGGGCGCATGTACTATGGCCCGGATCGCAAGGCGGGGGTTACCCCCTGTTCGGCGGACAAGATGTACCTGTTCTGCAATACGACCATGCCCGGAAACCCGCGCATTGACGATGCCGGGGGGATCGAGATGTTGCGCGAGATACTGGCCGATTTCGGCGGGGTGATCGCCATGGTGCGGGACGAATTAGGGCCGGACAGCGCGTTCAACTACCGCCCGCTGGAAGCCATGCTGCTTTCGCGTCCGTGGGCGGTGAACCGGGTTGGCCTGATCGGCGATGCCGCCCATGCGACCACGCCGCACCTTGCTTCGGGCGCGGGCCTGGCGGTGGAGGACGGGCTGGTTCTGGCGCAGGAAATGCTGGCCGCCGACAGTGTCCCGGCAGGCTGGCAGGCGTTCGAGGAGCGCCGCTGGGAGCGGGGACGGCTGGTGGTGGAAACCAGCGTCCAGCTGGGCCAGATGGAGGTTGACCGCGCCCCTTCGGAGGATCAGACCCGCGTGTTCGGAGCAGCAGTCGCTGCCTTGGCAGAGCCGATCTGAGCGAAGTGAATGGGCTTTGAGGGAGATGGCATGAAGGTTCTCGTCACCGGGGCAGGTGGGTTCGTCGGTCGCGAGCTGTTCGGGCAATTGCTGGATTCCGGCGCCTCGGTCATCGCCATCGACAGCGTAGCGGCCGGCATTCCGGCAGGCGCCGAGGTGCTGGCAGGCGATCTTGCCGATCCGGCCCTGCGCGCGGCGGCCCTTGCGGGGCGGCCCGATGCAGTAATCCATCTTGCCACGGTGCCGGGCGGCGCGGCAGAGGCCAATCCCGCAGCATCGCGCCGGATCAATATCGATGCGATGTACGACCTGCTGCTGGAAGCGGGCGCGATGGGCAATCGCCCGCGCTTTGTCTTTGCCAGTTCCATCGCGGTCTATGGCGATCCCCTGCCCGATCATGTCGACGATGCGACACCGCTGGTGCCCAAGATGATCTATGGCGGGCACAAGGCGATGATGGAGCATGCCGTCGCCATGTTCAGCGAGCGCGGTCTGATCGATGGGGTCTCGGTCCGCCTGCCGGGGATCCTGGCGCGCCCAGCGGGCGACATCACGATGAAGTCTGCCTTCATGAGCAACCTGTTTCATGCGTTGAAGGCGGGGCGCGAATTCGTCTGTCCGGTCTCGGCCGGCGCGACGATGTGGGTCCAGTCAGTCACCTGCTGCGCCGGCAATTTCGTGCGCGGGCTAACGCTCGATGCTGCAGTCCTGCCGCCGACGCGCGCAGTGCTCTTGCCCGCGCTGCGGGTCACGATGGCTGAACTAGTCGCCGGCATCGCGCGGAATTGCGGCGTGTCGGCGGGACTGGTCCGCTACGAGCCGGACGCAGGGCTGGAACAGGCGTTCGGACGCCAGCCACCCCTGTCCACTTCGGCGGCGGACCGGGCCGGGTTCGTGCACGACGGAACCTTGGACAAGCTAGTCAGCAGGGCGCTTGCCAAGCTCTGAATAGTTAAACAAACTTGGCCGGGGTGTTGGGAGAGCGATAATGCGGTTCGAGCGGCTTGACCTGAACCTGTTGGTTGCACTCGACGTATTGCTGACCGAACGGAGCGTAACCCTGGCAGCGGAACGCCTGTGCCTTTCGCAATCCGCCGCATCGAGCGCATTGGCGCGCCTGAGGGATTACTTCGGCGACGAACTGATGGTGGTCCGCGGTCGCCAGATGACCCTGACCATCCGGGGGGAAGAGCTGCGTGAGCCAGTTCGGGCCGTGTTGGAGCAAATCCGCAATACGATCACTGTCTCCCCGAAGTTCGATCCTCTCACATCAGACCGGCAGATCCGGATCATCGCATCCGACTATGTCACACAGGTCCTGCTGAGCGACGTCATGCGCGATCTTGAGACGTCGGCACCCAACATGCGCGTGGACATCCTGCCGCTCCATGACGCGCCGCATGAGAGCATCGAGCGGCAGCAAGCAGATCTGCTGATTTCGCCAGACTATGCACTGAGCCCGGATCATCCCAGTTGCGTCCTCTTCGAGGACGACCATGTGCTGATTGGCTGGGACCAGAACCCGTTCATGCATGGAGAGATTACCCGCCAATCCTATTTCGAAGTCGGCCACGTGGTCGCCCGTTTCGGCCGAATGCGCGTGCCCGCATTCGAGGACCGCTTCATGTCGCGAATGAAGCAGCCCCGTCGCGTTGAAATGGTAGCGCCCAGCTTCCTCTTGCTTCCGGGCCTGGTGGTCGGCACGCAACGCGTGGCCACGATGTTGCGCCGACTGGCCAACCAGATGGCCCGAAGCGAACCAATCACGATACGTGAGCTTCCCTTTGCGATGCCACCAATCCGGGAAATGGTGCAGTGGAATGTCGCAAACAGCAATGACTCGGCTTTGAACTGGTTGCTGGAACAGATCCGGCTGATGGCCTCGCGCGAGCCGGAAGCAGGCGGCAACGTCCTGCCCTTCGGGACGGCGAGCGCCGAACTTCGCCGCCAACGCTGATCTTTCCGAGTTATTATCATCACGCTGGGGTTTGCGTTGTGCGCAATTCATCGGCTGCTGCTTTGAAATCGATTAATATACACATTGACACGAATCAAACTCAAAAATAACGCACCTTGCATGCACCGGCGGTAAGCAGCTGGTAGTGACTCGCAGGAGTGTGGCGTGTGAGCCAGAAGACCTTGATCCTTTCCGACTCCGACGTGCGCACGGCCTTTGACTGGTCCTCTGCTATCGTCGCCCTGCGCGATGCCTATGCGGTAGAGGTAAGCGACGCTCAGTTTCCGCCGCGCTCCATGGCGCGGGGGCAGGGGGTCTGGCTGCGCACCCTTTCGGGCGTGATGCCGGGGCAGAAATACCTTGGCGCCAAGATGATCGCGGCATCGCCGCGCAATGCCTGTGCGTCCTATCTGGTGCCGCTGTTCGACGGGGCGACCATGGCGCTGGAGGCGCTGATGGATGCGGCCTCGATCACCGGCCTCAGGACCGCGGCGACCTCTGCATTGGCGGCGCGGCAACTGCTTCTGGCGGCAGAGCCGCGCGTGGCCGTGATCGGTTCGGGTTTCGAGGCGCGGACCCATCTTGAGGCGCTGGCCCAGTCCGGTCCGATCGACGCGGTGGAGGTGTTCAGCCCGCGCGAGACGAGCCGCGCCGCGTTCTGCGCCGCCATGGCGGAAAAGGGCATTGCCGTGACCCAGGCGGAAAGCGCCGAGGCAGCCGTGGCCAACGCCGACCTTGTCATCTGCGCGGCCCGTTCACGCGATGAAAGTCCCACCCTGCGCGGCGCATGGCTGCGCCCCGGGATGACTGTGGTCTCGATCGGATCGACCCTGCCCGAACAGCGCGAGCTTGACCCGGAAGCCATTGCTCGGGCCGACCTGATCGTGGCCGACATGATCGAGGAAGTGGCCCACGATACGGGCGACATGATCGCGGCGACCGCGGCGGGCGTTCCTTTCGATGACAAGCTTGCCAGCCTGTCCGCCGTGGTTTCGGGTGCCCATCCGGGCCGCACCTCGCCCGACCAGATCATGCTCTACAAGTCGGTCGGAGCCGCGATCCAGGACCTTACCGTTGCCGCCTTGTGCATGGAACGGGCGCGGGAACTTGGCATCGGCACGGAAATCCCGGCTCCCATCCAACCCGTTGACAAGGGGAAGTAAGCCAATGCCCAGCTATACCAAGAGCGAAGCCCGCGCCTGGGCGCGCGAGAAGATGCATGGCGTTGCCAATGTCATCGTGCCGACGATGACCAACGACTTTGCCGCCCTCAACGAAAAGGCGGCGCGGCACGACATCCGCACCACCATCGAACATGGTTTCGTCGGCACCTTGGCCTGTTCGGAAGTGGCCGTGACCATGGCCGAATACCAGCGCTTTGTCGAAGTTATGGTGGAAGAGGCGGCAGGGCGGATTTTCGTTGTCCATCATGCCGTCTTCAACACGCTGGAAGAAAACATCGCAGCGGCCAAGCTGGCCGAGGCGGCAGGGGTAGAGCTGGTCCTGCTGGGCTATCCGCCCTACTTCTTCCCCAAGTCGCTGGACGATATCTACGCCTATACCAAGGCGTTCTGCGATGCGACGAACCTTGCGGTCATGCTGTTCCCGATCCCGACCTGGGGCTTCTCCCGCCTCAGCCCGACCGACATGCCGATCGAACTGCTGCGCCGTCTGGTCGACGATTGCCCCAACGTGGTTTCGATCAAGGCTGAAGGCGGAGCGCCGTTCATCATGGGTGCGATCGAGGCGCACCGCGAATTTGCCGATGAAGTGGTGATCTCCTACCCGCTGGAACACGAATTCGTGCCCTTGGCACAGTTGATCGACGTGCCGTTCTGCGGGACCAATTTCTCGGCCTATTTCGGGCCGTGGCTACCTCGCGTGTTCAATCTGATCCGCGAAAAGCGCTTTGCCGAAGCGACGGCCGAGTTCCACCGGGTAGACCCGGCGCGCCGCGCCTTTGCAAGCGTGCCGCAGGCAGGCAATGGCCTGATCAACCGGATGATGTGGAAGTACGAGGCCTGGCTTCAGGGCTATAACGGTGGACCGCTGCGTCATCCGACGGCGCGGGTCTATCAGCGTGACATGACCGCACTTCGCCGGGGGCAGGAAGCGGCCGGGCTCAATCCGACGAGCGATCCCGACGAATTGTTCTTCATTGGCCGAAACCCCTGCTGAAAGCCGACGCCATGGAACAGATCACCACGCTCTCGCTCAAGGACCCATCGCTGCTTCGGCAGGCGATGCTGATTGATGGGCAATGGGTTGCCGCCGACAACAGCGCGACCTTCGAGGTGCGCAATCCGGCAACCGGGGCGCTGATCGCGCGCGTGCCCAAGGGCGGGGCGGATGAAACACGCCGCGCCATTGCCGCTGCCGCTGCCGCGCTTCCGGCGTGGAAGAGCCTGCTGGCCAAGGAGCGCAGCGTGATCCTGCGCCGGTTCCATGAACTGATGATCGAGAATATCGACGATCTTGCCCTGATCATCACCTCGGAACAGGGCAAGCCGCTGGCCGAGGGCAAGGGCGAAGTGCTCTATGCTGCGAGCTTCATCGAATGGTTCGCCGAAGAGGCGAAGCGCACCAATGGCGCGATCATTCCGCAGAACTTGCACGGCCGTCGCATTCTGGTGCAGAAGGTGCCGGTAGGCGTATTCGCCGCGATCACGCCATGGAACTTCCCCGCCGCAATGCTGACTCGCAAAGCCGGGCCGGGCTGGGCCGCAGGCTGCACCGGGGTGATCAAGCCCGCCAGCCAGACCCCGCTGACCACGCTGGCTCTGGCCATGCTGGCCGAACGCGCCGGCCTGCCCAAGGGCGTGTGCAACGTGGTGACGGGCTCGGCCGGGGCCATCGGAGGCGAGATCACCGCCAACCCCATCGTCCGCAAGCTGTCCTTCACCGGATCGACCGAGATCGGCGGCTTGCTGCTGGAACAGTGCGCCGCCACGATCAAGCGCACCTCCATGGAACTGGGCGGCAACGCGCCGTTCATCGTGTTCGACGATGCGGACCTCGATGTCGCGGTAAAGGCGGCGCTGGTTGCCAAGTACCGCAACAGCGGACAGTCCTGTGTGGGCGCGAACCGCTTTCTGGTCCAGTCCGGCGTGCATGACGAATTCGCCCGGCGGCTGGCTGAGGAAACGACCAGGCTCAAGGTGGACGAAGGCACCCAGCCCGGTGCCGTGATCGGCCCGCTGATCGATGCGGCGGCTGTGGCCAAGGTTGAGGAACACATCGCCGATGCGGTTGCCCGTGGAGCCAGCGTGGTGGCGGGCGGAAAGCGGCATCAACTGGGCGGCAATTTCTTCGAGCCCACGGTCCTCACCAATGTGCCGCATGACGCGCAGATCTTTGGCGAGGAGACCTTTGGCCCGGTCGCTCCGGTGTTCCGGTTCGAAACCGAGGAGGAGGCGATCCGCCTTGCCAACGACACCCCGTTCGGCCTTGCCGCCTACGTCTGCGCGCGCGATGCGGCACGTATCTTCCGAGTGGTCGACGGGCTGGAATTCGGCATGGTGGGAGTCAACGAAGGCCTGATCTCCACGGAAGTTGCGCCGTTTGGCGGAGTCAAAGCCTCTGGCCTTGGCCGCGAAGGCGCGCAGGTCGGGATCGAGGAATACCTCGAGACCAAGTATGTGGCGTTGGGCGGTATCTGACCGGCGCAACAACCCATTGATTGGCTGCCACGCATGTCGCATTGGTCAGGCGTGGAAGCGAGGGGAATTTCTCGGTGATCGAAGAGGATCTGGGGCGACTGAAGGTCTTGCTCGACCAGACGGTGGAGCGGGGCGAGGATCGCCTGCCGCCCGAACCGAAGCTGAGCGAGGAACTTGGTGTCTCGCGCGGGCGTTTGCGAACCTTGCTGAAGCGGCTCGAAAGCGAAGGCGCGATCTGGCGTCATGTCGGCAAGGGCACCTTCGTCGGCCCGCGCAAGCTGGTAGACAGCAATCCTGTCGCGGCCTCTTTCAGCGTCGACGATATCCTGCAAGCCCGCACCGCTCTCGAACCCCAACTGGCAGCACTTGCAGCTATCCACTGCACGCCGGATGACGTGGCGGAGATGGACGCCTGCCTCGCGGAGATGAAGCTGGCGCCATCGATGCTGCACTGGAAGCGACTGGACGAGCGGCTGCACCGGGCGATCGCCCAGGCGACCCACAACAACATGCTGCTGACTCTCTACGATACGCTGCGCAGCCAGATGAAGGTGACGCTCGACAGCCGCATCGATCAGGTCTTCGGATCAGAGCCCGGGCCAAAGGAAGACACCGATGGCGAACATGCCGAGGTGGTCGAGGCCATCCGTCGCCACGACCCGGGCGCAGCCGAGCGCATGATGCGCGAACACCTTTTCAAGCTGCGCGGCAAGCTGTTCGGCTTGCGCTGAGCGTGCGATCAAACGCGGCAACAGCCGTCGGAGATGAATGCCTTACTTTCCCGGAGCAGTAATGCCGTTGGGATCCCGGGCGCGTCTGCTGCAACCTTTGCCTCCTACCCGTAGAGCGCGGCCTGCACCAACCGCGCGGGTCTGGCTGCTCACAGAGGAAGTAACCCCCCCAGTGCCGGCAGGGCGAACAACGCCATGGCGCGCCCTGTGCCTATCATCCCTCGTCTCCCGCTCGGTTCTGCTCATTGTGGGAGGAGGCTAGACCGGCGCGATCAGCCGCCAAGGGCTTGATGTGGTTGATGAAGCTGATTGCGGCTTTGGCCGGAACGACGCCAACTGGCGCTAAAATGGCTGGTTGAGGCGTTGCAGCGCACCTTCCAGCATTTCTGCGTGGATTCTGGGATCGCCGTTCGCGAGCTGCAGCTTGCCGACCGCAACGCTGGTCTCGATCACATCGCGGCAACGGTCGAAGCGGCGTTCCTGGTAGGCTGCAAGCGCAGCAGGGACGTCATCGGTCCGGGCCAGTTCTTCGGCCAGGACTAGGCCGCTTTCCACGGCCATCCCCGCGCCTGAGGCCAGATGGGGCGTGGTTGCGTGTACGGCGTCACCGAGAAGGACTATGCGGCCATTGAACCAGTCCTGCGGTTGCAGGATCGCCGCAAGCGGGCGGTAGTTGATCCAGTCTTCCCGCGTCATGTTGTCGCGAATCCAGCCGGCGCTTCCTCCAAAATCGCGCAACAGTTCCTTGAGCGTATCGAAGAGTTCGATCTCGTCCATGTGCCGTTCGCGTTCCACGTGCGGCGTCAGCATCCACATGTAGACGGTATCCGGACCGCAAGCGGTGATCCCGGCGGGATTGGCATGCCCGAGGAAGAATTCTCCGGCATCGAGGCCCGGAGGCTTGCGGATCGAGATGCGCCAGCACGCTTGCCCGGTCGGGAGCGCCGGTCCCATATGCGGGAAGGCGAGCTCGCGCACGGTGGAGAACACGCTGTCGGCCCCTACCACCAGATCGTAGTGGTTGGTGGCGCCGTCCGAGAAGCAGACTTCGACCCCGCGTTCGCTGTTCTCGAGCGCCGTGACCGTCAGGCCGAGGCGTACCGGGATGCCGAGTTCGCGCACCCGCTCCTGCATGATGCGATGCAGCACCGGGCGCATGATGCCACCCGTGGCGGGAAGGCCCTCTTCGATGATGGGCTCGTCCAGATCGAGCATATGCGTGCCGTCGAAGCGGAACAGCCGGGTCTTGCTGGTGATCGCGCCGTGCTGCTTGATCTTTTCGAGCAGGCCCAGCCGACGGTAGGCGCGCAAGGTCGGGCCGGTAATGGTGATTCCTGCGCCGTAAACGCGCCATTCCGGGTCGAGGTCGATCAGGTCGACCTTCACGCCCCTTTCTGCAAGGCTTATTGCGCTTGCCATGCCGCCAATTCCCCCGCCCACGACAAGTGCCGTGGTGATGCTGCTTATGCTTTGTTCGGTCATGGACGTCGGCATGGGCCAGTTACCCTTGATGTAGAAAACTCGAGAAATGGAATAGCGGCCTTCACGCTTGGCTCTCGGCCAGCTCTGCAAAAGTCTGCGCGCACCAGTCCGCGATGTAGTCGCGCATTCCGGTGCCGTTGTCGGCTCCGCAGTGCTCGACCTCGAAATCGGCCTTGGTGAAGATGCGCAAGGTCCGCTTCGGGCTGTTCACCGCCTGGTCGTAGCTCCTCTGTGCGTTGAAGGCGGGGATCTGACGATCGTTCTCGCCGTGGGTAATCAGGAACGGTACCCGGATCTTCTCGATCTGTCCGTCGAGGGTGATCTGGTCGGCATAGTCGAGAAAGGCTTGCTGGCTGTCGATGCCAAAGACCCACATGACGTGGTCCCAATAGTGTGGGACTGGGTTCTCGCCCTCATTGGCAACCCGCTCGCGCTGGCGCTGGCCCCAGACATGGTTGGCGCCCATCACCGCGCACAGGGCATAGCGCGGATCGTTGGCGGCGATGCGCGGTGCGTGATAGCCACCAAATGACAGGCCAAAGATGCCGATCTGCGAATGGACCACGTCGCTGCGCGTCAGCAGATAGTCGAAAGCCGGGCTGCCCCAGCGTTCCGCATCGAACACCGCCGGCAGGTTGCGCTTGCGGATCGCCTCGCCGGTGCCCGGCTGGTCGAGCAACAGGGTGTTCATCCCCCGCTCGAGATTCACAGCGCCATGCCCTGCCATGGCGACTTGTTCCTTCATGGAATCGAGGCCGTTGACGGAGACCAGCGTGGGGCGCGGTGTCCCGCTGCCATCGTGTATGAAAAGCGCGGGGTAGCTCGATCCCTCATAGGGGATTTCGACCCGGTCAACGTGGAGACCCCGCAGGGCGCAGCCCTTGTGATAGAGTTCGAGACCCCGGTCATAGGCAACCCAGCGCGGCGCATAGTCCCGGCTTTGCAGGCGTTCGGCGCCGAGATAGTAACCCGAGGCGCGCAGGTACTTTGTCCCGGCTGAAAGCAGGAAGCCCTCGTCCTCATCGGCTTTGGCATTGCGGGCAACCTGATCGGCCACGGCGATCCAGCTGTCGAACAACTGCGCCGACCCTGCATCCGCTCCGGCCTTGGCAGCTTCGCGCACCGGGCGGCAGACCTCGTCGAGTTCGCCGTGGTTACCGCCCGCTATCAACGCGAGATTTATACCGAGGTTCCACACGTAGTTTCCGGGAAAGGGTTCGAACATGGCAGCAGTATCTTTCAGGCAGGGATCAGTTCGATCGGAAGTTCGCCGATCGCGTGGAGAGTGTTGTTAAGGCGGCGGCGGACAGGTCCAGTCGCTCGGATTTCACCAACGTTCGCAAGAAGAGCATTGGTGACCGCTTCGGCCTCCATCCGCGCGACCATCTGGCCAAGACACTGGTGGATGCCGAAGCCAAAGCCGACATGGCCACTGGCCACGCGGGTAATCTCGAACCTGTCGGCATCTTCCCACTTGCGTGGGTCGCGGTTGGCTGCGGCGAGGAAGAGCAGAACCTTCTGGCCTTCCGGAATAATGTGCCCCCCGATTGAGACGTCTCGCGAGGTTGTTCGGAAGAAGGTCTGCACCGTTCCGCCCCAGCGCAGCGATTCCTCGACAGCCTTCTTCACCAGCTTAGGGTCTGCCCGCAGCTTCGCCCACTGACCGGGAAATTCAGCGAAGGCATGGAGCAGCGTAGCGATGCCGTTGACGGTGGTATCTACCCCGGCGGTCAGGAAAGACCGCACCAAGCGCTCGGCTTCATCGTGGCTGCACTCGCCCCGATCAGCCGCTTCGTAAACCTGCATGCCCCATCCGCCCGGCCTGAGCAGCTCGCGCTTGCAACTTTGCGCAACCCACTCGGTCGCGTCACGCGCCGCAGCCATCGTCTCGGCAAGCAGGGCATTGCGAGGCCCGAATGCATTGAACGCTACAGTGGCATAAGGAATCAGATTTTCGCGTCCCTCTTCACGCAATCCGATGAGATCGGGAAACACCGAGAGGGGGAAGGCTTCGGCCAGCGCGGGGATGGCATCGAAGGAGCCAATCCCTGCCAGCTGACTGACCAACGCGTCGGCCTTGGCCTGCCATCGCGGCATGACTTCGCGGAGCGCACGCAGCGAGGCCACGCGGTTCATCAGCCCACGCGTGCGATCGTGCAGCGGAGGATCAGCCTCGAGCAGCAGCGAGGGCGGACGCCACGGCGTTTCCTTGAGAAAGTCAGTCTGACCCACGCCCCTGCCGGAAATGAAGGCCTCCCAGTCCTTCAGTGCGGCCTGTACTTCGGCATGACGAGCCATGGCGAAACAGCCGATCTTGGGCAGGAAAACGACTGGCCCGGCATCGCGCAGCACAGGGTGGGCGCTGAAGGGATCGGCAAGAAACGCCGGGTCAAACGGGTCCAATTCGAGGGTCGGCAAGTTTGCCGAAGCAATGGTTGTCATCGGGGTTCTACTCAGCGGTCCAGCCGCCGTCGACGACGATGCTTGAACCGGTCATAAGAGAGGAGCCATCGCAGGCAAGGAACAGTATCGCGCCCATCAGGTCTTCTGGCGTTCCGATACGGCCAAGCTTGATCTTCTGCAGAACGCTGGCCTTGAAGGCCGCGTCTTCGAACATCGGTTGGGTCAGAGGCGTTTCGATGAACGTTGGCGCGATGGTGTTCGAGCGTATTCCGTGCGGGGCAAGATCAAGCGCGAAAGCCTTGTTCATGCCCTCCAGTGCCCACTTGCTGGCGCAATAGAGGCTGCGGTTAGGACCACCAACGTGGCCCATCTGGCTACCCATGTGGATCAGCGAGCCTTGGGTGCCGGTCTCGATCATCCGTCGTGCGCAGGCCTTTGCCACGAAAAATGCAGCTTTCAGATTGAGATCCAGAACGGCATCGTAATCGGCTTCGGTTACGTCCCACATCGGCTTGGGGCGATTGGTCCCGGCATTGTTGACCAGGACATGGAACGGCTCGCGTCCGGCAAAGAAGGCGGACACCGCAGCCGTGTCGGACACGTCGAGCGTTGCCGCTAGCGCGCCGTTGCCAATGGCTGCTGCCGCCTGCTCGATCTCGGCAGAGGAGCGTGCGACAAGCACGACTGCAGCACCAGCGTCTGCCAGCGCGGCTGCAGCGGCGAGGCCGATGCCACGGCCGGCACCGGTCACAATGGCACGCTTGCCATCGAGCCGGAAGGACGGCGTGCGCGGCAGGTTCATCACGCCCGCGTCAATTCGCTGGGTTCTGCCTGCCCGGCATAGGGCACATTGCGGCCACCGAACCGGCGCAACCGGACGTTGGCCTGCTCGCCGTGACCGGCAAAGCCTTCCAATGCGCAGAGACGGCTGCAGTATTCGCCAACCAGCGTCGATGCCTCGTCGGTCAGGACCTTCTGGTAGGTGCAGGTCTTGAGGAACTTGCCGACCCACAGTCCGCCGGTATAGCGCGCCGCTTTCTTGGTAGGCAGTGTGTGATTGGTGCCGATCGCCTTGTCGCCATAGGCCACATTGGTCCGGCTCCCAAGGAACAAGGCTCCGTAATTGGTCATGTTCTTCAGAAAATAATCGGGATCGGCGGTCATCACCTGCACGTGCTCGCTGGCAATTTCGTCAGCGATGCGCACCATTTCCTCGTAGCTCTCTGCCACGATCACTTCGCCATAGGTCTCCCACGCCTTGCTGGCATGATCGGCGGTCGGCAGCACCTTCAGCAACCGCTCTATCTCGGCCATCGTCTCGCGCGCCAGTTTCTCCGAATTTGTCAGCAGCACGCCGGGGCTGTCCGGACCGTGCTCGACCTGTCCCAGGATGTCCGTGGCGGCCAGTTCCGGATCGCAGCCCACTTCGTCGGCAATGATCAGGGTTTCGGTAGGGCCAGCGAAAAGGTCGATCCCCACCCGGCCGAACAACTGGCGCTTGGCCTCTGCCACGAACGCGTTGCCGGGGCCAACGAGGATGTCGACCGGATCGATGCTCTGCGTGCCAATGGCCATCGCGCCGATTGCCTGGATGCCGCCCAGCGCGTAGATCGCATCGGCCCCGGCCATGGCCTGCGCTGCAACGATGGCCCGCGCAGGCTTGCCTTGGAACGGCGGAGCGCAAGTGACAACGCGCGGCACGCCCGCAACCTTGGCCGTGATCACGCTCATGTGCGCAGAGGCCAGCAGCGGATACTTGCCGCCAGGCACATAGCACCCCGCTGCCTGTATCGGCACGTTCTTGTGGCCGAGGATGACACCAGGCAGCGTCTCAACCTCGACATCCTGCATGCTGGCACGCTGGATCTGTGCGAAGTTGCGGACCTGTGCCTGCGCAAACTCGATGTCCTTGCGCTCCTGCGCGGTCAGGCTGTCGACCGCCGCATCGATTTCGGGCTGCGACAGGCGATAGTCTTCACGGTCCCAGCCATCGAACTTGATGGACATCTCGCGCACGGCGTCGTCCCCGCGCTGTTCGATGTCGGCAAGGGCCGCCTCGACAATGTCCCGGATCTTGCGATCGCTTTGCGCTTTGACGTCAGCAGCAGCGCCGCGCTTGAGCCAGATGGCCATGGTTCTCCCCGCAGATTTATTGGCAATTTTCTTGCCATTGCCGCAGCGGATCGCGGGCGACCAACGCATTGTATCGATGCCAAGCTATCGACCGAATGCCTTTGTCGGGTATGGTGAGGCCGTCTATCTGCTGGCTGAAACGGCTATCGGGAGACAAGGCTTATGGGCACGGAGGCGCTCCCTTCGGCGCGATCGACCACGAAGTCGGACGTGGCTGAAGCTGGACCGGCGTCAGGTCCGATCAAGCTGATGATCCTGCCGCGCACGCTTTCCGGCTTGGGCCGTGCCGGCCTGCGGCGTCATCTTGCGACCGTTCACGGACCGATGGTGATGGCGGAACCAGCGGTTTCCAGCGGCTTTCGTGGCTATATCCACCATTACGCCATCGCTTGCCCCGTGCAACCGGCACTGGAGGATCGCGATGCGGTCACGGTCATCCGGTTCGATACGCTGGCAGACATGATCGCCTCGAAAGCCAGCAATGCCTATCGCGAACGCATCGGTCCGGACGAAGACAACTTCCGTGAAATCGAAGGATCAGTGGCGATGTTCGCGCAGGAACGCGTGATTGCGTCGGGTGCAGACGATGCACCGCGCAAGCTGTTCGTGTTTCGCACGGGCAGTTGTGACGATCTGGACCAGTGTGCCGCCGCGTTGTCGGCGATCAGCATCGTGCCCGGGGTACAGGGCGTGATCACCAACCTCACGCAGGTGATCGAAGGGCAATGGAGCTTTGGGCGGATCGACGAGATCGGCCTTGGACGCGACGCAGACATACCCACGCTGGCAACAGCTCTCCTTGCCTTGGGCACTGCGGGCGAGGCCGGCTTTCTCCTAACCGAGCCCTTGCGCTTCATCTGATCTTACTGGAGCATATCCCGATGCAGCTTTCCGATTCCGGCCTTCCTCCCGTTCAGCGCGTTGTCACCGGCCATGATGAAAACGGCCGCGCCGTGTTCAAGTCCGAGGATGTGACACCGACGAAGATGATCCCCTCGGGCGACGCCTCGTTCCTGCTGATCTGGACCACGGCAACGGTCCCGGCCGACAACAACGATGAGACAGACGGTCGCCACCGTGAAGCAGGACTGACCCTGGAAGGCGGCTCGGTCATTCGCGTGGTAGACATGCTGCCGGGCAAGGAAAGCCCGATGCACCGGACCAACTCGATCGACTACGGCATCGTGCTCGAAGGCGAGGTCGAACTCGAACTGGACGATGGTGCCAAGCGCACGGTAGGGCAGGGCGGCATCATCATCCAGCGCGGCACCAATCACCTATGGCGCAATACGAGCGACAAGCCCTGCCGGATCGCCTTCATACTGATAGAGGCGCCTGCCTACCTGCATAACGGGCAATCCCTGCCCGAGGACAGGCCCGAGCACAAGTGAGCGGACTGTTCGACCTCGCTGGAAAGTCGGCCATCGTCACCGGGTCGACGCGCGGCATAGGCAAGGCAATTGCCGAGGCGTTGATCGCGCAAGGCGCTCGCGTCGTCATTTCCAGCGAGAACGGTGATGACACGGCCAGGGTCTCGGCGGAACTGGGAATGCCGGGCCTTGCCTGCGACGTGACGGACGACGCCGCGCAGGCAGCTCTGGTAGATTGCGCGGTGCGGGAATTTGGCGGGTTGGACATCCTCGTCTGCAACGCCGGCATCACCGGCAAGGCGGGGTCCTTCGCCGAAATCGACATGGAGGATTACGCCCGCGTCATGGCGATCAACCTGCGCAGTCAGGTCGTCCTGAGCAACCTTGCCCTGCCGCGCATCGCTGAGCGTGGTGGCGGCACGGCCATTCTAGTTGCCAGCCTTTCGAGCCTGCGCGGCAACGGCAGGATCAATGCCTATGCCCTGGCCAAGGCTGGCGTTGCGCAACTTGCCCGCAATCTCGCGGTGGAGTGGGGCCCGCACAATGTCCGGGTCAACGCAATATCGCCGGGCTTCATCGCCACTGAACTTTCGCAGCCGCTGCTGCACGACGCCGCATTCATGGCTCGCCGCATGGCGATGACGCCACTGCGGCGGCCCGGCACTCCGGCGGAAGTGGCTGGCACGGTGGCATTTCTGGCATCACCGGCAGGCGCGTTCGTCACCGGTCAGAACCTTGTCGTGGATGGTGGCACGCTGATCACTGACGGGACCTGATGCTGAGGGAGACCAGGCCGCTTGGATTGCCCCGGCTTTGCCCATCCTTTTAATGTCACGGACACGCTTTGCCGAGGCTTTTGGTCGCACCACCGGCACCACGCCCTTCCGAGCGCATACTAGTTACCCAGACGTTCAGATGGCCGAGGTGGATGAGCGGGCATGCCATGGCTCATCGCCACCCCCGTCATAAGCGCCATCCCCAAGTGCAGAGGATAACCATGCCACAGCAGCCCGCGAGCGCCCATGAGGATCGGATATCTCCAATTTGCGCTTTCAATCACCAAGGTGGGTAATATAAATTATGTAAATACCGATACCATAACTGTCCATGTAAACTGTGTCCAGTGTGATGGCGAAAGGCTTGCAGTCACGGGGGTCTTTCAACAGTATCAGCGACCGTGTCCACTCCGTTCGCTACGACGCCCTGGCAGGCTGCGCGCATCGAAATGCCCGGCGGTCGCCGGTCGTGGACGGTATTGGATGATGACGGCGATGTCGTCGAGTGCCTTCGTCACTGGATCGTCCATCTCGAACAGACCCATGCGTCACCAAACACGATCCGCGCTTATGTTCGCCACGTTGTGGACTTCGCTAGCTTCCTCGGCGCAAACGGCGCCGGCATCCATGAAGCCACGGTTGCGCTGTATGACAGCTTCCTTGCCTGGCGGCTTGCCCGCCGAAAGGATGCGCTGCCAAGTCCTCGGCTGATCCTGCTACGCAAGCAGGAAACGCGGATTCTGGCACCATCGACGCGCAACCAGATCCAGCTCGCGGTCAAATCGTTCTACCGCTTTTACAACGGCACTGACGACTTCGCGGTCGATACGACCGAGGTCACAAAGGCCTATGACGGCCACCGGATCTACAAGCCGTTCCTTGAGCATATCAGCCAGCGACGGACGACACGGCGCAAAGACCGTTATCTCTCGGGCGATCCCGGCCGGGTCCAGCAGCAGGTGCTCAAGAAGCGGCTGACGCCGAGCGAGGTTCTGCGGCTGATCGAGGCCTGCGGGCTCGCGCGCGACGCCTTCCTGGTCGTGCTGCTCTACAACACCGGCCTTAGGATCGGTGAAGCGCTGGGCCTGCGCCATGTCGATATCGATCTCGCCGAAAAGGTCATCTGGGTCGTTCCGCGCGAAGACAATGCCAATGAGGCCCGTGCGAAATCGGGCCGGACGCGCGGTGTGCCGGTGCACGACTACGTGCTCAACATGTACGTCGATTACATCACCAGCGACGAATATCTGCCAGCCTTCGAGTCCGGCGCCGAGTACGTCTTCACCAATGTCAAAGCCGGCGTCATCGGGCACGCCATGAGCCTGTCCTACGCGCAGAAGCTCGCGGGCCTGCTGGAGCAGCGCACCCATATCGCCTTCAGCTGGCACATGTTCCGCCACAGCCATGCATCCGAGGCGATCGCGGCGGGATACAGCCTGCTCGAAGTGGCCGACCGGCTCGGGCATGCCAGCCCGCAAACGACAGCGGCGTTCTATCAGCACCTGTTCGCCTCGGAAATCCGCAGGCTTTACCTCACAGGACCCGACGAGGTGCATGAAAGGCTTGAGAAACTTCGCGAGGCTGAGCTGCTCGGAAAGGATCTGCGATGGGCCTGACGCCGCTGGCGCTCGTCGGCGGCACGCCGCACGATACCGATCGCTACAACAACTGGCTTGAGGGGCGCCTCGCGGAGATATCCCCCCTCCTCGTCGCCAATCCCATTTGGTCGGACGCCATGATGGGTGAGGTGTTCGGCCATCCCTGGCTGAGCCAGACATACGCAAGCTTGCCGCTTCAGGCTGCGGTTCCGGTACTCACCAACGAGATCAAGGCTTACCTGGCGGTATCCGTTCTCGACGATCGCAAGGCGGACGCCCACTGGTTCCAGCGCCGGATCCCGGTGATCCGCTATCTGGTAGAGGAAGGCGCGGACCTGCTTGGTCACTTTGAGGCGGGCTGCCTTGCCGACATCCCTCACCCCGGCTTCGCGCCATCAGATGACGAGGGTGCGCGCAAACGGAACCACCACAACGATGCAGTGCTGGAGTGCTACGCCGCCTGGTATGGCGCGAATTATGGACGGCGCAGGCAAAGCCAGACCCGCCAGTGGATCCGGGGCGGCAAGATCGTCACCAGCGAGTTCCGCTCACCGGAAGTGCAGCTGTTCGGTGATATCCATCGCTTCGCGATCATCAACCGGGCGCAGATGGCACCGATGCATGACCGCGACATCATCCTGCTCAACGATCTCTACAGCGAGGAGGACACACGCTTCCGCGATCGGCAACGGCGAAGCGACACCTATATCAACTTCCTGAACTTCGAGCCGTGGCTGCGCCCGCTGATGCGCGGCTTCCTGCTCGACAAGGTCGCACATGGGGAATTTGCGCCAAGAACGGTGATCGCGATGCGATCTCGGTTACGGCTGTTTGCGCAGTTCCTCCACGAAGAATCCGTCGCTGGTCCTGCGAAGATCAACGAACTAACGATGGAGCGCTATCTTGCATGGGGAAACGCGCGCAATGCCGCCGGCAAGAACTGGTACACCGACATCGTCCAACTGATGCGGGCAGCACCGGTGCTACTGCCGGGGGAATGGCCGCGGATCGCGCTCGACAAGCGCGCGGCGCGGCGCATCCGTTACAAGCAGGCACCGGATGACCCGCGCAACCGGCTCTACGCTTCGCGAGAGGGCGCCAACCGGGCGGCGCCTCCTGAGGCCTTGGCCGCGATGATGGCCAGGCTCGATGAACTGCCTGCCCCTATCCCGGTAATCTTCATGATCGGGATCACCACCGGTGCGCGAGCCGAAGACCTGCATGCCTTGCTCTTCGACTGCCTGCGGCCCGATCCGCACGACAAGCGGTTCATGCTGTTCACGTTCTGGCAGAACAAGGTCAGCCGCTGGAACACCAAGCCCTTGCTGGCGACCGATCCCGCGCACCGGGCCATGATCGAGTTGATCGAAGCCCAGCAGGATCGCGTCCGGCAGCGTTACGGGCGCGCCACGAAATACCTGTTCCCCGTCTTTTACGGCAAGCGGGAATCGTTCCTCGGCTACAACTGGACCTTGCAGGAGCTCAGGATGCTGTGCCTCAGGCACGGGATCGTCGATGGCGAAGGCAAGCCGTTCGACTTCTCATGGCATCCGTTGCGCCACCATCGAGGGACACAAATGGCGGCCGAAGGCCACGACATCCTGAGCATCATGTTCGAGCTCGGCCATGCCTCGCCGGATATGGCGTCGATGTACGTCAACAAGCGTCTCGATCTCAAGAAGAACGCCTTGCTGCGAAAGGGTGGCGGCCAGTTCTTCACAATCGCGGGCAAGGTCGACGAAGCGGTCGGCGATCTCCTGCTGCGCAAGGAAACCATGCTGGCCACGCGGGTCTGCGGCGGCGCCTGCACGCTGCCAGGGCAACTCGGCGAATGGTGCGAGCACGCCCACGCCTGCCTGACCTGCCGGTTCTTCCGCGCCGATGGCGGCGACGTGGAGCACTTCCGCTGTGAACGGGCCGGACTTTACGCCGCGATCGAAGGGCTCGAGCAGGAAGCGCAGAACTACGAGGAAGGCGGACAGACCCGCATGGCCGACATCACGCGCAAGCGCCTGCAACGCAATAAGGATGCGGTCCACAACACCGACACCATCATCCGCTCCATCGAGGAGCACGGCCTCTACAAGGGTGAAAAGCAGCGCTACAGGCCGGCCACTGCTCGAGAGGAAGCGACGTCATGACCATGGGACCGGATCTGCGGATCGCAACACTCAACGATGCCCGCAGCCGTCGTAGCGCAGAGAAGCGCGCTGCAGTCGAGGATGCGATCATGCGGCTGCGCGACACCAGGCAGGCTGTGACGTTCGTCTCGGTGGCACGTGAAGCAAAGGTCAGCCGCCAGTACCTCTACAACAACTTCGCCGACGAGATCGGCGAGGAACGCGTCGAAACCCGCGCGGAAACCGAGGTGATAGACGGCAAGAAGGTCCCGCTGCGAACGCCCGAGGAATATCGGCACATCGAAGCGGCACTCCGCAACAAGATCGAGCGCCTTGAGACCGAGCTCCGGGATGCCCGTGCCGAAAGGGCTAAGGCGGACCGAACGGCCGAGCGTGAGCGCGGTAAGGCGGAACACTGGCGTCAGCTCTACACGGCTGTCCTAGCTCGCGTATCACCGGGACAGTCGCCCGAGCCGCTGCCCTCCTCTGAAGACTGAACCGTCACGCTGCGATCGGGTTACGATCAAGCGAGTAGGAAGTGAGCCGCCTACGGCGTCTTGCACTTCCAACTCCCTTGATCGTCCAAATTATGAGCGAAACACAATGGACAGGTTTATCGCCTGCAAACCATTGAAACTAGGACACAAGACACGAATTGGTGTTGATATATGTTAAATAGGGATCGTTGTCAGCACGGCTATCCTCGCTCAGCCTGAAACATCTCCATGGAATCGAACTGCCGGGCTCACTTGCGCGTTTTGCCGGTCCGTCGCCGTAGGCGCTCGCCCTTGAGCGAGGATAGGAAGCTCTCGGCAACCGCGTTGTCATGGGAGTTGCCACATCGGCTCGTCGAGTGCTCAAGGTTGTGAGCCCGGATGAAGGCTGCCCATTCTATGCTTGTGAACTGCGAGGCGTGTTCCGAGCGGATCAGCACCCGCTGCTTCGGCTTGCGTCGCCATACTGCCATGAGCAGCTTAACAGATGGCTGAAGTTGGGCTTCCCTTTCGTCAACCCCAGCGCGAGCTCCACCTCCCCTTCAGGAGTCACGAGCGGCAGATGGATTGGTGCATCTTCTGGCCGAGCGCTGTAGCCAAGGTGACGATCTTGCAATCGTCGACGAGAACCTGAGAGCGCAGGCGCATCGAATGCAACGCTGGGATGGCCTCACTGAGGTACCGCATCACGACGGCACTGTTAGACGTGACGGGCTCAGGCTGCATGGAGCTCCCCGAAATCAAGCAGTTCCTGCTCGCCATTACCCGCCCCTATACTTTGTCCGTCCCGGTGCCAGCTTTCGCGATCAGCCCTGCTTTCGCTCGGTTATGGTGGGCAGGTGTCGGATCGGCTCGATGGTGATCGCGCGGAAGTAGGTTTCGGCGCCTTCCGACTGGAGCTGGATCCTGCCAGCGGTCAGCGGTATGGTGCGGCCCTTGGCGTCCTTGGTGGTGAGGTTGGCCGCGGCCATCACCGGCACGCCGTTCACAACGTGGATCGACGTGTTCCCGAAGACATAAAGATCAAGCGAATTCCACTCGCCCAGAGGTTTCTCTGCGTCAGCGCCGGCATCGACGTTCCATGTCGGAAACGTCAGCCGCGATGGCAGGCCGCCTTTGAAGTAACGGCGACTCGGATAGGGAATTGAGGGATCATTGGCGACAGGAACGGTGGCGCCAACCCGCCAGTCGACTGTCTCGAACGAAGGCTTGCCCTTGGAATCGCCCACCGTCAGAAGCATGCCGACGGAGTGCGGCACCACCTCGAACTCGATCGCGCTCATCCATGTGCCGAAGAACGCACCATACGCGCCATGCGAATGATACAGTACCCCATTGTTGCGCGGCATCGGCGTCCATGTATTGGTACCCCACTTGTATTCCACGTGAAGGTGGTAGTTGCTGTAGGACCGTTTTGTCAGCAGCCCTCCGAACAGTTTGCCGCTGGAATAGATCGCAGGTGCGCCATCCTGCTCGACCACCTTGAATACACCGTAAGTGTCATGATTGAGGCCGATCGGCGCGCCGCTCGGCGTGCCATACGTGGTGGCAGGTACGGTGTAACCGAGCCAGCTGTCCCATCCGGACAGGTCTCGGCCGTTGAACAGCTTTGTCGGTGCCGCGCGATTGCGCGGCAGGTTCGTCAGCACGAGATCCTGCCTGCGATAGGTCGGGTCGTTGGCAATCGCCGCCTTCTGTTCGGGCGTCGAGCCATCCGGCGGACCATCGGCGGCAAAAGCGCAGACGGGCGCGAGGAGAGCAAGGCTTGCGGCAATCATGTTGCGGGTTGAGGACACGTCGGAAAACTCCGTTGAATGAGGAATGTCAGTGCGCCGATGCGTTATCGACGAGATCGAAGGGCGATGCCGTCAGCGCGATCAGCGCAGCGTCCGCCACCGGATCGATCGTCGCGGGACGCTCGCAGGTGGATTGAAGCTCGACCACAGTGCGCGAGGTCGCTGATCTGACGATGGCCTCCATCACTTCTACCGAGTGGACGATGAACTCGCCCCCGGTGCGGTGTCTGCTGCCGGTGCGGATCGCGAGCGCAAGATCGACCAGCCCGGCACCGCGATAATCGGCCACTACCCGCCCGGTGTGGTCATGGCGGTTTGGCGTGGCAAAGCCCTGGTCGGCGGTAGGAAGGTCTGTGCGTGGCTGCGGCGGTGCAGTCACCGCCGGTTGGCCACCGAAGAACATCGGGTCGGCCATCGCCAGTATTCCGTCGGAACCGAACAGTTCGCCCGGCCGCAGCGTGGGCACCACAACGTCGAGCGAGATGATGAAGCTGACCGACGCTTCGGCAAATTCAAGCACCGTGTTGAACGTGGTGTCGACCGTCACCGGGAAGCGCGTGCCCTGCCGGGGGCCGCGCAGGATCGTTCGCTCCGCTCTGCCCGCGCCCGAAACCGAAAACACCCGCTTTACCGGCCCCAGCAGGTTGATCCACATCGTCGTGTAATAAGGTCCCGCATCGAACGGCGGCTCGCCGCCCGGACGATAGAACGCCTCGGGGCCCGGGTGGAATAGCTCAAGTCCCGGCAGTCCAAGGAACGAAGAGCCGAATACCGGCTTGCCGATGGCCCCTGTATCGAGCGCCCTGCGCGCAGCCTGGTGTGCGCTGCCATAGAACGTATCGGGCGCCGAGCCGATCAGTAGGCCGCGGCTCTCGGCAAGGTCAGCCAACTGGCGCGCCGTCTCATGCGACAGGGCAAAGGGCTTTTCGGAATAGATATGCTTGCCCGCCTCCAAAGCGGCTTCATTGATCGCCTCATGCGCCACACCTGGAGTAAGGTTGACGACCAGTTCGATCGTATCGTCGGCAAGTAGCTCGTCGACCGTGGCCGCGCGTGCGCCGAACCGGGCAGCAGTTTGCGCAATGGCCTGCGGCGTTCGCGTGGCGATGGCACGCAGGTCAAGGGCCGGCGAACGAGCAATTGCATTGAGATAGACTGGGCTGATGTCTCCCGCGCCTACAAGCCCGATCCTGACAGGTTGCATCCATCCCTCCGTCGCAGCAGGGCACTCTCGCCCGTGACGCTGCAGACAATTGACTATCTAATCGATGATTAGATCGTCCCGCGCCAAAGTCAATCGATGCCGAACAGGCTATTTTGCGCGCGGATCAGCAAGCTGGCTGCCAGCGTCTCGCCCTCAGCCAGCCACGTCATGCGTCCGGGGGTGCGATTGATGGCATCAGTTGGATGGGTCAGAGGCTCGATGCAGAAGAATTCCGCGTCTTGTGCGACATACACCCCGGTACAGGACAGTGCCGGGCACGGTGTCATCTCGATCAGCAGATCGTCTGCTGGCCGCAGGACCGTTAGCTGGCCTTGGCGCCCCTCCTGAATCGTATCGACCATGCGCGTCGTGACGGGTGCGCCTTTCCACCAGTCCACGGCGTCGCCTGCATCCACAAGCGTGAGTGGCAGTCCGTCTGGCGCAGTCCGCCATTCGTAGCGGTGCAAGCCACGGAAAACGGTGCTGCCATCGCCTGGGAAATAGGGATGAAATCCGAGTCCCGCTGGCATTCGTCCTGGGCCGAGATTGGTCACCTCCAGTCGCATCATTACGCCTTTGGCTCCCAACTCCAATGTCTGTTCAGCGCGATAGTGCCATGGCCATTCGCCATCGGAATAGCCATGGACCATCCGAATCGACGACATGTCGTGATCGATCACCTGCCACGGCCGCACCCAGCCATAGCCGTGCAATGCGTGGGGATGGTAGGCATCGGGAAAGTTGGATGACAGGCGATAGCTGACGCCGGCGACTTCAAATCGGCTGTCTGCGATGCGGTTGCAAAAAGGCACGATGGGAAAGCAGGCGGCGTCAAGGATGTGGTCGGTCCGTGCGGTACGAAGCACCGGCGAACCCTGCCAGAAAAGGCCACGCAGCGAACCGCCTACGCCTGGCGCAATCGCTACTTCGTAATCCCAGGCGGAAATCGTCCATTTCTCATGACACTGCATCACCGCCTTTGATCACTGATCAGATTTGCAGGCAAGTCGCTTGCGAGCAGCCGAGCTGACACCTGCCCCCTCAGCCCTACTTGGCAAGCACCTGCGCTTTCCGGCTGGCCAGCTGGCGGTTTGCTGTTAGGGAAGCTATCCGATAGCTCGCAAGCCTGTCCGGTCGCCCGAGAGATTTTATGCCCGCTAAGAAGCCGTATCACCGCGAAAACCTGCGCCGCGACCTGCTCGATGCGGGGCGTGAATATGTACGGCAACACGGGCACCACGGACTGTCCATCCGCACGCTTGCCCAACAGGTCGGCGTTTCGCCAGGGGCTCCCTACCATCATTTCCCCGACCGCCGCTCGCTCCTGTTGGCGCTTGCCATTGAAGGCTTCGAGGAAATGCTCGACGGGGCCGAGCAAGTCCGGCGCAGCACGGTTACCCCAGAGCAGAAGCTCATTCGCATGGGCCTCCTGTTCATCCGCTTTGCTGAAAACAACCCGTTCCTGCTCGACCTCATGTACGAAAGTGAGCTGACCTCGCCGGTGCTCGACACCAAGCTGCTGGAATACCAGCTCCAAGGCCACTTCAACTTGCGGGACCATCTCCGCGCAGCAATCCCGGGCATCTCCGACGACGAGGCAGATTTGCGCGTGATCGCCTTCTGGTCGGCGATCTATGGCTTTTCTTCGATGCGCAAGAAGGGCGTGATCCGGCCTAGCCAGAGCATTGTGCCCACTGTCGATATCGCAGAGGCCATCGTCGCCCGCGCCACACTCGCCGCTCTGGCAGAGTGATCCCCGGTACTGCTGCGGCGACTATCACGGCCTCGTGCCCGCGTCAGCATCTCCACGCCTGATCAGAGCACTGATTAGATTAACGCTTGACGCTGGGTTGGTGCAAATCTAATCACCGATCAAATATCGGGCCTTCGGGACACCGATAACTATGATCGGGAGGGAACGCCATGAGAACTGCTGCCATTCTGCTTGTAACATCTGCCCTTGCGCTGCGCTCGCCGGCCCTTGCACAAGCCACCCAAGAACCCCAAGATACAAGCCAAGCCGATGCGGCAGAAGCCTCCGAGCGCGGCGTGGGCGATATCATCGTAACCGCCAATCGCATCGAGACTTCGGCCCAGGACACGCCGATCGCGCTCAACGTCTATACGGGCGCGGACCTGGCCGATAGCGGGATCAATTCAGTGCGGGACCTCTCCGCGATCGACCCCAGCCTCAACGTCTCGAGTTCGAACAGCTCCGCCTACATCGCCGTGCGCGGTATTGCCTCGACCGACGTGACGGAACTGGGCGACCCATCGGTACCGGTTGCGCGCGACGGCTTTTTCACCAACCGCGCCTATTCGATCAACACGTCGATGTACGACGTGGCCCGCGTTGAAGTGCTGAAGGGGCCGCAGGGCACGCTGCATGGCCGCAACTCGACCGGCGGTCTGGTCAGCATCATCACAAACCGGCCCAAGTTCAAGAACGAGGTCTCGGCCTCGTTCGAATACGGCAACTACGACACGACCAACGCCGACGCTGCCGTCAACCTTGCCCTGTCCGAGAGCTTCGCGCTGCGCGCCTCGGGCACTTTCCTCAAGCACGACGGCTACCGTCGCCAGGTCGGCGTGATGAAGTCGGCTGACAACGAGGACTTCAAGTCCGGTCGTATCCAGGCTCGCTTCGCCAAGGATGGCTTGGATCTGTGGGTATCTTACCAGCGAGATGATCGCGATACCGATGGCGAGGCGGTCCTCAAGAACACATTGGGCGCGCCGCAGCCCAGCTTCGATCCGCTGCCTGCGTTCCGCAGCGATTCTCCGACACGCACTGTGCTCAAGGGCGAACGCATCCGTTGGGAAGCCAGCTACAGCGGCCTCGGCAATATCAACCTGATCTACTCGGGCGGGTGGGACAAGCAGCAGTTCGACTTGACGCTCGACGCTACTGGTCCGAACTATCCGGCCAACCGCCAGTATCTCAACACCCAGGCGCCGACGACCTGGAACCACGAAGTTCGCATCAGCAACGAGAAGACCGGCAAGCTCTTCATCCAAGCCGGATACTTCCGCTTCACCGAAGACAACGCGCTTGCCGCCGGGCTCTACAACCGCGAGATGACCGGCCTGTTCGCGCCGGGCGGCCCGCTGTCGTTCGCGCCCAATGCCGACCAGTCGTTTCGCTATGGCATCGCCTTCGACTTTGCGGTCAAGACCAAGTCCGACGCGATCTTCGCGCAGGCCGATTATGACCTGACCGAACAACTCCAGCTCTCGGCCGGCGCCCGCTACACGTGGGACAACAAGTCTCGCACCGGCAATTCGGTGCTGGTCCTGCCCGCGCTGGCATTCCCGCTATGCGGCAACGGCTTCCCGGCGCCCGGCACCTGCCCGCCGTTCCCGATCGTCAATTCCGGCAATGGCGAGACCAAGGAAAGCAAGCCGACTTGGCATCTCGGTCTCAATTGGCGGCCAGAATCGGGGCGCCTCATCTATGCCAAGTACGATCGCGGCTACAAGTCGGGCGGCTTCAACTCGAACGGCTCGGTCGCTGCCACGCCCTATGGCGCGGAGCAGGTAGACGCCTTCGAAATCGGCACGAAGAACACGTTGATGGGCAATGCCCTGCAGCTCAACTTCGCCGCCTTCTACTTCAATTACAAGGGCTACCAGGCTCAGCAAAGCACCTGCCCGACATGCTCGACCGGCGTGTTCAACGTCGGCAGCGCCCGCGTGCTTGGCCTGGAAGGCCAGCTCAACGCCCGCGTTGCCGAGAACACGAAGCTCTACCTCAACAGCACCCTGCTCGACACGAAGTTCGGCGACAACATCATCGTCACCAACGGCAACAACCAGAACGTCGACATCAGCAAGAACCAGCTGCCCAACGCCCCGCATTTCACCGCCTCGATGGGCTTCGAACAGGGCGTGCCGCTGGGCGATCACCTGCTGTCGTTCCGCGCTGACGGCAAGTACTCGTCGAGCTTCTACTTCTCGGCCTTCAACCTGCAGCAGATCCGCTCGCCGTCCTACTTCCTCGGCAACCTCTCGGCCGCGATCGAGCCGAACGGGGGTGGCTGGAAGCTGCAGGCCTATGTCCGCAACGTCTTCAACAAGAACGTGCTGTCCTTCGCCGAGCAGAACTTCAACGGCTTCAGCGACAACTATCAGTTCCAGCCACCGCGCACCTACGGCGTGCGGGCGAGCGTGAACTTCTGATCTGACAATTGCATTCGGCATGAGGCGAGGTCCGGTGGGCTTCGTCTCCGGCCTTCCAGGAGCAAGACATGCCCGGTTCGTTCAAATACGGTGTTTCAACTTACAGCTACGTCGATGACTACGGCTCGGTCATGACGCTCGAAGACGCGTTCGACCATATCGCGGATACCGGCGCCACCGGCATCGAGATTCTGGGCGAGGGCCAGATCGAGGGCTATCCCCACCCTTCCAGCCAGTTTCTCGATCGCTGGTTTGGCCTGCTGGACAAGTACAAGCTTGAACCGACCAACATGTGCTCGTGGGTCGACATGCGCATTACTCTCCAGCGCAACCTCACCGTCGAGGAAGGCGCTGCAGAGCTGGAGCGCGACCTGCGCCTTGCCCACCAGCTGGGCTTCAAGTTCCTGCGGCCGAAGTTCGGTGTGCTTTCGCACGACCTGATCCCCGAACCGCAGTGGGAAGCCTACACCGAGCGCAACCTCGATCTTGCCCACAAGCTCGGCGTGGTCATCTGCCCGGAAATCCACGCGCCCACGCCGATCAAGCATGAAGTCGTCGATGGTTACATCAACTTCATCGAGCGCACCGGCACGAAGAACTTCGGCCTGATGATCGACACCGGCATCTTCCAGGACCGGCCGCTGACGCACTGGGGCTCGCACCAGATCAACGAGGAAGCGCGCAAGCACATGGAGTTCCTCAACGGCATCAAGGTTCCGCCCGAACACTTCCTCGATATCGCCAAATACGTGGTATTCATCCAGGCAAAGTTCCACGACATCGACGAGAACCTCGAGGACCAGAACATCCCGTGGAAGCCGGTGATCTCGGCCATCAAGCGCTCGGGCTACTCCGGCTATCTTTCCAGCGAATACGAAGGTTGGCGCGCGCCGTGGCGTTCGATTGATCAGGTTCGCCGACAGCACGTGCTGCTGCGCAAGCTCGAGCGGGAGTTCGACGAAGGCAAGTTCGCCTGATCCCGTTTCGCACATAGAATTCCCGGAGAACACCATGCTCGAACATCAGCTCATCCAGAGCACCGGATTCCGCAATTTCGGACCCGTGGGCGCGCGCGAAGGCTTCGCCATCCGCATCCGCATCCCCAACTACCACGGCACCCGCCTGTCGCAGCTCGATGGCTTCGACGTGACGGTCGATGGCGTTTTCTACGATCACGAAATCAACCGTTTCGGCATCCGTGATGAAGTCTACACCATGGCCGAAATGCGTGAGGAAATTACCGCGCGCTGGGGCTTGACCGAATGGGGCGAAATCCTTGTCGACAAGCCCGGCGGCCTTGAACCGGGCGTCCACAAGATCGAGGTCGTCGCCCGCATTCGCTATTCCTACTTCCCGCCCGATGTGCACATCTTCCCGATGCATGCCGAACGCTATGGCACCATCTGCATCGCCTGACCCTGCTCCATCTGATCTCACGAAAGTATCCGCAAAATGACCCAGCAATACGGCCGTCAAGGCGATGAATACATCCTCACGCCAGAGGAGATCGCCCAGTACCATCGCGAAGGCTACATCACCTTGCGCGGCGTGATGACGGAGGAGGAGCTTGCACCGCTGGAAGCCGAGTTCGATCGCTTCATCCGCGGCGAAGTCGGCGGCATGGGCAAGGATTTCTGTGACATGTCCGGGCCATATGACCGTGAGTTCGAGAACTTCAGCCTCGTGAATGCCGTGCTGCCGCGTCACTACGAGCCAACCCTGCGGGACAACCTTTACGAACGGCGCGCAGCCTCGATATCGCGCCAATTGCTCGGGGAGAGCGCAACCCTCGATTACGACCAGTTCCTTGCAAAGCGCCCCGCAAAGCCCGACGCCGTGTTCACGATGCACCAGGACCTGGGATACTGGCCGACCGGCACGCCCGAGCCGCTGACTGCCACCTGCAGCCTCGCGCTTGACGACGCCGATCTGGAAAACGGATGCCTGAAGGTGGTGCCGGGCTCGCAAAAGCAGGGCCTCCGCCCGCACCGTCCGCTAATGGGTGAGGATCGCAGCAAGTCGCACATTCTCAGCGTTGAACTGACCGATGCTGATACTGTGGTCGACCTTCCACTGAAGCGGGGTGACATTACCGTGCATGACGAACTGATCGTTCACGGCTCAGGCGGGAACACGTCGCCGGACCGCTGGCGCCGCACCTATATCGTCGCTTTCCGCTCGAAAGCCTGTGTCGACTTCGAACGCTCGATCGGCTTCACGCATTCGCACAACGATACCATCACCTGGGAAACCCATCTGGGCGCGCTTACCGCGTGAAGATCGCGCCCAGGCTATCGCCTGGGTGCCGGTCACTTGGGGGCTAAACGCCGTTGATTGACCAATAACGTTGGCAGACGTTTTCCGCATGCGCACTTGCTTAGCGGCAGTCACAAGTTAGGCTGCCGGAAACAGTCCCTTGTTTTCGTAAGGCGCCAGTGATGTTCGATTTTATCCGCAAGCAGTTTGTCGATGTCATCGAATGGCTGGAGCAGCCCGGCGAATTGGCCTGGCGCGTGCCCTTTGCCGATCGCGAAATTCAGCACGGCGCGCAGTTGACAGTGCGCGAAGGTCAGGTCGCGGCCTTTGTCAATGAAGGCCGCGTGGCGGACTACTTCGGGCCGGGCCTCCATACGCTTGAGACCGCCAACCTGCCCTTGTTGTCCAATCTGATGAACTGGGACAAGGCCTTCAAGTCGCCGTTCAAATCTGACGTCGTGTTCCTCTCTCTGAAAGAGCAGCATGGCCTGAAGTGGGGGACAGCCCAGCCCGTCACCGTGCGCGATGCTGAATTCGGCGCGCTGCGCCTGCGTGCCTTCGGCTCCTATTCCTTCCGCGTAAACGAAGTTGCGCCCTTCGTCTCGCGCGTGATGGGGACGCTGGCTGGCGTCGCGGTGCCCTCGCTCGAACCGCAATTGCGCGCCGCGATCCAGACCGCGATGGCCACGGCCCTTGGCGGCAGCGGGATTGCCTTCCTCGATCTGGCGGCAAACCAGCAGGCGCTTTCGGACCGGATCAAGCTTGAGGTCGACAAGGCCTTTGCGCAGTGGGGGCTGACCTGCCTTTCGTTCTATGTCGAAAGCGTTTCCCTGCCCGATGAAGTGCAGGCTCACCTCGACAAGGCGAGCTCCATGCGCGTGCTCGGCGATCTTGGCAGTTACACCCGCTTCCAGGCAGCCGAAGCCATCGAGGATGCCGCCAACCAGGACGGTGGCGGCGTAGCCGGTATCGGCGCCGGGGTTGCTGCTGCCACGGCTTTGGGTGGCGCGATGGCCCAGGGACTGGGCCAGGCAGCGGTCCCCGCGCCTTCTCCCGCTGCCACCGAGGAAGATCCCCTCGCCACGATCGAGAAACTCCACAGGCTCGTGACCCTGGGCGCATTGAGCCAGCAGGAGTTCGATGCCAAGAAGGCCGAGCTGCTCGCGCGAATCCGCTGATTGCGCGTTCGCATTGGGGGAAGCGGGACGTGATGAATTGCCCTTCGTGCGGAGCGCAAGTGCCGGTACGAGGCGCCTCCCTTCCTTATGCCACGTGTCCCTACTGCCAGACACTGATCCTGCGCCACGGGCTCGATATTGAGGACGTGGGCAAAGTTGCGGTCCTGCCGTTCGATGTTTCGCCCATCCAGCTTGGCACCACGCTGATGGCCGATGGGCGCAGCATGGTCGTGGTCGGGCGGGTGCGCTGGGCCTGGGCCGGCGGCTCGTGGAACGAATGGCTGGCCATGGCCGATAGCGGCGCGCAGTACTGGCTGGCGGAGGCCGCCGGCATGTTCATGCTGACAGCCGAATGGCCGCAATTGCTCGACCGCACAGAAGTCCGCGCCTTTGCGGAAGGCGGCACCTTCACGCCGGGGGACGTGATCGAAGTCGATGGACGCCAGTTGTTTGCAAGTGACGTCAAGCAAATCGAATGCCTTGGCAGCGAGGGTGATCTGCCGATCCGCACGCAGATCGGCATGAAGATGACCAGCGTGGACTTCCGCTCGGCCAGTGGCGAGGTGCTTTCTCTTCAGCGCGACGACCGCGCGACGACGGCGTGGTTCGGCGACAGTTGGGATCTGGTCACCCTCAAGCCCGGAAACCTGCGTCAGATCGAGGGCTGGACCGTTCCCGGAGAGCTGCAGTGACTGCGGGCACTTCGGGCGGCAATGCGGTCACTTGCCCCGCCTGCGGCGGCACGATCGAATTGCGCGCCGCGGGATTTACGGTCAACCTCGCCTGCCAGCATTGCGGTTCGCTGCTCGACGTATCGCGCCCCGAAGTGGCGCTGATCCGCAAGTACAAGCGCGCCAACGAAAACTTTGCACTGGAGCTGGGCAAGCGTGGCACGCTGTTCGGGCAGGAGTGGGAGGTGGTCGGTGCGCTGCGCCGCAAGGACCAGATCACGATCTGGCAGGAGTTCCTGCTGTTCAACCCCTACCTCGGCTATCGCTGGCTGGTGGCCTGCGATGGCGAATGGCAATTCGGCACGATGCTGGCCGATCGGCCTCAAGGCCCTCGAGACAGGGTCTATTGGCGAAGCACGCCATTCACTCGACTGGGGCGAGACCAGACAACCTCGACCACCGCAGTTGCAGGCGAATTCTACTGGCGAGTGAAGGCAGGCGACACGGCCAACGCAACGCTGTTCCAATCAGGCGACACGATGCTTTCGCGTGAGGTTTCGGCTGGCGAGGAGAACTGGACGCAACTTGTGCCGGTTCCGGAAGCCGATGTCGAAAACGCCTTCGGCCTGAAGCGTCGCAGCCTGCCCCGGCGCAAGATGGCAAGAGGACCGATGTTGTTCCGGCCCGCGATCGGCATGGAGCGGGACGATCTTGGCAACATGTTCAAGCTTGCTCTCGCCGTCTCGATCTTTGCCGCAATCGCCATGGCCGTGATCGCAGGGCCGAGCACGAGTGCAAGTACATTGATCCAGGTTCCGGTCGGCGGCCAGATTGCGCCGGTCAAGGTCGGCACGATCACCGTGCGCAGGCCATGGCAGTTCGTCACCATCGAAGCGGACGCCAATCGTTTCGAGAACCGCTGGGTCGATCTCGAATACAACCTGGTTGATCGTTCGAGCGAGCAGTCGATCGATGCGTTCGGTCTGGTCGAACACTATGCCGGAACCGATTCAGACGGTGCGTGGAGCGAAGGCAGCCGCTCTGACGATACCATGTTCGGCCACGTGCCGCGCGGCACCTACGATGTCTATGTCAGCGGATCGGCGCACGGCTGGCCAGTCGACCCGTACACCATTGATGGATGGGGATCGGTCGAGACAATCAATCTTTCGATCGAGGCCAGCACCGGCGCGATGTCGTGGGGCATGTGGTGGACGCTGGTCATCGCACTGTTCGCCTGGCCGCTGACCGTGCTGTGGTGGAGATTCCGCGACAGATGACCCGGCGCCTGATCCTCTACGCCCTGTTTTGCCTCGCCTTGCTGGCGGCAGCGTTGTTCGCGGCGTTCAACGCCTGGTCGTTCTACAGCGACGAGGAAGACCGTCCCGTCGCTTCGGGCCACGTCGGCCCAACGCACAAATGATCACCGGATCCTGAAAGGAGCCTGCCATGCTCACCGCGAACACCTTCCTTGCCACGATGCTCTATGCCGGCCTCGGTATCGTCATCTTCATTGTCAGCTTCGTGCTGGTCGACAAGCTGACTCCGGGCGAGCTGTGGCGCGAGATCATCGAGCGCAAGAACATGGCCGTGGCACTGCTTGCCGGAGCGGTTGCCATCGGCATATCCAACATCATCGCCGCCGCCGTGCATGGATGAAGCACCGCTTGCCCAAGGGGATGCCGCGCCGGATGCAGCTCCGGCTTCGCTTGCAATCATCCTGCTGGTTTCGGTCCTGGTCGTTGCCACCTGCGGCCTGATCTACGAACTGCTGGCAGGTACGCTTGCAAGCTATCTGCTCGGCGACAGTGTAACCCAGTTCTCCACTGTCATCGGGACGTACCTGTTTGCGATGGGTGTTGGCAGCTGGCTCTCGCGCCATGTGCGTTCGGCCGAGATGGCGGTGTTCGTCCGGGTGGAAATCCTCATCGCCGCGCTGGGCGGATGGTCTGCTGCCGGTCTTTTCCTGCTGTTCCCGCTGGTGGGAGACTTCCGGGTTGCGCTTTATGCACTGGTGATGGCCATCGGCGTGCTGGTCGGGCTGGAAATTCCGCTGCTGATCCGCATCCTCCGGCACCGGTTCGCCTTCCGAGAACTTGTCTCCAACGTGCTGACTTATGACTATGTCGGCGCGCTGATCGCCTCGCTGTTGTTCCCGCTGGTGCTGGTTCCCAGGCTGGGCATGATACGGACAGGTTTCGTTTTCGGCCTTGCCAACGTCGCGGTTGCCATTGCCTTGCTGATCGCCCTGCGCCGGCAGGAGCGTATCGGGCGCGACATGGCGGTGGCGCTGCTGGTCGCCGCCTCGCTGGTCTGCGGCCTTGCCTTTGCCGATCGGTTGCAACGGTGGAGCGAAGTTGCGTTCTACAACGAACCGGTGGTCTATGCCCGCTCGACACCTTACCAGCGGATCGTGCTGACGCGCCAAAGCGGTGACTTGCGGCTCTATCTCAACGGCAACTTGCAGTTCTCCACGCGCGACGAATATCGTTATCACGAAGCACTCGTGTGGCCGGTTCTGGGCAGGGTTGCCACGCCCCGCCAAGTGCTGATTCTCGGTGGCGGCGATGGCCTTGCCGCGCGAGAGGTGCTGCGCGATGGCCGCGTTGGCCACGTTACGCTGGTCGATCTCGATCCCGAGATGACCCGCCTGTTCCGCGATACGCCACAACTGGCGCAGCTCAATGCCGGGTCGCTGGCCTCTCCCCGGCTCACGATGGTCAATGCCGATGCCTTTCGCTGGGTGCGCGAACAACAGCGCCAGTTCGACGCGATCATCGTCGACTTTCCTGATCCCACCGAGTTTTCGCTGGGCAAACTCTATACCGAGACATTCTATCGCGAGGTTGCCCGCCTGCTCGCCCCCGAAGGCGTGATGACCGTGCAGAGCACTTCGCCGCTGATTGCCCCGCGCTCGTACTGGACCGTGGCCAGCACGCTCGAGGCCGCCGGGCTTAATGTGCGCGGCTATCATGCCTACGTGCCGAGCTTTGGCGAATGGGGCTTCACCATGGCCGCTCATGCCGCTCCATTGGATGTGGTACGCTTGCCGACGAACCTGCGCTTCCTCACAGCGGCCAGCGAACGGGCGATGTTCGATTTCCCGCCCGATATGGCGCGCCGCCCTGCCCCGGTAAACCGGCTCGACAATCAGGCGCTTGTGCGCAGCTTCGCCGAAGAGTGGGGCCGCTATGAAGGCTGAGCCGACCCGGCGGCAAGTGCTTGCTGGCGCTGCGGCAGGAGCGGGGGCGACGGCGCTGCTAGGAGGGTGCGGCGATACCCCCCTGCCCGGTACCCTCTCCGGCGCTGACTGGCAGCGGGGCCACCTCATCCGGGAAGGCAGGTTTCCGGCGCCATCAGGCCCCGTCGAGGAGATCGACATCCTGATTGCGGGCGGCGGCGTTGCGGGCCTTGCCGCCGGCTGGCGCCTGGCCGAGGCCGGCTTCACCCGCTTTGCCCTGTTTGAACTGGAAGACGCGCCCGGCGGCAACGGAAGATCGGGCAGCAACGCCACCAGCGCCTATCCGCTGGGCGCGCATTATCTGCCCGTGCCCAACCGCGAGGCCCGCGCGCTGCGGCACATGCTGAAAGGCTTCGGCATGATAACGGGCGAGGCAAACGGCACGCCGGTCTATGATCCGCTCCAGCTTTGTGCAGACCTTGAGGAGCGATTGCTGTGGCGTGGCAAGTGGCAGGAAGGCCTTGTTCCCCAGACCGCCCTGTCGAATGGCGACAAGGACCAGCAGGCGCGCTTCACCTCCGCGATGACTGGGTTTCGCGATGCCATCGGCGGCGATGGCAGGCCCGCGTTTGCATCGCCCATGGCGGTCTCGAGCACGGATGAGCGGTACCGCTCGCTCGACCAGCAAAGCTTCGCGCAGTGGCTCGACGCGCAGGGCTATACCTCTGCCCCGTTGCGCGCTCACTTGCGCTATTGCTGCAGGGATGATTACGGCTCGGAGCCCGAGCATGTTTCAGCCTGGGCGGGCATCCACTATTTCGCCGGGCGTCGCGGCTGGGCCGCCGGGAATGATGGTGATCGCGAACTGACCTGGCCCGAGGGCAATGGCCGGCTGGTCCGGGCGATGGCCGACCGGATTACCTCCAATTTGCGTACAGCGCGGTCGGTGGTCCGGGTCGAAGCAGCCGGATCAGCAGTGATGGCCCATGTCTTCGATCATCGTGCCAATGTGACCAACCTTGTTCGCGCTCGCGCCGCCATCCTCGCCATGCCCCACTTCGTTGCCCAAAGGGTAGCGCCGCAGCACGCTGCCATGGGCCGGTTCAGCTATGCACCGTGGGTCGTGGCGAATGTCACGGTCAGCCGCCCGCCGCGTGGCAAGGGCGCACCGCTGGCGTGGGACAATGTCTCGGCAGCGAGCGAAAGCCTCGGCTATGTTGTCGCCACGCACCAGACCTCCTCGGCGGACGGCGGTCCCACGGTTTTGACCTGGTATCTCCCGCTCAGCCGCGAAACGCCGCAGCAGGCGCGCAAGATCCTGATGACGCGCAGCTTGGCCGCCTGGCAGCGGATGGTGCAGGATGATCTGCTGGCGATGAACCCCGATCTTCTGGGCGCGATCGAGCGGATCGACGTATGGCGCTGGGGCCATGCCATGGTGCGGCCCGTGCCCGGCTTTCTCTCCGATCCTGCCAGGACCGCCGCCGCGCAAGGTTCGCCCCCGGTCTGGCTTGCCCACTCTGATCTCTCGGGCCTTTCGTTGTTCGAGGAAGCGCATTATCGCGGTGTGACTGCCGCCGAGAGCGCCTTGGCCCACCTCGCGCATCCGTTTGAAAGTCTTGCCTGATGGCCCATCTCCCGGGCACGAGTGTCCACCTCATCGCCGATCTGGATGAATGCCACAGGCTCGATGATGCCGCGCATGTCGAACAGGTGCTGCGCATGGCCGCGAGCGTGGCCAAGGCCCATGTCGTCGGGGTGCATCTGCATCATTTCGGTGAAGCGATGGGGTTGACAGCGGTCGCCATGCTGGCGGAATCGCACATATCGATCCACACTTGGCCGGAGATCGGTGTCGCGGCCGTCGATCTGTTTGTCTGTGGCGAAAACGCCGATGCGGCGGCTGGCTTGGCGGTGATCGCCTCCATGCTCGGCGGCAGGATCACGCGGCAGCATGCCTTGCAGCGTCTCGGGACTGACAAACCCTGCCGCTTGCCCTAAGGGCGCGGCATGGAATCGTCGGTCACCGTCGCAGCACTTTATCGGTTCACGCCAATCGCGGACCCTGCCGCCTTGCGCGATGCGCTTGAAGGCACCTGCAAGGCGCAAGGCATCAAGGGTACGCTGCTGGTCGCCCACGAAGGCATCAACGGCACGATCGCCGGTAGCGCCGATGGCATTGCGCACGTTGTTGATTTCATCCGCGCCCAGCCAGACTGCGCCGATACCGACGTCAAGTACTCCCATGCATCTGGGATGCCGTTCTATCGCATGAAAGTGCGCATCAAGCGCGAGATCGTGACGATGGGCGTCGAGGGCATCGATCCGCGCGCCAGCGTTGGCACCTATGTTTCGCCGCAGGACTGGAATGCGCTGATTGCCGACCCCGAAACGATCGTGATCGATACCCGCAACGATTACGAAGTGGCAGCCGGCACGTTCGAACGCGCCATCGATCCCCGGACTGCCACCTTCCGTGAATTTCCCGGCTGGTTCCGGCGAGAACGCGAGAAGCTTTTGGGAGAAGGCAAGACCCCCAAGGTCGCGATGTTCTGCACCGGCGGCATCCGTTGCGAAAAGTCCACCGCCTTTCTCAAGGCCGAAGGCATCGATCAGGTCTATCACCTCAAGGGCGGCATCCTGAAGTACCTCGAGGAAGTGCCCGAAGAGGAAAGCCTGTGGCGCGGCGAATGTTTCGTGTTCGATGAGCGCGTGACCGTGGGCCATGGCCTCGCGCTTGGCAGCCACGTGCTTTGCCGCGCCTGCCGCCGCCCCGTTGACGAGGAGGGCCGTGCCTCACCGCTCTACGAGGACGGCGTTTCCTGCGCGGGCTGCTACGATGAGCGCACCGAGGAACAGCGCGCTTCGGCCCGCGAGCGCGATCGTCAGGAGAAGCTCGCGCGGGCCCGCGGCACAAGCCACATCGGCGCTACACGGACCTGACGAACGCCACGATTTCGTCGGTCAGGCGGCGGTCCGCCGTTCCGATGTGCATGGCCATGGAATAGTGATTGTGGCCGGACAGGATCATTCCGTTCGGCATAACGCCATGCCGTTCGAGACGCTCTGCCATAAGGCCAAGAAATTCGGCCTGGAAGCGTGGAGGATCGTACTGCGCACAGCAAACGAACAAGGGAATGCCGGTCGAAGCCACGGCCTCGCGCGGCATTTTCGCGTCGTAGTCCTCGTTCGGACCATAATACGGCTCGTCCTTGGCATCGAGCAGGGTGTAACCATACAGGCCCGAGAGCAGCACCACTCCGGCAACCGGCAAGTCGGGCCGTAGTTTCAGCGCGGTGGCGATATGCACGGCACCCGCGGATGTGCCCACGACCACGATCCGCGCCGGGTCGCCGCCATGATCGCTCGCGTTGTTGCGAAGCCACTCGACCGCCGCCACTACGTCTTCGCCCCCTTGCGGCCAGCGCGCATCGGGCAGAAGCCGATAATTCATCGCCGCGCCAAGGAACCTAGTTTCGGCCATCGTCCGGGCCACGGCGGCGTTCTGCCACGAACCTGCATCGCCCTTGTCGCCAAGCCGGAACCCGCCCCCGTGGACGAACAGGACGACCGGAAGGTCGCGATCGGCGACCGTACGATAAAGATCGAGACGGTGCCGATCGTGTGGCCCGTAAGCACAATCGGCGGTCAGGACGGGCACGCGCGCGGCAAGCTCGCGCTGCTCGGCATCGAACAGCGCGCCGCAGGCTTCGAGCACTTGCGGGCCGAGCGCGCTGCCCATCGCGGCAATGGCATCGGAAGCCGACATCAAGCTTCGTCAATCACGGGGTTGGTGAGTTTGCCGACTTTGCCGATGGAGATTTCGGCGATGTCGCCTGCTTTCATGTAGAGGGGTGGGTTGCGTTTGTCGCCGACGCCGCCGGGGGTGCCTGAGGCGATGACGTCGCCGGGTTCGAGGGTGGTGAAGGTGGAGCAGTATGCGATCACGAAGGCGACGTCCCAGATCATGTCGGAGACGGGCTGGTCCTGGACGAGCTGGCCGTTGATGCGGGTCTGCACGCGCTGGTCGCCAAGATCGGGCAGTTCGTCGGGCGTGACGAGGGCCGGGCCGAAGGCGCCGGTGCCGGGGAAGTTCTTGCCCGGCGTGAACTGGATGTTGTGGCGCTGCCAGTCGCGCACCGAGCCATCGTTGAACACCGAGTACCCGGCGACATGTTCCAGCGCCTTTTCGCGCGGGATGCGGCGGCCGCCCTTGCCGATGACCACGGCAAGCTCGCCTTCATAGTCGAAGCGGGTGGATTCCGGCGGGCGCACCAGCGGTTCGCCATCGGCGATCAGGCTGTCGGCCCAGCGGGTGAAGATCGCCGGGAACTCCTTCTGGTCGCGCCCGGTCTCGGCGACGTGGGTGGCGTAGTTGAGCCCGACGCAAAGGATCTTGTTCGGATTGGGGATCAGCGGCAGCAGGCGCACGTCGGCGCGGGCATGGGTCGCGGTTGCGGCAAGCGCGGACAGATCACCGGCCACGGCGTCCTTGAGCCATGCGGCGGCGCCCTGTGGCCCGAGATCGTGCACGGTCTCGCCCTCGAGGCGGCCGAAGCTGGGGGTGCCGTCAGGACGGCGGAAGCTGATGTAACGGGCCATGGTCTTGTCTCCCCTGAGGACGCCTTGTGCCTGCACCGCCGATCCTGCCAGCGCAAGGGCGGCCGCGCCGCCGACAAATCCTCGTCTGTCGATGTTCAAGGTGCTGCGTTCAAAGTGGTTCAGGTTGCCAGTCGCGGCGGCAGCGGAAGCGTTCCTCGGCCACGCGCAAGCCGGCGAAGTCCTTGTCCGAGATGCCCCACTGGTCGATGCGGCTCTCGGGCCAGGTCCAGTCGTCCGGCTCGCCGGTGCGGTAGTCTGCCGGGACCTTTTCCACCGCGGTCGAATATTCGATCACCGGGCCGAACGGAGCGATGTAATAGGCATAGACATTGTCGCCCGGCCCGTGGCGGCCCGGGCCCCATGCGGGGGCAAAGCCGTTGTCGCGCATCCAGCCAATGCCGCGCATCACCGCATCGAGATCGTCCATCTCGAACGCCACGTGGTTGAGGCTGGCAAAGCCGGCGCGGGCAAAGGCGGTGGAGTGGTGGCTGTCGTTGCAGCGCACGAAGACCATGCCCTTTGTCCGGTCCGAGACGCGGAAGTCGAGCACGTCCTCCACCGCATGGCCCAGGAGTTCGGCATCGGCAGAGTTGAACACCACGTGCGTCAGCTTGACCGGCGAGACGCGCTTGCTGGCCTTGGAGAAGCCTTCGATGGGCGCGACCTCGCCCGATCCTGCCAGGAAGCGCAGGATCGTGCCTTCGGGCAGTTCGACGAGCAGGCCTGCACCTTCGCCGGGATCGGCCGAGGTGACCGGCCTTGCCGCCCAGCCCTTGTCGGTCACGCGGGCCTTGATCGCGGCGAGTTCGTCTTGCGAGCAGGTGAAGGTGGTCGAGCGCACGAACTCGGCATCCGATTGCTCGAACGCGACGAGGTAGGGCATCGTGCCGGTGCCGCGCAGGTAGTGCGTCTGCCCCCGAACTTCGGCGGGGTAGAGCCCCCAGACGTCGACCATCCACGCCGCGGCGGCCGCGGGATCGGGCAGGGCAATTTCGATGCTGCGCAACTTCACTTGGCGTTCTCCTGATCGCATCCGGCGGCCTTGAGGCCTGCCAGCGCGCAGTCCTCGTCACACTCGCCGGTATCGCCGCTGATGCCCACGGCACCGATGATCGCGCCGCCTGTGCGGATCAGCACGCCGCCGGGCGAGAAGGCGATGTTGCCGCCGACTGCCACGCTGACGCTCTGGAAGAAGGCGGGATTGCCCTTGGCGCGTTCAGCCAGGACACGGGTATCATCGCCCATGCCGAGCGCGCCCATCGCCTTGGCGCGGGCGATGTCATGGCGGAACAGGCTGGCCCCGTCCTCGCGCGCGAAGGCCACCGGATGGCCGCCGGCATCGAGCACGATCACCGCAAGCGGCCTGGCACTGCGCGAGCGCGCCTCTGCCAGTGCGGCGGTGACGATGGTCTGGGCTGCGTTGAGCGTCAGGCTCATGCCGCAATCTCCTGCTTCTGGCGCAGCATCGCATCGCGCAGGGCCAGCAGGTCTGCCGCAGCGCCGGTGCCGAACACATAATGGTCGGGGCGGACCAGCACGGCATCGACATTGCGGTCCACCAGCCAGTTCAGTACCGCGCCGTTGTCGGGCAGATCGCTGGCCACGACAGCGCCTTGCATGCCGCCGTCGCGCACGAACAGGCGCCAGCCCTGGCCGACGAGATCGTCGAGCTTGCGCCCGTCTGTGAGAATCGGCTGGATGAAGCGCTGGCCTGCGGCAGGCGTGCCCTGCGCCACGAAGCCGGTAGAAATCGTCGGAATCAGGTCTGCCGCGGTCTCGCCTGCCTTCTGCGCCGATTGCGCGCGGATGCTGGCATCGCGCTGCGCCGCCCGGGCCGGATCGAGTTCGCAGATATAGCGCCCTGCCGCCACTGCCGCGCCGATAACGCCGCGCACGTGCGGGTCGCGCTCGGGCTGGTAGGTCGTCAGGATGGCCTCGTCCGCGCCATCGTTGACGATCGCCGCCATCTTCCAGGCAAGGTTGGCCACATCGCGCAGGCCGTGGCACATGCCCTGTCCGAAGAACGGCGGGGTCTGGTGCGCGGCGTCTCCGGCCAGGAACACGCGGCCAACCTGCCACTGCTCGGCCACCAGCCCGTGGAAGCGATAGGTGGCGGCGCGCACGACCTTGTGCGGCACATCTTTCATCCAGGCGCCGACCAGGGCCGCGACATTCTCCTCGCGCATCATCTCGGCATCGTCTTCGTGCGGCAGGAGCATGAACTCCCAGCGGCGATGGTTGCGGCGGCCCGGGACCACCGTTGCCGGGCGATTGGGATCGCACATCATCACCGAGAGGCGCTGCAGGTCCGCGCCCTCGGGCACGCCGGTCAGGTCCGGGAAGGTCACCGGCCCTTCCACTTCGGCATCGACCACCAGCCACGGCTCCTCGAAGCCGAGATCGTCGAGCTTGACGCCCAGCGCCTTGCGCACCGGGCTGCGCGAGCCATCGGCAGCAATCGCCCAGCGCGCGGTCAGGCTGCGCTGCGCGCCATCCTGCGCGTAGGTCACCGTCACGCCGTCATCGCCTTGCGAGAGCGAGGTGAACTCGGCGCCCAGCAGCAGACCGATGCTGCCCCCGATGCAGCTGTTGTCGGCAAACGCCGCGCGCAAGTGCGCCTCGAACTCGGGCTGGTAGAAGAAGTAGTCGTTGGCCCACCCGAACGGGCGCGGCTTGCCGACCGTGCCCATGTAGCGGATCACGCCATGATCGGCGCCGACATGGAGGTGCCCGTCGGTCGCCACCATGTCCGGCTCGACCCGGTCGATCACGCCTGCACTCTGGAACAGGCGCATCATCTCGTGATCGAGATGGACCGCGCGCGGCAGCGGATAGTGCTCGGTCTCCTTCTCGAGCACGACCACCGACAGGCCCTGCCTGCCCAGCAGGTTGGCCGCCATCGCCCCCACCGGGCCGCAACCGATCACGGCAACGTCAAACATCGTCGACATCAGGCGGCAGCTCCCGTGGTGGCTGCCTGCGGCGCCTTGTAGAGCGTGCCGCCCTTCATGATCATGACGAGCTTGTCCTTGTCCTGCAGGATCGAGACGTCCTGCGTCGGATCGCCGTCGACCAGCAGCAGATCGGCCAGCCAGCCCTGCTTCACCCGGCCCACCTCGAGGTCCATCAGTTCGCCGCCCAGCGCGGTTGCTGCGTGCAGCGCCTCGGCCGGGGTGTAGCCGAAGTGATCGACGAAGATCTGCAGGTCGCGCGCATTGCGGCCATTGGGATTGAACGGAAAGCCATAGTCGCCACCGATCAGGATGCGCATGCCCCGGGCCTTCAAGGCGGGCACCAGCTTGGCTTCCAGCGCCATCCGCTCGGCCGCGCTTTTCTTCATGTGGCTCATGTCGATGTGCGGCGGCGGCGTGGCTTCCAGCGCGGCGATCGAAACGCCCGGCGATGGTGCGTAGAACGTCGTGTCCCTGGCCGCGATCATCGCGTCGGCTGCCGCCTCGTCGGCGTAAGAAGCGTGGTAGATGATTCGCGCCCCGGCCTTCAGCGCCAGCTCGATCGCCTTGGGATAATAGGCATGGGTGGCGATCCACAGGCCGGCCTCGCGCGCCGCTTCGCCTGCCGCTTCCATCTCTTCGTCGGTATAGAGCACGTCGCCGGCCGAACCGGGCTTCAGGGCATCCTCGCCCGAGACCACCAGCTTGAGCGAGCCGATGCCCTGCTCCTTGCAATAGGCCACGAACTTGCGGATCGCCTCGGCCCCGCGCCCGTTGAACACGTCACCGGTGTCGACGCCCTCGGCCCCTTCCGGGCTGCGCTCCAGCGTCGAAGGCACGAGCCGCGGCCCCGGCGTCTCGCCAGCATCGATTGCCCGCGCCAGCTCAACCTCGATGCCATCCCCCAGCGCGCCTGCCGAATAGGCGCTGGTAAAGCCATGGTCGAGCAGCACCCGCGCATTGCGCCACGCCGCCACCTTCAACTCGTCCTCGGGCAGGATGAACTGGTGATAGATCTTCTCCACCGAAGACCCCCACGTCAAATGCGCATGCGCCTCAACCAGCCCAGGCATCAACACACCGCCCGCGCCGTCGATCACGGTGGGGGCTTCGTCGAGAGGAATCTCCTCGCCTGCAGCCATTATGGCGGCGATCCTGCCATCGCGCACGAGCACCGACTTTGCGCCGTCAAGCAGCGCCTCGCCGTCAAAAACCCGGACGTTCCTGATCATCACGGCCATAGCACCCGCCATCCCATTTCTCCCGTTCACCGGGATGACCTAGCTCTCGCTATGGGGCCGGAAAAGTACTGATATGCAATATTTGGATAGTCAGAGCCTATGGAACGGGGCCGCCAAGGCCAATCACAACTCGAGCAGACTGTCATCCCGGACGAGGCTGACCAGACGGAGCCCATGACTTGCCGCCTGTTCGCAAGCCAGCGTGGACGCTGCCGAGATCGTCGCGAGCAATGGGACTCCCGCGATGATCGCCTTCTGCACCAGTTCGAAACTGCAGCGCGCGGTGAGCAGCACGAAATGGTCGGCCATTGCCAGGCCCTTGCGAGCCGCTGCGCCGATCAGCTTGTCGAAGGCATTATGCCGACCGACATCCTCGCGCACCAGGTGGATCGTGCCTTCTGCATCACACAGCGCTGCCGCATGTGCTGCGCCCGTTGCGCGGCCGAGCGCCTGATGGTCACGCATCCGGGCGGCTGCGCGGAAGATCGCATCTGCCCCAACCTCGGTCCGCGCCGCCACCGGCTGCAGCGGCCTCATGACCTGCTCGAGGCTCTCGATCCCGCAAAGCCCGCAGCTTCCCTCGGAAAGCCGCAACCGCGCGCGTTTGAGCAGCGGAGCCGCGCCTTCCGCGGCAAGCTGCACGCGCAGCATCCATCCGCCGGCATCAACGCGCGCAGCCTGAGCCGAAACGAACTCGCGCGGGGAAGCGATCAACTGTTCCGACAGGCAGAAACCGAGGGCGTAGTCTTCAAGATCGACCGGAGTTGCCATCATCACGGCATAGCCTACGCCGTTGATTTCCAATGCGACCGGCGCCTCTTCGATCAGCGCTCTGTCAAGCGTGCGTGAGCTCCGGCCATCTGCGAAGTCTTCCCGGAACGAGAAGATCCTTGTGCCGTCAACCGGCATCGGAGCCATGGACTTGCGGATCGGTGGCGCGGCTCTGCGGAGCGGGAACGCGCCCCTCTGCCAGCCGCGCCAGAGCCTCGGCCGCCACCGGATCGAGCCCGGCAGAGCCTTGGGCGATAAGCGTATCGATCATGCGCGGTGTCCAGAACGAAACGATATGGTCGGCCACTGCCGCCACGGGCTTGTCGTCATGCACCAGGTTGCGCGCGATCTGGTTGGCCATGTAGGCCAGCTTTTCTGCCGTATGCGCGGTCATTCGGCCGGCTCCATCGCGCTGTCCTGGCCCACGATCCGGCGGGAGCGCGAGGCTTGCGCCTCATAGTCTTCCTGCCAGTCGGTCGGGCCGTTGGAAGGCGTGATCTGCACAGCCGTCACCTTGTATTCCGGGCAGTTGGTCGCCCAGTCGGAGTAGTCGGTGGTGACCACGTTTGCTTGCGTCGCCGGGTGGTGGAACGTGGTGTAGACCACGCCCGGGGCCACGCGATCCGTCACTAGCGCGCGCAAGGTCGTCTCGCCAGACCGGCTTGCCAGCTTCACCCAGTCGCCAGACTTGAGGCCACGGTTGTCGGCGTCGGTCGGATGAATTTCGAGAACGTCTTCGGGATGCCAGACAGTGTTCGCCGTGCGCCGCGTCTGCGCGCCGACGTTGTACTGGCTGAGGATGCGCCCGGTCGTCAGCAGTAGCGGGAAGCGCGGGCCGGTGCGCTCGTCGGTCGGCACATAGTCCGTCACCACGAACTTGCCCTTGCCGCGGACGAAACCTTCGATGTGCATGATCGGCGAGCCATCGGGGGCCTTGTCATTGACCGGCCACTGCAGCGAACCTTCGGCATCGAGCCGCTTGTAGTTGACGCCGGTAAAGGTCGGCGTCAGCCGTGCGATCTCGTCCATGATCTCGGACGGGTGGGTGTAGTTCCAGTCAAGCCCGATGGCGCGGGCCAGTTCCTGCGTGACCTGCCAGTCTTCATATCCGTTGAGCGGCTCCATCACCTTGCGCACCGGCTGGATGCGGCGTTCGGCATTGGTGAAGGTGCCGTTCTTCTCAAGGAACGTCGATCCCGGCAGGAAAACGTGGGCGTAGTTCGCGGTTTCGTTGAGGAACAGGTCGTGGACGATCACGCATTCCATCGCGGCAAGGCCCGCCGCGACATGCTTGGTGTCGGGATCGGACTGCAGGATGTCCTCGCCCTGGATGTAGATCGCCTTGAACTGCCCGTCGGTTGCGGCGTCAAGCATGTTGGGGATGCGCAGGCCCGGTTCGGGATCGATCTTCACGCCCCATTCCGCCTCGAACAGGTCGCGCGTTGCCTTGTCCGAAACGTGGCGATAGCCGGACAGCTCGTGTGGGAAGGAGCCCATGTCGCAAGCGCCCTGCACGTTGTTCTGCCCGCGCAAGGGGTTCACGCCGACGCCGCGACGGCCGATGTTGCCGGTCGCCATGGCGAGGTTGGCAATGGCCATGACGGTGGAGGAGCCCTGGCTGTGTTCGGTCACGCCGAGGCCGTAGTAGATCGCGGCATTGGGCTTGTTTCTCTGGGCTGAAGCCCAACCGGGGCCGCCCGTGGCAAACAGCCGCGCCGCACCGCGGATGGCCTCGGCGTCCACGCCGATCACCGGAGAGAGAAACTCGGGACTGTTGCGCTCTGCCGAAACGAATTCTGCCCAGTGCTGGTATTCGTCCCAATCGCAACGCTCGCGGATGAACGCTTCGTTGGCGAGGCCTTCGGTGACGATCACATGCGCAATCGCCGTGAGGATCGCCACGTTGGTGCCGGGGCGCAGTGGCAGGTGGTAATCCGCCGCGATATGGGGGCTGCGCACCAGATCGGTGCGGCGCGGGTCGATCACGATCAGCTTGGCACCCTGACGCAAACGGCGCTTCATCCGGCTGGCGAAGACCGGGTGCCCGTCGGTCGGGTTCGCGCCGATCACGAGGATCACGTCGCTGTCCTCGACGCTGTCGAAGTCCTGCGTACCCGCCGAAGTGCCGAACGTGGTCTTGAGGCCATAGCCGGTGGGCGAATGGCAGACGCGCGCGCAGGTATCGACGTTGTTCGTGCCGAAGCCCGCCCGGATCAGCTTCTGGACGAGGAACGTCTCCTCGTTGGTGCAGCGGCTGGAAGTGATGCCACCCAGTGCGTTGCGGCCGTAAGTTTCACGGATGCGGTTGATCTGGCCCGCCGCATAGGTCAGCGCCTCTTCCCACGAAACCTCGCGCCAGGGCTGATCGATGGTCTCGCGGATCATCGGCGAGAGGATGCGCTCCTGGTGCTGGGCATAGCCCCAGGCGAAGCGGCCCTTGACGCAGGAGTGCCCGCGATTGGCCTTGCCGTCCTTCCAGGGCACCATGCGCACCAGCTGTTCGCCACGCATTTCGGCGCGGAAAGTGCAGCCAACGCCGCAATAGGCGCATGTCGTCACGACAGCGCGCTCGGGCTTGCCGATTTCCTTGACCGCCTTTTCCTGCAAGGTCGCGGTCGGGCAGGCCTGGACACAGGCGCCGCAGGAAACGCATTCGGATGACAGGAAGCTGTCCGAAGTCAGCCCCGCCGAAACCTTGCTGTCAAACCCGCGCCCGTCGATCGTCAGCGCCAGCGTTCCCTGCACTTCATCACAAGCACGCACGCAGCGCGAGCAGACGATGCACTTGCTGGGATCAAAATCGAAGTAGGGGTTCGAGATGTCCGGCATCGCGCCGAGATGGTTCTCGCCCTCATAGCCATAGCGCACATCGCGCAGGCCCACGGCGGCGGCCTGATCCTGCAGTTCGCAATCGTTGTTGGCGCTGCAGGTCAGGCAATCGAGCGGGTGATCGGAGATGTAAAGCTCCATCACCCCCTTGCGCAGCTTCTGCAGGCGCGGGGTCTGGGTGTGGACTTTCATGCCCTCGGCCACCGGGGTGGTGCAGCTTGCAGGCGTGCCGCGCATCCCGTCGATCTCGACAAGGCACAGGCGGCACGATCCGAACTGCTTGAGATTGTCGGTGGCGCAGAGCTTCGGGATGGAACCGCCGGTCAGAGCCGCAGCGCGCATTACAGTCGTGCCGGAGGGCACCGTTACTTCGCGTCCGTCAATGAAGCAGGTCACTTCCGTGTCGCTGCGGACTTCCGGCGTGCCAAAGTCGGCCTGGCGTTCATAACCCATGGGATTGCTCCTCGGCGGCCATCAGATCCGCCGGTGTATTGATATTAGCAGGATTTTCGGAAAGGCGCACCGCCCGCGCGCCGACCAGTTCGGCAAAGGCGCGCATCGAATGACGGGCATCGCTGGTCAGCAGCGCATCGAGCGTGGCCGAGGCGCTGGCAGGCCACAGCCCGATCACCGGCTGGCTTTCGCAATAGGCGGGGGCGGGGCGCAGTTGGTCGGCCAGATCGTCAGCCAAGCCGATGCTGTCGACCGAACAGGTCAGCACTTCGTTGTAACCTGCATCCCGCGCGTGATGGAGCGCAGCGGCAATTCCGCCCAATGGTCCCATGTCAGCGCGCGGCCAGTCTGGCAGCGTGGGCGCAGGCGCTTCCTCTCGCCCCACCACGACCACCGCATCGCATTGCGAAGCCAGCGCATCCACCGCCCGCGCTAGCAGCGTGCGCCCGCCCAGTTCGGCCAGCGCCTTGTCGCTGCCGAAGCGGGTGGAGCGGCCTCCGGCAAGGACGGCGCCCAAGATCACTCCGCTGCTTCCTTCGCTGGAACTGCGCCGAAATCCTCCGGGAAATTGCGCAGCGCCGACAGCACCGGATAAGGCGTGAAACCGCCCAGCGCGCAGAGCGAACCGAACTTCATCGTCTCGCACAGGTCTTCGAGCAGGACGATCTCGTCCGCCAGCGAACGTTCCACCTTGCGGGCGTTATGCATCTGCGGCAGCGCCTCCACCCTGTCCGGCGTGCGACCGGAGCGGGCGCGGATGCGGTCAATCAGTTCCACGCCGCGCGTGGAGCCGATGCGGCAGGGCGTGCATTTCCCGCACGATTCCGCGGCACAGAATTCCATGGCGAAGCGCGCCTGGCGGCTCATGTCAGCCGTATCATCGAACACGGTGATCCCGGCATGGCCGATCAGGCCATCGGCGCCGGCAAAGGCTTCGTAATCGAACGGCAGGTGGAAATCGGACGGCGCGTGATAGGCGCCCAGCGGCCCGCCCACCTGCACCGCGCGCACCGGACGGCCCGATGCCGTGCCACCGCCAATATCGTTGACCAGTTCGCCCAGAGTGATGCCGAAGCCCACTTCGAACAGCCCGCCATGCTTCACGTTGCCCGCGATCTGGATCGGCATCGTCCCCTTGGACCGGCCGAAGCCGACCGCCGCATAGGCCGCCGCGCCATTGGCCATGATCCACGGCACGGCGGCCAGCGTCAGCACGTTGTTGACCACCGTCGGCTTGCCGAACAGCCCTTCCAGTGCGGGCAGTGGCGGCTTGGCGCGAACTTCGCCGCGCTTGCCTTCAAGACTGTTGAGCAGCGAAGTTTCCTCGCCACAGACATAGGCACCTGCGCCGACGCGCACTTCCAGTTCGAACGGGGCGACAAGGTGGGCCGAGGCGCGCACTGCCGCCTGCATCTTGGCAATCGCGTGCGGATATTCGCTGCGAATGTAGACGTAACCCTTCTGCGCACCGACGGCATGGGCGGCAATCGCCATGCCCTCGACCAGCATGAACGGGTCGCCCTCCATCACCATGCGGTCGGCAAAGGTCGCGCTGTCGCCCTCGTCGGCGTTGCAGACGATGTATTTGCGGTCAGCGGAGGCCTTGGCGACAGTGGTCCACTTGATGCCGGCCGGAAAGCCTGCCCCGCCCCGTCCGCGCAGGCCGGATTCGGTCACTTCGGCAATGGTTGCCTCAGGGCCGATCTCGCGCGCCTTGGCAAGGCCCTGCCAGCCGCCATTGGCGGCATAGTCTTCGAGGCTGAGGGGCCGTGTCTTGCCAGCGCGCGCGAAGGTGAAGCGCTGCTGGCGGGCAATGAAGCGATGCGCTGCAATCGGGCCGATGGCCTTGGCCGAACTGCCTGCCAGCACGGCGGCAACGTCTTCAGGCTCCAGCGGGCCGAAGCCCTGACCATCAATCTCGGCCAGCGGTTCCAGCCAGTGCATGCCCCACGATGACACGCGCTCAACGGTGCAACCTGCCGCCACGAATGCCGCCACGACCTCGTCCGCGCCGCAAGCCAGCGCCAGTGCATCGTCGCTGATCCGCACCAGAGTCATGCGAGCGCCTCCACCAGCGCGCCAAGCTTGGCCGCATCGAGCCGCGCATGGACCTTGTCACCCACCATCGCATTGGGGCCGACCGAGCACAGGCCGAGGCAATAGACCGTTTCCACCTTCACCCGCCCGCTTTCTGCGAGACCAGCGGCGAGCGCATCGACGCCACGCGCCTGGCACGCCTCTGCCCGGCACAGCTTCAGCACAGGGCGCAGATCGGCTTCCGCATGGAAATCATGGTAGAAGCTGACAACCCCCTGCACTTCGGCGCGGCTGAGGTTCAGCGCCTGCGCAATCGCGCGGATCGCCTCTTCCGAAACGTGGCCGTATTCGGCCTGCACGTCATGCAGGATCGGAAGCAGCGGGCCTTCCCGGCCTGCGTGTGCGGCGATGATCTGGGGCAGTCGTTCCATGGCGCTCCGATCTTGTCCGAAACAGACCGGTGGTCAAATCGAAAAAGTCGAACCTTGATAGAGTTCGTCTATCAAACTCCGGCAAGGCTGCGCGCAACGGCCAGCGCCGTGCTGGCCATAGGGCTGAGCGGCACGCGATTGACCACGACCAGGCCGATGCGGCGTGGCATGTCGCCATCGTCCAGCACGGCGCAGCATGCCCACGGCAACCCTGCCAGAAGGCTGGCATAAGTATCGGGCACGATGGTGCAAAAGCCCCCGGAGCGGACGAGGTCAAACAGCGTGACATAGCTGTCCGCCACCGCCCGCGGCGTTATCGCCAGCCCGCGATCCAGCATGCGCGCGTCGAGTATGCGGCGGAACTGCATGCCTTGGTGAAGGAGGCACAGCGGTTGCACAGAAGCCTCTTCCCACTTGATTTCCGTCAGACCGCCGAGCGGGCCATCCGCGCGCGTCACGAACAGGTAACGCTCTGCGTGAAGCGGCACGGTCAGCACATTGGCCGGAGTTTCGTGATCGAGATAGGTCAGGCCCGCATCGCACTCGAAGGTGTTCAGCGCGCGCTCGATCTCGCGCGAGGTGGCAGAGCGTACGGACAGGCTCAGGCCCGGATGTCGCTGAAGCAGAGTGTCGCCGAACTGGCCGGCAAGCGGCAGCGCCGCAGGGATGGCTGCAAGGGCAAATTGCCCGGTAATCGATGCAGAACGCGCCGCCACCGAACTCGTCATCCCCGCCACCGCGCCGAGAATCTGTTCGGCCCAGGGCAGCATTGCCTCCCCCTGCGGCGTCAGCCCCACGAAGCGCCGGTCCCGCTCGACCAACCGATGGCCAACCTCGCGCTCCAGCGCGGATAGCCCGGCAGACAGCGTTGGCTGTGAAACGCCGCATTCCTGCGCGGCATTGGCAAAGTGCCGCAGCCGGGCGATGGTCACGAAATAGCGGAGCTGGCGCGGGTGCATGGCCTCATGCCTAGGTTGATAGGATGCACCTATCAAGCGAGATACTTCCCCAAATGGCAGGTCTCGCAAGGGAGCAGGCGGGCGCATAGGGCAGCTATGGACAGTGCCCAGCTTTCGGAACGGAGCCTGACGGTGTGGTACGATGGTGCCTGTCCGCTCTGCTCGCGCGAGATCGCGGCGATGAGGCGGTTGGATCGCAAGGGCGCCATCGCGTTTGTCGACATTGCCGATTCCGCTGCCGCCTGCCCGATCGACCGAGAGGCCGCGCTCGCGCGGTTCCATGTGCAGGAGGGCGGAGAAGTCCTTTCAGGCGCGGTGGCGTTTGCGGCAATGTGGCGTGCGATCCCGGCCTTGCGCTGGCTGGGCTTACTGGCCCGCTGGCGCCCCCTGGAAATCGTGCTGGAGCGTTGTTATCGCATGTTTCTTGTGATCCGTCCTGCACTGCAAAGGCTATTGAAATGAGCGGATCGCGTTATCGCAAGGTGCCCTCGGCGCGGCTTTCGCGGCTGGCAGCGTTCGGCCAGTTGGCCGGGGGCGTGGCCGGTGGGGTGCTGGCCGAAGGTGCGCGGCGGCTTGCCCGCGGCGAGGCGCCGAAGCTTTCGGACCTGCTGCTAACCCCCGGAAATGCCATGAGAGTTGCCGACCAGCTCTCTCGTCTGCGCGGCGCTGCGATGAAGCTGGGGCAGATGATCTCGCTCGATGCAGGTGACGTCCTTCCGCGCGAACTGACCGAAATTCTGTCCCGATTGCGGGATTCGGCGCATTTCATGCCGCCTGCCCAGCTGGAGCGTGTGCTGAGCGCCGAGTGGGGTGCAGGTTGGCGCGCGAAGTTTCGGCACTTCGGGGCGCAGCCGATTGCAGCTGCTTCGATCGGGCAGGTGCACAAGGCTGTCCTGCCCGATGGCCGGGTGCTGGCCATCAAGGTGCAATACCCTGGAATTGCTGCAAGTATTGACGCTGACGTGGACAATGTGGCCACGCTTTTGCGCGTCTCGGGGCTGCTACCGCAGGGCCTCGACATCAATCTCCAACTCTCCGAGGCAAAGCGGCAACTCCACGAGGAGTCGGACTATCTCCGCGAGGCAGAGATGATGCAGCGCTATGGCAAGATGCTTGCCGGCGAGGACGCATTTCTCGTCCCCCAGGCATACGCCCCCCTCTCGGGCCGCAACGTCCTGGCGATGGACTTCATCGAAGCGCGTCCGATCGAAAGCCTTCTCACCGCGCCTCTCGAAGTGCGCAACAAGGTGATGGGGGCGCTGCTCGGCCTGACCTTGCGCGAACTGTTTGCGTTCGGCTTCATGCAGACCGATCCGAACTTCGCCAACTTCCGCTGGCAGCCTGAGACCGGCAAGCTGGTGCTGCTTGACTTCGGTGCCGCGCGCGAGGTTCCGGTGGCCACGACCGAGGCCTACCGGCGGATGTTGATGGCGGGTCTGGCGGAGGACCGCGATGCCTTGCGGGCGGCCTTGACCGAGGTCGGTTTCGTTTCAGATCAGCAGCTTGCCCGCCACGGCGCAGCCTTTGACCGGATGCTCGACGTATTGATCGGCCATCTTGGAAAGCCCGGCCTGTTCGATTTCTCCGACCGCTCGTTTGTCGAGCGGGTGCGGGCCGAAGCCGAGAAGGTCGCCGCGGACCGCGCTTCGTGGCACGTTCCCCCGGTCGATACGCTGTTCGTGCAGCGCAAGGTCAGCGGTACAGCGCTGCTCGCCATCCGCATGAAGGCGCAGTTGCCGTTGCGCGAGATGGTGGCAGAGGCAATCGGCGGCGACTGTCCTCCACAGCAAACGCTTCGTCGCGCATTGGGTTAGCAACGGAACAGGCGAGCGGAAATTCCGTTTGCCTTTCATGCAGATAGATCTCCACCAGCGAAGCACCTCCCTCCCCGCTTCGGAGGCCCCCCGCTTCCAAAGCGACACGATCCAGCAGGCGCTGGCGCATTGGAACCGTGAGCGCCTGAGCCCCCAGTTTCCGTCCTCGGACTGGAACCAGCACTTCGAGCATGAAGCGCAGACGCGCTATCTCGAAACCTCGTTCCTCGAGGAATTGCGCGCCGAGGTGGTAGACCGCGCCCGCGAGGCGCCGACTGATGTTGATGGCTTCGTCGAATGGTTCGAAGGCCTTAAGCAGACCGGCCCCGGCCAGGGTGACCCGCTGTTTCCGTGGCTGGCCGACAGCGCCAACGAAGTGCAGCTGCGCTGGTTCTTCGAACAGGAAGCGGCAGGCGAAGCCGGGTTCGATGATCTTGTCGCCTATACGCAGGTCAAGCTCCCGGTCAGCGCGAAGCTCGAACTTGCCCGCAACTACTGGGACGAGATGGGCCGTGGCAACGTGCGCGGCATGCACGGACCGATGCTCAACGATCTGGCCGTGACCATGGGCGTGGAGCCGACCATCGAGAACACCGTGTGGGAAAGCCTTGCTCTCGCCAACGCTATGACGGGCATGGCTACCAATCGCGGGTTCGCGTGGCATTCGGTCGGCGCACTTGGGGTGATCGAACTGACTGCACCGGGCCGCTCGGCCATGGTGGCCAAGGGCCTGCGCCGCATCGGCCTGTCCGACCGTGAACGCCGCTACTTCGATCTTCATGCCGTGCTCGACGTGAAGCACAGCGAGGACTGGAACCGCGAGGCACTGCGGCCGCTGGTCGAGGGAGACCCGCGCCGCGCCACGGCGATGGCCGAAGGTGCGCTGATGCGCCTGATGTGCGGCAAGCGCTGTTTTGCACGTTACCGTGCGACACTCTGGGGATAATCGCACATCAGGATGTGATTCAGGTTGACCTGCGCCATCGCGATGTGACACACGCGACTCATGGCACAGGACATTGTGGCGCGTGCGCGCAAGCTCATCGAGGATCGGGTCATTTCGCGGGCGGCGCTCGCCCGCGCGGCCGGTCTGCACCCCAACACCTTGCGCGACGCTCTGTCGCCTGACTGGAATCCCACGGCAGATACGCTGACCAAGCTCGAACGGGCGATGGACGACAGTGACGATGAGGACTTCGCGCTGGCGACGGTCGAGGAAATCATTGCCGACGTCCGCAATGGCCGCATGGTCATCCTCGTCGATGACGAAGACCGCGAGAACGAAGGCGATCTGGTCATCCCGGCACAGATGGCAACCCCCGAATCCATCAACTTCATGGCCACCCACGGCCGCGGGTTGATCTGTCTGTGCCTCACGTCCGAACGCGCCGACAAGCTTGGCCTCGAGCTGATGAGCCGCAACAACGGCACGCGCCATGGCACGGCCTTCACCGTCTCGATCGAGGCGCGCGAGGGCGTCGACACCGGCATTTCCGCAGCGGACCGTGCCCGCACCGTTGCCGTGGCGGTCGATGCCACCAAGGGCCGTGACGATATCGTGACGCCGGGCCACGTCTTCCCGCTGATCGCCCGCGATGGCGGCGTCCTCGTCCGCGCCGGCCACACCGAAGCTGCGGTCGACCTGCCGCGCCTTGCCGGACTCAACCCCTCGGGCGTGATCTGCGAGATCATGAACGACGACGGCACGATGGCGCGCCTCAACGACCTCATCCCGTTCGCCCGCAAGCACGGCCTCAAGATCGGCACGATCCGCGACCTGATCGCCTACCGCCGCCGCCATGACCACTTGGTCGAGTGCCTCAACCAGGCACCGTTCCATACCGATTACGGCGGCGAATTCACGATCAAGACCTATCGCAACAAGGTCGACGGCTCGGTCCATCTCGTGCTGCAGAAGGGCCACATCCTGCCCGACACGCCGACGCTGGTGCGCATGCACTCGATCTCGGTCCTGTCCGACGTGCTCGGCCAACCGGGACCGCGCAAGCGCATCCTCCAGCGCGCCATGAGCGAGATTGGCGAGGCAGGCTCAGGCGTCATCGTGCTGCTGATGCCCACCGATCCGGAACAGCTGATCCGCGAGGTCGGCGGCACCGCCGGGCATGACATGGAGCTGCGCAGCTACGGCATCGGCGCGCAGATCCTTGCCGACCTCGGCATTCACGACATGATCCTGCTGACCAACTCGCACCACAACCTCGTCGCGCTCGAAGGCTATGGCCTGAACATCGTTGGCGAGCGGGCGATCCCGGCGAACTGAGGCTGCCCGAGTTGGCGATCAGGTCGTGGCGCTTGCCGCCATGACCTGACGGCCATCGGCAGCGAAGGCGGCAAGCTCCAGCGCGCGCTCTTCTCCGCGCATCACCAGATGCAGCGCCTCGCCGCAGATCGCCGGCGAAAGCCCGCGAAAAGCAAAGCTCTTCAGCGCATTGTCGCCCAGCTCTGCCTGCGCGAGATCGAGCAGGAGCGTGGCCGTCAGCGGGCCGTGAACGACCAGCCCGCGATAGCCCTCGCCTTCAGCGGCATATGGCAGGTCATAGTGGATGCGGTGGCTGTTGAAGGTCAGCGCCGAATAGCGGAACAGCAGCGGCTCGTCCGGGGTCAGCGTGCGGTGCGCGGTCCACGGCCCCGGATCGAAAGCGCCCTCCCCCAACGGCGGCGGCACCAGGGGCGATCCGGCGGCTGCGGCGGCGCGATAGACCACGCTCTGCACTTCGCGCACGGCCACTTCACCATCGCTCAGCGTGTCATGCGCAACCTCGACGAAGACCAGCGCGCCACTGGCGCCCTGCTTTTCCGTGATCGCCGCAACTGACGATCGCCGCTCAACCGCCGCGCCGAGCATGATCGGCACAACAAATTCCACCTTGCTTGCCGCCCACATCCGTCGCGGGAGCGGCACTGGCGGCATGAAGCTGTCCGGGCTGTCGTCACGCAGCGGGTGACCGTCGGCCCCCAGCGTCGACGTTGGCGCATCGGGCGCGCACAGGCACCAGTGGAAGCCTTGTGGCATGGTCCCGTCGGCGGGCGCAGCGCGATCGAACGTGGCCAGCCAGCGCGCGGCAAGTGCGGCGTCGGCGCGATCCGTGCGGCGCTCGGTCCGGCCGATCCAGTTCTGCCATTCACCCATCAGTTGCGCCCTTCCAGCAGCCCGCGCGCAATGACCTGCGCCTGGATTTCCGCCGCGCCTTCGAAGATGTTGAGAATGCGCGCATCGCACAGCACGCGGCTGATCTCGTACTCGAGCGCGTAGCCGTTGCCGCCATGGATCTGCAGCGAGGCATCGGCGTTCGACCATGCCGCGCGCGCTGCCAGCAGCTTGGCCATGCCGGCCTCGATATCGCAGCGCTTGCCCGAATCCTTGGCACGGGCGGCGGCGTAGGTCAGCTCGCGGGCCAGAACCATGTCGACCAGGCTCATCGCCAGCTTGTCGGCCACGCGCGGAAACTGGACGATGGCTTTGCCGAACTGCTTGCGGTTCAGCGCGTAATCCAGCCCCAGTTCCAGCGCGCGGCGGGCGACGCCGACGGCGCGCGCGGCGGTCTGGATGCGCGCGCCCTCGAACGTGCGCATCAATTGCTTGAAGCCCTGCCCCTCCTCGCCGCCGAGCAGAGCATCGCCGGGTGCGCGCAGGCCATCGAACTGCAGCGCATATTCGCGCATGCCGCGATAGCCGAGCACCTCGATCTCGCTGCCGCTCATGCCGGGTTCGGGGAAGGGTTCAGCCTGCGTCCCCCGACGCTTGGGCACCAGCAGCATCGACAGTCCGGCATAGCCCTTGGCATTAGGGAGCGTGCGGGCCAGCATGGTCATCAGGTCCGACCGGGCCGCGTGGGTGATCCACGTCTTCGCGCCATCGATTACCCAACCCTCGCCCTCACGCCGTGCGCGGGTCTGCAGCGAGCCGAGGTCTGAGCCGGTATCGGGTTCGGTGAACACCGCTGTCGGCAGGACCTCCCCGCTGGCGATGGCCGGAAGCCACTGCGTCTTCTGCGCCTGTGTCCCGCCCAGCACGATCAGCTCGCCCGCAATCTCGGACCGCGTTCCGAGCGATCCGGCACCGATCCAGCCGCGCGAAAGCTCTTCGGTAACCAGGCACATCACCAGCTTGCCGAGGCCGAGCCCGCCGAACTCTTCGGGGATGCAGACCCCGAACGTGCCGAGATCGGCCATTGCCCGCACCGTTTCGTCCGGGATCAGCGCATTGGCGAGGTGCCACTTGTGGGCGTGAGGCAGAATCTCGGCATCGGTGAACCGCCGGAACTGGTCGCGGATTGTATCGAGCTCCTGATCGCCAAGGCCTTCCGAAGGCCACTGCCCGGCAGCAAGAGCGCTCACCACTTGCGCGCGGACATCGGCGTGGTCAGTTTCGAGCAGGTCCGCGCAGTCCTGCGCCAGTCCGCGCGCCGCGGCGTTCAGCCCCAGATCTACCGGCCGCAGGATCTCGTTCTGGCCCATCGGTAACCCGCCGACGAGTTGGCCCAGCGTCTCGGCAAAGGCCAGCCGGGCTACTGTTTCATCGAGCGCGCCACCGGTGCATTCGGCCCAAGCCGCCACCGCCTCAAGCGCGGCAACGCTCGTCGCGATCCAGGCAAAGCCGTGCGCCGCACGCTGGTGCTCGTCGATCCGCGCATCTTCCAGCCGCCCGGCCAGCGCAGACTGCGCCGCTGCTTGATAGCGCCGCGCCGCACCCAATTCCTCCTCAAACATCCTGTTCTTTTTCCGGATTGTAGAATGTAAGCATTGCTATTATCGCCATGCCATGAAAGTCAACGTGGCCTTCTTGTCATCTGACGTCGGACGCCTGTTCCGCAAGCGCTTTGCCGCCAGTGCCCAGCACTTTGGCGTGACCGGGCCGCAGTGGCGCATGCTGGCTGCGATCCAGCGCGATCCCGGCACCAACCAGGGTGCGCTGGCCGGATGGCTCGAGGTTGAGCCGATCACCGCCGGGCGGATGATCGACCGGCTCGAGAAGCTGGGCCTCGTCGAACGGCGCGACGATCCGGCGGACCGGCGCTGCTGGTGCCTCTACCTCACCGCCAAGGGCGAAGAGCTGATCCGGTCGATGACACCGCTGGCGCAGCAAGCCATTGGCGAGGCGGTTTCCGGCCTGACCGACGACGAACATGCCCAGCTCCTCTCGCTGCTCGAACGCGTGCGCATGAACCTTTCCGATGATACCACACCTGAAGCGAACCTGATCCATGGCCGAGGCTGATCCTTTTCCCCCCCAGAATGCGCCCGCTGCCCAAGCCGCGAAGGAGCACGTTGGCGAGACGCGTTCCAGGCGTACCCGCACGATGCTGATGGTGCTCGGACCGGTTGTCATTGTTGTCGGGGCACTGTGGTACTGGTTCGGCAACCAGGGCACGGTCGAAACCGACAATGCCTATGTCAAGACCGACATCGTCGCTGTTGCGGGCGAAGTCAGCGGCCTGATCACCAAGGTCAACGTGCGCGAGAACCAGCACGTCAAGGCGGGCGACGTGTTGTTCACGATTGACCCCGCCACTTTCGACGCCACGATCCGCCAGGCCGATGCGCAGATCGCCACGGCGCAGGCCAGGGTCACTGCGCTGAACGCCGACGTTGCCGCCAAGGCCGCCGATCTTGCTGCCGCCAACGACGACCTTGCCCTCGCCCAGGCGAACTTCGCGCGCGAGAAGGCGCTGATGGACAAGGGGTTCAACACCCGCGCCCGCATGGATGCGGCGGAGCATGCCGTTGCCGTGGCGCGCGACCGCATCGTCTCGATCCGCGCCGAGGTGGCGCAGGCCCGCTCGGAACTGGCAACCGGCGCGCAAGTGCCCGGCGTCAATCCTGCCATCGCTGCGGCGCAGGCCAATCGCGCCAAGGCGACGCTCGACATGGAGCGCACCGTCGTGCGCGCGCCAGCCGATGGCGTGGTCACGCAGGTCACGCGGCTTCAGGTGGGGCAGATGGTGTTCCCCGGCGTGCCGATGGTCTCGATCGTGCGCGATGGCAGCGCCCGAGTCGATGCAAACTTCAAGGAAACCGATCTCAACCACATGCGGCCCGGCCAGCCCGCCGAGATCGAGATCGACGCCTATCCCGGCCTGAAGCTGAAGGGCCACGTCGAATCCATCGGCGCGGGCACGGGTTCGGAATTCTCCGTGCTTCCGGCGCAGAACGCCACCGGCAATTGGGTCAAGGTGATCCAGCGCGTGCCGGTGCGCATCGCCATCGACAGCAAGTCGGAGCGTCCGCTTATCGCCGGTCTAAGTTCCGACGTCACCGTCCATGTCGGCAAGTAGCGGGGAAACCCCACCGCTTGTCTCGCGCAACCGGCCGCTGATGCTGGTCGGCGCGATGGCGGCGATGGTGATGTACACGCTGGACACCACGATCGCCAACGTCGCACTGCCGCACATGACGGCATCGTTGAGCGCGACGCAGGACACGATCACCTGGGTGCTGACGAGCTATGTGCTTGCCTCGGCCGTGGCGCTGCCTCTGGCGGGCTGGCTGGTGGACAAGTTCGGCATCCGCAACATGATGCTCGCCTCGGTGCTGCTGTTCACAGTGGCATCGATGCTGTGCGGCGTTGCCCAGAACCTTGAACAGATGGTGCTGTTCCGCGTGTTGCAGGGACTTGGCGGGGCGTTCCTCTCGCCGCTGGCGCAGACAGTGACTCTCGATTCCAGCACGCCTGCAGAACGGCCCAAGATGATGGGGCTATATACCCAGGGCGTCATGCTCGGGCCGATCACCGGGCCGATCATCGGCGGCTTCCTTACCGACAATTACAACTGGCGCTGGGTGTTCTACGTCAACCTGCCGGTCGGCCTGATCTGTTTCCTGCTGCTGTGGCTCTACCTGCCCAAGACGCCGACCAGGCACCGGCGCGTGGACATTACCGGCTGGGTACTGGTCGCGCTGACGGTGTCGGCGATCCAGTTGATCCTCGACCGGGGCCTGACGCTCGACTGGTTCGCGTCGGCCGAGATCGTCGCTTACGCGGTGGTGGCGCTGGCCGGGGCGTGGCTGGCGATCTTCCACCTTTCCGGCACTGCACAACCGCTGTTTCCGGCGGCGCTGTTCCATGATCGCAATTTCACCGTAGGCCTTGCCTTCATGTTCCTGATCGGACTGGTGATGATGTCGGTCATGGCGCTGCTGCCGGGGCTGCTTCAGCAGATCTACGGCTACACACCGTTGCAATCGGGCATGTTGCTGGCCCCACGCGGCATCGGCATGCTGGCGTCGATCACTCTGTTCGGGCGGTTCATGACCAAGATCGACGCTCGCGCCCTACTCGCGCTCGGTCTGCTGCTGATGGGCGGCTCGATGTGGCTGATGACCGGCTGGTCGCTGGAGATGCCGCGCGGCCCGATCATCATGGCCGGGCTGCTGCAGGGGCTGGGCCTGTCGTTCACGTTCATGCCGATGAACCTCATCTCCTTTGCCACGCTGCCGCCGCATTTGCGCACCGATGCCTCGAGCCTGGGCAACCTGATGCGCAACCTCGGCTCCTCGATCGGCATTTCCGCCGCCTCGGTGGAACTGGCCCGCAACATCCAGATCAACCATGCCGAGCTTGGCGCGCATGTCACGCGCACGCTTGTGCCGTTCGATCTCGACCGGATCACTGCCTATGGCGGCACTGGTGAAACGATGCTCCGGGTGATGGATGGCATGGTCAACCAGCAAGCTGCGATGATCGCCTACATCAACGATTTCTATGCGATGGCGATGGCCTGCGTGGTGGCGATCCCCCTGCTGATGCTGGTGAAGCCGGCCAAGCCCACCCCGCTGCGCTGACTCTGTCAACGCTGGACAAAAAAAGGGGGCCGACTTGCGCCAGCCCCTTTTGAAGTTTGGGAGAGGATGCCTGAAAGGCCCGTCCTCTATCCATCCTGATAGCGTTATCGGCAAGTGAGAAGGGCGCGTTCGCAGTTGCGATTCATGCAACTGTGGCGCGCTTCGCCGCCAGAACCGTGTTGCTGAGCAGGCAGGCAATGGTCATTGGCCCCACCCCACCCGGCACGGGAGTGACCGCCTTGGCATGGTCTAGCTCATGCGTCGCGCAATCGCCGACGATCTTCGTGTTGCCATCATGGTCGACCACGCGGGTGATACCCACGTCAATCACCACGGCGCCCGGCTTCACCCAATAGCCCCGCACCAGATGCGGCGCACCGGCGGCGGCAACGATGATATCGGCCTTGCGCGCGACATCGGGCAGGTCCTTGGTTTCGATGTGGGTGACCGTCACGGTCGCCTCGCGTTCGAGCAGCAGCATCGACACCGGCTTGCCGACAATGTTCGACTTGCCGATCACCACCACGTTCAGGCCGCGATAGTCATCGATCACGCTGTCAAGCAGCAGCATGACGCCCAGCGGGGTGCACGGCACGAGGCCGCCGGTGCCGGTCGACAGGCGGCCGACGTTGACCGGGTGGAACCCGTCGACGTCCTTGCCCGGATCGATGCGATCAAGCACCAGCGAAGCATCGATGTGCCTGGGCAGCGGCAGCTGGACGAGGATACCGTGGACTTGCGGGTCGGCGTTGAGCTCGTCGATCAGGGCCAGAACCACGTCCTGCGCCGTTTCTGCGGGCAGGCGATGCTCTATCGAGCGGATACCGGCTTTGCGGCACTGCGCGATCTTGCGCCCGACATAGACCTCGCTCGCCGGATCATTGCCGACGAGGATTACGGCAAGGCCGGGCGCATCGCCACCTGCGGCAACGATGTCCGCCACGTCCGCGGCGGCGCGTGCCAGCACTTGCGCAGCCAGCGCCTTGCCATCGATAATCTGGGCCATCGCCTGTTCCTCAACCGCTAATATTGTATGTGTTGCATACAATATTAGCGGTGAGACGCTCTGAATGCAACCGCTTCGGGCACGACGTCGGCCAGCACATGAGCCAGTGCCCGTGCATTCAGATCGCGTGCCTTCTCCTCGGTCCCCGCCTCGCTGTAGCAGCGCAATTCCGGCGCATTGCCCGAGGGACGGAAGTGGATGATCGCACCATCGGCAAAACTCATGCGATAGCCATCGGTTGTGTCGATGCCGGTGGGGAAGCCGGCGATTTCGCCGAACAGGCGGGCGATGCGGGCAAGCTGCTCGTCCTCCTCGCCGTGGCTGAGAAACGCGATCAGGGCGGCGCTGTGATCCTGCGGAAAATCGGCAACGCGATCCGAGAAGGTGAAGCGCGGCGGCAGTTCGGCCACGACTTCGGCCAAGGGACGGGTCTTTGCGTTCAACACCACCGCGATGATCGGCAGCAGGGCATCGCGCGTCGGCAGTGGCGCAAGATCGTCCACCGCGCTGCCGAGCAGGAAGCCGCCATTGGCTTCATAACCGCAGACCCGTGCTGCAGGGTCTGCCTCAGCCGCGTCCATCATCGCCCGGATCACATAGGGCGACCCGATGCGGGTGCGCACGACCTTGGGCGCCGCGCCGCTCAATTCCAGCACGGTGTTGGAACTGACTGGGGTGACGACCACGTCCGCCGAGACGGCACGCGCGCACAGCAGGCCGACGATGTCGCCGCGCAGCCAGGTGCCATTCCCGTCAGCCACCAGCGGGCGATCGGAATCGCCATCGGTCGAGATGATCGCGTCCACCTGGTTCTCCGCCGCCCACATGGCGGCAAGCGCAATGTCCTCCTCGCGGATCGCTTCAGTGTCCACTGGCACGAAGACCGTCTCTCGCCCAAAAGGCACGGCTTTGGCTCCCAGCGCCTCGACTGCCCGGACAAGCACGTCGCGCCCGACCGCGGTGTGCTGATAGACGCCGACGGTCAGCCCTGACAGCGCATCCGGGCCGAAATGTCGGACGTAACGGGCGATGTATTCGTCCTCTACCGGGGTAACTTCGGGTAGGGCAGCGGGGCTTAACAGGCTGTCGTCATTACCGAAGCGGGCCGGGTCAATCGTCACGCGCTGCCCGACGATGCCCGCCTCGTCGCTCTTCAGCACTTCGCCATGGGGACGATAGAACTTGATGCCGTTGCGGTCTGCCGGGATGTGGCTGCCAGTCACCATGATCGAGGGGATGCCCAGACCCATCGCGTGGAAGGCAAGCGCGGGGGTGGGCGTGAGGCCGCAGAAAACCACTTCCCCGCCACAATCCTGCACGGCGGTGGCGCAGGCAGCGAGGATGCGTGGCGTGCTGGTTCTGAGGTCTCCGGCAAGGGCTACGCGATCCCCGCTCGAAAATTCTCCAATCTGGCGCAGGTACTGCAGAAAGGCGCTGGCATAGGCGTGACAGAGCTTGTCGGTCATGGCCGAAGCGAGACCGCGCACGCCGCTGGTGCCGAAGGGAACCCCGCTCGAGGCCATCAATTCCGACACGGAGACACCCGATTCAGAACCTATTGCGTTCATTTGCAAAGACTTTTCCTTCCGATCGCGAGCCTGCGCCGCCTGGCCGACCTTGCCCATACCGCACAGGCGAAAGCTGGCAAAGCACGTTAGCTCGTTTGGCTTGGAACCGGGGCAAGCGCGTTACGTTCCCCCGGGAAAAGCCGATCTGAGCATACTTTATCGTCCATCGTGCCAAGGGCACATCTTGCAGGACAGCAAAAAAAGTTCACACAACATTGGCACAAAGATACCGAACCATCCCCATTTGTGCTGCAACTGCGAAGAACGGATTCTCTACAAACGATGGCAGCCGCCCAAACCGACCCGTCCGCTCCTGCGGCGCACCACCCCGTACCCACGATCCGCGACTTCTTCCGCTGGTCGCGGCAGGTTCTCGGGCCGGATGCGTCGTTCGTGCGGCTCGCGCTGCTATTTGGCGTTGCGATTTCGCTACTGTCGCTGGCCACGCCGATCTCGGTGCAGTTGCTGATCAATTCGGTTGCCAATACGGCCCTGCCCGCGCCGCTGCTGACGCTGGCGGCGATCCTGTTCGTGCTACTGCTGATCTGGGGTGTGCTGAGCGCGTTTCGCGTGCATTTGCTGGCCCGGTTCGAGCGGCGATTCTTCGCCCGGCTCGTGGCGGAAATAACGCTGCGCGCCGTCCATGCGCAGAACCCGTTTTTCGTGGACGCCCGCCGCGGTGACCTGTTCAACCGCTTCTTCGACATGGGCATCGTCCAGAAGACGCTGACCAGCCTGCTTATCGGTGGCTTTACCATCGTTCTGCAAAGCTTTGTCGGGCTGGTGGTGACAAGTTTCTACCACCCGTTCTTCCTGGCCTTCAATCTGGTGCTGGTGCTGCTGGTGGTGATCATCTGGCGCATCTGGGCAAATGCCTCGATCGCCAGCGCAGTGGCCAAGAGCCACGCCAAGCATGCGACGGCGCACTGGCTCGGCACGGTTGGCGGATCGAACGGTGTCTACAAGTCCAGCCGCCACATGGCTTACGCCATCAACCGTTCCGAAGAGATGACTGCGGGCTATGTGGCGGCGCATCGCCACCACTTCCGCTATACCTTCGGCCAGACCCTGGCGCTGTTGCTGCTCTACGCCCTGGCCAGCGCCGGTCTGCTGGCAATGGGCGGCTGGCTGATCCTGCAGGGCGAGCTTTCCATCGGACAGCTGGTGGCTGCCGAGCTGATCCTGTCCGGCGTGTTCTATGGCGTGGCGCAACTCGGAACCTATCTTGAGGTGTTCTACGAATTGTCCGCCAGCCTCGAAGAGCTGCACCTGTTCTGGGAAGTGCCGCAGGAGGCCGCGCCCAAAGACAACGCCGCCTGCCCGCCCGATGGCGCGATCCGCCTGCGGCAGGTCCATCACGGAGATCACGTTCTCGATTTTTCGGTGCCGAGCGGCGCGCAAGTCGGCGTCCTCGCCGCGCCGGGGGTGGAGCGCACGCTCGCCACCTTGCTCAAGCGGCTGGAAGTGCCGCGTTCCGGCATCGTCGCGGTGGGCGGGGCGGACCTTGCCACGCTTGACATGTACCGCCTGCGCTCGGACGTGATCGTGCTCGATCGCCCGACCATCGTCGAAATGTCGGTACGCGAATATCTCAGCCTTGGTGATCCCTCCCGGCCCGAGGCGCAGATCGATGCGCTCGCGCTTGTCGGCCTGGATCGCCGCGTGGGCTCGCTGCCGGGTGGCCTTGATGCGCTGCTGTCAAGCTCTGGCTATCCGCTCACCGTGGGCGAGACCATGGCGCTGAAGCTTGCTGGCGCGCTGATCGCCCGCCCGCGCGTGCTGATGCTTTCACCGATCTACGACATGCTGCCGCCGGCAAGGCTCGAAGCCGTATTCGCGGCGCTGCGCCCGTATGGTACCACGATCCTGCAGTTCACCAACCGGCCCGAGGGACTGAAGCGCGACTCCTGGCTGTGGATCGGGCCGGACAGCCAGGCCGAGGGCCTTACCGTCGATGACGTGATGCATTTCGCCTATAACGGAAGGGAGGGCTGAAGCATGGCTGCTAAGGCCTCTCCCCGTTCGCACGATCTTACGGGATTCACCACGCTAGCCAGTCTGCGAGTGCCGCGCACCACGCGCACGCTGGGGCGGATGATTGCCATCAGCATACCGCTGCTGCTCGTCCTGCTCTTCGCGGTGAAATGGGTGCAGACCGCGCCCGGACGGGGCGATGTCATCGCGCTAAACCCCGAAGACCGCGTGCAGCAGGTCACCGCACTGGTCCCGGGCCGCGTGGAGCGCTGGTTCGTGGTCGATGGCCAGCAGGTCAGGAAGGGCGATCCGATCGCCCGGATCATCGACAATGACCCCGACCTGCTGATCCGCCTGGCGGCCGAGCGGGAACATGTGGTGGCACAGATCAGCGCGGCCGAGCAGGCTATGGCAACCGCGCGGCTGGACGTTAACCGTTCATCGCAGCTCTATGCCGAGGGGCTGGCGGCGCGGCGCGACTATGAAGCGACGCAAATCAAGGTGGCCGAACTCAACGCCAAGCTGGCCGAGGCCCGCGCAAAGCTCAGCAAGGTGGATATCGCGCTCAACCGGCAGTCGGCGCAGCTGGTGCGGGCACCGCGCGACGGCCGCGTGCTTTCGCTCAATACCGCAGCCGGGGCCACTCTGATCAGCGCCGGCGATCTCCTCGCCACGATCGCACCCGAGCGGCAGCAGCGCGTGGTCGAACTGCTCGTAGATGGACGCGATGCCGCGCTGGTCCGCAAGGGTCAGCCGGTGCGCCTGAACTTCGAAGGCTGGCCGGCCATCCAGTTCAGCGGCTGGCCCTCGGTTGCACAGGGCATGTTCGATGGCCGGGTGCTGACGATCGACCCTTCGGCCCAGCCCAGTGGCCTGTTCCGCGTGCTCGTGGAGCCAATGCCGGGCAAGCCTGCCTGGCCGAACGACAATTACGTCCGCCTCGGTTCCAAGGTGCGTGGCTGGATCCAGATGGAGACCGTGACGATCGCCTACGAGCTGTGGCGCCAGCTTAACGACTTCCCGCTGGAATTCCCGACGCCGGTGGACGCCGGTCCGCGCAAGGGCAATGGTCTCAAGGCCCTTTCCGACAAGGACGCGAAAAAGGCCAAGAGCGGGGCAAAAGCCGGGGAAGGCTACGGCGAGGAAGAGGAAGCGAAGTGATCGCGCGTCTCTTCGTGGCACTCCTCGCGCTGCTCGCCCTTGGGGGAGCGGCGCGGGCGGAGGAGCTGACGCTGCGTGAGGTGCTGCAGTCCTCTGCCACCCATGCGCCGCAGATCCTCGAGGCGATGGCGCGTCAACGGCAGGCCGATGCCCGCCTGCTCAGCGCCGAAGGCCAGTTCGACCTTGTCTTCAACGCCGAGGCCACTGCCCGTCCGCTGGGATATTACAACGGCTCCACCGCCGAGGTCTCCGCCTATCGGCCGCTCCAGAACAACGGCGGTCAGGTCTATGGAGGCTACCGCAAGTCGATTGGCGATTTCGCCTCGTACGAAGGCAAGTCGGTCACCAACGAATTCGGCGAGATCAAGGCCGGGATGTTGTTTTCGCTATTGCGCGACCGGGTGATCGACGAGCGGCGGGGACGGCGCGAACTGGCAGGCTTCGACATCGAACTGGCCGAGCTTGATCGGGATCTGGTGGCCATCGGGGTGCAGCGACGCGCGATCGAAGCCTACCAGCTGTGGGTCGCGGCGGGGCTGCGTGTGAAGATCTACCGCGAGATCTATGATCTGGCGAAGGAACGGCAGGATTCGATCGAGCGGCAGATCCAGCTGGGCGCGCGGCCTGCGATCCTGGGGACCGAGAACCAGCAGAACATCGTGCGCCGCCAAGCGCTGCTCGTGCGTGCTGAGCAGGACCTGCAACTGCAGGCCAATGCCCTGTCGCTGTTCCTGCGCGATGGCCTCGGGCAGCCGGTCGTCCCGTCGTCAGACCGATTGCCGCCGCGCCTTGTCGATGGCGTCATGCCGCGTCTGGTCGACCAGAGCACGGCGATTGCCGCCCGACCCGATCTTCAGGCTCTGCTGACCCGGATAGAACAGACCGGCATACGGGCACGACTGGCCGAAAACGAGCTGAAGCCCCGGCTGGACGTGCGCGTGGAAGCCTCGAAAGACATCGGTGACGGTTCGCCGATCCGCCGCCCGACAGAGGGCATTCTTGGCCTGCGCTTCTCGGTCCCGCTGGAACAGCGCGCGGCCAAGGGACGTATGGCCGAGGTTGCCGCCGAGCAGGATGCGCTGTCGCTGCGCCTGCGCCTGCTTGAGGACCAGATTGGCGTGGAGATCGCCAACTTGCGGACGCAGGTGACCGGTGCGGAGAAGCTTGCAGGCCTGGCCATCGCCGAGGCCGCGCTCGCCCGCAAGATGGCGGAAGCGGAACGCCGGCGCTTTTCGCTCGGTGCCAGCGACTTCCTCGTCGTCAACTTGCGCGAAGAAGCGCTGGCCGATGCCACGATCCGCGAAATCGACGCGAACTACCGCCATGCCGCTTCACAGGCCGAACTCGTCGCCGCCTTGGCCGACCGGGAGCAACTCGGCCTTTAGGCGGCGTGGACAAATTCCACGGCGCCACGGCCGGAGGCAAAAACCGCCAGTTCAAGGAGGCGAGGAAGCGCAATATCGGGAATATTGTGCGACGAGCCGACGCCGAAATGGCGGTTTTTGGTCCAGCCCCGCAGGGGTTGCCCTGTAAAAGGCCTTGGCGGCGTTGCTCGGCCTTGAAAGAGACCCACTCTTCCTGCGCCCTCGCGCCTCGCCAAGGCCTTTTACAGGGCAACCGTGGCGCTGTGGAATTTGTCCACGCCGCCTAAGGACAACTGCGGATGGCTTCCCTGCGAAGGTTTAAACCACACCGCGCCTAGTCCGGGGCTCCCCTTCCCCGGAGCCTTCGAATGTCCCTTGTTGCCGCTGGCCTTGCCGCCGTTCTTCCTGCCCCTGCGGCGGAACTGCCAGCACCGTCCGAACCGCAGGACGAAATCGTCGTCACGGCCCAGAAGCGATCGGAGAAGGCGAGCGATGTGCCGATCTCGCTTTCCGTGCTTGGAGGCGAGAACCTTGAAGCTGCGCGCCTGACTCAGGCTGACGATCTCGCCGCGCGCATACCAAATTTGCGCTTCAGCGCCACGGTCGGTGAGAATACCCCGATCTTCGCGCTGCGTGGCGTTTCGATGTCGGACTTCAGCCTGAACCAGGCTGGGCCTGTCGCCGGCTATTACGACGAGGTCTACAAGGGCAACTTCGCCTTCCTCGGCCTTGCACTCTACGATCTATCGCGCGTCGAGGTGCTGCGAGGCCCGCAAGGCACCCTCTATGGCAAGAACACCACCGGTGGCGCGATCAACTACGTTTCGGCACGTCCGGTGTTCGGCAGCGAAGGCTACCTCAAGCTGGGCGCGGGCAATTACAATCGCTTCGAAGCACAGGGCGCGCTGAACATGCCGCTCGGGCCCACTCTCGCCGCGCGCGTTGCCTTCACCGCCGCCCGTGCCGATGGCTGGTTCCGCAACCGTCTGCCCGGTCAGCCGGACCTGTCCTCGACGCGCGAATACGGCGTGCGCGGCACGCTGCTGTGGCAACCGTCCGACAGTGCCGAGCTGATCCTGCGGCTTTCGACCAGCCTGCAGCGCCCGCAGAACTACGGCAACTATTCCAAGCCGCGCCCCGATGGTGTCGGCAACGGCGCTTATGAAGCCTATGGCCAGGGCAGCAGCTACTTCCGCGATGGGCTGGGCATTCGCGAACTGGAAGCGAACTTCACCGCCCGCCGCCTTGCCCGCACCTGGTCTGCCGCGCTCACCGGCACATTCAAGCTGTCCGACACGCTGACGCTGATCTCTGTTACCGGCTGGGACAAGGGCAGCCTCTACGTGCCCGAGGACACCGACGGCAGCCCGCTTCAGGTGCTCGAAATCCCCTACACCGATCGCGGCACCCAGTTCGGCCAGGAACTGCGGCTGGCGTGGGAGGGCGATGGCCCGCTCAGCCTGATCGTGGGCGCGCACCATCATCGCGAAGACCTGTTCAATTCGACAGACCTCAACTTCTGGACCGATCTTGACGTCGACGGCAATGGCCGCGTCGATGTGGACGATTGCACCGCTAACACCAGCCTGTTCGCCTGCGTCATCTCCAACCGCTTCGATCAGGACAAGCGGAGTTGGGCGCTGTTCGGCGATGCGCGGCTGAAGCTGGGCGGCGGCACCACGCTGCGCGGGGGCTTGCGCTTCACCCACGACACGGGCCTGCAAGCCGGGCTGACGTCCGAAATCCGCGGCGTCGATGGCGTCCTCGTCGCCACGCCGATTGCCCCGCTTGACCGGCGCTTTTCCGGCAACAACCTTTCGGGCAAGCTCGCGCTCGATCACAAGCTCGATGATGGCATGCTGCTCTTCGCCAGCTACAGCCGCGGCTATCGCGCCAGCGGGTTCAACGCGCAGGCCTTTTTCGATCCGTCGGAGGCAGGCGTCGCCAAACCCGAAATTCTCGACGCTCTCGAAGCCGGGGCCAAGACGCGGCTCGGCGGCATGGCCTCGCTCTCGCTCACCGGGTTCTGGTACGATTACCGCAACCAGCAGTTCCTCTCGGTCAACCCGGCCGACGCCACGCAGACGCTGGTCAACCTCGACCGCTCGCGCATCTATGGCGCGGAGCTGGAAATCGACGCGCGGCCCCTGCCCACCCTCTCGCTCAACGCCGGGCTCGGCCTGCTCCATGCACGGGCGACGCGCGGCGTGATCAGCGGCCTCGACGTGCGCGGCCACCACCTGTCCAACGCCCCTGCCCTCACCGCCAACGCCGCGATCGACTGGACCGCATGGGAGGCCGGCAGCGCCCGCCTCACGCTGCGCGCCGATGCTTCTTACGTCTCTTCGCAATACTTCGAGATCGTCAACATCCCGCGACTGCGCCAGGGCGGCTACGCCCTGCTCGGCGCCGGGATCGATTACGTGCGCGGCGACTGGACGGTGTCACTCTGGGGCCGCAACCTCACCGACCAGACCTACTTCACCTCACGCATCGACCTTTCGGGATTCGGCTTCGACTACAACCACGTCGGCACCCCGAGGACTTGGGGCGCGAGCGTGAAGCGGGCGTTCTGATCGTGTTGGGGGACTAGCGCGGGGCCGACAGAAGAAGTGGCGGTGCGGCTACTGCCTAACCTTTGGCCGGCACCGGAAACGCCAGCGTGAACGTCGATCCCTTGCCCTCGGCCGACTTCACCGAAATTCGTCCGCCGTGGAGTTCCATGTAGAACCGCGCGGCGTGCAGGCCCACACCGCTGCCCTTGAAACGGCGGGCGTTGCTCGAGCGAAAGAAGCGGGTGAAGAGCTTTGACAGCTCGTCGGAGGGAATGCCGATCCCCTCATCGCTGACCGAAATCAGGACCTCACCGTTGCGGGCGAAGCAGCGCACCCGAACCGGCTGTTCTTCGGGCGAATACTTGATCGCGTTGCCGATCAGGTTGTCGAGCACGCGCAGTACCAGAACCTGGTCGAGCATCAGGTCGGGCACATCGTCAAGCTCGGCCACGAACGGGCGGTGCGGATGGACCGAGCGCTGGCCGAGCAGGGCGCGTTCCACCAAAGGCCTGACGTTCGCTCGCTCAGGCTGGAAATCGACGCGGCCTTCCTCGATCGAGGCCCAGCCGAGCGTGCGATCCACTGCCTCGGTCATGCGGCGCGCGGTATCACGGATCGTTTCCGCGCGTTCGGCAATTACGCTGCCGGGCTCCGCGAGACGGGCGATACGGCGCGCCGAACCGTCGATCACGCTGAGCGGCGTGCGGAAATCGTGGCTGGTGACCGAGAGGAACTGGCGCTGCGTCTCGGCAATCGCGCGTTCCCTTGCCAGCGCCTTGTGCAGGCGGCGCTCGGCGCGGTAGGCGCGGGTCACGTCGGCCTGACTGACCATCAGCGACAGGCGTCCGGTCACGGGATCGGTCAGGCGGCGCAGCGTTACCTCATGCATGCGGAAGGACGGGCCGGCCATGCGCAGGGTCGCTTCGGCACTGCCGCTTTCGAGCGCCCGCGCGCGCAGGGAAACCGCCTCGTCGGGATGGGCAAACAACGTGGCGAAATTGTCCAGCCCCGGCAGATTGGTGCCCTGCAGCCGGTTGATCAGCGCTTCAGCGGCCGGGTTGTGCATCAGCCACTGCCCGCCTTCGCCCAGCAGCGAGATCATCAGCGGCGATTGCCGCACCGCCTCGATCGCGCGGGTCTCGAACGAGCTGTCGGCTACCTGCATTGGTGTATCGGCGGCGTCGACCAGCAGCCCCAGGCGCCCGTCTTCGAGCGCCACGCCATGGAGGCGGCAGTCGCGCTGGAACGGCTGCCCTTGCGGATAGAAGGTCCACCGCTCGTTGCGCACCTCGCCTCTTGCCAGCGCAAGGCGCAGGTTCTCCAGCCGCTCCGCCGTTCCCAGCGCTGTAGGGTTCAGATCCCGGGCACGAAGCGCGTCGACAGATTCGGCCCGCCAGAAGCGCAAACCTGCGGGATTGGCCCAGGCCATGCGTGCCTTGTCGAAATCGTAAATCCACACTGCACGCTCGACCAGCGCGAGCAGGCACAAGGCCGGACCGTGGCCAGGCGGCAGGTCGGCTGCCTGGCGAGAGGATTGCTCGTCCGCCCTGTGTCTGTGCGCTCGCATATGGGATTCTGCTTAGAGCTGACAATCTAAATTTAGTATTTCCAAGGATATACGGCAGGTCAGCAAGGAACAACGGGTGTTCGCAGGACTCGCACGAAAAGGTGAAGGTAGGCAGACCACGCTGGCCCGCTGGCTTGGCGCGTCTTATCTGCGCACCGCTGTCATACCGCTGTGCCTGATCGAACTGGGCTTCCTGCTTAGCTACTGGGCGACCGGCAATTTCACTTACCAGCAGAACGTCGCCACGGTGACGGCGGTCTCGGAGAAGTACCTGACCGACATTGCTGCGCGTGAATCGGCAAACATCACCGCCACTCTCGGTGGTGTCGAAGGAATGACCCGCCTGCTGGGCGCGGAGGCTGGCGAAGCGCTGGCGACGCCCTACGATCCGCCATCATCTGAAAAGGCACGGTATCACATCGGCTCGGACGGCGTGTTCCACACTACACGAGGCAAGCCCGACGAAGTGGCCGCCTTCTACAGCGGCTTTCATCCGGTTGGGCCGCAAGAGATCGACAAGGTCTGGCGAACGGTCCGGCTTGATCACACGATGCGCCACATCAAGGCGGCATCGCCGCTGGTGAGGCAGGTCTATCTCAACACCTGGGACAGCTACAACCGCATCTACCCCTACTTCGATGTGCTGACCCAGTATGCGCCGAAGATGAACATCCCCACGTACAACTTCTATTACGAGGCGGATGCCCGGCATAACCCGCAGCGCAAGGTCGTATGGACCGATGCTTATGTCGATCCGGCCGGTTCAGGCTGGATGGTCTCGTCGATTGCGCCGGTATACAGCGAGAAGCGGCTGGAGGGCGTCGTGGGGATCGACATGACGCTCGATACGGTGGTCAGCCGCATCCTCTCGCTCAACCTGCCCTGGCAGGGCTACGCGATGCTGGTGGGGCGAGACGGAACCATCCTCGCCCTCCCCCCGGCTGGCGAAAAGGATCTTGGGCTGACCGAACTCAAGGACCACAAGTACGCCGATGCGATACGGTCCGATACGTTCAAGCCCGACCAGTTCAACATCACCCGCCGACCCGAGCTGAATGCACTTGCGCAGGCGGTCGGCAGTGGCTCCTCCAGGATAAGCCACGTCATGCTGGGCGGCCGCGACATGCTGGCCACGAATGCCAGGGTTGCTGGTCCAGGCTGGACGCTCGTGGTGCTGGCACCCGCTTCGCAGATTCTGGCTGACGCCAATTCGCTGCATGATCAACTGGTCACTGTCGGCGTGATCATGCTGCTGATCCTGCTCGCCTTCTACGTGGTGTTCTTCGCCTTCCTCGTCTGGCGCGCGCGGGCGATGAGCCGGCGCCTAGCCCGGCCCTTGCGCGAAGTGGAGCAACTCATGGACCGGATCGGTGCAGGCGAATACAACCAGACCGCGCCAAAGTTCGGCGTGAGCGAAGTCGACAACCTTTCAGGCCGTTTGGTGGAAATGGGCCAGAAGCTTGGCGAAGCGCATCATCGGATCGTGGCCCAGGAAGCCGAAGTGCGTCGTTCGTATGATACCGAACGCCGCATCACCACCGGCCAGCGCCGCTTCATTAACATCCTCAGCCACGAGTTCCGCACGCCGCTCACCGTGATCGATAGCAGCGGCCAGATCCTGAAACGGCGGGCGACACGCCTTACCGAGGATACCGTCGTCGAACGATCCGACATGATCCGCCGCGCTGTCTCCCGCATACGAGATGTGATGGAAAGTGCGCTGCAACTGGTGCGCATGGAGGAAGGGCAGACAACGTGCCGTCCCGCTGCGGTAGCGCTGGGCAGCATGCTGCGCGAAGCGGTTGCTTCGGCGGGCGGCGAACGCGACATCGAAATCCGGCTCGACGGCGAGGTCGAGCGTGCGCCTTTGTTCATCGACCGCCAGCTGATCCACTCGGCGCTGGTCGCCATCATCGAAAATGCCTGTCGCTTCTCGCCGGTTGAAAACAAGGTCTGGGTTGAGGCGCGAATTCATGAAGGTCGTTGCAGCATTTCTGTCCATGACGAAGGCCCCGGCATCCCTGCGGAAGAATTGCCGCTGGTGCGTGAACGCTTTTATCGTGGATCGAACAGTACGGCCGTCCCGGGCGCCGGGACCGGCCTCTATCTTGCCAACAGCCTGATCGACGCCAACGGCGGGCTGCTCGATATCCAGTCCGTGCCGGGTGAAGGCACGGTGGTTACCGCCAGTCTGCCGCTGGCCACGACCACGACCACCGAATTCTGGGAGGCAGCGTGATGAGCGCATTTTCACCCCGGGACTTCCGCGTCCTCTGTGTCGAGGACGAACCGGAAATCTTGCGCGACATCGCCGAGGAACTGGCCGAGCACGGTTTCCAGATCGACAAGGCCGAGAACGCCGAGGCCGCGCTTGCGCGGATGGACGAAACACTGCCCGACCTGGTGCTTTGCGACGTGCAGATGCCGGGAATGACGGGCATCGAGCTCCTTGAAACCCTGCGGGCGCGCCGCAATGCCCAGTCGCTGGTGCCGTTCGTGTTTCTCACCGCGTTCAACGATCGCACGACGATGATCTCGGGGCGGCGCGCGGGAGCGGATGACTACCTGGTCAAGCCGGTGGACTATGACCTGCTGATCGCCACGGTCGAAAGCCATCTGCAGAATGCCGCCCAGCGCCATGCCGCAGCCCGGGAAGAACCCGACACGAACGGACGGGCGATGTTCCTCGCGCGCCTTGTCCGCGCCAGACCGGGCGAAGCGGTGGCGGTGGTGAAGATCGACAGCCAGCCCGAATTGGCGAGCAGGTTCGAAGGACGCGGCGAAAGCCGGATCCAGACCCTGATCGACAGGATGGCAAGGCGGGCCGGTCTTGAAGTCCACAAATTGCACGGCCACGCGTGGGGCGTGATCGGTAGTAGCCTGGCCACCATCGAAAAGGCTCTGCAACCGCTGGTCGAACTCAAGGTTCGCGATAGCCAGTCCATGACCTGGGTGCGTGCACGTCTTTCCCTTTCGGCAGTGACGGCAGAGATCGGCAATGCAACGTCCGGGGAGCTTCTCCTGGAACGGCTGTTGGAAGCCGCCAGGCTTCTGCGGCGCGAGGGCGGTGGGAAGCTGCTGCAGCTCGAAGGCGCAGCCATGTCGGACATGCGGCTCGCCAGCTCGATCCGTGCCGAACTGATAACGGCGTTGCAACAGGGCCAGCTACACGTCTGCTATCAACCCAAGGTTTGCGCGGAAAGCGGCCGTCCGCTATCTGCCGAGGTGCTGGTCCGCTGGGAAAGCCCGCTGCTTGGACATCTCTCTCCGGCGACGTTCATACCCGTGGTCGAACGCGCCGGATTGCTCTCGCATCTGACCGACTGGGTCCTGCGCGAAGCAGCCGTTGCGCAACTTGCGCTTGTGAAGAAGAATCTTCCCTCGCGGCTGGCAGTCAACATCGGCGCATCCGAATTCACCCCTGATTTGCCCGCCAGGATCTCACGCATTTTTGCCGATTATGGTGCGAGCGAGCACCTGCTTGAGGTCGAAGTTACCGAAACTTCGGTCATCGCCGATACGCGACAGGCCGATTCCATCGTCAAGGCCCTGCACGCTCGCGGCATCGCCGTTGCTCTGGACGATTTCGGCACGGGCTATTCCTCGCTCGCCCACTTGCAGGCCTGTACCGTGGATACGATCAAGATCGATCGCAGCTTCGTGCAGCGCGTCGCCGAATCCGGTCCTGACCAGAAGATCGTGCTTGGCATTATCGGTCTGGCGAAGATGCTGGGCCTGGAAACGGTAGCCGAAGGTGTCGAGCTGGAGTCACAGCGGCGCTGGTTGACAGAGAACGACTGTAACACGTTGCAGGGTTTTGTAATCTCGAAGCCGCTCCGTTTCGACGAGTATTGTCGTCTGTTGCAGGCATGGCCATCGCGCTGATGCGATGGACGCTGGCTAAAGCCGGTTGATCGGGGAAACCAACGTCGCTCTCAAGCAATTCTCCTGCAAACGCCCGGCACTTTGCCGGCGCGACCTACGCGGAGAATTTCATGGCGGGCCACAGCGCACCAAATCTCGACGATGCGCACACCGAGCAACCGAGGCTCGATGGCAAGCGTGTGGTTGTTACAGGTGGCACAACAGGAATTGGCCGTGCGATCGCGATCCTGCTGGCTGGCGAGGGCGCTTCTGTCTTCGTCTGCGGGCGCGACGAGCAGCACCTTGCCGACGCGCTCAAGCGCATCAACGAGGTTGGTAAAGGTGATGGTGTTGCATTAGATCTCGCCCGTCCCGAGGGAATGCGCCGGTTCTGGAGCGCTGCTGACGCATCGTTGGGCGGTGCGATCGATGTTGCGATCATCAATGCTGCGGTGCCGGCCCAGACACCGATGGAGGTCAACGAAGAGGACCTGCGCTATCAACTGGAAACCGACCTGGTGGCCTATGTGATCGCATCACGCGAAGCGGCGCGACGGATGAGCAAGGGTGGCGATATCGTGTTGATCGGATCGATGTCGGCAGTGTCACGCGGCAAGGGAAGTTCGGTCTATGTCGCGGCAAAGTCTGGCGTTCAGGGGTTTGCCGCCGCTTTCCGGGAGGAAATGGCTCCCAAGGACATCAAGGTCGGTCTGATCGAGCCCGGGCTGACCGGCGCTGATTTCCAGTATCCCGAGTACTCCGATCAGGAGCAGCGTGATGCAATCAATGCTGAAAAGATGCTCCGGGCCGAAGACATTGCGGTCGCCACGCACTTCATGCTGACGCAGCCCCGCCGCGCAGCCGTTTCGCTGATCCAGGTGGAGCCGCGGTTGGAAAGCTGAAAAGGTTTTGCCACGGATGCTGCAGCGCATGGTTGCAGCATCTGCTTGTGACGTAATCATAACAGGCGAACGGGCGAGGCCAAATGACCCCGCCCGCCCGCTTGCCGACTTGCCCTCATGCCGGTCGGCGAAGGAACTTTCTGGTCAGAACTTCACGCCGGCGCGTACACCATAAGTGCGCGGATCGGCGAAAGTGACCGCACCGAACAGGCCGGTAGTAGCGCCAGTAACCACTAGGTTGTTCTCGAGGTTTTCAGCGAATGCAGCGAAGTAGAAGCGGTCTTGCGGCGCGTTGTATGTGACGGACACGTCAGTCTTCGTTGCCGCCGGCTGGTAGAAGTAAGCGAAGTTGGCGAGGTCGGTCACTTCATAGCGGCTGCGGGCCGCTGTCTGCGCGTCGAACACGATGCGCCCTTCGCCCACCGGCAGGACATAGTTCGCCCCGGCAACCCAGCTCCACTTCGGGCTGCGATTCAGCGCACGACCGGCGAAATTCACCGAGCGGCGTACATTCGGCGTGACCGAAGTATCGTTGTAAGCAGGAGCATATTCGTCATAGCGGGCATCGAGCCAGTTCAGTGCCAGCCTGACGGTAAAGCGATCCGAAGGCTGGATCTGGGCATCAAGCTCCACGCCATCAACCTTAGCCTTCGCAGCGTTGGTCGTAACCTGGCACGGCCCACCGCAGATGTCGGACAGCTGCGAAAGCTGCAGGCCTGCGTAGTCATAGTGGAAGATCGTGCCGTTGAGGCGGAATGCCGGGCTGAAGCGGAACTTGAAGCCTGCTTCATAGGCGGTCAACGTTTCCGGATCATAGTAGAGCGCATTCGCGGGCAACTGACAGTTCTGCGGATTGGGCTGCCCGGCGGGCGGAGTCTCGCAGCCATCGTTGAAGCCACCGGCCTTGTAACCCGTGGATACGGACGCGAAGATGAGGCCGAGGGACGTGTCGTAATCAACGCCAGCGCGCCAGGTCACGCGGCTGAACGTGCGCTTGGCATCGTTGTTCTGGTTGATCTGGCGGCGAATGAAGTTGCCGATACTGTAGGACGTGCCGATGCGGTCGTAGAAGTCGACGACAGTGTTGCCCACGCGCGACTTGAGATCGTGCGAATAGCGCACGCCGCCGGTGATCTTGAGGTCAGGAGCGATTTCATAGGTGGCTTGCCCGAAGACCGATTTGTTTTCGGCAATGGTCGGGTCCTGCGGGAAGCCGAAGCGCGTGTTGGGGCCGAGCAGGTTGTTCAGGAAGAAGGCGATGCCGGACTTTTCCTTGAAGTAATAGCCGCCGACCTGCGCCTGCAGCGGACCGTCGCCGCCATAGGCAAGGCGCACTTCCTGCGAGGTCTGCCAGTAGGAACCGGCAAAATCCGCCGAGAACGCGCCATTGGCCGCGTTGCTGAATTCGCGGCGTTCCGATTCACGGTAAGAACCGAGGTAGGTGAGTGTGATGTTGCCCATCGTGTAGTTGAGCTCGCCCATCACGCCTTTTTCCTCGTTGTCGCGGAAGGCCTGCTGGGCCTGCGTGCGGCTCAGCGTGCGGGCCACGTCGGGGTCAGCGCCAAGATAGGTTGGGGCGCTGAAATTCTGGCGACCGCCGCTGGTGATGTTGCTGTAGAACTGGGTGGTAGGCACGCCGTTGGTCGGGTTGCCCTTGACCTTGCTGTAATCGCCGACGAGCAGGAGGCTAAGGTCCGGCGTTGGCTTGAACAGGGCTGACAGGCGGACCGACTTGTTATCCTTGAACTTGTTGAGCGTTACGCCGTCGTTCGGCGCGCCATCGATGAGATAGCTGTCACGCTGGTCGATGTTTGCGGCCACGCGAAAGGCAATCGTTTCGCCAGCCGGTATATTGACCACGGCAGTGCCATTGAGGGCGTTGAAATTGCCGTACGAAACGTCGGCGCGTGCGCCAAATTCGAACTTGGGCTGGACCGTCAGAATGTTGACGACGCCAGCTGTCGAGTTGCGGCCATAGAGCGTGCCCTGCGGACCGCGGAGGACTTCGACGCGCTCGATGTCGAAGAACGAGACTTCCTGCGCCTGCGGACGCGCCAGATACACGCCGTTGACCATGAATGCCGCCGAGGGATCGCCCTTCTCGGTGCCGTCGGTGCTGGTCACGCCGCGAATGGTGATCTGCAGGCCGTTGCCGCGCACGATCGACAGGTTGGGCACGCTTTCTTCAAGCTGGGTCGGGTTGGTGATGCCTGAAGCGATGAGGTCGTCACCTCCAACAGCGGTCATTGCGATTGGGGTCTTTGACAGCAGCGACGACGTGCGGTTCGCAGTGACGACGATGTCACCGTCCGCAGGCGCTTCGCTCGCATCCTGAGCGTAAACGGACGTGGCCGCCAAAGACAGTGCCGATGCCAGGCACGCGAATTGCAGTTTTCTCATCGTAATCCTCCCTCTTGAAACCTGCACCCTTATGGACAGCGCTGTCAGCAGAGGGGGTGCCAGAGCCGACAGTTCGTCCGAGCGGCTTGGTTCCGGCATCCCTCTCCGCCGCTGCAATGTATGCGCGCGGTCGTTATGCCCTTTGCCTTGCATACTTGATCTGACAGCGCAAGCCAAAATTGTCGGCGTATCGACTGGCCTTTTTGAGGGGTGAGCGGTTAGCCTTGTGCGTCGCGCCCTGTGAACAGGCGAGCGTATCCTTCGAGCGCGTTCGAGGCATTGAACATATGCGCACGCATCAATTTCGAGGCTTCCTCACCATCTCCTCGCATTACGGCCTCGACCAGTTCGCCATGTTCGTGCCGGGACCGGGCGGGTCGCCCACCCTGGCGTAACTGAGCCCGACGAAAGGCCGCCATCCGCTCCCGAAGGAGTTTCGCCTGCTCCACGATGAAGGCGTTGTGCGTCCCCTCGTATATTGCATCGTGGAACCGCCAGTTTAGCCGATCGTACTCGTCCACGTCGCCATTCTCCACCAGAATGGCGGATTCTTCGTGGATTTTCCGCAGTGCACTCCGTTCAAGCGGGGTCATCCGCCATGCGGCAAGCCGCACGCACAGCGCTTCGATCTCGGCCGAAAGCTCGAACATCTCGAACACCCGCTCCGCCGTCATCGCGGCCACGACAGCGCCGCGCCGCGGCCGCATTTCGACCAGTCCCTCGGCGGCAAGTTGGCGCAGGGCCTCCCGGACCGGCGTGCGCGACGCGCCGAAGCGGTCTCCGAGCTGCTGCTCGTCAAGTTGCGTGCCGGGCGCCAGCATGCCGCTTGTGATCTCGTCCGCAAGTGCGAGGCGGATGCGTTCTGAACGGAGCATTCCGGAGGCGTGTTCGTTCTCGGAAATCATATTGATGCATGCCCGATAGTGTGATTATTGGCTTCTTGCATACACACACTCCGGAAACAACCAGTTCCCCGAGTTTTTCTCAAGGACATGTCAACTTGCCGCACGGTGCCCCGCACGACATCCTCAGCCTGTTTCTGGACCATTGCGAATCTCGACCGGACGCCCCCTTCCTGATTGGTCCGGATGGTGCCGAGTTAAGCTACCGCGGCGCCGCATTTCGCGCTGCGCAGATTGCCCACGCATTTCGCGCGCAGGGCGTGAAGCCGGGTGACCGGGTGGCGGTCCAGATCGAGAAATCGCAGATGGCGTTGCTCACCTGGCTGGCCGCGCTGCATGTGGGAGCAGTCTATCTGCCACTCAACACTGCGTATACGATCGGCGAACTGCGCTACTTCCTCGGGGACGCGCGTCCAGCGCTTGTTCTTTGCCGCACTGCAGACGAACCGGCCATGTCCGAACTATGCAGCGAACTGGGCGCGCCTGCGCTGCTGACGCTCGACGCCGAGGGCACCGGCGGAACGCTGGTCGAAGCGGCGGCGGGCGCACCTGTGGTTACCGCGCGTCACATTCCGCGAGCAGACGACCTCGCTGCAATCCTTTATACGTCCGGCACAACCGGGCGCAGCAAGGGGGCAATGCTGAGCCATGCCAACCTTGCTACCAACGCGCTGACTCTGCGCGATTCCTGGCGCTTTACCAGCGCTGACAGATTGCTTCATGCCCTGCCAATTTTCCATACGCACGGGCTGTTCGTGGCAACCAACGTCACCATCGCGGCGGGCTCGGCGATCATCTTCCTGCCGCGATTTGATGCCGATGAACTCGTCAGGCTGATGCCGAGGGCAAGCGTGCTTATGGGGGTGCCGACGTTCTTTTCGCGGTTGCTGGGCCATGCCGGTTTCACGCGCGAGCTTGCCAGCCATATGCGCCTGTTCATTTCGGGTTCTGCGCCTCTTTCCGCAGAGGTTCACAAGGACTTCGCTGCGCTTACCGGGCAAGCGATCCTGGAACGCTATGGCATGACCGAAACCAACATGAACACTTCCAACCCCTACGACGGCCAGCGCAAGCCGGGGAGCGTCGGGTACCCGTTGCCGGGCGTCAGCTTGCGCATCGCCCAGCCCGAAAGCGGAGGCGCATTGCCGCAGGGCGAAATTGGCGTAATCGAGGTCAAGGGTCCCAACGTCTTTCGCGGCTATTGGCAAATGCCGGAGAAGACGGCCGAGGAATTCCGTAACGATGGCTACTTCATCACCGGCGACCTCGGCTACATCGACTCGGAAGGCTATGTGCACATCGTGGGCCGCGCCAAGGATCTGATCATCGCGGGCGGCTTCAATATCTACCCGGCGGAAGTCGAAGCCGCTCTGGACGAGATCCCCGGGATTGCCGAAAGTGCGGTGATCGGCGTGCCCCATGCCGATATGGGCGAGGCCGTGGTCGCGGTGGTCAAGGCAACCGATCCAGCGCTCGATGCCGATGCGGTGATTGCTGCACTGGCCGATAGGCTGGCCCGCTTCAAGCAGCCACGCGCGGTCGTGTTTGTCGATGAACTGCCACGCAATACCATGGGCAAGGTGCAGAAGGCACTGCTAAGACAGGAACATGCCGCACTCTTCGCCAACTAGCGCGAGCGTGTGGGAGGGGAAGAGACGATGTTGATCCTGTCGATCGCGATTCTGGTCGCGATCTTTGTGGCGGCAGTGTGGTTGCCGGTGAACATGGGGCTGATCGGCTTTGCCGCTGCCTTGGCGCTGGGCGTGTTCGTTGCCGGACTTCCGGTGAAAGAGGTGCTGGCGGGCTTTCCGGCTGACCTGTTCCTGACCCTGCTCGGCATCACTTATCTGTTCGGAATCGCCAGCCGTAATGGCGCGATAGACTGGCTTGTGGCGCGCGCAGCCGGCCTGCTCGGCGGCCATACTGCGCTGTTGCCGCTGCTGGTGTTCCTCGTTGCCGGCGTGCTGACAGCGCTTGGCGCGGTCGGGCCGGCTGCGGTTGCCATTGTCGCTCCGATCGCCATGCGCTTTTCGCGCAGCCACGGCTTTTCACCGCTTATGATGGGCCTGCTCGTCGTCCATGGCGCTCAGGCAGGAAGCTTCTCGCCCATCTCGATCTATGGCGGCATCGCCGCAAAGGTGCTCACCGGCAGCGGGATCGAGCCTGACCCGCAGTATCTTTTCATCGCCAGCGCGGCCTTCAATGCCGCCATCGCCCTCATGGTCTGGCTGTTCTATGCCCGGCGCGAGGCGGTGGCAGGCACGAACCATGAGGGCGATGTCGATGTGCCAGCGCTTGATCGTGACGGGGCCTGGACGCTTGTCGGCCTACTGGCCCTCGCCATCGGCGCACTGCTGTTCAAGGTCGAGATCGGCTTCATGGCGCTCATGGTCATCCTCGCGCTCGCGATGGTTGCGCCGAGCACGCAGCAGGGCGCGCTCAAACAGGTTGACTGGTCCACTATCCTGCTGATTTCGGGAATTGTGATTTACGTGACCCTGCTTGACCGGCTCGGCACGCTCGATGCGATCAGCGTCATGATCGGACAGGTCGGATCAGCCAGCCTTGCTGTTCTCCTGCTGTGCTATCTTGCGGGCGTGGTCTCGGCCTTCGCGTCGTCGACAGCATTGCTGGGGGTCATCATCCCGCTCAGCCTGCCCATTCTGGCGGGCGGGCACATCGCCGTGATGCCCGTTGTTGCAGCTATCTGCATTGCCAACACTATCGTCGACACTTCGCCGTTTTCGACAAATGGCGCGCTGATCGTCGGGAACGCACCCGAAGAGGATCGCCCTGCAGTTCTGCGCAAGCTGTTGGTCTATGCAGCGATCGTCGTCGGCGTCGGACCACTATTGGCGTGGGCTGCCTTCGTCGGGCTGCCGGGGCTTTGAACACTCCGGACTCCTGTCTTACCGCGTTTTCCGAGCCACAAGATGATTCCATCCGGTTCGAAAACGCTCTAGCCAAACCGGAAACTGGTCACGGCAAGGCCACCGAAGAAGTCGTCCTGATGAAACTGGACGCTGCAAGAATCTACCTCGGCCGATCCGGCGATGACCATAAGCGGTAGCAGGTGCTCAGGCCGCGGATGAGCCTGCATGGCTGCAGGCGCATCCATCCACCGCTCCAGCGCTCTTGCTCCCTGATTGCCCTCGAAGCCCACAAGGCTTTCGCGCAACCAGCGATCGAAGGCATGTGACGCCGCTCTCCCCTGCGCTCCGAAAGCGCGCAGGTTGTGATATGACAGACCGGACCCCAGCACGAGCACCCCCTCTTCGCGCAGGGGGGCAAGGATGCGGCCCATCGCGATGTGTTCGGCAGCGTCAAAGCTGGTGAGGACCGAAAGCTGGACAATCGGAATGTCAGCCTCGGGCCGGATAGGCTGCATCATCGAAAAGGTGCCATGGTCAAAGCCCCGCTCGCCGTCCTCGCGACAGTCCATGCCGCCCGCCAGAAGCAGATCCTGCACCCGCGCCGCCAGTTCCGGGCTGCCCGGCGCGGCATAGCGGATGTGGTATGTGTGCTCTGGAAAGCCGTAGTAATCGTAGAGCATCGGCGGTACGGCGCTGGTCGAGACGTGCGGCACCGCCTCTTCCCAATGTGCCGAGACGACGAGAATTGCCTTGGGCATGGTGCCGAGCGAGGGAATAATGGCCTGAAGCGAAGCCTCAAGCTGATCATAGCCCCGGCGCATAGGGCCATCCATCCACGGCCAAGGTCCACCGCCGTGGTTGAGGAAGAAGGTCGGCAGACGTTCAGTCGTTTCGGTCAAGGCTCGTTCCCGGGGTGGTCTGGCCGTTCAGATGGGCCTTTCCGTAACGTCCGGCAAGACTGTCAAAGCTTTACAACGCGCATTCTGGGCACGACATTGTCGGCCGCGTTGAACCAGCGCCACAGGCCGGTGCCTGATCTGTGCCCAGCTAGATCGACCCAGTTGCCAAAGCCTGGATCGCGCTCGGCACAGACCACCAAGACGCTGCCGTCCGCCTCCAGCCTGGCCATCGAATTGTTGAGCCACACCTTCTGGTGCACGTGATCGAGCGATTCCATCCACCAGTTGTCGATCTGGACGTTCCACATCCGGCAATCGGGCACGGCAGTCTCGATCACCAGCGCCTCGCCCGGCTGCAGGTCGAAGTAGAAGTGGCCGTACCAGATATTGGGATCGCCGCCCGCCTTCCAGAAGATCTCCTGCGGCGCATCGTAGAACTGGTTGGGATGCGCCTTGAACCATTCCGACCAGTTGGCGAAGGTATTGGCCGTGCCCCGCGCCCATGCGGCAGAGGCCATGAGTTGCTGTTCGATCAATTCGGGCGTGAGCAGCGCGGGCGCTGTCGGACCATCACTGATCCGCTCCACCTTGATGTTGGCAGGGGTCTGCGTCTGCTTGTCGTCAAAGGTCTGGCGCACGATCAGCAAGGTGGTGTCGTCTGCCATCGGCAGCCAGTTGCCCGGCTGCGGATCGCGGCTGACCACGATCTCGAAGGTGCCGTCAGGCCCGAACTCCATCTGCGCGAATTCGATCTCGCCAGTCGAAGCCATCGTCCCGTCGATGGCATAGCGGTTGGCCTTGCTGCCGATCGAGAAGTAGGGGACCGTATTGCGCTTGCCGGTGATGCGATAGGTACGATCGCCCCGCACCACGCACTGCTGGTAGAGGTTGTCGGGGTTGTCGGCGCCGATCTTGATCTTGTCGTCGCACAACAGGAACAGGCGCGGAAAATCCGGGTCCGCGCTGTCGACCAGCATGTTGAGCGCGGTGCGCGCCAGACGGCTGAGATACCGCAGACCCTCGGCTTGATCGAGTGCGCTGGTCGGGCTCGACGGACGTGCCAGAACCTCCCCCGCCTCGGCCAGTTCGCTGCAGAACCTGCGCCAGACGTGGCTCAGATTGCTGGCTTCGGCGGAAAGGTCTGTCATGCTGTCATCCTGCCAGTTGTCCGCCGTCCACAGTGAAGAGCGATCCGGTGATCTTGCGCGCCTTGTCGCTGGCAAGGAACGCGAACATTTCCGCGATGTCTTCCGGCGCGCACGAGCCATCGAGCAACTTGGGCGCGTTGCGCATCATCAGCGCCCAGTCCACGCCTTCGGGCGGAGGCGTGTTCTCGGTCATTGGCGTGATCACGTGCCCGGGGCAGATCGCATTGATGCGCACACCCGCGGACGCGTATTCGATTGCGAGGCCCTTGGTGATCGCTGCCACCGCGTGCTTTGAGGCCGAATAGGCCGCATTGTAGGGCTGGCCCTGCAGCGCTGCGGTCGACGCGGTGTTTACGATGGTGCCCTTCGACTTGAGCAGATGCGGCATCGCCGCCTGGCAAATCACGAAAACGCTGGTGGCGTTGACGTGCATCAGCAGGTCGAAGTCCTCGGCAGCGAAGGTTTCGGAGCGCCCCCACTTCAGCAGTCCGGCGATGTTGCAGACGATGTCGAGCCCGTCGCGTGCGGCAGTGTCCACCAGCGCACGGCATGAGGCATAGTCTGTAGCGTCATAGGCTTGCACCACCGGCGCAGTGTGGCCTGCGGCGGCAATCATCCCTGCCGTTTCCTCAAGCCCGGCAATGTTGCGGTCACCGATGGTGAGCGATGCACCCTCGGCGGCGAAGCGGATGGCGGTGGCGCGACCTATGCCCGAGGCCGCACCTGTCACCAGCGTCTTTTTCCCGGCGAAGAGCATCAGAACTTCACTCCCAGCGTCAGGCCGTAAGTGCGCGGATCGGGGAAGTATCCGACCGTGAGGCCGCCGAAACCCGGGCCGAAGTCGATGAAGTTGGAGGGATCGCTTTCCTTGGTCAGGTTCTTGACCCAAAGCGCCAGTTCGGCCTTCGCCCCACCCAGCGGCACTTCCGAAACCGCGGCGCGCAGATTGACGATCGTGCGGCCCTTCGAGCGGGTGTTGTGGGCGTTCTGCGCCGAGGCATTCGGCGTCACCAGTGCATAGGGGAAGGTGTAATAGCTGGAGACGTAATTGATATCGCCATTGACGTTCAAACGGCCCCAGTCTCCCTGCGCCACGCGAAGATCGACGCCGGCGGCTGCCGTGGTCTTGGGTGTGTGCGGGAAGGCGCGGTTGTTGGCGACGTTGGTGTCAACGCCGTTCACGGCCTCGATGTAGCTCTTGTACTTGGGATCGAGGAAAGCGAGCGATCCATTGATCGTCAGCACGTCGACCGGGCGGATCACTGTTTCGATCTCGAGGCCACGGATGCGTGCGGCCGCCGCGTTCTTGACGACGGAAGCAGCCGCGCCATTTGCCGTGAACACCGAAAGCTGGATGTCCTTGTGCTCGTCCCAGAAGCCGGCGACGTTGAAGATCACCTTGCCGTCGGCCAGCTTGGTCTTGATGCCGACTTCGTAGCTGTCGACCGTTTCCGGGCGATAGGGATTGCACAGTTCGATCGCGCCGGTGGGGCAGGCTGCGGTCGGCGCGCGGAAATCGTTGGTCTCGCCGTTGAAGCCGCCTGACTTGAACCCTTGTGCGAAGCGAGCGTAAAGGTTGATGTTCTCGTTAGCCTGATAGGCCAGCGTGATTGCCGGATTGAACCTGTTGAAGGTGGCATCAGGGACGCCGCCATAGGGGATGTTTGCCACCACGGTCGGCGCGAAAATGTTGTTCGCTGCGTCGAAGTTCACCCGCAGGAAGCGGCGCACGTCCTTCTTCTCGTGCGTGTAGCGTCCACCCAGGGTCAGCTTGAGGGCATCAGTGATGTCGTAATCGACCTGCGCGAACACGGCGAACGCCTCGGTGTTCGATCCGTAGTCGGACTGGTAGGACGCGCCGCCGCCGAAGAAGCTTTGCGGCCCAAGCGTTTCGGCCTTTTCCTTGTAATAGAATACGCCCGCCACGTACTTGAACTTGTCACTCAGCGTCTGTCCGGACACCTGCAGTTCCTGGCTCCAGCTGTGGAAGCTGGTATCACGCTGGGTCAGCGCCACCGGCAGGGGCGAACCATCGAGGTCAAGCGAGTCTGCCCACTTGAGGTTGCGATAAGCGGTGATCGACTTGACCGTCGCTCCGCCGAGATCGAGCGCAAGGGTCAGCGCGTGACCATAAGTGCGCGAACGTTCGTATAGCGGATTGGCATCGAGCGACGCGGTCGATTGGCGGTCGGCCCGGTCATAGAGGTTCAGCGGGAAGAACGCGCCGCCGAAGGCATAGCCTGGTGAGTTGGGATCGAAGATGTCCTCGGGCCGGCCATTGCGGTTGACGCGGACAAGCTGCGCATAGTCCGGGCGCTGGTCGAACTTCGAATAGTCGAACATGTAGTCGGCGGTGAAGTTGCTGCCTTCAGGCTTGAAGCGCAGCTGGACCATGCCGCTCTTGCCGTCGAGATCGTTGGTGCGGCCCGTCCGTGCCGGGCCAGCGGCAACCGCCTGCGGATAAGGGTTGGGCGTCAGCCTGATGAAGCCGTCACGCTTCTGGATCTGGCCCGAAAGCTTGAGCGAGAACGGCCCCATTGCCGGAAGGTCGATGACGGCGCGGCCCTTCCAGTAGTCATAGTTTCCATAGGTCAGCTCGCCCTTGACCCCCAGTTCGCCGCTCGGCGCCTTGGGTACGAGATTGACGGCACCAGCCAGCGCGTTGCGGCCATAAAGCGTGCCCTGCGGACCGCGCAGGATTTCGACGCGCTCCAGGTCGGCAACGTCGAAGATCGAGCCTTGCGCCTTGGCGATGTAAACGCCGCCCAAGTAGAGGCCGACAGCGGGCTCCCAAGTCACGGCCGGGTTGATCGTCACCGACCCGCGGATGGCGATCTGCGAGATCGTCTTGTTCGAAGGCGCGCGTTCGAACTTCACGTTCGGGGCGATCGAGCCGAGGCTGTCGATCGAGGTGATGCCGCGCGTTTCTAGGAACTGGCTGCTGACGGCCGAGATGGCGATCGGCACGTTCTGGATGTTCTCGGCCCGCTTCTGCGCGGTAACGACGATCTCACCGATGCCGGCGTCATTCTGGGCGGCGGTGTCCTGCGCAGATTCTTGCGGCGTAGCCTGCGCAAATGCTGGCGCTGCAATAAAGGCAAGCGAGCTCAATGCCGTAGCGGCGAGCAGTTTCCTCACGATGTCCTCTCCCTCTCCAGGATACTTTCCGATGCGCATTCGCGCAATCAATTCGGACTTAAGCTACGCATATGTAGCGAGGATGGCAACTGGAAACTCATTATGATGGCATAATGCGTCGCATTGGATGGCGAGTGTTGCGCAAAGCGCGCATCTTTGCATTGCCGGCTTATCCCCGGTGAACGCGCGAGGACGCGCCGCGCCACGCAGCGGCAGTTCCGTCTTCATCGAGAAAGGCAGGCACGCCAGTGCCGCGTCAGCATGGCGCGGCACTCGCCTGGACTTGTGCGTTATTTCAATCCGTAGCGCGCGTAATCCTGCACCAGACCGGGCGTGACCTTGCGGAAGTAGGCAAGGTCGGCCTTCGCTTCGGGCTTGCCCATGGCATTGCCGATCCACGCCCTGAGATAGAGCGACGCCAGTTGCGACGGCGAGATCTTCAGAGCGGATTCGACGTCGGCCAGCGCGTTCTGCAGATTGCCTTGCGCCACCCAGGCCAGTGCCCGGCTGTCCAGCACGGCGGCAGCATTGGACGCGCGCTCTACCGCCTGATTGCACACCTCGATCGTGCGGTCGGCATCCACCCGGAAGCGCGCCCGATACCAGCACGCTGCATTGAGCAGCGACGTGTCTCCCGGCTTTTCCTCGATCAGCGCGTCGACCTCTTTCAGACCATCGGCACCCTTTCCTGCATAGGCAAGGATGTCTGCACGGGTCAGGACGACGCCGGTATGCTCGTCACCCATGTCGTCGTATTCGGTCAACAGGGCCAGGGCTTCGTCGGTCTTGCCTTCACGCCCAAGCGCCCCTGCCAGCGAGATGGCATTGGACACCGACGGCGCCAGCTTCAATGCCTCGCGGTGATCCGCGATCGCATCGGTCCAACGCCCCATCTGCCGGTTGGTGAAGGCCCGCCTGCCAAAGGTCCAGGCATCGGGCGCCATCGCAATGACCTTGTCCCAATCGGACAGCGCGCCCGCCAGATCATAAACCGATTCCCGCAGATCGGCGCGGCGCGCCAGGGGGTCGCTTTGTGCATCCCCGGTTTCCCGCGCCAGCGCCTTTTCATAGGCCGCCTCAATCGGCGCAATGCGCGCCTTGAGCGAAGGCTGCTGATAACGCCATGCGCGTGCTGCGGTGGTGGGGGCAACAAGGAAGGGGACCGTGTTGCGCAGGCGCAGTGCCTTTGCCTTCTCGACAGGGATTTCCGCCGCAGGCAGTTCACCACCAAGCGACGCGCGCTCTTCGCTGACGCTGAAGCGCTGGCCTTCGAGCGCGCCCTTGCGGGTAACGGTCGTGCCAGCGAATGTTGCCTCGTAGTCGGCTTTCCCGCCCAACTTGAAGCCCGGCTCGTCAGCCGGGAGCAGAACTTCCATTTCCTCGCGCACCCGTTCGGCGCGGCCAAGGTTCACCGGAATCGCTTTCCAGTTTGCCCGGCTGCGGTCGTAATCGAACGCGGCGCTGGCACTGCCCAGGCCACGCATATCCATGCGCTTGGTGCCGTCTCGGTCCTGAAACAGGGAAATGACCATGCCTTCGATCGTCACGGTCGCCGTTCCGGTTTCGCTGTCAAACGCGGTTGTTCCTCCAGTGATGATGCCGCCATCATCGGTCAGATCCTTGAAGATCGAATCCCCGATGGATTTGATCATCTGCTTTTTCTGTTCTTCGCTGGCCTGTCCGAATGCCGCACCAAGGTTGCTGCCCAGCATCCCCGCGAAAGTGGACGTCGCCGAGATGAGTGCCGGCATCTCGACCCCGGCGCGCTGATCGATCGTCAGCTTGACCGAAGCCATCGCAGCTTGGGGCACGCGCGGTTCCATCGCCATGAGCGGCGCGCCTTCCGCCCGGATCGGCAGCGCATGACGGAACGGCGGGACGTCGGCCAGCGTCTGCAGCCGCGTGCCGGTTGCCGTGCCGTCGAGCCAATAGGTCGTCCCGGCGATTTCGGCCCGCACGATGACATGATCGAATGCCGCCGGCATCGGCAGTGAATCCGGCACGGCATCGCCGGTCTGGCTGTTCACGGCGACGACCTCGGCCTTGATGCCCAAGGCTTCCAGCAAGGACAGCAGCAGCAGGGATTTGGCCTTGCAATCGCCGTAGCGAGAAGTCCAGGTCAGCGACGGGGCCTGCGGCACGTAGTTCCCGCCCGCCATGCCGTTCAGCAGGTAACTCACCTGATCCTGCACCAGCCGCGTGGCCAAGGCAGCGCGGGTCAGCGGGTCAGGGCTCTGCTTCTCGATCTTCGCCACTTCTGCTGCGAGCGGGCTTCCCGCAGCGATCGCGTCCTTCGTGGAATAGAGCGGTGCGAACACCCTCGAGACTTCTTCCCAGCTGCCGAACGTGGTGGCTTCCAGCGTGGGCGCCCGGGAAAAGCGCGATGGCGCGCCTTGCGGCATTTCCTCGCGCTTTGCCAAGGGCAGCGCCACGTTCACAGTGTGCCAGCCGTCCTTGATGCTCTCGGTTGGACTGCCCGCCGAAGGGCCTGCCTGCCATTTCACGGCAAGGCCTTCGGGCCAGGAGACGCTGGTGCGCGCAAAACCAGCCTCCAGGGGCAGGGTCAACAGTCCGCTGTCGATTTGCACTTTCCCCTGCAGCGCCTTGTCGCGCATGGTCTGGCTATAGGCAATGCGCAGCACGTCCCCGACCTGCAGGCCGGGAATGGCTAGGGTCGCGGTCAGCATGCCGTCGATCTGGCGCTGTTCCAGCCCGCGTTCGCGCCGCAACACCTGATAGCGCGCGCCGCCCTTGAGCACGTCAACCACCTTGCCCGCACGCAGGATCTCGACGCGGTGGACCGTCAGATCGCCCTTGTCAGGCATCCAAACGGCAGAACTCGTGCCGCTCTGCGTCAGCGATTCCGGGCTGCCCAGCTTGAAGGCCTGGTCGACATAGACCCGCAGCGTTTCGCCCTCGATCCGCTGTTGCACGTCCAGCAGAGCGATCGGGGTGCTTGCTGCGGTGTCAATCCTTGCCGAATCGCGCACGTCGGCCCATTTGGGAGCAGGGCCGTAGAGGACATTGTCTCCAGCAAGTGCCGGAGCAGTAGTGGCAAGAAGACCGACAACGAACAGCGCGAATCTATTGCGCACGCAAACCCCCTGAAATTGAGGGGATTACCTGCCTTCTATTTGTAACGCTGGCAATTGCCGTTCAAGCCGGCTGCACAGCCTTTATGCGCGATAGCACCATTTCGGCATGTTCCTTCCGGCAGATCAGCAGGTCGGGCATGTAGGTGTCGGCCTGGTTGTAAACCAGCGAACTACCGTCGATGCGGCTGCAATGCAGGCCGTGCGCCAGCGCCACTGCGACCGGCGCACAGCTATCCCATTCAAACTGACCGCCGGAGTGGAGGTAGATGTCGGCATCGCCCAAGATCACGGCCATCGCCTTGGCCCCGGCGCTGCCCATCGGCACAAGTTCGGCCCCGATCGCTTCGGCCACGGCCACTGCTTCATGCGCCGGGCGCGTGCGGCTGACGACCATGCGCAGACGCTCGGGCGCCGGGGGAATCCGGCGCGGTTGATCGGTGCGCAGCACAATGCCGGCGCCGGGCAGTGCCACCGCGCCAATCGTTGCCACACCGTCGATAGCCAGGCCGACATGGACCGCCCAGTCAGTTCGCGCCTCGCCATATTCGCGCGTGCCATCGACCGGGTCGACGATCCAAGTGCGCGAGAACTGCAGCCGGTCGAGATTGTCCTTTTCCTCTTCCGAAAGCAGGCCGTCTTCCGGCCGCTGTTCGCGCAAGGCGTGAACGAGGAACTGGTTGGCCGTGGCGTCACCCGCCTTGCCCAGCTGCTTGAGGCTCAGCATACCGCTTTCGCGCACCGTCAGCAGCAGCTTGCCCGCCACTTCAGCAAGATGGGCGGCAAGTTCCGCATCGGTCATCGCAGGCGCAGCGGTCACGGCATCGGTCATTCGGAGAGGCTCCCTCAGGCTCGGCTTGCAATTCAGACCATCGCCCGTAAACCAAAGCTCCCATATGGGAGGAAACGGTGGCCTTTACGCATACGGATCAGCAGGAGCTTTTCCTGCCGCTTGTCGAAGGTGTGCACCAGACGCCGCCGTGGGGTGCCTTCATGCGCAACCTCGTCGCGCGCACCTATGCCCGCCGCGCGTTTCTCATCATTACCCTGGCCAATGCCATGCCGTCGCAGGAACCCACTGTCATCCACGTTACTGCGCCGCGCGCCGTGCGCGAACCGCAACTCGACTTCCGCCGCATCAACGCATTAGGCCTGCACCCATATGGTCAACTGCGGCCAGGCCGCGTCTACGCCATCGACGAGATGTTGGATTTCGACAACCCCACGCGCCTTGCCCTGCAGCGCGGCGCGCTGGCGGAAATGGGCATCCGCTATGGCCGCTGGCTCCGCGTGAGCGCGGGCGGCGCGGCCGACGCCTGGCTGCTGCTGGTGCGCGAGCGTGAGGATTTCAGCTCTGCTGCCGTATCGACCCTTGCGGCGATCGGCCCACACCTTGCCGCCTCGCTGCGCACGCTTGCCGCGCTTGCCGAACAGCGCCTGCAGACCGCGATGGCACAAGCCGCCCTCGCCCGGCTTGGCGCGGGTCAGCTCGCTTTCGATGCCGGGGGGCGGGTCATGGCAACCGACCCGCAAGCGGAGCGGATGCTGACTTTCGCCCCTGCCCCGGATCCCCGCGGCGGACGCCGGCTGCAGCTTCTGCCCGCTGCTGCTGGCGCGCTTGAAAAGGCCTGCAGCGCAATCGCCGAAGGTAGCATCGAAGCGACCGCGGTCCTGCTTGATCCGGCGCGTGACCTGCACATGCTCCTGCGCAAATGCGACCTTGTCCTGCCCGAACCGCACGCCCGCCCCGCCGTGATCGGAACGCTGCGTCTGGCCGTGCGTGAAGACGAGCGCGCGGGGACCCGCATCCTGCGCGAATTGCACGGACTTTCGGATCGGGAGGCCGCGCTTGCCGAGAAGCTGAGCCGTGGCGAGACGATCATTGAAGCAGGGCGTGCCCTGCGTCTGACCGACGAGACCGCACGGAACTATTCCAAGCGCATCTATGCCAAGACGGGTACGCGCGGACAGGGTGACCTTGTTCGCGAGGTGCTCGGCGGCCTGACCCCCTTCGCCTGAAAGCGCCCGAACCAATGACGGAAGTTCCTGATCTATCCGCCCGCCTCACCGCTCTTGAAGATCGCGAAGCTGTGCGTGAGCTTATTGCGCGGTATGGGCCACTTGCAGATTGTGGCGATGCCCGTGCCCTTGCCGAATTGTGGACCGAGGACGGCGAATATGTCGTCACCGGTTTTGCCACGGCCAGAGGACACTCGGAGATCGCCGCACTGATCGATGGCCCGGTCCACCGTCAGCTCATGGCCGATGGCTGCGCGCACATCCTTGGCCCTGCTGTTGTCACGGTCGTAGGCGATGCCGCCACTGCGCGCTGTCATTCGTTGGTGCTGCGCCACGAAGCGGGCAGCTTTGTCGTCCACCGTGTTTCGGCCAACCGCTGGACTTTCCGGCGCACCCCACAAGGCTGGCGTGCGGTGCGCCGCGAAAACGCCCTGCTCGATGGCACGGAAGCAGCGCGCGTGCTCCTGCAGGGCGTGTAGGTTCACCCCCCGCGCGATACCGGAATCAACGCGCCGCTCAGGTTCCGCGCTTCGGGCGATGCAAGGAAGACGATCACCTTGGCGAGAGATGCAGGCTGCACCCACTGCGAGAAGTCGGCATCGGGCATGTCGGCCCGGTTGGCCGGCGTGTCGATGATGCTCGGCAGTACGGCATTGACCGTGCAGTCAGTGCCGGCGAGCTCAGCAGCAAGACTCTCGGTCAGCTTGTGGACGGCTTGCTTGGAGGCGGCATAAGCCCCCATCCCGCTGCCCGCCACCAGCGCGCTGCCCGCACCGATATTGACGATCGCCGCGCCCGGCGTCGCGGTAAGCGTCGGCAGCGCGGCCTTGGTCATGGTCACGCAGGTCGTCGCGTTCATTGCGAACATTTTCGCCCAGGTTTCCGGTCCGCCATCGGCGAGCGTCTGCCACACGAAACCGCCCGCCACATTGACCAGCACGTCAATGCCGCCCAAGGTCGCCTTGACCTGCTCTACCGCTGTCGCTGCAGCTGCGGCATCGGTCAGGTCCACCCCGCCGATGTCGAGCCCGCCGGGGTTTGCATCGGCCGCCGCAGTCGTGAAATCGATCCGCGCCACCTTGTCGCCATTATCGCGGAACGCCTGCGCCACCGCGCGCCCCAGCACGCCGAAACCCCCTGTAACGATTACCGAACGCATCGTGTCAAAAACTCCTTCAGGGCCGTTGCGAATGGCGTATGCCACCGTCGACCACTATCTCAGTCGCCGTAATGTAGCTTGCTTCATCAGACAGGAGGAAGCGGATCGTCATTGCGATTTCTTCCGGCTTGCCGAACCTGCCGAGGAATATGCGCGGTCCGTAAAGCTGCGCCATCCCATCCCTCATCTCGCCAAGGATCGGCGTGTCGATCATGCCGGGGCTGAGCGCGTTGATGCGGATGCCATCGTGCGCAAGCTCGTCCGCCATGGATCGCACCAGCGATATGACCGCACCCTTGGCCGCCGTGTAGATCGGGATCATCCCGTTGCCAAACCATGCGTTGATCGAGGATATCGCCACCACCGCACCACCCGGATGCTCCTTCAGGTCATCGCGGAAGGCCTGCACCAGTTCGATCACCGCGCGCACGTGGAGGGCCATTCCAGCGTCGAAGTTTTCGGGCGTGACTCCGCCGATCCCGGTTTGCAACGCCGTGCCTGCCCCGTGGACGATACCGCCAATGCTGCCAAGCGAAGCACGCGTCTCGGCTGCGGCAGGGGCAACCGCTTGCGGATTGCGCAAGTCCACCGCCTGCCCCACAGCCGAAACGCCATATCGCGCGGCGATGTCGGCCGCCGCAGCTTTTGCGCCATCGGCATTGATGTCCCATAGCGCCACCGGTCGTCCCACTTCGGCCAGCGCATGGGCCGCGGCCAGGCCGATGCCCGATGCCCCACCGGTAATCACCACGCCCGTCCCTGGTGCGCCCAGCCGCTCGTCACTCACGCTCATGCCGATTCCTTGCTCGATGGATTTGTAGCGAGACACACCGTGTCAAACCCCAAGACATGCGCCACGCGGCCAAGGCCGACCCAAGCCGCCACGCAATGCGCCAGATCGACGATCTCGCCATCGCTGAAGACCTCGTGCATCCCGGTCCAGAAATCCTCGTCAGCGGCCAGCCCTTGCGGATCCGTGCCGAAGCGTTCGGCAAAGGCCATGGCGAGCCGTTCCCGCACGGAAAACAGCCCGGATTCCCGCCAGTTCTCGACCGCCGCATAGAATGCCTCGTCAGGCGCCGGGCCATTTGCCGTTACCAGTCGCTCGGGTGTCTCGCCGCCCACCGAAAACGTGCGCTCGGCATCGCGGGCTGCGCGGAAGTCCTGGCAGATCATGCAGCCGTTGATCTGCGCCGTGCGCATTCGCGCCGCTTCGAATTCGCGCATCGAAAGGCGTGTCTCGCGATAGACCGCAGAGGAAAATCCGGCAGCCGCAGCCATGATTTCGCGCGCATGGGTTCGCGCAGCAAAGCCATAGGGATCGCCAGCCTCCTCAGTGGGCACTGAAATGCGCAACATCGGCAGACACTCCTCAGTTATCAGGAATTTCGGGCACGGCGGCCATCGGCGGCACGTTGTGCGACCAGCCCATGTCCTCGTGGCGTTCGGCAATTCGCCAGCCATCGGGCGTGCGGACAAGCCTGTCACGATACCACAAGCCGATGAAGAAGACCTGCTCCTCGCCAGCAGTGTTGCGATGAACCATCGGATTGAACAGGATTGTGCGCGCTCTGGCTTCGTCGCCGTCAAGGTCAAGCTTGGTCGTTGCCACCATGTGCTGGAACATCGGGAAACGCTCAAGCGCCACCGGCAACCACGCCTTGATCTGCGCAAGGGTCCCCGCGGCGCCCCCGGTTTCGGAATAGTCGATGCGCGCATCAGGCGTGAATACGCCGTCAAGCGCGTCCCAATCGCGTTCGTCGATCGCGAAGCAATAGCGCGCGAAGAGATCCTGGATTTCAAGCCTGTCCGAGATTTCCTGAAGCGACCTCATAGCGCTTTCCTCTCTGCCCCATGCCAGGCTGCGAATCATGCGCAACAGCCCTATTATTGATCTTTACCGTCACACTTATCGCAGAACTTGTCCAAATTTTTTACGCAAGTTGGCTTGAAGTCATGAGGATAGCGGTTGCCGCTGCTCTGGCTGGTGTGGCAAGAATCATCAGGATAGTCGCCTGCGACGAAACTGACACCCCGGAGCATACCCCCGCAGATCGCAGCCGTGCACCGGCAGCAGGTGAACGCCGCTAGTCCTTCAGGTGTAACGAGCCGCAATTTTATCAAGATCAAAAGCTGATATGCTTTTTGATTGACGATTTGCGTATCTGTTGCGATATCTTTTTACGAATGCATTGCCACGTCAAGCATTGCGTGAGTCGAAAGTCGTACCGGAGGAGAGGCCGCTCATGGCCAGCGCAGCTGCAATTTCGCTCGAAAGCTCGATCCCGTCGGGCGAAGAGCTCGTCGCCCGGGCAAGGGCCATGATCCCCGCCTTGCGCCAACGCGCGGCTGAATGCGTCGCCGGGCGCGACGTTCCGGCAAAATCCATTGCCGAATTCCACGAAGCCGGTTTCTTCCGCATCCTTCAGCCCAAGCGCTGGGGCGGCTACGAAATGCACCCCAACGTGTTCTACGACGTGCAGAGGGCGCTTGCCGAAGGCTGCATGTCCACCGGCTGGATGTACGGCGTGGTCGGCTGCCATCCTTACGAAATCGCGCTGTTCCACGAAGAGGCGCAGGCCGAAGTCTGGGGCGAGGATAGCTCGACGCTGGTCTCGTCGTCCTACCAGCCCGTCGGCAAGGTCACCCCGGTCGAGGGTGGCTATCGCCTGTCGGGCCGCTGGGGCTTCTCCACCGGATCGGTCCACTGCCAGTGGGTCGTACTGGGCGCGATGGTCCCGCCGCGCGAGGCAGGCGGCGCGCCGGACATGCGCGCATTCCTGCTGCCGCGTGCGGACTATACCATCGATACTGACACCTGGCATGTCTTCGGCCTCCAGGGCACCGGCAGCCATGACGTGATCGTCGACGACGTGTTCGTGCCCGAACACCGCACGCACCGCTCGATCGACGGCTTCCTCTGCGCCAATCCGGGGCAAGAGACCAACCCCGGCCCGCTCTACACCCTGCCCTGGGCGCAGGTGTTCATGCGCTCGGTCTCGACCGCGGCCTTCGGCGGCGCGCGCGCGGCAATCAACGCCGCTGTCGAGATCTCGCAGAGCCGCGTCTCGACCAATACCGGCAAGGCATCGAAGGACGATCCCTTCATGAACGCGGCCATCGCCCGCGCCCACGCCGAGGTCACCGAGATGGAGCAGACCCTGCGCCTCACCTTCGAGGACCTCATGGCCCATGCCGAGCGCGGCGAGTCCATCCCGATGGAGAAGCGCACGTTCTACGCCTACAATTCGGCGAGCGTAGTGCGGCGCATGGCAGATCTGGTCGATGACATGGTCAAGCTGCTCGGCGGCCGGGCGATCTACATGTCCAGCCCGATCCTGCAGCCATGGCTCGATCTCCACGCAGGCCGCGCCCACGTCGCCAACGATCCGGCCAACCGCACTGCCGATCTCGTCGGCGGCATGCTCGGCCGCGAACCTTCCTTCACCTTCCTTTGAGCGAGCGCGCCCATGGCTGATCTCAAGACCGCCAGCCACCGCGTTACCGGTGGCTACGATATCGTCATCGCCGAAGCGGGCGATCCTTCCGCGCCTGCGGTCGTCTTCCTGCACGGCAGCGGCCCCGGCGCATCGGGCGCATCCAACTTCCGCCAGAACATCGATGCCTTTGTCGATGCCGGCTATCGTGTGATCCTGCCCGACCTGATCGGCTACGGCGGCTCGTCGAAGCCGGAAGGACTCGACTACACGCTGCAGCTGTTCACCGACACGGTCCACGAGGCACTCGTCGCGCATGGCGTGACCAGCGCGAGCCTGGTTGGCAATTCGCTCGGTGGCGGCATTGCCCTGTTGATGACGCTCGACCACCCGGAGTTCACGAAGAACCTGGTGATGATGGCGCCGGGCTGCGTGGCAGAGCGCGAGGCCTACTTCGTCATGCCCGGCATCACCAAGATGGTCTCGAGCTTCGGCGGTCCCGACTTCGACCTGGCCGAACAGAAGCGCCTCGTCTCGAACCTCGTCCACCCTGATTTTGCGCCGAACATTCCCGACGCATTGGTGGAAGAGCGTTTCGCCGTCGCCCGCACCCAGCCCAAGGACGTGCTCGTGCGTATGCGCACGCCCGACCTTTCGCCACGCCTGCCCGAGATCACCCAGCCGGTCTTCGTGCTGTGGGGCCTAAACGACGAGTTCTGCCCGGAAGCGCACTCGCGCCTGTTCCTCGATCACTGCCCCGATGTCCGCGCGATCACCTTCGGGCGTACCGGCCATTGGGTGCAGGTCGAACGCGCCGCCGAATTCAACGCCTATGCCATCGAGTTCCTCAATGCCCGTCGATAAGATCCAGCACTATGGCGCAGCGCTTCACGACGCACTGCGCGCCCGCAAGACCATCGCCCCGCTCATCGAGCAGGACCCCTCGCTGACGATCGATGACGCCTATGCAATCAACCTCGATTTCCTGTCGCGCCGCGTCGCCGATGGCGAGAAGGTCGTCGGCAAGAAGATCGGCGTGACCAGCAAAGCCGTGCAGGACATGCTCGGCGTTCACCAGCCCGATTTCGGCTTCCTGACCGACTGGATGCATGTCGAAGGCGCTATCGACGTCGACGCCAAGGCGCTCATCGCGCCGCGCGCCGAGGCGGAGATCGCGTTCATCCTCAAGAGCAGCCTCAACGGCCCCGGCATCACCGCCGCCGACGTTCTCGCCGCGACCGAGAGCATCGCACCCTGCTTCGAGATCGTCGACAGCCGCATCGACGACTGGAAGATCAAGATCGTCGACACCGTCTCCGACAACGCCTCCTGCGGCGTCTACGTGATCGGCAAGGAACGTCTCGATCCCGCAGGGTTTGACCTGCCGAACCTCCACGTCGCCGTCACCAAGAACGGCGCGCCCCTGTCCGAAGGCTATGGCCATGCCGTGCAGGGCGATCCGGCGCAGGCGGTGGCCTGGCTCGCCAACACCCTCGGCGCCTATGGCGTGACGCTCGATGCGGGCGACGTGATCCTGTCAGGTTCGCTCGTCCCGCTCGCGCCCGCCGTGAAGGGCGACCGCTTCGAAATGACGCTCAGCAACGATGCAGGGCCGCTCGGCACCTGCGTCGCCAACTTCGTTTGAGGAACACTCCATGGCACGCGTGAAGGCCGCGATCATCGGCTCGGGCAATATCGGCACCGACCTGATGATGAAGATGATCAAGTACCCGCAGAACATGGAGCTGGCCATCGTCGTCGGCATCGACGAGAAGTCGGAGGGCCTCGCCATGGCACGCGAGCACGGGATTGCGACGACGCATGAAGGCCTCGAAGGCCTGCGCAAGCATCCGCTCTACAAGGACATCGGCATCGCCTTCGATGCGACCAGCGCCTACGCCCACAAGGTCCACGACGAGGCCCTGCGCGCCGACGGCATTCAGGTTGTCGACCTTACCCCCGCCGCAATCGGTCCGTTCACCGTGCCGCCGGTCAACATGGGCCAGCACCTCGATCAGCCCAACGTCAACATGGTGACCTGCGGCGGTCAGGCAACGATCCCGATGGTCGCCGCCGTTGCCCGCGTGTCTGAAAAGCTCCACTATGCCGAGATCGTCGCTTCGGTCTCCTCGCGCTCGGCCGGCCCCGGCACCCGCGCCAACATCGACGAGTTCACCCGCACCACCGCCCGCGCCATCGAGCAGGTCGGCGGCGCGACCAAGGGCAAGGCGATCATCATCCTCAACCCCGCCGAGCCGCCGATGATCATGCGCGATACCGTGTTCACCCTGTCCGAGGGCGGTGACGAGGACGCTATCCGCCGTTCGGTGGCAGACATGGTTGCCGAAGTGCAGAAGTACGTCCCCGGCTACCGCCTCAAGCAGGAAGTCCAGTTCGAGCGCTTCGGTGACAACAACAGGCTGAAGATCCCCGGCCAGGGCGATTTCACCGGCATCAAGTCGATGATCATGCTCGAAGTCGAAGGCGCGGGCGACTATCTGCCCAGCTATTCCGGCAACCTCGACATCATGACCGCCGCCGCCAAGGCCACCGGCGAACTGCTCGCCGCGCGCCGCATGGCCGCTGCTGCTGCCTGAAGGAGACCGGACGATGACTGCAACCTTCAACGTCGAACGCGGCGACAAGCTCTACATCCAGGACGTGACCCTGCGTGACGGCATGCACGCCGTGCGCCACATGTACGGCATCGACCACGTCCGCGCGATTGCCTCGGCCATCGAGAAGTCGGGCGTCGATGCCATCGAGGTCGCCCATGGTGACGGCCTTTCCGGCGCCAGCTTCAACTACGGCTTCGGCGCGCACACCGATTGGGAATGGCTGGAAGCCGTGGCCGACGTGCTCGACAAGTGCGTGCTGACCACGCTGATCCTGCCCGGCGTGGGCACCGTCGAGGAACTGCGCCGCGCCTATGACATCGGCGTCCGCTCGGTCCGCGTCGCCACGCACTGCACCGAGGCTGACGTATCGAAGCAGCACATCGGCATCGCCCGCGATCTTGGCATGGACGTCTCGGGCTTCCTGATGATGAGCCACATGATCGAGCCCGACGCCCTCGCCCAGCAGGCGCTCCTGATGGAAAGCTACGGCGCACAGTGCGTCTATGTGACGGACAGCGGCGGCGCGCTCGACATGGACGGCGTGCGCGCGCGCTTCGAGGCCTATGACCGCGTGCTGAAGCCCGAAACCGAGCGCGGCATGCACGCCCACCACAACCTCGGCCTCGGCGTCGCCAACTCGATCGTCGCCGCGCAGTGTGGCGCGGTGCGCATCGACGCTTCGCTCACCGGCATGGGCGCGGGCGCGGGCAATGCCCCGCTCGAAGTCTTCATCGCCGCGGCTGACCGCAAGGGCTGGAACCACGGCTGCGACGTGATGATGCTGATGGACGCCGCCGAAGATCTCGTGCGCCCGCTGCAGGACCGCCCGGTCCGCGTCGACCGCGAGACGTTGGCATTGGGCTATGCCGGGGTCTACTCCAGCTTCCTGCGCCATGCCGAGAAGGCCGCCGAGACCTACGGCCTCGATACCCGCGCGATCCTCGTCGAACTCGGCCGCCGCAAGATGGTCGGCGGGCAGGAAGACATGATCGTCGACGTCGCGCTGGACATGCTGAAAGCGCAAGCCTGACCTGAAAAACAAACGGCGAGAGGGCGATAAGGCCCTCGCCCAACCCCCGGGAGAAAATGCCATGATCCTCAAGGACAAGGTCGTCATCATCACCGGCGCCGGCCCCGGCATGGGCCAGGCCGCGTGCCGGGGTGCGGCAAAGGAAGGCGCCAAGGTCGTCGTCACCGCGCGCTCGAAGCAGGCGATCGAGGAAGTGGCGCACGAGATCGTGGCGGCGGGTGGCGAGGCCATCGCCGTCCCGCTCGACGTCACGCAGATGGATCAATGCCAGGCCGCCGCCAAGGCTGCGCTCGACCAGTGGGGCCGCATCGACGGTCTGGTCAACTCGGCCTACTATCATCCCGATTGGGGCCCGCTGATCGAACATGACATCGACCAGGTGCTGCAGGCCTTCAACGTTGGCGCGGCAGGCGCGCTGCGCATGGCCATGGCGGTGTTCCCGACGATGAAGGCGCAAGGCGCAGGCTCCATTGTCAACGTCTCCACGCTCTGCACCCGCAAGCCGATGCCCGGCGAAGGCGGCTATGGCATGGCCAAGGGCGCGCTCAATCACATGACCCGCCATCTCGCAGTCGAGTTCGGCGGCACCGGCGTGCGCGTCAACACTGCGCTGATGGGCTGGATGATGGGCGCACCGCTGGAAAGCTTCATCGAGGGTCTTGGCGAAGGCGCCGAAGCCTTCCGCACCCAGCGCGCGAGCGAGATCCCGGTCGGCCACATCCCGCCCGATGCCGATTGCGCCAAGGCGGTCTACTTCCTGCTCTCGGACTATGCTTCGGAAGTGACCGGCGCGATGCTCGACGTAAACGGCGGCGATTGGGTCGCGGCATAAGGAAGGGCACTGAGATGCTGCTCGACTGGATGAAGAGCCACCCCACCCTTGCCGACGATCCGGTCTCGGGCTTCGATCCCGATGCCGTGACCGTCAGCGAGACGGTAGAGATCGCCGCCCCGGCCCGCGTGGTCTGGGCCGTGCTGACCGACATGCCGCGTTACGCCGAATGGAACCCCTTCTGCGTGCGCGCGGTCTCCACGCTCGAGATGGGCGCAGCGGTCGACATGACGCTGATCAACTATGCGGTGCCCGGCACGCTCGTGCCCAACTGCGAATACATCTGCGCGCTGGAACCCGAGCGTCTGATCTCGTGGGAGATGGTCCACTCGGACTTCTGGCCCTACCCCGCCCGCCGCGATCAGGTGATCGAGCCGACCGGCGATGCTTCATGCCGTTACTTCTCGACCGACGCCTTCCTCGGCACCAACGGCATCCACGTCTTCCGCTTCGCCGGGCCATGGGTAAAGCGCGCGTTCGACGATAGCGCCCGCGCTCTCAAGGCCCGCGCCGAATTGCTCTACGCGCAAGAAAAGAAAGCCTGATCCCGCAATGCCTTACACGCTCCAGCAGCTCTCCGACATGGAAGAGATCAAGGTGCTCAAGCACCGCTACTTCCGCGCTATCGATACCGGAGATTTCGCCGCCCTGCCGGCGCTGTTCACGGCAGACGTGGCCTGCACCTACAACGGCGGCACCTACAAGGTCTCGCTCAAGGGGCGCGAGGCGATGGTCGAGTTCCTGTCCAACTCGTTCCATTCGGGCGCACTGGCCATGCACATCGGCTCGATGCCCGAAATCAGCGTGACCGGCGACAACAGCGCCACCGGCCTGTGGTACCTGCAGGACGTGTTCATCGATCTCGAGAAGGACGCCCACACCTTCGGCACGGCGATCTATACCGACGCCTATCGCCGCGAAGGCGGGGTGTGGAAGATTGAATCCACTTACTACGACCGCGTGATCGAAGTCTTGCGCAAGTTCAGCGAGATGAAAGGCAACCCCAGCGTCCAGCGCCTCGCCACCACCGGGCGCAAACCGCACGAGCGCACCGACATAAGCCACCTGATCCACTGGGACGAATAACCGGTTTGCGCAAAGAACCTGCCACCCTCCAGGAGACCATCGCCGAGCTTCAAGCCGATCGCGCGATCCGTGAAGGCCTCGCGCGCTTCGCTCGCGTGCTGGACACAAAGCAATGGCACGCCCTGGCAGAAGTTTTCGCCGCCGACCTCACCTTCGACTACGGCCTCGGCGAACACTCCGGGTTGGCGGCGCTTGAAGCCAACATGCGCCGCTTCCTCGATGTCTGCGGGCCAAGCCAGCACCTGATCGGCAGCATCACGGTCGACGTTGCGCCCGGCAGCTTGACCGCCACGAGCCGCGCCTATGTCCAGGCCCGCCACCAGCGCCCTGGTGACACGGGCGGTCCGGTGTTCGACACGAACGGCGAATACATCGACCGATGGACCTTCCGTCCCGAAGGTTGGCGGATCACCCGCCGCGATGCCCTGTGGCAGACCAACAGCGGAGACGCCGCAATCATCTGGAGTGGCGCCAACTGAGGCGACGCTTCAGTCGTCCCCGAAATCCGGCGCCCACGGCACGCCGTTGATATGGCCACCACCGTCGGCAAACAGGGTGTTGCCGGTCAGGTACCGCGCGTCCTCGCTGGCGAGGAATAGCGCGACGCCGCCGATGTCCGCCTCGGGATCGCCCATGCGGCCCATCGGGTTTGCGGCTGCAGTCGCCTTCGCCACGTCGGGTGCCATTTCCGCGAAACGACGATAGGCGGCCGAGACCGCTGCCGGGCAGATCACGTTGACGCAGATGCCATAGGGCGCCCATTCCCGCGCGGCTGTGCGTGAGTAGGCCCGCACCGCCTCCTTGGCGACGTTGTAGTCTGCGCTGCCCATGTGGGCGTTGACGCCGTTCAGCGAGGCCATGTTGATCACCCGGCCCCAGCCCCGCGCCTTCATGTGCGGCAGCGCCCGCTCCATCGCCCACTTCGTGGCGTAGAGGCACATCTTCAGCGCATCATCGAAGCGCTCGTCGGTCTTGCGCTCGATCCGCACCGGACCCTCGCCGCGATAGGCGTTGTTGACGAGGATATCGACGGCCCCGAACCGCTCGGCGCATAGGTCCACCGCCGCGAACACATCGTTGCGACAGGACACATCGCACTTGATGAACACCGCCTGCGCCCCGCCTGCGCAAAGCTGGTCTACCACCGCTGGCCCGCGCTCGGCGTCGTAGTCCGCCACGACGACGCCCGCCCCTTCCCTGGCGAAGCGGCGGGCAATTCCCTCACCGATGCCATCGGCACCGCCGGTGATGACGGCGGCGCGCCCAGAAAGTCTTCCCGTCACGCCGCCATCTCCTTCTCTCGTCAGTTGCCGAAGCTGTAGCGCAGGCGCAGGCCGAACATGCGCGGCTCGCCATAGATCACGCTCTGCGCGCCGATCGTCTGGAAGATGCCGGTGTTCGAGATGATGTAGTTCTTCTTGGTGATGTTGGTGGCGAACAGGCTCAGATCCACAGGCGCGCCCATCACGCCCTTCCAGTCGATCGTGGCGTTGAGCAGGCCATAGCTCGGCAGCAGCACGCCCGGTTCGTTGATCGTCCCATCCGGGAAGCGCTCGGTCGAAAACGGCGCGGTCGGCTGCTTGTCGGTCCAGTTGTAGCTGAGGAACAGGCTGAAATTGCCGACATCTTCCGAAACCGGCAGCGAGAAGCGGCCATAGACCGACAGGATGTTGGGCGAGAGGTACTGCAGTGGACGGCAGGTCATGTCCGCCCCGGCAAAGACCTTGGGCGAAGTGATCGACTGCGCGGTACAATCCCACACGCCCGAGCTCGAATCGAACTTGAAGGATTTGTACTTGGCGCTGAGGTGGCTGTAGTTGCCGCCCAGTTCGATGTTCTGCGTCGGCTGGATCATCGCCTCGACTTCGACGCCCTTGATCTCGGCCGAAGCGTTGTTCAGCGTGATCGCGCCATTGCCGCCGGTTGCGCGGTTGAAGTCCCCGGCCGCGCGCTGGATGTTCTTGTAGTCCAGCCAGAAGCCGTTGACGTTGAACCGCCCGCGCATGCCGCCAGCGTTGAAGTCGGTCTTGAAGCCCGCTTCGTAGTCGGTGACCGTCTCAGGCCCGAAGGTGCGGGTGTTCTCGAACACGGCATAGCTGTTGAAGCCACCGGCCTTGTAGCCGCGCGTGACCTTGCCATAGACCATGATGTTGTCGTTCGGGCGGTAGTCGAGCCCGATGGTCCAGTTGGGCGACGAGCTTTTCAGCTTTGCGCCGAACAGGCAGGTATTGAGCGGATCGGCGATGGGCTGCGTCGGGTTCGGATTCGACTTCCACGAGCAGGCCGTGACGAACTTCGCCCCGCCCGGCAGCGGCACGTAGCTGAACGATGTCGTGGAGCCCTCCACGGTGTCCCAGGTATAGCGATAGCCCGCCGTCAGCCGCAGGCGGTCAAGCGCGGGCGAGAATGCGCCGAAATCCAGCGAGCCTTGCGCATAGAGCGCCTTGGATTCGTTGGTCACGCGAATCTGGCTCTGGCCGATCGGGCAACCGGCTATCGTCTGCAAGCCGCAGACGTTGATCGAATAGGATTCCATCGTCCCGCGCGGGCTCTGCTTGTAGTAGAAGCCGCCCACGGTGTAGGTCAGCTTGTCGTTAAGGCCGGTGCCTTGCAGTTGCAGTTCCTCGGTCACCTGCTTGTACCAGTCGCGCGGCGCAGTGCGGCTTTCGACCGTGGTGCCGGTGTCATAGACTGGGGCGATGGTGCCGTCCTGATCGTTGGCGTAGTAGGACTTCAGCTCTGCATAGCTGAAGATGTTGCGCAGCTTCAGAGTGCCGGAAAGTTCGATGTCGGTGGTGTTGTTGATGCCCCACGATTCCAGCTTGGCAAAACTGTCGAGCCCGTGCGCCGTCTGGCGGATGCCGCGTGCATTCTGCTGGTTGAGCAGGTTGGTATAGAAGCTGCAATTGGCAGGGCCGGTGCCCGCACCGCAAAAATTGAACGTCGGCGCAATCGCGCCCAGCGGCAGGGACACGCCCGGAGCGACCGGGATGGGCCGCGTTGCCAGACCGACGAAGTAGTTGGTGTTGAAGTTCTTGGCGATCGAACCGGTGCCGTTGCTGTGCGACTTGCCGTAGTAGCCCAGCGTATAGTTGGTCACGCCCTCGACCGGCTCGATCCACAGCCCGACGCGGCCCATCCGCCAGTGCTGGTCGTCGCGATCCTTGTTCCAGTTCACGTCCCGCGTGAAACCGTCACGATCGCGTGATGCACCGACAAGGCGCAGGCGGACCTTGTCCGAGATCGGCAGGTTCAGCACGGCTTCGGTTTCGACCATGCTGTAGTTGCCGAAGCCTGCCTGGACATAGCCTTCCAGCTTGTCGGTCGGCTTGGCCGGGGTCAGCAGTATGGCGCCGCCGGTGGTATTGCGGCCGAACAGCGTGCCCTGTGCGCCGGCCAGCACCTGCACGTTCTGCAGATCGACGAAGCTGCCCGGCCCGCCCTGTCCGGAAAGCGTAATGGCAGATACCAGCGGCACTTCGTTCATGTAGACGACGACGGCAGGTGAACCCTGGAAAGACGCGCTCTGGCCACGGATCGATGGCGACATCACGTCACGCGAAGCCTGGCCGTTCGGCCCCACCACCAGCGAGGGGACCGAAGCCTGCAGGTCCTGCAGCTGTGTCAAGCCGCGTTCGCGGATGCTCTCGGCACTGATTGCGGTGATCGAGATCGGCACGTCTTGCGCGCGCTCTTCGCGGCGGTTAGCCGTAACGATGATTTCCATGTTGTTGGGAGCGACACCATCGGTAGCCTGCTCGTCTGCAGCATTATCTGCAGCATTCGCGATTTGCGGCAAGGCAGCGCAGCAAAGTGATGCACCCGCCAGCAGTGCGGTTGTGAAGCGACGACCTACATCGGAACGCATGCGGCTTTTTTCAGACATTGTCCTCTCCCTCCAAGACCAAACCTGCAAGGCGTCCGGCAGAACGCCACGCATAGCTGGAATGAGAGAAGTGCTGCACGCACCCCAAGTGCGCACGCCTGCCTCTTGCAAAGGCGGCTGCAGGCCCCTCATCCCAGATTCTCTTTTGTTTGCTGAAGAAGCGTATCAACTACGCAAAATAACTGCAAGAGCGTAAATCATACGAATGTTGCGTAGCATTGGCGGCAGATAATTGACCGCCGCTGCTCTGCGCGATAGGTATATGCCTTATCGATCGGTTTCACCTCATACGGTGCTCGCAAGAATCGATGTTCAATTGAAAACAAAGCCAAAAACAGCCAGATCCGCCTACCCTGTCGGCCAGTAGTACCCCGGAAATCGTGTTGACCGACCTGGATGCCATCAGTCCGTCCACACACACTTTAAACGATCGTCCCTGGCGTTCGCTCGCTCATATTGGAGAGATGCCCATGTCAACCGACAGCGTTTTCAGGCCTGTCGCCGCGCCGCGTGTCATCGAAAATGCCTATTCTCCAGACCAGCATGCGCGAATGCTGGAGATCGTGCGCAGCAATGGGCCGTGGTCATTGATTCTTGCGCAGCATTTCAAATCGCCCGAGGAAGTCGTCGCCACGACGTCTGGTGCGGTCCCGGAAGGTTTCAAGCCGACCTGGGACATGTTCCTGTCACCGGTGTTTCGCGGCTATTTCGGCACCGCAGCAACCGCATTTTATCCCGAGATCGAGGACTGCTTCTTCAACAGCCACTTCCTTGCCCTCGTGCGGGATTACTGGGGCGCGCGATACGCGACGCCGGAAAACATGCTGTTCAACATTCAGGGGCCATGCTCGGGCGGCGGCAACCCGCATGTCGATGCCACGCGCTTCCGCGGCGCGTCGATGCACAACACGCCGATCTGGCTGATGAACACCATGGTCAAGTCCAGCCTGTTCGAACGCTGGCGCGCCAAGAAGGCACAGGTCATCGCCTGGTACTACAGGGGCAGGACCGGTGGCGGTTTCACATTTTGGCCCGAAGGACCGCAGCAACCGCCGCAGCAGATCCATGCGCCGATGTGGGGCCGCGCCGTCGTGGTAGAAAATGAGAAGATGTATCACACTGCGCAGTCCAACGGTCCCGCCGCCCTGCGGCGTCCTGAAGGGCTCGCGATCAACTCCCTCATGTCGGCTGATCCCGAAGACCCCACCGGCTGGCAGATCACAACAGATGGCAAGGTGATACAGAAGGTTCCCGAGGACGAATTCCGCTTCCTCGTTCACTGGGGCGCCGACATCTACATGGACATGGCCGAAATGAAGCGCGCGCTCGACCATACCGACGACCTTAGCCACGAGATAATCTTCGACATCATCATCTCGGACCTGCGCAAGCGTGGCGAAGCGTTCCGGATGCCCACCGATCCGCTGACCGATCCCTCCTTCATCGGCCTGCTCACCCGGATCTATGATCCCGGCCAGCCGACGATCTTCCCGCCCGAGCCCGAGGAACACTTCGCCGCCTGATCGCTCCGCAACAGATAAGCATCGGACCAGAACCAATGCCAGACATGCCCTATCTCGCCCGCGGCATCATGCCGGTCGAAACGCCATCGAGCGTGCTCGTGTCGTCGTCTAAGTATCTCAACAACCCGCGCCTGCGCGATTGGCTGGCAATGATCCTGCTGCGCCGCAACGGGCCGGACCTGCCGCCCCCTGCCGAGATGTACGAGTTCCTGCCGATCCTCGAGGAACTGCGCGATCACGATGCCATAGAGGAGATGTTCACGGCGGAGCGGCAGATCAATCCCGAGCTCGATGCCTGGCTCTCCGAGGGTTTCTACTCGACATACGCGATTGAGGACTTCGCACAGTATGCACCAGGCTCGCTTGGCGGGATATTCTATCAGTGGATCACCGAAGGAAACTACGAGATCCAGATTACCCCGTGGCGCGAACCGAAAAGCCAGCTGGAGTTCTACAACCTCCGCTCCGGCCAGACGCACGATTTTGAACACATCCTGTGCGGCGGCGGGTTCAATTTCATGGGTGAGCTCGTCCCCTACTGGTACCGCCTGACCAACGTGTTCAAGCACATCCGCAATCCGGAGCTGGCGGCCGAGCTGAGCCTGATCCAGATTTTCGGATCGTTGCGCTACACCGTGCGGACGATGCTGCATTATCCGCAAGTATGGAACACCTGCACCGATGCGATCCAACGCGGCATGGTAGTCGGCAAGGCCAGCGACGCATTGTTCATGAAGAAGCTCGAGCCGTGCTTCCATCTGCCGCTGGCGGAGGCGCGCGAAGTCCTCGGCGTGCGCGGCGCGGTCGATGTCGATACCGACCTCGAAGGCGCTTTCTGGGCAGAACGCGTCCCAGCCTCGGCGCTGATGAAGCCCGACCTGCATTAGCCGGTCTACGGTTGGTTCTGCGCGATTGACTCACTGCACCGCCTAAGTAAGTGAGCAATCATGACGAAGACCCGAATTCCGGCCGTGCAGCGCCGAGGCCAGATCGTTGCTGCCGCGCGGCGGGTCTTCTCGCAGCATGGCTACGACGGGGCCAAGACGCTGCAGATCGCGCGCGAGGCCAAGGTCTCCGAAGCGCTGGTGTTCCGCCATTTCCCCAGCAAGCTCGCTCTCTACCGCGCGGTTCTGCGTCAGGTGTTCCTTGAGCAGGACGAGCGCTGGCGCGAACAGGGCGTGCATGGCGAAGGACCGATGGGACTTGCCGCCGCGATCCACACCTTCATCACGGCTTGCGCCACCGATGCGGAAGAGCCTGCGCGCGACGACACGCACCGCATGATGCTGGCCAGCCTTGCGGGAGATGGCTCCTACGCAAGCCTGATCTACCGTCGTTCGCAAAGGCGCAACGCCGCCACCATGGAAGCTGCCTATGCCTCTGCGCGGGCCGAGGGCGGCCTCGTTGGCGAAGCGCTCGACGTGCCAGCCTCAGCCATGTTCATCGAGCACGTCGGCACCATGCTGGCGGCGATAGGGGGCTTGCCCAAGGCTGCGCGACCATACGGCATCGAGGGTGAGGAGCTTGTCCGGCAGGCAACATGGTTCTGCCTGCGCGGGATCGGCATGCCCGATGCAGTGATCGAAAGCTATTTCGACAGCATCGCCTGATCGGAACTGCGGCATTCGAGGCAAGACTTTCGGCCGAAGCCTCAGGTCAGCACGGCGCCGCCGTTCACATGGATCACCTGCCCGTTGATCCACCGTCCGTCTTCGGACAGCAGCAGGGCGACCATCGCCGCAACGTCCTCCACCTGCCCTAGGCGCGTGCTGCGGGTTGCAGCGATGCAATGGTCGATCCAGTCCGGGGGAACGGCCCCGCCCGCAATCATCTCGGGCGTCATCACGAAGCCGGGAGCGACGCAGTTGGCGGTAAGCCCGTGCTTCCCCCACTTGCTCGCGACATGGCGCATCAGCGCATTTAGGCCGGCCTTCGACGCTGCATAGGAGGGGCGCTCCGGCTCCCCCGCCCCCGACGCATCCGAACTCGTATAGACAATGGCGCCCCGCCCGCTTTCCAGCAAATGCGGCAAGGCGGCGCGGGTGGCGAGCAGGTGCCCGCGCAGGTTCACCGCCATGGTCCGGTCGAACGTTTCCAGTTCAAGCGCCAGCGCATCCGAATCCGAAAAGATCGTCTTGAGGTCTGCAGCGTTGATGTGCGCTCCATCCAGTCGCCCGAGCCGGGCGATTGCTTCGGCAAAGCACGCCTGCACCGCAGCCTCGTCGGTTATGTCCACCTCGATGGCGTGGGCTTCGTGTCCGGCATCGACCATGCGGTCTGCCACGGCCTGCGCCGCTGCCAAGTTCAGGTCGGCCACGCAAACTCGCGCACCTTCGGCGCAGAGGCGTTGGACCGTGGCTGCGCCAATACCGGTACCGGCGCCAACAACGATAATCGCGCGATCCTGGATCCTGCCCTGCATTGCTCACCTTCCTTTTGGCTTTGCGTAGACATCTTGCTATGCAACAGCGCAAATAACAATGCGGCAGCAGAATAATCTCTGATTCCGCGCAGAAAGGGGACTATCTGTGACAGATGCTGTCGCGGCCGCACCGCACGACACCTCACCGCTCGATGCAAGATTGAAGAGCGTCCTGCGGATCATGCCCGCGCCCGTCGGCATCGTCACCAGCTTCGATCCGGACAGCGGTGAGCCGGTCGGCCTCGCCATGTCCGCGCTCATGCCCGTCTGTCTTGACCCGCCATCCATGGCCATCTGCGTCAACCGTTCCGGCAGCGCGCACGCGGCGATGATGCGTGCCGGCCGCTTCTGCATCAACCTGCTGCACAGCCGGCAGGATGGCCACATGGCGCCCTTTGCCGATCCCGCCGCCCGCGCGGCACGCTTTACGCAGGACGACTGGCGGCAACATGACCATGCCGTGCACGAAGGCGTGTGGTACATCGAAGGCGCCCCAGCTGCGATTTTCTGCACGATCCGCGAACATATCAGCTACGGCACGCATGATCTTCTGCTCGGCGAAGTCGACGATCTGATCACGACTGCGGGCGAAGAGATCGTCGGCTGGGCCAACGGTGCACTCTACCGCCCGGCCCCGCTGCGCTGAAGCCACCCATCACGCGGGCTGGATGTCGTCCGGCCCCCAGAATGCCCGCAGGCTTACGATCCTGCCTTCTTCGTCGAAACGGCAGGCGTCGGCCGAGCGGATGCGCAGACGCTGGCCGCCTGGCGGCGTGAACTCCACGTCGAAGATCAACAGCGCCTCGTTGGCGTGGGATCCGCGATGGGGTGCCACCGGCGTGATCCGCGTCTGGTAGGCAACGGTATCGGCGAACCACGCGGCGATCGCTGGCCCGCTGCGAGGCTCCGACCCGATCGGATCCTCGATCACCGCATCGGGCGCGAACAGCGCCCTCACCCCGGCCACATCGCCGGCATTGATCAGGTCGACGTAGGCCTGCAGTGCGGCCTTCATCCTCGCCTGTGCGGCATCCGCGCCCATCACGGGCCTACGGGCAGCGTCACTGGTGCAAAGGTCGAAAGCAGTCCTGCGTCAAGCACTTGCGCCTGCCCGGTGATGAAGCCCGAGGCCGGGCTGCACAACCACAGCGCCACTTCGGCAACATGCTGCGCGCGTCCCATGCCGCGCAAGGGCACGCGCGGAAGCTCTTGGCCACCGACGATCGCAACATCGGGCGCGCCGATCAGCGGCGTCTCGACACCGCCGGGACACAGCGCGTTGATCCGCGCGCCACGCGCCGCAAAGGCATCGATGCAGGACTTCACCAGCCCGACCACGCCATGCTTGGCAGCACTGTAGGCCGGGTTCGCAGGATGGCCGACGATGCCCGCTGCCGAAGCCGTAACCACCACCGCGCCGCCCTGTTCGATCACCGGTTGCACCGCCTTGATGCCGTTGAACGCGCCTTTTAGATTGACCGAGACGAGCTTGTCGAACAGCGCCTCGTCGACCGTGTCGAGGCCTTCGGCAGCACCGTAGAGTCCGGCGTTGAGGAAGGCGAAATCCAGCCGGCCGGCCTCGGCCAGGACCTGCGCCACCATCGCAACGTTGCTGGCATGGTCGGCCACGTCGACCTTTACCGCGCTTGCGCTTTCACCGATCTCAGCCACGACTGCCTGCGCCGCCGCAAGATTGAGATCCGCGCAGAATACTCGCGCGCCCTCCTGCGCAAAGCGGATTGCTGCGGCGCGGCCGATGCCCGATCCCGCTCCGGTGACAATTGCAACCTTGCCGACAAATCGCTGCATTGCTCTCTCCGTTATCTCTGCGCCTTGATCAGCGCAGTTCCGTCTTCATCACCTTTCCGGCAGCATTCCTCGGCAGGTCATCAACGATCACGAAACTGCGGGGCACCTTGTAGTTGGCCATTTCCTGCCGCGCCCAGGCGGCAATTTCCGCTTCCGAAGGTGCCTCGCATCCGGTCCGCGGCAGGATGAACGCTTTGCCCTGCTCGCCCATGCGCTCATCGGGCACTCCGATCACGGCGGCCTGCGCAATGGCGGGATGCTTGGCAAGTATGGCCTCGATCTCGGCGGGATAGACATTGAACCCGCCTGAAATGAACATGTCCTTCTTGCGGTCGGTAATCTTCAGGTAGCCGCGGTCATCGATCGTGCCGATATCGCCGGTATGAAGCCAGCCATCGCTGTCGATCGCGTCAGCCGTGGCTGCCGGATCGTCTAGATACCCGCGCATGACGCCATAGCCACGCACCCACAGCTCGCCCGCTTTCCCGGTGTCCACATCCTGCCCATCGTCACCAACGCACCGCACCTCAAGTCCGGGCAGCGGAACACCGCAGGTGTTGGAAACCGTCAGCGCATCGTCGCCCTGTCGCGTCATCGAAATGCAGCCGCACTCGGTCATGCCATAGCCGTTGACGATGTTGGACATGCCCAGTTCGCTGCGCATCCTCTCGACCAGTACCGGCGGTACGGGTGCAGCTCCGGTCACGGCGACCCGGAGTGACGAGAAATCGCGCGGCCGGTCGCCCGCCAGTTCCTGCAGCAGCGACTGGTAGATCGTTGGTGGACCCGGAATGAAGGTAATCCGGTTCTGCTCGATCTGGCGGACCATTTCAGCGACATCAAAAGTCGCCATCGGCACGATCGTTGCGCCTCGAACAAGGCAGGCCGACCAACCTGCCTTATAGCCGAACGTATGGAAAAACGGGTTTACGATCAGGTAGCGATCGCCGGGGCGGAGATCGACCCGTACCGCCCAGTCGCCAAAGATCTGTGTCGCCTGGCAGTGAGCGGTCAAGGCTCCTTTCGGCCTGCCAGTTGTGCCCGAGGTAAAGATAATGTCGCAGATGTCGTCCGGGGAAACCGCGGCGAATGCATCGTCAACCGCTGGATCATCCGCCCCCTTGCCACGCGCCATAAAGGCTTCGAAATCCCGGTCGATGTGAACCGTTTCGACCAGATCGGGCAGGTCCTCGCCTGCAATCAGTGCAGCATAGTCCTGACCCAGAAAACCGGCCGGGGCAAACAGCAGTTTCACCCGTGCGCGGCGAAGGATATCGGCGGCCTCCCCGCCCTTGAAGCGCGTGTTCATTGGCACGATTGTCGCGCCAACGGCCTGTGCGCCCAACGCCGCGAGAATCCATTCGCGCGTGTTCGGCGCCCAGATGCCCACACGGTCGCCATGGGCTATGCCACTCGCCAGCATGGCCGAGGCCGAACGGCGGGCATCGGCCCACAATTCGGCGAAGGTCCATTGCCGCGCGCCGACCATCAGCGCAGGCACATCAGGCCACTGCTCGGCTGCCGCCTTCGCTGCGCCGGGGATCGAGCCGGGCCAGTTGCCCATTGCCTCGGTCATGGGATTGGGCCTCTCAACCAGCTCAAGCCACTTCGAACAGGCCGGCAGCGCCCATGCCGCCCGCCACGCACATCGAGACGACGACGTACTTCACGCCGCGGCGCTTGCCCTCGATCAGAGCGTGGCCGACAAGGCGCGACCCGGTCATCCCGAAGGGGTGGCCGATAGCAATGCCGCCGCCGTTGACGTTGAGCTTGTCGGGATCGATCTCGAGCTTCTGCTGGCAATAGACGGCCTGCGACGCAAAGGCCTCGTTGATCTCGAACAGGCCGATGTCCTCGATCTTCAAGCCCGCCCGGTCGAGCAGCTTGGGGATTGCGAAGACCGGGCCGATACCCATTTCCTCGGCCCCGCAGCCCGCCACCTGAAAGCCGCGATAGATGCCCAGCACCGGGCGGCCTTCAGCCTTGGCGGTGTCGAGGTCCATCAGCACTTGAGCCGAAGCGCCATCGGAAAGCTGGCTGGCGTTGCCTGCGGTAATATGCTTGCCCTCGGCAATCACCTGACCGTTCTTGAACACCGGCTTGAGGCCCGCCAGCGCCTCATAGGTCGTGCCCGCGCGCACGCCTTCATCCTTGGCGAGGGTGACTTCTTCCTTGCCGGTCTCGTTGCCTTCCTTGTCGAAAAGCGCCTTGGTGACGGTGATCGGCACGATCTCGTCATCGAACTTGCCCGCTTCCTGCGCCGCCGAAGCGCGCTGCTGCGATAGTGCGGCAAATCGGTCCTGCTCCTCGCGCGTCACGCCATAACGCTCGGCCACGATCTCGGCGGTTTCGATCATCACCATGTAGGCGTGCGGATCCGCTGCCTTGATGAATTCCGAACGGTTGCGAAACTGCGGCGCATGCTTGTTGATGGTCAGCGAAATGCTTTCCATTCCGCCCGCCACGGCAACGTCGATCTCGTTGCACATGATCCCGCGCGCCGCGAGCGCGATGGCATTGAGGCCGGAAGAGCACTTGCGGTCGAGCGTGAAGCCCGCTGTCGTGTCGGGCAGGACCGATCCGTGGACGGTGAGCCGCCCGAGGTTGTAGCTCTGCGTGTTCCAGTGGTTACCAACGCCGAGGTAGACGTCGTCCACCCGCGCCGGATCGATCCCTGCGCGCGCGATGGCGGCGTTGACAACGTGGCTGGAGAGCACCGGAGCTTCGGTGTCGTTGAAGGCCCCGCGATAGGCCTTGCCCACGCCAGTACGGGCGGTCGAAACGATGGCGGCTTCACGCATGTCTATATCCTCTCAGCCGAAGCCGTGCATGTTGGAAGGCCCGAAATAGGCCCGCATCTCAACGACCTTGCCGTCGTCGTTGAACTTGAAGGTGTCGATCACCTCGACCCGTTGATCCTTGCCCTCCCAGTGGAGGTGGACCGTGAACGCGAACGCCGCATAAGGGCCGCACAGACGCACCGCGCCATCGAGCGCGAGCTTGGCACCGGTCTGCATCGAGGCGGCGTAGAATTCGAGAATCGCCGCCTGGCCTACCTTGGGTTCAGTCCCCACCGGGTCTTCGACCGTGGCGTCTTCCGCAAACAGCGCAGCAACCCGTTCGGGCGCACCGGCATCGAATGCGGCGACATACTCGTGGACGGCAGCTTCCATCACCTTGGGATCAGGCATCGCATTCACTCCGGAAAATAGCGGCTGATGGTATCGAGCACGCAGGCGGGCTTGTCCTGCCCCTCGATCTCGACGGTCACGCGCACGACCGACTGGATCGCGCCTTTCACTTCCTCGACCGAGACGATCTCACCCACACCGCGAATGCGGCTGCCGACCTTGACCGGCGAAAGGAAGCGCAGGCGGTCCGCGCCCACGTTCACCGCATGAGCAAAGCCGCGCACTTCGATCAGTTGGGGCAGGAAGTAGTTGACCAGGCTCATCGTCAGGTAACCGTGCGCGATGGTCCCGCCGAACGGACCGCCCTTCGCGCGCTCGACATCGACGTGGATCCACTGGTGATCGCCGGTCACATCGGCAAAGCCGTTGACCCGGACCTGATCGATCAGCAACCACTCGGTCGGCGGCAGCTGTGTGCCTTCCCTGCCCAGCAGATCAGCCGGCTTCTCGAATACCACCGCCACGGTCAGGCCCTCTGGCTTGAGACCGGGACGATCTCGCCGGTCATGTAGGAGGACAGGTCAGAGGCAAGGAACAGCATGACATTGGCCACTTCCCACACTTCGGCGGGGCGGCCGTAGGCCTCGGTCTTGACCAGTTCGGCAAGCCGCTCCTCGGTGGTCACCTTGGCGAGGAACGGGTGCATGGCAAGGCTCGGCGCGACGGCATTGATGCGCACGCCGTGGTCCGCCGCTTCCAGCGCGGAGCAGCGGGTGAAGGCCATGACGCCCGCCTTGGCCGCGGCATAATGCGCCTGGCCCTTTTGCGCGCGCCAGCCCAGCACCGAAGCGTTGTTGACCATCACGCCGGACTTGTTGGCATACATCGAAGGCAGAAACGCCCGCGTCATGCGAAACAGGCTTGTCAGCGTCACATCAAGCACGCGGCTCCACTGCTCGTCGGTCATGTCGACGACATCGACCTCTCCGCCAAGGCCGGCGTTGTTGATCAGCACGTCGACCTTGCCGAGCTTTTCCAGCGCCGCATCGCGCAAGTCCTGCACTTGCGCCTCGCTGGTCACGTCGCAGACCTGCGTGAACGGACGCTCGCAACCGACTTCAGCCGCGATGCGATCCGCTGCCTCGCCCAGACGCCTTTCGTGGAAGTCGCTGATCAGCAGACGCGCGCCCTCTTCAGCGGCGCGCTTGGCCACGGCAAAGCCGATTCCTGTGCCGGCGGCGGCGGTGACCACGACGGTCTTGCCCTTGAGCATGCCCAGCGGCGTGGGATAGGGAGGAACGGGAACGCTCATGCTTGGCCTCTCGGTTCGCGCGGGAGTCCCAGACCGCGCTCGGCGATCAAGTTGCGCTGGATCTGGTTGGTGCCGCCGTAGATCGTGTCGGAACGGCTGAAGAGAAACAGGTTGGGCAGGGTCGGCCAGGAGTAGTGGTCACCGGGCGCAACTTCCGCCGCTTGGCCCAGCACCTCCATGCCCAGCTCGCCAAGGTTGCGCCGCCAGGTTGCCCATTGGATCTTGTAGGTCAGCGCCGCGCCGTCGATGGCGGCAAGATCGGTGCCCGAAAGCATCCGCAGCGCACCATAGCGCATCAGGCGCAAGCCAGTTTCCGCCCGCGCGATCTTCTGGCGCAGTACCGGATCGGCAGCCTTGCCGTTGGCCTTGGCCGCATCGATCACCGCATCGAGTTCGTTGCGGAACTGCATTTGCTGGCCGAGCGTGGAAACCCCGCGCTCGAACGCCAGCAACGCCATCGCCACCTTCCAGCCCTCGCCTGCCGCGCCGAGCATGGCATCGGCGGCACAGCGCGCGTCGGTGAAGAAGGTCTCGTTGAACTCGGCCTCGCCATTGATCTGGCGGATCGGGCGAACCTCGATGCCGGGCTGGTCCATGTCCATCAGCAGGAACGACAGGCCCTTCGGCCCCGCTGAACCTTCCTCGCTGCGCGCGACGACGAAGATCATGTCCGAATAGTGGGCAAGGCTGGTCCAGACCTTCTGGCCATTGACCGCCCACTGCCCATCTTCCAGACGCGCCTTGGTCTTGACGTTGGCAAGGTCGGACCCGGCATTCGGCTCGGAATAGCCCTGGCACCAGATCTGCCGCCCCGCCGCGATTTCGGGCAGGTACCTCGCCTTCTGCTCCTCGGACCCGAAAGCGAGGATCGTCGGCCCGGCCAGTTCCACGCCGATGTGGTTGATCCGATTGGGGGCGCCAGCCCGCGCATACTCCTCGGCGAAGATCACCTGCTGGGCGATGGTCGCATCGCGCCCGCCCCACTCCCTGGGCCAGCCGATGCAGCTCCAGCCCGCCTCCCCCAGCCGCTGCTCCCACTCCTTGCGGCGCGGGATTGCGTCGCACAAGTTGGGAATGCCGCGAATGTCGGCGAATGCCCCGGTCATTTCCGCCTGCAGCCATTCCGCGCACTCGGCGCGGAAAGCTTCGTCAGACGGGGAAAAGCCGAGCTTCATGCAGCCGCACCCAGAACTGCCGAGGCAACCTGCTCACGGTGCCACTGCCCATCACCCAGCAGCGTCTGGATCGAGCGCGCGCGCTTGAAGAACAGGTGCGAGTCATGCTCCCACGTAAAGCCGATGCCACCGTGCAGCTGGATCATGTTGCCCGCGCACATGAAGTAGGTGTCGGCACAGAACGCCTTGGCCGAATGGAGCGCCACCTGCGCCTCGTCCGACCCCTCGTCCACCGCGCAGGCCGCCCAATAGACCGCCGACCGCGCCTGCTCGATTTCGATCATCATGTCGGCAAGGCGGTGCTTGTAGGCTTGGAACGAACCGATCTGCCGACCGAACTGCACGCGCTCCTTGGAATAGGCCACGGTCCGATCCAGCGTCGCCTGCGCTCCGCCCAGCGCCTCGGCGGCAAGGCAGATCCACCCGGCGGCAAGAGCGCCGGCAATCGCCGCGTCGCCATCGGCCAGCTGTTCGCCCTGCGCGCCATCGAGCGTCGCGGTGGCGAAGGGCCGGGTCTGGTCCATCGTCACGTGCGCCTCGACACTCACGCCCGCGCCCTTGAGGTCGACGATCCAAGCCTCACTGCCCGAATGGACCAGCAGGAGATCAGCCGAAGCGCCGTGCGGCAGGAACGGGAAAGTGCCGGAAATCCGGCCATCGGCAACGCTCAGCTTGGGTGCCCAAGCCGCCGTCGCGATCAGTTCGCCCGCAGCGAGCCGCGGCAGCCACTCCGCCTTCTGCGCCTCCGAACCACCACGCGCGATGGCCTGGCCAATCATCACATGCCCCAGCAGCGGCAGCGCCGCCACTTGCGCCCCTGCAGCTTCGGCGACCAGCGCCATTTCGACCATGCCGAGGCCTGCCCCGCCATGCTCTTCGGGCAGGCCGATCCCGGCAAGGCCGAGTGCATTCGCGAACGAGGACCACAGCTCGCGGTCGATCCCGTCAGCCGCCATGGCCTTGCGCGTACGCTCGCTCGTCGCGTTCTCGGCGAAGAAGCCGCGCACGGTCTCGGCGATCATCGCCTGTTCGTCGGTGAAGGCAAATTCCATCGTCTCTACTCCGTCTGGGCCTTCAGGCCGTGCCCCATACCTTGCGCGGCGGCAGGCGCGCTTCGATCAGCTTGTCGACCACTTCGCCCACCTGCGCAGGCTCCCAGCGCGCCTGTTGATCGACGAACGGCCCTTCGCGCCAACCGTCCTCCAGCATGATCTTGCCCCCTTCGAGTTCGAAGACACACCCGGTAACGTGGGCGCTGTGCGCGCTGCCGAGCCAAACGACGGTCGGCGCGACATTGGCCGGGTCCATCACGTCGAACCCTTCTTCCACCGCCTTCATCTTCTCGGCAAAGGCGCCTTCGGTCATGCGGGTACGGGCCGAAGGGGCCAGCGCATTGGCGGTGATGCCATAGCGGCCAAGCTCTGCCGCCTGGACCAGCGTCAGCGAGGCGATGCCGCCCTTGGCAGTCGAATAGGCCGCCTGTGCAATCGAGCCTTGCAGCCCCGCGCCGCTGGAAGTGTTGATGATGCGGGCGTCGGGATCGCGGCCGTCCTTCTGCTTGGCCCGCCAGTAGTTCACCGCATGGCGCGCAATGCAGAAATGGCCGCGCAAGTGGACATGCATCGTCGCGTCCCATTCCTCGACCGTGGCCGAGACGAACATGCGATCACGCACGATGCCGGCGTTGTTCACGACCACGTGCAGGTCGCCGAACGCCTCGATCGCGGCATCGACGATGCGCTTGGCCGCGTGCCAGTCGGTGATGTCCTCGTAGTTGGCGATGGCCTTGCCGCCCGCCGCCTTGATTTCTGCAACCACCGCGTCAGCCGCGCTGGTATCCCGGCCTTCACCGCCCAGCGAGGTGCCGATGTCGTTGACCACCACGTTGGCGCCTTCCGCGCCGAAGGCCAGCGCATAGGCGCGGCCGAGGCCACCGGCGGCTCCGGTGATGATGACAGTGCGATTTTCGCAGATGCCCACTTGTATCTCCTGTGAAGTTCTTCAGCCGACCGGCAGCAGCAGGTGCTGCGAAAGGTCGCCGATGTAATCGAGCATGGAATAGTCGCGCGTAGCGAAGCGCCAGATGCCTTCCACGCGCTCAAACGTGTCGTGATAGCGCCCCGACGCGATGGCCTGGAGCGGCAGCTCCGGCGTCTGCTGGAACACTGTGTAGACCGACCGGCAGCTAGCCCTTCCCACCGCCTCGTCGATCTCGACAATCGGGTTGGTGATGACGTGGCGCGTGCGCGGCGTGCCGCAGGGGTGGATGCGCACGAAGGCCTGCCATTGCTCAAGCATGGGCGCCGCGCCCTCGACCACCTTGCCACCGCCGAGGGTGACGCGCGCATGTTCGAACATCGCGGCGACCTCCTCCAGCTTCCCTGCATCCATCAGTTCCGCGTAGCGGTAGAGCAGGTTGGTGATGGCGGTTGCGGACCCCATGATGATCAGAGCCGCTCGATGATCGTGACGTTGGCCTGCCCGCCGCCTTCGCACATCGTCTGCAGGCCATAACGGCCGCCGGTGCGCTCCAGCGAATTGAGCAGCGTCGTCATCAGCTTGGCACCGGTCGATCCGATCGGATGGCCCAGCGCAATCGCGCCGCCCTGAACGTTCACCTTCTCATGCGGGATATCGAGTTCCTTCATCCACGCCATCGGCACGGAGGCGAAGGCCTCGTTGCATTCGAACAGGTCTATGTCGGAAAGCTTCATGCCGGATTTCTGCATGGCATAGCGCGTGGCATTGATCGGACCGGTCAGCATCCACACCGGATTGTCGGCGCGGACCGACATGTGGTGGATGCGCGCGCGCGGCTTGAGGTTGTGCTCCTTGAGTGCTCGCTCGCTCACGATCAGCAGCGCGGCTGCACAGTCGGAGTTCTGGCTTGCGTTGCCTGCGGTAATCCGCCCGCCCTCGCGCACGGGGTTGAGCGAGGCGAGGCCTTCGAGCGTCGTGTTCGGACGGATCGTCTCGTCGCGGTCCAGCCCTTCGAGCGGCACGATCTCGTTCCCGAACCAGCCCTGCTCGGTTGCGTGCTGGGCGCGGCGGTGGCTTTCATAGGCGAAAGCGTCCATTTCCTCGCGGGTGATGGCCCACTTCTCGGCAATCATCTCGGCCGAGCGGATCTGGTTCACTTCTTCGTCGCCATAGCGCGCGTCCCAACCCTTGGCGCCAAGGAAGGGGCTTTCGAAGCCATAGGCGGCGCCTGCGGTCATCGCCGCCATGATCGGAATGCGGTTCATCGCCTGGCTGCCACCAGCCACGACAATGTCCTGCGTCCCGCTCATCACGCCCTGCGCGGCAAAGTGTACCGCCTGCTGCGCGCTGCCGCATTGGCGGTCGATGGTCACGCCCGGCACGTCCTCGGCAAGGCCGGCCACGAGCCAGGCGGTGCGGCCGATGTCGCCCGCCTGCCCGCCGATGGTCTCGGTGCAGCCCCACACCACGTCCTCGACCAGCGCCGGGTCGAAATCGTGCCGCGCCATCAGTTCGCGGATGGGATGCGCGGCAAGGTCGGCCGGGTGGAGGTGGGCAAGACTGCCCTTCTTGCGCCCGACAGGCGCGCGCACGGCGTCGACGATATAGGCTTCAGGCATGTTCTGTCTCGCGGGCAAAGGTCTGGTCGGCGCCAAGCGGCTGGGTGAAGATGCGCGTGGCGATGCGGCTGCGGTGGAACGCGGGCGTGCCCCATGCCGCCTTCAGCGCCAGCGCACGCTTGAGGAACAGGTGGACGTCCACCTCCCACGAATAGCCCATCGCACCGTGCACCTGGATCGATGCCCGTGCGGCCTTTTCTGCCGCTTCCAGCGCCACCATCTTGGCCTCGGACACGCGCGCCCGCGAATGAACGTCGCCATGGCCGATCTCGGCGGCAGCGGCGAGCACCACGGGCCGGGCGAACTCGATCGCAGTCTGCGCGCTGGCAAGGTGATGTTTCACCGCCTGATAGGAACCGATCGGCTTGCCGAACTGCATGCGATCCTTGGCATAGGCAACGGCAAGATCGACAGCCCGCTGCGCCAGCCCCAACCCTTGCGCCGCCGCGAACAGCGATGCGCGGTCGAGCGCCAGCGTCCAGTCGGCAGGGCCGAGGTCTTCGGCCTTGCTTGCGTCCCACTCGATGCGGAACAGGCGGCGGAACGGGTCGATGGTTTCGGCAGGCGTCAGCGTCACCTGATCCGGAGTGACGAGATAAGCCCGCCCATCCTTTTCAATCAGGATAGCCGCCGCAACGTCGGCATTGGCGACGACTGGATTGATCGTTGGCGCCACCGCGACGATCGCCGCCGGATCGGCCAGCACCGGATGTTCGGGCGCAAGGCTTGCCAGCAGCGGCGCACCAACGCCAGCGCTTTCGGCAAGCGGCTCGGGCAGTGCGACATAGCCTGCCTCGATGGCAATCAGCGCGAGGTCCAGCTCGGTCAGCCCCATGCCGCCCGCCGCTTCGGGCAGGAGCAGCAGGGTAAAGCCGTTCTCGACAATCTGCGCCCAGCGCGCGACATCGAAGGCCACGCCCTGTTCCATCATCTTGTGCCAGTGGTCCGGCGTGCAGGTATCGCCCAGCAGCGTCCGCGCCGTGTCGGCAAACATCTGCTGTTCGTCGTTGAGGGTGAAGTCCATGTGCCCGTCCCTCCTCAGCGCGGCAGGCCGAGCATGCGCTCGGCGATGATGTTGCGCTGGATCTCGTTCGACCCGGCATAGATCGGCCCAGCCAGCGAGAAGATGTAATCGTCCAGCCACTCGTGCTCGCCGGTGGGCGGCAGCAGTTCCGCCTCGGCCCCGAGGATCGCCAGCGCAGTCTCGTGTAGGTGGATGTCCATCTCCGACCAGAAGATCTTGTTGGTCGAAGCCTCCGGCCCGATCTTCGCGCCCGCCATCAGCCGCGATGCGGTCTGGTAGATGTTGAGCGCATAGGCCTCGGCATTCATGTGCGCCCGCACCACATCCGCCTCGAGCGCGGGATCGCAACTCTCCTTGCGACTCTGCCACAGCGCAACAAGAGCCGCGGCGGCTTCCTGAAACCGCGCCGGGCTGCGCAGCATCAAGCCGCGCTCGAACCCGGCGGTCGCCATGCAGATGTGCCAGCCCTGCCCCTCGTCGCCCAGCCGGTTGAACGCAGGCACGCGCACGTTGTCGAGGAAGATCTCGGCAAAGCCGACATGCCCGTTGATCTTGCGGATCGGATTGCGGGTTACGCCTTCCTGATCGAGCCGGAAGAAGATCAGGCTCATGCCCTTGTGCCGTTCGCTGCCCGGCTCGCGGAAGAGGCCGAAGGCCCAGTCGGCAAACGCGGCGCGGCTTGACCAGATCTTGTGGCCGTTGAGCACGTATTCATCGTCCTCACGGACGGCTGTGGCGCGCACCCCGGCAAGGTCGGAGCCCGCCTGTGGTTCGGACCATGCCTGCGCCCAGATTTCCTCGCCGCTCGCCATCGGCGGCAGGAAGCGCTGCTTCTGCTCGTGCGTGCCGAATTCCATCAGCGTGGGCCCCAGCAGGAAGATGCCGTTCTGGTTGACGCGGCCCGGAGCCCCGGCGCGGTAATACTCTTCCTCGAAGATCAGCCACTGGATCAGGTCGAGCCCGCGCCCGCCGTATTCCCTGGGCCAGGTCACCATGCCCCAGTCGCCGCTCTTGAGCGTCGCTTCCCACTGGCGGTGGGCTTCGAAGCCCTCGCGCGTCGCGTCATAGTGCTCGAGCGGCGCCGTGGGCACGTGCGCTTCCAGCCACGCGCGGACTTCGGCGCGGAAAGCCTGCTGTTCGGGAGTATAGGTCAGGTCCATAGTCAGAACTTCGCCGCCTTGCCGGTTTCAACAAAGGCATCGCGCGCGCGCTGGCTGTCCTCGTGCATGTACATTTCCAGCGTGAACCCCTGCTCCCAGCGATACCCGCGATCGACGTCACGCGCCTCGAGGCCGTTCAGAGCCTCCTTGGCGATGACCAGCGCCTTGCGGCTCTTCGAAGCGATCACGCCGCAGAAGGCGTGCGCCTCGGCCACCAGATCGGCGCGCGGCACGACCTTCTCCACCGCGCCGAGGCGATAGGCTTCCTGCGCCGGGATGTTGCCACCGGTGAAGAACGCCGCGCGGACCTTGTGCAGCGGCAGCATGCGCGACATGTGGCTGGCCCCGCCCATCGCGCCGCGATCGACCTCCGGCAGCGAGAAGAAGGCATCGTCCGCCGCGATGATCACGTCGCTTGCCCCGCAGATGCCGATGCCACCGCCGATCACAAACTTGTGCGCCGCCACCACGACCGGAATCTCCGCTTCGTGGATTGCCTTGAACGTCAGGAAATTGCCGCGATTGAGCACGGTGATGCGTTCCGGGTGGGCCTGCATCTCCTTGATATCGACACCGCCGCAGAACCCGCGCGAGTCTTCCGCCGCGCGGATCAGCACGACATTGGCTTCGGGATCAGCCGCGGCCTTCTTGACGATGGCCGGAAGCGACATCCACGTCTCGCTGTCGAACGCGTTGACCGGCGGCACGTCGAACACGATCTCGGCGATGCGGTCCTTGACGGTAAGCGTGATCGGCATTGTTCTTCCCCTCAGGCCGCGCTGGCCGCAGCGGCGTTTGCACCGGGCACGCCAAGCGCAACCAGGCGCTGCTCGGCTTCGGCCATGATGCGTGTCACAAGTTCCTGGCAGGTTGGTATCTCGGATATGCGCCCACCGACGACGCCGGTCGCCATCACGCCGTTCTCGATGTCGCCATCGACCACGGCCTTCTGGATCAGCATCGGCATCGTCGCAGCCATCATCGCCTGTTTCAGTGGCACGTCGCCGTGACCGGTCATGCCCTTGGCGGCCTTGATGAAGTGCAGCCACGAAGCCCCGGTCTGGCGCTTCATCGCCGCACCCGCCTCGAACGCGCGCAACCACATGGCCAATGAGCCAGACTTCTCGATGCGGTCCATCAGCCGCGTGCGCACCATGCGCTGCGGAATGCCGTCGAGCTTGGTCGTCACGATGATCTGGTCGGTCCCGGCCTTGAGGTAGGCCGCCTTGGCGCTGTTGGGCACCGGGCTTTCCTGCGTCAGCAGGAAGCGCGTGCCCATCGCGATGCCCACCGCGCCATAGGCCAGCGCCGCCACCAGCCCGCGCCCATCGGCAAAGCCACCGCTGGCAATCACCGGCACCTTCACCGTATCGAGCACTTGCGGCAGCAGGATCGTCGTCGGCACCGAACCGGTGTGGCCACCGCCCTCGCCGCCCTGGACGCTGATCATGTCGACGCCCAGCTCTTCCATCTTCTTCGCATGCTTCACCGCGCCGACGGTCGGGATGCACAGGATGCCGGCGTCCTTGAAGCGCCCGATCATCCTGGCATTGGGCCCGCGCCCGAAGCTGACCGCGCGCACCTGCTCGGCATTGGCAAGGATCAGCTCGACGATCTGCTCCGCCCCCGGTTGGAACGAGTGAAAGTTCACCCCGAACGGCTTGTCAGTACCCTTGCGCACGGCAAGGATCTTCTCGCGGCATTCGTCGGGCGTCATCACCGCCGCGCCAAGGAAGCCGAAGGCCCCCGCATTGCAGCTGCCGATGACAAGGCTCGGCTCGGCCACCCAGCCCATCGCGGTCTGGATGATCGGAGCCGTGCAGCCAAGGCGCTCGGTCAGGACGGTGTGAAGCGCGCTTGCCATCAGCCTTCGCCCGCGTCCTTCTTATTCGCTGCGGCGGCAGACGTCCCGTTTACCCCGGCAATCGAATTGCCGGTGACGATATCGTTCTGCGCGTGGGCGAAGTGGTGCATGTGATAGACCGCGTCCATCGCCGCACGCTTGCCGCGCAGTTCCTCGACGTGGTTGACCGATTGCTTGGTCAGCCAGTTGCCAAGACGGCCCTGCTTGGCGAGCTTGTTCGCCCAGGCCGCTGTCGCCTCGCGCAGTTCGGCGCGGGGCACCACCTTGTTGACCATGCCGAAGCTGTAGGCGCGCGCCGCCGGCATGCGCTCGCCCAGCAATAGGAATTCCTTGGCCACGCGCGGCGGCAGTTCATAAGCATGAGCGAAGTATTCGACGCCGGGAATGCCCATCAGCGGATTGACCGGGTCCTGGAAGAACGCATCTTCCGAAGCGACGATGAGGTCGCACACCCAAGCCAGCATCAGCCCGCCCGCCACGCAGGCGCCCTGCACCATGGCGATGGTCGGCTTGGAGATGTCGCGCCAGCGGCGGCACATGCCCAGGTACTGCTCCTGCTCTCGGGTATAGAGCAGTTCGGCACCCGGCTTGTTGGTGTGCGGTGGGAACATCAGCCGCTTGTCGAACTCGTGGTGCAGGTCGCGCCCCGGCGTGCCGATGTCGTGGCCTGCCGAGAAGTGCTTGCCCTCGCCCGCCAGCACGATGGCGCGGACGTTGTCGTCCTGCACCGCGCGGTTGAAGGCATCGTCGAGCGCATAGGTCATCTGCCCGTTCTGGGCATTGTTGAACTGCGGCCGGTTCATCGTGATCCAGGCCACGCTATCGATCACTTCGTAACGGACGGGCTCTTCCGTCTCGTAGACGATGTCGACTTGCTTCGGCTCGACGAGGTCGGTCATGGTGTCATCTCCCTCAGGCAGCGGCGCGGACGGCGGGCGGGTTGTCCTTGATCACGCCGGCGCGGACATTGTGCGGATCGAGGCTGGCAATCACCGCCAGTTCCTCTGCCGTCGGCAGACGCGTCGTTTCCACGTTATCGGCCTGGCAAAGCTCGAAGCCGGTGGCCGCCTGCACTTCCTCGAACGTCACGCCCGGATGCAGCGAGATGACACGGATGGCATTTTCCGGCCCGCCGAAGTCCATCACGCACAGGTTGGTGACGATCCGGCGCAGGCTCACGCCCGAGAAGTTGCCGCCGCCCACGCGCTTGGCCGGATTGTATCCCACACCCGAGATCATATCGACCTGCGGAACGAACACACGCGGCCCATGCGCCGGGAAGAAGAACGAATTGGGGTGGTAGATCGTGTTGCCCGGAAAGCCGCGCACGCCCAGCATCTGGGTCTTGGGCTTGTCGTAGGTCCCGCCCATGTAGGACAGGTTGATCTGGCCGAAACGGTCAAGCTGCGTCGGCGTGACCATGGCATGACGCCGGCCCGACCACACCGCGCTGTCGAAGAAGCGCGAGAACGGCAGGTAGCCCGCCGGCTTGCGGTCGTCGTACTTGCGCGGGCCCAGCGGCACCGGCTGCTCGACCAGATAGGCCTCGCCGTCGGTCATCATCAGTTCGGGCGTGTGGGTCAGCTTGGCGAGGCCAGCCGCCACGCGCGGCACAGGGCCGACGCCGGTCGCCACGATTTCGCCATTGCCCCGGAACGCTTCCGAACAGGCGACGATGCACAGGTCTACAAGAGTGATGTCGCTCATCAGAAAATCGGCAGCGAGAGAGCCGCTACCGCCTCCTTTCCGCCAATGGATTCAAGATATTCGGCTTCCGAAGCGCCGACGAAGCGGCCTGCCACCGCCGACCAGTCGCCCGGATCGCGGGCGGCATCGGCGTAGGCTTTGAACGCCTTCATGTCCCAGCCATAGTGCGGGGGCATCGAGCTTGGATGCGCGCCGCAGGGCATTTCGACCACGCCCGACACGAAGCAGCGCTCGAACAGGTTGTCCTGCGCGCCTTCGGGGTAATGGTCCTCCATGCGGTCGACCAGTTCCTCGCAAGAGACGTAGGTCTTTGCCGCCGCCTTGGCGAACCACTCGTCGTAATAGACGTCGGCGCCGAACACCTGCACGTTGCCGCGCCAATCGCTACGGTTCACATGGATCAGCGCTGCATCAAGCTTGAGCGCGGGCATCGCGATCAGCGTCTCGCCATCATCATAGGGCGACTGCACGGTCTTGAGCCCGCCCAGTTCGGCCAGATCGGTGCCCAGGCCGACCCGCGTCGGCAGGAACGGCAGGCCGAATGCGGCGGCCTTGAGGCCCCACTGGAACATGCCTTCGTCCAGCTCCAGCACCTGCAGCGCGCCGCTCTCACGGGCTTTGCGGAACCACGGCTCCAGCGGGATCGCATCGAGGCTGACGAACGCGAAGACCAGCTTCCTGACTTTGCCCGCCGCGCAGAGCATGCCGACATCGGCGCCGCCATAGGCGACAACGGTGAGGTCCTTGAGGTCGGAGCGCATGATCTCGCGCACCAGCGCCATCGGCTTGCGCCGTGGGCCCCAGCCGCCGATGCCGATGGTCATGCCATCGGAAAGCTGCGCGACGATCTCCGCCGCGGTCATCCGTTTATCGAGGCTCACGCCTTTGCTCCCTGCTCTTCAAGCGCCTTCTGCCATGCCCAGACATGGCCCCATTCGCTGGGGATCAGGTGCGCGGTCGGTGTCCAGTTCGTGGGGTCAATCACCAGCGGATCGGCCCCGATCTCGATGTCGAAGCCCGATGGCGTCTGCATGTAGAAGCCAAAGGTCTGGTCGTTGACGTGGCGTCCGATCGAAGCGCTCTCGGGCACCTTGTTGAGGCGCATCCGGTCATGGCACTTGCCCACATCGCTCTGCGTCTTCATCTCCAGCATCAGGTGGATGCAGGCCGACGGCGGCACCGGCATTTCGGCAATGGCGACCGAGTGGTGGCGACCGTTGTCGGCATGCATGAAGGCAAAGCCCATACCCGGATCGTTGGGATCGTCGGAGAAGCGGAAGCGCGGGATGTCGGTGTCGCGGAAGCCGATGGCCTTGTAGAAGGCATGCGCCTCGTCGAAGTTGGGCGTGGCGAACACGGCATGGCCCATGCCCATGTCGCCCGTCACGAACCCGCTGACGCCTGCCGGAGACACGAATGCCACATCGTCGCGCGTGTCGCCGTGGAAGAATTCCAGACCATTGCCCGATGGATCGCTGGTGGCAAAGAACGCCGTCACGCCGCGCGCCTCGACCCCTGCCGCATCACCATCGACGATCTCGCGGCCCAGCCCGGCAATCGTCTCGCGCAGCGCGGCCAACTCCGCCGCATCGCCGACCTCGTAGGCTGCTGCAACAAGCCGGTCGCTCTCGCCACGTTCAACCCAGAAGCGGAACGGGCGGTCGTCGATCCGGTAGGCCGCCACGCCATCGCGCGGAGAATCCGCCCGCATCGTGCCGACCACCTGCGTCATGAAGTGGTCCCAGGCCTCCGCCCTGGCGGTTTCGATCCTGACATAGCCTAAAGCCTTTATGCCCATGGCCGTTTATCCTTTCACGAGGTCGAGGAAGTAGGGCCGCTCACCCCCGCCATCGACATTGATGCGTGCGCCGCTCACCCACGAGGCAAGGCTGGAGCTCAGCCACAGCACGGCACCGGCGATGTCTTTGCCGGTGCCCATGCGCTGCAGCGGCAGTGACTTGGCGACAGCGGCCTGCGCCGCCTCATCGCCATAGGTTTCCTCCGAAGTCTCGGTCTGCATAAGGCCGACGATGATCGCGTTCACGCGCACCCCGTCAGGGCCCCATTCCTGCGCAAGGCTCTGCGTCAGGCTCAGCAACCCGGCCTTGGCCGCGCCATAGGCCGCCGTCATGGGGGAGGGCCGTATGCCCGATACGCTGGCGATGTTGACGATGCTGCCAGCCCCGGCCTTCACCATGTGGGCATAGGCATATTGCGACATGTACATCGCCGAATGCAGGTTCAGCTTCACGATGGAGTCGAAGAAGCGCGGGCTCGCCGTGGCGGGGGCTTGCGGTGAACCACCGGCGTTATTGACGAGGATGTCCAGCCGCCCATGGCGTTCCACCACGCCATCGACCAGTGCCTGCGCCTGTTCGGGATCGCGGATGTCAGTCGCCCGGAACGTCAGGCCTTCGGGCAGATCGTCAGGCTCGGTTCGGCCGCACACTGTCACCGCAGCCCCGGCGCGCAGCAGGGCTTGCGCAATCTGCCGCCCCAGCCCGCGTGTGCCCCCGGTGACGATCGCCACCTGGCCGCCCAAGTCAATGTGATCAGTGCCCTGCACCGCGGCTGCTCTCCCATCCCATGCCGCAGGTGCCGAAAGTTGCACCGCAGCAGATTCGAAATCGCCAATATCCAAAGGCGATTGCCTTTTCAATTGACGATTTGCGTATCCAATGCAATCTTAAATTACGAATGCGGCCCAGATTGACGCGAATAACGTCAAGCGGGCGTTCAAATGACAGCCACAGGCAGCGGACACTCCAGATCCGCGCACGGGCATGGGAGCGGAAGGCCGGAATGACAGGATATTCGCAGTATCGACCTTTGCCGATTACGCAGGTCGAAAAGTGGGATTTCGAGACGGACGTCGCCGTGATCGGGTTCGGCGCAACCGGGGCTTGCGCCGCGATCGAGGCCCGCGTTGCGGGTGCAGAGGTCCTGCTGTTCGAACGCAGTTCCGGCAGCGGCGGTGCCTCGGCGCTCTCCGGTGGCGAGATCTACGTCGGCGGCGGTACCGATGCACAGAAGGCCGCAGGGTTCGACGATACGGTCGAAGACTTCACCGCCTACCTCAAGCTTGCCGGCGGCCCCTGCGTCGATGAGGCCAAGTGCGAGATCTATGGCCGCGAGGCGCTGGCCCATTACCAGTGGCTCAAGGATCAGGGCGTGCCCTACCGCGGCAACTACCTGCCCGGCAAGGTGATCGAACCGACCGACGATTCCACCCTGATCTGGTCGGGTAGCGAGGCCGCCGCGCCGTTCTACCGACACGCAAAGCCCGCCCCGCGCGGCCACGTGATCCAGCACATGGGCTGGGGCGGCGGTCGCCCGCTGGTCGACATCCTCGAGACACGCGCCCGCGACCTTGGCGCCGAGATCCACGTCGATGCCCGCGCCGTCGCGCTCATCGTCGACGACACCCGCGTGGCGGGCGCGGTCGTGCGCATCGACAACAAGGATCGCTTCGTCCGCGCCCACAAGGGCGTCGTCCTTGCCACCGGCGGCTTCGTCTTCAACGAGGCAATGCGCCGCAAATACTGCCCCGAGAGCTTCCGCGTGAACAGCCCGATCGGCGACAAGGACGATGGCATCGGCATCGAACTCGGCGTCTCGGTCGGGGGCGATGCGATTCACATGGATCAGTTCTTCACCACCTGCCCGTGGACGATCCCGGCCGAACAGGCCCACGGCGTCTTCGTCAACGTCGCCGGGCAGCGCTTCATCAATGAAGACTGCTACCACGGCCGCGTCAGCCGCTGCGCGGTCGACCAGCCGGGCGGCAAGGTCTACCTGCTGCTTGACTCTGCGCACTTCACCCAACCGCTCGACCTTGCCGGCATCACCATTGCCGGCACCGGCGAAACCTGGGAGGAAGTCGAAGCCGAACTCGAAATGCCCGCAGGCACGCTTTCGGCAACCATGCACTTCTACAACGAACATGCCCGGGCCGGGGCCGATCCCCTGTTCGACAAGCAGCCCCCGATCCTCAAAGCCCTCGACCAGTCGCCCTTCGTCGCGCTCGAATGCAATTTCCAGACGAGCTATTTCAGCTTCTTCACACTGGGCGGCCTCAAGACTTCGGCCGACGGCGAAGTGCTGGGCCGCTCCGGCACCCAGATTCCGGGCCTTTACGCGGCAGGCCGCTGCACTTCGGGCTTGCCGGCTTGGGGCCATGGCTATTCCTCAGGCCTAAGCCTTGCCGACTGCACGTTCTTCGGGCGTCAAGCCGGGCGCCGCGCCGTAAGAGGCTAGGTAGGCAAGCGCTTCGGGAAACTTCGCCCAAGCGCTTCCCTTCCGCGCAGATTGTTATAAGTCAGCACTTACATTTCCAAGGAAGCGTACAATGCTCAAAAAGGTCACCCTCAATAACACCGACCTCACCGTCAGCCGCCTGTGCTATGGCACGAACATGCTCGGGTGGATGCTCGACCAAGATAAATCGAATGCGATCCTCGATACCTTTGCAGGCCTTGGCGGCAACTTCATCGACACCGCCCGCTCGTATGGGGACTGGATGCCGGACGCGCCCATCGGCGCGAGCGAGCGTGCGGTCGGCGCATGGCTCAAGACACAGAAGCGCCAGGATTTCGTCATCGCCACGAAGGGCGGCTTCTTCGACATGCGCGTGGGCGACTACCGCAACCGCGTGACGCCGGAAGACATTGCGGCCGATCTGATGCAGAGCCTCGACCACCTCGGCGTCGACACGATCGACCTCTATTTCCTGCACATGGACAACCCGGAAAGCCCGGTCGAACCGATCATCGATGCGCTGATCGCCCATCGCGAGGCAGGCCGCATCCGCCACTTCGCCGCCTCCAACTGGGCCGCTGACCGCATCACCGCTGCCAACGCCTATGCCGCGTCCATCGGCAAGGAAGGTTTCGTTGCCTCGGAGACGTTCTGGGGCCTCGCCGTGCCCGATGCCGTCGCAGCCGCGCAGCAAGGCTACCAGCATTACTACGAAGGCGAGTACGAAGGCCTTCACGCCGCCGGGCTGCCCATCATTGCCTATGCCGCGCAATCGGGCGGGTACTTCACCAAGCTCGCTTCCGGCTCGGTCAGCGAGCAGCTCGCCGCGCGCTATGCCAACCCCGCAAACGAGCGCCGCCTCGCCGTAGTGCAGTCGCTCGCGGCCAGGCACGGCGTCTCGATCAACGAGATCGCGTTGTCCTACTTGCTGAGCCAGCCCAACCAGACGGTCGCCATCTTCGGCGGCTCGTCGCCCGAGCAGATTGCAGACAGCGCCAAGGCCGATGCCCTGACCCTGTCGGCAGAGGAGCTGACCGCTCTGCGCGAAGCCTGACTTACGCCATCGCCGCGCGCGCGCTGTCCACGGCGCGTCGCGCGCGCATTGCAGTAGTCTCGCTGCCAACGGCCTGATTGCGCGGGATCTCGACGCTCACCGGGCACTCTTCCGGCAGCGCCCGCAAAAACCCCGCCACGTCAAAGTCCCCTTCGCCGCAGAGCATGCGCTCCGACGAAGCCTCGAACTCGGCATCGTGGACCGCTGTTGCCGGACCATCCGCAACCTGCCCGTAAAGCACATATTCCCGCGGAGCATTCCGCAGTTCAGCAAGCGATCCACCTGACCGCATCAGATGCAGCAGGTCAGCATTGACGCCGACCCTGCCCGGCCTCCCGATCTGCGTGACCAGTTCCAGCGCCGCCGCCAGCGAGCCGACCTGGCTCGGTGGGTAGAACTCCACCGCGACGTTCAGACCGAAACTGCCAGCCAGATCGCAGAACTCTCCGAATTTTGCCAGGCGTCGCGCGGGCTCGCGGTCATATAGAAGGGCATTGATCAGCCCGGCCCCCAGTTCAGCCGCGCATTCCATCGCCGGGATGAAGCCGGCGATCTCAGTCCTGCCGGCCAGCGTGAACGGATAGGCCAGATCAAGCGCGACGCCGAGATCGTCCATCACTCCGCGTAGTTCTGCACGAGCGGCGCGATCGGCATAGAGGTCAAACTTGGGCATCAATGGCAAAACGTCCATCGGTTCCATGAACAGGCACATGCCATCGCAGCCCGCGGCGCGCGCAGCCTGCGCAAGTTGGACCGGCGTCGTATCGATGACCGTGATATGATCGAGCGCAAGATGCATCATGCCTAACGCTTATCTTTGATCGCACAAGCTTGCTACTACTCTGTCATGCGCAAACGTTATTCATCCACTCACGTGACGGGCATCATGCGGAGCCTTTCGTGTAAAACAATGCGCATTTCAGTGTTAGTGTATACTCACAACGGTTGCGGTCTGGCTGGACCCTTGATAGGATCTGCCCAAACACACTGCCTCGTCAGGCAAGACGGCGCAGCTTCGACGAGAGGATAGGCCGAAATGGCAACCACTGCACCCGAATCTGCCACAGCCGTTATCTCCGATGGTGCCCTGTCGATGGGCCACCTCGCCCTGCATTACGGCGCCCCGGAAGACGGCCCGCTCGCCGCGCGCCTGCTACAGATCGCAGGGCTGAAGGAAACGCAGGTTCTCCCGCTTCCCGGCGGCAACTTCTACCGCTTCGTCGTCTCGGGGAATCACTTCGCGCGCGGCGATGGCATCGTCTATCTTTCTTGTCTTCCTGAGCCCCAGCAGCAGCTGATCGCCGCCATCCACGCCGCCCTTCGCGTCGGCACCGATGACGAACACGATGCGGTAAAAGCTTACCGCGCGATGATGGCTCAGGATTTCGAGGCGAGCTTCCACTTCGGCTTTCTCGTGGAATCGCTTGAAGAACTGGAGAACATGGTTCTGACCCTGCAGGATCTGAACGCGAACGATCCTTCCTTCAGGGGCCGCCTGAACATCGGCATGAACCGCGCCCGCCGTGGCGACGATGCCGTCGACGCTCGTCTGGATGCGTCACCGGTCTTCGGCAAGGCCACGCGCTACGCCTATGGCGCAGCCGGGGTACAGGTCTTCGTCGAGACCGACCTGATGTGCGCAGGCCAGCTCGGCGAAAACATCTACCTCGAATTCGACTACGTTTTCCCCGACAAGCAGAGCCACATCCTGTCGGTGGTAGAACTCTGATCCTGCCAGCCGAGAGGTCAGGCGGCGGCAGGTTCCGCCGCCACCTCCCATTGCAGCCGCAGTGCGGTAAAGCCCATCACCGACCCGCCGAAGACAGAACCCGCAGGCTGTTCGTTCGCCAGCGAAAATTCCGGAATCCGCCGCAGCCACTGCTGCAGCGAAACCATCACCTCGCGCTTGGCCAGCACCGATCCGATGCAGCGGTGCGGCCCAACGCCGAACGTCAGGTGCACGTTCACTTCGCGGTCGAGGTCGATCACTTGCGGCGCCTTGAACACGCGCGGATCGCGGTTGGCCACTGTGTTGGGCAGGACCACGCGGTCATTGCGGCGAAACTGCAACCCACGATATTCGCAATCGTGCGTCACGCGGCGAAACAGGTTCGAAACCGCGTTGATCCGCATCAGCTCCTCGATTCCGCGCAGGAAACCATCGGGATCGTCCAGCCGGTCGCGGAAGTGTTTCTGCGCTGCCGGCGTCGTGGCCAGATAGCGCCAGATATAGGCCATGGTGTTGGTCACTGTATCCAGTCCGGCCACGAACAGAAGGAACCCGCAGTTGAGGATATCCTCCCAGCTGTGCTGCGCGCCGTTCTCGTCCCGCGCCATCACGATCTGCGTGGCGATGTCGTTGCCCGGATTTCGCTCCTTCTCGCGGAACAGTTGGTCAAGCACCGCATAGATCTCACCAATGTTCAGCGCCCGCGCGGCCGGATCGGTGCTGCGGAAGAACGTGTTGGCGAGTGCCAGAAATTCGTCCAGCCGTTCTTCGGGCAGACCAAACAGGTAGAGGAAAGTTCCGGTCGGATAACGCTCGGCAAAGTCCAAGATGAAGTCGCAAGCGCCCCGCTCGGCAAAGCCGTCGATCAGCACCGCTGCGCGCCGCTCCAGCTCGTCGATCATCCCCCGCACTGCCGTCGGCGTGAACATTGGGGCGAGCAGGCGGCGGAACACGTTGTGCGCCGGCGGATCGACACCCTGCGGCTGAACTACCGGGAACGGCTCGATCGGCGGAACCGGGGTCTGGTAGGTCGAAAAGATCGAGTGGTCGCGATAGGCCTCAACGATATCCTCGTAGCGCAGGAACACCCAATGCCCGCCGTTGTGCGGGGTGTAGAAAATCTCCGGAACGCCGCGCCGAACCAGATCGTGCCAGATTTCGGCAGGGTCGGAAACGCCCTCGGGAATGTGGAACATGTCGAAGTCGACCATGCGCGCTGCCGGCACGTGATCGGGCGGCGAGGGCTGGAACAGCAGGGTCATGCTGCACCTTCCGCAGCAGCGGACTTCGCAACACGCAGCGCGCCTTCGGGGCAATTGCGCACGGCAAGGCGCGCCTTGTCCTCCAACGCGGCAGGCACTGTCTCCACCAAGATTACCACCTTGCCCTCCACGGCATCGGTTGCGAAAACCTCGGGGCACAGATCCTCGCAGCGAGCGTGGCCCTGGCAGAGTGAATGGTTGGCTATGACTCGCATCGAGCGGTCTCCTCTCCCCTTCTGGCTAGACTGCAAGAGCACGCAAACCCAAGCCCTGCGAGCAAACCGAGGGCGACAGAACGCACCCTTCACGCCATCAACGTCATCATCCCAGACGGCCCATGTTGCCGCCATGCTGCATCAGCGGCACGATGCAACACGACAATTTCACTGGTGATCGTGAGAATATGGACAGGCTTGATTTCGACTTCGTGATCGTTGGTGGCGGCGTCGCGGGATGCATCCTTGCCAACCGTCTTTCCGCAGATCCACAGTGCCGTGTCGCCCTCATGGAAGCGGGGGGCAAGGACAGCAGTCCTCTGATTGCTGCGCCTGGAGGATTGCTTCCGATCATGATGTCAGGCGCCCACGCCTGGCGCTACATGTCGGCACCGCAAGCCCATCTCGATGGCCGCGTGCTCTACCTGCCGCGGGGCAAGGTGCTGGGCGGCGGCTCCTCCATCAACGGCATGGCTTACGATCGCGGCTTCCACTCGGACTATGATCGCTGGGCGCAGGCCGGCAATCGCGGCTGGTCATTTGCCGATGTGCTGCCCTATTTTCGCAAGCTTGAAAGCTTCGGCCCGGTGCAGGACGAATGGCACGGGATCGACGGCCCGATCCAGGTCACCCGCGCAAGGCAGGACCATCCTTTCGCCCAGGCGTTCCTCAAGGCGGGAGCGCAAGCCGGCTACCCGCTCACCAATGATCTCAACGGCGAAACACGTGACGGTTTCGGCGCGGTCGACCTCACCGTCGGCAAGGGCCGCCGCTCCAGCGCTTCAGCGGCCTACCTGCGGCCGGTGAGAAGGCGGTCAAACCTGACTGTCCTCACCAATGCCCAGACCCGTCGTGTGGTCTTCGACGGCACCCGGGCCACCGGCGTGGTATTCCGCCGCGACGGCAAAGACACGCTTGCCACCGCCACGCGCGAAGTCATCCTCTCGGCAGGCGCGATCAACACGCCGCAATTGCTGATGCTGTCCGGCATCGGCCCCGCCGCGCACCTTGCCGAACACGGCATCGCGCTGGTCCGCGATCTTCCCGGCGTCGGCCAGGGCCTGCAGGACCACCTCGCCGCGCATGTGAAATATCGCTCAACCAAACCGTGGTCGATGCTGCGCTTTCTCAACCCGTTGCGCGGCGCGCTGGCGATGGCGCAGTACCTCGCCTTGCGCACCGGCCCGCTGGCCGATCCCGGCATGTCGGTCGCCTGCATGGTCCGTTCCGATCCAGCGCTTGACGAGCCCGACATCAAGATGTTGCTCGTTTCCGCCCTGTTCGGCCAGAATGGGCGCAAGATGGTGCCGATGCACGGGTTCTACGCCCATATCAATGTGGCGCGCCCGAAATCGCGAGGGCGCGTCATGCTCGCCAGTGCCGATCCCGATGCCCCGCCGGTGATCGATCAGAACTATAACGCCACTGAGAACGACCGCCGCGTCATGCGCGAAGGCGTGCGCATCGCCCGCCGCGTGTTCGCCCAGAGCGCGTTCGACGAGATGCGGGGTGAGGAACTCGCCCCCGGCGCGCAAATCCAGTCAGACGAGGAAATCGACACCTATATTCGCGCCCATGCCGAGGCCGATTACCATTCGACCAGCACCGCGCGCATGGGCTCCGATCCGATGGCGGTCGTGGACGAAGCCTTGCGCGTCCACGGCATACAGTCGCTGCGCGTGGTCGATGCCTCGATCATGCCGCACCTGCCCGGCGGCAACACAGCAATTCCGGTGGCGATGATTGCCGAAAAAGCTGCCGACCTCATCCTTCAGAAGGTCTGATCCCATGAAAACCAGAGCAATGGTCTGCCACGCACCCGGCGCCCCGCTGGTCGAGGAACTGCTCGATCTCTCGCCGCCCGGCCCCGGCGACGTGCTGATCGAGATCAGGGCAAGCGGGCTGTGCCACACCGACCTCAGCCAGATCGAAGGCAAGGCCGCGCCCTACCCCTTCCCGGTCGTCGTCGGCCATGAAGGCGCAGGGATCGTCCGTGAAGTCGGCGCCGAGGTCACCTCGGTCAAGGTCGGCGACCATGTGATCCCGGTCGGCATCGGTGAATGCGGCACATGCGGCAACTGCAGGTCGGGCAAGACCAACCTGTGCGAAGCCTTCCTCGGCGACATCGCCCTCCAGCCCAGCCCATTCTCTCTCAACGGCAAGCCGGTCTCGGCCTACTCGGGCGTGGGCAGCCTCGCCCAGTTCATCGTCACGGCTGAGCGCAACGTTGCGGTAATCCGCCAGGATGTGCCCTTCCACCTCGCTTGCACGGCCGGATGCTGCGTAGCCACAGGGGTCGGCGCGGTGATCAACACCGCGCACGTCGAAAGCGGCGCGACCGTCGCCGTGTTCGGGCTCGGCGGCATCGGCCTTAACGTGGTGCAAGGCGCGCGTCTTGCCGGAGCCTCGCGTATCATCGGCGTCGATATCAACCTCTTGCGCCACGAACAGGGCCAGCGCTTCGGCCTCACCGACTTCATTGATGCGCGTGAGAGCGACCCTGTCGCCGCGATCCAGACGCTGACCGGAGGCGGTGTCGACTACGCCTTCGAATGCGCCGGCAACGTCAAGCTGATGGGTCAGGCGTTCGAATCCACTCGCATCGGCTGGGGCTGCACCGTCGTCCTCGGCGTGCCGCCGGATGGCCAGGCGATGGAATTGATCCCCTTCCAGCTGCAGCTCGGGCGGCGGGTGCAAGGGTCGTTCATGGGCAACCTCAAGGGGCGCAGCCAGCTGCCCGGACTGCTCGATCATTTTGCCGCCGGTCGCCTCAACCTGGCCGATCTCGTCACCCACCGCCTGCCGATGCGCGAGGTCAACGAGGGCTTTGATCTGATGCGGCGCGGGGAGTCGTTGCGAGCGGTGGTCGCATTCTGATTTGTGTTTGCATTATCAGGACCATGATGACAAAACATCAAGGATTGCGAAACGAATAGCGCCATCTATTACGCATGGCGCAAATTGGTTCCTGTGAGAGGTCAGATCGACATGGCAACTGCCGCCACCCGCTCCGCCCCGGTGTTCGACCGCGAAACCCTGCTTGCTGCCGCGCGCGAACGTACTGGACTGTCGGACTTCGGCGACACCTGGTTCTTCGAACCGATGGACCACTACATCGCCGCCGCCAATGCCGAGGGCAAGCTGACCGAGGCAGGGTTTGCCGGGCAGACCGAATCGATCCTCAAGGGCCTCGCCTGCCGGTTGCGGATGGTCGAGGACATCAAGCGCCACCCCGAAATCCTTGACGAGGAGGTCGAAGTCGCCGCGATCATCCTCGGCCTGCCGCGCACCGGCAGCACGATCTTCCACCGCCTGCTGGCCAGCGCGCCGGGCATGACCGCGATCCGCTGGTACGAGGCGCAGAACTACGCTCCGCTCCCCGGCGACGAACCCGGCAATCCCAAGGCTCGCCGCGCCTATGCCGAGGCGATGATCGAGGGCTGGCTCAGCCTCTCGCCCGAACTCGCCTCGATCCACCCGCTCGATCCCGATGCGCCGGACGAGGAGATCATCATCCTCGGCCAGCTGTTCATCACCACCATGGTCGAGGCGATGACCTTCATCCCTTCGTTCGCCAAGTGGCTCAACGGCTATGACCAGGCCAAGGGCTACGAGGATCTCAAGACGATCCTCAAGTACCTGCAGTGGCAGGACCCGACGCGACGCGGCAAGAAATGGATTCTGAAAAGCCCGCAGAACCTGCCCTATACCGAGGTGATCGCCAATGCCTTTCCCAAGGCGGTGCTGGTGATGACCCACCGCGATCCGCTGGAAGTCGTGCCCAGCTACGTCAGCATGGAGGCCGCGCTCTACAAGCTGAACTCGGTCCATTCCGACGAGGCGGTGGGCGCATTCTGGTTTCCCCGTCTTGCCGAATGGATGCACCGTTTCGAGGAGGCCCGCGCCCGCATTGGCGAGGACCGCTTCATCGACATTGACTACCGCGAGGTGGCCCGGGAGCCGCTCAAGCAGGCGCAGCGCGTCCTCGCCCACATCGGCGTGCCGCTCGACGACAAGATCGAGGCGGCGCTGACCGAGTTCATGGCCGGTAACAAGCGCGAACAGCGCCCGATGCACGATTACTCGCTCGAACGCTTCGGCCTGAACGAGGCCGACGTGCGCGAGGCCTTCGCATCGTACAGAGCGCGCTACATCAGCTGACGTGGTGTTCCCGAAATGTTTCCCCGGGGAAACATCCAACACGTGAAAGCCTTATCAGCATGACGGACGATACGCCGAAGGTCCTCGCGCAGGTTGAGACTCCGCTGGGCCGGGCGGAGATCGTGGAGTGGCGCTGGCCGGGCATGCTCGATTTCACACGGCGCGAAGAGGCGCTGATGGTCGAGATGTCGATCCCGCCGACTTCAGCCGACGCATCGGCGTGCCTGCCCGAACTGGACGACGAGCGCCACTGCTTCATGGGCACGCTATTCGTGCGCTGGCCCGGCGTGCTGGTCACCGGGCGGGCCGAGGCGGGGCTCATACGCGTGGTGCGCTGCGTGTTCACAGCGGAGGAAACTCAGCGTTTCAAATCACTTCGATCTGATCCAGACCTTGCCTTTCTGCAAGGCATGCTCGCCTTGTCGAGCGAGACCATGCGCAGCCTGTTCGGGCTGTTAAAGCGCGAACTCGAACAGACGGAACCCTCGCTGCGGGCGGTGTCGTCCCTCGTTGATCTGATCGCGATCGAAACCGAGCGCGTCATCCTGCGGGACAGCGCACCCTCGGTCTCGGGCCGCCTTGCTCCGTGGCAATTCCGCCGCATCCGCCAGCGTCTGTCTGCGCGGGGACCGGTGCCGTCTCTGGCAGAGCTTGCCAGGCTCTGCGGCATCAGCCCGCGCCATCTGCAGCGGCAGTTTCACGCCCTTACCGGACGGACCGTCGCGGACTATCTCGAGACTACTCGAATGGAACAGGCGAAGGATTTGCTTGGTGGTAGCGGCCAGCCGGTCAAGGCGGTGGCCGAGGCCTGTGGCTTTGCCCACCCCAACAGCTTCCGCCGGGCATTCCAGCGTTCCACCGGGATGACACCGCGGGCTTGGCGACAAGCTTCAGGCCAACGGCATACTTTTTCCTGAAATCAAGCCACCTGCATCACCTCGCCCTTGCCACGAAGCGTCACGTGCGAACCGTTGACCCGCGCTTGAAATTCGGCGGCCCGAGCACGTGGGTGGAAGAACTGACGGTACCAGATGCGGCCCTTGTGGAACGGGCCATCATCGGGGATCTGCAACACGCTGATCGCCGGTTCCTTGTGCTGCCATAGTTCGAAGTCCTGGGCGAAGGCGGCGAGCCCGGATTCGTGGTAGGCACGGGCGATGGCCGCTTCCTCGCAGGTTGGCTGGTGGTTGTCGGCGGTCTTGGCCATGACCGCGAACCACACACGCACCTCGCCATCCTTGACCGGCGTGTTGCAGATCATCATCAGCGAGGGGTGCTTGCCCTCCATCCGGCACAGCAGGATGCCGGGGCCGGTGTACCAGGTGTCCGTCTCGAGCAGCGCTTCGCTGTCGACCAGCGTGCGGTGGCCCGAACCGAAGCGTTGGCGCATGATCGGACCGTCATAGACATTCTCGAAATAGACCGTGCCGGTGCTGCCGTGGACCGGCGCGAAGTGCGCAATGTCTGACATGTTGTCTAGGATTTCCTGCGGGTGGATCGGCAGGGTGCCCAAGTGATCGGGTGTCCAGCGCACCCAGCCCTCGCCCGTGCGATCCCACTCTGACAGCGCAGGCAGATCGAAGTCCGGCGCGCCGCCTTCCATGTCGTGCCACATGAAGATGCAGCCGGCGCGCTCCTCCACGGTGTACGATTTGAGGCATGCGGACTTGGGGATGCCGTGCGTGGAATAGGGGATGTCGTCGCACTGCCCCTTGGAGTTGTAGCGCCAGCCGTGCGCCGGGCAGCGGATCGAATCGCCCTCCACCTGCATCCCGTCGCGCACGATGTACGACGTGGTGTTCTTCGCGATGTGCACCCGCATGTGCGGGCAGAAGGCGTCGAGCAGGATCGGCCGGCCGCTGCCTTTGCCGCGATAGAGCACCATTTCCTTGCCGAAGAAATGCACCGCTTGAGGGGTGGACGAAACGTCCGCTGCAACGGCGATCATGAACCAGCCGCGCGGAAAGGCATTTGGGCCAAGCCCGTAGTCTGCCGTGGTTGCCATGGGATCGGTCCTTCTCAGATGAAGCTGTCGGCGTTGGGCGCGCCAAGCAGGACGTTGCCGAAATTGCGGCCGACCTTGGCCGGGTTGTTGGCGACATGGGTGCGGCCGGCATGGATATCGCAGAAGATCCGGGCGATAGGTCTTCCGCGGAAGATCCCTTCCGCGCCCGAGGCATGGAAGATGCGGCTGATGAGGTCAGCGCAGCGGCCCGAGACCTGCGCCGACTGGTAACGGAAGGTCAGCCGCGTCTCGACTTCGGCTGCCTGCCCGGTGCGGGCGCAGGCGTTGAGGTGGTCGAAGTTGCGGTTCAGCGTCGCTTTCATCTCGTCGATTGCGGCGGCGGTCTCGGCGATCAGCTCCTGCGTTGCCGGGTCCTGTGCCGCGCTGGAAGCATCGTTGTGCGAAACGCGCTTGGCCCCTGCGTCGCGATAGATATCCAGCGCGCCCTGCAGCGCGCCGATCGAGGACGAGGAAACGGCGCGGACGAAGACCTGGCCGAATGGCAGCTTGAACAGCGGCGCATCGTTGACCTTGAGGCCGGGGCTGGTCACCGCGAAGCCGTCCTTGGAGCGGTGGACGCGGTAGGCAGGCACGTAGACGTCCTTCACCGTCACGTCATGGCTGCCAGTCGCGCCGAGGCCGATGGTGTCCCACACCGGCAGCACGGTGAAATCCTTGCGCGGGATCAGGAAGGTGACGAAATCGGGCTTGCCGGTTTCGGGATCGATCAGTTGGCCACCGAGGAACGCCCATTCGCAATGGTCCACGCCGCTGGAAAATCCCCAGTGCCCGGTGACGCGATAGCCACCTTCGACCGGCGTTGCCTTGCCTTTAGGCATGTAGGAGGAAGAGATCAGCTTGGTCGGGTCGGAACCCCAGACGTCCTCTTGCGCGCGGGCATCGAACAGGGCGAGTTGCCAGTTGTGCACCGCGACGACGCCGAGCACCCAGGCCGAGGACATGCAGCCTTCCGCCACTTTCATCTGCACCGCATAGAAGGTCTGAGGGTCCAGCTCGTAGCCGCCATAGCGGCGCGGCTGGAGGATCTTGAAGAAGCCGGCATCCTGAAAATCGCGAATCGTCTCGGTGGGCAGGCGGCAAAGGCGGTCAGCCTCTTCGGCGCGGGTGCGCAAGGCCGGGATCATCGCCTCGGCGCGGGCGACAAGCTCCGCTTCGGTCGGCATGGTCAACGCTGGTTGAGCAAGGATCATTGTCCGTCTCCTCGTTCTGTCTTTCAGGCCGCTGCTGCCAGCTGCGCCTGCTCGTCCGCCCCAAAGCCGACGCTGAAATCGTGGCCCCATAGGCTGACCTGGGTGAATTCGAACTCGCTGTGGGCTTCCCAATCAAGCTGCAGTCCGCCGAACCCGTATTCGAGCGCGAACCCTCCCGGAGTGGCCACGTAGAAGCTGGTCATGCAATCGTTGGTGTGCTTGCCGAGCGTGGCCATCAGGCGCGCGCCAGATTTCAGCATGCGGTCATGCGCGCGGCCTACTTCGTCGAGATCGGGAACTTCGACCATCATGTGCACGCAGCCCGCTGGTACTTCGCCTTCGAACAGGGCAAGGCTGTGGTGGCGGGGGTTGGCGCAGTGCATGAAGTCTATGCGCATGGCAGGCCCATCGGGGCCGAGCGGGCGGTGGACCATGAAGTCCGACACGCCGAAGCCGAGCACGTCGATCATGAAGTCGCGGGTTGCATCGATCTGGGGCGCAGGCAGCACTACGTGGCCGAAGCCGAGATCGCCGGTCACAAAGCCGCGCACCGCCTGCGGGGAAACGAAGCGGGAGAAATCGGAGATTGCCCCGCAGCAAATTTCATGGCGATTGCCTGCAGGATCGCGGAACCACGCCATCTCGGCGACGTGCCGCAGAGCGCGTTCTGCAGGCGTGGATGCGGTTATCGCGATGCCCTTGGCGGCGAGTTCCGTAAGCGCGGCATCGAACTGGCGGCGCGTGCGCAATTCCCAACCGCTGGCAAAGTAGCAGTCAGCCTGCCCTTTCTCGACAAAGATCCGCCCGGCACGTTCGTCCATGCGCAGAGCGAGGCCGCCGGGCAAATCATGCGCGGAAAAGCCAGCGAAGTCCTCGCCGAAACGCGACCACGCGGGCAAGCTTGTCGCTTTGACGACGCTGTAGGCGAGGCCCGCGATATCCATTTCCTGCTCTCCTCGTCCCGCTGCTGCTGACTGGTGCAGAGTGGCAGGAAGCGAGAGGACGGAAATTGATGATTATCAAAGATGCGTAATAGATATCGCATTTTGATACGCAGGAATGGCAATAAGCGGCTTTTTTTGGCGATATGGCAATGTTTATTGCCATTGGTAATGACGCATATGACTTGCAAGATACCCGATCGGTCGATACCCTTGCCTCAAAACATGGGAGACAAAGGATGATCACGCAGGCTGATCTGCTGATTCGTGGCGGGTTGATCGTCGATGGGTCAGGCAGCGAGACCTTCGTCGGCGACGTTGCCGTGCGCGGCGACGAGATCATCCACGTTGGTGGTGCGTTCTCCGGCAGCGCCAGGGAAACCATCGATGCCACCGGCTGCATCGTCACCCCCGGCTTTGTCGACATCCACACCCATTATGACGGACAGGCGATCTGGTCCGATACGCTGTCGCCCAGTTCAGCGCATGGCGTGACCACGGCGGTCCTGGGCAATTGCGGCGTCGGCTTTGCGCCGTGTCGCCAATCCGATCACGAAGCGCTGATCCGCCTGATGGAGGGCGTCGAGGACATTCCCGACGTGGTCATGGCCGAGGGCCTGCCGTGGGACTGGGAAACCTTCCCCGAATACCTCGACGCGCTTGCCCGCCGGCCGCGCGATATCGACGTGGCCTGCCTCCTGCCACACAGCCCCTTGCGCGTGTGGGTCATGGGCGAACGGGCCATCGCGCGCGAAGCTGCAACGGAAGATGACCTTGCCCGGATGCGCGCCATCGCACGCGAGGCGATGGACGCTGGGGCCATCGGCTTTGCCACGTCACGGCTCAATATCCACCGCACCAAGGCGGGCGACCTGATCCCGACCTTCGGCGCCGATACGCACGAACTCATCGCGATCACCGAGGCCCTGGCCGATGCCGGCACCGGCGTGTTCCAGGCCGTGCTCGATGCCCCGTTCGAAACGTGGGAGAGCGAAATGGGACGGCTCATTGCCGTCACCCGCGCCTCGGGCCGCCCGTCGACGTTCACGCTGGGCCTCGTCAACCACGGCCGCCCAAACTGGGAGGATGCCCTCCATCTGGTTGAACAGGCGCGCGCCGAAGGGCTCGAGATATGGCCACAGGTCCTGCCGCGTCCGATCGGCATGGTTTCGGGCTGGGCGCTGTCGACCCATCCGTTCTGCCTGTGCCCTTCGTACCAGCCGCTCGCCAACCTGCCGCTCGAACAGCAGCTGCCGCGCCTGCGCGATCCGGCATTCCGGGCGCAACTGATCGGCGAGATGCCGCAGGAGGGCCACCCGCTGGCCATGCTCACCCGCATCTGGGACTGGATGTTCCCGTTCGGTGATCCCCCGCAGTACGAACCATCGGTTAGCAACAGCATCGGCGCCCTGGCCCGCGCGCAGGGGCGCACGCCCGAGGAAGTTGCCTATGACGTGCTGATGGAGCGCGACGGCACCGGCATGATCCTCAATACGCTGGGCAACTTCCACGAAGGCAGGCTCGATGCCCTGCTCGGCCTGATGCGGCGCGAGGATACCGTGACCGGCCTTGGCGATGGCGGTGCGCACTATTCGGCGATCTGCGATGCCAGCTACCCGACCTTCATGCTGACCTGGTGGGTGCGCGATCGCGACGGCGAACGCATGAGCCTGGCCGAGGCAGTGAAGATGCTGTCGTCGCGCCCGGCTCGCGTCGTCGGCCTCGAAGACCGCGGCCTGCTGCGCATCGGCTACAAGGCCGATCTCAACGTGATCGACATCGACCGGCTGACGCTTCACGCACCGGTGGTGCGCCACGATCTGCCGGGCGGCGGGCGCAGGCTTGACCAGACGGCGAGCGGATACCGCGCCACCGTCGTCAGCGGACAAGTCATCCGTCGCGATGACCAGCCAACCGCACTGCGGCCGGGCCAGGTGGTCCGCGGCATGCAGAAGGCGCGTGTGGCCGAAATGCTCTGAGCGCGCTTGGCACGATGCCAGACCGGTGACGCAAGCCGGCAGGAGGGAGAGGAACGGCCAATGAACGCGCCAGCAGGATCACCCGAAACGATGCTTGCCGCCCGGGTCCACGGGCCGCGCGATGTGCGGCTCGACGAGATCACGGTTCCTGCCCCTGGGCCCGGCGAGGCACTGGTCAGGATCGGCGCCTGCGGCATCTGCGGCAGCGATCTTGGCTATATCGCGCAGGGCGGGCTGGGCGGGGTGGAGCCGCTGAAAGCACCGCTGCCGATCGGCCACGAATGCGCTGGCACGGTCCTGGCCGTGGGCGGCGGGGTACGCGGTGTTTCCCCGGGAATGCGCGTCGCGATCAATCCGGACCGCGCTTATATCGGCGGCGGCGGGCCCGACGGCGCGATGGCGCCGTTCATGCGCGTCCAAGGCGCGGAGATCGGCGAGACGCTGTTTGCGTTGCCTGACGGATTGTCGTTTGCCCACGCCTCGCTGGCCGAGCCGCTGTCGGTCGGCCTGCATGGCTTGCGCGTCACCAATGCCTGCGCGTCGGACAGGATCGCGATCCTTGGAGCCGGTCCCATCGGCTTGTGCACGCTGGTCATGGCGCAGCATCTGGGCGCGCGGGACATCGCCATTTTCGACCGCGTGCCCGAGCGGCTGGAGCGGGCTCGCGCCTTGGGCGCCGGGCTGGCCATCAACGTTGCCGAGAAAAGCCTGCCCGATGCGCTGGGGCGCTTCCATGGCGCAGGCGAACGCTTTGGCGCGCCGTTTGTCGGCACCGATGTCTTCGTCGATTGTGCAGGTTCGGCAGCAGCGCTGGCCGAGGTGGTTTCGGTCGCCAAGTACCGGGCACGGATCTGCGTGATCGCCCTGCACCACAAGCCGCTCGCGCTCGACCTGTGGCGCGTCATGGCCAACGAGCTTTCGCTGAGCGGCTCGATCGCCGATTCCCGCGCGGCCGAGTTCGGCGAGACGATTGCCATGCTGGCCGAAGGCGGACGCGATCTGTCTGCGCTGGTCAGCCACGCCTACGACTTTTCCCATTTTCAGGAGGCGCTGGAGATGGCCGCTGATCCGGCCCGCGCGGCCAAGGTCGTCCTCACTTTCGGCGAAGGACTGTGACCGTGGCCGCTCCCCTGATCCACATCGACGACATGGCCGATCCGGTGGTGACGCCCGAGCTTGCCGCGTGGCGCGCGGGCCCGCCCGACTTCCCCTGTCCGATGAGCGCCGATGAGGTGCTGGCCCGCGCCTGCGCCGCAACCGGGCTTGAGGATTTCGGCGAGGATACCGGCTTTCGCCAGCGGCTCGGGGTGATCCTCGATGCGCTTTATGCCGACGCCGGCCTTACCCGCGGCGGGCAGGTGTTCGTATTAGGCCAGGCCGTGCGGGCCATGGCCAACCGGCTGCGGATCGAGGATCTGGTCAAGCGTCATCCCGAGATCCTCGACATGCCGGTGGAGCGCCCGATCTTCATTGCCGGCCTGCCGCGTTCGGGCACAACGCATCTGGTCAATTGGCTGTCGCGCGATGACCGGCTCAATTCGTTGACGCTGTGGGAATCGGAGGAGCCGGTACCGGCCGCACCGCTTACCCCCGGCGAAGAAGACCCGCGCATTGCCCGCTCAACCGCGTATTGGGGGGCGTTCGGCGCGCTGGTGCCGCACATGGCCGCAATGCACGAGATGGCGCCGCACGACATCCACGAAGACAACGAACTGCTGTTCATGGACATGAACTGCTACAACTGGGAATTCTCCGCCCGCCTGCCCGACTGGACCGACCACTACCTCGCACACGACCGCACCGTGTCGTACGCCTACGAGAAGAAGGTGCTGCAGGTTCTCGCCTGGCAAAGGGGCGAACGCGGCAAGCGGCGCTGGCTCCTCAAATCGCCACAGCACATGGAAAACCTTGCCGCGATCAAGGCGGTGTTTCCCGATGCGACAATGGTGGTGACCCACCGTGACCCGGTTGATGTGCTGCGCTCGCTGACCACCATGCTCGGCTATTCGGACCGCACCCGCAGGAGCCGCATCGACCCGCCTACGCTGGCCGCACTCTGGGCCGGCCGGATCGAGAAGCTGCTGCGCGAGTGCGTGGCCCAGCGTGACGCCTTCGGTCCGGACCAGTCGCTAGACGTGCTGTTCCATGAATACATGGCCGATCAGGAAGGCACCGCCCGGCGCATCTACCGCCTCGCCGGGCTAGACCTCTCGCCCGAGACCGAGGCCCGGCTGCTGGGCTATCTCGCCGAGAACCCCCGCCATGCCCACGGTAAGGTCGTCTACGATCTGGAGGGGGTGTTCGCCATGGACACGGCTGCGCTGCGCGAGCGCTTTTCCTTTTACTATCAGCGCTTTGCAGTAAAGCAGGAGAACTGACATGGACCCCGCCGAAACCGCGCGACAGCGCCTGATCTCCGGCCGGGCCTGGGACGACTTCTGCGATACGCTCAAGGTCGCCGGTCGCCATATCGAAAGCTTCGCCAGCCCGCTATCCGATCTCGACCGCGCCGAATGGTACCGCTTCATGAGCCGGCTGGCGCGTTCCAGCATGGAGCGCCTGATCGAGAATGCCGAGCCGACCCGCCCCCGCCTGCGCGACATGGTGTGGCGGCAATCGATCAACGTGCAGACCGTCGATCAGGACCACCTGATGTGCCAGTTCGACGAAGCGCGCGACTACGTGATCACCGGCACGCGCGGAACGATCCCCTACTTCGTGATGGCGCTGTGCACCTGCCCCGCGCCGGATTTGCCGGGCGCGCAGGATTGGGCGGCGCAGGGCGTCGCCGGTCTCGAACGGTTCGATCCGTCCAACCTCAAGACCACCGGCTTCCTCCATTCGCGCCAGATCCGGTTCGAGGACGACGGCTCTTTCGAGGTCGTGCTTTCGCAGAACGATCCGGGGGAGGGTCGCAACTGGCTGCGTCTAGCGCCCGAAACCAACTGCATCCTGATCCGCCTCGTGTGGTCGGACCGCAGCAGCGAGCGCGCGCCGGTAATGACTATATCGCGCACCGACAATGCCCCGCCCGAGCCGGTCAACCCTGCGCTGATTGCCGACAATCTCGCGTGGACCGCGCAGGCGGTGCTTGGCTATGCCGAACTGGTGCGCAACTGGTGGGAGGGCACGCAGGGCAATTTCTCGGACAGGCTCAACCGCCTCGATTACAGCCGCGCGCAGTACCTCTCCAATGGCGGCGTGCCCGACAGACACGTGGCGTTCGGCGGGTGGGAGAAGGGGCTGGACGAGGCGCTCGTCCTCGAATTCACGCCGCCGCCGTGCGAGTACTGGAACTTCCAGCTGTGCAACGTGTGGCAAGAAAACCTCGACACCTTCGAGGACGGCAACGGCTGGATCAGCAACTATCGCCACAAGGCCGAACCCGATGGCCGCGTGCGCGTGGTGATCGCAGAACGTGACCTTGGCATCGGTGGCAACTGGATCGACAGCTATGGCCACGAACGCGGCATCTGGGGCCTGCGCTTCGTGCTGACCGAGGTGACCGCGCCGGTCGCGCTGTGGCGCCTGCCGCTGGCGGTGCTGGAGGCCAAGGGACTGGGCGCGCTCGATCCGCAGACCGCGATCGCCACCGGACAGTTCGTGGACTGATGGCGATGACGCGCGCGCTGACAACCGCAGACCTCGTGCTCTCCTCGCCACCGGTTTCGCGCTTTCCCTTGCTCGAACGGCTGGCCCCCTTTGCGGCGGCAGGATTTCACGGCATTTCGATCCAGCCGGGCGACGTCTGGGCGCTCGAAGCGCAAGGCATGAGCGCGGCTGAAATCGCTGGCCGGATTGCCGATGCAGGGCTGATCATCACCGAAATGGACTGCACGGCCTGCTGGATGGAGCACCAGACGCGGACCGAGCAGGTGGGGGGCCTGACCGTGTTCCTGCGCCAGCTGACGCCTGAGCCGATCATTGCCACGGCGGCGCGCGTGGGGGCGCAGTCGGTCTCGGCCATCGATCTGTCGGTCGAGCCCGCTTCGCTGGATGAGGCGGCCGAAGGTTTCGCCCGGTTATGCACGATGGCGGCAGACCACGGTCTGAAGGCGCAGATCGAGTTTCTCCCCGTCGGCGGCATCCGTTCGCTGGGCGAGGCCCTGCGCGTGGTCGAGGCGGCGGGCTGTGGCAACGGCGGAATCACGCTTGACGCGTGGCATTTCTTCCGCAGCGGATCGACGCTTGAGGAACTGGCCGAGGTTCCTGCCGAGCGCATCCACGCGGTGCAGTTGTGCGATGCCCCGGCACATGCTTCGGCCGACCTCTGGTCCGAACTGATGACCGCCCGCCTCCTGCCCGGCGAGGGCGAACTTGACGTGATTGGCCTTGTCCGCACGCTCGATGCCATCGGCTGCACCGCGCCAGCCGGAGTCGAAGTGTTCAACACTCGGCAGGACACGATGCCCTTGGCCGAGATCGCCCGCGATTGGGCGCGATCGACCCATTCCCTTCTGGCCACAGCGAGGACTGCAGCATGAGCGAGACACCCCTCGGCGCCGTGGTGGTCGGCACCGGCTTTGGCCTGTTCACCCATGTCCGCGCCCTGCGCGATGCTGGGTTCGAGGTGCGCGCCATCGTCGGCCGCGATCTGGAGAAGACCCGCACCCGCGCCGCGCCGCTTGGCATTCCGCTGGCTGCCAACGATTTGGCGCAAGTGCTCGCGGACAATCCGGCCATCCGCCTCGTCACCGTCGCTACGCCGCCGCATGCGCATTACGCTCCGGTCATGCAGGCCATCGCGGCAGGGCGTGCGGTGATGTGCGAGAAGCCCTTCGCCCGCGATCTGGCGCAGGCGCGCGAGATGCTGACAGCGGCAGAGGCGGCAGGCGTCGTCCACGCCCTCGGCGCGGAGTTCCGCTTCGATTCCGCGCAAGCGCTGCTGACCCGCGTGGTGCAATCGGGTGCCATCGGTGAGCCGCTGATGTTCCATCGTATCTACCAGCAGCCCGGTGGTGACCCTAACGAGCCGCTTGCCGACTGGTGGCTCGACGCGGGACAGGGCGGCGGCTTCCTTGGCGCGTTCGGCACGCACATGATCGATCAGGCGCGGGTCACCGTGGGCGAGATCGTGGCGGTGAGCACGGTGCTGCGCAAGCTTTCCCCCGGAAGGCCGACGCAGACTTCGGACGATTACTATACGCTGCAGTTCCGTACCGCTTCGGGTTGCATGGGGCTGCTTGAAGCGGCGCTGTGCTTTCCCGGGCCGTTCGTGATGTCTACGAAGGTTGCGGGCAGCAAGGGCGCGGCTTGGATCCAGTCAGGCGCGGCGTTCGGCGATCCCGAGCAGGTCTGGGTGCAGGACGCAGCAGGGGCGCGCATGATCGAGATGCCGCCGGAACTTGCCAACCCAGCGCCTGCGCCTTTCCCGATCAGCGACCTCGTCCAGACCGAGATGGACCGCTGGCACAGCCAGGGCTTCGACGTCGCGCCCTATGCGAAACTATTCGCACAGATCGGCGCGAAGATCGCCGGCGCCGAGCCGCCGTTGCCCGACCGGGCCGGCGATTTCTGCGATGCCGCGGCCAATCAGGCGATCCTCGATGCTGCGCGGCTATCTCACGCCGAACGGCGTTGGGTTGATGTGGAGGCGGTGTGATGATGGGGCCGAAGCACGATTTCTCCGGCGCGCATGTGCTGGTGACCGGCGGCACCAGCGGGATCGGCGCGGCCGCCGCTGCACTGTTCCGCGATGCCGGGGCGCAAGTGACGATCACCGGTACGCGCGGCAGCGCCAGCGAGTATGACGCGGACCTTTCCGGCTATCGCTATCTCTCGCTCGATATCGAGAACAAGGCGCAGATCGATGCCGTTGCAGCGGCCCTCCCCCGCCTCGACGTGCTGGTGAACAACGCCGGGATCGCCCTGCCCTCGCTCGGCCTTGATGAGTGGGAGCCCGACGTTTTCGACCGCGCGGTGGCGATGCTGCTCAACGGTGCGTTTCGCATGGCGCGGCGGACGGTGGACCTGCTGGCGCAAAGTGCGATCCCGGGCGGCGGATCGGTCATCGGCATTGCGTCGATGAGCAGCTTCTTCGGCATTCCGATCGTGCCGGGATACGGAGCTGCCAAGACCGGGCTAATCGGCCTGACCCGGACCATGGCCGCGCACTGGGGCCCGTGCGGCGTGCGCGCCAATGCGGTGGCGGCGGGGTTGACCCGTAGCGGCATGACGGCCGGCACTTTTGCGCAGGAAGCATGGACCGCGCCGACGCTCGCCCGCACCCCGCTTGGCCGGTTGGGCGCGCCGGACGACATTGCGCAGGCCATCGCCTTTCTTGCCAGTCCGGCTGCCAGCTGGATTACCGGACAGACGCTGGCGGTGGACGGTGGTTATACCGTTTCTGGCTGATCCGGCCGCTGTTGGCTGGTTCCCGAAAGGCTGCCCACGAAGCCGCGCAGCAGGCCCTTCTGGATCGCCATGGCGGGAGCGTCGGTGGCCTTCATGCCTGACAGGCTTTCGATCAGCGGTGATGCCCAGAAGAAGCCGAACAGCATGTTGAAGATCGCCACGATCTGCACCGCCAGACTGTCGTCCGATGACGGCAGGCCCGCCTTCTCGTTCATTCTCCGGCCATAGCTGACCATCCGCGCCAGCCAGTCCAGTCCGATGGTATCGGGTTCGCTGTCCGACGAGATTGCCGCGCGGATCAGCAGCCGGGCGATATTGGGATGTTGCGCCAGGAGGTCGGTCATGTGGTCTGTCAGGTCGGCGAAGTCGGCTTCGGGGCGCGCCAGCACTTCGTCCATCAGATCGGTCATCGGCTTGAGGGCGCGCTCGTAGACCTGGCGGTAGAGATCGTCCTTGCCGGCGAAGTGCTTGTAAAGGGCGGGCTGCTGGAGGCCGACCTTGGCGGCAATGTCGCGCAGTGAGGTGGCGCCATGGCCGTTCTGGGCGAACAGCTCTTCGGCCGCGTCAAGAATGCGGTTTGTGGTGCGCCGGCCCTTGGTCATCACGCCGCCTTCTACGCGCGCCTGCAGATCAGATGTTCCGTCCATCGCCTGTCCATAGCGAAGTTCGCGCGAAGTTGCTTGCCAAAAAAGTTATCACTTTATAACTTCCGGCGTGAAAGCCGTGAAGGCGCGAATCCCAGACAGGAGACAGCGATGCTCGATGAAGCCCGCAGGAAGTATCTTTCTGACATACTCAAGCCCGCCTCGCCCCCGCGCGAGATCAGCAACCCGTTCACGGAGGAGCAGAAGCGCCTGATGCTCGACGTTGTGCACGATGAGGGGCCGTGGAAGCTGATCATCGCACAACACTTTCCCACGGTGGAATCGCTGATCGCGACGTTTGCCGGCGGCTTTCCCGAAGGCTTCACTCCCACGCTCGACATGTTCCTGACGCCGACGTTCCGGGGCTATCTCGCGAACTATTCGACCCCGCTTTACCCCGAACTGCACGACGTGTTCTACAACGAGGCGTTCCTGAACCAGGCTAAGTCATACTGGGGAGCACAGTATGCCAAGCCGCAGATGATGCTGTTCAACGTCAACGGGCCTTGCGGCAACACCGACCCCGGCCACCTCGATTCCCCGAGCTTCCGTGGCGTGAGGCACGAAAATTCACCCACCTGGCTGTGTTCGATCATGGGCCGGTCGGGCCTGTTCCAGGACTACTTGATCAAGATGGCGCAGGTCATCACCTGGTTCAGCCACGATCCTTCCAGCGGCTTTACTTACTGGCCGAACGGCCCGCTGAACAAGCCGGCGCGCGTGCAATCGCCGATCTACAACCGCGCCGTCGTCGTGCAGAACGAGATGCTGGTGCATCGCGGCGAGGCGAACGGCCCGGTGGAGCGCCGTCGTCCTGAAAACCTCGGCTTCGACAGCGTGTTCACCGGCGACGCCGCCGACCGCGATGGCTGGCTGGTCAAGACCGGCGATCGGGTGATCGAACGCTATCACACCGATGACCTGCGCTTCCTCGTCCACTGGTCGGCCGAAGTGTTCAGCGATTATGCCGAGCTCAAGAAGAATATGGACGGCAGCGACAACCTGACCCACGAACAGGCAATCGACATGCTGATCAAGGACGTCCGTTCGCGCGGGATCGAGATCGAGACGCCGAGCGATCCGCTGAACGATCCGGTGTTCATCGCCACGCTGAATGCAGCCTACGACTACGGCGGTCCTGCGGAGTATCCCGCTGAAGCGCCGGTCGATGCACCTTATGGCATGGCCGCCTGAAGCTGCTCAGGAAAACACAGGAAAGGGCCGCGATCGGGGTGATCGCGGCCCTTCTTTCTATCCTGCGAATGTCAGCGAGAGGTTTACTTCAGCTTGGCAAGATCGGCATCGATCTGCGCGAGGCGCGCGTCGGTCACATCGTCGGGTGCATAGGTCTGGATGGCCTTCAGCGTCATCGAGCGGGCCATTTCGATCTGCTCGTTGCTGGTCATGCCGGGGATGTACTTGTCGATGATCGCCTTGGCGGCAGGGTCATCCAGCAAGGTGCCGATATCAGTTTCGGCGGTGGTGTACTTGGGTTTGGCCGCAGGAGCGGTGGCTTCCGGCTTGGTCGGTTCTGCAGCGATGGCCGAGGCGGGGAGTGCGGCAGCGGCCAACGCGACGATAAGGGCAGTGCGGATCATGGGCATCCTTTCAGATTACGACACTTGAATCGTTTGCCCGAGTATTAATGCACACATGTGTTCGAATATCAAGGCTTACCAGGCGCTGGTGCCCCACAGGATCAGATCGACGGCCCGTTGTGCAAAGCCTTGGAGGTCCTCGTCATTCTCATGCGCCGTGCCGCGCTGCATCTGCGCTCCGCTGATCGCGGCGACCAGCAATCGGGCGACTACATGGGCATCGCGCAAATTGCGTCGGTCCCGCGCGGCCGCTTCCTCGATATCCCGGGCGATCAGGCCGACGATGTAATCGTTTCCTCGGCGCTGCATGACTTCGGACAGCTCGGGAAAGCGTTCCTGCACCGACAACAGCAGACGCTGGAGGGCAAGAACATCCGGCCTGCCCAACCACGTGGCAATGATCGTGGCGTGGTGGCGCAGGCGCTGTTCGATATTGTCGGTAAGCGCCGCATCCTGCAGCGAGGCTTCGGCCGACCAGTCAGCAATCGACTGCTCGATCACCGCCTTGAACAGCGCCTCCTTCGAGGGGTAGCGGGCATAGAGCGTGCCTTTCGAGACCCGTGCGGTCTCGGCCACCTGCTTCATGCCGACAGCATCAAAGCCATCGGCAAGGAACATCGTGCGCGCGGTGTTGACAATGGAGCGGTCAATCGAGTTGGCCTGGTCCGCCGTCGGCCTGCCGCGCACCGGCTGGTGCGGCTGGGGCGCAGCCTTCCTGGCCGGGGAATTGCGAGTTTTCTTGGGGCTGGCGTCCATCGCGCTGCCTTGTTCCACAGGGGAAGAATGCGCGCAAGTCACCTCGCATAATCGAACCCATGTGATCTATTACTTGACTTGAAGGCTGGCTTGGTGAAGCTTGCCGGTCTGAAATCACGCAGCTGACCAAGCTGCGCCGGATCATCTGAGGGCCCTGGAATGAAGCCTGCCGCGCGCGTTATCTATTCTGCCGCGACGATCGCACTTGGTTGCGCCGAAGCCAGGGCCGAACCGGAGCGGGCACAGCGGGATGCTGCCGAGGTTCGCGCGGAACGGACCTTGGCGCAGATGACACAGGAGGAGAAGATCCAGCTCCTGCATGGCACGATGCCCCTGTTCATTCCCGCAGCCAAGCGCGCGCCCGGCATGCCGGTTGGTGCAGGCGTCATCGCCGGGATAGAGCGCCTTGGTATCCCGCCCCAGTATGCAACCGATGCCAGCCTCGGCGTTTCCAATATCATGGACATGCGCAAGGGCGACGTTGCCACTGCCCTGCCCTCGGGCCTGTCACTGGCGTCGAGCTGGAACCCGGCCTTGGTCCGGGAGGGCGGACGGATGATCGGTTCGGAAGCCGTTGCCAAAGGCTTCAACGTGATGCTGGCAGGCGGCGTCAACCTCGTGCGGGACCCGCGTGCCGGGCGCAATTTCGAGTACCTCGGCGAAGACCCGCTGCTCGGCGGGGTCCTCGTCGGCGCGCAGATCGCGGGTGTCCAGTCGAACGGCATCATCGCCACGATCAAGCACTTCGCGCTCAACGACCAGGAGATCGGCCGATCCTCGGCCTCGGTCGAGATGGATGAGGCGGCAATGCGCGAGAGCGACCTGCTGGCCTTCCAGATCGGCATCGAACGCGGCAATCCCGGCTCGGTCATGTGCTCGTACAACAAGGTGGGCGGGACATATGCCTGCGAGAACCGCTTCCTGCTGACCGATGTGCTGCGCCGTGACTGGGGGTTCAAGGGCTATGTCATGTCCGACTGGGGCGCGGTTCATTCTACCGAAGCCCTGCTGGCCGGGCTGGACCAGCAATCGGGCGAAATGCTTGATCGCAAGCGCTGGTTCTCGACCGAACTCAAGCCGAAGCTGGTCGATGGCAACATCCCGATGTCAGCGGTCGACACGGCAGCAAAGCGCATCCTCTGGGCGATCTATGCCAATGGCGTGGACAGGACCGAGATCACGCCCAAGACCATCGACTATTCCCGCAATGGCGAAGTGGCACTGCAGGCGGCGCGCGAGGGCACGGTGCTGCTGCGCAATGAAGGCGGTCTGCTGCCGCTGGCCGGTTCGGTGCGATCGATGGTGGTGATCGGCGGCAAGGCCGATCTTGGCGTCCTGTCCGGCGGCGGGTCTAGCCAGGTCGTGCCCGTGGGCGGCTTTCGCGCCGTGGAAAAGATCGAAAGCGGACCGGCCGCCACATTTGCCCGCCGCGCCTGGGGCGGAACGCCGCCGCTCGATGCGCTCCGCCGAACTTTCGGCAATGCACAGGTGACGTTCGTTGATGGCAATGATCCGACAGCAGCGGCAGCTGCGGCGAAGGCAGCAGACGTGGCCGTGGTCTTCGCCACGAAGTTCGCGACCGAGGCTGAGGATCAGCCCGACCTTTCGCTCGACGGGCAGCAGGATGCGCTGATCGCTGCGGTGGCCAGTGTCAATCCGCGCACGGTGGTGGTGCTGGAGACAGGCAATGCCGTGGCGATGCCATGGCTGGCCAAAGTGCCGGCAGTGCTCGCCGCGTGGTATCCCGGCCAGCGCGGCGGCGATGCGATTGCCGAGATCCTTTCCGGCAAGACCAACCCATCGGGCCGCCTGCCGGTGACCTTTCCGGCAAGCGTAGACCAGCTGCCCAATCCGGTTCTGCCCGGATCGAACCTGCCGCCGCCATCGAAGGACGACAAGGCCAGCTATGGCCTGCAGACCAACAGCCCGCCGTTCTCGATCACCTATCCCGAAGGTTCAGACGCCGGTTATCGCTGGTCCGACCGCAAGGGCGAGAAGCCGCTGTTCGCGTTCGGACATGGCCTGTCCTACACTACGTTCCGCTACTCGGCGCTGAAGGCCAAGGGCGGGCGCACCGTGAGCGCCAGCTTCACCGTGACCAACACGGGCACGCGCAAGGGGGCCGATGTGCCGCAGGTCTATGCGACGCTGCCCGGCAAGGCGCGGCGCCTGATCGGGTGGGACAAGCCGCTGCTCAAGCCGGGGGAAAGCCGGATCGTGACGATCGAGGCCGACCCGCGCCTGCTCGCCAGCTTCGATGCGGCCCGGCAGCGCTGGGTAGTGACGCCGGGCAAGGTGAGAATCGAGGTGGCACGCTCAGCCGGTGAGCCGGTGCTGACCGCCCAGGTTTCGCTGGCGGCGCAGACGATCAAGCCTTGATGGCAACAATAACGATTGCGGGAGAGAGTCGATGAAGGTCAGTCGGCGTGAAGCCATTGCAGTGGGCATCGTCGGCACAAGCGCGGCGGTGGTCCCGCTGCGCGCATTGGCCGCAGCGCAGAAAGACAGCGTCGAATCCTTGCGCGTGTGCGGTCTCGAAAACTCGCTGGCGTTGGGCGATGCAACGCCGCGCTTTTCGTGGAGGCTGGGCGATACGGAGCGTGCCGGACAGGTAGCCTGTCGCGTCAGCGTTGCCCGCAGTCCCGAAGACCTCGCCGCTGGCCGGGACCTGATCTGGGACAGCGGGCGCGTTGCAGGCACTTCGGCGGTCGACATGGCCTATGGCGGACCGGCCCTACCCTCGCGCAGCCGCGTGTGGTGGCAGGTCGAAAGCTGGACCAAGGGCAGCCGCACGCCGCTGCGCAGCAAGCCGGCGATGTGGGAAACCGGCCTTGCGCCGGCCGACTGGCAGGCCGAATGGATCGCCAGCGAAACGCTTGTCGCCAAGGCTGACCGCGAGGCCGGGCTGCACTGGATTTCGGGGCCGGACCGGCAGAACGTCGGCCAGACCCGTGCCTTCCGCTGGCCCTTTGACCATCCCGGCGGTGCAGCCGAGTTCTGCGGCACGCTGCACGAGCTGACCGGCGTGTGGATCAACGGCGAGCCCGCGCCGACCCCGCGCGATGGCCCGGCGCGCCATACCGAGATGGCCGTCTGGCCCATCATACTGAAGAAGGGCCACAACGTCATTGCCATCGAAGGGCGGCGCGTCGGCAGTTTCGGCCAGCCACCTTGCGTGGCTGCTGCGCTTTTGCGCCATGGCGATGGGCTGAAAGAGCGCATGACTTCGGCCAGCGTCGGTTGGAAAACCCTGGTGGCAGCGCCCGCCGGGTGGCAGCTGCCTGATTTTGACGACACCGCATGGCATTCCGCCGAGCGCGCCAAGGGGAGCCTGCCCATCGGAGAGCCGTGGCCGCTGACGCCAGCCAGCCGACTGCGTCGTGGTTTCAGCATAGACAAGCCGATCCAGGCCGCGCGGCTTCACGCCACGGCGCTGGGCATCTACCAACCGTGGATCAACGGCGCGCCGCTGGCCGACCGCAAGCTTGCGCCCGAGTTCACCGACCCTTCGAAGCGCGTGCTTTACCAGACCTACGACGTGACCGCCCTGCTCAAGCCCGGCGCCAACGTGCTGGGCATGGTCGTCGGCGATGGCTGGTACGGTTCGCGTTTCAGCACATCGGCGCGCTTTGCCTTCGGCCCTGCGCCGTGCCGCCTGCTGTGCCAGCTCGAGATCGAGCATGACGACGGTTCGCGTACAGTGATCGGCAGCGGCAAGGGCTGGGAGATTGCGGACTCCGCCCTGCTGGAGCATTCGCTCTACGATGGCGAGATCCATGATGCGCGGGCCGAACAGTCCGGCTGGGCAAGCGTTGGCGGCACGGCGGCGGGCTGGCGTCCGGCCAGCGTGATCGCCGCCCCGGCCATCCCGGTCGAACCGCAGCGCTGCCCGCCGATCCGCGTGCGACAGACCCTTCAGCCGAAGTCGGTGACGCGTCTGGGCGCCGGGCATTACGTGCTCGATTATGGCCAGAACTTTGCCGGCTTCCCCCGCCTCACCGTCACGGCACCCGCAGGCGCGCGGATCGAGATGCGCTTTGCCGAGATGCTCAAGGCCGATGGCACCGTCGATCAGGCCAACCTGCGCACCGCCAAGGCGCGGGACATCTACATCGCCGCCGGATGCGGGCGCGAGGTCTATGAGCCGCGCTTTACCTATCACGGCTATCGCTATGTCGAGATCACCGGCGTGCCGGACGATGCGGGCGCATGGAGCCTCGAAGGACTGGTGGCGCATCAGGATCTCGCCGAGACGGCGGAGCTGCGGGTCGGCAATCCGGTGATCGAGAAGTTCTGGCGCAATTCGGTATGGAGCCAGCGGGCGAACTTCTACGGGCTGCCCACCGATTGCCCGCAGCGCGACGAGCGGCTGGGCTGGATGGGCGATGCGGCGGTGTTCTGGCCTGCCGCGGCGTGGAACATGGACGTGACCGCCTTCACCGCCCGCGTGATGGAGGACGCCCGCGTATCGCAAAGCGCGAAGGGTGCCTTCCCCGATTGCATCCCGCCGTTCGTGCCGACGATGAAGCTGTCCTCGCCGGGCTGGGCCGATGCGGGCGTGATCCTGCCGCATACCTCATGGATGCAGAACGGCGATACCGGGGTGATCCGCGCCAACTGGCAGGCGATGGAAGCCTACATGGGGTGGATCGAGGCGGCCAATCCCGACCATGTCTGGCGCAAGCAGCGCGGCGCGGATTATGCCGACTGGCTTTCGGTGGATGCGCCGACCACCAATCCCGGCGCGGCGACAACGCCCAAGGACCTGCTTTCTACAGCCTATTGGGCGCAGGATGCCACGATGATGGCTGCGATGGCCTCGGCAATCGGCAACATTGAGGCTGCCGCCAGGTATCGCAGCCTGTTTGAGGCGATCCGCACCGCGTTCAACGCCGCCTTCATCGTTGATGGAAAGGTTGGCAACGGCAGCCAGACCGGCAACGTCGTGGCGATCCGCTTCGGCCTGCTCTCGCCCGAAACCATGCGCGCAGCAGGTGTGGCGTTGGCGGCAGACATCGCGCGGCGCGGCAATCACCTTTCCACCGGCTTCCTTGGCACGCCCCATATCCTCGATGCGCTGGTCATGTCCGGGCAGGAGGCCGCGGCGATCACCCTGCTCACCCAGCGCAGCTACCCGTCGTGGGGGTACATGGTCGAGAAGGGCGCGACGAGCATGTGGGAGCGCTGGAACAGCGACCAGGGCGATGTCGGCATGAACAGCCGCAACCACTATGCTTTCGGCGCCATCGGCGATTTCCTGTTCCGCCGCATCGCCGGGATCGCGCCTGCCACGCCGGGCTTCGGACGGGTACGCATTGCGCCGATCATGAGCGCCGTGCTGGGCAGCGGCGGTGCGACCTATCAGAGCGTGCGTGGCACGATCCGCACGGACTGGACGGCCAGGGACGGCGCATTCCGGCTCGACGTGGAACTGCCCGCCGGGGTGGAGGGCGAGGTCATCCTGCCGGGCGGACGCAAGGCGCGCGCAGTGGTAGGACCGAACCGCTACTCCGGCAAGCTCTGACCCCGATCAGGCAAACACGGTTTCGCGGATCCAGTCGACCGAGGGCTGGGTGGAAGCCAGCCTTGCTGTCCCCAGCTCCTGCGACCAGTAGCCTTCCGAGCCATCGGCCAGGCGCCATTGGTGGAGGCGGCGGGTCAGGAGTTGCAGGTCGTATTCCTCGCTGATGCCGATCGCGCCATGGACCGCATGAGCAGAGGCAGCAATGCGTGGGGCGGCAGCGGAGGTGGTGATCTTGGCCGTCGCGGCGGTGGCGAGGGACACTGCAATCCCCTGCGAGACGCCAAGCTGCGCGGCGATGCGGCAGGCGATCATGTCTTCGGCCATCAGCGCCAGCATCTGCTGCAACGACTGCTGGCGGCCGATCGGCTTGCCGAACTGCACGCGCTGCGACGCATAGGCAGTGGTCACATCGCACAGGCGCGCGGCGGCCCCCGCGATCAGCGCGGCGCGCAGGACGGCAGCGATGGCGCGCAGGCCGGAAGCGGGACGCGGCTGGCGGACGCCATCGGGCTTGCCGGAAATGCGCGCGGCCAGCGCGTTCGTCACGCCGGTCGGCTCGGGCGAGAGCTGCGCCATGTCGCACAGGACAAGCTCATCGCCGCAATCGACCAGCGCGGCTTGAGCGACAAGTCCGCAGGGAACGGGCTGCGCAAGAGAGGTGACCAGCACGATCGGCCCCTCGGGCGCGGTAACGCCTGCCAGCGCCAGAAGGGCGCGCGCCACCATCGTCTCGGCCACCGGCAGCGGCACGGCGCGAGCGCCCAGCGCTTCGATCAGCGGCTCGATGTCAGCGAGGCTCAGGCCTGCGCCGCCATCCTCCTCGGCCACGAGTGCATCGAGGAAGCCGGACTCGGCAATCTCGCTCCACAGCGCGTCGGGGGAACCGCCGTGCTCGATAGCGCGCACGGTCGCCGGGGTCGCGGCCGCATCGAGCATGCGGACGAAGGGTTCGAGCAGTTCGTTCATGTCCATGGTGTCCTCTCCCCTCACCGTAGGCCCATGCCGCGCGCGATGATTCCGCGCAGGATCTCGCGCGTGCCGCCGCGCAGGCTGAAGCTTGGCGCGATGTGCGTGACATAGAGCAGCGTGCGATACAGCTCCTCGCTCACCGCCTCGTCGGGATGCGCGGCAAGATCGTCGCCGATTACCACTGGGAGTTCCTGTTCGAAGCCGGTGCCCCGATCCTTGACGATGCTCGCCTCGACCACCGGGCTTTCCCCTGCCACCAGTCGCGCGGTGCAGGCGATAGACATGGCGCGCAGCGTGGCGAGTTCGGCGGTAAGACGGCCGACCAGCGCCGCGCAATCGCTGCGACCCACGGACTGCAGGTGCCGGATCCACGCATCGAGCAGCACGGCGCTGGAATAGATCCGCTCCGGCCCCGAGCGTTCGAACGCCAGTTCGGCGACGACCTGCTTCCAGCCCTCGCCCTCTGCGCCGACCAGCGCATCCTCACCCAGTTCCACGTTCTCGAAGAACACCTCGGCAAAGTGCGCATCACCCGTCAGGTCGACGATGGGCCGCACGGTCACGCCGGGTGCCTTGAGGTCGATGATCAGCTGCGACAGGCCTGCTTGCCGGTCAGCCGAGGTGCCGGAAGTGCGGATCAGCGCGATCATGTAGTCCGAATGCATAGCGTTGGTGGTCCAGATCTTCTGGCCATTGACCACCCAGCCCTTCTCGGTGCGATCCGCGCGGGTGCGCACGCTGGCAAGGTCCGATCCCGAACCCGGCTCGCTCATGCCGATGCAGAACAGTTGTTCGCCGCGGCAGATTGCCGGGATGTGCTTCTGGCGCTGCGCCTCGGTGCCGAAGTTCAGGAGCAGCGGCGCGCTCTGCCGGTCGGCGATCCAGTGCGCGGCCACCGGGGCACCTGCCGTCAGCAGTTCCTCCACCACCACGAAGCGGGCGAAGGGGCCCTTGCCGTGTCCGCCATATGCCTTGGGCAGCGTGAGGCCGAGGAAGCCTGCCTCCCCCAGCGCGCGGCTGAATTCGGCGCTGAAGCCCTGCCATGAGCGCGCGCGGCGATCGAGCGGGATTGTGGCGATGTGGCGCTCGATAAAGGCGCGGACGGCGGGGCGCAGCGCCTCGTCCTCGGGCGGAAGTTGGGCAAGCGTCAGTGTATCGAACACGAAAGGGCGGCTCCTGTCCCGGGCGGCGCGCTTCGTCGCCACGTCTCGGTGCCATGGATGCGCCCACACGCCTTCTGCTTCAAATATTTAATTTTCCGATTTTGATATTAATTACATATCAGTCCGGGCCAGTAGCGAGCGCCGCCTGGACGAAGTTATGCGCCAGCACCGATGCATCCTGCGCCCGCGCGATGCCCATGGCGATGGGCACCCGCTCGGCCAGAGTCACGATGCGCACACCGGCTCCGGCGAAGCGGGCGCTGCGGGCGGGCACCAGCGCGACCCCTAGCCCTGCTTCGACAAGGCTGAGAATCGTCTGCACCTGCACCGCTTCCTGCGCGACCCGGGGGGCAAACCCGGCGCGATGACAGGCGAGGCGGATCGTGGCGTGGAGCACGCTGACCGGGCTGTAGATGATGAACGCCCGGTCGGCGAGCGCGCCCAGGTCGAGCGTCTTGCGCCGCGCCAGCACGTCGCTGGCAGGCAGCACGGCCACGAGTTCGTCCTCCTCGATCACGTCGATGGCGACGGGTGCCGAATCCATCACCGGCAGGCGCACCAGCCCGATATCCAGCCTTCGCGCGGCAATCGCGCGCACGATCTCGACGCTGTTCAGCTCCTCCAGCGCCAGCTCGACCTCGGGATAGGCCTTGCGGAAGGGCGGGACGATGCGGGGCAGCAGATCACCGATGGCCGAGCCGATGAAGCCGACCGACAGTCGCCCGCGCAGACCCGCCGCGCCTTGCCGCACGGCCTCGCGCACTTTATCGGCCGCCGCCAGCGCCTCCCGCGCTGGAGCAATCGCGGCAAGGCCTGCGGTCGTCAGCCGCACGCCGCGGGGATCGCGCTCGAACAGGGTAACGCCCAACTCGTCCTCCAGCTTGCGAATGGCCACCGTCAGCGGTGGCTGCGAGATGTGCAGGCGCTCTGCCGCGCGATGGAAGTTCAGCGTCTCGGCAAGGGCGTTGAAATAGCGCAGCTGGCGGAGGTCCACGATACATACTCACTATCAGAGCCAGAAAATTCAATATTAGCCCGAAAGGGCATGGTGGCCTAGCTGTTTCGCGCAACACAGAACCGACGGAGAGCGCGCGATGTCCGAAACCCCCTTCCTGCTGATCGAGCGCGATGGCCCTGTCGTCATCGCCACGCTCAACCGCCCGGACACGCGCAACGCGATCTCCGAAACCGCGCACAGCGAGGAGATCGCGCAGTTCTGCGCCGACGTGACGCGCGATGCTTCGGTGCGCGCCGTCGTGCTGACCGGGGCGGGCAAGGCGTTCTGCGCGGGCGGCAACGTCAAGCACATGGCCGAGAAGACCGGCATGTTCGGCGGCTCGCCGTTCTCGATCCGCAACCAGTATCGCACCGGCATCCAGTTGATCCCGATGGCGCTCTACGATCTGGAAGTGCCGGTCGTCGCCGCCGTGAATGGTCCGGCCATCGGTGCGGGCCTTGACCTGGCCTGCATGACCGACATCCGCATCGCTTCGGACAAGGCGCTGTTCGCGGAAAGCTTCGTAAAACTCGGCATCGTGCCGGGCGATGGCGGGGCGTGGCTGCTGCCTCGCGTAATCGGCATGGCCCGCGCCAGCCTGATGACGCTGACGGGCGATACCATCGATGCCGCCAAGGCGCTTGAGTACGGCTTGGTGAGCGAAGTCGTCGGGCCTGAGCATGTCCTGCCGCGCGCTCTGGAAGTCGCCCATGCCATCGCCGCCAATCCCGGCCACGCCACGCGCATGGCAAAGCGGCTGCTGCGCGAGGGGCAGGACATGAAGCTGGCCCCGCTGCTCGAGCTCTCGGCCGCCTATCAGGCGCTGGCCCATCACACCCATGACCATCACGAGGCGGTCAGTGCCTTCCTCGAAAAGCGTACGCCGGAGTTGAAGGGCGAGTGAGCGAGCCTCAGGCTACCGGCCCGCTTGCCGGCATTACCGTCCTTGATCTTTCCCGCGTGCTGGCGGGTCCGTGGTGCTCCCAGGTCCTGGGCGATCTGGGCGCTGACGTGATCAAGGTGGAGCAACCGGGCCAGGGCGACGACACGCGCAAATGGGGCCCGCCGTTCCTTGACGATGGAAGCCGCGACGCCGCCTATTACCTCTGCGCCAACCGCAACAAGCGTTCGGTCGCGATCAATATTGCCGATCCCGCGGGCGCCGACCTGATCCGACAGTTCGCCGCACAGGCCGACGTAGTGATCGAGAACTTTCGCGTCGGCGGCCTTGCCAAGTACGGGCTCGATTATGACTCGCTGCGCGCGATCAAGCCGGACCTGATCTACCTTTCGATCACAGGCTTCGGCCAGACCGGCCCCTTGCGCAACAATGGCGGTTACGACTTCCTTGTGCAGGGGATGAGCGGATTGATGAGCGTGACCGGCCTTCCCGATGGCGAGCCGGGCGGCGGGCCGATGAAGGTCGGCATCCCGATCAGCGACCTCACCACCGGGCTCTATGCCACGATCTCGGTGCTGGCGGCGCTGAACCACCGCCATGCCACCGGCGAGGGGCAGCGCATCGACCTTGCCCTGCTCGATACCCAGGTGGCGTTGCTCGCCAATCAGGCATCGAATTGGATGAACGGCGGCATGGTGCCGCGCCGCATGGGTAACCAGCACCCGAATACCGTGCCCTATCAGGATTTTGCCTGTTCGGACGGAAGCGTGCTCGTCGCACTCGGCAATGATCGGCAGTTCCGCGCCTTCACCGCGCTGATCGGCCTGCCTGACCTCGCCGACGACGAGCGCTTCGCGATCAGCGCGGGCCGCAGCGTCAATCGCGAAGCCCTGCTGGCGCTGCTGCGCCCTGCCATTGCGCAATGGAAATCGGCCGATCTGATCGCGGCGATGGAAGCGGCCAAGCTGCCCGGTGGCAAGGTCAACGAGATCCCCGAAGTGCTCGATCACCCGCAGATCGCGGCGCGCGGCCTGGTGCACGAAATGGCGCGCTCTGACGGCACGCCGGTCAAGGTGCTGGGCTTCCCGGCACAGCTTTCCGCCACGCCCGCGACCTATCGCCACGCCCCGCCACGTTCGGGCGAGAATACCGCAAGCGTCCTGAGCGAACGGCTCGGACTGCAACCCGAAGACATCGACCGTCTGCTGGCAGCGGGCGTGATCGCGGAGACACTGTGATGAAGGGCGCGAACTACATCGACGGCCGCTGGGTCGACGGCGCAACGCCGTTCACGACGCAGAACCCGTCCGACCTCGACGAAACCGTGGGCACTTACACCAAGGTTGGCGAGGCGGAAGTGCGCGAGGCTATGGCGGCGGCGCGCCGGGCGCAGCCGGCATGGGCTGCGTTCAACATGCAGGCGCGCGTCGACATCCTCTACAGGATTGCCGAGCTGTTGAAGGCCCGAGCGCCCGAGATCGGCAAGCTGCTCAGTCGCGAAGAAGGCAAGACGCTCCCCGAGGGCATTGGCGAGGCCTTGCGCGCCGCACAATGCTTCCAGGCTGCAGCGGGCGACGTGATCCGCGCGCAGGGCGAATGGTACAATTCCATGCGCGACGGTTTCAACGTGCTGGTCACGCGCGAGCCGCTGGGCGTGATCGCTGCGATCACGCCGTGGAATTTCCCCATTGCCCTGCCTTCATGGAAAATCGCAGGCGCGCTCGCCTATGGCAATTCGGTAGTCCTTAAGCCCAGCAGCTTCGTGCCGGGATGCGCGGTGATGCTCGCGCAGATCATCGAGGAAGCGGGCGTTCCGGCGGGCGTGTTCAATCTGGTCATGGGCGACGGCCGCGCCACCGGCAACGTGATGATCGACGAGGCCGATGGCCTGACCTTCACCGGCGGCACCGCCACGGGCCGTGCCGTGCTGACCCGCGCGGCCGAGACGATGACCAAGTGCCAGTTGGAACTTGGCGGCAAGAACGCGCTGGTCGTGCTTGATGATGCCGACCTCGATCTGGCGGTGGAGATCGCCAGCAACGGCGCATGGATCCAGACCGGGCAGCGTTGCACCGGGACCGAGCGCCTGATCGTCACGCGCAGCATCCACGATGCCTTTGTCGAGCGCATGGCCAAGGTTGCGGGTAGCTATCGCGTAGGCCACGCGCTCGATCCCGAGACCCAGATCGGTCCGGTCGCCAACGTGCAGCAGTTCAACGAGAACCTGCAGTTCGTGGTCGATGCCCAAGGTGAAGGCGCGGAACTGGCAGCGGGTGGCGGGGCCGTGGAAGGACGCACGCGCGGCCTATTCATGGCGCCGACGCTGCTGACCGGCACCAAGGTGGAATGGCGCTGCAACCAGCATGAATCGTTCGGCCCTATTGCCTCGGTTATCAAGGTAGAGGACCTCGACGAGGCGATCCACGCTGCCAATGCCTGCGAATACAAGCTGTCGTCCGGCATCGCGACCAGCAGCCTGAAAAGCGCCGAGCGCTTCCGCAAGGCGTCGCAGGCCGGCATGGTCATGGTCAACGCGCCCACGGCGGGGCTTGAATACCACGTGCCGCTCGGCGGACGTTCACCCTCGGGCTACGGCGCGCGCGAGACTGGATCGACTGCCGCAGAATTCTTTGCCGAGAGTAAGACCAGCTACATCAATCACGGCGCGATCTGAACGCCGAGGGAGAGCATATCATGACGACTGTCGCCTATATCGGCCTTGGCGCGATGGGCTTGCCGTTGGCCAAGCATCTCGTGCGCAAGGGCTTTGACGTCACTGCCTATGACATCGACCCGGCTCGTGCCGGTGAGATCGTGGAACTGGGCGGGCGCAAGGCTACTTCAGTGGCCGAAGCCGCGCGCGATGTCGAGGTGGTGATCACCTGCCTGCCAGCAACGCCCCATGTCGAGGCCGTCGTGCTCGGCCCCGATGGCGCGCTGGCGCAGATGAAGCCGGGCACCTTGCTGCTCGACATGTCGACGATCGATGCCAACGGCACCGACCGCGTCGCCAAGGCTTGTGCCGAGAAGAGTGTGGCCTTCGTCGACAGCCCGATCGGCCGCCTCGTGCTACATGCCGAGCGCGGGGAATCGCTGTTCATGGTCGGCGCGAGCGACGAGGACTTCGCCCGGGTCGAGCCGCTGCTGAATGCCATGGGCAAGGACATCATGCGCTGCGGCGGCCAGGGCATGGGCAGCCGGATGAAGTTGGTGAACAACTTCCTGTTGCTGACCATTGCCGAAGTCAGCGCCGAGGCGGTCGCGCTCGGCACCCGCCTTGGCCTTGATATCGATACGATCCTGAAGGTTACCGGGAGCACGACGGCGCAGAACGGCCAGTTGCACACGCTGATGGTCAACAAGGTGCTTAAGGGCGATACCACGCCCGGCTTCACCATCGATCTCGCCTTCAAGGACATGACCCTGGCCATGACTGCTGCGGCGGAATACCGCATGGGCCTGCCGGTAGGCGCGGCAGCACATGCGGTCTATGGCGGGGCGCGTGCCGTGCCCGAATTTGCGCAGAAGGATTACTCGGCCCTGCTCGAATGGGCCTGCCGTAATGCTGCGGTAGAAACGCCGCGCACCGACTGATGGCTGATCATGGCAGGGGTGCAGGGCCAAGGTCCACCATGCCTAGCATCGACAGCGCAGCAACGATGACCGGGATCGTCAGCGCCGAAAGGCCGACGGTCCAGACGATGATCGCAGCGCCAATCCGGCGCGCCGCGCGGTCCTCGGCCACGATGAACACCGAGGATGCCGCAGATACGCCCGCCATGATCAGCGCCGTGGCAGTCCACATGCGGTCCATCGGCGGTAGGATGGCAAGAAGACAAAGCGCAACGAGTGGGCTAAGTACCAGCTTCCCGGCCACCCCGCGCCGCCTCAGTCGACCGCAATCTGGCGGGCAAGGTCTGGCATGATCGGTGGGATCTGTTCCTGCAAGAACTTCACGCGGCCGCCGATGATCTGCTCGCTCATTTCGGGCTGGCTGTGGACCCAGAACCTGTTCTCGGCCATCTGTTCGAGGAACAGGCGGCAACCCTCGTCAAGGTCCATGCCATAATCGCGCATCATCTCGAACATCGCGCGGCGGTGGGCGGCGGCATTGTCGGGCTCGCCGGCTCCGGCCTCGGCGTTGAAGATGTTGGTGCGCAACATGCCCGGCACGATCGCCGAGACATGGATTGGCAGGTTCTTCAGTTCCATCTCAAGATAAAGACATTCGCTGAATGCCTGCACTGCGTGCTTGGTAACGGTATATGCAGTTTGTCCCGGCATCTGGCCGAACGCGCCGACCGAGGAGAGGTTTCCGATCCAGGCTTCCTTGCCGCTGGCGATGATGCGCGGCACAAAGGCGCGCACGCCGTGGATCACGCCATGGACGTTGATGTTGAGCGTGGCTTCCCACCGCGCAGCCGGCACTTCCCAAGTATAGCCGACTGTTTCGATCCCGGCATTGTTGATCAGCAGGCGCACTTCGCCATGCCGATCAAACACGAGTTCGGCCAAGCGGTCGAGTTCTTCCGGGATCGAGACATCGACCTTCTCGGCCTCGGCCTTGCCTCCGGCGGCTTCAATCGCCGCAACGGTGTCTGCCGCTGCCGCCTCGTTGATGTCTGTCACCACCACGATCATGCCGAGCGCGCCTGCACGACGGGCAAGACCTGCGCCGATGCCCGAACCCGCTCCGGTTACGACGGCAACGCCACCTGCGAATACGTCCTTGTCGAGTGCCACCTGGTTTTGCTCCTGCTTCGCAATCAGTGGGCCAGCATCTGCACGTTTTCGCACAGCGCGCCTTCGGGATCGGTAGAGAAGACCACACGCACGCCGTGATCGGTTTCCTCGCGGATCGGGCCGATCAGCTTGCCGCCGTTGGCGGTGATCTTGGCAACCAGTGCGTCGAGGTCCTCTACGACGAAGCCGAGGATCACCTGCTGGTCACGCGGGGCATTGCGCCCGGTGAAGTTGAACATGACCAGCGAGCCCTTGGTCCAGTCGCCACCGGGGGCGAGGATCACTTCGCGGAAAGGTTCGCCATCGCTGCTGCCAGCCACACGCTGGACAATGCCGTAGCCGTAGACCGATGCGTAGTAGGCGGCCATCGCCTCTTCATCGCGGCAGATCAGCTTGGTGAAACCGGACAGCGCAGTCATCTTGTTGATCTCCCTTCCATCGTGCCGGAGTTATGCCCGGCGCTGAATGCTTGTCTTTGTCCACATTTCGCAAGGAAAGTGAATCAGCACTCACTATCATTGATTATCGTAGCGTCTTCGCGCATATGCTACGCAATGACAAGCCGAAAGGCGCTTGAGGAGAGATTGGCCGAGGCATGAAAGGCGTGGGCGATGCAGATCTTCGTCACGAGGTCCATCAGGGCCGCGTCGTGCGGTGCTTCGCTGAACGTCCGCGCAGCCTTGCTGGATGCCTTGCCGCAGCCGTGGCCTGCACGCCCGATGCCGAAGCCGTGGTCGACGGGCAGCGACGCCTGAGTTATGCTGGCCTGAATGAGGCGGTCCATACCCTTGCAGCAGCCCTCGCCTCACAAGGTCTAGCCCGCGGGGATCGCGTGGCGATCCTGCTCGCCAATCGGCTCGAATATCAGGTAATCGTCCTCGCTTGCGCCCTCGGTGGATGGATCGCAGTTCCTCTTAATATACGCCACACCCCCTCTGAAATTGCCCAAGCGCTCATTGCTTGCGGCGCTGCGGCGCTGTTTCACGAAGCTGACGCACTGCTGCCCGACCTCCCGGCCGCAGTGAAGCTCCGCTTTGCGGTGGCCGACGACGTCGCCCTTCCTTCTGCCCCGCCACGCGCATTCGCTCCCGTGGACGAGGACGATCCTGCCGTCATTCTCTTCACCTCCGGCACGACCGGCAGACCAAAAGGTGCGGTGTTGACGCACTGCAATCTCGTTCATTCGGTCCTGCACTACCGGCATCATTACTCTTTGCGCGAAGGTGAGCGTTGCTTGCTGGCCGTCCCGGCAAGCCACGTCACCGGCCTCGTCGCGCTGCTTGGTGTCAGCGTGGCTATGGCCGGTTGCCTGATCATCATGCGCGAATTCAAGGCCGCAAGGTTCCTTGAAGTCGCCGTGCGTGAAGGCATGACCTACACGCTGATCGTCCCGGCAATGATCGCGCTGCTGCTGATGGACCCGCACTTTGATGGTCGGGCCTTGCACAAGTGGCGGATTTGCGGGTTCGGCGGAGCGCCCATGCCCGTTTCTACGATTGCCCAGCTTAATGCCGCTTTGCCTGGCCTTGCCCTGCACAACACTTACGGAGCGACCGAGACAACCTCGCCCGCGGTGATCATGCCCGCGACCGAGGCCGCTGGGCGCTCGGATCAACTCGGCCGGCCCGTCGCCTGTTGCGACCTGTTGGTCATGGACGCGCAAGGCCACGAACTGCCGCCGGGCGAACAGGGCGAGATCTGGATGGCAGGCCCAATGGTCAGTCCAGGCTACTGGAATGATCCAGATGAAACCGCTGCCGAGTTCGTCCACGGCTTCTGGAAATCCGGAGATGTCGGCTCACGCGATGCGCAAGGCTACGTCGCGTTGCACGACCGGCTCAAGGACATGATCAATCGCGGCGGGTTCAAGGTCTGGTCGGTTGAGGTGGAGAACGCGCTCTGCTCTCATCCCGCCGTCATTGAGGCTGCCGTTGTTGGCAAGCCTTGCCCGGTACTGGGGGAACGTGTCGTCGGCTTTGTCAATCTGCGCCAGACGGTGACGGTGGACGAACTTCGCCAGCACCTCGCTCCACTGCTGTCTGACTACAAGGTGCCCGATGAACTCCACGTCGCAGCTGCACCTCTCCCACGCAACGCCAACGGCAAGCTGCTGAAGCGCGACCTACGCGAACGGCTCGCTGCTAGCTGATCGAACACACATAAAGGAACAAGCCGAATGCGTAGCTACAAGGTCGAAAACGGGGTCGTGGATCTGGGCCGGATCAAGCTCGACGTACCTGACACGATCAGCGAGGAGGCCAAGGCCTATCTGCGCTTCGATCCCAATCAGGAGATGCCCGAGGACGCGCCCCCGGTGCCGATGTGGCTGATGCGCGAACCGCTGGCGCCGATGTTCGAATGGCTGAACCAGCAGGCGCTTGAAGCCTATCCCTGCGCCATAGAAGAAACCGCGATCGACGGCGTGCGCTGCCACCGCATCACGCCCGAGGGCGGCGCGCGCCATGCGGACAAGCTGCTTATCAACCTGCACGGTGGTGGTTTCGTCATGGGTTCTGGCTCACTGGTGGAAGCCATTCCGATTGCCGCCGAAACCGGGTGCGAGGTAATCGCTGTCGATTACCGCCTTGCGCCCGAGCACCCCTTCCCTGCTGCCGTGGACGACATCGTCGCGGTCTATCGCGATGCGCTGAAGAGCCATGCAGCAAGGGACGTGGTCCTGTTCGGCACTTCTGCCGGTGGCTTCCTTACGGCCATGGCGATCATGCGCTTCAAGAAGGAGGGTTTGCCCCTTCCTGCCGCGTGCGGCGTGTTCACGGCGGGCGGAGATGTGACGCAGTTGGGCGATACCTTCAACTACCTGACGCTGTCCGGCTTCTACGGCCACCTCGGCGCCAAGCTCGACAATCCGCAGTGCGAACGCGGGGTATTCGTTGGAGATGCGGACCGCAACGATCCGTTGCTCGCCCCGATCAAGGGCGACCTGTCGGACTTTCCGCCGACGCTGCTTGTCACCGGCACGCGCGATGCGGTGCTGAGTTCTGCGGCGATGTTCCACCGCGCCCTTCGCAAGGCTGGACGCGATGCCGACCTTCACGTGTTCGAAGCTATGCCCCATGGCTTCTGGTTCAGCGTGGCCCTGCCGGAATCGCGCGAGGCGATCGACCTCATGGCCCGCTTCTTCGAACGCCACCTCGGAATCGGCGCAGCGTAATCGGCGCTGCGCCTGCGGGAACCGCGACTTACAGGAAGAAGTCGCGGTTCTCTGCGCCCATCAGCACGCTGGCATAGTTGCGCGCGAAGCCGACCGGGTTGTTGGCAACGTGCGCGCGCGACATGCGCACGTCGTGCCACAGGTCCTGAAAATCGCTGCCGAGATAGACGGAGCGGCCACCAGCGACATCCATCAGCAGGTCCATCGCCTCGATGCAGCGATCGGCCACGAGGCTGGCCTGATAGCGATAGCGGACGCGGTCCTCGATGCTCGGCTTCCAGCTGGCCTTTTCCATCGCCTCGAAGTTGCTGACCATGATCGCCAGGCATTCCTCGGCGAGGTTCGATGCGCGCGCGATCCGTTCCAAAACGTCCGGGTCCGCAGCCGACTTGGTCATGTCGGTGGAGTTGAGGCCGACGCGGTCCCTGAACAGCGCGATGGCGTGGCGCACCGCACCAATCGCGCTCGTATTGACCACGCGGATGAAGACCTGCGCCCACGGAAGGTCATAGACGCCGCTGCCTTGGTGGTGGACACCATGGAAGCCATCCATCTGCTTGTGGGTACGGCGCTCGGGCACGAACACCGGCGTGTCGATCACGATATCGTTCGATCCGGTGCCCTGAAGGCCCATGGTGTGCCAAGTGTCGTCGATGCGGTAATCGCCTGCAGGCACGAGGAATGTGCGATGGCCTTCCTCGGCCACCATCCCGCCCAGCAGTACCCAGTTGCAGTGGAGGCATCCGCTCGACCAGCCCCAGCGCCCGGAGAGAAGGAAGCCTCCCTCGATGCGCTCAACCTTCGCGCCCACGGGATTGTAGGAACTCGAAATCATCGCATCTGGGCCATCGGCAAAGACCTCGGCCTGCGTTTCGGCGTCCATCATCGCGATCTGATAGTTGTGAACCGCAACGATCCCCAGCGCCCAGGCCGTGCTCATGTCCCGCTCGGCAATGGCGATCTGGTCGAGGAAGAAGTCCTGCGGGGTTCCTGCAAGCCCGCCGTGGCTGACCGGAGTGAAGTGCCGGAAGAAGCCATCCGCGCGCAGCGCTTCCACCACCTTGTCCGAAATGCGCCGCGCCTTGCGCCCTTCTGCGGCATGAGCCGCAACAAGATCGAGCGTGCCTGCTGAGATCGACATTCAATGCCCCTTGAAATTCTTTGCTTCGCGCAACACCATGCGTAGCGCAAAGATTCTTATGATACGCATTTGACGGCTTGCAAAGAGTTTAGGCGAAACTTTGCCGCAAAATCACTGCTAAAACCGATCATTTGCCCCAAAGTGCATCGCGCAAGCATTGTACGCACCGACACGAAGCAGGGGCCACCTTGCGAGCGGCCCCTGCAAATTTCGCCAAGTAAGATAAGGAATTACCAGTTGAACTTCAGCGTAGCGCCGAATTCACGCGGATTGGTCATGTTGACCTGACGGTAGCCGGAATTGAACGTGCCGGCGATAAGTGAGTCGACTGTTCCGAGACCAAGGCCGCGCACGGTGATGCGACGTTGATCGAGCAAATTGCGGGCAAATACGTCGAGTTCCCACTTGCCATCGTTTGTGCGCACGCCGACGAACATGTTCAGTAGTTCTCGTGACTGGTACGTAAACTGGGCTCGCTCCGAGTCAAAGCCCGGCCGGTAAGTAAACAGCGCGCGCACGAACGGTGTGAAGCTGTCCATTGGCAGCCGCAATTCGGTGTTGGCAGTCAGGCTGAAGTCGGGAACCTCGGCAAGACGCCCCTTGGCGATGCAATAGCTGACATTGCCATTGCCCGTGACCTTGGGTGTGCCGTTTTGATTGGGCACCCCGGTCCCGGCAAAGTCGGTGCAAGGCACACGGGCGTTGTCGAAGCGCGCCTTGGTGTAGGCGGCCGAAACGCCAAGATCCCAATTGTCGGATACGCGGCCGTCGAACGAGGCCTCAACGCCCTTGATCGTGGCATCAGCGTTATAGTTGAAGTCGAAAAATCCGGTCTGCGGCTGGTTGGCAGGCGCGTTATAATAGATCCCGGAGAAGCGTGACAGGAAGTTGTCGATCTTCTGGTAGTAGCCCGAAATCGCATAGTTTACCCGGCGATCGAATATGGTGCCCTTGATGCCCGCTTCGAATGAATCGCTCTTTTCCGGGTTGGTGCGGATGAGGTCATTCGAGAGGCCATTCGGCAGAGCAACGCCCGTGCTGCCCGCCCGGAAAGAATGGCCGTAGGCAGCAAACACATTGAGGTCAGGCATGATCGCGTAGGAAATGTTTACGCCACCGGTGATCGGCTTGTTGGTGTTGCGCTGCAGGTTGACGGGGACAATCTCGCGCGGACCATCCTGAACGGCGCCAGTCAGGGTAAGCTGCGTCGTCTGTACGTTTTTGAGGATGGAGTAACGCACGCCGCCCTCAATCGAGAGCGGTCCTGAGCGATAGCGCAGGTTGGCATTGAAAGACCACGTCTGGCTGTACACAGGTACGTTTACGCGGGTTGCGATGCCAAGCGTGTTTGGCAGCGGGAACGGCGTAAAGCCTGGAACATTCGGCAGGCCGATCGCTGCGAATGGCAGGTTGACCAGCGCATTCGGGTTGACCGCATACCAGAACTGCGAAGCGTCCTGGTTTACGACAGTCGTCCCGGTCTGCTTGGTATAGAACGCGCCCAGACCCCAGCCCAGACCCTCGGTGTTGTTCGAGCTGAGGCGAAGTTCACCGGTCACCACCTTGTACGGCACATCAACGTTCGAATACTGGACAAAGCCCGGCAGGGCATTGGTGGCGTCCAGATCGCGCTCGGTCTTGATGTTGCTCGACTGGTAGGCCCCGACAAACGACGCAGTGGCCGCGCCGAGATCATATTCGAGGTTGAGGTTGACCAGATGCGACTTGTTGACGCTGCGGAAGCGGCCGTCCTGCACCGAGGCGTAGTCATCAGTAGTAAGCGCCGGCCCTGAACGGATTGCCGTGTCTGGAATGAATACGCCCGCGAGAGGGGCCGGAACGTCGCCAACTCCTGGAACCGGGATGTTGAAGTACTGGCTATATGGGGCGTTTCCGGAACCGATGACCTGCTGGAACTGACGGTTGTCGGCTTCGAGATACTGGTACGTCAGGTAGCCCGTAAAACTGTCGGTCGGCTTCCAGCCCAATGTGATTCGTCCGCTCTCGGTGCGGCTCTGTGAGCGCTCGCCAGTCTGAATGTTGGTCACGTTGTTTAGTCGATTGCCATCGACCAGTGCGGCGACTCGAATGGCAAACTTTTCCGAGAAGGGCAGCGACGCACCCATCTGCGCGTTATAGCCGTCGCGGGTGGTGCCGGTTAGCTCGGCGTAGCCTTCCGGCTTGGTGAAGTTCGGGCGGCGTGTGGCGATGGTAATTGCACCAGCCGGGGCAGAAAGACCACGCAGCAGGCCCTGTGGCCCGCGCAGTACTTCGATCTGCTTGATATCGTAGATCGCAGTGTAGACGGTCTGGGCGTCACTAGGAATTTCGTTGTAATAGACTTGGACGGCTGGCCCAGTCCCCTGATCGGGATCGAAAGTGATGCCCCGCAAAGTGGTGGTACTGTTGCGGCCTGTCGTATTGGTCAGTTCAAGGCCGGGGGCGAGTTGTGCCACATCCTTGACGTCGAAGATCTTGAACTTTTCGAGTTGCTCGCCTGTTGCGACGTTTACCGTCATAGCCACATCCTGCAGCTTCTGCGACTGGCGGGTGGCGGTAACGATGATCTCGTTGCTCAGGCCTTCCTCTGCCGCCTGCGGTGGGGCTTCTGCAGGTTCGGAGGCCATCGCGGCAGCCGGCACGGTCATCGCGGGCATGCTTGCTCCAAGCAGCAGCACGAACTTAAGGTTGTCAAACTTCATATTTCCTCCCCTCAACGGCCGAAGCAGCAAGTTCGACTCGCCACAGTTCGTGCCCGGTGTTGCGCCGATTGCTCGGCTTGATTTCGGCGCGGATCGCGTAAAGCGGCTTCGATGGAGGGAGCGCGCAAAGCGGGATTTTGCCGGCAATGGTGCCGTGCCCGCATCTGCAAACAGAACCGCTCTCCCTCGGTCGCCGCGATACGAACACGCCGAAGTTAGTTTTAACTAACAAGTTGACAGGGGTGCGTCAAATCAGATTCGCTCAAAAGCGATCTTATGCGGTACAAGTATCAATGAGGCTCCCGATTTGCGTAACGATGTGGCCTTTTCGCAACGCATACCTCATCCGCAGTCAGCGCTGATCTCGCTCTCTCAATGATGCCGCTTGACTGCCGGCGGTTATCAAGTAAGCGTTCACTCACATCAAGATCCGGAGAGTCACATGTCTGATGCGAATTCAGCCACGCCAGCTTCGTTGCCGATCAAAGATCATGTCGGCCTGCGGCTGGCACTGCGCGATGCCAATTTGCCCACGCTCCTTATGGTCTATGTGACGTTCACTCAGGACCGCGTTTATCTCGATCGCTTCGCGCCTTATCTGGCGGCAGCATACGCCGCCGATGCGCCGAGCAACGTGCCCGACACGATGGCACAGGACCTGCGCGACCGGCTGTTCGCGCTGCTAACGCATGAGCTGCCGCCGCTGGTTCGCCCTCTCGATCCGGAATTCCTACGCCATATGATGAGCGTCAGCGTTGGCGAAAACGTCGATCCGGGCCTGATCCCCGTGTTGTACGACCAGATGGGCTTCGAACCGCCTGTCCCACGCAAGTGTATTCCCGGTCGTCCCACGCCTCCGTCGGATTTCGACGTGATCGTGATTGGTGGCGGGATGAGCGGGATCGCAGCGGGCATCAAGCTTTCAGAAGCCAACTATTCTTACACGATTATCGAAAAGAACGCCGAACTGGGCGGAACCTGGTGGGAAAACCGCTACCCCGGCGTCGGTGTGGATACACCCAGCCATTTCTACAGCTATTCCTTTGAACTCAACCCCGAATGGAGCCACTACCACCCCAAAGGTCAGGAAATTCAGGATTATCTGGTTGGCGTGGCGGATCGCCATGGAGTGCGCAGCAACGTTCTGTTCGAAACACGCGTAACTGGCGCCATCTGGGACGATGTGAGCGCCAAGTGGATCGTCAAGCTGCGGCACAAGGACGGCACGACGAGCGAACGGGCCGCTAGCACCGTGCTCCTCGCCCATGGCGTGCTCAACCGTTGGTCCATGCCGAAGATTCCCGGCCTTGAATCATTCGCCGGTCCGAAAATGCACACTGCGGGATGGGACACATCGGTGGATCTGAAGGGCAAGCGCGTTGCCGTGATCGGTACCGGCGCCAGTGCGGCGCAGCTTGCGCCTGCCATTGCCGACGAAGTCTCTCATCTGACGATCTTCCAGCGCTCGAAGCACTGGGTGCTGAACAATCCAGACATCAATGTGAACGTCAACGACAATGTCCGCTTCGCTCTACGCGAGATTCCGCACTACAAGGAATGGTTCCGCTTCCGCGTCTATTGGTTTTCGGGCGACGGACTCTATGGCAATGTCAAGGTGGAGCCTGATTGGCCTAACCAGAACGTCTCGATTAGCGCGCAGAACGATGCGGTGCGAAACTACGCCTTGCAGTACATTCAAACCAAGCTGGCAAGCCGGCCCGATCTGATCGAGAAGATTGTCCCCGACTACCCTATATTCGGCAAGCGCATCGTGCTCGATGCCGACGGGGGATGGCTCGATACGCTGGTAAAGCCCAATGTCACGCTGGAGACGCGCGGGATCGATCACATCGAAAAGGATGCGGTTGTCCTCAAGAACGGTACCCGCGTCGAGGTTGACGTGCTTGCACTGGCCACCGGGTTCGAGATTGCCAAGGTCGCCGGCGATCTCGAAATCGTTGGCAAGGGCGGATGCCGCCTTCAGGAGGACTGGGGTGAGGACGACCCCTACAGTTATCTCGGCGTGATGGCGCCGGGCTATCCCAATTTCTTCTTCGTGCTAGGCCCCAACAGCGCGCCCAATCATGCTGCAGGCGTCAACATGGTGATCGAGGCGCAGATCAACTGGATGGTCGAAACGCTCGACATGATGGTCGCCGAAGAGGCTCGCAAGGTGGAGCCGACGATCAAAGCCTATGATGCCTGGAACGCGAAAGTTGCCGCACAGATGAGTCAGATGATCTGGGCCCACCCCAAGGCCAAGAGCTATTACCTCAACTCTGCGGGTCGCAACATCATCTCCTGCCCGTTCCGCCTCGCCGACTACTGGAAATGGACCCGTCATCCTGCGCGCGAAGACCTCACCCTGTCTTGATCCGCGCAAACCTTGGGCGCGGCGGCCAATGCGACCGCCGCGTCTCTTTCAATCCATGTCGGGCCAAACTTGGGCAAAGAAAGGATTTGCGGCCTTGTTCTCGTCGTAACTGGTTTGATGGACCATGCAGGTCGGGCACCAGTGCCCACCCTTGAGATAGAGGCGCGGCGTCATCGTGAAATCGTGGCCGAGCGCGCAACGGAACGCGGCCGGCTGATCCGGCTCGCAGGAATCCCCCTGGAACGAACCGCCACGGAATTGCGCAGCACTCTTGAGGTCTGTGGCCGTCCAGTCCCCTTCCGGCATGTCGGTGTTGTATCCATGATCGAGGAGCGAAACCTCTCGCGAAGGCTCGCGGAACTGGAAATCCGCCCAGTCGCGCGGCAGCTTCTCCCACGCCTCGCGCGATCCGAAGTAGGCTTCGATATGTTCGCGGTCGTCATTGGCGATCCAGTTGAGCGTGCCGCCCCGCCCTTTCGCCAATTTCTCCATCCGGCTGCGTCCCGCGCCCGGAAACCACCGCGCGATCAGGCGCACCGGCGCCGGCATGCTCGCCACCATGCCGCGCGCCCAATCCTCGAGCGTCTCCGAACGGAACGGCACCGCCTCCTCCAGCCTGTCGGAATCGGCATACCACTGGCCATGGAAGTTCCGCGTGGCGGACCAATGCGGGCGAAAGCTGGCGAAGGCATCCTTCTGCCCCAGCGCGCCTGCGGTAATGCGGGCGAACTCATGATTGGTGACGCGCAGCTTATCGCCGCCGCCGATGTTGTAGAACCGTTTCCAGAAGGTCTCGGGCACGGCATCCTCGCAGGCGTTCGCTGCCAGCCGCGCCGAATCCCCGACCGTGACCCATTCGAACACGCCGTTGAACGGATTGTGGAAGATGATCGGGTCGAAGATCTTCCAGATTCCCGGATGCGCGATCCCGGTCTGGCGCAGCGAAACCCAGCGCTTCAAGCCGCTCTGCGCGACGATGGCTTCGGCCTCGGTCTTGCTCACCGCATACTGGTCGAACCGGCTGATCTTGATCGGATCGCCGGTGCGGCCCCAGTGCACCGGCGCATTGCGGTGCCCGGTTTGCGCGACCGTTCCGATATAGACCAGCGCCGTTGTCTCAGCCTGTCCGGCCGCCTTGATTGCTTCAACGATGTTGCGCGCGCCGCCTACGTTCACCTGCATCGTCAGTTCGGGAAAGCGGTCGGCAAAGGGCGACACCATGCCGCCGATGTGTAGCACCTGATCCACACCCTCGATGCCTCGACGCATGTCCTGCGCGCTTGTCAGATCGCCGATTAGCCATTCGACGGCAGGGTGCTTGGCGAATCGTTTCACCACCGGGTGGCCCTGCTCCTCCGGCCGCACCAGAGCGCGGACCCTGAACCGGTCGGCCCTGGCCGCCAGTTCCGCCAGCGTCGCGCTGCCCATGTTGCCGGTCGCGCCGGTCAGGAAGATGGTTTTCTTGGTGCAAATCGCCACTTCACGCCGCTCCGGCCGCTATAATCGCTCCCTACTGTTCAATTATTTTCACGCTCCGGTCAACCACTGCCGCACAAACCATCTTCCCGATGTCCGGCGAACAATGTAAGTGCCCACTTATCACAACGGGAGACATTGCATGGCCGCGATTCTGGAAGAGCGAACCAATTTCACGACTCTGGCCAATGACCCCGAGCTTGCCCGCGCGCTTGATGAAGCCAATGTGCCGACGTTGCTCGCCGCCTATGTTCACCTTTCGCACGATGTGGACATGCTGGAGCGGTTCGCACCGCATATCCGTCCCGCGTTCTCCTATCCGCCAACCGAAATCCCTGACGACCTCGCCGACGCCCTGCGCCTCAAGCTGCGCCACCTGCTGACCACCGGCGAAGGCCTCGCCAGCAACGAGCCGTCAGATGAACTCGTGCAGCGCATCATGTCGGTCACCGTGGGCGAACCGGTCGACACCGAATTCGTCGAACTGGTGAACGACCAGTGTGGCTTCCGTCCATGGATCGACCGCAGCAAGCTGGCCGACCGCCCTGCCCCCAAGGCCGGGTTCAAGGTTCTGGTCATCGGCGCGGGCATGACCGGCATGGCCGCCGCCACCAAGCTGCGCGAGGCGGGCTACGACTTCGTCGTGATCGAGAAGAACCCCGAAGTCGGCGGCACCTGGTACGAAAACCGCTACCCCGGCGTCGGTGTGGATACGCCCAGCCACTTCTACAGCTTCAGCTGGGAAATCTGGCCCGATTGGCAGCACTATCACCCGCATGGCGCCGACATGCAGCGCTACATGACCGGCGTTGCCGACAAGTATGACCTGCGCCGAGACATCCGCTTCAACACCACGGTCGAGAAGCTGGTCTGGGCCGAGAAGTCCTGCACATGGACTGTCACTGTCCGCAACGCTGATGGCACCAGCGAAAACCTCGTTGTCAATGCCGTCATCAACGGCCATGGCCCGGTCAATCGCCTCAAGATGCCGGACATCGCCGGGTTGTCTGACTTCGCAGGACCAGTTGTCCACACCGCCGCCTATCCCGCTGACCTCGATCTCAAGGGCAAGCGCGTTGCCGTGATCGGCACCGGGGCCAGCTCGGCCCAGCTCTGTGGCGCCATCGCGCCGGAGGTTGCCGAACTCACCGTCTACCAGCGCACCAAGCACTGGGTGCTCTACAATCCGGAAATCGCCCACGAGGTGAGCGAGGGCATGAAGTGGGCCTTGGCAAACATCCCCACCTTCAAGGAATGGTTCCGCTTCCGCGTTTACTGGGCCGCGGCCGACGGCCTCTTCTCGAACGTGCTCAAGGACCCGGCGTGGGAGGGCAACATGCTCGCCGTTTCCGAAGGCAACGAGATGACGCGCCAGTACGCGCTCGGCTACATGCAGCAGCGCTTCGCCGACCGGCCTGACCTGATCGAGAAGCTGACGCCCGATTTCCCGATTTTCTCGAAGCGCATCATTCTTGACAATGGCTGGTTCGATGCGCTTGCCCGGCCCAACGTCCAACTCGAAACACAGGGTATCGCCCGCATCCTGCCGAACGGCATCGAAGCCAAGGACGGCTCTGTCTTCGAATGCGACGTGATCATCTGCGCTACCGGCTTCAACGTCGCGCAGATGGTCGGAAACCTGGTGATAAAGGGCGAAGGCGGGCGTGAACTGGGCGAAGAATGGGGTGCGGAAGATCCACGCAGCTACCTCGGTATGTGCGTGCCGGGCTACCCCAACTACTTCCACACCGTCGGCCCCAACAGCGCGCCCAACCACGCCGCTGGCCAGAACCTGATCTCCGAAGCGCAGGTCAACTGGATCATCGAGGCGCTGGACCGGATCAACGAAGCCGGCGCCCGCGCGTTCGAAGTGGAAAAGAACGCCTTCGATGCCTGGAACCGCAAGGTGGACGAGCGTATGCCCAAGATGATCTGGACCCACCCCCGCGCCAACTCGTACTACAACAACTCGAAAGGCCGCGTCTTCCTGTCGTGGCCGTGGCGTCTGGTGGACTTCTTCAACGCCACCCGCCGCCCGGAACCCGGCAGCTACCGCTTGATCCCGTAATCGCAAGATGCCGTTTCTGCGCAATGGCCTTGCGCGGAACCAGCGTTTCGCCCTAGTCGGAGGGCGTGACCAAACGCACCCGCCTCCCCGCGAAAGACCGCAAGGCGCTCATTCTCGCCAATGCCCGCGCCATCTTCGCGCAGAGTGGCTATGAAGCGGCGCGCACGCAGGAAATCGCCAAGCGGTCGGGCGTCTCCGAAGCGCTGATGTACCGGCACTTCCCCTCAAAGGAAGCGCTCTACCGTGCCGTCCTGCGCGAGGTGATCCGCGAACAGGACGCAAGCTACGAAACCCTGACACTGCAAGAGCTTAACGGACGCGCCATCGTCCGCAACCTCAAGGCCTATTTTACCATCGTGGTCGGATCGAGCGAGCCGAGTTTCAAGGAAGGCTTCCGCCTCCTTCTCGCCAGCCTCGTCGGCGATACGAACTTTGCGACGCTCGTCTACCGTCGCGCCCAGCGACTGATGAACCACCGCATCACCGCCGCGTTGCAGAACGCGCGCGACGCCGGAGAAGTCATCGGCCGGGAAATTTCGCCGGCCAACACTTCACTGTTCACCGAACACGTCGGCACGGTGCTCAACGTGCTGGCCACCAATGTCGAACGTTCGCCCTACCATGGCAACGAGGCAGAGCTGATCCGCGACGCCGTGTGGTTCTGCTGCCGCGGAGTCGGCTTCACCGACGAGGCGATCGAACGCCACTTGCGCGACTGAAGCGCATGCTATTGCGTCCGCCGCTGCTGCGGGCTACGAACTCGATTGACAGCGCTATCTAAATCAGGTCCAACAGGATCGAAAGCGCGGGGAGAGTGGTTTTGCGCAAGGTGCTGAAGGTGCTTGGCCTGTTGCTGCTGGCCGCCTCCGTGGTGTTTGCGGTCATCGCGTGGCGCAACTGGGACCTGATCCAGCGCGTGTTCCTGGGCGGTGTCAAAGTCTACGAGACAGTTCCGCCGCAGATCCCCGCCAATATCCCGCGTCCCGCCGTGCTGGTCTTTTCAAAGACCAACGCGTTCCGCCACGAAGAAGCGATCCCTGCTGCTGCCAAGATGTTCGATACGCTGGCCAGGCAAAACGGGTGGGGCCTCTATCAGACGGAGAACGGTGCGGCCTTCAGCCCTGAAATCCTGGCCCGCTTCGATGCCGTGGTGTTCTCCAACGTCACCGGAGACGTTTTCACACCCGAACAGCGCGCTGCGTTCAAGGCCTATCTCGAGAATGGCGGCGGCTATGTCGGCATCCACGGCGCGGGCGACAATTCGCACAAGGCGTGGGACTGGTACGTGACTTCAGTGATAGGCACGAATTTCATCGGCCACCCCATGGACCCGCAGTTCCAGAGCGCCGCGGTCAACATCGAAACCCATGCGCACCCGTCGACCGCGACACTGCCTGACAGGTTCGCTCATGTCGATGAATGGTATTCCTTCGACAAGTCGCCACGCGGCATTCCGGGGCTGACCGTTCTCGCCACGATCGACGAGAGCAGCTACAAGCCGGGGTCGTTCATGGGCACAGAGCTTGTCATGGGCAAGGACCATCCGGTGGCGTGGTGGCGATGCGTGGGCCAGGGGCGCGTGTTCTACGCCGCCGCCGGGCACACCGCCCAGACTTACAATGATCCCAAATACCGCCAGTTCCTCACTGGCGCGGTACAATGGGCGATGAAGCGCGCTGGCAATGGCTGTGGCGGCGATGCCGCCAACGCCACGGGGTCGGCGCAAGCAGCCGAGTGAAACAAAGCAACTTACGGAACGGGCGGGGAATACTTTGATGGCAACCACATCCCAGAACAGGAAATCGATCTTCTGGATCTGCGTCCTTGCACTGTTCTGTGCGGCACTGGCCAACGCCGTGCGCGCAGGCGCGGCCGGAGCAATGAAAGCCGCCCTGCTCGATCCGATCGATCCGCAGCATTCGGGCGAACTGATCGGCGTCGTGCTCGGCAACTCTTTCCTTGGCTTCGCCATCAGTCTGCTGGTCATCTCGCCACTTCTCGACCGGTTGGGCGCCAAGAAGGTGATCCTGTTCGCCTCGGCCTGCTTCATCCTCGGCCCGCTCCTTGTCCTGCTGGCTGGAAACGCTCCGCCCGCCTCGATCATGCTCGTGCTCAACCTCGCCATGGTGCTGTGGGGTTGCGGCTGGGGAGCGACCGAAGCTTCGATCAATCCCGTTGTCGCCTCGCTCTTTCCTGACCAGAAGACCGGCAAGCTCAACGAACTGCACGCCTGGTGGCCGGCAGGGCTGATCTTTGGCGGCCTGCTTTCGGTCCTGTTCTTCAAGTCGCTCGACCTGCCATGGCAGGCGCTGGTGGGGCTGTGCCTAGTGCCCGGAGTGGTCCTGGCCATCTGGGCGTCCCGCCATCAATTCCCGCAGACCGAAAGCGCGGTGGCAGGTGTCTCCTTCGGCGAGATGATGACCGAGCCGTTCAAGCGGCCGAGCTTCTGGGTCTTCTTCGCGATCATGTTCCTGACCGCGTCGAGCGAACTGGCACCGGGCGCCTGGGTCGATGTGACGCTGACCAACACCGTCGGCATGCCGGGCATCCTTGTGCTGGTCTATGTCTCTGCAATCATGTTCGTAATGCGCCATTTCGCCGGTGCGCTTGAACACCGCTTCTCCGACATGGGCCTGCTGCTGATGTGCACCGTGCCTGCGGCCTTGGGGCTCTACCTGCTGTCGGTGGCCAATTCGCCGGTCACTGCGGTATTGGCGGCAACGGTCTGGGCGTTCGGCGTATGCTTCATGTGGCCGACCATGCTGGCGGCAGTATCGCGGCGCTATCCGCGCTCTGGCCCATGGGGCATCGGCCTCGTCGGCTTTGCTGGTGCGCTGGCGATCTACTTCGTTCTGCCCGAACTCGGCGCGATCTACGACAGGGCCAAGCTCGCAAAGGCCGGCGGCGAAGAAGCCTTCGCTGCGCTTCAGCCCGGCAGCGATGCCCTGCAGCAGGTGCTTGCCTACGCGGCCGAGCAGAGCTTCCAGACCATTGCGGTCATTCCGGTGGTGCTGTTCTTCATCTTCCTTGCTGTGCGCCTGGTCGAGCGGAAAAGCGGAAAGGCCTGATCTATGAAAGTCGGCATCAACCTGATGCTGTGGACGGGGCATGTCACGCCAGCTGACGCGCCCCTGCTGCAGACACTGAAGGATACCGGCTTTGATGGGGTGGAAATCCCGCTGTTCGATGTCTCGAACAGCACGCATTACGCCGAACTAGGCCGCATCCTTGCCGACATCGGGCTGAAGCGCACCACCACGGCGATCATTCCGGATGAGGCGCACAACCCGCTTTCACCCGATCCCGCAGTGCGCGCCCGTGCGATCCAGCATCTTGAGCGTGTGATGGATTGCGCGGAAGCGCTGGCCGCGCAGGTTCTGGCCGGACCGTTGTTCCAGCCGCTCGGGCTGTTCAGCGGGGCCGGGCCGACCGAGGCCGAGCTTGAGCGTTGCGCCGAGGTGCACCGGGCAGTGGCCGAACGCGCCCGCGCGGCAAACCTGCCTTTGGCGCTGGAACCCCTCAACCGCTTCGAATGCTACCTGCTCAACACCTGCGAGCAGACCAGCGCCTATCTCGACCGCCTGGATGAACCGGGCTTCGGCATCCTTTACGATACGTTCCATGCCCATATCGAAGAGAAGGACCCGGTCGCGGCGCTGCGCACGGCACTGGCGCGTGGCCATGTCGCCCATGTCCACATCAGCGAGAACGATCGCGGCACGCCGGGGCACGGACATGCCAGGATTGCCGAGAGCATCGCCGTGCTCAAGCAGACGGGCTACGTTGGCTGGCTGACGATCGAGGCCTTCGGCAAGGGCTTGCCTGAACTCGCCGCCGCCACCCGCGTCTGGCGCGATTTCTTCAGCAGCCCCGAAGAGGTCTACACCGAAGGGCACCGCTATATCCGCGAATGCTGGGACCAGGCCTGATGTCCACACCTGTCATTTCCGACCGGCGCCAAGAAGCAAGCCAGAACACGGAGACTGCCGATGATTGACCTCCCCCAAACCGATCGCCGTGGCATGATGGCCGGCTTCGCTGCCCTGCTCGGCGTGGCGGCGCTTCCGGTCGAGGCACTTGCGGCACCTGCCGGCAAGACAGCGCCCTTCCTCCCTGCCCCTCGCTTTGCGCTGCTTTCCAGCGTGGCCGACACGATGCTGCCCGTAACCGACACCCCGGGCGCACTTGCGGCGCAGGTCCCTGCCCGGCTTGATGCGATGCTGAAGAACTGGGCCGCGCCTGCCACCCGCGCCGAGATCCTCGCAGCGCTCGACCGCATCGATTCCGCCGCCAAAGCAGCCAAGGGCCGCAGCTTCGCCGCGCTTTCGGCCAAGGAGCGCGAAGCCGTGCTGCGTGCCCACGATGCCGCTGCCCTCAAGCCGACAGCCCCGCTCGATGCCAACAAGGCGGCATTTCTCCAGACCGGTACCGTGCCAACCGACGCCGGATACAAGCGGCTCAAGGAACTGGTCATCGGCCTGTACTACTACAGCCCGACCGGCAGCGAGCACGAACTGGTCTACGACCACGTGCCCGGCCCCTACCAGGCATCGGTCAAGCTTACCCCGAAATCCCGGCCCTACCTCGGCCTTGGTCCGTTCTGAGCGGAGATTGATTCATGTTTGACGCCATCGTTATCGGCTCGGGTATCAGCGGGGGCATTTCCGCCAAGGAATTGACCGAACGCGGCCTGAAGGTCCTCGTGCTTGAGCGCGGCCGCAAGGTCGAGCACGTCACCGACTACAACGACACCCAGATGCCTTGGGAGCTGCCCAACAACAACGAAGTGCCCGAAGAAGAACTGGCACGCGACTATCCGGTGCAGAGCCAGTGCTATGCCATGAATGCCGCGACCAAGCAGTTCTGGGTCAAGGATAGCGATCATCCCTACACCACCCCGGAAGACCGCCCGTTCAGCTGGATTCGCGGCTATCACCTCGGCGGGCGCTCGATCATGTGGGGGCGGCAAGCCTATCGCCTTTCGCCGATGGACTTCGAGGCCAATGCCAAGGACGGTCACGGCGTAGACTGGCCGATCCGCTATGACGACCTTGCGCCGTGGTACAGCCATGTCGAAAAGTTCATCGGCGTGGCAGGATCGAAGGAAGGCCTGCCGCAACTGCCCGATGGTGAATTCCTGCCGCCATGGGAAATGAACGACGCCGAAAAGCTGTTCAAGGCATCGGTTGAGGCAAAGTTCTCGGGCCGCAAGGTGATCATCGGGCGCAATGCCAACCTCTCGGTCGCCCAGCCGCATCACGAGGAACTGGGCCGCACCAGCTGCCAGAACCGTTCGATCTGCGAACGCGGCTGCAGCTTCGGGGCGAACCACACCAGCCTGTCCTCATCCTTCCCCGCGGCTGAACGCACCGGCAACCTGACCATCGTCACCGATGCGATCGTGCACAGCCTGGTGCAGGACCCGGCCAGTGGCAAGATCACGGCCGTGCGGGTGATCGATGCCAAGACCATGGAAGGGCGGACCTACGAGGCCAAGCTGTTCTTCCTCAACGCATCGACCATTGGATCGGCGCAGATCCTGCTCAATTCGGCAAACGAGGCCAACCCGCGCGGGCTGTGCAACAAGTCCGATCAGGTCGGGCGCAACATCATGGACCACATGTATGCGCTGGCGACGGCCGGCCTGATGCCGCACTACCCGGCCGACAGCTACTATCATGGCCGCCGTCCCACCGGCATCTACATCCCGCGCTATCGCAACGTGACCGAGGAAGGCGAGGGCTTCGTGCGCGGCTACGGCTATCAGGGTGCAGTTACCCGGCAGGGCGGAAAGCCCGATGCTACCGTGGGAATCGGCCAGGACATCAAGGAGCGCAACCGCAAGTTCGGCCCGTGGATGGCGTTCATCTCGGGCTTTGGCGAGATGCTGCCCCATCCTGAGAACCGGATGACGCTGCACCAGTCGCGCAAGGACAAGTGGGGCATTCCGCTGCTCCACATCGACGTCCAGCTGCGCGAGAACGAGAAGAAGATGGCCAAGCAGATCCAGGCCGATGCGCGCACCATGATCGAGGCGGCAGGCGGCACGGTCGTCTACCAGCGCACCGAACCCGGTCCGCCGGGTCTGGGCATTCACGAGATGGGCAGCGCCCGCATGGGCCGCGATCCGTTGACTTCGGTGTTCAACGGCCTGAACCAGGCGCACGAGGCGCCGAACCTGTTCTGCACCGATGGCGCGGTGATGGCCTCGTCGGGCTGCCAGAACCCGTCGCTCACCTACATGGCGATGTCAGCCCGCGCCGCGCACAATGCGGTGCAGATGCTGAAGGAAGGCAAGATCTGATGTGGACGGGCTGCCTGCAAAGGCAGCCCGTCAGCCGCAAGGGCTGGTGCTACATTCCAGGTGAACCGGGGAAGCCCATGTAATAGCTGCCCACGGTCATCCCGCCGTCAACGACGATCTCGGCGCCATGGATATAAGACGCCTCGTCGCTGGCGAGGAAAGCGCTCGCCGATGCCACTTCTTCCGGCCCGCCGATGCGCTGCAGCGGCACGTTGGCATAGCCCTTGTCCACTTCCTCGCGCGCTGCGCCGGTATGATTGGACATCACCGTATCCACCCCGCCGGGGTGGACCGAATTCACCCGCACGCCCTTGTGGCCCAGCTCCATAGCCGCCACCTTGGTCAGGCCCCGGACGCCCCACTTGGACGAGGCATAGGCGACGAGGCTGTTCGCCCCCTTCATCCCGTCCACTGACGAGATATTGACGATCGAGCCGCGCCCGCGCGCGATCATGCCCGGCGCCACCGCCTTGATGCCCAGGAACTCGCCGACGAGGTTGACGCCCAGGACCTTCTCGTAATCAGCCTTGGAGGTCTCGAGCAGGCTCTTGAACATCAGGATGCCGGCATTGTTGACCAGCGCATCGACCGGCCCCAGCGTCGCTTCGACGTCGCTGACAACCGCGGCCCAATTGCCTTCGTCGGTCACGTCGAGATGGAAGAACCGCGCCGCATCGCCCAGCTCGGCGGCAAGCGCTTCGCCCGCCTCGTCCAGCACGTCGGCAATCGCCACTTTCGCGCCCTCGGCCACGAACAGCCGGCTCGTCGCCGCACCCATGCCCCGCGCACCCCCGGTGACGATCGCCACCTTGCCTGCCAGCTTTCCCATGATCTCTCCCTTGGCTCCTGCTTGGAAGCCCTGTGTTCTCAGGCCACCTTCTGCCCCGGCCGCTTGTCGAGCGTGACGTGCAGACCGTTGACGCGGCCCTGGATTTCCGGCGCCTTGTCCCGCGGGTTGTAGAACTGGCGGTACCACAGGCGAACCTTGGCGTAGGGGCCGTCCTTGGGGATCGCCAGCGGGTTGATGCAGGCGCGCTTGTTCGCCCAGATCTCAACGTCCTGCGCAAAGGCGAGGCGGCTGCCTTCCTGATAGGCCAGCGCCATCTCGCGGTCTTCCGCTGTCGTCTCGCGGCTGCCGTCGTGAACCTTGACCATCAGCGCATGCCACGAACGCGAAACGCCATCCTCGATCGGCGTATTGGCGATCATGATGAAGCTGTCGAACGTGCCGGCCATTTCCGACTGGAGGAAGCCCGGCCCTTCGTACCAGGTGTCCAGCACCAGCGCGTCCTCGGGGTTCGCCGTCAGCGTGCGGTGGCCGGCGCTGTAGTACTGGTGCAAGTGTGGGCCCATGAACTCGTTGGCGAAATACTGCCAGTCAGTCGCGCCGTGGATCGGCACGAAGTGGCCGAAGTCGGCCATGTTGTCGACGATCTCGATGCCGTGGCTGTTGAGGTCGCCCATGTAGTCGATCTTCCATTCGACCCAGCCCGGCTCGCCATAATGGCCACCGAAGTTGGCAAGTTCCACGTCAGGCTCCAGCCCTTCGGGATCGTGCCACATCCAGATGATCCCGGCGCGTTCGAGCACCGGATAAGTGCCCAGCTTCGCCGCCTTCGGGATGAAGTCCGAATAGGGAATGTGGTTGCACGCGCCATCGGTGCCGAAGCGCCAGCCGTGGAACGGGCAGCGGATCGACTCACCTTCAACATGCTCTCCATCGCGGACGATGTAGGACGTGCTGTTCTTCGCCAGATGCGCGCCCATGTGCGGGCAATAGGCATCGACCACGTAAGGCTTGCCGCTCTCGCCCCGGTAGATCACCAGATCCTTCCCGAAATAGCGGATCGGCGCGGGGGTGCGCGTGGCATCGGCGGCAGTTCCGATCATGAACCAGCCGCGCGGAAAATCGAATTCACCCAGGCCATACTCTTTCGAGGTTGCCATCTGCATCACTCCTTTTGATCACCGCGCCGTTCTGCCTTGTTCGGGACAGCGCTTTCGTGATCCTGAAAACCGAATCGCGAGCGATTTGCGGACCGATCGCGATCATCTCCCACGCCCTCAGCATGGCACGCCAAGGCGCATTGGGCAAGTCCAAGCGGACCGCACTTTGCGTTACACTATTAGCCACTCATTACGCAAACAAAGCCACATACTGCACTTACACTATAAGGTGCGTTCAGATTATGGTTTGCAGTTTGCATGAGGTCGTGGCAACAACCCGGTCTGCGAGAGGCCGCAAGACGCTTCGCGCCACTGGAGAGAAGCATGACCGATCTTGACCGCAAAGTCGTCCTGATAACCGGAGCCGGGCAGGGAATCGGACAGGGCGTGGCGCTGGCAATGGCAGGCGCCGGGGCCTCTGTCGTCGTTACCGGGCGCACGCTGGCCAAGGTCGAGGCAACGGCGAACATGGTCAAGGAACGCGGCGGCAAGGCGCTGGCCGTCGCCTGCGACGTGAAGTCCGCCGCCGATCTCGCCGCGACGGTGGAGCGCACCGTCGCCGCGTTCGGCGGGCTCGATATTCTCGTCAACAATGCCCAGGAAGTGCCGCTCGGCAAGCTCGAGGACGTGACGGACGAAGCCTTCCTTGCGGGATTCGAAAGCGGGCCGCTGGCCACGCACCGCCTGATGAAGCTCGCCCGCCCGCACCTCGCCGCGCGCGGCGGCGGCACCATCTTCAACTTCTGCTCTTCGGCCGGCATCCGCTGGGACATGACCGGCTATGGCTGCTACGCCGCAGTCAAGCAGGCGATCCGCAGTTTGACCCGCGCCGCGGCGGCCGAATGGGGCGGCGAAGGCATCCGCGTGCTGACCATCGCGCCGCACGCGGAATCGCCCGGCCTCAAGTGGTGGATCGAGAACAATCCCGAAGAAGCGCAGGCCTTTTTCCGCACGATCCCGCTGGGCCGCGTCGGCAGTCTTGAAGGCGATATCGGCCGCGCGCTGGTCGCGCTCGCGAGGCAGGACCTCGCCTACCTCACGGGGGCGACCATCCCGCTCGACGGCGGACAGGCCAACTTCGACTGAGGAGGCGCGCCATGGAAAAGGTCATCGCCGCCCTCTGGGCGCCGCCGCACCAGTCGCGCGAGGACTTCGGCGCCGCACTGCTCGGCACCCTGCCCCAGGCACTCGTCGCTGCGGGAGCGAGCCGGGTTCGGCTCAACCTGCGCGATGCCACGGTCGCACCGGGCGAAGCGCTGGTCCAGCAGTGGCAGGTGCCGCAGCAGGCCGCCGTCGTGCAGTTCTGGATGCCCTCGGCAAACGCCCGCTTACGGGGCGATGTCGATGCAGCGCTCGCCGCGCGTTCGGCATGGTTTGCAGCGTGGCTGGTCTGTGAATCCGAGATCATCCCGAACACCGCGCATCCGTGTTCTACAAATGTTTCCCCGGGGAAACGAAGCGAAGCGAAGTTCAGCGAAGCTAAACACGAAAGCACCCGGCGCACATGGGGCTGGAGCCAGGCCAGCTTCATCACGTTCCGCCCGGACATCACCCGCGAAGAGGCCGTCGCCCACTGGCATTCGCACCACACGCGAGTGGCGATCGACACGCAATCGAACTTCGAATACGTCCAGAACCTGATCGTCCGCCCCCTCACCGAAGGCGCACCGGCCTACAGCGCGTTCGTCGAGGAGTGCTTCCCGCTGGAAGCGCTCGAACAGCCGGAAGTGTTCTTCGATGCCGTGGGTAAACCGGCGAAGTTCAAGGCCAATCTCGACGCGATGATGGCCAGCTGCCACGCCTTCATCGACTTCACCCGCAACGATATCATCCCCACCAGCCAGTTCGATTTCGCGCACCTGGGCTGACTATCGCGCAAGAGGAATCCACCATGTCCGAACAACCGAAAGTTGCTCTCGTAACGGGCGCCAGCCGGGGTGCAGGCGCAGGCATCGCGCGCGGCTTTGGCGAGATGGGCTACACCGTCTACGTCACCGGGCGCACCGTCACGCCCGGCGATGCCAAGGGCTGGGACGGCACCGTGCTGCCGGGCACCGTCTCCGAAACCGCGCAGAAGATCACCGAGAACGGCGGCAAGGGTATCCCGGTCGTCTGTGACCACAGCGACGACGCCAGCGTTGCCCGCGTTTTCGAACAGATCATGGACGAGCAGGGCCGCCTCGATGTGCTGGTCAACAATGCTGCCTACATGCACCATCAGCTGATCGACAAGGCGCCGTTCTGGGAGAAGGAACTCGACGCCCAGAAGATCCTCGATGTCGGACTGCGCAGCGCCTACGTGGCCAGCTGGCACGCGGCGAAGATCATGGTCCCGCAGAAGTCCGGCCTGATCGCGATGACCTCGTCGTTCGGCGCGACCTGCTACATGCACGGCCCCGCCTATGGCGCGCAGAAGGCCGGGCTCGACAAGCTGGCGCATGACATGGAGCACGATTTCCGGGGCACCGGGGTGATCGCGGTCTCGCTCTGGCTCGGCCCGCAGTTGACCGAGCGCGCGCTGATCGCGGCCAAGACCAACCCGGAGCAGTACGAGGGCTTCCTGTCGATGGCCGAGAACCCTGAATTCTCCGCCCATGTCCTCGCCGCCATCGACAGCGCGCACAATCGCGACGAGCTTTCCGGCCAGACGCTGATCGTGGCCGAGATCGCGAAGGAACTGGGCGTGACCGACCGTGGCCACGACCGCCCTTCGCACCGCGCGATGCTCGGCAGCCCGCGCCCGAAGAATCCGGCGGCGGTTTATTGATCAAAGGCGGATGGGAGGTTCGTCCGATGATCCTGCAAAGATCATCGGACGATACGTTTCGATGCGCGGGACTTGCACCGCCCCCCGCGCACCATACCCTTCGCCCGTTGGAGCCGGAGCAACCGGCCGTGCGGGGAGATGATCGATGGCGAGTGCAGCACCGGGTGCAGACGGCCTTCCCTTGCTCGATGGCGGCGTGCCGCTGCTCGGGCATCTGGCGCAGTTCTTCCGTGATCCCGTTTCGGTCCTGAAACGCGGCTACCGTTCCAAGGGGCGGATGTTCGCGATGAACTTCATGGGCCAGCGCATGAACGTGATGCTGGGGCCGGAACACAACCGCTTCTTCTTCGAGGAGACCGACAAGCTGCTCTCGATCCGGGAGTCGATGCCGTTCTTCCTCAAGATGTTTTCGCCCGAATTCTACTCCTTCGCCGAGATGGACGAGTACCTGCGCCAGCGCGCCATCATCATGCCCCGGTTCAAGGCGGCGTCGATGAAACAGTACGTGCCGGTGATGGTCGAGGAATCGCTCAATCTGGTTGAGCAGCTGGGCAACGAAGGCGAATTCGACCTGATCCCGACGCTGGGGCCGGTGGTGATGGACATTGCCGCGCACAGCTTCATGGGGCGCGAGTTCCACGAGAAGCTGGGCCACGAATTCTTCGAGCTGTTCCGCGACTTTTCGGGCGGCATGGAGTTCGTCCTGCCGCTGTGGCTGCCGACGCCCAAGATGGTGAAAAGCCAGCGCGCCAAGAAGAAGCTGCACGCGATCCTGCAGTCGTGGATCGACAAGCGCCGTGCGAGCCCGCTCGATCCGCCCGACTTCTTCCAGACGATGATCGAGACGAAGTATCCCGATGGCCGCGCCGTGCCCGACGAGATCATTCGCCACCTGATCCTGCTGCTGGTCTGGGCGGGGCATGAAACCACCGCCGGGCAAGTCAGCTGGGCGCTGGCCGACCTGCTGCAGAACCCCGGCTATGCCAAGGTCCTGCGCGACGAGACGGCGGGGCTGCTGGGTGCCGGCAACGGCGGCAACCTCACTTGGGAACACGCCATCGCGATGGAGAAGATGGACCTCGCCCTGCGTGAGACCGAGCGGCTTCACCCGGTGGCCTACATGCTTTCGCGCAAGGCCAATGCCGATATCGAACGTGAGGGCTATCGCATCCGCAAGGGCGAGTTCGTGCTGCTTGCGCCGTCGGTCAGCCACCGGATGGAAGAGACGTTCCGCAATGCCAATGCCTATGATCCGGAGCGCTTCAACCCGCAAAACCCTGAAGCACAAATCGAGAGCAATTCGCTGATCGGCTTTGGCGGCGGGGTGCATCGCTGCGCGGGCGTGAACTTCGCGCGCATGGAAATGAAGGTGCTGGTGGCGATCCTGCTGCAGAACTTTGACATGGAGCTGATGGACGAGGTGAAGCCCATCGCCGGTGCCTCGACCTACTGGCCCGCCCAGCCCTGCCGCGTGCGGTACAAGCGGCGCCAGCTGGACGGCGCGGGCGCGAGTGCCGACGTGGCCGCGCTGGCGAAGGCGGCCGGTTGCCCGGCGCACGCTTGAGGTGATCTGAATGGCCAAGGTGACTTTCGTCCAGCCGGACGGCTCGGCGCGGACTTGCGTGAACTTCGAGGGCATGACCCTGATGCAGCTGGCGGTTGGCAACCTTGTCGACGGGATCGACGCGCTGTGCGGCGGCATGATGCAGTGCGCCACCTGCCACTGCTACATCGACCCCGACTGGCTTGACCGCACCGGCCCGGCCCGGCCGGAAGAGCGCGAGATGCTCGAGGCGATCGAGGGTGTCGAGATCCGCCCCAACAGCCGCCTGTCCTGCCAGGTCCAGCTTGGCGAGGAGCTTGACGGGCTGGTGGTGCACATTCCAGCAGAGCAACCGGGAATCTAGCAAAACCAAGACCCTCTTCCTACGCATCCGGTTGACACTTCAAGAAAGTGAAAACACTATGCGTAGCAATTGAAACGATAATCACCGAATCATTGGTGTGGAGAGGGAAGTGACCGTATGACTGCGGCAGACAATGCGTTGCTCGCTTCGCAGGCTCTGGATTTCACCGGAAAGACCGTGCTGGTCACCGGGGGCGGCGTGGGCATCGGGCGCGCCATTGCCGAAGCCTTTGCCGGAGCCGGCGCGCAAGTGGTGATCGCCGAGATCGACCCCGCCAATGCCGATGCCGCCGAGGCCGCCATGCCCTCTGCCCGCGTGATCCGCTGCGACGTGCGCCAGCGCGGGGTCGGCGCGATGCTGGCCGAGCGGATCGCTGCCGAAACCGGCAGGCTGGACGTGCTGGTCAACAATGTCGGTCACTTCGTCCACGCGCGGCCCTTTGCGATGCTGGAGGACGTGGAGGTCGAGGAGATCCTCGACGTCAACCTAGGCCAGTTGCTGCGCATGACCAAGGCCATGGTTCCCCTGCTGCGCAAGGGCGCGCCGGGGTCCTCGATCATCAACGTCACCTCGATCGAGGCGCATCGCGGCATCCCCTATTGCTCCGTCTATGCTGCCGCGAAGTGGGCGGTGACCGGCTTTAGCAAGAGCCTTGCGCTGGAATTTGGCCCCGAGGGCATCCGCGTCAACACCATCGCGCCCGAAACCACCGATACTCCGCAAGTGGCGCTCGACTACATGATCCCGCCCGAGAACCGCACGCACGAGGAGCGGTGGATTCCGCTGGGCCGCTTTGGCCAACCCAGCGACTGCGCGGGCGCGGCGCTCTACCTCGCCAGCCCGCTGGCGGCGTGGGTGACGGGCAGCACGATCAACATCGATGGCGGCGCGCTGGCGGCGGCAGGGTGGTATCGCACGCCGCATGGCGAATGGACCAACGTGCCGCTGATTTCCGGCAATGGCCTCGTGATTCCGGGCACCGTGGCATGAGCGACCTCGCCGCGCTTCGGCGCACCGCCGAACGCTATGCCGTGGGCGCAGATCGCCGCGACAAGGCGCTGTGGCGTGAGGTGCTTGCCGAGGATGTGGAGATTTCAGGTCCGGGCTTCAGCATCGCAGGGTTGGAGGCGAACCTTGGCTCGATCGACCACCTCGCCCACGCCTTCACCATGACGCGCCACGTGGTGCATGACATGGACGTGATCGTGGAGGGTGACAGCGCCCATGGCGAGACCCGCTCCACAGCCGAGCACCGCATTGCCGCGCCCGAGGGCGACAAGCTGCTGGTCTGGGCGATCCGCTACCAGGACCAGTGGAGGCGCGAGAACGACTACTGGAAGTTCACCCGCCGCACCCTGATCGTCGATTGGGAAGAGCTGCGGCCGATCAAGGGAATTGCGACATGAAGGTACTGGTCATCGGCGGCACGGGTGCGCTTGGCGGCCATGCCGCGCTGCATCTGGCGGCACAGGGGCATGACGTGACGATCACCGGGCGCTCTGCCGCGCCGACAGGCACGCCGCTCAGCAAACTCGGCTTCCTCAAGGGCGATTACGTGGCGGGCGATTTCACTGCTGACAAGCTCAAGGGCTTCGACAGGATGGTGTTCGCGGCGGGCAACGATCCGCGCCACGTGCCGCAGGGTGAAGACTTCGGCGCCTGGCTGAGACGCGCCAACCACGAAGCCCTGCCCGCCGTGTTCGCCGCCGCCCGTGAAGCCGGGGTCAAGCGCGCGGTGCAGCTCGGCAGCTTCTACCCGCAGGCCGCGCCGGAACTGATTGCGGGCAATGTCTATATCCAGTCGCGCCTTGCGGCATGCCAGCTTGCCCGCAACGAGGCGAGCCACGATTTCGACGTGGTCAGCGTCAACGCGCCGTTCATGGTCGGCGCGGTGCCGGGGCTGCCCAGCGCGATCTTCGAACCCTATGTCGCCTGGGCCAAGGGGCAGATCCCGATCCCGTTCTTCGCGCCGACGGGGGGCACCAACTTCATGTCGTTTCGTTCGTTGTCCGAAGCGATCGAAGGCGCGCTGCTGCGGGGCGAGCCGGGCAAGGCCTATCTCGTCGGCGATGAAAACCTGACCTTCCGCGAATACTTCCAGCTGTTCTTCGACGCTGTTGGCAGTGACGTAAAGCTGGAGGAGCGCGACGAGGAACTGCCGCTCCTGCCCGACATCGCCATCCCGCAGGGCCGCGGCAACACGATCAGTTATGAACCCGACGCTGGCGAAACCGCGCTGCTCGGCTATCGTCGCGGCGACGTGGCGGCGGCTGTTGCCGAAATCGCCGCCCAGTACGGCTAAGGGAGAGACAAAGGATGACGCTCAATCCGCAGGTCGAGGCGCTGCTCGGCTTCTTCGCGCAGATGCCGCCGATCGACTACGAGACGATCACGCCCGAGGCCCTGCGCGAGGCGAACCGGCCGATGCAGCTGGGCCCGCCACCCGCCGTTGCCGAGGTGCGCGACCTGACGCTGGACCTGCCCGGCCGCACCATCGCCGCGCGGCTCTACAAGCCCGAGGGCGCGGGCGAGAACGCCCCGCTGGTGCTGTTCTACCATGGCGGCGGCTGGGTGATCGGCTCGATCGAGACGCACGATGCCTCGGCGCGCGCCTTGGCCGTGGCGAGCGGCGCGGCGGTGCTGTCGGTCGACTACCGTCTCGCCCCGGAAACGCCCTTCCCCGGCCCGCTCGACGATTGCCACGACGCCCTGCTCTGGGCTGTGGACCATGCCGCAGACCTCGGCATCGACAAGGGCCGCCTCGCGGTGGCCGGTGACAGCGCGGGCGGCAACCTCGCCGCCGCCGTCGCTATACGCGCGCGCGATGCGGGCGGGCCAAAGCTGGCGCACCAGCTGCTGATCTACCCTGTCACCGACACCAACTTCGAGAACGGCTCCTACACCGAGAATGCCGAGGGATACTTCCTCACCACGCGCATGATGCAGTGGTTCTGGATGCACTACGTCGGCGATCACGGCGATCCCCACCCCGAGGCTGCAGTGCTGCGCCATGACAATCTCGCGGGGTTGCCGCCTGCCACGGTGCTGGTCGCGCAGTATGATCCCCTGCGCGATGAAGGGCTGGACTATGCCGAGGCGCTGAAGGAGGCAGGCGTTCCGGTCGAGACCGAACTCGCGCCTGGCATGATCCACGGCTTCTTCTCGATGTTCGAGGCTGTGCCCGATGCCATGCCCTATATCGAACGGGCCGGCGCACGGCTGAAGGCGGCCCTGGCCTAGACCCCGGGCGCGGACGCAAGGTCGTCGGCCCCGGCCTGCGCCGGGGCGACAATCCATTTCCCGGGGATCAACCGGCGAAGCGCGCCGATGCCTTGAGCACGGTGCGCTCCGAACGCTCCCACGCGGCGATGAAATCGGGCAGGGGCATCGGCTTGCCGAACAGGTAGCCCTGCAGCTTGTGGCATCCGGCCTGCCGCAGCAGCTGCGCCTGCTCCTCGGTTTCCACGCCTTCGGCGATCACCCGCATGTCCAGTCCGCAGGCGAGCATGATCGCCCCGGTCACAAGCATCGCGCCCTTGCTCCCCGGTGCGAGGCCCTCAAGCAGCGACTTGTCGATCTTGATGTGGCTGAAGCCATAGCTGCGCAGGTAGTGGATGCTGGTGAAGCCGGTGCCGAAATCGTCGAGCGCGATCGACATGCCGCGCTGCTTGAACGTCTCCACCGCGCGCACCACGCGTTCGGGGTTTGACAGCAAATAGCCTTCGGTAATCTCGAACTGCAGCCGCTCGGGGGGAAAGCGGGTCTGCTCCAGCACGTGGGCGACCTGCCGTTCGAAATGCGAATCCCGGAACTGCGCCGGGCTGACATTGACGCTGAGCCGCAAGTTCCCCAGCGGCCCGATGTCGCGGCAGGCGCGTTCCAGCACGAACATACCGAGCGGATGGATCTGGCCGGTGGCCTCGGCAATCTCGATGAAATCGTCGGGTGGCAGCGGGCCTTCGGGGCGTCGGGGCCAGCGCAGCAGCGCCTCGACCGCAACGATGCGCCCGGACACGGCATCGACCTCGGGCTGGTAATAGACCTCGAACTCATCGCGCGCGAGGCCGCGCCCGATCTGGGTTTCCACGGCCAGCCGGTGCTTGCGCCCTTCATCGAACGCGGCATCATAGATCGCGACCTGGTTCTTGCCCGCCGTCTTGGCGTGGTACATCGCGGTGTCGGCGCGGCGCAGCAGTTCGCGCGGCGTGCCAGCCACATCCGTATTGGCAGCTACGCCGATGCTGGCACCCACCTGCAGCACGTGGCGTTCCACCAGTACCGGTAGCGAGATTTCCTCAAGGATCGTTGCGGCCAGGCGTTCCGCCTCAGCCTGCGCCTTGGGCATTTCCAGCAGCACCGCGAACTCGTCGCCGCCAACACGGGCCAGGCGGGCATGAGCGGGGCAATGCTGGCCAAGGCGCAGGCAGATGCTGCGGATCAGGGCATCGCCGGCCTGGTGGCCATGCTCGTCGTTCACTTCCTTGAACCCATCGAGATCGATGAAGATCACCGCAAGGCTATCCGGCAGGGGATTGAGCCGCGCTTCCAGTCGATCAAGCCGCGTCAGAAGTTCGCGCCGGTTGGGCAGACCGCTGAGCGGATCGCTGAAGGCGATGCGCCGGTTTTCCTCGGAAAGCTTCTCGGTTTCGAGCTGGCGCGCACGCAGGATGCTTTGCGACCGGATAAGTTCGGAAAATGAGATGTTGTAGCTGTGCGTCACCACTATCATGCCGATGCACACCAGCGTCAGCACGATCGACTGGCCGAGCAGCTGGCCGCCGTCGATCCACGAAAAGTAGAACACGAACGACAGCGTGCTGACCAGCGCGACGCGCATTGCGGCGGCGCGCAAGGTCATCAGGCAGAACACGCAGCTGACCTCGGTCAGGCCGAGGAAGAAGGTCAGGTTGCTGCGCGCATAGGCATCGCCATCGGGATAGACCCAGATGCACCACGCCTCGAATGCCATGGTCATGATAATGGCCAGCCAGCAGGTGCGGCGCAGGCAGGCGGCGATATAGGCGTCGGAGTGCGAGCCGACAGAGCGCTGCTGCCACCACCAGATCCCGCGCCAGACGGCGACCGCACAGATGAACAGCGGGGTCAGGATGGTCTTGAAGGAATTGCCCGGATCAAAGAATGAAAACCCGATGGCAAGCGCGTTGCAGACCAGAATCGCATAGAGCAGCGGCATCTGGCTGGAGAACGAGCGGAACTGCGCCCGGGTCAGCTCCGGGTCGTCGGTTTCCAGCTTTAGGATGTTCGCAAAGGCCTGCATCCGGCGCGTTTTCCGCCCTAAGTCCTTGAATCTTGGTTAAGATGCGGATTTTAGGCAGAAAGCTTGAAGATGCGGGGTTAGCTGGGGCTGCGTAGGATTGCTTATCGGCGGAAATGGGGGAGGAGGCATTCGCGCCAGCGAATGACGGAGGGGCAAATTCGCAAAACCCCTCCACCACCAGCTTCGCTGGCGGTCCCCCTTGTATCTTGAAAATGGTGCATGATGCGATTGCGGGAGGCTCCGCTAGCGGAGCCTCCCGCCCGTTCGCGAGCCCGTGTCCCCCTTGGTCGTAGCAGCCCGCTGGGGAGCTTGGGCCCGGACGGATCTTCATCAACCCGAACGGTTGCACGGGGCGTTGACCCCGCACACGCAAGGATGGGAACGGAGATATGGCACAGCACGATCAATTTGTCGGTATCGATGTCAGCAAGGCGCGGCTTGATGTCTGTCTGTGGCCGCAGAATGAGGCCTGCGCTTTTGCCAACGACCGGGATGGCTTGCGAGCCTTGATCCGGTGGCTTCGCCGCGTCAGACCCCACGCAGTCGGCTTCGAGGCTTCGGGTGGTTATGAACGCGCTCTGCTGACGGCTCTATGCGAGGCAGACCTGCCCGCTCGACGCGTCAACCCGATGCGCGTGCGCCAGTTCGCCCGCGCTGCCGGGATTCTGGCCAAGAACGACAGGATCGATGCTGCAGCGATCGCGCATTTCTGCGCTGCGCTGCCCCAGCGCGAGGTGGTCCACGATCCTGCCCGCGCCATGCTCGGCGAACTCGTCACGGCACGCCGCCAGCTGTGCGAGGAGCGCACCCGCTGCGCCAACCAGGCCGAGCAGACTGCCAGCGCGCTGCTCAGGCGGATCGCTGCACAGCGGATCAAACGGCTGTCAGCCGAGATCGCGCTGGTTGAAGCAGAGATCGCACGCCTGATCGCGGATCACCCCGAACTTGCCGAGCGCAACGCAATCATGCGCTCGGTGCCAGGCGTCGGGCCGACAACCGCGGCAACGCTCCTCGCGTTCATGCCGGAACTCGGTGCAATGAGCGCCCGACAGGCCGCATCGCTCGTCGGCGTCGCGCCTTTCGATTGCGAAAGCGGGGCCTTCAGGGGCAAGCGACGCATCGCCGGAGGGCGCAAACCTCCCCGCGATGCACTCTATATGGCCGCCCTCGTCGCAAGTCGGCGCAACACCACAATGGCCGTCGCATACCACAATCTGAAAAACGCCGGAAAACCAGCAAAAGTCGCCCTCGTTGCGATCATGCGAAAACTCATCACAGCTCTCAACGCCATGATCCGAAACAAACAGAAATGGGCTGCCACATAGACGGTTGCTCCCCGTTTGCACCTGCGGTGAAAACGGGGAGGATCGGCTATGGAAGTCCACTGTTGCTGTAATTGTTGCCGAACGGCTGAAGGAACCGTAGCGTCTGCGACGATGCTTGGCCCCGACCGAGAAGCAAATTGATGCTCACCACCATTTTGAAAGCTGACGAGGCTGTAAGACAGATCGAGACTGCTATTCGAGGGAACCGCCGAGTAGTCGGCGTAGACGGATTCCGGGTCGTTCCCCAAGGCATCATCGCGGCGCTCGACCTGATCTTAGACGTATCGAGTGAGCCGATGGAGCCAGAGGAAGCTGCCATTAAGTCTATTCAGTTCATCTGCTTGAACGCAGCAGATGACGTTTTGTTCGAAGTGGTTATTGAGGATATGCCTGACGGCAAGTAACCACCCCTCCCTAACCATTCATCCCGTGGGCCGGGCCAGCAGGAACACGGCGTAGCCGCGGAACATCGGGTGCGTCTCCAGTCCCGGTGGGGCTTGCCACTCGCCGCCTTCGACCAGCGCCACCCGGAAGGGGATGGGGAAGCGGCCCAGCTTGGCGAAGTAGGCTTCGTAGCCGGGGATCGTCGCGCGGGCCTGATAGGTCTGGATCACCACTTCGTCGACAGTGCCGGCCAGTTGTGCGAGCGCCTGGAGGTCGCCATTGGCGCTCCAGTCCATCAGGCCGGTGATCGAGAGGCGCACGTCATCGGGCAGGCGGGCGCGCAGGTCCTTGAGGAACGCGGCGTAACCTGACAGGCCCTTGGTCGCGGCGTCGAAATCGACCTGCAGGCCCGCCACTTCGTTGCCCGCCGCGCGCCACTGCGCAAGATCGGCGAGGATTGCGGCGCGGGTCGCGTCGGTCCAGTCCAGCCGTTCGCTGCGCACCACCAGCCATAACGTCCTCCCGGGAAGGCGCGGCGTGCCCATGCGCAAGGCATGGAGGCGGGCCGGGCCATCGCGCCGCACTTCGCCATCGAGCAGGTAAACGGTGCGCGCCTTGACCTCAGGCGCAGGATGGACGCCGGGCCAGACGAACACCGCCTCTGCCCCCTCGGCCCGCACACGTGGCGCCTCGGCCTGCCGCTCGCAGGCGGTGAGCAGCAGCGAGGCCAGCAAAGTCAGCGCCCGCCGCTTCACCAGTAGAAGCGCAGCGCCTTGGCCCACGGGCTTTGCGGGTAGCGCTTCTTCAGCTCGTCGTACCAGCCCTTGCGCACCGCCAGCGGCACTTGTGCGGCTTCAAGTTCCGCCGTGGTCCGGGCAGGCCCCGCGCAGCCATTGTAGCCCGATGGCGCATAGCACCGCACCGCGCGGTAGAGCGCATAAGCGCGCAAGTCTGCCGCTGCCGCCTTGTCGGCGATGATCGCGGCGTAGATCGCATCGCGATAGCTCGCCTTGCCGGGGAACAGGTCTGGCGCATTCCCAAGAACATTCGCGCCATCGCCCGCCGTGTGCAGGGCAAAGCCATCAAAGCCGTTGAGCCGCCAGAAGTCACCGAGGCACAGGCGCGCGCGCTGGTCAGCCGGATTGCGGGCGAGTGTGGCAGCGGTCTGCGCGATGGCGGGACAGGCGAAGCCGTCCGACCATTGGCCCTTGGTGAACAGGCCCACCGGCACGCTCTGCTGGCTGGCAAAGCCCCACAACCCGCCATCGATGTTGGCATCGCCCGGAACCAGCGCCACGTCACGCGCGAAATCGCCGAACGCGCCGCGCGTCAGGTCCTTGTGGAGCAGCGAGAACCGCGCAACATCGCGCTCATGCCCGGATCGGGAGGCATCCCCCGCACTGGCGCGCAGGATCGCCGGACTGGCGATGGTCTGCAGCAGCACCTCGCGGATCGATTGTTCCTGCACCGGCGATCCGGGCGCGAAGACCTGATCGACCCGGCCATCCCTCTGCCAGCGCAGGGCAAGGCCAAGCTCGGCGAGCGGGCGCTGGTGGAAAGGGCTGGCCGCGCCGATCAGTTCGCGCCAGAACCCCGCCTCGTTGGGATCGCGCAAGGCAGAGAGCGCCTGCCCACGCACGATCTGGCGGCTGAAGGCCAGCGGCGTCATCCCCTTGGCCCGCGCCGCATCGGGCAGGATCGAGAGGATCCGCTTTACATTCTCGCCGGCGTAGGAAATCCGCGTTGCTTCCAGCAATCCGTAGACATCGGGGTAGGTCGCCAGCTGCGGCTTGTGCGCAGCAATCTCTGCGGCAGACAGCCCCACAGTTGGCCCATCGTAGACCGGGCGCATCTTCTTCAGGTCGGCCAGCGCCAGCAGCAGGGGCGCCTTGCCCTGCTTTGCCACGACCGCCGCCGCATCCTCGCGTTCAAGCAGCTTGCGGTCGATCTCCTCGACAAGATAGGCCGCCTCGACGCTGGAAGCCGGTGTTGCCTTGAGCAGCGCCTCATATGTGCCAACCAGCGTATCAGTATCGCCGCCCATCCACGCAACACGCCGCTTCAGGCCTTGCGCGGAGTCTGCATAGCGGCCCTTGGGATAAGCAGCCAGATAGGCATCGATCGCCTTGGCCGCAGAAGTCAGCGCCGCGCGGTCAACCTTCTCAGGCCCGGCAAAATCGCCCCATTCGTCCAGCGAAGTTGCTGCGGCCCGGCGCAGACCGATGCGGATCGGCATGTAGCGCGCCGTCTCGGCAATCCACGGATTGCCCGACTTCGCCAGCGCGGCAAAGCCCGCTTCCGCTGCCGCATAATCTGCCTTGTGGAAGGCATTGGCGGCTTTCAGATAGGCAAGGAACGCGCGACCCTGCTGGCTGGAAATGCCCGCGTCGTTCCATTCGCCGTCATGGCAGCCCGCCACTGCGCGCAGCGTGGTCAGCGTGGCGCGTTCCGCCGCGGGCACGCCTTTGTCTGCCGCCAGCGCGTCAAGGAAATCGGCGATGCCACCTTGGGCCTCGATGCACTTGCTCTCGTCGTATTCAGGCTCGGCCACCTCTGGCTCTGGCCACAGCGAAGCGCGCAAACCTTCCCATGACAGGAACACTTTGCCGAACTGCGGATCGTTCACGTCGACCTTGGCCTCCGCCGGCAGGGCCGCGCCCGGCTGAATGCTGTGCATCAGCATGACCATGTTGATGCGCGTATCGTTGCCGGGGCTGATCAGCGCGCGCCCGGCGCAGTCATACTCCAATGCGCCCAGTTGCCAGCCAGGATAGCACGACGAATCCGCGCAGGCCCACAGCGCCGTGCCAACGCCAAGGCTTCCCAGCGCCACGACGCCGGCGGTGGAAAGGACGGGATGCTTGGCAAACAGGCGCTTGATCATGCGCGGCAAGGTGGCCCAGCCGCCAACCGCTGCGCAATGGTCTTCATCACATTGTCACACGAACTCGGCCATTTTCGTCTCGGCCGGGGCCAGGGGCGGCCGCCCCCGGATCACGTCGGCGATCTTTTCGGCGATCATGATCGTCGGCGCATTGGTGTTGCCGCCGATCAGCGCGGGGATGACCGAGGCATCGACCACCCGCAGGCCGTCAAGGCCGATGACCTTGCAGTCCTTGTCGACCACGGCCATCGGGTCCTCGCGCGTGCCCATCTTCGCGGTGCCGACCGGGTGGTAGATCGTCTCGCCCTTGGCGCGGACCCAGGCGTCGATGTCCGCATCCGACTGCACATGCGCCCCCGGCCAGATCTCTTCGCCGCGATAGGGAGTTAGCGCCTGCTGCCCTGCCACGTCGCGGGCGATGCGGATGCCTTCGCGCACCACGCGGCGGTCTTCCTCGGCGGCAAGGAAGTTCGCCAGGATCGCAGGATCGGCGTAAGGATCGGCGCTGCTGAGCGAGACCTGCCCCCGGCTTTCCGGGCGCAACTGGCAGACGTGGATGGTAAAGCCATCGCGCTTGGCCTGGACCTTGGCATGTTCCTGCATGATCGCGATGACGAAGTGGATCTGCAGGTCGGGCCGGTCGAGATCGGGGCGCGACTTGAGGAAAGCGCCGGCCTCCAGCCCGTTCTGCCGCCCGGTGCCCTTGCCGCTCAGCAGATATTGCAGCCCGACCTTCAACTGCCGCAAGCCCTTGATCTCGTTGTAGAGCGAAATCGGCTGCGTGCAGGCCCAGTTGAGCGTGACGTCGAGGTGATCCTGCAGGTTCGCGCCCACGCCCTTGAGCGCGTAAACCGGCGCAACGCCCTTGGCCTTCAGCGCCTCGGGATCGCCGATGCCGGACAGCTGGAGAATCTGCGGGCTCTGGAACGCGCCAGCGCAGAGCAGCACTTCGCGCCCTGCCAGCACGCTTTGCACCGGTTTTCCCTGACCAAGCGAATATTCCACGCCTACGGCGCGCCCGTTCTCCACCACGATGCGGTGGACCCGCGCGCCGGTGACGACCGAAAGGTTGCTGCGCGTGCCCGCAATCGGTGCGAGGTAGCCGCGCGCCGCGCTCCAGCGCTGGCCGTCGTGGATGGTCAACTGGTAGCGGCCGAAGCCTTCCTGATCCGCCCCGTTGAAATCGGGCGTAACCTTGTGACCCGCCTGACGCCCGGCCTCGATGATCCCGCGATAGAGCGGATGGTCCGAATTCTCGCCCCAGCTGACCTTCAGCGGCCCGCCTGCACCGTGGAAGGCATCGGCCCCGTCGCAGTTATCCTCGGCCTTCCGGAAATAGGGTAGAACGTCGGCCCAGGACCAGCCCTCCAGCCCCATCTGCCGCCACTGGTCATAATCGCGGGCGTGGCCGCGGATATAGACCATGCCGTTGATGGCCGAGGAACCGCCGAGGCCCTTACCACGGGGATGCCACATGCGGCGGTTGTCCATGTGCGGCTCCGGCTCCGACCAGAAGCCCCAGTTGTGCTTGCTCTTCTGCTTGATCAGCGTGCCCACGCCGGCCGGCATCCGCACCAGCACCGACGTGTTCGCGCCGCCTGCCTCAAGCAGCAGCACCCGCACCTGCGGATCTTCGGAAAGGCGGGCGGCGAGCACCGAGCCCGCGCTGCCCGCGCCGATCACGATAAAGTCGAAAGCGCCTTCGGCCATCATCCACCTGTCCCGATTCCGCATTCATTGCGGTTACTGAGACCGGGGGTAATTAATCGTACGGTTAAACGCAAGTGATCAGAAAGCGGTAGCTCCCCCGTCGACCACCATCGCATGGCCGGTGACGAAGCTTGCCGCGGGAGAGCACAGCCACACCACCGCCTCGGCGATTTCGCTCGCTTGTCCCATGCGGCCCATGGGCGTCATCCCGTCGATCAGCGCCTTCATTTCCGGGTTCTGCACCAACGGCGCGGTCATCGGCGTTTCGATCACGCCGGGACAAACGGCGTTGACGCGAATGCCGGCCTTGGCCCAGCGCAGCGCGCCGTGGCGGGCAAGGCCGACCACGCCGTGCTTGGCGGCGGTGTAGGCTGGCTGTCCGCCATTGCCGACAAGGCCATTGATCGACGCGGTGTTGACGATCGCACCGCCGCCGCGCTCAAGCATCACCGCCGCTTCCTCGCGCATGCAGCGCATCACGCCGGAAAGGTTGATCGCGATATCGCGCTCCCAGATCGCGTCGTCGTACTGGTCGTCGGTAATGCGGTTGATCCCGGCATTGTTGAACGCGCAGTCCAGCCCGCCGAACTTTTCGACAGTGGCGGCGACCATCGCCTTGACCTCGTCGGCCTTGCTCACGTCGCAGCGCACGAACGCGGCCTTGCCGCCCATCGCCTCGATCAGGGCGACGGTTTCGGCGCACCCTGCCTCGTTCACGTCGCTGACCATGACGCTGGCGCCGGATCGCGCGAATGCCTCTGCCGCCGCGCGGCCAATGCCGCCGCCCGCGCCCGTGACGAGTGCTACCTTGCCTTCAAGGCCATAGTTGATTGCCATGTCTGGTTTTCCCTTTCGAAGGTTCAGGCTGCCGGCGGCTCGGCCAGCGCAATGACTGTGACGCTGCCGTCCTCGCCGATCTGCTCGGTCAGCATCGAGGTCACGCGGCTGACCGTCTCGACGATCCACCAGCGCCCGTCGCGCTTCTCGTAAACGTCATCGTATTCCACCGCGAGGCGGACGACCTGACGCGGCCCGGTCAGGATCGTGCGAAAGTTGAGCGACCACTGCCCAGTTGCCCGCGTGGCGCTTTCAAGGTCGATCTGCCAGTTGGTGGCGTGGTGGATGTCATAGACGCCCCCGTTGCAAGCCATCTGCTGATAGATGGCGACGAAGGCATCACGATCGTCAAACTCGGGGAAGTTCTCATAGGCGATGCGGATCTTGCCGGGCGCAAAGCAATCGCGCACGTCTTCAACCCGCTTGAGATCGCAGGCCCGCAGGTAGCGCGCCTTCAGCGCCCGGATCGCTTCCTTGTCCTCAAGCGCGCCCAGCCGGCGGGCAAGGTCTTCAAGGCTGGTCGTCATCGCAGCTCTCCCGGGCACAACTTGCATGATTCGCTTTTGAAAAAGCTATAGGGATACGCATTCCTTTGTGAAGATGCGTTTTAGCATGACAAACGCGTAACGACGGAAAAGCCCCGCCCCTGCCAATGCAGAAGCGGGGCCACCCGAAGACGGTTGCCGGATGATCGGCGCCCATCCTCCCCAAAGATCAGAACTTCACGCCAACGGTAACGCCATAGGTGCGCGGATCGGCGTAGTAGCCGCCGCCATAGCCGAGCTGGCCGAAGTCGATCGCGCGGACGAGGTTGTGCTCGTCGGTCAGGTTCTTGACCCAGAAGCGCACCGCCGCCTCGCTCCCGGCCAGCGGAATGCGATCGATCGCGACTTGTGCGTCGACGATGTTGCGGTTGTCGCCCTTGAGCACCTCGTTGTACGGCGAGGACAGCACGTTCGAGAAGCTGTACTTGCCATCTTCATAGGCGTAGCTGACGCGGCCGGTCAGGCGCATGCCGTTGTCCGAAAGCGGGAACTGCGCGTTCATTGCGACATTTGCGGTGAACGGCGAGGTGTAGCCCGGCGTGGCATACGCCGCGATGTTGACCAGCGGCTGACCTGCAGCGACCGGAAGCCCGGCGAGGAACTCCTTGTACTTGATGTCGACGTAACCGGCGTTCGCCTCGAAGGTGAAGTTATCGGTCAGCACCGCCGTCAATTCGGCCTCGACGCCGGTGTAAGTGACCTTGCCGGCGTTCGTTACCTTGGTGGCGAAAGTGCCCGGAGCAAGGTTGGTGATCGGCACGGCGATCGCCAGGTCCTTGTACTCGTTGTAGTATCCGGCGAGATTGAAGCGCACCTTGCGGTCGAACAGTTCCGACTTCAGGCCCACTTCGTAGGACGTCACGTTCTCCGGCTTGAACGAAGGCAGCACGCCGGCCACCGCCGGGTCCTGCGCGTTGAAGCCGCCCGAACGATAGCCGGTCGCCACGCGGGCATAGAGGTTGACCTGATCGGACAGGTCATAGCCGAGCATCAGGTTCCAGGTGAACTTGCTGTAGCTGGCGCGCCCCTGCTCGGGCGTGGCAAGCGGGGCGGTGCCGTTCTGGCGGCGCACCATCGACTTGGTATCCCACGTATAGCGACCGCCTGCCGTCAGGCGCAGGCCGCTGTCCTTGCCGCCGGGGTAGAAAGTCGCCTGCCCATAGACCGCAGTGCTCTCGGCCGTCGCGGTGTAATCGAGCACCGACAGCGTCTGCACCAGACGGTAGCGGGCCGGGTTGGCCGCGACAAACGAGGGGCCGAGCGGGCCGAAGTTGCCGAGGAAGATCGAATTGGTATCGAGCACGAAGCCGCTGTTCTGCGGGTTGTACTCCGAACCCTTTTCCCAGAAATAGAAGCCGCCGAGCACCCAGTCGAGGCTGTCGCTCTCGTTGCCGATTTCCACTTCCTGGCTGAACTGCTTGTGGCGGCGCTTGTTGTTGGTGTCGAACAGGTTCTGCTGCACGGTCGGCACCGGCGATGCCGCAATGAACGGACGGAAGTTTGCCGGGATCGACGGGATGAACTGGAGCAGACTTGCCGGCATGCCGTTGAACAGCGACGCCTGCGTGAAGCGCGGCGCGGTGAAGGCGCCTATACCGTCAAGGTCGGTGACGCTGTCGTTGTTCCAGAAGCGGTAGCCGGTGGTCGACTTCAGGTGGAATACGCCGAAGTCGTTCTGGACCTGCACGTTGTGGCCCCAGGCCTTGTCGGTCGAACGGCTGTTGATGTCGTTGCACACCGTACGGCGCCAGTCGCGCGTAGGCGTGGCGAGCGCGGCGCAGCGGGGATCGAGGAAATTGACCGTGTTGAGGAACGGCGCGACCGGGGCCTGCTGCGTCACCACAACCGGCACGCCGCCGACCACTTCGGGCGGGCGCACGGCTCCGCTGGCGGCTTTGGTCAGCTGGAAATTGATCGGCGAAGCATCGATCTTGCTCCAGTCGAAGATGTACTGGATTGACCCCGTGCCACCGATCTCGGCCTTGGCCGCGACGCGGAAGGAATCGCCCTTGCGTGCGCCGGGATCGCGCGCATCGTCGGGCTCGTTGAGGTTGTCGACTGTGCCGTTACGCTGGCGGTGGCTGTAGGTGAAGCTGGTCGAGATGCCGGCGATCTCGCCCGGATCGAGCGTGATCTTGCCGTTGAAGGCGTTGTAGTTGCCGTAACCGGCCTCGGCGTTCAGCTTGAAAGTCTTGGACGGCGCGCGCGAGATGAAGGCGATGCCGCCGCCCGTGGTGTTGCGGCCGAACAGTGTGCCCTGCGGCCCGCGCAGCACCTCGACGCGCGCAACGTCGATTACGTCAAGCGCGCTGCCGCCCGAGCGGGCGATGAACACGCCATCGACATAGAGGCCGTTTGCGGTGTCGAGGCCGAAGGTCTCGGTCGCGGGGGTGGGAATGCCACGGATGGAGATGACAGCGGCGTTGGCGTTGGTGGTGCCCTGAACGATGGTCACGTTGGGGGCGAGGCCCGAAAGGTCCTTGGCGTCGCGGATGCCCAGCTTCTCGACCTTGTCGGCGCTGATCGCGCTGATCGCCAGCGGCACGTCCTGCAGGTTCTGCTCGACCTTCTGCGCGGTGACTACGATCTGCTCGAGCTGGCCCTGCCCGTCGACTGCCTGATCGCCAGCGGTCTGCGCCTGTTCCTCGGCTGCGTAGGCAGCGGAACCCAGAGTCATCGTCGCGAGGCTGGCGCCGAGCATGAGACGCACAGACAGCCGCGCGCAAGTGGTGACCTTCATTCTTACTCCCCTCGAAACCGTTGTTGGCGCGGAAAATAGCTAATGCGTAGAATTTAGCAAGTCGGAATACGCAATCATGCCATATGGCTTAGAATTGCGCCACTTGTAAGAGATATGAGGCCGGTCATTCGCGCAAAAACGCAGTACGCCGATGCGCCACAAGGAAGCCTTGCCAGCGGCAGCCGCGAATCGAAAAACTGGTCTTATGCGGAGTTGAAAGCCGGAAATATCCCACGTTGCACGATTATATTTCCGGTGATATGCAGGTTTGCATAATTCTCGCGGCAATATGATCCGCAAATTGGCAATACGGGAGATTCTGGAATGAAGGGCCTCAAGGGCAAGGTCGGCATCGTTGCCGGCGGCGGGCGCGGCATTGGCGCGGCAACCGCACGGCGCCTCGCCGAGGAAGGCGCCCACGTCGTCGTCGGTGACCTCATGGGCGACTGGGCCCGAGAAGTGGCGGAAAGCATCCGTTCCACCGGCGGCACCGCCACCGGCATCGAGCTTGACGGCACGAAGGCGGATTCACAAGCCGCTATCGTCGCCTGCGCGGTCGAGACCTACGGTGGGCTCGACTTTTACCATTCCAACCTCGCCGGCGGCACCGGGGGCGACAACGACATCCTCGATTGCCCGGAGGAGGTGCTCGACCTCAGCTTCGCCATCAACACCAAGAGCCACTTCCTCGCCACGCAGGCCGCGCTTCCGAAGATGCTCGAACGCGGCGGCGGCGCAATGATCTACACCTCCTCGGGTGCGGCATCGGGCGGCGCTCCATGGCAGGTCGCCTATCCGATGACCAAGAACGCAATCCACGCGCTCGCCCGACACGTTGCCGCAAAGTTCGGCAAGAAGGGCGTGCGCGCCAACGTGATCTGCCCCGGCCTCGTCCTCACCGAAGCGGTCAAGCAGCACCTGACCGACGAGTATGTCGAGCGCGGCCTTGCCGCCGTGCCGCACGTCCGCCTCGGCCACCCCGAAGACATCGCCGCCGCCGTGACCTTCCTCGCCTCCGATGATGGCGCTTGGGTCAACGGTCAGGTCTGGCATGTCAACGGCGGCGCGCAGATGCGGGATTGAGCCGCATGGCCGCGACCATGCCGGCAGGCGCCGCCGCCACCCTGTCCACCAGCGGCAAGCCGCTGACCAACCGCTGGCTGGCGCTCACGCTGCTGGTCATGGTCGCGGTGCTCAACTATGCCGACCGCTTCCTGATCCCCGGCCTTGCCCAGCCGATCAAGGCGCACTTCGGCATAAGCGACACGGTGATGGGTGCGCTGATGGGCCCGGCCTTTGCGTTGCTCTACAGCGTCTTCACCCTGCCCATCGCCCGCGCCGCCGATCGCCGCTCGCGCGTGATGATCATTGCGCTCGGTTGCGGTTTCTGGAGCTTCTTCACCCTCTTGTCGGGCCTTGCCACCAGCGCCGAAATGCTGGCTCTGGCCCGCGTCGGCGTCGGCATCGGCGAGGCTGCCTACCAGGCCCCTGCCGCCGCCCTGATCGCGGCCTACTTTCCGGCCAACGAACGCGGGCGCGCCTTTGCCCTGCTCGGCACGGCAATCTATGTCGGCCAGATGGCCGGCCTTGCCGGTGGCCCAGCCATTGCCGCTGCCGCCACCTGGCAGACCGCTTTCCACGCCCTGGGCATCGTCGGCATCGTCATCGCCATCGCCACTTGGCTGCTGGTGCGCGAACCGGCGCGCGACCGCGTTGACGCCGCCACCCCCGCGCTCCCTCTCAAGGACACGATGCGCCTGCTGATCGGCACGCCGTCGATCATGCTGCTGGCCACGGTCATGGCGCTGGGTTCGCTTTCGGGCGTGACCTTCGGCATGTGGGGCCCCGCCCTGTTCGAGCGCGCCTATGGCCTGTCGACGCAAGCCGCCGGTGCCACGTTCGCGCTGTCGTTCGGGCTGCCCGGCCTTCTGGGCGTGCTCGGCTTCGGCTTCCTCTCGGACAAGCTCGGCAAGGGCGATGCCACCGTCCAGCTCCGCCTTACCGCGCTCGCGCTCGGTGGCGCAACGACGACCATCCTGCTTGTGACCTGGAGCGACAGCCTGACCATTGCCCGGTTGCTTGCGGTGCCCTCGGGCCTGCTTGGTGGCGGTTGGTCGGTCGGCGTGCTCGCTGGCCTGCAATACATCCTGCCCAACGCCCACCGCGCCACCGGCACCGCGCTGGTCCTGCTGATCTCGAGCATGTTCGCCAATGTCCTCGGCCCGGTCCTTGCCGGCCAACTGTCCGACTGGATCGCCGGAGCCGGACCGCACGGGTTGCGCATCGGCCTCTCGGTAGCCATCCCCACGGGCTACATCGGCGTCTGGGCCGCCCTGCGCGCCATGCGCTCGCTGGAGCGGGACAAGGCGGCGCTGGCGGGTTAGCGCCGCAGTGCAAGCAGGCGGCGCTGCAACAGGGTCGAGAAGTCGCGCCGCCCGTCTGCGACGATGGCAACCGTCACAATGTCACCCTCAAGGTGGTAAACCACGCGATAGGGGGCATGAACCACCTGTCGCCAGCGCTTGTCACCCAGATCGACCAACTCGGGCACTTGCGGCCCGCGCTCCGGATAGTCCGCCAGGCCGTCGACCGTCGCAAGAATCTCCGCGATCAACGCGCGTGCGCCGTCCCACCCTTCGGGCCCTCGCTCCGCCAGACGCTGCTCGAAAATCTGACTGAGATCGACCCGCGCCTGTTCGGTATAGCGGATCTTCACCTCAGGCATCAGTTGGCCGCTCACCTGTGATGAGGTCAAGCATCCCTTCGGCGGGATGGACGCGGCCCGCCTCCATGTCCTCCTTCGCCAGCGCCAGCAGCTTCAGCAGCGCCAGCGTCTCCTGCATCCGGTAGTAGCTTGCCGCATCCTGCAGCACGGCCTTGGCCTCGCCGTTCTGGGTTATCACCAGCGGCTCGGCACCCTCGTTCAGTTCGCGCAGCACCTCCGCGGCGTTGGCCTTCAGGTAGCTGATCGGCTTGATGCGGCTTTCCAGGCCCATGACTCGGCTCCATCCATATTCGGCCATCTCTATTCAGACCGAATGTAGTCCGAATATGGATGGCCAGCAAGCCGCTCTCAATATCCCATTAGGCTCAGCACTTCCTTGCGGCTGCGGTTGTCCTCGAGGAAGGTGCCCATCATCCGGCTCGTCACCATGCCCACGCCAGGAGTGCGCACGCCGCGGCCGGTCATGCAGCCGTGCTGCGCCTCGATCACCACCGCCACGCCGTGCGGACGCAGGTTGTCCCAGATGCACTGCGCCACTTGCGCGGTCAGCCGCTCCTGGATCTGCAGCCGCCGCGCATAGGCGTGAAGCACACGGGCGAGCTTCGATATGCCCACCACCTTGTCACGCGGCAGGTAGGCGATGGCTGCCTTGCCGATGATCGGGGCCATGTGGTGTTCGCAGTGGCTTTGGAAAGGAATGTCCTTCAGCAGCACGATGTCGTTGTAGCCACCCACTTCCTCGAACTGACGCGCAAGGTGCGCCGCCGGGTCCTCGGCATAGCCTTGGCAGTACTCCCGCCACGCCCTCGCCACGCGCTTTGGCGTATCGAGCAAGCCTTCGCGGGCGGGGTCATCCCCCGCCCAGCGGATCAGCGTGGCAATCGCCTGCTCTACCTCGGCAGGTACCTGCGGTTTCTTTCCCATCGCCTCAGACCGCGAACGCGAACTCTTCGGCCACCGGCTTGGCCATGGCATTGGCGAAGTCGTGGTAGCCCCACGGCCAGGTGGCGGGAATGCCGGTCTTGTCGAGATACCAGCTGGTGCAGCCCGATCCGAAGATCGTCTTCTTCGCCGCCGCGATGCGCCGCGCCTCATAGGCTTCGTATGCCGGGGTCAGCGGCTCCACCGTGCGCGCCTCGCCGCTGCGGACGGGCTCGAGCAGCTGTTCGATGTACTCCCACTGCCGCTCGGCAATGTCGATCAGCGGGAAGTTGCCGACCGGCGCCCCCGGACCGTTGAGCATGAAGAAATTCGGGAAATCGGGCATCGCGATCGCATAGTGCGCGGTCGGCCGCGTCGCCCAGAATTCGTCGAGCGAACGCCCCTCACGGCCTGTCACCACGGCCGGGCGAATGAAGCTGTCGGCGCGGAAGCCGGTCGCCAGCACCAGCACGTCAAGCTCATGCAGCGTACCGTCCTTCATCAGCACCCCTTCCGGTACGATCCGCTCGATCGCGCCCACTTCCACCGAAACGCCGGGGCGCTGCACGCACTCGTAGTATTCCCACGAGTAGATCAGGCGCTTGCACGCGGCGTGGTAATCGGGCCGCAGCTTCTCGCGCAAGATCGGGTCGCGCACGCTCTGCTCCAGGTTCTGGCGGCAGTATCCCTCGATCTCCTGCATCTGCGGGCTGGTGAAGTCGGTCACGCCCTCGGTAAAGCGATAGACCGCCTCCCAGTACTGCGGATCGTTGCGGATCGCCTCGATAAGCGAAGGATCGGCGGCAAAGGCGGCGCGCTGTTCGGCGGTGTATTCGAACTGCACCACCGGCATGATCCATTGCGGCGAGCGCTGGAAATGCACCAGCTTCGCGGCGCGGCTGCTCAGCGCGTTGACGATCTGGACCCCGGTCGACCCGCAACCGATCACGCCGACGCGCGCCCCGTCGAGCACGGCGCTGTCATCCCAGCGCGCGGAATGGAACGCCTTGCCGGCAAACGTCTCCAGCCCCGGCAGGTCGGGCATCTTCGGGTGATGCAGCACACCAGTGGCCACGATCACCACGTCCGCCTCGTAGGTCGAACCATCGACGATGCCGAGCGTCCACACTTTCGTTGCATCGTCGAAAGTGCACGACGTCACCTCGCTGTTGAACCGGATATGCGGCATCACGCCGAAGCGCTCGGCCACGCCCTTGAAGTAGGCGTGGATCTCGGGCCCGGTGGCGTAGTAGGCGCTCCAGTCCGGGTTCAGGGCAAAGCTGTAGCTGTACGCATGCGACGGGGTGTCGCAGGTCAGGCCCGGATAGCGGTTGTCGCGCCAGGTCCCGCCCAGTTCCGCGCCCTTCTCGAACACCGCGAAATCGGCATCGCCGCGCTGCAGCAGCTTGATCGCCGCCATCACGCCGGACATCCCGGCACCAATCACCGCATAGCGCAGCCGCGCCTTCCCACCCGTCTCGCTCATTCTCTTCCCATTCTCGTGAGTGCTTGTTTCGTGCCCGCCAGATCGCCCAGCCCTGCGCCGGCGTCATCACCCAAACGTATTATGCGTATCGAAAGCTACCATTGATTACGCATCCGTTCGCGCAAACAGCGAAAGCCGTGCATGGACCGGATCGTCCGCCCCGGCCCGCCCGGTGCCCACGCCGTCACTGCCGAAATCATCGCCCTGCGCGGCAGGCAGGTCCTCGGCATGGTCGAGGATGAACGAGCGCCGGGCAAACCGCCACACCCCGTCGCGCTGCTCGTAGTGATCGGCGTAGCGCCCCCAGGCTACGAACTGCCGCTCGCCATCCAGCGTCAGGTGCCACGCCCGCGCCGTGATTTCGCCTTGGGCGCGCGTGCCGTCCACCACGAACAGCGCCGAGAGCGCGGTGTGCATCGTCGCCCGCCAGTTCGCCATCATGCCCGGCAGCCACGCGATGTAGCCATCCACCGGCCCGCAGTAATAGGGCGTGTGATCGTCCACCGCGTCGTCATGGTAGAGGGTGCGCAGCAGATCCCAGTCGCGCCGGTCGATGCAGTGGCCATAGGCGGTGACGAGATGGCGCAGCGCCTCGCGCGTTGCCATCTCGTCCACGCCGATCGGACGCGGCGCCAGCGCCCGCGCGCCAGCCTCAGACACCGAAGCCGCCGCCGACCGAGATCGTCTGCCCGGTCACGTAGTTGCCCCGCGACGATGCGAAATAGACCGCGGCCTGTCCGATGTCCTGCGGCGTGCCCCAGCGCTTCAGCGGCAGCATCGCCTTTACCGCCGCTTCCCATTCCGGGGTAAAGGTGCCGGCCTCCTGCCCGATCTTGAACTGCCCGGCATCGATCACGCCAACCAGGATGGAGTTGGCGCGAATCTCGTGAAAGCCCTCCTCCTTGGCAATGCCCTTGATCAGCGCCTCGTTACAGGCCTTGGGCGCCACCGACAGGCCATCGAGCTTGGGCCACCAATCGTGCCCGGCCGAGCCGAGATGGACGAAGCTGCCCCCACCTCCTGCCCGCATGTGCGGCAGCGCGGCGTGGACGGCGTTGTTGAAACCGAACGCCTCGATCTCCATCGACGTGCGGAACATTTCCTCGGTCCAGTCGGCAATCGCCACCTGCGGCACCACCGGCCCTGCTCCCCACACCACCGTATGCACCCGGCCATGCTGCTCGACCGCGCCCGCCAGCGCCGCCTGCACCTGCCCACGATCGCGCACGTCGGCGCGGTGAATCGTGGCCTTGCGCCCCAGCGCAGCGATCTCGTCGGCCACCGCGCGGGCCACGTCCTCCTTCGAGCGATAGACCACCGCCACATCGCTGCCCTCGCGCGCGAATTCCAGCGCCACGCCGCGGCCGATGCCTCCGCTGCCGCCGAACACGATCGTCGCTCCGGCCGGAAAAATCTCGCCCATACTCTCTCCCGTTTTCGCTTCGCGCTTCACGCGCATTATTCCGTTACGCATTTTGTGCATGGTATCGCGACCGCGGTCAATCATGCGCATTACAAGCGCATTGCCGGCGACGCTTGCCCTCGCTGCGCGGTTTTTGTAAGTAACACTAACAATATCAGGCAGAGGAGCCGCACAGGTGCAAGACTTCAACGATCAGATCGCGTTCATCACCGGCGGCGCTTCGGGCGCAGGGCTGGGACAGGCGCAGGTCTTCGGCCGTACCGGCGCAAAGGTCGTGATCGCGGATATCCGGGCCGAGGCCATCGATCAGGCGCTCGCCGCATTGCGCGCAGAGGGCATCACCGCCCACGGCCTGGTGCTCGACATCATGGATCGCGCTGCCTACGCCCGTGCCGCTGACGAAGTCGAAGCCGTGTTCGGCGCCGCACCCACGCTGCTGTTCAACACCGCCGGGGTTAACAGCTTCGGCCCGGTCGAGAACACTTCTTACGACGATTTCGACTGGATCATCGGCGTCAATCTTGGGGGCGTAATCAACGGCATGGTCACGTTCGTGCCCCGCATGATCAAGAGCGGCAGGCCCGGCCACATCGTCACCACCTCGTCCTTGGGCGGTCTGATGGGCAGCGCTCTTGCCGCGCCATACTCAGCGGCCAAGGCTGCAGTGATCAACCTGATGGAAAGCTACCGTCAGGGCCTCGAAAAGCACGGCATCGGCGTATCGGTGCTGTGCCCGGCCAACATCAAGTCCAACATCGCCGAAGCCAGCCGCCTGCGCCCTGCCCAGTTCGGCCAAAGCGGCTACGTCGAGAACGAGGACTCGATCGCCTCGCTCCACTCGATCCACCAGCACGGCATGGACCCGGTCGAACTTGCCGAACACGTCAAGCGCGCGATCGAGGCCAACCAGCTCTACGTGATCCCCTACCCCGAAGCCAAGGACGGTCTGCGCGTCCACTTCGACCAGATCGTGGAATCCGTTCTCCCCCTCGAAGCCGACCCCGAAGGCGCCCGCCTGCGCACCGAAGCCCTGCAGAACTGGGCCGCCGACCGCGCCCGGGTGTTCATGGAAAGGCAGGAGTGACCGCGCAGCACGAACCTCGGGGCTCCGTTTCCTTGAAAGTAAGCGCGGGGCTGTTCGCGCTTTGAGGCATCAGTCCATCGGCTGCCAGTCGAACGTCAATTCGCCTTCCCGGTGGGCGAACCGATTCAAGTGATCGGCGACCACCTGCTGCATCCGCGAGAGATCGCCTTCCCCCGTAATCGTGCAGGTTACCTCGAGTGCCGCATCATCGGCTTTCAAGTCTACTGGCCCGAACGGCAGAGCCACGCGCCCCTGGGTAGGATCGAAAGAGACTTCGAACTTGTGGCCCCAATGCTTGCAGAGTTGCTGCAAGTAGCGGCTGGCGTTTGCGGTTGGGACGGTGGCGCGGCTGGAGGGCATGATTACTCGCTTTTCTAGACTGTCTTCAGTGCATCTAAGATATATCTTTATGGTGCAGTGTCAACCGCCGGTGTGAATTGATGCATGATCCGAGGTTGACGAGATCGCCAAGTCCGTGGCAAGCGCGCCTGCACCACCGGCCAATCAGGCCTGCTGGCCCGAGCGGGTATAGCTTAGTGGTAAAGCTCCAGCCTTCCAAGCTGGCTATGCGGGTTCGATTCCCGCTACCCGCTCCATTTTACATTGCACCCACATTCGCCGACGTCAGCGAAAATCCTGAACTACAGGAGGATGTTCGCGCCTGCTGGCCACTGGCGTTCGCGGCTATCCAGCCGCAGCGAGGCAAATTGAGGTTTCTGGGGCGTATGCTCCGTCAAGTCTATCCGGTTGAGGGCAAAGCCAAAGTCTGCGCTGCTGTCGAACGACTGCTGGATCCGGCAGAAACGCATCATCGCGTATCAGCAGCGGCCTTACGTCCAACGCTCGCAGATGGCATTCGACCGCCCATTCTGAATGGAGCGACAGGTCCCGCCGCTCCATTCACCCTTCAAACCGCCCTGACCCGCAGTTCGTCAAAGCTGTGTCGAACCAGCAAAGTCCCATTCCGCCAGACCGGGCGGAGCAGGTTGTCGGCGTCATCCACTTGCTCCATCCGCCGCGCCAGCATGCGGCCTGCTTCGAAAGTGACCGCCTGCCGTCCCGCCTTGCTGGCCTTGCCGGGGTCAGTGGCAGGGGCCTTGGCCACATCGTGCCACACGTCGGCGGCATCACGCATGGCGTTGGCCTTCATTGCAAAGCGCAAGGTGTTGCGGTTGACCTGCTGGAGCAGGCCACCACCCATGCCGAAGGCGATGTTGTCGATGGCGAAGCGTTCCTCGATCAGCCTTTCGATCAACTTGGCAATCGTGGCAGGCGTCATGCCATCGCCTTGGATCACGCGTACGTGGGGATCGAACACGCGGTAGCCCTTGGCGTTGACCGTGCCGCCGAAGGCCTCCCACAAGGTCTTGACCGCCCGCACCGGGGTTTCCACCGGATCGCCGCTGTCTGGCCGGACGACCAGCGTGCCCTTGCGCGCCAGCACCTTGTCGCGCAGGCTCCCGCCCCAGATTCCAGTCAGCGCCGCATCGAGGTCGTAGCTGTCCGAGACCACGGCGACGACCTTGCCTTCACCCTCGAAGGCGTCGAGCATGTTGGCATAGGCCGCTTCCTCGCGCTCGCGCCCCCAGCTGGTCATCGTGCTGTGCTCGGCCGCCGGGATCGAGAAGCCGGCCATGTCCGCGCCGTAGTAGCGACGGGCGGCGATCAGCCCTTCCATGGTGTCGGTGCCCATGAAATTGACGAGGTGGGCCATGCCGCCAAGGCCTGCACTCTCGCCGCTGCTGGTGCCGCGTGCGCCGAAGTCGTGCAGCTTGAACGGCAGCTGTCCTTCTAAATCTTCGCTGGTCTTCTCGAGCCCGGCACGGATGATCAGGCGGCACTGGCGGCTGAGCGTGGCGACTGTGGTCGGATACCAGATTGCGCGGAGCAGCGCGGTCTCGATGAAGGTTGCCAGCCACGGCAGGCGCGGGTCTGTCGTCTCGACCTGCACCAAGGGCACCCCGGTCGGCACGATCATGCCTTCAGGCAGAGCGCGGATCTCGATCGGCAGGTAGCCGCCATGCTCGTCGAGGATGATCTGCCAGCCCTTGCGATTGAAGGGCACGCCATGCGCGGTGCAGATCGCCTCGGCCTCGTCGATGTCAGCCTGGGTGATCGGACGCCCCAGATAGTCCATGAGATAGGGCTGCAGGCCCATGAACAGCACTTCGTCAGCAAAGTCGTTGGGCCGCGCCTCGATGTAGGCGCTGATCGCGCGGGTCTCGGGCGGGTACTGCAGGAAGTGGCTGTGCTTGTAGCTGTCGGTTGCCAGGATCAGGTTGGTCATGATGTGAACTCCTCACATTTTCGCCGGATGCAGGACTCCCCTGCGCGGCGCTTCAGTCTTCAAAGGTCGGCCATTTCCTCGATGATGGCCCAGTGGTCCTCGAACAGCATTTCCGGGGAAAGATCGCCAAAGCGGTACCACTGCGCATGGGCAGCATCGTCACCGCCCTTCACGCTGAACAGCTTGCGCCGTTCAGGCAGGCGGAACAGGAAAGCATGCGTGATGATACGCCCGCGGAGCGAGCGGTTCGGCGCATCGAACACTCGCGTGCGCGCGTCCTCAATGAAACTGGCGAGCATCGCCGGCGGGATCTGGCCCTTGCCGTCGCTTATCGCGGTCTCCTCGCGCAGCTCGCGGATCGCAGCGTCGCGGATGTGCTCGGCGGGATTGACGAACCCGCCCGGCAGCGCGAGCAGGCCCTTGCCCGGTGCGCGCCCCCGCTCGACCAGCAGGATATGGCCCGACTGGACGACGACCGCATCGGCGGTGACGAAGGGCCCCTTCCCCCACTGCGCAGGATAAGCCGCCAGAAACTCGGCTTCCTCAAGCAGCGCCTTGAACGTCTCTTCCAGCATGAACTCGCCCAGGAAATCTGCGACGCCTGCAGAGAGGATGCTGGCGGGCACTTCAGGGATGCGCTGGAAATAGCGCTGGCGCACATCGCTCGACGAGAAAGTGCCGTACTGGCTCTCCACCTGAAGGTTCTCCCACTCCGGGAACAGCTTGAGGTAGTAGGACGAGGCGTCCTTGCCATAACCCGCCAGAGCCACGCGGAAGTCGCTGAGCCCATGGTTCTGGAAGCCGTGGCCATTGCCATGCTCGAGCACCAGGGCGCGGACCTTGCGCTGCACTTGCGTGACCCAGGCCGTATCGGAATAGAGGTGATCGTCGATCGGCGCGATGATCAGGCGGCCTTGCGCTACCTCATGCCGGAAGGCGGAGCGCAACATTGCCTCACGTTCGGCGTAGGTAAAGGGATTGCGCGGATCTCGTGCGACATTGGCCGATCCCACCAGCACGATCAGCCGCTCGACCTGCTCAAGCGTGCGCGCGATGACGTGTTCGTGGCCGATGTGCAGTGGCTGGAAGCGTCCAATGAAGACGCCGAAATCAAACTTGCTCATATCCGAGGCTCCCCCAGATGATCATGGCGAGGCGGACTCCCCGACTCGCTGCAACCTTATGCGCACTGGACTTATATCCAGTCAAGATATAAGTTGGTTTCCATGAGCCATCCACCCTTTGCCGTCACTGTCGACCTCGTGCTGATGACCGTCGTCGACGCTGTTCTGTCGGTCCTGCTGCAGCGCCGGGGCGAAGAGCCGTACGTCGGCGCGCTTGCGCTGCCGGGCGGGTTCGTTGGCATCGAGGAGACGCTGGACGATGCCGCAAGGCGCGTGCTGGTGGGCAAGGCAGGCGTTGATGCGCAGGACAGCGCCTGGCTGGAGCAACTCTACACCTTCGGCGATCCGCAGCGCGACCCACGGATGCGCACAGTCAGCGTTGCCTACTTCGCTCTGTTACCACATGCGGTTCTGGAACGAGCCGTTACATCGAAAGCCGATCTCGCGCTACGCCCGGTCAAAGAACCTTGCGAGCCGCTCGCATTCGACCACGCCGCCATCATCGCCGCAGCGCACGAGCGGCTCCGCGGCAAACTCGACTACACGCCCATCGCCTTCGCGCTGCTGCCTGACCTCTTCACTCTGCGCGACCTCCAAGCCGTCCATGAGGCCATAATCGGCACCACCTTCAACAAGCCTGCCTTCCGCCGCCGCATGCTCGACACGGGATGGATCGAAGCGACTGGCGAACGTGAAACCGAGACGCCATTCCGCCCAGCAGAGTTGTATCGTCAGCGTTGATTGCGTTGCCCGGGTGTCATCGCCGACACAGCCTCCTGCACGCGATCCCATGCCGCTTCCGCAGGAGCTTTCTCGCCCAGCATGGCGAAAGTGCCATTCATCGCAAAGACGCAATGGCCGTGGACCGAGGCCAGCAGCGACCTGGTGAGCGCTTCGGCATCGCCCTTCCGCGACGGAGCCAGGGCAGCGTGCACCTCGGCTACCACGATGTCAAAAATGGCGCGCACTTCGTCCTGATAGCGTTCGGGCGGCGCTGCATCCTCAGGCAGGCGGAAGTCGTAGATGGCGGCCCAGGCGTGGCGGTGCGCGGTGGCGAACTCGAAATAGGCGGCGATGGCCGCTCGCAGCCTGTCCTGCTCCACTTTTTCAAGCCTTCGGACCAGATGATCGCGCCAAAGGGCAAGAGTGCGGCCGTTTATCGCCAGGATGAACGCATCATAGCTTCCGAACACGTTGTAGATCGTACCGATGGAGTATCCGATCCGCTTGGCAACTTCGCGCGCTGAAAAATGAGCGAAGCCAACCTCGTCCATGTGCCGATGGCCTGCTCCTACAGCAATTTCGCGCAATTCCTCGCGGCTGTGATCCGATCTGCGTCCCATGCCCTCGAAACTAGCCACGAAAATGAACACTGTCCAATAATTTAATTGAACACCGTATATTTTTACGATAGCACTGCGAATCAGATGGGGGGCAAAGGGAAAATGCGCCTCTTAACCTCGCCGGAACCCACGCTCCGGTATGGCAGCATCGAACACGCGAAAGGTGCCTATGTCGTCTCCCGATTTCAGCTTGCTGACGAAGCGCCGCTTCGGCCCAATCTTCACGGTCCAGTTCCTTGGCGCGTTCAACGACAATCTCCTGAAGTTCGCGATGCTGTTCCTGGCGAACTTCGGCATCTTCGCGACAGATCCTGCGAATGCAAAGTTGCTGGCAGCTGTGGCAACGGGCCTGTTCATCCTGCCCTATTTCCTGTTCTCGGCGCTTGCCGGGCAGCTCGCCGATGCAGTGGACAAGGCGCGGCTGATCCGCTGGATCAAGGGCGCCGAGGTCGCCATCATGGCCGCGGCGCTGGCCGGATTCTGGTTCCTGTCGATCCCGCTGCTGCTCACCAGCCTGTTCCTGATGGGCCTGCATTCCACCCTGTTCGGCCCGGTCAAGTATTCGATCCTGCCGCAGCACCTGCATGCGGGCGAAGTCATGGGTGGCACCGGGCTGATCGAGGGTGGCACCTTCCTCGCCATCCTCGGTGGGCAGTTGCTGGCAGGCGTAGTCCCGCCATGGGAAGCAGGCCTTGCCGCCTTCGGAATCGCAATCCTCGGTTTCGGTATGAGCCTCGCCGTGCCCGCCGCCCCGCCGAGCGGTTCACTTCACACGATTGATCGGAATCTGTGGCGCGGCACGAAAGCCATTCTGGCCACGGCGCGGGAAGGTCGCGGCGTCTGGCTTTCGATCCTTGGCATCTCTTGGTTCTTCGCTGCTGGTGCAGTTCTGGTCAGTGAATTCGCCCCTCTCGTCTCGGGCACGCTCGCCGCGCGGCAGGAAGTCGCCACGCTGTTCCTGGTGGTCTTTTCGATCGCGATCGCTGTCGGCTCGCTGATCGTCAACCGCTTGCTGAAGGGTGAGGTTTCGGCGCGCTGGGTGCCGCTTTCCGCCCTGATCCTCGCCTTTGGACTGATTGACCTATGGATCGCGACCAGCGGCTTTGAAGTCCGTACGGCAGGCGCCTCCACCGCGCAGTTCCTCGCCACCCCCGGCGCCTGGCACATCCTGATTGACCTTGCCGTGATCGCAGCTTCGGGCGGCATGTTCATCGTGCCGCTCTATGCAATCCTTCAGGTCGCCAGCCCGGAAGACAAACGCTCACAGATCATCGCCGCCAACAATGTCGTCAACGCCGGCCTCACCGTGTTGGCGGTGCTTGCGATAACGGGTCTGCTCGCCGCTGGCGTCGATGTCCCCGGCCTTATCGGTGCGCTGGGCTTTGCCACGCTGTTCGTCGCTCTGGCTTCGGTCTGGCTCCTGCCTGAAACGCTTTTCAAGGACGTGATCCGCCTGACCTTGCGCGTGCTCTATCGCGTTGAGGTTTCGGGCATGGAGCACATGCCGAAGCCGGGCGAGCGGGCCGTGGTCGTCGTCAACCACGTCAGTTTTCTTGACGGCGTGCTGCTCGGCGCATTCCTGCCTGGCAAACCGACGTTCGCGGTCAACACCCAGATCGCACGTTCGATCTGGATCAAGCCCTTCCTCAAGCTGTTCCGCGCCTTCCCGGTCGATCCCACCAACCCGATGGCTGCCAAGGCGATGGTCAAGGCGGTCAAGGAGGGGCGCACCCTCGTCATCTTCCCCGAAGGCCGCATCACCCGCACCGGTGCGCTGATGAAGGTATTCGACGGCCCCGGCATGGTAGCCGACAAGGCCGACGCCCCTATCATTCCAATGCGCCTCGATGGCCCGCAGTACACGCGCTTTTCCCGCATGCAGGGCAAGGTCCGCCTGCGCTGGTTTCCCAAGATCACGCTAACCGTCCTGCCCCCGCGCCGCTTTGCGATCGAAGGCGAAATGACCGCGCGCCAGCGCCGCGCCGTGGCCGGTCGTCGCCTCTATGACGAGATGAGCGCGATGATGTTCGCGACGTCCGACACCGACCGCACCCTGTTCTCCGCCCTGTGCGAGGCGCGGGCAATCCACGGCGGTAAGGCGCTGGTCGTGGAAGACGTGAAGCGCGAACCGCTGAGCTACGACAAGCTCTTTGCCGCCACCACCGTGCTGGGCAAGCGCCTCGCCCAAGGCACCGCACCGGGCGAGGCCGTCGGCCTGCTGATGCCCAACGTGAATGGCGTGGTCGCCGCCTTCTTCGCACTGCAAGCGATCGGCCGCGTTCCCGCCATGCTCAACTTCACCGTGGGCGTTGCCAACATGCGCTCGGCCTGCATGACCGCTGCGATCCGCACCGTGGTCACTGCCCGCGCCTTCGTGGATCAGGCAAAGCTCCACGATGTCATCGCCGCTCTGGAAGCTGACGGTCTGCGCATCATCTGGCTGGAAGACGTCGGCGCAACAATCGGCGCATTCGAAAAGCTGCGCGCGCTGCTGGGCGCGGGGCGCGCCGAAAAGCGCCACCTGAAGCATCGCATTGCCGCTGAAGCCCCTGCCGTGATCCTGTTCACCAGCGGCTCGGAAGGCGTGCCCAAGGGCGTCGTCCTGACCCACCGAAACCTGCTGTCGAACTGCGCCCAGCTCGCCGCGCGGATCGATTTCAACGCCAGCGACATCGTGCTCAATGCTCTGCCGGTGTTCCATTCCTTCGGCCTTACCGGCGGTACGTTGCTGCCTTTGCTCAGCGGTATCCGGGTGGTGCTCTACCCCAGCCCCCTGCATTACCGCATCGTCCCGGCGCTCGCCTATGACGCAAATGCCACGATCATGTTCGGCACCGACACCTTCCTGTCGGGCTATGCCCGCATGGCCCACGGTTACGACTTCTATTCGCTGCGCTACATTTTTGCCGGTGCGGAAAAAGTGCGGGACGAAACGCGCAAGACTTATGCCGAGAAGTTCGGCCTGCGCATTTTCGAAGGCTATGGGGCGACCGAGGCCGCGCCGGTCATCGCGGTCAACACGCCGATGCATTTCATGGCTGGCAGCGTCGGCCGCGCCTTGCCTGCGGTCGAAACGAGGCTCGAAGCGGTGCCCGGCATTGCCGAAGGCGGCCGCCTCTTCATTCGCGGGCCAAACGTCATGGCGGGGTATTACCTTGCCTCGGCTCCGGGCAAGCTTCAGCCGCCACTCGAAGGCTGGCATGATACCGGAGATATCGTCACCATCGATGAAGCCGGTTTCATCACGATCCGTGGCCGGGCAAAGCGCTTTGCCAAGATCGGCGGCGAGATGGTGTCGCTCCCGGCGGTCGAAGGCTACGCCGCAAAATGCTGGCCGGGCTTCGACCATGCCATCGTCACACGGCCGGATCCCAAGAAGGGCGAACAGCTTGTCCTCTTCACCACTGCGCCGGGAGCAGAGCACAAGGCCCTGCAGGAGTGGGGCCGTGCCAACGGCGTCACCGAACTGATGATTCCGCGCGATATTCGCGTGGTCGATGCGCTCCCCGTGCTCGGCACCGGAAAGCTCGATTACGTCACGATGGGGGAAATGGCGTTGCAGCCAGCTGCACCCAACAGCGAGCCTGATGCCGAACTCGAAGCAGCCGAACAGGCCTGACAAAGCCAAACTGAACGGTGTATAATTTTAATTAGACATCGTTCAGTTTTTGAAGCATGTTCCCGGCATAGGGGATGCATGACGATGATCAGCCGATTCGCCATAGCTGGATGGGGCAGCTACCGCCCGCGGGAGGTGGTTGCGTCGTTGGATCTCGATCTCCGGCATGGCCAACATCCGGGCTGGACGGAACGCGAATTCGGCATTGCCGCACGCCATGTCGCCGCGGCCGACGAAACGACCTCGATGATGGCCGCATCGGCCGCGCGCATGGCGCTTGATCGCGCTGGTTGGGATGGTCCGCCCGATGTGATCATCGGCGGATGCGGCGTGATGGAGCAGCCCATTCCGTCGACTTCGGCGATGGTGCAGGATCGGCTCGGCCTCGGCCGATCGGGCGTACCGTGCTTTGACGTGAACCAGACCTGCCTGTCTTTCGTGACCGCACTTGATGTTGCAGGGATGGGCATCGCCACCGGGCGCTGGCGCCGGGCGCTGGTCTTCGCCAGTGACATTGCATCTGCAGGGCTCGACCCCGCAGATGCCAAGACGCGTTCGATCTTCGGCGATGGCGCCGCAGCCCTGGCCATCGAGGCTTGTGACGAACCCGACCGCGGCATCTGCTCTGTTGCCAGCGTGACACAGGGCGCGCATCATCCCCTCGCGCAGTTGCGCGCCGGCGGCACCCGGCTGCGGGTGAGTGAGGGGTATGATGCGCTGACCGCCGGATCGCACTTCGAGATGGATGCTTTCGGCATTTTCAAGGCCGCAGCAAAGGCCCTGCCGGGGGTCATCAACCGCGCACTGGCTGACGCTGGTCTCGCCCAGGAAGACATTGCCTGCGTCGTCTGCCATCAGGCGAGCGCACCCGGGGTGGCCCATGTCAAACGCCTGTTTGCCCCGCGCTGCGACCGCGTGATCGATCTTTTCGCGACGACCGGCAATCAGATTGCTGCATCAATCCCGACCGTGCTGGCCCATGCGCTCGAGACTGGCGCGGCGCGGCAGAGTGACGCCGTGCTGCTGCTCGGCACCGCAGCCGGGATCAGCGCCACGGCCATGGTTCTCCGGCTTTGAGCAGGCGTCGCATCCTCGTCACCGGAGCAACTGGCGGACTCGGCCTCGCCATTGTGAGGGAAGCATTGGCGAGAGGTCACCAAATCATGGCGACGGGCCGATCGCATCAGGCGGGCGCCAGGCTTCGTGCGATGGGGGCTGAATTCGTCGCTATGGACCTCGTCACACAGCACGCTTGTCTTCCAGTGCTGATCGACGGTTGCGACAGCGTCATCCACGCTGCCGCCCTTTCAGCAAGTTGGGGCAACCGGCGGGACTTCGTCGCCGCCAACATCACCGCGACGCGCAGATTGCTCGAGGTCGCCGGCGCCGCGGGCGTGCAACGCTTTGTCTTCGTTTCCTCGCCCTCTATCTTCGCGGCATTTCGCAACCGCCTCTCCATCGGCGAGGCCAATGCACCCACGCACCCGCTCAATGCCTATGCCCTGACCAAGCTTGCGGCCGAACGTCTGGTCCTGGCCGCACGCGACGACGCGATAGCCTGCTGTGCCATCCGTCCGCGCGCCCTCGTCGGCGAAGGGGATCGGGTGGTTCTGCCACGCCTTGTCGAACTTGCGCAAAGGGCGCGCATGCCCCTGCCCGGTGGCGGCAGGGCGCTTGTTGAAATGACCGATCTCAGGGACGCGGCCTGGGCAATATGCGAGGCAGAACATCGCGCCTCGGCACTGCGTGGCCGGGCGATCAATATCTCGGGCGGCCAAGCCCTTTCCGTGCGCGACATAGCGATGGGACTTGCGACGAGCCTCGGCACGTCTCCGAAACTGGTCACGGTGCCGATCGGTCTTGCCCGGCTTATGGCGATTGCTCTGGAGGCCTTTGCCCGGCTTGCAGGCGCCACCAAGGAGCCTGTGCTGACCCGCTACACCCTGGCCACCCTAGGCTGGTCGCAGACATTCGATCAGGAACCTGCGCAGCGCCTGCTTGGCTACCGCCCCCGGCACAATGCCTTCGAAAGCCTGCTGGCGGAGGCGCGCAAGCTCGCTGTCAATCGAGGTGAGCCATGATCCGCGTCGGCTTCAGGTGGCTTGAGCGCGGATCGTGTCGCCACCCCGAGGGCATGACCATCGCCGGCGGCAGCCTCTGCGCTGTCGAATTTCCGGCAATGGTGGGCGTGATCGAGCATCCGGCGCTTGGGCTATTCCTGTTCGATACCGGTTATGACCCTGCCTTCATCGCAGCGACGCGGCCCTTCCCGGAGCGCTTCTACCGTTGGACAACGCCGGTTTCGATCGGCGAGGCTGAGCGTTGGCAGGTCTGGCTGCAGCACCACCGCATCGACGGGGCAGCGATTGCCGGGACCATTGTCTCGCATTTCCACGGCGATCATGTCGCGGGCTTGCACCATCTCGCGCACTTGCCGGTCTACTGCGCCCGGGCCGGCCTCGATGCCCTTCGCGGGAAAGGACGGATTGCGCGCGTCCGAAACGGCCTGTTGGCCGAGCTGGTGCCGGAAAATGTCGATGCAATGGCCCGCTACTTTGAAGATGCCCGTCCGGTTACCCTGCCAAGTGCCTTCGCACCCTTTGCGCAGGGGCACGACATTCTCGGCGATGGCAGCCTTCTGGCGGTTGAACTGCCCGGGCATTGCGCCGGACACTGGGGCTTGGCTTTCGAGACACGGCGGGGGCAGCCGGTATTGCTCGCTGCCGATGCGGTCTGGTCCGGACGGTCCATCGCAGAACGACGAGCGCCGCCGCGCCTGACCACCACACTGCTCGGCAATACGCGCCGCTATCGCGAAACGCTGGACCTGCTGTGCAGCGCGGCGCATCGCAATCCTGAACTGGCCATCCTGCCATCGCATTGCGCCAGCACCGCCCGCGCCTTTCGCGGTGATGATGATGATGCAGCTTGAACGCATTGCCGCCTCATGGCTGCGCACGCGCCGCGCGATGTCGCGTAACGCGCAAGACCTTGCAAAACACAGGCGGCGGCTGTGGGCGGACCTTCAGCCAGCACTGGCGAGAACTCCGGCGCTTGCGCCCTTCGCGGGTGCGCCGCTCGAAGCTTTTCCAGTAACGCCGGTACATTCAATGCGTCAGGATTACGGCGCGTGGAACAGCCTCTCGCTCAGCGACGAGGCCCTTCGCCGCCTGGCCGATGCTGCAGAAATGGAACCGCAAACCACAGGCCTCAGCGCAGGTTGGTCAACCGGCAGCAGCGGCGCCACGCGGGGACTGTTCGTGGCGACGGCTGCCGAACGTGCGGACTACATCGGCCAGAGTCTTGCGCGCCTCCTGCCGTTCTCCGCCCTGCTGCGCTCGCAGCGCCTCGCCCTGCACTTGCGGGCCAGCAATGCGCTGTACAGCGATGCGGCCCGCAGAAGACTGCGCTTCGCACACTTCCCGATAGAGCTTGCGGTCTGCGATAGCGCCAGGGCCCTGCAAGACTACGCCCCGACAATCCTGATCGCTCCGCCATCGCGGTTGATCGGGCTGGCCTGCCTAGGCGCCACACTTCCAACCTTGCGCCATCTGTTTTTCGGCAGCGAGCCGATGAGCAGTGGCGAGCGCGATCTGGTTACTGCGTTTTTCGGTATCAGGCCAAGGTCGATCTTGCAGGCGACAGAGGGCTTTCTGGGAGCCGAGTGTGCCGCAGGCCGTCTGCACCTTAACGATCACTCGCTTGAGATTGAAGCGGAACCCGTCGCGGGAACGCGCGGCTTCCGTCCGGTCGTCACCGATCTCAGGCGCCACAGCCAGCCCATCGTCCGTATCATTGGCGACGATTATGTCGAGTGGGGCGAGCAGAACTGCCCATGCGGATTTGCCGGGCGCGTGATCAGGCCGGTCGAGGGACGGGTTCAGGACATATGGCGCTTCGATGCCTACTGCATCACCCCGCCTCAGGTCATCGCCGCGGTCGAGAGCGTATTGACGCCGCAGCACCAGTGGCAGGCTTCGGCAGACCGACACGGGATATCCCTGGCAGTCGGATCGCTCTGTCCGTCAGACCGCGCTGCGCAGGCTGCCACCGGGCTTGAGCGCCTCGTCGGCCGGAAACCGGTAGTGCGCCACGACTTGCCCGACTGGCACGGACCAAAGCGCCGCAAGGTGGTGTGGCGCGATGGCTAGGGCAGTACTTATAACCGGGGCAAGGGCCGCCGCCGCACTGGATCTCGCCCGCGCGTTCGTGGCCGAAGGGTGGGACGTTCATCTGGCCGATTGCGTAACTTCGCGCATGGCCCGCTGGTCACGCCTGCCGGTGCTACACCATCGCTACCCTTCGCCCCGCTCCAGTGCAGCGGAATTTCGCGCAAGAATCGCTGAACTAGTCGAACGTCACAGCATCGCGCTCGTCGTGCCCACGTGCGAAGAGGTGTTTCACCTCGCCGCGCCGGCGATGCGCGATGCGCTTTCGGGCAGGCTCCTTGCCCCTGATCTGGTGACCTTACGCCAATTGCATGACAAGCTGGCCTTTGCCACCTCCTGCCGTGCCTGGGGCGTGGATGCACCCGAAAGCCACGCGATCGAAAGTGCCGAAGACTTGGCGCCATTCCTGCACAGCAGCCGTGACTGGGTTTTCAAACCGCGCTTTGGCCGCTTCGGCGACCGCACGATGGTGGGTCCGAGTGCGGCTAAACTTGCGTCATCTACGCAGATCGCTGCGGGCGGCTGGATGGCGCAGCGGCGCATCGCGGGCGAGGAAGCGTGCTTTCATGCTGTCGCGCATCATGGGGTGCTGACCGGCTTTGCCCCATACCGCTCGCGCTGGCGGCTAGGCGGTGGCGCATCCTATGCCTTCGAGCCGCTGGACAGCAGCCGTTCGGAACTTCTGCACGAAATCGCCGCTGCAATGGCCAGTAAAGCCCTGGTCCATGGGCAGTTCGCCTGCGACGTCATGTTCGACATCGCCGGAAAGCCGTGGCTGCTCGAATGCAATCCCCGAGCCACCAGCGGAATTCATCTCCTGATCGCGCAAGGCGCAGCTTTTGCCGCCATGACCGGTGAGCCGCAGCGCCACGCCATCGACAATGTTCGGCCAACTTTCCTCGGGCCGGCGATGTGGGTGCTGGGCCTGCCCCTGGCCATCAGGACGGGACGGTGGCGCGAATGGTGCGCCACGCTTGCAAAAGGTCGCGATGCCATCTCCCGCCCTGGAGATCGTGCTCCGGCCCTCGGGGCACTGGTCGACGCGGCAGCGTTTGCGTTCAAGGGTCTGGTCATGGGCATATCGACCAATGCCGCAACCACTTGCGATATCGAATGGAATGGGGAGGATCTGGCCTGATGGCCTTTCCCGACACAGTTACCGATGCCTGGCACATGGTTGCCCTTGCGAAAGATATTCGCGGCAGCGCCGTGCGCAAGGTCATGCTGTGCAACACGCCGATCGCGCTGTTTCGAAGCGCCTCGGGGATCGCCGCACTGATCGATCGGTGCCCGCACCGCAATTACCCGTTGTCCGAAGGACGGGTCGAGAACGGAACCCTGTCCTGTCCCTACCATGGTTGGCGGTTCGCAGCCGATGGCCGCTGTGTCGAAGTGCCGGGCTGTCCTTCTGCAGCATTGCCGCAAGCGAAACTGGACGCGCAGCCCTTGCGCGTGATCGAACGGGCTGGTGCCGTTTTCGTCAGCTTGAGCGACGCTGCGCCTGACGAACCAACTTTGCCGCCCGACTTCGACAACCCCGAACTCGATCACTTCTGGTGGCAGCAGGGCACATGGCAGGGCCGCGCCTTCGATGCCATCGAGAACGTCATGGATCCGTTCCACACCGGCCACCTGCATCACGGCTTCATCCGGCGTCGGGATCGCCGCCTTCCGGTGAGGCTCGTCGTCACCAGCCATGGTGACGGCATCGAAATGGCGATCGAACAGGACGCGCCAGACCTGGGCCTGATGTCCCGCTTTCTGGAACGCGACCGGCAGCGCAGCATCTCTCGCTATTATCCACCAACCATCGTGCAAGCGCGCTGGGAAGGACACGCTGGATTGACGCTGTGCGTGACGGCGATCTTCACGCCGGCAACCGATGGCAGCTTCACGCCTTTCGCGCGCTTTTCCACGCGGAGAGGCTTTGCTCCGGGCTGGCTGAAACAGGCTGCGATCCGACTGTTCCTTGCGCCCGTGGTCGCACAGGACCGCAAAGCGCTGGCACGTCAGCATGCGACCATGGCGCTGTTCGGCAATCCCCGCTTTGTCGAAGGGCCTGGCGATATTCTCGGCAACAGGTTGCAACGCCTGTGGTCAGGTCAGCACGTACCGCCCGGTGCGGACGAAGGTGTGACGGCAGAACTCTGAGTTCTAATGGGATTTCGACTGTGCCGCGATTGCGGAAATCACGGTCGGCGCGCGCCAGATATCCCATTTGGAGTGTTTCCCCGGGGAAACATTCCAACATGGCGTCTCCGGCCATCGCTGAACTGGCCCACAGCGGTTCAGAAGTAGACATAGGCGCTGAGCGGTCTCTCAAACCTTCCCTATGCGCCGCCCGATCCAAGCGCATCCGTCCATGCGGTGATGCCGTCCACGCGCAACGGCTCCATGTCTAGCGGCCGCATGACACTTAGCATGCCGTACCAGCCGCTGCCTGCCTCACCGGCATGGCCCTCACGGTCGCGTTCGGCGAGGATCTGAACTTCCACGTGATGCCGCTCGATAAGTTCGGCCAGTTGCGCGGCACCGGCAGGTGATAGCTTGACGGTCTCGGCGCTGTAGACGGTTTCAGGCTGCGAATAATCAAGTTCAAAGAACGTGCGCTTCATGTGAACCTCGAACAAGGCGCGCAAAGGTTGCTTGCGGAAGACCAGGGCGCGGTCGACAAGCGGGCGCACCCGTCCGCTGCGCAAGCGGTCGATCAGGGCAAGACGTTCAAGCCGGTCGAGAGCGGCATCCATCGCTGCAGCAGGGACATTGAAGTCCGCAGCCACTTCCTCTGCCGACACGCCGCCCAGCAAGGCCATGAACAGGAACGAGAGGAAGATGTTGGTCGACAGCGCCTTCTCCTGCGCCAGCGTCAGCTCGTGCGCGAGATCGCCGGGGCACTCCTCTGCCTCCCTTGCGAGGTCGCCCAGCACCAGCCCGCACAGCTGCGCCATGCGCTCCAGCCGGTCAATAGTGAGTCCCTTGCCCGCCAGCCAACGCTTCACGGTGGCCTCGCCGACACCCAGCTCCCGCGAAAGTCGTAAAACAGTCCATCCATCTTTGCGCAAATGACGGCGCAGCGCGGAAATCATCGCCAATGCGGTAGGCTCGTATCGCGTCATGATCCGAATTAGATAACAGGATGATCCGTTTGGCAAGAGCCCGTCTTCGCACATTCGCCCCCATGCATATGCTGCTCCCAACGAACAAGATTCTGCGGACGATGCTGCGCAACATGCAGCGATCCAACGGACCCAACGGGAGAATGAAATGACCGACATCCTCATCAAGAATGGTACCGTCGTGGACGGAACCGGCGCCCCGGCTTTCAAGGCGGATGTCCGCGTGAAGGACGGCGTGATTGCCGAGGTGGGCGAAGGCCTCGCCCCGGCTGGAGAGCGCGTGTTCGACGCCACCAACTGCCACGTTACCCCCGGCTTCATCGAGAGCCACACCCACTATGACGGCACGATGTGGTGGCAGCCCGATCTCGATCCGCTGCCGGGCTATGGCGCGACGACGATGATCCTGGGCAACTGTGGCTTTTCCGCCGCGCCGCTGCACAAGTACATGCCCGCCCAGCGCGAAATGATCGGCATCTTCTCGTTCTTCGAAGACATCCCCGAAGGCCCGTTCATGCAGAACCTGCCGTGGGACTGGAACAAGTGGAGCGAGTACCGCGCGTCGGTCGAACGCAACGTCAAATCGCCGCTCAATTACGCCGCTTATGTCGGCCACATCGCCATCCGTTTGGCGGCGATGGGCGTCGAGGCCTGGGAGCGCGAGGCAACCCCGGAAGAGATCGCCAAGATGGCCGAACTGCTCGACGATGCTCTGGCTGCAGGCGCGCTCGGCATGTCGGACAACATGCATGACCACGACGGCCAGAACCGCCCTGTCCCCACGCTGATGGCCAACGACGCCGAGTTCGAAGCCCTGTTCGACGTGATGGAGCGCTACCCCGGCTGCTGCTACCAGGTCATCGTCGACACCTTTATGCGCATGACCGGTCCGGCCAACCTCGAACGGCTCGCCAAGTTGCTCGGTGGTCGCAACATCAAGTGCCAGATCGCCGGGGCCATCCCCACGCTGGAATTCCAGAAGGGCATCCTGCCCGCGATGCAGGAGTCGGTGCGCAAGATGCGTGAAGCCGGGGTCGATGTGTGGCCGGGCTATGCCCACGTCTCGCCGACTTCGACGCTCAGCCTTGTAAAGTCGCTAATCTTCGCGCAGTCGAACGATTACGTCTGGCACGAAGTCGTGCTCGAGGACGACCACCACAAGAAGGCGCAGCTCCTTGCCGATCCGGCATGGCGCGCCCGTGCCCGTGAAAGCTGGGACACGCAGGCGTGGGATCACTCGCCGCTGAAGAACCCGCAGGAACTGTTCCTGCTTGACAGCGAGAACGGCACCGGTCCGCTCAACATCACGCTCAAGGAGTATGCCGACAGCCTCGGCCTCCACCGCTCCGATGCGATGGCTGACTGGATCCTCAAGAACGGCACCCGCTCCACCGTCCACATGGCCCCCTTCCCCAAGGACGAGGACCTGACACTGGAGCTGATGAACGACCCCAGGACCGTCGGCAACATCTCGGATGCAGGCGCACACCTGCAGATGCTGTGCGGAGGCGGCGAGAACGCGCTGCTGCTCACACAGTATGTCCGCGAGCAGAAGAAGCTGACGCTGGAGCAGGCCATCCACATCATGACCGGCAAGCTTGCAGGCCACTTCAACCTGCACGATCGCGGCGTGATCGCTGTCGGCAAGCGCGCTGACCTTGCCGTGTTCAACATGGACGAAATCCAGCGCCGCGAGATGATCAAGGCGCACGACGTGCCCGATGGCCGTGGCGGCACCACCTGGCGCTTCACCCGCGCTGCGATGCCGACCCGCCTCACCCTCGTGAACGGCGTTCCGACCTTCGAGAACGGCGCGTTCACCGGCGCGATGCCGGGCGAATTCCTCTCGCCCGCCAACGACGACGCCGCGCTGGCCGAGGCTGCGGAATGATACCCCTAGCGAGGGTTGATTCCCCAAGATGAACCCTCGCAACCGGGGGCGTCCACTCCCTCCCGGACGCCCCCTAACCTTTTGCAAATATCAGGAAAGGATGCCGACATGAGCGAAGCAAAGATCGGCGATGCCGACCGGGCCTACTTCAATGGCCGGATCCAGAAGATCGAGACGCAGAGCTCGGTCCTCGTCAGCTCTTCCAAGTACCTGAACCATTCGGGCCTGCGCGCGCTGATCGCGCAGGAGATGCTGCGGCGGAACGGGCCTGACCTGCCCAACACCGCCTACATCCCTGAAGTGGCGCAGATCCTCCACGATCTCGAGGACATGCCCCGGATCATCGAACTGTTCGAAATGGAGAAGGCACGCCTGCCGCTGTTCAAGCGCTGGCTCGACCGCAAGAGCCTGTCCAACTTTACTCTTGCCGAGACCAAGGACTGTGCCCCCGGAACGCTGGGCGCGGCGATCCATGATTTCATGGCGAATTCGGGCTACCAACTCGATCTGTTCTTCCAAGAAATTCAGGTGGTGAATGATTTCACCTACTACCTGCGCCAGACCGCGCTTTCGCACGATATCGAGCACATGATCACCGGCTTCGGCCCCAACCATGGCGGCGAGATCGCGCTGCTATCAGCCAACATGCACGCCAAATCGCTCTATTTCCATCCCGAGCTCAGCAACTTCTTCAGCCGCATCGCCTATTACCTCAAGGCCAAGACGACGATGAAGGACGCCCTGTTCTATCCCGAAGCGATGGTCGTGAATCTCGAAGCGGAGTTCATCGGCGCGCAGCAGGGGCGCAACTGGAAGTACCCGCTGATGCTGGTCGATTGGCGCGAATATGCCGACGTCCAGATCGAGGACATCCGGCGCGAACTGAACATCACGCCGGTTATCGACAGCCGCTGGGACGACACCAACCGTCTCTGCAACGAGGACGACCCCAACTACGGCGTGCCGATGATGGAAGCCGCCGAATGAGGACAGACGCCATCACCAAAGGACCACCGATCTGAAGGCTCAGGGGTGGCGAGCGCATTGCGCCTCGCCGCCCCTTGCGCATCGGCGCCACACGCCGGGCGAAATCAAAAGAATGACAACAACGGAGGGAGAGAAACGATGAATGCACGGCATATCCGCAGCAGGTACCTGCTCGGGTCGATCCTCGCGGCAGGCACACTGACGCTTGCCCCCATCGCCCAAGCCGCCGAAGGCGCAGCCGAAGAGCCACAGGCCTCAGGCGAATCCACCGGCCAATCCGCCTCGGTCCAGGAAATCATCGTCACCGCCCAGCGCCGCGAGGAAAGCCTGCAGAAGGTCCCCGTGGCGGTCACGGCAATCGGTACCGAACAGCTCGAAGCCCTGCGCGTGACCAGTGTGCGCAACCTCGCAGGCCTCGCGCCCAGCCTCCAGTTCAATGCGCAAGGGCAGCAGTCCAACCCCACGATCATCATTCGCGGCGTCGCCTCGGGCACCTCGTCCAACTCGGTGGACCCCAAGGTCGGCATGTATGTCGATGGCGTCTACATCGGTCGTGCGGTCGGCTCGCTGCTCGACTTTTCCGACATCCAGCGCGTCGAAGTGCTGCGCGGGCCGCAGGGCACACTATTCGGCCGCAATGCCACATCGGGCGCCATCAGCATCACGACCGCCGCACCCAAGGGGGAATGGGGCGTCCGCGCCACCGGTTCCTATGGCAATTACGATGCGTTCCGGGGCAAGATCTCTCTCGATCTGCCGCAGATCGGCCCGTTCTCGATCCGCCTGTCCTATCTGCATGACCAGATCGACGGCGACGTGACCAACACCATGGCGGGCAAGGGCCTCAACATCGCCCTGCGCGCACCCGAATTCGGCACGCAGCGCTTCGTGAGAAAGCTTGGGCACCGCAACGTCGATGGCGGACAGGTTGCCATCCGCGGCGAGTTCGGCGCGCTGACCGCCGACTACCGCTTCGATTATACCGACACCCGCGCCTCGGGCCGCGCGATGCAAAGCCTCGGCGTCATTCCCGATGCCTCGGGCCAGTTGCTCGGGCCGATCGTCGCGCTGCAGCCGTTCTTCGGGGGCACCACCAACGAAGGGCTGAACGGGCCGCTTTCCTCGGTCGCCGCTGCGACCAGCGAGGAGCACATCGTCACGCAGGGCCACAGTCTGACCCTGTCGCTTGAGGCCAGCGACAACTTCACCGTCAAGTCGATCAGCGCCTATCGCAAGTTCCGGCAGGACCCGGTGATCTTCGACCTTGGTTCGGCAGGTGGCATGCGCTTCACCTTCCAGCAACTGGGCGCGTTTCTCACGCCGGGACTTACCCCGCAGCAGATCCAGGCGATCCTGTTCAACCCGGCCAATGCGCCCGGCCCGAATGACTACTTCTTCCCGCTGCTTTCGGCCCGCGCCACCAATCAGGAGCAGTTCAGCCAGGAACTGCAGTTCCAGCTGTCGGGCGACAACTACCAGCTTACCGCCGGCCTGTTCTACTTCAACGAACGCTCGCCCGGTACCGAAGTGCTCGGCATCCTCTCGCCCACGCCTTCGGCGACGATCGTGCCAAGCCCGCTTGATGCCATCTTCGGCAGCGGGTTGACCCGCACGGTCGGCGTGAACGATTCCATGGCGGGCTATGCCCAGCTTACCTGGAAACTATCCGACCAGTTTGAGCTGACCGGCGGCTTGCGCGGCACGATCGACGACCGCGAGTTGCAGATCTCGGCCATTTCCGGGGCACAGGGTGGCTCGCTCGGCGTCGGCACCTACAAGCAGACCTACAAGAAGCTGACCTATACCGGCATCGCCACCTGGCGGCCCAACGAACAGACCATGATCTTCGCCAAGATCGCCACGGGGTATGTTTCGGGCGGCATTCTTTCGGGCATTCCCTATCGGCCCGAGAACATGACCAGCTATGAAGTTGGCGCCAAGACCCAGTTCCTCGACAACAAGGTCCGCCTCAACATCGCCGGATACTACAACAATTACAACGACCTGCAGACCCAGAACTTCATCAACGGGCGTCAGTTCTTCGACAACGCGGGCAAGGCCCAGATAAAGGGCTTCGAGGCCGAGCTCGATGTCGTGCCGGTAGCGGGGCTGACCCTATCGGGCAGCGTGTCCTACACCGATTTCGATTATGATACTTTCATCCTCAACGGACAGGATGTTGCCGCCTTCGCCCGGCCCACCTACTTCTCGAACTGGACCGGACGGGCAGCGGCAAGCTGGAACTCGGCGGACTTCACGGCCAATGGCGGGCACATAACTGCCCTGATCGAAGGCCGCTACCGCAGCACTTACTTCCTCACCTCCACGCCCTTGCGCAATCTTGCGGGGCAGGAAGTGCTGGAAGACAGAAACAAGCAGCCCGCGTTCTGGCTGGTGAACGGACGCCTCGGTGTGGCCGACGTGCCGCTGGGCGGGGCGCGCGTTTCGCTCTCGGTGTTCGGCGACAACATCTTCAACAAGCGCTTCATCAGCTTCGGCGCGCCGGTGCTGCTATTCACCGGCACATACGAGCGCGGCCGCACTTATGGCGTGGAGCTTGGCGTCAACTTCTGATCCGTGGACCTTTGATCAAAGTGCAACAGGGAGAGGGGCCGGGGCGAAAGCTCCGGCCCCTTGGTTGTTCCAAGCCGTCAGTTGTATTCCGGCCAGAGCAGCGATGCCTCGCGGCTATCGAGGTCTACTGCCCCTACGATGCCCAGCGCCTCGCGTGCCTCGGCGATCGGGAGGTGAAATACGTCCTCATACTTCGCCATCCAATAAGGTCCGGATTGCTCGCCCACATCCAGGCCGCAGCGCACGGCCTTGAGCGCGGTCGGGAATGCCGCCTGATAGTGCAGCCCGGTGCGCGAGACGAGCCTGAGCGCGCCGAGCAATTGGCCGGCGTTTATCAGGCCGACCAGTTCCGGATCAAGGAAGCGCGGAAGGTTGGATAGCCGGGCGAAATAAGGCACCAGCTCGCCGATGATGTCGAACCCGCCGCCGCAGACGATGTGTTCCAGATCATGCGTCTGCCCGCTGCGCAGCGAGAAGTATTCGAACTGGTTGCGGGGCACAAAGCGCGGCACGATGTCGATCTCGAAGCCGTTGTCGCGCAAGTAGCGGCCGAAGGTGTGGCCGAGTGAGCCCACCGGGTGCTCAAGCAGTTCATCGACGGTGAAGTTCGACGAGAAGCCTTCGGTAAACCATGCGTCCAGCTCGGGCCAGCGCTTGCGCTCCGCCGTGAACAGTTCCTCGATGCGCGGCACATCGAAAATGTCGGCAAGAATGCCGTAGAGCTTGTGTGCATCGAGCGTGGTGGGGGAATCCTTGCCGCTCTTGCGCAGGTACGCCGTTGCGAGCCAATCCCGCAGGCGCGGCTCGTTCAGGTAGGGCGAATTGCTGACCAGCATGGTGCTGTCGGTCGCCACCGGCTTCGCACCGCGCGCAAGGTAGGGCAGGTCATCAGCCATCGGTCTATCCTTTGTCGAGTAGCGAGCGCGGCAGCTGGACCGGCATCTCCAGCAGGTGCTGCGCCATGCTCTTTGCGGCCGCATCGAAGCGCGGCGAGAGGTTGATTCCTCCGCCCTGCGCATCGTGGGCCAGAAAGTTGATCCCATGGACGCCAGGCACCTCGAAAGCCTCCATCCGGGCATTGGCAGGATCGTCGAACAAGTGGCGATACCAGTTGGTCACTGAATCGACGGTCAGGCTCGCGCGGATCCACGGCAGGTATTCCGCACGCCGTGCGATCACGGCCACGTTGAACAGCCGCCCCTTGTCGCCACTGCGCGCCCAGGCCAGCCGGATCAGCGGAACTTCGACGAAGTCGCCCTCTGCCACAGGCACATGCCCCTCGATCTGCGGCAGCACCGCCGGATCGCCTGGCGCCACCGGATCGGCAAAGTCCAGCGCCGCGCCATCGAACGTCACCGCTTGCGTCACCCGCGCCCGGTCGATCAGGCCGAAAAACATGCCCGTCAGCGGAAAGGCCCTCGGCGCAGCGATGATCGGCGCGATGGACGTGCCCACGGCCATGTTCATGATCGCCGTGGTCTGCTCGCGCCCGAACAACATGCAAGCCGCCGGGTTGGCATGATCAACCACGATCTTGAGCAGGACCTCGCGCGGATCGAGAGCCTTGGCACGCGGCCCCCACGCGGTCTCGGTGCCGATCACCTCGACATGCGTCTGCCGCCACGGCCCCCAACCGCGCTCTTCCAGCATGGCCGAAACGCGTTCGAGCAAGGCTTCCGCCGTCCGCCGCGCCTTGGACACCGCATCGATCCCGCTGACCGGAATCAGCGCAACCGAGCGCCAGCCATCGTCGTAAGTCCCGCACAGCTTGAGCGTTGCAGGTGGAGAGTAGCCCTTTGCTCCGCGCACCAGAACCCGGTCCGGGCCGACCTGCTTCAGCGTGATCCCGGTGAAATCGCACACCACATCGGGCACAATGTAGGCGCGCGGATCGCCGACCTCGTAAAGCAGCTGCTCGGCAATCGTGCCGACCGAAACCAGACCGCCGGTGCCAGCGGGCTTGGTCATCACCACGCTGCCATCGGCATGGCATTCGCCCACCGGGAAACCGATGTTGGCCCAGCCTTCAACGTCCTGCCAGTCGGTAAACGTGCCGCCCGTCGCCTGCGCCCCGCATTCGAGCAAGTGCCCGGCCACGGTCCCCGCCGCCAGCAGGTCAAGATCGTCCGGCCCCCAGCCGAATTCGTGGATCAGCGGCCCGAGGATCAGCGCGGAATCGACCACGCGCCCGGTGATCACCACGTCCGCCCCGGCATCAAGCGCGCGGGCAATGCCGAACGCCCCGATATAGGCGTGCATGCCGATGTCGCCTTCGGGCAGGGCTGCGCCGCTGTACATGTCGCGCAAACCCTCGGCGCGCAGCTCAGGTACGAGATGCTCGACATCGTCGCCGGTCACGGTAGCAACCCGCAAGGTCAGCCCCAGCTCGCGCCCGCGCTGGCGGATCAACTCGGCCAGACCTTCCGGATTCATGCCCCCGGCATTGGCGGTGACGCGGATGCCCCGCGCCTTCAGTACCTCGAGGTAAGGCCCGATGTGGATGTCGACGAAGTCCGGCAGGAAGCCTGAGCGCGGATCGGCCTGCTTCATCCGCCGGAAGATGCCCATCGCCCCTTCGCCGAGGTAGTCAAAGGCGAGGTAGTTCAGCCCCTCGACCTTTAGCAGTCCCGGCACCGCGATCGCGCTGTCGTTCAGCGCCCCGCTTGCCCCGCCGATGCGGACAATCTTTCCCGAGTCAGTCATTGGCCCCGGTAAGGTCACGCGCGGCGACATAACCGAAGGTCATCGCCGGCCCGATGGTCACGCCCGCGCCCGGATAGCTTTCACCCATCGCCGAGGCGGCATTGTTGCCCACGGCATAGAGTCCGGCGATCGGCTGCCCGGCATCGTCGACCACTTGCGCCTTGGCATTGGTGCGCAGGCCGCCGTTTGTGCCAATATCCCCCGGATAGATCGGCATGGCGTAGAACGGCCCCTCGGTCAGCGGGCGCAGGCAGGGGTTGGGCTGGTGGCGATAGTCGCCATACATCTTGTCATAGGCCGCCTCGCCGCGATGGAATTCGGGGTCCTCGCCCTTGGCCGCGCCAGTGTTAAAGCGCGTTACCTGAAGCTCCAGAGCCGCGGGATCGATGCCCATGGCCTTGGCCAGTTCGCCGATGGTGCGCCCCTTCTTGAGGATCGACTTGACCGCGCCAGATTGCAGCCAGTCGGGCACCAGCGGCAGCAACGGGCCCATCGGGAACTGGTGGCGATACTTGTGGTCGAACACCATCCAGCTGGGGGAGGCGTCCCCGAACTCGCGCTGCCGCCGCGCCATCTGCTGCCCGACGATGTGGTACGACGCCGCCTCGTTCAGATAGCGCTGGCCCTTCTGGTTGACCATGATGCACCCCGGCAGCGCGCGCTCGATCGTGCACAGCCGCCCGCGATCCTCGCCCGGCACATGAAACACCGGCGCGGCCCAGGCCGAATGCATGTTCATCGTGCCCGCGCCCACGGCCTGCCCCGCACGGACCGCATCGCCGGTGTTGCTGGTCACCCCTCCCGAGGCCCAGGCCTTGCTGTAGAGCGGCGAGTTCGCATCGCGCATCTGCTGGTTCTTGTCGAACCCGCCCGCGGCCAGCACCACGCCCTTGCGCGCGCGGATGGCAAAGGGCTTGCCGTCCTTCTCCACCACGATGCCGACAACCTTGCCGTTCTCGGTGAGCAATTCGCGCATCGGCGTCTTCAGCCACACCGGCACGCCCGCTTCGTTGAGCGCGACGCGCAAGCCCCCGGTCAGCGCATTGCCCAGCGTCAGCCGCCGGTCCTTGCGCGAGGTGAAGCGCAGCGGCCAATCGAACCAGTACTTGGCCATGTTCTTCGCAAGGCCGGTGAGCCAGCCCGGCCCGCGATAGAGCAGCTGGTAGGTCTCGGCGAAAGTCCAGTTGAGGTAGCCGAACAGGCTCGCGGCCGGCGATGGCAGCCGCTGCGTCTTGAGGTCCTCACCCAGCAGCGTGCCGTCGAACATCTCGGGCAAGTGGGTGCGGTAGCCGGTCACCGATCCGCCGGGATTCTCGGCGTGATAATCGGGGTAGGGTTGCGAGGTGTAGGTGACGCCGGTGTTCGCAGTCACCCAGCGCAGCATCGGCGCGGCGTTCTCGACATAGGCGCGGATATTCTCGTCGGGCACGTTGTCGGCCGAAAGCGCGCGGACGTACTTGAACGCATCGTCGAGATTGTCATCGAAGCCCAAGGCCTTGGCCTGATCGCTGCCGGGAATCCAGATGCCGCCGCCCGAAGTCGCGCTGGTGCCGCCCCAGAGCTTGTCCTTCTCGACCACCAGCACTTCGGCGCGGTTCTTTGCCGCCACCAGCGCAGCCAGCATCCCGCCCGCGCCCGATCCGACGACGACCACGTCGACTTCGCTCTGCCAATCCATGCCCATCTCGATCCTGTCCCGGATTCCTTGGCGGAAGCCCTTGCTATCAGGCAACGCAGATGCCGCTAGGGCGCGTGCATTGTCAACACCATGCGTAACCTGTGGCGGAACTTTCTACGAATCCGCCAGATAATTCGCACCAAACAGGCATTACTCGGTGGCCCCCGTCATCGTGATTGCGCAACGCGCTTGTTTTTCACGTCTCGCACCTTGATTATCGTAGCCGTATGATCCATGGATTACGCAATAATCGACAATTTGGCCGCGTGATCGCTCGACGCGCTGATGCCAACGGACGAGGAAGTGCCACGTGTCATCCAACCTCTACCCCCACCTGCTTTCGCCCGGCCGCATTGGCACGATGGAGACGAAGAACCGCATTGCCGTCACCGCGATGGGCGTAAGCCTTTCGGAAGACGACGGCACTGTTGGCGAACAGCTGATCGCCTATCATGAGGAGCAGGCGCGCGGCGGGGCGGGCCTGATCATCTGCGGCGTGGCGGGGGTTGCCTGGCCGGTCGGCGCCGTGGCCATGCAGCAGACCGCTATTTCGGACGATCGCTTCATTCCCGGCCTCAAGGCGCTGACCGACCGGGTCCATGCCCAAGGCGCGAAGATCGCCACCCAGCTCCACCACGGCGGCTTCGTTGCCGGCTACAGCTTCAACCGCTGGGGCCACAAGTTGTGGGGCCCGGCCGTGCCGCCCGCGCCCAAGGGCAGCTTCATCGACTACTTCCTGATGGAGGAACTCCAAGCGCTGGCCGGTATGAAGATGCCCGAGCTCAAGGTGCTCGAACAGGCCGACATCGACCTTGCCGTGCAGCAATTTGCCCAAGGCGCGCGCCGCGCCAAGGAAGCCGGTTTTGACGGGGTCGAGATCCACGGCGGGCATGGCTACCTCCTGTCCTCGTTCACCTCGCCCTACACCAATACCCGTACCGACCAGTACGGCGGCAGCGTGGAGAACCGCCTGCGCCTCACGCTGGAGGTCATCGCCGCGATCCGTGCCGAAGTCGGCCGCGACTTTCCGCTATGGATCAAGCTCGATTCGCAGGAAGTGGGCAAGCCCGGCGGCATCACGCTGGAAATGGCCAAGGAAAATGCCCGGCTGGTCGAAGCCGCTGGCGTCGATGCCATCACCATTACCTCGTATCATGATACCTCGGTCGGCAAGCTGCATTCGCAGTCCAACATCCCGCATCTCGAAAACTGGAACCTTCCCGCCACGGCCGAAATCCGCAAGGCCGTGTCGATTCCGGTGATCGGCTCGGGTCGTATCGAGGTCGACAGTGCCGAAAACGCCATCGCCAAAGGCGAGACCGACTTCGTCGCCATGGGCCGCAAGCTGCTGGCCGACCCGCACCTGCCGCGCAAGCTGACCGCAGGCGAGACCGAAAAGGTGCGCCCTTGCGTCTATTGCTACACTTGCGTCTCGGCGATCTACATGGGCCAGCCCACGCGCTGCGCGGTCAATGCCAATCTTGCCCACGAGTTTGAAGGCGAAGCGCCTGCCGCCAGCGACAATGGCCGCCACGTCGCGGTTATCGGCGGCGGACCGGGCGGTATGGAATCGGCCCGCCGCCTTTCAGCACTGGGTCACAAGGTCACGCTGATCGAAAAGTCGGACCGCCTGGGCGGAACCTTGCGCTTTGCCAGCCTTGCCTATGAACCGAACGAGCGCCTGCTGGAATGGCTGCGCCGCGAAGTAAAGGAGGCCGGTATCGACGTCCGCCTGTCGACTGTCGCAACCCCCGAACTGCTGCGCGAGCTCGGCGTGCAGAGCGTGATCGTCGCCACCGGCGCGATACGCGACATGCCTTCGATCCCCGGCAACGATCAGGACCACGTCTACTCGGGCGACGACATGCGCCGCATGATGCTGGGTGAAAGCTCCGACGATCTGAAGCGCAAGACCGGCCTGTTCACGCGCCTTGCCACCAAGGTCGGCGCGGCCACCGGCGCGACTGCCAACCTCGCACTGGTGCGCAAGGCCACCCATGCCTGGATGCCGCTGGCCCATACCGTCACGATCATCGGCGGCGAACTGGTCGGCCTCGAACTCGCCGAATTCCTGAGCGAGCGCGGCCGCACCGTAAACGTGATCGAGGAAGCGCCGCGCATGGGCAAAGGCCTCACCCTAGTGCGCCGCATGCGCCTGATGGCCGAACTCGCCGAACACGGCGTCGGTCTTCACGCCGGTGCCACCGGAATCGAGATCGGCAAGGACAGCGTGACCTTCACTGACGCTGCAGGCCAGCCACAAACTGTTCCCGCCGGCAACGTTGTCGTCGCAAAGGGGGCGTATGGGGATCTGACACTGGCGGATGCGCTGCGCGCTGCCGGGTTCGAAGTCCATGCCATCGGCGATGCCACCGGCGTCGGCTACATCGAAGGCGCGATGCACGGCGCGCGCGCAGCGGTGCGCGCGATTTGCGAAGCGGCCTGATGGCACGTCCTCCCGCCCGCAGCGCGAGCAACCTTGCCGCCCGCGTGTTCAGCTTTGACGCGACAGATCAGGCGATCATCCGTGAGTTGCGCAGCAATGGCCGCGCCAACAACCAGCAGATCGCCGAGCGCCTGGGCCTTACCGCAACCACTGTTTCCACCCGCATCCGCCGGATGGAGGACGCCAACCAGTTGCGTGTCGTAGCCGTGTCGGACTTCTCGGCCCACGGCTTCAACGTCCTGCTGCGCATCTCGGTGGAGGTGGACGGCCGCCCCGCTTCCGAAGTCGCCGCCGAACTCGGTGCCCTGCCCGAAGTCTTCGCCGCGCACATGGTCACCGGCCGCTACGACATCGACATGCTCGTTGCCCTGCGTGATTTCGACAGCCTGTCCGATTTCCTGCTCGACAAGCTCTCCACCGTGCGCGGCATCCGCACGCTGACCCCGGCGATCGTGGTCGACATCATCAAGTACAAGTTTGACGAGGCCCCGATCGAGGGGCGCACAACAGGACGCGCCAGCGCATGACAGACGCTTCTCTCCTCGCCCGCATCGACCGGCTGGAATCGCTCGACGCGATCCGCCAGTTGCCCGCCAAGTATTCGCTCGCGTTGGACATGCGCGATGGCGATGCCTGGGTGAACCTCTTCCCCGAAGACGTTCGCGTCGGCGGCGGCAAATCCGGCCGCAAGGCCCTGCGCGACTGGTTCGATGAGACCCACTCGATGCAATTCGACGGCACCAGCCATCACATCGGCGGCCACATCATCGACTTCGACGATCCCGACCACGCGCAGGGCGTCGTCTATTCCAAGAACGAGCACGAGTGCGGACCGGAATGGGTCATCATGCAGATGATGTATTTCGACCAGTACGAACGCATCGATGGCCGCTGGTACTTCCGCCGCCGCCTGCCGCTCTATTGGTACGCTAGCGACCTGAACCAGCCACCCATCGGCGATCGCAAGATGCGCTGGCCGGGCGTACCGCCCTATCACGGCAGCTTCCACGACCTGTTCCCCAGCTGGAAGACCTACTGGGCGCGCAACGGCCAGCCGCACGATGGTCCGGTCGAACCCGCCGCCCCGCTCGAGAAGTTCATCGAGACGATGCGCCGCGGCGCGCCGTTGCCCAAGCCTCGCGTGCGGAGCTGAGCGGAATGACCGACGTATTCTCGCCAGTGCGCATCGGCGATCTGGAATTGCGCAACCGCGTGGTCATGGCGCCGATGACGCGAGACCGCGCCGGACCGCATGACGAGCCTACCGACCTCATGGTCGAATACTACCGCCAGCGCGCCTCTGCTGGCTTGATCGTGACGGAAGGCACCCAGCCTTCTCCGCATGGCAAGGGCTACTGGCGCACGCCGGGCATTCATTCGCCCGAGCAGGTCGCAGGCTGGCGCAAGGTGGCCGATGCGGTTCACTCAGAAGGCGGCTTGATCGTGATGCAGCTGATGCACGTTGGCCGCGCCGCCGTGCGCGCCAACAAGGACGCAGACGCCGAAACCGTCGCCCCCAGCGCAATCCCCTGCCCCGATCCGATCCCCGGCCCCGATGGCGTCCCCGTTGCCACCGAGATGCCCCGCGCCTTGGCAGCGCACGAAATTCCCGGTGTTATCGCTGAATACGTAGCCGCTGCCCGCAATGCCCGCGCCGCCGGTATCGACGCCGTCGAACTGCACTGCGCCTCGGGGTACCTGCCGATGCAGTTCCTCTCGTCAAATTCCAACCAGCGCAGCGACGCCTACGGAGGCAGCGCCGAGAACCGCGTCCGCTTCGTGGCGGAAACGCTGTCGGCACTCGCTGCCGCTATTGGCCCCGGTCGCGTCGGTTTCCGCATTTGCCCCGGCGTCACCTTCAACGGCATGGCCGATGCCGATCCCGGCGAGACTTACGCCACGCTCCTGAAAGCCGTGGACGCATTGGGGCTGGCGTACTGCCACCTCATCCACATCCCCAACGCCGGGTTCGACTCACTCGAACTCGTCCGCGCCAACTGGTCCGGCCCGGTGATCGAGAACTGCGGCCTGACGCTCGAAAAGGCCAACGCGGTGATCGGCGAAGGCAAGGCCGAGGCCGTCTCGTTCGGCTACGCCTGGATCGCCAACCCCGATCTGGTGGAGCGCTTCCGCACTGGCGCCCCGCTGGCCAAGGGTGACCGTGCCACTTTCTACACGGGCCACGGCGATGACGCCCGCGGCTATACCGACTACCCACGCGCGGACTGAGCGAGGACACCATGAACAGACTGGAAGGAAAGCGCGCGGTCGTTACCGGCGGAGCGCAAGGCATCGGCGCGGCTATTGCCCGCCGCCTGGCAGAAGAAGGCGCAACGGTCGCCGTGCTGGACCTTACGGCACAGAAGGCTGGCGAAGTGCTGCCTGCACCACATATCGGCGTGGCGTGCGACGTCTCCGACACTGCCTCGGTCGATGCTGCCTTCGCTCAGGTCGCCCAGGCGCTGGGCGGGATCGACATCCTCGTCAACAACGCTGGCATCGGCAGCGCACCGGGCGATGGCATGGCCGAATTCTATGCCGGGCAAGCCGCCCGCGCGGACGGCGATGACAGCGCCTTTGCCGACCAGACCATCCACTGCGCTGACGAAGGCTGGAGCCGCGTCCTCTCGGTCACGCTCGACGGCGTTTTCCGCTGCAGCCGTGCCGCAGTGCGCATCATGGTGTCGCAAGGCGCTGGCGGTTCGATTATCAACATCGGCTCCACCGCTGCGCTCGCCGGCAATGGCCCGGTGCCCTACGTCACCGCCAAAGCCGCCGTCCTTGGTATGACCCGCGCAATGGCTCGCGAACTCGCCCCGCGAGGCATCCGCGTGAACGCGGTCAACCCCGGCGCAACCGAGACCCCGATCTACGCGCCGCTGCCCGAAGAGGTGAAGGCCGCGGTGGCCGCGGACAGCGTGATGAAGCGCCTCGCGCGCCCGGAGGAAGTCGCCGGCGCCGTGGCCTATCTCGCCAGCGAGGATGCCAGCTTTGCCACCGGCAGCACGATCAATGTCAACGGTGGCGCATGGTTCAGCTGAGCGAGAACAGCCGCGTCATTGATCAATCGCGATTATATGGCGCAGATCTTTCGGCCCTATGCGCGGCGTTCTCGATAACAATGGCTGGCAGGATCAAGATACAGGCCATGACATTGATCACGACGGCTAGTTCAAACGCGATTAACAACCGCTTATCGGCGGCGGTATAGCCAGTCGACGCAACCACCTCGGCGCTTCGGGTCTTCCGCTTCAGGACCATCAGTCACCTTTAAGATTTGAGGCACCAAGGCGACATTTTACGCACGAAGCTATTGGTTTCCAACGAATATTCTAGCGAATAGGGATGCGTGGCCGATTGCGGAACCTCCTGTGCAAGGTCAAGGTATGCCAAAATACCGCAAAAGCTTGGTAGCGACAGTGCGCAATGCACATATTCGAATTTCATAGAAGTATTTTTTACGCATTAGATTGACACGAACACAGTGTCAGGTGCATTTGCGTTGAGATCATGGAATCGGGAGAAGCAAACCAATGGCTCATGACATGACCGGCAAGGTTGCCGTGGTCACCGGCGGAAGCGACGGCATAGGGCTTGCCACCGCAAAGCTTCTCGCGTTGCGCGGTGCGACCGTGGTGATCTGCGCACGCCGAGAGGACAAGCTTGAAGCGGCCCGTGCCGAGATCGCCGCAGTTGGCAAAGTCGAAGCTGTCAGGCTCGACGTTTCCGACGATGCCGCCTTCACGGCGCTGATCGAGGATGTGGCCGCGCGCCATGGCCGGCTCGACATGCTCGTCAACAACGCCATGTCGGTGCACTACGCCCCGATTTCAAAGTTGACGCTGGAACATTGGCGCAAGGACTTTGCAGTCAATGCCGATGCTGTGTTTGTCGGCACCAAGGCCGCGATGGCGGTCATGGCCAAGCAAGAGCTGGAAGGCCGCCAACGCGGATCCATCGTCAACATCGCATCCACCTGCGGGATCAAGGCGCTGGCCAACATGGCAAGCTATTCGGCCTCGAAGGCCGCGCTGGTCCACTTCACCGCCGCTGCTGCAATGGAAGGCGCCCCTCTCGGCATCCGCATCAACGCCATTGTGCCGGGACAGGTACAGACCGCCGCGACCCAGGACTACGAAAGCCGCGCTCCCGAATTTGCCGCCGCCACCACCCGCGCCATTCCGATGCAGCGCGGTGGCGAGCCAGATGAACTGGCCGAAGCGATCGTCTTCATGCTGTCGAGTGCAGCCAGCTATATCACCGGCACCGCGCTGCCCGTCGATGGTGGCAAGGCTGCCCAGCTGTACATGCCGGGCTGAGGGGCGCCCCATGAAGCTTGGATTTTCCGCCGCCGACGAAGAATTCCGCGCCGAATGTGCCGACTGGCTGCAGAGCCAGATGGCGGGCGAGTTCCGCGACATCAAAGGCATCACCCAGCTTACCGCCATGCCAGAACGGCGGCGCGAGTGGGAGCAGCAGCTGGGGGAACACCGCTGGGGCTGCATCGGTTGGCCGACGCAATGGGGCGGGCGCGATGCTTCGCTGGCGCAGCAGGTGATCTTTGCCGAGGAATATGCCCGTGCCGGCGTCCCCGGCCGTATCAATCACATCGGCGTTGAGCTTGCTGGCCCCACCATTCTCACCTTCGGAACAGACGAGCAGAAGCGCCGCTTCCTGCCGGACATCGCCGCTGGCAAGACGATCTTCTGCCAAGGCTTCTCCGAACCCAATGCCGGGTCGGACCTTGGCAGCGTGCGCACCAAGGGCAGACTGGAGGGCGGCGAGTGGATCGTTGACGGACAGAAGATCTGGACCAGCCTTGCCCATATCTCCGACTGGATCTTCGTCGTCACCCGCACGCAAGAAGGATCGCAGGGGCCAAAGGGCCTGACCTTCCTGATGATGCCGCTGGACCAGCCCGGCATCGAGGTTCGCCCGATCCGTCAGATCAACGGCGATGCCGAATTCAACGAGACTTTCTTCACCGAAGCGCGCTGCCCGGCCGACAGTCTGATCGGCGCACCCGGCGATGGTTGGAAGATCGCGATGGGCCTGCTGGCCTTCGAACGCGGCGTCTCCACGCTTGGGCAGCAGATGGGCTTCCGCAACGAACTGGACGAGATCATCGCGGAAGCCAAAGTCACGGGCAAGGACCGCGATCCCGTCATCCGACAGCGCATCGCGAGTGCCGAAATCGGCTTGCGCCTGATGCGCTACGGCGCGTTGCGAATGCTTTCGAACAGCGATCATTCCAGCATCGACGGCGCGGCGCTGACCTACAAGATTCAATGGGCCTCTTGGCGACGCCGCCTTGGTGAACTGGCGATGGACGTGCTGGGGCAGGCGGGCGAGGTTGCCGCAGACGACGCTTACGAATGGGACGTTCTGCCCAACCTGTTCCTGTTCAGCCGTGCCGACACGATCTATGGCGGCACCAACCAGATCCAGCGCAACCTGATCGCCGAGCGCGGGCTGGGCCTGCCACGGGAACCGCGCGGCTGATCGCTACGCCCCTCCCGCTCGCCCTTGCCCCGTTGCGTAGCGCACTCTAGGCTGCCTTACGCAAACCGGGGGAACACCTTGTCTGAAGAAAAGCCGACACGCCGCACCAAGGGTGCAACGCTCGATGAGATCGACCTGCGCATCATCGAAGTGCTGCAACGCGATGGCCGCGCGCAATCGACCGTGATCGGCGAGGAACTGGGCCTGACCGGCAATCTCGTCGCCAATCGCATCCGCGCGATGGATGCCGCCGGCCTGATGCGGGTCGTTGCCCTCGCTGATTTCCGCGTCCACGGTTATCGCCTGCTCGCCCGCATCCGCTTGCAGGTCAGCGGGCGGGCACCGCTCGATGTCGCGCAGGAACTGGCGCTGCGAGAACACGTCCTTTCCGTGCACATCACTTCGGGCCGCTATCCGGTGAGCTGCCTCTACGCTTTCCATGCCGCGCGCGAGATGATCGAGGCGGCACGCGATGTCTCCGCCGGCATCGCGGGCGTCGAGGATGTCGACGTCGAACTGCTCAACACCGTCTACCGCTACAACACAGCCGTAGGGCCGCTCGCGGCATGATCGACTCTTTCCCCCAGACCGACGATCTCGACCGCCAGATCGCCGAAGCTCTGGCCGAAGACGCGCGCCTTTCTTTCCGGAAGATCGCTGTGGACTTGGGGGTCACGGAAGGCACTGTGCGCGGCCGGGTCAAGCGGCTGCAGAGCGCAGGACTGCTCAAGCTCGTCCCCATCGTCGATATCGCGCGAGGGCTGGATGCTACCAATGCCGGGCAGCACATGATGTTCGTCACGGTCAAGTGCGCCAGCGGCAAGCTCGATGCCGTGCGCGAAGGCCTGCTCGCCCTGCCCCAGGTCCGCGCACTCTATGACGCCAACGCCGCGCTGCGCCTGATCGCCATCTGCGTCCTGCCCAGCCTCGATGATGCCGCCGCCGTCACCAATCAGGTTCTCGCCTTGGACGGCATCCGCGAGGCCGAAACCGAGCTTGTCCTGCAGACCGTGAAGTACAACGCCGCCATCGGCCCGATTGCAACGGTGGAAGATCTGCGCGGGGTGGATCGCGGAACAGCGCCGGGGTGACGGGGTGCGCGTGAAGGGATCACCTCGCTGCGGTCATCCCGGCGTAGGCCGGGATCCATTTGCTGTCGCCGGATATAAAGCGACGAGCTAGACCTTCGGCCGACGCGCGCCCCACGGTGCAGCCTTCTCAACTTGCCCGGCCAGCCTAAACAGGAGGCCCTCCTCGCCGTAGCGGCCGGTGACCATTATCCCGATGGGTAACCCGTCCTTGGACATGGCGAGGGGAAGCGACATCGAGGGCTGCCCGGTGCCGTTGTAGATGCCGGTGAACGCGGTGAAGGTGCCGACCTCGCGGCCCCAGTCCATCATCGAGCGCCCGGTATCGAGGCCGATGTGGCCCAGCGGCAGCGGCGGCGCGGAAAGGGTGGGTGAGAGGATCACGTCATAGCGTTCCATGAACTGCGCGATGGTGACGGCGGCAGCCTGGTAGGCGTTGTTGCCGCGCGCGAAGTCCATACCGGTGTAGCTCTTGCCCATGGCCACGAAACCAAGCGTGGTCCGCTCGAGCACGTCGGGGCCGAGTTCAATGCCCAGAGCCTTGGCGCGGTCGATGCAATCGGCGGCGACCGAGGAGGCCATCAGCGCGAAGCTGCTGGCGCCGATTGCGGCCATGTCGATCCTGGGCGCTGCTTCCTCGACGTGGTGGCCGAGACTTTCGAGCAGTTTCGCGGCGGCGCGGGTGGCTTCGAGAACCTCGGGATCGACCGGCGCGCCCGAATAGGGGCTGAGCATCAGCGCGACGCGCAGCTTGCTGGGATCGCGCCCGACTTCCTGCAGGAATGGCCGCTCCGGCGTCGGCGCGCTGTAGCGCGAACCCGCTTCCACTCCGTGCGTCGCATCAAGGATCGCGGCGGAATCGCGCACGGTGCGGCTGACCGCGTGGTGGACCGACATGCCGCCCCAGCCTTCGGTGCGGGCAGGGCCCATCGGCACGCGCCCGCGCGAGGGCTTGAGGCCGAACAGGCCGCAGGCAGAGGCGGGAATGCGGATCGAGCCGCCGCCGTCGGTGGCGTGAGCCGCAGGGATCACGCCTGCCGCAACCGCCGCCGCCGCGCCGCCGGACGAGCCGCCCGCGATGCGCTCCCGGTTCCACGGATTGCGCGTCGGGCCCATCAGCACGCTCTCGGTCGTGCCGGTGAGGCCGAATTCGGGGGTGGTGGTCTTGCCGAAGATGACGAACCCGGCGCGCTCGATGCGGCGTACCAGTTCCGAGGTCACGCTGGCGCGCTGGCCTTTGTAGAGGCGGCTGCCGTTTTCGGTGACTTCGCCGGCGATGTAGGTGTTGAGGTCTTTCAGCAGCCACGGCACGCCGCTGAACGGTCCTTGCGGCAGGCCCGTGGCGATGGCCTTGCGGGCGTAGTCATAGTGCTTCTGCGCCATGAAGTTGAAACGCGGGTTCAAGGCCTCGGCCCGGCCGATGGCTGCTTCGAGCAGTTCGGTGGCCGAGACCTTGCGCTTCCTGACCAGATCGGCAAGCCCGAGGCTGTCGTGGGTATCGAGTACGTCGCTCATCGCTTGTGCATGTCCCGGCAGGCTGGCGGTCGCAGCAAGCGCGATCCCGCCGGCAAGGGCTTCCCGTCTGGTGGCTTTCATCACTTCACGTAGTACCGCGAATAGTACTTGCGGAACTGCGCGATGGGGCCGTCGCCCTCGCAGATCAGGGCGTTGGGTTCGAACTTCTGGCGATCCCAGATGACCTTGTCCTGATCGAACTGCTTGCAGATGTCGCGGATGATCGCCTTGGCAACGCCGGCCCGCTCGCCCTCGGCCTGGGCCTTGGGCTGGGTGAAGCAGAAGCGGACGTGGACGTGATCGAGCTCGACCGGGGTGATGCAGGCGACGAGCAGGGTTTCGGAAATGCCGGTGAAGCGCGTCCAACTCTGGCCGGGGCCCATCGTGTCATAGCTGATCTGGCCGTCGACCTCGCCCCACGGCGTGCCCATCTTGGCCTTGACGTCAGCCCCGCGGCCCCATTCGCCCCAGCGCAGATCGCCCAAGGGCACGTTGGCGGTGCCGTGGATGTACTTGAAGTGGGCAACGTCGACGCCGTTCTCGGCCATGTTCTGGATCGAGCCGTAGACGTTCCATTCGTAGATGTCGTAATCGGTCCACTCAGGGTCCGTCGCCTCGGGCAGGTGGACGACGTCAAACAGCGGAGCTGCGTCCTCGGGGTGATACCACACCCAGATCCAGCGGTTCGCTTCGGTCACATGCCAGGTGCGAGTGCACTTGCGCTTGACCTGCGGCGGGATCGACTTCGAGTAGGGGATCTCCTTGACGATCCCTTCCTCGCCGTCATAGCGCCAGGCGTGGAACGGGCATTCGAGCAGGTTGCCGTGAACCTTGCCGCCGTGGCCCATGTGTGCGCCGAGGTGCTTGCAGTAGGCGTCGAGCACGCGGACCTTGCCGTCCTCGCCGCGCCACATCGCCAGATCCTGCGAGAAGTAGCGCAGCGGCTTGACCTCGCCCACGGCAAGGTTCGCCGAAAGGTCGATCGGATACCAGCCAAGCGGGAAGCCGATGTCGAGGTTGCGTTCCTGCACCGAGGCGCGGCCAGGGACCGGCGCGGTGCGCCAATCGGTCAGGTCCTGCCCTTTGAGCTTTTCGAGAATCTGCCAGACCGCGACGGGAGCGGTGCGGGCATCTGTTGCCACTTGATCCGCCATGGTTTCACTCCTGAATTGCCGGGGCGGGGGTTGTCTCCGCAAGTCCGGCGATCACTGGGGGGAGCAGACTTCCCGGCTCCCTGGGATTGGCTTAGAGTCCGAACACCTTCATCGCGTTCTCGCGCAGGAACTTCGGCCATACCTCGTCCTTAAAGGGGACGTTTTGCATGTCGGACATGATGCGGTCGAGGCTGAGGCCCATCGGGAAGTACCCGGCGTAGATCACCTTGTCGGAGCCGCGGGTGTTGGCGTAGTCGATGATTGCCTTGGGGTAATGCTTGGGCGCGAAGGCGCTGGTCGAATAGTAGAGGTTCGGCCACTTGAGCATCAGCTTCACTGCCAGTGCTTCCCACGGCTCGGCACCGTGGCGCATCACCACCTTGAGTTCGGGGAAGAACCAGCAGACCTCGTCGAGATGCTCGACCTTCTGCGTCTCCATCGGGATGCGTGGGCCGGGGATGCCGACGTTGAGCAGGATCGGCAGGCCGAGTTCCTCGCACGCGGAATAGATCGGCCACATGTACTTGTGGTTGATCGCCACCTGCGGGAGCGTGCCCGAGGGGAAGACCGAGACGGCGGAGAGGCCGACTTCGGCGTGGATGCGCTTGATCCGGCGGACTTCCTCGGTGCCGTTGTTGGGATTGACCGGCAGGTCGAAGAAGAAGCGATCAGGATAAAGCTCCTTGGCGCGGTACGAGGTCTCGTTCTCGTTCCAGCCGACGAGGGCCTTCTCGACGTTGTGCTTGTCCATCTGCGCGACGGTCCAGGCGAGGTAGTCGTCCTGCTTGCCCGACTGCGGGATGTCCTTGAACATGTACTGCGCGGGCATGGCGAACTGGCCCAGCGTCTGCTTGTCCTTGATCAGCGGACGGAACGGCGCGAACCATTCGGCGCGGTCCTCGGCATCGGGAATGCCGAGCATGCAGTCGATGATGCCGATGTTGTTTGGCATGGCCATGTCAATTTTCTCCGGAAAGGGCGGGCCACAACTTGCGCAGGGCGATCTTGTCGACCTTGCCCAGCGCGTTGCGCGGCAATGTGGTGGTGGTGACGGCGACACGGGTCGGCGCCTTGTAGCGGGCGAGGCGGGCGGCGACCCATTCGATCACGCCGGCCTCGTCGATGTCGGGAGCGATGACGACCGCGACGAGGCGCTCGCCAAGGCGTTCGTCGGGCAGGCCGAAGGCGGCGCATTCGGTGAGGCCGGGGATCGTGCCGAGCACGCGCTCAACCTCGGCGCAGTAGATGTTCTCGCCGCCCGAGATGACCATGTCCTTCTTGCGGTCGACGATGAAGACGTAGTCGTCGTCGTCGACGATCCCGACATCGCCGGTGCGCAGCCAGCCATCGGCGGTGAGAACGGCGGCGGTGTCCTCGGGGCGGTTCCAGTAGCCGGACATGACCTGCGCCCCGCGCACGACGATCTCGCCGGTCTCGCCGGGGGGAAGGATCTCGCCGTCAGGGCCTTCGATGCGCACGTCGACCATCGACAGGCGTCGTCCGGCGGCGGCGGGGCGAGCCATGAATTCGGGGCCGACCGCCTGCGCAATCGCGCCCGAACATTCGGTCATGCCATAGCCGGTGCCGATCTGCGCGTGCGGGCACAGCGCGTGGACTTCCTCGACAAGGTTGACCGGCAGGGCCTGTCCGCCGCAACCGATGTTGCGCAAGCTTGCGAGGCTGGTCCCCTCGATCCGGGCGCGGTGGAGGATGTCCCACAGCATGGTGGGCACCGCGCTGAACATGCTGATCTGCTCGGCGGCGATCAGACGGGCGGCTTCCTCGGCGTCCCAGCGGCGCATGATCACGACCTTGCCGCCGCCGAGGAACGGCGAGAGGAAGCCTGAGCCGAGGCCGGAGACGTGAAACAGCGGATAGACCAGCAGCGAGGCCTGCTGCGGCATCTGCGCGATCAGGGCTTCCGTCGTCGTGCCCATCTGCGCAGCCATGTTGCCGAGCACAACCATGCCCGACATCTGCGTGGTCATCAGCCCGGTGATGACGTTGCGATGCGACAGCACCGCGCCTTTCACCCGGCCGGTGGTGCCCGAGGTGAACAGGATGGCGCAAGGGTCGGTGGGCTTGGCCACGCCGGGATCGGGCATCGGTTCCGCGATGCGGCGGGCGAGTTCCTCGGCGTCGAAAGGCCTGGTCAGATCGAGCACGCGGCCCTTGAAGCCGGATTCGCGGATCGCAGCGGCGCGCTCGCTGTCGGCCAGCACGACGGCAGGATCGACGTCCTCGAGCATCGCCAGCAGTTCAGGCCCCGAGCCACGGCTGTTGACCAGCACCGCCACGCCGCCTGCCTTCATCACGGCAAGGAACGCCACCAGCCATTCCGCCCGGTTGCGCATGGCGATGGCGACGCGATCCCCGCGCGTAATGTGCAGGATCGGCACCAGCTCATCGCGCCAGGCGAAGACCTGATCGTAGGACATGCGGCGCTCGACACCGGCGCTGTCGAAATCGATGACGCAGGTGCGGTCCCCGTAGCGGCGGGCGGATTCGATCAGCAGGTTGAGATCGGGCGGCGCTGCGACGAACTGGCGCAGGCCGTCCCGCTCGCCGATCTCGAACGGGGAGCCGGGGCCGGTGACCCGCGCCAGCACGGCATCCGGAGAGACGACCTCCTGCGGGCGAGTGCTATCGCGCAACATGTCGGACATCGCTCTCCCAAACCTCGTATCGCCTTGTCTATCTCCTATGTATCGCGCATTTTGCGTATTTCAAGCATCTTTTAATTGCGCATATACCTTTCGGGCCAACCTATAACAGCCGTCCCGCGCAAACTGGCGGAATTGCGCGAGTCGCCTATCCGCCGATCGATGCCAGCAGCGCCACCAGTTGCGCCTGGCGGTGCACCCCCGTCTTGGCAAAGACCGAGCGCAGCTGCACTTTCGCGGTATTGTGCGCGATGCCCAGCCGCCGCGCCGCTTCGACCAGGCTCAGCCCCTCGCCCAGCACCGCCGCCAACCGCGCCTCGGCCATGGTCAGGCCCAGCAGGTCGCGCAGCGCCTGCGGATCACCGCTTTTCTCAGCCTCCGTCAGCCGATGGGGACGGGCAAGGAAAAGTGCCAGCGCCCCCGCCCCGCCGTGGATCGCGTTCAGTTCAACCGGCCGCGCCGTCACCACCAGATCGCCACGGCCCGGCCGCTCGATGCGAAAGCGGGTTAGCCCGCGCTCGCCGCCTTGCGCCAGCAGCGCGCCCACCAGCTTGTGCTGCGCCACATCGGCAAGGACCAGCTCCTCGCCCCTCCGGTGCAGGCCTTCGTCCTCGGCCAGCAGCGCCTCGGCCAGGGCATTGCTGCTGACGATGCGCCGGTTGCGATCCAGCACCAGCAGCGCAAGGCCCAGCCCTTGCGCGGTGGCATGGAACATGCCGTGCTCAGCCCCGGCAAACTGCAGCTTCTCGAACAGCGAGACCGCGATACGCAAGTGCTGCGCCAGCGCCTGCAGCCGCGCCCGCTCCTCCCGCGTGAAATCGGGCAGTGAATTGTGCCGGCTGACGCGGAAGCGCGCTTCATAGCGCCCTTCGTCGGGCCGTCCTCCCCTGCCCCCGGACGAATGGCTGCCGCCAAAGTGCAGATCGATCCCCAGCACCTGATCGAAGCCGCTGCTCGCCATGGCCTGGCGATAAGTGGCAAAGGCGCTGTCGGGCAGCTGCGCCATGAACTCGGCATAGGATGTCACCACCCCGTCGCTCAGGCCTTGGAACGGGTCTTCGGCAAACAGCGTCTCGGTATAGGCGGCATCGAATGCCGCATCCGATCCCGGCGTCAGGAACGTCGCAGGCTGGCGCTTGCCGGGCGCGGTGATGATCAGCGTGGCAAAGCTTGCCTCCATCCACCGCGCCAGCGCTTCCAGAAACCCGCGCCACGGCTCGGCCTCTCCCACCCCGGCATAGAGCCGGGCCAGAAGATCCGAAAACCCGTCATCGATCGCGCCACCCATGCGCGCAACATAGGCAGCGCGCGCGCGGACTGACAGGGCTTATTCCGCTGCTTCCAGCTCTCCCGTTTCTGCCGCTTCCCGTGCGCGGAAGTGCGGGATGACCTTTTCGCCGATGTTGCGGATCGTCTCCATGATCACGTCGTGCGGGATTCCGCCCATCTGGAAGATGAACAGGATCTCGTCGGCGCCTGCATCCTTCAGCCGCTGGACATAGCGGATGCAATCGTCCGGCGTGCCGTAGGCGTCCTGCGCCACAGTATAGTTCGAAAGGTGCTCGTCACCCACCGGGATCGCCTCTTCCGACAGGTAGGCGATGGTCGCCTGCTTGCCCTGCTCCAGCACCTTGGCATGATCCTCGGCGTCGAGGTCCTCGTCCACCGTCGGCTTGGCCCCGCCCTGATACCAGTAGGCGATGCTCTCGGCAAAGAAGCGCTGGCCGCGCAGGCCGATCTTGCGCGCCTTCTCGCGGTCATCCAGCACGGTCGCGGCGCAGAGCGCGGCAAGGTGCTCGGTCGGGCGGAAGCCGACCTGATCCTCGGCCTTGCGGGTGCGGAAGGCCTCGCGATAGATCGCGTTCTTCTTGGCAATCTCCTCCGGCCCCGAAAAGCCCAGCACCAGCGCGCCGATGCCCCGGCTGCCCGCCGCCACCAGCGTGTTCTCGCGCGTGCAGGCCATGTACATCGGCGGATGCGGATCCTGCCACGGCGAAGGATGGATCGGACGCTTGGGAATCTTGATGTAGGTGCCGTCGTGCTCAATCTCGTCCTGCACCATGATCTTGGGGATCAGGTACATCGATTCATCGATCATCGGCTGCAGCTCGTTGAGGTCATAGCCGAAGGTCCCCGCTTCCTGCTGCGTGCCGCCCTTGCCCACGCCGAAGTGCAGGCGTCCCTTCGAAAGGATATCCAGCGTCGCAATGCGCTCGGCCACCTTGACCGGGTGGTTCATTGCCGGCGGCAGGCAGACCACGCCATGGCCGATATGGATGCGGCTCGTCGCCCCGGCGATGAACGCCAGAACCGTCTCAGGCGCAGACATGTGCGCGTATTGCGTCAGCGCGGTATGTTCGACGCACCAGATGCAGTCAAAGCCCATCACTTCGGCATACTTGGCCTGCTCGACGATCTGGAGGAACACCGCGCGCTCGTTCTCGCGGCTGGCATCCACCATCTGCGCTTCATAGATGATCGAGAATTTCATGAGGCTCTCTCCGGGCACCGCCTTGTAATCAGGCGTTTTGACGTTCCGGAATCGAAGCTAACTCACCTGCCACCCGCGCGCATAACCCGATCGGGTTAGGCGTTACTGCGCCCCTTGCATATCTGCCGCAGACCAGCCTCCGCCCAGCGCCTGATAGAGGCTGACCCGCGCATTGAGCGCATCGGCCCGCGCCTGGATCAGCGCCAGTTCGGCGCTCAATAGCCCGCGCTGCGTGTCGAGCTGTTCGAGCAGCGGCGAATAGCCCTCGCGATAGCGGTTGCCCGCCAGCCGGTTGGCTTCGGCCAGGGCATCGCGCTGCGCGGTCTGGATCAGGACCTGCCTATCGAGCCCGTCGACCGAGGCCAGCGCATCGTTGACTTCGCGAAATCCCGTCAGCGCCGCCTTGCGATAGCCGAACGCTGCCGCATCGCGCTGTGCCCCGGCCACTTCCGCGCCGGCGCGCAGGCGCCCGCCCTCAAACAGCGGCGCCAGAATGCTCCCGCCGATAGACCACAGCCCCACCGGGTTGGCCAGTAGGTTCGAGAACGCCACCCCCGCCGATGCCGAGAGCCGCAGCGAGGGCAGGAACCGTTTGCGCGCCGCCGCCAAATTGCTGTCGGTCGCTGCCAGCTGATACTCCGCCTGCGCAATATCGGGCCGCCTGCGCAGCAGTTGCGAAGGCAGCGCCTCAGGCACCGGCGGTTTGGTGAGCGCTGCCAATCCCGCGGCCCGCTCGACCGGCCCCGGCACGCGGCCCGCAAGCACGCTCAGCGCATTTTCTGCCTTCGCCCGCGCCTGCTCCAGCGCGGGCACCAGCACCAGCGCCGCCTGATAGTCGACTTCGGCCTGCTGCAGCTCCAGCTTGGGCGAATAGCCCACGTCCACCCGCCGCTTGATCAGATCGCGCGAGCCCTTCCGCGTCTCCGCCGTCTGCCTCGCCAGCGCCAGCCGGTCATCGAGCGCGAGCAGCGTGACATAGGCATTGGCCGTGGCAGAGGCGACCGAGAGCCGCGCCGCATCCCGCGCCGCCTGGCTCGCCAGCCAGCCCGACCGCGCCGCGCTCACCTGATCGGAAAGCCGCCCGAACAGGTCCACTTCCCACGCCGCCTGCAATTGCGGCTGCGCGGCGCGTTGCACCACCGGTGTGCCGAACGGGCTGATCGTGCGCGAATCCGTCGCCCCCAGCGCCGCGTCCAGCGAAGGCAGCATTGCCGAGCGCGCCAGATCCTGCTGCGCCCGCGCCTCGCGCACGCGCGCGGCGGCAATCTGGATATCGGCATTGCGCGCCAGCGCCTCTTCCACCAGCGCCGCCAGCAGCGGATCGCCAAAGCTGCGCCACCAGTCTGCGCTGACAGGAACGCCAGGTCTGAGGTCCACCCGAAACGCCCCCGGCGCTTCCACCGGCGGCACTTGCGCGGTTTTCACCTGCGGCCCGGCACAGCCCGCCAGCAGCACCAGCCCGATCAGACCCAGCCGCCTCATTGACCAGTGTCCACGCGCGCTTCCACCGACATCCCCGGCCGCAGCCGCTTTGCCATCGCCTGCCCCGGATCGACCCTGATCCGCACCGCGATCCGCTGCGCCACCTTGACGAAGTTGCCGGTGGCATTGTCCGCCTTCAGCACCGCGAATTCGGACCCTGCCGCTGGCGCAATGTTCTCGACGTGGCCGGTCAGCTCCTCGCCCGCCAGCGCATCGACGGTAAAGCGTGCCGGTTGCCCCACCGCCATCCGCGCGGTCTGCGCTTCCTTGAAGTTGGCGATCACCCAGACCTCGTCAGGCACGAGGAACAGCAGCTGCGTCCCCGCGGTGACGAACGCACCCAGCCGCACGCCCACTTCGGAAAGCTGCCCGTCCTCGGGTGCACGGATCACAGTGTTTTCAAGGTCTACTTCGGCCGCATGCAACTGCGCCCGCGCCGCCTCGACCGATGCGGCCAGCCCGCCGCGCCCGACGATCACGCTCTTAACGTCCTGCTCGCCCACTCCGCGCGCGGCTTCTGCCTGCCGCACGCTCGCCTCAGCCGCCAGCAGCGCGGCGCGGGTCTGGTCACGCTCGCGTTCGGAGATCGAGCCATCGCCGACCAGTGCGGAGGCCCGCGCCATGTCCGCCCGCGCCTTGGCAAGGTTTGCCTGCGCGCTGGCAATCGCGGCATCCTGCCCACCCAGCGCCGCCTTGCGCGATCGCTCGCTCTGCTGCGAGTTGGCAAGCGCCGCCTCTTGCGCCGCAAGGTTGGCCTTGGCCTGTTCGACCTTGGCCTTGTACTGACGCTGGTCGATCACCGCGATCGCCTGCCCCTTCTTCACCCGCGCGAAGTCCTTGACGAGGACTTGCGTGACATAGCCGCTGACCTGCGGGCTGATCACCGTCGTCTTGCCCCGGACATAGGCGTTGTCGGTCGATTGCGAGAGGCCCGCGAACGGCGGCAGGTGCCAGGCATAGAGCACTGCGATCACTGCACCCAGCACCGCAAGCGCAATCAGCGCCAGCCGCCCCTTGTTCGGGCGCGGCGGCTTCCAGCCATCGGCCGGCGCGGCATTGGGCGCTGCGCCCGGTGTGGTGCCGGATGCAGGGGCGGCATCATCGCTCATTCGGGAGTCCTCTGGGGCGTGGTAGAAGGTTGCGCAGCCGCCGCAGCGGCCTGCATCTGGAGTTTCTGCAGCGTCACCAGCGGCGATTCCTCGCCCCGGCGCTGCATCCGCCAGCGTTCGAAATAGGACCATATCGCTGCCAGCACGGCTAGCACGCCAACGAGCAGGAACACGTCGTTGAACGCCAGGATATTGGCCTCGCGCGTGGCCTGCTGCGAAAGGATTCCGGCGCCTTGCGCATTGCGAAGCACCGGATCGCCCACCGTCCGGGCGATCAGTCGCCCACCGGCGGCAATGCGCGCGGCAACCTGCGGATCGGTCAGCACGATCTCCTGCACGATCGTTGCCGAGTGCATCTTCTCGCGCACTACCTGGAACGTGCCGAGCAGCGACGCGCCAAGCAGCCCGCCCAGCGACTGGCTCATCGTGAACAGCACGGTAAAGCTGACGAAATTGCGCGGGCCCGCCAGCAGCGTGCGGGCCAGGCCCAGGATCATCGCCTGCGCCAAGAACAGGATCGAGGCGAAGCCGATCAGCGCCTGGCTGAAATAGAAGTTCTCCGGCCGCGTCAGGTTGGTCGATCCCATGTCCATGAACGCCGCAATCGCGATCAGCACCAGCGACACCGAAATCGGCCTGGCCGGCTTTTCGGGATTGATCGTCAACAGCGCCGCCAGCAGTCCGGCCAGCGAAGCAGCAATGATCACCAGATTGAGGCCAACCATCTGCTCGTTGTTCATGCCCACCACGGTCAGCAGCCCGACCGAGCCAAAGGCCTGCTCCGACAGCAGGATGCGCACCGCAGCGGCAATGCCGATCAGCCGCACCATCTCGCGCGTGCCGAGCCAGCGCGTGTTGATCAGCGGGTTGCGGCGGAAATGCTCGATAACGAACGCGGTCGTCACCATTACCAGCCCGCCGATCAGCGCCCAGCCCATCCATGGTCGGCTCGTCCACCACTCGATGCGCCCTTGCGTCAGCACCGCGATCAGCAGCGACATGCCCGGCACCAGCAGGAGGATGCTCAAGCCGTCGCCCTTCTCGAAGGCCTTGGTCCGCTCGCTCGGCGGCAGCGGGAGGGCGAGGATCGCGGCAAGGCTCGCCAGCCCCAGCCCCAGCTCGAACCAGTAGAGCATGTGCCAGTCGCCCGAGATCAGCAGCGAGGGCGAGACCACCCGCGCCAGCGGGGTGGCAATCTGCGGCACGGAAATGCCGATCATCAGCCCCGCCAGCCGCTTGGCCGCGGGCATCGCCTGCATCAGGTAGAGGATCGTCAACGTCGAGAGCGCACTGCCAGCGAGGCCCCCCGCCGCGCGCACCGCGATGGCCGACCAGAAGCCGTGGACGAACAGGTGGAACACCGTCGCCACCACGTAGACGCCCAGCATCCAGCGAATGAACGGCTGCAACCCGAACTGCTGGCGGTATTTCACCAGCACCAGGTTGGCCATGGTATTGGTCATCAGGTAGGCCGCCGTCAGCCAGCTCGCCTCGTCCGGCCCAAGTCCCAGCGTGCCTTGCGCGAACGGCAAGTTCACCGCGATCAGCGCATTGCCAAGGCCGCCAGCCAGCCCGATCAGCACTCCGATCGCGCCATATGCGGCGCGCCGACGCGCGGGATGATCGGGATTGGCAGGAGAGCCCGGAAGCGTCGGCCTTTCATGCGGCTTGAATTCGTAGGCTGCAACTTCAGCCATCACGCTTCCCTGTGCCAGGATTGAAAAGCAGAATCACCCCGGGGGCGCGGCAAAACGGCCCATCGCAAGACGAAATGCGCCTGCGCCGAAAAACCCGAAACGGTCAGGAAAGTTCCATCGAAGCAGCAGAATACTGATCCGATTTATGATTTTCGTGCGATTTCAATTGGAAACAGGCGTGGCCTGGTAGAGGGTAGGGGACGTGATGGTGACCGCCCCTTGACCTGCTGACCTTGGCGGTAATGTGGATGCAGAAATTGCAATTGCGAAGCAGCCTTTCGCATTTGCGAAAGGGCAAGCGCTACCGCATATGGACAGTGCCTTTCAGGCATCCTCTCCCAAACTTTTCAAGGCTGGCCTTCGGGCCGGCCTTTCTTTTGTCCCGCGTCCTTGGCGAGACCGCGAAAGTGAGCCGCGGCAAGGAAGCCGATGAAGTAATTGCACCGATCAAGGCACCGGGCCGTGGATCGCATGCGGTTTCGAACGCTATCTCAACCAGTGCCGTGCCAATGCAACATGCAATTTTACGCCTGTTTCGAGGACGTTGTCGTTGAAATCATAGTGCGGATTATGAAGCGGAGCAGCGTGATCGTGAGTTGCCTGCCCAAGCCAGATATAGGCTCCGGGGCGCTGCTGCAGCATGAAGGAGAAGTCTTCCGAGGTGGGCGCGGGTTCCGGCGCAAGTTCCGCCGTTCCCACGGTCGCAGCCACTTCAAGCACGTCGGCAGCAGCCTCGGCATCGTTGATGGTGGCCGGATAGTAGCGGTCGTAATCGAGCGCGCATTCAACCTCGAACGACGTCGCAATGCCTTCAAGCATCCCCCGCATGCGCTCCTCTATGCGATCCTGCACCGCCGGGTCGAAGGTGCGGACCGTACCGCCCACCATGACTTCTGCCGGGATGACGTTGTGCGCATGTCCCCCGTGAATCTCCGTGATCGAGAGGACAGCAGACGCATAAGGCGGCACGGCGCGGCTGATGATGGTGTTGAGTTGCTGGACAAGGCTGGCTGCGGCAAGAATCGCGTCGGGGCTGTCCTGCGGAATGGCGGCGTGTCCGCCCTTGCCGGTCAACTTGATCCGAAACTTGTCCGCCGCGCCCATGATTGCGCCCGGCCGCGTGCTGATCGTCCCGGCAGGCAGGCCGGGCCAGTTATGCAAGGCATAGACCCGATCACAAGGGAACCGCTCGAACAGACCTTCCGCGATCATCACACGCGCTCCACCCAGCCCTTCCTCGGCAGGCTGGAAGATCAGATAGAGCGTTCCGGCAAAATCGGGATCGGCGGCCAGCACCCGGGCGGCACCCAGCAGCATGGCAACGTGACCATCATGGCCGCAACCGTGGAAGGATCCAGGCGTCTTGCTGGCCCATGGGAGATTGGTCATTTCCTGGATCGGTAGCGCATCCATGTCTGCCCGCAGGCCAAGGGTGCGCGGTCCTTCGCGCCGGCCTTTGAGGACCCCTACCAGACCGGTCGTGCCGATGCCTTCATGCACCTCAATTCCAAGGGAGCGCAATTCATCGGCGATGCGCTGGGCCGTGCGCCGCTCGCAGAACCCGAGTTCGGGATGGGCGTGGATGTCCCGCCGCAACGCGACGAGATCGGCGAGGAGATCCGCTTGCATGTGGGCCGGATCAGCCATGCGTCTGCCCAAACAGGTTCTGGATCGGAAGCCGATGCTTGATGAAAGGTGACTTGATCACGATGTAGCTGAAGTACTTCTCGATGCCATAATCGCTCTCGAGCATGCCTTCCATGATCGACTGATAGTGCGAAACGCCGCGCGCCACGAACTTTAGCAGATAGTCATAGCCACCTGAAACGAGGTGGCATTCGACGATCTCATCGAGCTTGGCAATCCGGCTTTCGAAGCGGCTGAAATCGCCCTGGCGATGTTCGCTGAGGGTGACTTCGGTAAAGACAGTCAGGTATTCGCCCAGCTTGCTGAAATTCACGTGCGCGCCGTAGCCGGTGATGTATCCGGCCTTTTCCAGGCGCTTGACCCGCGTCAGGCAGGGGCTGGGCGAAAGGCCTACCGCATCGGCCAGTTCCACGTTGGTGATCCGGCCCTCCTGCTGGAGCTTGGCAAGGATCTTGAGGTCTATCCTGTCGAGCTTGGGTCCGGGCAGCATGGTTTATCCCCCCTGTCAGGCGTCTTGCAGCGCAACGACCGCGCGGATGTCGGGCTGCTCGAGCAGTTGATCAAGCGACCGCTCAACCCGTTCGAAGATCATGTCCATTTCCTCGATGGTGCAGCATAGTGCCGGTGCGAAGCCTAGAACCGCGTTGGCGAAACACCGCACGATCACCCCATTGCCATAAGTCAGCTTCGACAGCCTTCCGCCAATGTCGAGCGATGGATCGAAAATGGCCTTCGTCGCCTTGTCCGGTGTCAGTTCGATCGCACCCAACATTCCGCGATAGCGAACGTCGCCGACCAGCCGATGCGACCTGATCCGTTCCATGTGTTCTGCAAAGCGCTGACCCGTTACGCGGCCATTTTGCAGCAGACCGCCTTCCCGGTACAAACGCAGGACCTCAAGCCCCACCGCCGCGGCGACGGGATGGCCAGAGTAAGTCTGGCCATGACCGATCGGCAGCGCGGCGGGCGCTGCGTCGGCAATGGTCTGATAGACATGATCGGCCATGAACATCGCGCCCATGGGCACGTATCCGGCTGTCAAACCCTTTGCCGTGGTCATGAAATCAGGAGAAACGCCCTCATCGAGGCAGGCGAACAGCGGTCCGGTGCGCCCGAAGCCCGTGATAACCTCGTCCACCAGCATCAGGATGCCGAGCCGGGTGCACGCCTCGCGCAGGGCCTTGAGCCAGCCTCGCGGCGGCACGATCACCCCGCCCGAACCCTGGATCGGTTCGCAGCAGAATGCCGCGACGTTATCTGCCCCGAGCTCTGCCACCTTTGCCTCAAGCGCGGCCACCGTGGAAGCGATCACGGCCGCATCATCGTCCCCCTCGGGATGGCGATATTGATATGGGGAGGCGATATGGTGCTGCCACGGGCGCGGCAGATCGAAATTGCGGTGGAAGTTCCCCAGCGCCGTAAGTCCCGCGCCGAGGCTGCTCGATCCGTGATACCCCCACTCCAGCGCGATGAAATGCTTCTTGTCGGGCTTCCCGGCGGCATTCCAGTAATGGACGATGTAACGGATTGCGCTGTCCACCGCGTCAGAACCGCCCTGCGTGAAGAACACGTGGTCAAGGCCATCGGGCGCGGCCGCGGTCAATTCTCCCGCCAGGCGGATCGCCGGCTCGCTGGCGAAATGGAAATAGCCCGTGGCATAAGGCAGCCGGCGCATCTGTTCCGCCGCAACTTCGACGATCGACTCCTGACCATAGCCGACATTGACGCACCACAGCCCGGCAAAGGCATCGAGCAACCGGTTGCCGTCCCTATCGGTCAACCACATGCCCTTGCCCGATTCCAGCACGATGGCGCCGTGCTGCTCGTGTCCTCTGAATGAGGTGACCGAATGGATCAGGTGATCGCGGTCGATATCGATGAGGGAACGGTTGGTTGGGTTTGTCATCGCGGTTCTTCCATTCCGTAGCATTGCCTGCAGGCTATGTCAGCGATCCGAGCGCGTATCGCCGAATGCGCCAGAAAATGATTGTCGGTGTCCTTTTGGCGTTGAGGCGCGCGGCATATTCTGCCGCGCGCCTCCTTTGCCTGATCCCGTCAGGCCCAGCATCACGCCAAGCTCAGAAGTACTTGAGCCAGGTTATGTCGCGACGGCGGCGCTTCAGCCGGGCGTACCATACGGTCGGCAGATAGAGCGGCACGATCATCGCCACGAACCACACCAGCACCCAGTTGTAGTTGTCGAACATGTAGGCCGTGCCGTTGTTCGGCCCCCAGATCGCCAGGGCGCTGTGATAGAGAATGCGCAGGACGGTCAGGTGCAGGAGGTAGAAGAACATCGGCGCGCCGCCGAAGATCGCCAGCTTCGCCACGAGGCCGGAGTCATTGATCTTCTCGAACAGCACGAGCAGCAGCGCCCCGCCTCCAAGAGTCGGCAGCAGGAACAGCAGCGAGGGCGGGTACTTCGTCATCGAAATGAAGCTGATGACCGTACGGACTGCATCCCCTTCGACCACGAACCACGGCTTGTCGCCGTAGACGTTGAGAAGGCGCAACAGAACGAACGCGGCAATCATGCCAAAGCCCAGCACCAGCAAGCGCTTCTGCCGAACTGCGGGCGCGACTTCACCGGTGAACCAGGGCCCGATGCCGAAGCCCAGAAGGATCACGCCGAGCCATGCCAATATCGGATAGGTCGTCTTTGCCACGAAGCCGAGCGGCAGGTCGAAGGCGTCACGCTGGTGCAGCAGCGCCCAGACGGGGAACAGTGCATCGTCCTTGGTCAGCACGATCGGATCGAGCAGATTGTGGAAGCAAACGATGGCCAGGCCCAGCGCGATGATCGCCGGCCGTGGCAGGCGCATGAACGCAGCCAGCGCGATCATGCATATGCCGATTGCCCAGATCACCTGCAGCCAGAAGGTTGGCTGCGGCACGATCCCCCAATAGAGCGGCGAGAGATAGACCAGCTCGATCACGATCAGCAGGAAGCCCCGCTTGAGCAAGTATTCCGTGGTTTCCTCAACCGTATGGTTTACGCTGAAAAGGTAGACGCCCAGCCCGGTTAGGGCGACGAAGATCGGCGCGCAGAAGCTTACCGCGAACCGGGCAAAGCCGATGGCAGGGATGATGGTCAGTGCGTTGATCGGGTCGGTCACCGGATAGTTGACGAACCAGGTCTCGCGCAGGTGGTCCAGCAACATCAGCACCATCACGAAGCCGCGCAGGGCATCGATGTTGGCTAGGCGGACGTGGGCCGTGGCCTTCGCCCCTCCCGCTGCGAGATTTATGCCTCCGGGAGGCAATGTCATACTGCTGGCCATGGTCCCTGCCCTCTTTCCCTTTCGAATATCGCGTCTTGCCCCTGGTTTCATCAACCCTGCGGCAGGAACAGATCCTTGTAGAAGCCGGTGGTCTTTACCGAGACCGTAACCGGCGTGTCACCCTTGTTGCGGAAGTACCAGCCGTGCGTGCCATCGAACGGCGCGGTGAAGCTGCCTTTGCCGCCGGTGAGGGCCTTTTCTTCCCAGTAGCTGGTGAATTCGCCCTCGGCAGCATCCACCTTCTCGCCATGCATATCCGCCTTCACCGGTCCGCCCTTGGACGACCATTCGAAGACATAGCTCTGCCCGGCGTTCATGTGCGCCTTCACCTCCTGTCCGCTGTGCGGCGCGAGCGTCAACGTCATCTCGTCGCTGCGCATGTCGCCTTCGCGGATGATTGCGGCCTTTGTCAGTGTCACCGGTCCGGCGACCGGATCTTCGGCCGGAGCCGCCGTATTCTGCTCGCTGCCTGCCGCCATGCCCACAATTCCCGTCAGACGGCCAGCGCCGGTCGGGTCGATGCCATATTCCGCCGGCATCACGAATAGCACCACAATGGCAGCTGCAGCCAGCAACGCCCCGCCGGTTGCCTTGGCAAGCGTCGATGGCGGAACCTGGATCGAATTCACCGGATTTGGGATTTCGCCCTGCATCACATCGCTCCCGTTGAGCCTTGCGTGAAAAAGCCAGTGAGCTGGAAGCCCACAAGCACGAAGCCCGCGCACATCAGCGCGGCATTGGCGGCAATGGCACTGCGGCGAAAGCTGCTGGTGGACCGCCACACGTTCATCGCGATGAGGATTGCTCCCAGTGCGGTGAACTGGCCCAGCTCAACGCCGATGTTGAAGCTGATCAGGTTCGGCACCAGCCCATCGGCAGAGAGGGTCAGGTCCTGCAGCTTGGTGGCGAGGCCGAAGCCGTGGAAAAACCCGAAGATCAGCACTGCCGCCTTGGGATTGGGCGCCCGCCCGAACAGTGTCCGGAACCCGTCGAGGTTGTCCAGCGCCTTGTAGACCACCGAAAGCCCGATGATCGCATCGACGATGTAGGGGTTGGCGCGGATGTCGAACATGACACCCAAAAGAAGCGTGGTGCTGTGGCCGATGGCAAACAGCGTCACATAAGTGCCCACGTCCTTCAGCCGGTAGAGGAAGAAGATAACGCCGACCAGGAACAGCAAGTGATCGTATCCCGTCACCATATGCTTGGCGCCGAGGTACATGTAGGGGCCGATGGCCATGCCCGATGCGCCTTCTATGAAGGCACGGTCGTCCTCGCCCACGCCATGGGCGTGCGCTGCCGACTTCAGCACGAAAATGATGAAGAGGGCAATGGCCCACCCGGCCCATCGCAGCAGTCCTTGCGGAAGCGAAAGGGCAGTGTGGCGGGCCATCAGTGCCTCACTTTACCGTGAAGGAAGCGAGGGTCTTGGCCCCGCTACCCTTGGCCGTCAGGGCGACTACCACCTTGGCGCCAGCCGGGATCTTGAGCCCCGGTGCCGACATGCGGTTGCCCGCCTGCGCCGCCAGTGGCGTTTCCGCCTTGGCCCCGGCAGCCGTGACAATCAGCTTGCCGGAAAAGCCCGAGGCAGCCAGCGGCTCATCCTCTTCGGTGATGTAGACATCAACGCCCTTGGGGGCGCGCACCAGTTCGACGACAGTCTCGCCGGTCATCGTCACCAATCCGCCGTGCAGCGGTTTCATCGAGCCGTGGGCGCCAGCAGGCACCGCGAAGGCGATCAGCGAAAGCCCTGCCAAGGCCGCAGTAACTGTCTTGATGTTCATTGCAAATCTCCCCGAAGCCATGGTTATTCCGGCAGGTGCGGCAGTACGAACGTCAGCGAGGAGCGATACTCCATCTGCCGGTACTTCGCCGGATTATCCGACGGGCCGACCAGAATGCCGACAATCACATTCAGCCCCTGATTGCGCACCGGCACCGTGACATAGCCCTGAGCGTCGGTCATGGATGGCTTTTGATCGGGGTCATTCACGTAATCGTGCATGATTGCCACGTTGGCAGCAGGCTTGCCCTCGAACATCGCGCGAAGCCGGATTGGCTGCCCCATCGCCTGGGGAATAGCATTGTCTGCCGGGATCAGTTGCAGCTTGTGTCCCGGGATCAGCGGGATGGGCTTTGCCGGCAACTGGTTGATGTGGACCGCATACTTGTAGTTATGCTCGCTCACCGTGGCGTCCCTGACCTCGTCGAGGCCCTTGTTGTGCCAGGTTCCGGCGGCGTCCTTCGACCAGATGCCATAGTCCATCACCGCAGCAACCACCGCCATCGGCTCATCACTGTCAACCACCGGAATTGCACCTGCAGCGCGCAGCGTCGCCGTCACCGGCAGGCCATCGGCATCGTAGCCGGTAACCGACGTGACGAGCGGCATGCGCTTCACCGCGTCAAGATCGTCCGAGCCTACGCCATAGACCATGGCAAGCTGCTTGGCACGCTGCGCAAACCAGATCGCATGGGCACTGGCCGTTGAAGAAGCCAGCGCCGCCCCGACCGTCGTCACGGCAATCACCGCTGAAATATATGGAGAAATCCTGCGCACCATGGGCCTCCGGACTGAATGGCCGGGCGTTTCCGGCATGACCAGCTTATGATTCGCTGTCGGCATTTTCCCCTGAAAGGTCATGTCTGCCGACATGATGGCCTGTGGTTCTGCGCGATTGCGGCAGAACTTATCGCCTGCCCCCCCCCCCAACCGCCGCGGCGCTATTGCAGCGCCTCGGCGATGGCCTTGCCGCATTCGGCAGTGCCGGCAGCACCCTTGAGATCGCGGGTGCGGGCCGTCGGCGTTGACAGCACTTGCTCCACCGCCCGCATTATGGCGGCTGCGGCATCCGCTTCGCCCAGATGCTCCAGCATCATTGCGGCTGACCAGATCTGGCCGACCGGATTGGCGATACCTTGTCCCGCAATGTCGGGCGCAGAGCCGTGAACAGGCTCGAACAGCGAAGGGTGCTTGCCCTCGGGATTGATATTGGCCGAAGGCGCAACCCCGATCGTGCCCGTGCAGGCCGGCCCAAGGTCAGAGAGGATGTCGCCAAACAGGTTTGAGCCCACCACTACGTCAAAGCGATCCGGATTGAGCACGAACTGCGCAGTCAGGATGTCGATGTGGTACTTGTCATGGGTAACGTCGGGGTATTCCGCTGCGACCGCCTCCACGCGCTGGTCCCAGTACGGCATAGTGATGGCAATGCCGTTGGACTTGGTCGCGCTGGTCAGGTGCTTGCGCTCACGCGTCTGCGCCAGATCGAAGGCATAGCGCAGCACGCGATCCACGCCGACGCGGGTCATCACCGTGTCCTGGATCACCAGCTCGCGCTCGGTGCCGGGGAACATGATCCCGCCCACGGAAGAATACTCGCCCTCGGTATTCTCACGGACCACCCAGAAGTCGATGTCACCGGGTTCCCGGCCTGCCAGCGGACAGGGTACGCCCGGCATCAAGCGCACCGGCCTGAGGTTGACATACTGGTCATACTCACGGCGGAACTGGATGATCGAACCCCACAACGAAATGTGATCGGGCACGGTATCGGGCCAGCCAACCGCACCGAAGAAGATCGCGTCGGGCCGGCCGATCTCTTCCTTCCAGTTGTCGGGCATCATCTTGCCGTGGCGGGCATAATAGTCGCACGAGGAAAACTCGTGCCACTTCTGCTCCAGCTCGAAGCCATAGAGCGACGCGGCCTTTTCCAGCACGCGCATGCCCTCGGGCATCACCTCGTTGCCGATGCCGTCACCGGGGATCACCGCTATCGCGTGCTTGCGCGTATTCGTCGTCATCGCCTTGCCCCCTGCTGCGTCAAATCTTCAGGCCACCGATGTGGAAGGCCTTTGTTTCCAGATATTCCTCGATGCCGAGCGTGCCGCCCTCACGGCCAAGGCCGGATTGCTTGACCCCGCCGAAGGGGGCCACATCCATGGCAATCGATCCGGTGTTGAGTGCGATCATGCCCGCCTCGAGCGCCTCCGCCACGCGGAACGCGCGGTCGAGGCCGGACGTGTAGAAATAGCTCGCCAAGCCATATTCGGTATCGTTGGCGAGCGCGATGGCCTCATCTTCGGTTTCAAAGCGGAACAGCGGCGCGACCGGACCGAAGGTTTCCTCCCTTGCAAGCCGCATCCCGGCATTCGCTTCGCCGATGATCACCGGGCGGGCAAAATTGCCGCCTTGGGCGCCCTTGCCGGAGAAGAGCACCTTTCCACCCTTGCCCAGCGCATCCTCTATGTGCGCGGAGACCTTTTCGGTCGCCGCGCGGTTGATCAGCGGACCTGTCGTCGTCGCGGCGTCCATGCCGTTACCCACATTAAGCGCCTCAACCGCCGCGCCCAAGCGTGCGGAAAACTCATCATAAATCGGCGCATGAACCAGGATACGGTTGGCGCAAACACAGGTCTGACCCGCGTTGCGGAACTTGCTGGCCATCGTCGCCTTGACCGCCAGATCGAGATCGGCATCGTCGAACACGATCAGCGGGGCATTCCCGCCCAGCTCAAGGCTGAGCCGCTTGATGGTGTCCGCGCTCTGCCGCATCAACAGCGATCCGATGCGTGTCGATCCCGTGAACGAAAGCTTGCGCACCACGGGGCTGGCCGTGATCGCCTCGCCGATGGCCTGCGGCATGCCGGTCAGGAGGTTGATCGTGCCCTTGGGGAAGCCAGCGCGCAGTGCCAGTTCGATCAGGGCCAGCGCGGTGAACGGCGTCATTTCCGATGGCTTGATCACCACCGGGCATCCTGCGGCCAACGCAGGGGCGCATTTGCGCGTGATCATCGCTGCGGGGAAATTCCACGGCGTGATCGCAGCGGAAACGCCCACTGGCTCGGTCAGCACGATGATCCGCCGATCCCGCTCGGGCGAAGCGATGTTGCGCCCGCCGACCCGGCGGCCTTCCTCGGCGAACCACTTGATGAACGTTGCAGCATAGCGAATTTCGCCCTGCGCTTCAGCCAAGGGCTTGCCCTGCTCGGCGGTCATGATCCGGGCAAGATCATCGAGATTTGCGAGGACCAACGCGTGCCACGCCTCGAGCAGCGCGGCGCGTTCTCCTGCCGTGCGCTTGCGCCAGTCGGCCCAGGATGCCTGCGCGGCCTCGATTGCGGCATTCGCTTCGGCTGTGCCACAGTCGGGCACGGTGCCGATCACTTCGCCCGTGGCAGGGTTGGTTACCTCAAGCGCGGGAAGTCCCGCAGAAATCCAGGCACCATCGACGAGAGCAGCCTGCCGCAGCAGGGTGGGGTCATTCAAGTTCAGCATGTTCAACCTAGCGCCTGTGCAGCAAGAGCAAAAATGGCAACGTCATCTACGGGTACCGGCGCTGGGCCCAGCGCCATACGCTTGACGTGCCCCACTTCGGGCAAGCCGACCTCCTCGAGCCAGAGCCCCAGACCGGCCGCCTCCGGCACGTCGATCCGACAGAAGCTGCCAGCCTGCATGCCCAGCCAGTGTGCAATCAAGGCCTTTGCCCCGGTTGCGTCGGGCGCGACCACCGGCCCGATCAGCCAACCGCGTCCGAACCGCCGGATTACGGCAAAACCGGTCTGCACGTGCTCTCGGCACAAGACCACCGCACTGCCATCGGCCAGCAGCGCATCGAGCACCGCCTTTCGGTCCATGCCCGTTGCCGATGAATAGAGCGCATCGAGTACGCCTGCATCGGCCGCGCCCATCGGTCGGACGCGCTCACCCGGGCGCAGTTCGACCAAGGGCTGGATCGGAGCGACACCTTGATGCTGGTGGACCTGCCCAAGTGGAGCGAACCCCAGCCTGGAATAAAGCGGCAGCCCTTCGTCGGTTGCGTTGAGGATCACCGTCACGTCTTCCAGCCGCTGCAGCATGGCTTCCGCCAACCGGCGGCCGAGCCCGCGTCCCTGCTGCGCCACGGCGACAATGACCACGCCCAGCATCGCGTAGGACTTTCCGAACCGCCAGGACATGATCGAACCGCAAGTCTTGCCGTCAACCTCAGCGACCAACCCACTGCCGATGGCCAGCAGTTTTTCCAGATCTTCCTCACGGTGTGGCCACTGCTGTTCGAAGCACAAGTCTGCCACCGCTGGAATATCGTCGGCTGTCATGTCCCGCAGAACAATCTGCGTCACGTCCTGAACTGTCATCCGATACTCCCGCGAAAGTCTCGATCTTGCGCCGCGAGCGTCGCCGATCCTGCCGCACTTCTAACTTCGAGGGTTCAAAAGAAGCTGCCGGTTTGTCCGGGTATTCGGAAGATTATTGCGAAAACCCGATATGCCGCCTCGCAACTAGAACTCGGAAACGTCGATCCGTGCGCCAGCGTCGAACCGCGACAGGCGGTAGGGACGGGGGTCAACGATCGGATCATGTCCGGATGCAATGTCGGCCACAAGATGGCCGGCGCCCGGGCCGATGCCGAAGCCATGCCCGCTGAAACCTGCGGCAAGGATGAAGCCCGGAATGCTCGGGATTTCACCGATCACCGGAACGCCATCGGGCGTGCTGTCGACAAAGCCGGCCCATTGCCCGACGATTGGAGCCCGCGCCACCTCGGGGATCAACTGAGAAACACGCTCGATAGTCAGGCGCATTGTCTTTGGATCCGGCTTCGGATCGAGGATGCGCCGCGCTTCCATCGGCGTAGGCCGGTCCAAAGCCCAGCGCGAAAGCGTCTCGTGGCCTGCCTGCAAGCCTTGCAGGCCGCCAGGCGAAACCTTCTTCCAGCGCTGCTTGAACATCGGCAGGAACTGCTTCTGGAACCGCATGAACTGCATCGTCGGGTCGACCTTGGCCCGCCCGCTATAAGCCAGGGCGTGGGCGCCATCCCCGCGCCGCGTGATCGACATCGAATTGCCATAGAACGCATCGGGCAAGGTCATGTGCCCCGTGCCGATGGCAAGGATCGATTGGCGGACTGTCGCCTGCGGGAAGCGTATGCCGAGTTGGTGCATGAACGAGGATGCCCAGGCACCACCGGCGTGGATGACCAGCTTGGTGGCAATTGTGCCGCGCTCCGTCACCACGCCGCTCACTGCTCCGCCGGTCGTCTCGATCCCGCGCGCAGCACAAGCCTGATGCACCGTGCCGCCAAGTGCCAAGATTGCCCGCGCCACAGCAGGCACAGCCAAACCCGGATCGGCAATCCCGTCCATCTGCGAATGCACACCGCCCTTCCAGACCTGCTTGGTAAAGCTGCCCTTCTCGGTCGCCTCCTGGCTGTTCAACATGCGCGTCTTCACGCCGATCGAGCGGGCATACTCACCCCACTTGGCCCAAGTCTCAATTTCAGCTTCGTCATTGCTGACGTAGAACAGGCCGCAGCGGCGAAAGCCTGTTTCCTCGCCACTCTCGATCCCGAACTGCTCCCACAGATCGAGCGCCTTGGTCGCCAGCGGCAGTTCGCGCTCGTCGCGGTTCTGTTGACGGCACCAGCCCCAGTTGCGGCTCGACTGCTCGCCACCGACAACGCCCTTTTCGATGAGCGCGACCTTCAGCCCGCGCTTGGCAAGAAAATAGGCTGTGAAGCTTCCGACAATGCCCGCGCCAATCACGACGACGTCGGCCTGGCCGGGCAGTTCCGGGGTGGATTCGATGAACCTCAAGGGCGCGGGCATGTCTTACTTCTCCGGTGAACTTGCGAAGTCATGCGAAACCGAGGACGGCCTTGACCTCGAGATATTCCTCGAAACCGAAAAGGCCGTACTCGCGACCGTTGCCGGACCGCTTGTAGCCGCCGAACGGGGCGTGACGGTCCCACGCCGGTGCGTTGATGTGAACCTGCCCGGTGCGGATGCGCAAAGCCACTCTGCGGGCTTGATCCAGGTCGGCACCGTGAACGTGGCCGCCGAGGCCGTAATCGGTGTCATTGGCAATCGCCACGGCCTCGTCGACGTCATCGTAGGGAATGATGACCAACACCGGCCCGAAGATTTCCTCCTGCGCTATGCGCATCGCGCTGGATACATCGGAGAAGATCGTCGGCTGCACGAACAGTCCGTGGTCAAGCCCATCGGGAGAGCCCGGACCTCCGCAGACCAGTCTGGCCCCTTCATCAATGCCCACCGCGATCATCGTCTGCACGCGCCGATGCTGCGCAGCATTGGCAATCGGCCCTAGCGTCGTGGCATCCTCTGTCGGGTCGCCGACAACGATGGTTTCCGAAGTCCGCCGCGCGATTGCCTCCACTTCTGCAAGAGCCGCACGCGGAACGATCATCCGTGTCGGCGCGCTGCACGATTGGCCGACATTGCGGAAAGCGGCCATAACGCCCAGCGGCACGACGCGCTCGAAATCGGCATCGGGCAGCAGCACGTTCGGAGACTTTCCGCCCAGCTCTTGCGTTACCCTCTTCACGGTCGGCGCTGCGCCCTGCGCCACCAATACGCCCGCACGGTTCGATCCCGTGATCGAGATCATGTCGATGTCAGGATGCGCAGCCATGCCCGCCCCCACTTCGCTGCCTGTGCCGTTCAGCATATTGAACACGCCCGCAGGCGCGCCTGCATCATGCACGATCTGCGCAAACATGATGGCGCTCAACGGCGAAAGCTCGCTGGGTTTGAGCACCACCGTGCATCCGGCCGCCAGCGCGGGGGCGACCTTTGCGGTAATCTGGTAAAGCGGCCAGTTCCAGGGCGTGATCAGCGCCGCCACGCCGATCGGCTCGCGCACGATCGCGGTCGTGCCGCGCATCGTCAGGAACTCGTAATCGCGCAGCACCTCGATTGCCGCCTGCACATGACCCATTGCGAACGGCACGTGCGATGCCCGGGCAAAGCTGATTGCAGTGCCCATTTCCATCACCAGCACTTGTGCCAGAGCTTCGGCCCGTTCGGCCATCAGCGCGTGGATGCGCTCCAGCAACGCCAGTCGGTCCTCCGCCGTGCTTTGCGAAAAGGCTGCAAAAGCCCCCCGCGCAGCCGCCACGGCCCGGTCGAGATCCGCCGCCGTGCCCGCTGCCACCTGCGCGATGCAAGTACCGTTGGCGGGGTTGATCACCGGCAGCAGTTTGCCACCGGGAAGATCGATCCATTCGCCGCCGATGTAGGCCTTGCCTGTCAACGGCAGCACCGCCTGCAGTGCCGCCTGCGCTGGATCGCTCATCCCACCATGTCCTTGTAACGGTAATAGGCGCCGACGAACGGCAGGAACCATGGCGTCCCGAAATAGCCCGGGATCGCCGGCCAGTCGAAGTCGCGCCAAGGGTTCGCCTCGGCCTTGCCATCCAGCACCTCGGCCATGATCTTGCCCATGTAGGTGGCCATGTGCGTGCCGTGGCCGCTGTAGCCCATCGAATAGAACACGCCCTCCCGCTCTCCGGCGCGGGGAAGGCGGTCGCTGGTCATGTCGACCATGCCGCCCCAGCAATAGTCGATCCGCGCACTCGCCAGTTCGGGGAAGAAGTTGATCATGGAGCGGCGCAGGATCGCTCCGCTCTTGGCGTCCGCCGCCGGATCGCTGCGGCTCGAAAAGCGTGCACGCCCGCCAAACAGGATGCGGTTGTCCGGAGTGGTACGAAAGTAGCTGACGAAGTTGCGCGTATCGACGGTGTTGCGCCGGCGCGGCGTCAGCCGATCGAGCAGGTCGACCGGCAATGGCTCGGTCGCGATCAGATAGGCCCCGACCGGCACAAGACGCCGGCGGAACCAGCTCAGCGGCCCGACGCGAGACGTACCCGTGGCCAGGAGCACCTGATTGGCAACCAGGCTGCCGTGCGGCGTCGTGAGCTCGTGGCGCGAGCCGGAAACGCGTCGCATCTTGATCAAGGGATTGTGCTCGAAGATCGTGCCCCCGCGCCGCGCCACCGCTTCGGCAAGGCCCTGCCCATAATCGCCCATGTGCATGTTGGCGCTTTTGCCGTAGAGCATCCCTCCGTAAAAGATGTCCGAGCCGATCTCCGAGGGAAGGTCTTCGGGCATCACCAGGCTTGTCTCGGGATCGACATTGCGCGCCAGCAGGTCCTGCGAGCGCTTGATCTTCTCGAAGTGCTCGGGCTTTGCCGCCAGCTTCAGCTTGCCGACGCGGCCGAAGTGGCACGCGATGCCCTCTTCGGCCACGATCTGCTCCACCAGGTCGACCCCGGCATCGAAGGCACGGTAAAGCATGTTCGCACGTTCGAGCCCGAACTTCTCGACCATGCCGCCATAGTCCTGGGCAAAGCCGTTGTTGCACATGCCGCCGTTGCGGCCGGAAGCCGCGCCGGCAACGCGGTCCGCTTCAAGGACGATGACTTTCGCACCCTTCTTCGCCAGCGCCAGCGCTGCGGAAAGTCCTGTGAAACCTGCGCCAATCACGGCAACATCGGCCGTGCCACTTGGGCCACTGGGCGAGCCCGAGGCAAAGGGGCTTGCGCTATCCAGCCAGTACGAAGCCATCTTCATATCGTTTCTCCGCCCTCGCGGGCACTGGAAAACAAGGCGCTGTCACCAACCCCGCATGCGCGGCCAGTTGCCGATGATGTCGCGGCCATTTCCGTCGACCACGCTGTAGCCTTCGTGTTGTGCGCAGGTGGCACAAGCGTGATTGGGCAACACTCGCACGCGCGAACCAATTGGCAGATCGGGCAATACGCCGCTGCTGCCCGGGCGTACCTTGATGATACCATGCTCCTGGCTGGCGTCCTCCACGATCACGTCGGCAAACGGATTGCCGTCGATGTCGCAGACGAGGCCATAGCCCTGGTCCACAGGATGGCGCTGCGTCCCGCGATCGCGCGAGAGCGCCATCCAGCCGCCATCGGTGAGGATCCAGCCCTTCTCCGGGCGATGGCCGATCACCGTCAGCAGCACCGATGCGGCAATGTCGTCGACTGCGCACACGCCGATCCCGTGCATGACCAGATCGAAGAAGCTGAACACGCCCGCACGCACTTCGGTGACGCCGGTCAGATCCTGCGCAAAATGCGCGGTCGGAGTCGAACCCACGCTGACCACAGACGCTGCGTGTCCAGCAGCGCGAAGTGCCTCTGCCGCCGCAACCGCAGCGGCGCGTTCGCCCTCCGCTGCTTCCGGCAGGCCTGCACCGCCCCGCGCATTGTAGGATTCCCCGGCATGCGTCAGAACGCCCGCAAGCTCCAGCCCGCCGTCTCGCAGGACATCTGCAATGGCAACAAGAGCCGGATCATCGGGCAGGACGCCGCCGCGATGGCCATCGCAATCGATCTCGATCAGCACGGCTGGCATGGAGCCGCCATCGGACGCCGCCTCGGCCAGAGCGTGAGCCTGCTCCAGCGTGTCGATCAGCACCGAAAGGCGCACGCCTCTCGCCACCAGCTTGCGCGCCCGCTCGATCCGATTGAAGCTCAGGCCCACCGCATAGGTGATGTCAGTGAAGCCACCGTCAGCGAAGTATTCGGCTTCTGCCAAAGTCGAAACCGTGATCGGGCCGGTTCCTTCAGGAAACAGCCTGCGCGCGACATCCACGGACTTGCTCGTCTTCACGTGCGGGCGGAATCCAGTACCCAACTTGGCCAGATGCGCGCGCAGCCGGGCAATGTTGCGATCCACCTTGCTCACGTCGAGGACAAGTGCCGGCGTGGCCACCGTGTCCAGCGAAGCCGGGGTTGCCGATACGGCATCGAGAACTGCAGTTTCCGTCATCATTATCCCGCCTGTAAGAATAGCATCAGCCCAGCGACTGGTTAGAAAGCGCCACCAGCATGGCGCCCGGCGCAGAAACCGGCGCTGCGCCAAGCGCCATGATCGGGGCCCGGTCAACCTGAGGCAGTCCGATTTCTTCCAGCCACGGCGCAAGGCCGCTCGTTTCCGTAACGTCGATCCGCACGAACACGCCTTCATAGGCCGATGCGAGCACTGCAACGATGGCCTTGGCATCCTGCGCGCTTGCCGCGACGACGGGCCCGATCACCACGCCGCGCCCCCAGCGCCTGACACAACCATAACCCGAGATGCCGCCATCTCGTTCAACCACCACCGCGTCAGCCACGCCAAGCAGCGCGTCGAGCAACACCCGCCGGTCCATGCCCGAAGCCGCGGCGTCAACCGCATCGATGGCAGACCGGTCACCCGGCGTTGCCGCCCGCACCGGCACCGAGGTGTCGATTGCCGGAACATGGTCCAGCACCGCCTGATGCTGGGTGATGAAGCCGCAACGCGCGAACCCCAGCTTGGTGTAGAGCGGCTCGCCGTCCTTGGTGGTGATAAGGGTCATCCGGCGGCCTGCGGCATCGGCCAGCAGTGCCGCCATCAGCTTACCGCCGATCCCCTGCCGTTGCGCATCGGGCGAGACGATGATCATGCCGATCGTGGCAAAATCCTCGCCATAGGGCCACCACAGCGCGGTCCCGAGCAGCTTGCCCTCCGCTTCCACGGCGAAGCCACGACCCAGTTCGAAAGCAAATTGCCAGTCTTCCAGGCGATATGGCCACTTTAACGCGAGCGACAGGCCTTGCGCCTGATCGAGGTGGTCCACCCGCATCGCGATCACGCCGTTGCTTTCGCTCCCGACCATGGCCCCCGACATTCCCAGAATACTCCTTCGCGCGACCTCAGGCAAAATCAGGCTACGGCGCCGTACCCAAGGTTAAAGCGGATTCGCGCTGGCAAAATGTTCCGAAAGCCGGAAATCTTCACGGCGGTCATGCGCAAGATACCATCAGGGGCGGAATATTATGCCGCCCCTGATGGACCGAGTTCAGCCGAGCGGGCGCTGCGTTGCGAAGACCTTCTTCACGTATTCCTCGCTCAGCCAGGCACAGCCATCGCCGCGCACGAACATGCACACGTCACCCTTGCGGAACGATACGCTGCCATTCCCATCCGTGAACGTAACCGCCCCTTCCATCAGCAGCATCAACTCGACCTGACGGTAGGGGATCTGCTTGCGATGATAGGGCGTGGAATCCCACGTTCCAGCGCAGAATTCGGCATTGGCAGAAACATAGTCGGAGAAACCCCGGCAGGTCGGAACTTCACCCAGCAGGTTTTCGTTCGCTGGCGGGCTTGAAGGATTGAGCGGCGCGCTCTTGTCGATCATCACCGGCGTGGTCCGGTTGCCTGCGCGATCCGTCGGCGCCGAATAGACTACTGCCAGCAGATCGTCCGATGCTTTCCAGCCAAAGCTGCAACCGAACGGCAGCGCGCAGCATTCGTCGGGGCCCAACGCCAATGTGGCATCCTCCGCCGCAATCTCCAGCCTGCCGGTCAGCACAAGCACGAACTCGTCAGTCGGAAGCGCAGTAACCTGCCCCTCCCCTCGCGGCGAAAAGGCAGAAACAACCGCCTTGTCGTCGGCAAAGGCTGGTGCGGCTCGGCCATCCAGCCAGTCTGCCGATGGTTTCGCTATGGGTGCATAGGCGCGAATGTCCACCACCGCGCCAACTGCGGTCTGCCCGGCTTCCAAGGTTGTCATGCGTTCTCTCTTTCCGATTCTGTAATCCGAAGGGACTTGGCAGCAATCAGGCTGCGGGCAATCGTCAGGTCCTGCAGGGCAATGCCCGAACTGTCGAACACCGTGATCTGGTCAGGCGACATACGTCCCTCGGCCCGGCCCAGCAGTACATCGCCCAGCGCCGTGATCCGGCCGCGATCGCCAGTAAAATGCTGCAGATCGCCCATCACCACGGCTTGCGCCGGATAATCGCAGAACAGCGCCGCGCGGTCGAACAACGCTGGCGGCAGTTCCTGCTTGCCCGCCGCGTCCGAACCCATGCTGGCAACATGCGTGCCGGGACGGACCCATTCGGCTGCGAACAGCGGCGCACGCGCTGGCGTTGCCGTCACGATGATGTCGGCCCGCTCGCACGCGTCCTTCGCCTCGGCCAATTCAGCGTTCAGCCCTTCGGCCTTCAGCGCCTCGACGAACTCCCGCCCCTTGGCCTCGTCCCGCGCCACGACCAGCACTTGGCAGATCGGCCGGATGCGCGAGATGGCAAGGCATTCGAATAACGCCTGGTTGCCTGCGCCGAATACCGTCAGCACTGAAGCGTCTGGCCGCGCCAGCACATCAGCGGCAACCGCATCGGCCGCAGCCGTGCGATAGGCGTTCACCTTGCCTGCCTCGATCACCCACTCGACCCGACCGACGCGCTGATCGAACAGCAGGATCACGGAGTTATGCCGGGGCAACCCGATCTCTGGATTGCCCGGCCAGAATGAGCCGACCTTCAGCCCGGCAAAGCTGCCGGTGGAAGCCGACTTTATCGAGAAGCGGTTGGTCGGCTCTGTGCCATGCGCCAGCACGGCAGGAAACAGCACCGCATCTTCGACTACGGCACAAAGCGCCTCGCGCGCGGCGGCAAACGCCATCTCATGCGTCACCAGTGCGGCGGACTCTTCTTCGGATATGAACTTCAAGGCAATTTCCAGTTTCATTGAATTTCGCAGCCCGCCAGCTCAGCCTCTGTCCGATGGCAAAGCAGCAGATTGCCAGCAGTCATGGACCGCAGCGCCGGCGGGCTCGTATCGCAGCGTCCCGCGATCGCCGCCGGGCAGCGCGGCAGAAAGCGGCACAGCCCGGCATCGTCCACCGGCAGGCCGACCTGCGACTTGCCCTTCTGCGCTACCCCGGAAAGCCAGTCCGTGCGCAATTCCGGCACAGAGGAGATCAGCAGGTCGGTATAGGGATGATAGGGCGGAGCGTCGTAAGTACGGCTCAGGCCTGCTTCCACGCGCGTGCCCTTGTAAAGCACGACGATCTCGTCACACAGTGCCTTCACCGTGGCGATATCGTGGCTGATGAACAGATAGGCCACGCCAAGATCTCGGCGCAATTCGGCCAGAAGTTCCAGGATTGCCTCGCGCACCACGGTATCAAGCGCCGAGGTCACCTCGTCGCACAGGATCACGTCAGGATTGGCGGCCAGTGCCCGGGCCAGGTTCACGCGCTGCTTCTGCCCACCCGAAAGCTCGTCGCAACGCCGGTCTGCAACGCCGACCGGCAGCTTGATCAGATCGAGCAGTTCGGCCACGCGTGCCTTGGCCGCAGGGCCGCTCATGCCATGGTAGAAGCGCAGCACCCGCCCCAGAATATCGCCCACGCTATGCGCCGGATTCAGTGCCACGTCGGCATTCTGGAACACGATCTGAATGCGACGCAGTTCCTCGCGACTGCGAGCGCTCAACGATGCGGCCAGCGGATGCCCGTCGAGCAGCGCCGTCCCGGCGGTCGGGGCGAGCAAGCCTGCCACAACGCGCGCCACAGTCGATTTGCCCGAGCCCGATTCCCCGATCACCCCCACAGCGCCACCACGCGGCACCGTCAGGCTGACATCGCTCAGCACCGGGTGAGCGGGATGTCCGTTCCTGTCAATCGGGCCATAACCTGCATGGATGCCCTCAATCGAAAGCAGCGGCGCGCCTTCTGCCGGAGTGGGCGCCGCCGCCTTCACGACCGGCTTGGCTGCGGCCAGCAGGGTGCGAGTATAATCGTCGGCGGGTGTCTCCAGCACCGCACGCACCGTGTTCTGCTCGCGCACCTTGCCGCGATTGAGCACGAGAACGCGGTCCGCCATCTGGGCAACGACCGCCAGATCGTGCGAAACGTAGACACCGGTCGCGCCCTGCTCTCGCACAACGTCGCGGAAAGCCTGCAGGACTTCCACCTGCGTTGTCACGTCCAGCGCCGTGGTCGGCTCGTCGAAGATGACCAGATCCGGCTTCGTGATCAGCGCCATCGCCGCCATCAGGCGCTGCAACTGCCCGCCGGAAAGCTCGTGGGGATAGCGGCTGCCGATGGTCTGCGGATTCGGCAGCGCCAGCGATCCGAACAGTTCGACCGCGTATTTGCGCGCATCGGCATCCGAAGCCGTGCCATGGATCAGCGCAGGCTCGATCACCTGCTCGATCACCCGGCGCGAAGGATTGAACGCCGAAGCCGCGCTCTGGGCGACATAGGTGATGCGGTGTCCGCGCTGCGCGGCCAGGCTATTGGCGGCGGCGCCATCCAGCGTCGCCGTGCCCACGGAAATGTCGCCCGAGATCTTCGCCCCGCCTCGGGCATAGCCCATCAGCGACAGTGCAATCGTCGTCTTGCCCGAACCGGATTCCCCGATCAGCGCCAGCACCTCGCCACGCCGGATGGCAAACGAGACGTCATCGACGATGCGCAAAGGTGAGCCGTCAGCCGCACGGACAGTCACGCACAGGCCGCGCACGTTCACATGGGGCTGCATCGTCATTCGGCCTTCCCCTGCGTGGCGGCATCGATCAGCAGGTTCACGCCAACGGTCAGGCTGGCAATCGCAACAGCCGGGGCGACGATTGCCAGCGCGCCTTCAGCAAGCCCGGAGGTATTCTCGCGCACCAGCGATCCCAGATCGGCATCGGGCGGCTGCAGCCCGAGGCCAAGGAAGCTGAGGCCAGACAGCAGCAGCACGATGAACACGAAGCGCAGGCCGATATCGGCAAACAGCGGCTTGATCATGTTGGGCAGCACTTCCACCAGCGCCAGGTGCAACCGCCCCTCGCCCCGAGCACGCGCCACCTCGACATAATCGAGCTTGGCCAGCCCTACCGCCAGCGAACGGGCGATGCGGAAATTGCCGGGCACGTACGTGATCGCGATGATCATCGTCAGCAGCACCAGCGACGATCCGAATGCCGCCACCAGCACCAGCGCAAAGATCTTGCTGGGGATCGAGATGAGCGTGTCCATCGATCGCGAGAGGAGTTCGTCAAGCCAGCGCGGCCCCACCGCCGCCGTCAACGCAAGGCCGGTGCCGATCCCGGCGGCAATCGCCACCGCTATCGCCGAAAGCCCCACCGTAAAGCGCGCCCCGGAAAGCAGGCGGCTCAGCACATCGCGCCCCAGAAAGTCACTTCCCAGCCAATAGGCACTGCTCGATCCGGCAAAGACTTCCTCGTTCACGAAGGAACCCGGCGGGTAGGGTGCGATCCATGGCCCGATTACCGCAACCACGATCCAGAAAAGTACGAGCGCAAGGCCGATCTTGCCCGAGAGCGGCAAGCGCATGGCGCGGCGGACGAGATTGGCCATGGTCATCCCTGTCGCAGGCGGGGGTTAGCAAGGATTGCAACTGTATCGGCGATGAGCACCAGCAGCAGGTAAGCCGCGCAGAAGATCATCGCACAGGCCTGCAACAGCGGCATGTCGCGCGAGGTGACCGCGTTCACCATCAGGCTGGCCAGCCCCGGATAGCTGAAGATCGTCTCCACGATGATCGCCCCGCCAAACAGGTACGAAAGGCTCAGCGCCATCGCGTTGGCAATCGGCCCGACCGCATTGGGCAGGACGTGGCGCACGATCAGGCGGCGCGGAGAAACACCCTTCAGGCGCGCCATCTCGACATAGGGCCGGTCGAGCTCGGCGATGATCGCGGCGCGGATCATCCGGCCCAGTTGCGCGATCACGCCCACGCCCAGCACCATCACCGGCATGGCGTAGGCGCGCAGGAACTCACCCAGCGTCGGGTCCTGCGGCACGATCGTGATGGAGGGCAACCACAGCAGCTTGACCGAGAACAGCAGCACGGCAATCGTCGCCACCAGGAATTCCGGCAGGGCCACCATCGCCAGCGTCATGATGTTGAGCGCCCGATCCGTGGACCGCCCCCGGTTGACGGCTGACACTATGCCAATCAGGAACGCGAACGGTACCGAAAACGCGGCCGTCAGGCCTGCCAGAGTCAGTGTATTTGGCAGCCGTTCCGAAATGATGTCGGCCACCGGCTTGTTGGCCACGATCGAATTGCCGGGATCACCCACGGCAATCGCCCGCAGCCATTCAAAATAGCGGACCACGGCTGGTCGATCGAGCCCCATCTCGTGCCGCAAGGCCGCGACTTGCTCCGGCGTTGCCCCTTGTCCCAGCACCTCCTGCGCGGCGTCGCCCGGCAACAACCCGCTGATAGTGAAGACCACCGCCGAGACCAGCAGCAGCGTCAGCAACGCCAGGCCGATACGCTTTGCCACAAGCCGCATCGGTCCGCGCCAGGGCGACATGGCAGGCGCACCACTCATGCTGCAAGCCACACGTTTTCGCCGAAAGTATAGCCCGCCAGGCCACCAAACGGGATCGGCTCCAACCCGCGAATGCGCCGGTCATAGCCATCGAGAAGGCTGATGAACACCGGAATGCCCAACCCTCCGCTGCGGTGGATCATCCACTGCATCTCACCATAGATCGCCTTGCGCAGGACCGGATCGCGCGATTGCCTCGCCTCGAGCAACAGCTTATCGAACTTCGCGTTTTTCCAGCCCGCCTCGTTCTCCGTCGCGCCCGACTTGAAGAACAGGCTGAACATCATGTCCGTCGTCGGACGCTGATTGATGTTCCCGAAGGTAAGCGGATGCTTCATCCAGTGGGTTGACCAGTATCCGTCGCTCGGTACGCGATTCACAGCCAGGTTCAGCCCGATCTGCGCGGCATGCTCCTGCAGGATGGAGCCCATGTCGACCGATTGCGTCGCCGCAGGCGAAACATAGACCGGCAGCCGCGTGCCCAGCAGGCCCGACCGCTTGAGCAGGAACTTCGCCTTGTGCGGATCGAACACGCGCTGCGGAATGTCGGCGTTGAAATAGGGATCGAGCGGCGAGATCGGTTGATCGTTGGCGATCGTCGCAAAGCCCCGGAACAGCGCGCGCTTGATCAGGTCGCGGTCCATCAGGTGCTTCATCGCCAGCACGAAATCGGGATGGCCGGTCACCGGATTGTCCTGCCGCATGACAAGGTCGGTATAGAGTCCGGACTTGGTTTCCATCACCAGATGCGATGACGATGCCCGCACCCGCTTCACCGAACCGGGACTGACGGCAAGGCACATCTGCACATCGCCCGAAAGGAGAGCGTTCACGCGCGAAAGCTCGTCGGGAATGGCAATCAGCTCGATCTGGTCGAGATAGGGCTGGCCCGGTTTCCAGTAATTCGGATTGCGCTGCACGATCGTGCGGATGCCCGGCGCAAAGGCCTTGAGCACGAACGGTCCCGTGCCATTGGCCTTGCTGAAATCGCGCCGCCCGTTCTCCACGATCACGAACTGCGGCTGCGCCAGAATAATGGGCAGATCGGGGTTCGGCCCGGTCAGCCGCAGCTCCACCTCGTGCGCATTCACGCGGCGAGCGCTGGCGAACTGCTCCGCCACCGCCTTCACCTTCGATCCCACCGCCGGATCGCGATGCCGCAGCAGGGAATGGACGACATCGCCGGCGTCGAGCGACTTGCCGTTGTGGAACTGCACGCCGCGACGCAGGCGGATCGTCCACACCACATTGTCGGTTGATTCGATGGATTCAGCGAGGCCAGGCTTTACCGCCAATCCGCGGTCGTACTGCATCAACCCGCTGTAAAGCAGGAACATGCGCATGTAGTCGCTGGAATTGCCCGCACGCGCCGGGTCGAGCGTATCCGAAGTCGATGCAACGATTCCGGCCACGCGGATGCGGCCGCCCCTGCGCGGTTTTCCGATCAGCCCTTCGGCAGGGGCAAGCACCGCCCCCGCCGCAAGACTTCCCAGCAAGAGGCGGCGCGAAAGCATCAGAGGCCGACGACTGCCGGCAGCGCGCCGATGTGCGGAATTTCCACATCGCGATAGTTGGCGTTCGAAGGTTCGTGTCCCCGACCGATGAACACGCGGCAGCCAAAGCCAAGGTCAGTTGCCGTGTTCTGGTCATAGCGGAAGCTTGACGAGACGTGCATGCCCACCTCCGGACCCATGCCCAGTTGATCGAACATGTATTCGAACGCCTGCATGCGCGGCTTGTACGCCTGCGCGCTCTCGGCGGTATAGACCTTGTAGAAGGTGGCGCCGAGCTTTTCGACGTTCGACATGATCTGGCTGTTCATCGCGTTGGACAGGATCACCAGCGGGATCTTGTCGCAGATCTTGGAAAGGCCGCCGGGCACGTCATCATGCGGCCCCCAGGTCGGCACTGCTTCGTAAACCGCAGTCGCCTCTGCCTCGCGATATTCCACGCCCCATTTCTTCGAACAGCGCTCGAGCGAATTGGCGATCACCTCGCGATAGGGCTTCCACGGACCCAACACCTCATCCAACCGGTAGGCCGCCCAGTCCTTGCAGAAGTCCGGCAGCGCCTCGGCGGCGATGCGGTCAGCATAGAATGCCGTTGCCATCTCCGTCATGCGGAAACGGGTCAGTGTGCCATAGCAATCGAAGCTGATGAACTTGGGCGTGAAAACAGCTGTGCTCATGATTGAACCTCGTTTCCGGTTTCCGGCCCGGGTGACTCTTGCATTCTCGTGGGCCTTGTGACCGGGAAAGATGACCACCGTTCCGGCAGAACTTGCACCCGTTAGTTCAAGCCGGGCAGGTTTCTCTGCACTGTTCTCATGGGATTCTGCGGCATGACATGCTGCCCCTCAATAGCCCCGTGTCCTGTCGACTTCGCCTACCAGCGGCGCGCCTGCCAGCAGCCGTTGCAGATTGTCGGCAAGCACTTCGCCCGCCGTCTCGTGTCGCGTCTCTGCTGCCACGTGCGGCGTCAGGAAAATGGCGGGATGCCGATAGAATGCGTGACCCTCGGGCAGCGGCTCGGGGCTGGTCACGTCAAGCATCGCCGCGCGCAATTGCCCTTGATCCAAGGCCTCGATCAAGTCGTCAGCCACAAGATGACCGCCCCGCCCGGCATTGATGACGGCACTACCCACCGGCATTTTCGCAAAGGTTTCACGGCACAGAATTCCGCGGGTCTCGTCCGTCAGTGGCAGCAGGCAAACCAGAATGTCCGCCTGCATCAGAAACGCGTCCAGCTGGTCCTTGCCTGCAAAGCACGCCACGCCCGCGATCTCGCGCGCTGTCCTGCTCCAGCCGGACAGCGGAAAGCCAAGCGGCCCCAGCACGTCAAGTGCCGCTCTCCCCAGCTCGCCCAGCCCCATCACCCCGATCCGGCTTTCCGACGCCAGACGCGTGTGCCGATAGGTCCAGCGCCCCGCCCGCTGTTCGGAAATGAAGAACGGCAGGTCACGATGCAGCGCCAGGCAGGCCATGGCGACATATTCGGCCATGCCGGTAATGATCCCCTGCTCGACCATGCGCACCACCCGCACCTGCGGCGGCAGGGCCCCGATCGGCAGCTGGTCGATCCCCGCACCGACGCTGAACAGGATTTCGAGGTTGGGAAACTGGGCGATGAATTCCGGCGGTACATTCCACGCAGCGATGTAGCGCACGGCTTCCGGATCAACCGCGTCATGGCCCCAATGAAGAAACGGCATTTGCGGAACCCGCGCCGCAACGATCTCGCGCCAGACGCGGCCGCGTTGTTCCAGACCGTGATAGAGCAGTGTCACTTGCGTAGTTTCCTTTGCCGCCACCACATCATGGGGCCGGTGATTGAAAGTGCGATGATTGCCAGTCCCTCCAGCAGCAGAACAAGCATCCCGGCAAGGCCCGCGATGTCGCCCGTGTGCAGCGGCAGGACCTTCATCCACAAGGCCGGGCTTTCCGCCGCCGGCACGATGCGCAGCAGCTTCGCGTCGGAAAGTCTGACCGATACCGCATGAACAGACAGCGACCCAGCTTCGGGCGCACGAAAGTTCACGTCGATCCGGTCAGCGGCCGGAAAGCGCACGTCGCGAATTGCCGCCGCAGGATAGGCCCTTGTTGCCGCTGCCATTGCTGCATCGAGTTGCAACGGGGTCTGCGCAAAGGCCGTGGTTGCTGTCGGTGCGGCAGGCGCCAGATCGAGAAGCGCGAGCAACACGCCGGTCACCGCGCTGAACAGCACCAGCAGCGATGCCAACACCCCGCCACTGCGATGCCACTGCCGCAGTTTCACCCGTGCCGGCATCTTCGGATTGATCGCAAGCGACTTCTTCCAGCGCCCTGCTGCGGGCCACCAGAATGCCAGCCCGGTTCCCGACAGCAGCGTCAGCACGACGCCGTTCAGCGCAACGACGGCGAGGCCCGCCGTGCCCCACATCAACCGATAGTGCCATTGCAGCGCAGCCTCGAGCGGAAAAGCCCAGACCCCACCTTCGCGAAGTATCACGCCTGAAGCTGGCTCGATTGCGGCATAGTGCGTGCCGCCGTCGGCAGAAGCCAATTGCGCCATTGCCGGCCCGCCTGGATAGGCAGGCAGGTATAGCCGGTTAAGTTTCAGACCAGCACGACTGGCCGCCGCTGCAAGCATCGGAACCCCCAGCACCGGTCCATCGGAGCCTTGCGGTTCGAGCACCTGGGCAAGCGGCCCACGCAGCAGCAGGATAGTGCCGGTCAGCGCCTGCAGGAACAGCAGCGGCGCGAACAGCAGGGCCAAACGGCGATGCCATGTCAGAAAGCCGCTGCGCGTCATGGAAGCTTTGCCGGAAAGTCAGGTTGCCGGAGCGGGGGCTCCGGCAACCAGTTCATCAGAACGTGAAGGTAGCGCGCACGTTGAACGCCCGCGGCGCACCCGGAGCGATCCAGAACCGCGAGTAGGACGCAGCGTAGTACTGCTTGTCGAACAGGTTGGTCACGTCGGCGTTGATCTTGATGTTGTCGGCCGGTGCATAGCTGGCCGTCAGGCGACCGAGCACATAACCCGGAAGCTCGAAAGCCGTTGCCGTTTCACCAAGCCGCTTGCCGACATAGTTGAGGCCAGCACCGAAGGTGAAACGCTGTCCACCGATCAGGAAGCCCTTGTTGACGAACACGTTGGCCGAATGCTTCGGCACGTTGATCAGGCGGTCGCCCGGACGGATCGTCAAGCCGAAGTCCTTGTCTGCCGAAGCCGTCGTCCAGAAGGCGTCGATATAGGCATAGGATGCGAGGATCGACAGATCGCCTGGCAGGTTGGCGGTGAAGTCGAACTCGAGGCCGCGCGACTTGGCTGCACCGCCCGCAATCGAGAACCCGGCATGATCAGGGTTGGGGTCTGCGGTCAGGACATTGTCCTTCTTCATCTCAAAAACCGCAACCGATGCAGTGATCGCATCACCCGGTGCCGCAAAGCGCATGCCCACTTCAAAGGACTTGCTCATTTCGGCGGGGAAGGGGTTGACGAAGAAGTCGGTGCCGCTGTTGGGGCGGAACCCTTCGCCGTAGCCACCATAAAGCGAAAGATCCTGCGTCACCTTGAAAAGCACGCCAGCGGTCGGGCTGAACTGCTTCACAGTGGCGCTGAACGGCCTGTTGTTGACGCGGTTGACGATGTCCTGCTGGAAGTGGTCGTAACGGCCACCGACACGAACCTTGAACGCGTCAGTGAGGTCAATCTGGTCCTGGAAGTAAATGCCGTAGGCCTTCTGCACTTCGTCGGTGTTGGTCGTGACAGCCGTTGGCGTCGGCAACTGGCCATAAACCGGATTGAACACGTTGATCACGTTGTTGGAAGCGGTGAACGGAGCGCCAGGGGTATAGCTCGGCGGGCGGAAGCGGGTCTGGAACAGATCGATGTGGAAACGATCCCAGTCAGCGCCGACCAGCACGTGGTGGGTAATCGAACCGGTGTAGACCTTGCCCGAGAGTTCGCCGCGGATCGAAGTGTTGGTGGTGTTGTAATCGCGCAGGATGCGCTGGCGAGTCAGGTTCGTGCCGTCGTTGTCAAACGCCTGCCGACCGAGCGCCAGTTCGGCCTGCGTGCCAAAGCCGTAGAAGCTGGTATCACGATAACCGAAGCCGGCGAGGAAGAACCAGTCCTTCGAAAGCTTCTGCTGCAGCTGAAGCTGGTGACCCAGCACCTTCACGTGGATCGCACCATCGCCGGGCTCGCCGAGGAAGCGCGAGTTCGGAATGATGCCGAGCGTGCCGTCCTGCTTGGCAAGGACGCCGCGATCGAACGGTACCTTGTTGTCGACGAATTCCATCTCGTAGCTGAGGCTGGTGTCGTTGGTCGGCTTGAACAGGATCGACGGCGAGGCGACGTACTTGGTCTGATGCACGGTATCGCGGAAGCTGTCGCCATCCTGCACTGCCCCGTTAAGGCGGACTGCGAGAGTGTCGGTCAGCGCAAGGTTGTAGTCACCCTCGACCCGATAGTTGTTCCAGCTGCCGCCCTGAATGGCGAATGAGCCGAAAGTGTCGTCGGTGCGGGCCTTCTTGGTGATGATGTTGACCGTACCGCCCGGCTCGCCGCGCCCGAAAACGGCGCCGTTCGGACCTTTGAGTATTTCGATCTTCTCGATGTTCGAGGCATCGCGCGGGCCGCCGTAACCACGGCCGCCGTTGAAGCCGTTGACGAGGAAGCCCGATGGAAAGTTTTCGTCACCGGCAAAGCCGCGAACCGCGAAGGCATCCCACAGGCCACCGAAGTTGTTCTGCTTGGCAATGCCACTAGTCAGTTCGAGCGCAGCTTCAAAGCGGGTGATGTTGAGATCCTGCAAGACCTTGGCATCCAGCACCTGCACGCTCTGCGGAATGGAGGCGAGCGGGACGTCGCCGCGGTACTGCTGCCGCTGGCCGACCACGACCATTTCATCGGCCGGGGCCGCTTCTTCCTCTGCGGAGGCTGCGCTTTGCGCCCAGGCAGTGATCGGCATCGCTCCCATGGCAACGCCGGCAATCAGCGCGCCTTTTACTGCGGACATTTTCTTCATCGCAACTTCACCCCTCGTCTGTGATGCGTGTCATCGACCCCGCCCCGACCATGTAACATTGTTACATCGCCTTCAAGCGAAACCGTCGGTTTGAACCGTCCTGCGTCTTTGTTCTTATCCGTCGAGCTTATGGGTCCGCAGACGAATCTTCCGTCGAAAGGGTGCACGGCGACGAACTTTTATTGTGAAAAAATGGTGACACCGGAGTCTTTGTGCCGTCTTGCACATTTCCGATGGCCTTGAGGCCCGCGCGGCGGGACTTTTATCCGCGCGGCGCATTCTCCGCTGCGACGGTGACCCCAATCAGCGATTTCTGCTGTGAGTCCTTTGCATTCCGCGCAATCCGTCCGCCTGCCGCGACTATAAGGTCTAGGTCGCATAGAGGAGGTGCCGTTGTGACCGGTGAATTGCCCAATCAGCCAGTCATTGCTATGGGCGGGGCCATGCGGGAACTGCTGATCCGATTTGCGATCGTCTTCTCGGTCCTTCTGGCCGGAATGCACTTCCCTGCCCATGCCGCGCAAAGCAGGATCGATGGTGACGTCGAAGCCTATACCTGCATCGACCATGGCGGGCCGGAGAATGCTGGCAAGCATTCCACCCAGCCCGACGATCAGTCAGGAGAGGCGGCCCACCATCATCACAGCCCGATGGCCATCGGGCTGGACGTCAAAGCTGGCGCAAGCGACCTTGCGCCGACGCCCTCATTGCACTTCCCTGCCAGGGCCACCGCGCTGACTTCGCGCAAGACAGTCCCTCCGCTCGAACCGCCGTTGACCTGATCGCTCGTGCAGGGCGGCTTGTTTGTGAGCCGCCAGGAACTTGCGTTCAGGAAAGGCATTGCAATGAATACCCGCAATCTGGTTGTGGGCGGCACCTTGGCCGTCCTCGCGGCTGCTGCAGGCGGTTACGCGCTTTTGGGCAAGGACACCGCACCGGCGCCTCAAGCCGAGCAGGCTTCCGAGTCCGCAACGCCGATGGAATTGACCGACGCCCAGTTCGCCCGGCTCGGCATCAAGACGGCAGCCGCGCGCCTCAGTGGCGAAGTGCCGCTGGGTGCGGTTCCTGGCGTCGTCACGCTTCCCCCCGAAAGCCGCGTGGCCGTGACCGCGGCCCTGCCCGGCGCGATCCGCCAGGTCTTCGTGATCGAGGGGCAGGAAGTGAGCCGCGGACAGCCGCTGGCAACCATGGTCAGCCGCGATGCGATGGAACTGGGCGGGTCGCGCAGCCGCGCTTCGTCGCGCATATCGCTGGCCAAGGCCAATCTCGCCCGCACCGAAGCCCTCTTCAAGGAAGGCGTGATTGCCGGCGCGCGCGTGCAGGAAGCGCGCGCTGAACTGGCGCAGGCGCAATCCGAAGCTGGTGAAGCGTCGCGTATCCTGGCAGCCTCGGGTGCCAGCGGCAGCGGCATTGTCACCCTGCGCGCACCAATCTCGGGCCGCGTTTCCAAGGTGGCGGTGCAGACCGGTGGGCCGGTCGATGGCATGACCGCGCCTTTCGTGATCGACGCGGCAAATGCCTACCAGCTCGATCTGCAATTGCCCGAAAGGCTTGCAGGAAATGTTCGCCCCGGCATGACAGTATCGCTGCCCGGAGCCGCCACGGGCCGCATTCTTTCGGTTGGCTCGAGCATCGATCCCGCAACGCGCAGCGTGGTTGCCAAGGCGAACATTGGCAGCGCGCAAGGCCTCATTGCCGGCAAGTCGGTCATGGTCACGATTGGCGCGGGCGGCAGCGGTGAAGTGGTGAGCGTTCCATCCACTGCCGTCACCCGCATCGCCGAAAAGGACGTCGTCTTCGTTCGCACCGGCAATCGCTTCCAGCAGCGCGAGGTTCGCCTCGGTGGCAGTGGCAATGGCGAAAGCGCAATCCTTTCTGGCCTGAAGCCCGGCGAAGTGGTGGCGACCAGCGCGATCCCCGAACTCAAGATGCTGCTGGGCGGCGGGGGTGAGTGATGCTGAGACGCCTTGTTGAATGGTCGCTGGGGGCGCGGCTTGCCGTGCTTGGCCTGGCGCTGGCGTTGGCGATTTTCGGAGGCTGGTCATTCCAGAACCTGCCGATCGACGCTTTCCCCGATATCTCGACCACGCAGGTCAAGATTATCATGAAGGCCCCCGGCATGACGCCGGAGGAAGTCGAAAGCCGCGTCATCACCCCGATCGAGATGGAGATGCTGGGCATCCCCGATCAGGAGATCCTGCGTTCGGCCGCCAAGTACGGCATCGCCGACATCACGATCGACTTTTCCGACAGCGCCGACATCTACTGGGCGCGCACCCAGGTCACCGAACGCCTCAACAACGTCATGGCCGACCTGCCCTCGTCAGTAGAAGGCGGCCTCGCGCCGATCTCCACTCCGCTGTCCGATGTCTACATGTTCACTATCGAAGGTCCGCAATCGCTGGCCGAAAAGCGCCGCGTGCTCGATTGGGTCATCCGCCCAGCCCTGCGCACGGTGCCGGGCGTGGCTGACGTGAACTCGCTCGGCGGCCATGCCGAGACGTTCGAGGTCCGGCCCGATCCCGGAGCCATGGCCGCAGCGGGCCTCACCTATCACGATCTCCAGACCGCAATCGAAAGCGGCAACCGCAATGATGGCGCCGGCAGGCTGGCCAATGGCGAAAGCACGCTGATCGTGCGCTCGGTAGGGGCCATCCAGACTGCCGATGACTTGCGCGCCATCGTCATCCGCAGCGCAGCCGGCGGCGTCCTGCGCCTTGGCGACGTGGCAGCAGTGACCACAGGCAGCCTGACCCGTTACGGGGCCGTGACCAAGAACGGCACCGGCGAAGCCGTGCAGGGCCTGGTCATCGCCCTGCGCGGCGCCGATGCCAGCAAGGTTGTCGAAAACGTCAAGACGCGCATGACGGAAATCGAGAGCGGCCTGCCGAAGGGCATGAAAATCGACGTGTTCTACGATCGCTCCGAATTGGTCGGCCATGCCGTTTCGACGGTGGAGAAGGCCCTGATCGAAGCCAGCGTGCTCGTCGTCATCCTGCTTTTCCTGTTTCTCGGCAACGTGCGTGCCTCGCTGATCGTGGCCGCGGCCCTGCCCATGGCGACGCTGATCACGTTTATCCTCATGCGCTGGCTGGGCATGTCGGCCAACCTCATGAGCCTTGGCGGCCTGGCCATTGCCATCGGCATGCTCGTCGATGGCGCGGTGGTCGTGGTCGAGAACGTGGTCGACCGCTTCGCTCATCCGCACCACGGCTCCACCGGGAAGCTTCATCAGGTGCTGGTGGCAACCAGCGAAGTGGCAACCCCGGTTGCCTCGGGCATGGCGATCATTGCGTTGGTTTTCCTGCCGCTGCTCACGCTGCAAGGATTGGAGGGGAAGCTGTTCGGCCCGGTGGCGATGACCATCGTGCTGGCACTGGCCGGCGCGCTGGTACTGTCGCTCACGCTGATTCCGGTCCTGGCCTACTTTGGCCTGAAACAGGAGGCAGGTCACGACGACCCGTGGCTGATGCGCCAGTTGAGTCCGCGGTATCATTCGGCCCTGCAATGGGCGTTCGACAACCGGACGCGAGTCTATGCCATGGCCGGTGGGTCGCTGCTCGCAGCAGCGGTTGCCTATGGCTTCACCGGCAAGACCTTCATGCCCACCATGGATGAAGGCGCCGTGCTGATGCAGCTCGAAAAGCAGCCGAGCATCGGGCTGGACCACACTATCGCCGGAGACCTCAAGGCACAGAAGCTGATCATGTCCAAGGTGCCGGAGGTGCAGGACATCATCGCCCGCGTCGGTGCCGACGAGCTTGGCCTCGACCCGATGTCGCTCAACGACACCGATACCTTCATGCGCCTCAAACCACGCGAGGAATGGCGCGAGCAGGACAAGGAGTGGCTGATCGAGCAGATCCGCCTCGCCATGGAAGAGATGCCCGGCATCGAGGCCTCTTTCACCCAGCCCATCGAAATGCGCGTATCTGAAATGCTCACCGGCGTGCGCGGCGATCTTGCGCTCAAGATCTTCGGGCCGGACCTTGCAACGCTCGGCCAGATTGCCGCCAAGGCACAGGACCGGCTGCGCAGGATCCAGGGCGTGACCGAGGTAAAGACCTTGGCGGACGACAAGGTCGATTACCTCCAGATCGATATTGACCGTCTGGCCGCGGGCCGTGCCGGAATGCCGGTTGCCGAACTGCAGGACGTGCTGCGCGCCCAGCTTGAAGGCACTGACGCCGGCGTGGTTGCCGAAAGCCATCGGCGCGTTCCGATCGTGATCAAGGGTGATCCCGCCAACGCGGCCAGCCTCGATGTCTTCGCCAACCAGCTGATCCGCAGTCCGGACGGCACGCTGCTGCGTGTAGGTGACGTGGCGCGGGTCCATCAGGTCGAAGGCCCGGTGAAGCTCGACCACGAGAACGGATCGCGCTTTGCGGTGGTGCAGGCTTTCGTTTCCGGACGCGACCTTGTCGGTTTCGTCGAAGAAGCCAAGGCCGACATCGCCGCCAACGTCCAGCTGCCGCCGGGCTATCGCCTGGAATGGGGCGGTCAGTTCGAGAACCAGCAGCGCGCCTCGGCCCGGCTCGGCGTGGTTCTGCCGATTGCCTTGCTGCTGATTTTCGGCGTGCTGTTCTGGACGCTGCGCTCGGTCAGGGCCTCGCTGCTGATCATCGCGATGATTCCCTTCGCAGTCGTCGGCGGGATCGTGACGCTGGCAGTGTCGGGCGAGTATCTTTCGGTTCCGGCCTCGGTCGGGTTCATCGCCCTGCTCGGCATCGCCGTGCTCAACGGCCTTGTCATGGTCACCTATTTCCGCCAGCTGCGCGAACAGGGCCTGACCCTGCAGCATGCCGTCCGACAGGGGGCCGAGCGTCGCCTGCGCCCGGTGCTGATGACCGCCGCGATAACTGCCTTCGGCCTCGTTCCGCTGCTGTTTGCCAGTGGTCCCGGCTCGGAGATCCAGCGACCGCTGGCCATCGTCGTGATCGGCGGGCTCGTCACCTCGACGCTGCTCACCCTGTTCCTCCTGCCGATGCTCTATGAGCGGTTCGGCGAAAATTCCGCCGAGCGCACCGCGCTTGATGGCGGAATGGAAGGCGCTTCAGCATGAAGTACAGTCTTGTTCCTGCATGGCCGCTGCTGATGGCGGCCCCGCTCCTTGCCCAGACCAGCGACCAGTCCCTCACCGGTCTTTCCGATACGGCTGTGGTGGAGGCGATAGAGTCCCATCCCCGCTCTCGCGCCGCCGATGCCAAGGTCGAGGCAGCGCGACAGGAGGCTAACGCGCTGCGTGCCACCCAGAATGAGTTCACGCTGTCAGGCGATGTCAGCCGGCGCACCATCGAGGATGAAGGGCGCTACGCAGAATACACCGTTTCGCTGGAGCGTCCGATCCGTCTTCCCGGCAAGTCTGCGCTGGATCGCAAGGCCGGCGTTCTGGGTGTCCGCGTCGCCGAATTGCGCGCCGAAGACGCCCGGCATCAACTGGCGCTGCAACTGAACGAGCTGTGGTGGGATTGGGTCGCTGCAGCGGCCGAGGCAACGACCCTCGCCCAGACGCAACAGACGCTGGAGCGCGCCTATCGGGCGGTGGACAGCCAGGTGCGCGTGCAGGATGCGGCGCAAGTGGATGCCGACCGTGCCATGGCCGAAGCGGCCATGAACCGCGCCGGATTGGACGCGGCGCTTTCCGGGGCAGGCATTGCGCGCGAAAGGCTGGCCGCCCAGTTCCCGCAACTGGCCTTGCCCGCGCAAGCCCCGCCCTTGACTCAACCCGGCCAGCCACCTGCAGAACTCGCCCGCCTGCGTGAGGCGGTCATGACCTGCAATCACGAACTCCCGGCGGCACTGGCCGAATCCGAGCGCCTCGCCGCCCTGGCCGAGCGCAGCAGTCGCAACCGCATCGCCGATCCGACAATCGGCGCGCAGTTCTTCAGCGAGCGCGGCGGACTGGAACGCGGCGCCGGGATCGTGTTCTCGATGCCGATCGGCGGTCGCTATCGCGCGGCGCTGTCCGATCAGGCCGCAGCCGAGGCGCAAGTCGCTGCTGCCGAAGCTGCCAGCGCTCGTTTCGACGTGATGGAGATGGCCACGACAGACTACTCGGCGGCGCTGGGGACAGTGCAGGCATGGAAGGCAACAGCGGCGGCTGCGGCCAGCAGCAGGCGCGCCGCCGATCGGCTCGAGGCCGGCAATCGCCTCGGTCACGTCGATCTCGCGGATCTGCTTCTTGCCGAACGTCAGGCAAAGGACGCGGCGCTCGCCGAAACCCGGGCTCGGGCCGCTGCGCTACGGGCCGAGACGAAATTGCGTATCGATGCCCATCAACTCTGGCTCGATTGCAGCCACGAACAAAACGGACTGCAATGATGCAGTAGCTTTCAGATTCCCGTTGCGCCGCCTCGGTTTGCATCAATCCGAAGGCGGGCAGCGGGCTGAGAGCCTACGGAAAAGTGCGTTAACCGAGCGCTTGACCAGCAATTTCAGGTTGACGGTCGTCGTGTTGCTGCGCAAACCGCGATGTCTGCCGTCACGGCACCATGGCACGGGGACCGATGAGCCAGATCTTCAGTTTCGACGCAACCGACCAGGCAATCATCCGCGAATTGCGGGGCAACGGGCGGGCCAACAACCAGCAAATTGCCGAAGTCCTCGGACTTACAGCGACGACGGTTTCAACCCGCATCCGCCGCATGGAAGATGCCAACCAGTTGCGCGTCGTCGCCGTGTCGGACTTCTCCGCCCACGGCTTCAACGTCCTGCTGCGCATCTCGGTGGAGGTTGACGGCCGCCCGGCTTCCGAAGTTGCGCAGGAGCTCGGCGCCCTGCCCGAAGTGGTCGCTGCGCACATGGTGACGGGTCGCTACGATATCGACATGCTTGTCGCCCTGCACGATTTCGATGATCTCTCGGAATTCTTGCTCGACAAGCTTTCAACCGTGCGCGGAATCCGCACGCTGACGCCACACATCGTGGTCGACATCATCAAGTACCAGTTCGACGTCGCGCCGATCGAGGGCCGCCCCGGTGACAGCCGCGGCAATGGAGGGAACGCCTGATGGCCGCGGTTCAGCTAGACGCACTTGATCGCCAGCTGGTCGACATGCTTGCGCTCGACGCACGCATTTCCAACCGCAAGATCGCGGCAGAGCTGGGCGTAACCGAAGGCACCGTGCGCGGGCGCATCAAGCGGTTGCAGCAGGATGGCCTGATCGCCTTTACCGCGATCACCGGGTTCGAGATGGGCAAGCTCGCCCGGCTCGCTTTCATCAACGTCCAGGCCGATGTAGACCGCGTCCGCGAAGTGGCGCAGATCATTGCCGAGGTACCCGGCGTCAATGCCGTGCTTATCACCATGGGCCAGTTCAACATTACGGCGATGAGCCTGATCGACGAGCTGGACGAACTGGTTGAACTGGCGTCCGACAAGATCCTGTCCATCGATGGCGTCCACCACGTCGAAACCTCGATCGCGGTCAAGACGGTCAAGTACAACGCCCGCATGGCCAAGATCACCAAGCCGGAAGTGGTCCCCGACGACGATTGAGATCCGCAGCACTCACGGTATTAAGAACCAATTTGGCGATTGTTTCCCCGGGGAAACACGCTGATGTGGTTCCTTGATGTAGGTGAGAAGCTGGTCGATCAGCCTTCCGTCATGGCTGCTCGCACCATCGCCCGCAGCATGTCCTTGCGCACCTTGCCGCTGGCCGTACGCGGGAAATCGCTGACGAATTCGAACCGTTCGGGGATCTTCTGCCGGGCAAGGCCCGATGCGGAAACGTGTGCCACCAGGTCCCCTCTCTCAGCCTCCCCTGCAAGGATGACATAGGCGCAAACGCCTTCGCCAAGGCGCTCGTGCGGCATGGCAACGATCGCCGCTTCCTTCACCGCAGGGTGCGTGTGCAGCACGTCCTCGATTTCCTTGGCCGAGATGTTCTCGCCACCGCGAATGATGAGGTCCTTCTTGCGACCCGTGATCGTGACTGCGCCAGAATCGTCCAGCACGCCAAGGTCGCCGGTGCGGAAGAAGCCGTCCGGCGTGATCGCCTCGGTGGTCTGCGCCGCGTCGGCGTATCCCATCATCATGCCGGGGCCGCGCGCCAGGATTTCGCCCTCCGTCCCCTTCGGTAATTCGCGATCCTCGTGGTCGACAATGCGGACCTCGTAGTCCACCACCTCGCCGTCCGTTGTCGCGGCAAGATGCTCATCCTGCGGCCAACCGAATGTCACCAGCGGCACTTCGGATGCACCGAACACGCGGAACGCCCGGCAGTTCTCGAAGGCCGCATTGGCCGCCGGGATAAGGTCTGCCGGCACAGCCGCGCCACCGCATGCGAAGAAGCGGAAGCTCGGCAAGCCCGTGCCCGCAGCCCGTGCGGCCGCCGCCAATTCCACCAGAAACGGCGTTGCCGCCACAGTGCCGACAAGATCATGCTGCTCGATTAGCGCCAGCGCCTCGGCAGCGTTCCAGGCCTCCATCAGGACGGAGCGAATGCCACAGATGAACGGCGCGTCGAGCCCGTTGGCATAACCTGACACATGCGTGACCGGCGAAGGCATGAGCGTCGCCTCACCTGCAGCCAAGCCCCAATGGCGGCCGCTCGTCGCCACGATATGCGCCAGCGTGCAGTGGCTATGCAGCACGCCCTTGGGCCTCCCGGTGGTCCCTGATGTATAGAGCACCATCTTCACGCCCAGCGGGTCGACTTCAGGGGCAGCGAACGGCACGCCGCGTCCGGCAGTTACCAAAGCCGCAAAATCGTCAGGCCCATCGCCTCGTACCGTGAAGACATGCGCAAGATCGGGTAGCGACTGCTGGCAGCGCCGCGCCATTGCCGCATAGTCCACCTTGCGCCACACATCCGGCACGAAGATGGCCTTGGCCCTGCAATCGCCTAGCATCATCGTCACTTCGGCATCGCGGTAAATCGGCACGATCGGATTGACGACAAAGCCCGAAAGCGCTGCGGCCAGATTGATTACGGCAGCTTCGCGCCAGTTGGGCACCTGGAATGCAATCACGTCTCCGCTGCGCAAGCCGCGACCGTGGAGCGAGGCCGAAAGTGCCTCGGCCTCGGCCAGCACCTGTGCGTACGTGTACTGCCCTTCCCCATCGATGAAGCACATGAAGTCCGGCGTTGCCGCGGCACGCTCACGCGCGAGGTCTGCCAGCGTCTTGCGCTGCCAGATGCCCGATGCGGCATAGGCCTGCTGGTGTGGGGCGGGAATCGGCAGCCAGTCCCAGGGTTTTGCAGTGTTCTCGTTCATGCCGTGCTTGTTCCAAGCGCCCGAGTGCTTCAGCAATTGGCGAAAAGGTGAGTAACCTAGCCCCTGTCACAGCTTTCGCACCGCACCCGCGCACGGCATGGTCGGCAGCAACACTGGCCACAAGGCCACGGAGAGGCAATACCCAGATGGACCGTATCGAACGCATCGGACAAGTCGCTGAAATCATGCGCGACTATGTCGAGAACAAGAAGACCTTTCTCACCGACACGACCAAGCGCGTGCCGGTGCGCAGCTATACCGATCCCGACCAGTGGAAGGCCGAGATGGAGCTGATCTTCAAGCGCGTTCCGCTGATGCTTGCCTTCACCGCCGAATTGCCCAATCCCGGCGATTACAAGGCGATGGACGCCGTCGGCATGCCGGTACTGATCAATCGCGACAAGACCGGCAAGGTCCGAGCTTTCCTCAATGTCTGCTCGCACCGCGGCGCGCCCGTTGCCAACGAGGGCCACGGCAATTGCCCGCGCTTTACCTGCAAGTACCACGGCTGGACTTTCGGCCAGGACGGCAAGCTGATCGGCATTTCCGAAGCAAGCAAGTTCGGCGAGGTCCACAAGTCCGAACTCGGCCTGCGTGAACTGCCAGCCCAGGAAAAGGCGGGCATGATTTTCGTGGTGCTCACGCCCAATGCCCCGATCGATGTCGATGCCTTCTACCGCGGTTTCCTCGAGGATTTTGAAGCGCTCGACTTCGGCAACTGGACCTACATGGGCAGCCGCGTGATCGAGGGTGCCAACTGGAAGATCGCCTATGACGGCTATCTCGAAGGCTATCACTTCGCCTCGCTCCACCCCGAGACGATCTTCCCGCGCACGCCGTCGAACTGCATGCACTATGAAGGCTTCGGCCCGCACCAGCGCATCGGCTTCCCCCACCACAAGATCGCCGAGGCGCTGAAGGACGTGCCCCGCGAGGAGTGGGGTACGCAGGAGAACAACGGCTTCGATTTCGTCCGCATCATGTTCCCCAACGTATCGGCCTTCATCGCGCCGGAAATCACGCAGGTCGCCCAGCTCTTCCCCGGGCCGACGCCGGGCGAGAACCGCACCGTTCTGAACTACCTGCGTCGCGAACCCATCCGTGACGAGGAGGACAGGGCGAACGTCGAAGCGGCGATGAACTTCTTCCGCGACGTGACCTATACCGAGGACTACCTGATCGGCCTCGAGATCCAGAAGGGCCTCGAAACCGGCGCGCACGACGAGCTGGTGTTCGGTCGCAACGAACGCGGCAACCAGTACTTCCACGAATGGCTGGACTGGTACCTGCAGGACGATCCGGACCTCCCCGAACCGCAGATGTGACCGGCGGTTGGCGATGAACCCGATCTCGCTTGCTTCGGGCGTCGTCCCGGAATTCGGACCGGTTGAAACCATCGAAGCCGCCCGCGCCGGCGGTTTCGACATGGTCGGCCTGTGGGTCGATCCGGCAGTTTGGACACCGGCACACACGCGCGACGCGCGGGCGGCGCTGGCCGCAACGGGCCTGCCGCTGCTCGATGTCGAAGTGATCTGGCTCAAGCCGGGCGTCGCGCTCGAGGACCACCGCAAGGTGATCGACGCCGGCGCAGAGCTTGGCGCGGCCAACGTCCTGTGCGTCTCATCCGATCCCGACCACGCCCGCACTGCATCCCAGCTGCACGATCTGTGCCGCCATGCCGAGGGCTCTGGCATGCGCGTTGCGCTGGAGTTCGGCATCTTTACCGAGGTCAAGGATCTGCAGGCCGCGCTCGGGATACTTGACCGGATCGACCACCCACTCAAGGCCCTGCTGATCGACCCGATCCACGTTGACCGCTCGGGCTCCTCTATTGCGGAAATCGCCAAGCTCGATCCCGCCCTGCTGCCCTACGCGCAGTTCTGCGATGCCCCCGCCGAGCGGCCCGATCCTGCTGACTTCAATGCCGTCATCCGCGATGCGATCGACCTGCGCGAACAGTGTGGTGAAGGCGCGCTGCCGCTGGCCGCGCTGTATCAGGCCCTGCCGCCGGGCATTCCGCTCGCCATCGAGCTGCGTTCCGAGACGCTGCGCGACGCATTCCCGCACCCGGCCCTGCGCGCCGCTGCCGTGGCCGGGGCCACCCGCCGCTGGTTGCAAGCCCACCCATGACAGTCACCGTCCTCACTCTGCTCAAGCGCCGTGACGGCATGAGCAAGGCGGATTTCATCGCCTATTACGAAAGCCGCCACCGGCTGATCGGTGAAAAGGTGCTGCAGGGCTGGGCGACGCGCTACCAGCGCAACCATCTTCACCCGCTCGACGGCACGGACGTGCTCCACGATTTCGACGTCGTGCTGGAGATCGACTTTCCCGACCAGCAGACCTGCGATGCCTGCTTTGCGGCGATGGCCGATCCGGAAACAATGGCCGAGATCGTGGCCGACGAGGAACGCCTGTTCGACCGTGCCCGCATGCGCACCTATCGAGTAGAGCGCCAATTTTCGCACCTCTGATCAGCGCAAGAGTGGAGCCTGTGAGGCCAGGTCATTGCGGATAGCGGTTGCCGCGACAGCCGCCTGCCCCATCGCGTGGCTGATCTGATCCAGCCCGCGCGTCACATCCCCTGCGGCATAGAGCCCCGCCACGCTGGTGCGTTGGTGCGCGTCGATCTCTATGCAGCCTTCGTCGGTTGCCTTGGCGCCAAGGTCGAGCGCCAGACCGGAACGGATCAGCGAACCGAGTGCGGGGTAGACGGTATCGAACGCAAGGTCTCCCGCTGGCGTCGGCACAAGAATTGTATCGCCGGCAATGCGCAGGGGCTCGCACGGCCCGTCCAGAAGCTTGACCCCGGTATTTTCCAGGCGCTCCCGCTGCCCATCCTCCATGCCATGCTTTCCGTCAGGCGCGATGAGCGTGACATCGGCTGAGAAGCCGCGCAGGAACAATGCTTCGTTATGGCCATGCTCCCCTGTACCCAGCACGCCGATGCGCTGGTCGCTGGCCTCGTAGCCGTCGCACACCGGGCAGTAGCGCAGCAGCCCGCGCTGCAACGCCATCTCGTGGACCTCGGGCGCCATTGGCGGACGGTTGTTCACCACGCCCGTTGCCAAGAGGATTGACCGGGACCGCCATCGACGGTCCCCGGCCCTGGCCAGGAAATCTTCGCCCTCCCGCGTTACCTGTTCGACGAGCGCCTCATCGACGGACACCCCGAACTCCGCCGCTTGCTGGCGCATCAGGGCAAGCAGCGCCGTGCCCGCGATGCCGCCGGGGTAGCCCGCGTGATTGTGCGTGCGAGGGATGAGTGCGGCGCGGCTGTGGCCGGCATCGACCAACGCCACGCGCAAGTGAAAGCGGGCGAGATAGATCGCGGCAGCAAGGCCCGCAGGCCCCGCGCCGACGATCAGGCAATCAAGATGTGGCGTGTCCATCCCCGCCCAAACCCGTCAGGGCCGGGCGGTTCCGGAAAAGCGTCAATCAGTCGGCAAAGACCGTGCGATAGGACCGGCGTGTAAACTTCCAGGTCCCATCGATCCGTTTCAGCTCGTCGTCATAGCGCCCGGTTGCATGGACCCGCTTGCCCGAAGCCGGGTCGTCGAAGATCTCGATGGTATAGGCCACGGCCCGTGCCGCATCGCCATCCACCTCGATCGAACCGGGCTGCATGAAATAGACCATCGGCTTCGTGCAGTTGTCGAGGCCGTAGTGCTTCATCGATTCCGTCCAGCCGGCAACTATTGCCGCCTTGCCGGAAAATCCGCCGAGATCAGGATACTCCGGCAGTTCCCAATAGGCATCCTCGGCCCAGATCGATCCCCACAGTTCAGCATTGAGCGTCATCACCCCGTGGGCATGGGTATCCATCAACTCGCGGATCGCCATGCGATCTTCGAGCGGTCCTGTAAAAGGCATCTGCCTGCTCCTTACCAGGGGTGGGTTTCGCCATTCCACTTGAGGAAATCCCCAGAACGCTCGAGCGTCCATTCGCGGGCGAGCTTGCGGATGCCCGCGGCGCTCTCGACCGGGGTGATGTCTGCGGCTTCGCCGCCCATGTCGGTCTGCACCCAGCCCGGATGGACGAGGCCGACGATCACGCCGCGATCCTTGAGATCGATGGCGACCGACCGCATCAGGCGGTTAAGCCCTGCCTTGGCCGCGACATAGGAATAGTAGCCGCCATAGGGCCAGGTGGAGGCGGCGAGCTGGCTCGAGAAGTTGATGACCTTCGAACCCGCGCCCAGACGGGGGAGAAAGGCCTGAAGCACGCGCAGCGGACCCTGGACCATGATGCGGAACACATCATCCCATTCTGCCCAGTCGGCGCTTTCCAGCTCAGCCGGAACCGGACCGCTCACGCCAGCGACATTGTAAAGTACGTCGACCGCCTCGCCTGCGGTTTCGGCGGCTCCTGCCTTGACCGAGGCGTCGTCTGCCACGTCGAGGCGGTGGATGGTCAGGCGGCCGTCGGCGGTTGCCGCCAGATCGGCCAGTTCCCGCGCTTTTTCAGGATTGCGGACAAGAGCGATCACCCGGTCCCCGGCGTCGACATGCTGGCGCACCAGTTCCAGCCCAATACCGCGACCTGCACCGGTTATTGCAACGGTCGTCATCCTAATTCTCCCACTACGGTCTTGTCTCAAAATGAATCCGGCACTTCTGCCGGGTTCGAATCAGGTCAGCGGATCATAGAGGCCGCGGATGCTGGCGATCGTCAGCTTCAACACCTTCTCGATCCGTTCAGGACCCATCACCGCGCGCTGCAGCAGCAGGCCGGAATGGACAGCAATCGCAAAGTCGCTGCCGAGCTTCATCGCTTCCCACTGATCCTTCCACTGCGGGAAAGACTCGATCATTTCAGCGATCCAGACTTCGTCATACCGCCGTGCCGCGGGCGCAAAGGCCGCATTGAGTTCGGCATCGGTGCGAGCGGCGACGGCCAGTTCGAGGTAGGCAGCGTATTCCCGGGTCTGCACACTGCGCCAGTGCGCTTCAGTAGCAAGGTCGATCAGCAGCGCATCGCGACTTTGCGCCATGGCGCCGATATAATCATCAAGAAACAGGCGCATGCGCTGATAGAAGACGTGTTCGACCACTGCCGCCACGAGGTCCATGCGCGTCGCGAAATGGTGGTGCATGGCCCCGCGCGATACTTGGGCGCGTTCTGCCACCTGAGCGGTGGTAAGTCCCTGATAGCCCCCCTCGACGAGGCAATCGACCGCCGCTTCGAGCATCTTCAGTCGCGTCTGCGCCGACTTGCGCTGTTGCCAGCGCACCGGCTCCTGCTCGCCCAGCGAGGTCGGCCGCATCGCGGCAAGCATGCGCTTCTGCATCGTGGAGCCAGCCATCGTCATTGTCCTGTCATGCCCGCGTTTGCTGCGCAAGACCGCCTGACAAAACGGCCAGTTTAATCAGGCATGCGGCACAGCGCATAAAACCGGCAGACGCGCCGGTTATATCGAATCGCGCTGTCACAAGCGGCGACACGGCCATGCCGGCGCCTTTGGGAGGGATCGAGATCATGAGAACAAGGAACGGGTCTTTCATCACGAGCAGCCTTGCGGCGCTCGCCATCGCCATGCTGCCCGCCGCCGTCCAGGCGCAGGACGCGCAAGCGCCTCAGGCGCAAGCCGATGAGGCCCCGGCAGGAGGCCTCGGCGAAATCGTCGTGACCGCGCAGAAGAAGGCCGAGAGCATCCAGTCGGTGCCGATCTCGATCGCCGCAGTCGGCAGTGAGACGCTCGCCGCCTACAACGTCACGACGCTGCAGGCGCTGCAGGGCTCGGTCCCGAACGTCCAGATCGACAACTTCGCCAATACCCCCAACAACGCGGTGTTCACCATCCGCGGCATCGGCGTGATCGAGCCCGATCCCTATGCCGGCAACACCGTGTCAATCGTGGTCGATGGCGTGCCGCAGTTCTTCTCGATGGGCGCGCTGCTCGATACTTATGACACAAACCGCGTCGAGATCCTGCGCGGGCCGCAGGGCACGCTGTTCGGCGCGAACACTACCGGCGGCGTCGTCAACGTGGTGACCAACCAGCCCACCGGCGAGTTTGGGGGCAATGTCCGCGGCACCTACGGCAACTGGAACCGCTTCGACATCAACGCGTCGGTCGAGGCGCCGCTGGCAAAGGATCTGGTCAGCATCAAGGTCGCCGGCATCCACACCCAGCGCGATGGCTGGACGACTAACGTGTGGAACGGCGAGGACATGGGTCGCAAGAACGTCGACGCCGTGCGCGGCCAGCTTTACATCACGCCCAGCCCGGACCTGCGCATCACCCTCCAGGGTGAATATGTGGAAGCGCGCAATGGTGCGCCCATCGTGGTCAACGGCGGCCTCCCCGGCGAGGCGAACTATGTGCCCGAAGGCACGTTCTGGAACGGTGCCAAGCTGCCGATGTATCGCAGCCCTTGCGCCGTGCCCAACCAGCCGTGCAAGGCGCCGGACAAGTACTTCTCTGGCAACAACGAAGTGCCCGACCAGTCGGACATGACGACGAAGTTCTTCATCGGCACGATCCAGTATGACAACACGCCGCTGGGCGACATCACCTCGATCACCGGCTACAAGCGCTTTACCCTGTTCGAATATACCGACCAGGACGGCACCGCGAAGACCAACAACGCCACACGCCGCCGCACCCGTGGCTGGCAGTTCAGCCAGGAGCTGCGCAGCGCATTCTCGGCCGGAGACAGCTTCAACGCGGTAGCCGGTCTGTTCTACCTAAAGACCGACTACAACCACTACCAGATGTACCATCTGGATTTCGCACTGCCGGGCCTGATCCAGTACAACGTGCAGGACCAGTCGACCGAGTCCTTCTCGGCGTTCCTCCAGACCTACACACAGCTTTCCGATGCGCTGAAGCTCTCGGCAGGCATCCGTTACACCCACGACAGCATCAACGCGCGCGCCACGCTCGATACCGGTCTTGGCAGTGCGGCGCTCACCTCGCCCAACTGGGACAAGTTCGACGTGACTTTCCCCGGCAGCTTGGACGTTGGCGGAAAGAAGAGCTGGAACAATGTCGGCTGGAAGATCGGTCTCGACTACGAAGTCGGCCAGAACCAGCTGATCTATGCCAGCTGGGCGCGCGGCTTCAAGTCGGGCGGCTATACCGGCCGCATCGGCGTGGCAGCTGACGGTGACACACCCTACAACCCGGAAAAGGTCGATACCTTCGAAGTAGGCTTGAAGGCAGACTTCCTCGACCGTCGCCTGCGCACCAACTTTGCCGCATTCTACACCAACTACCGCGACATGCAGGTTGCGCAGATCTATTTCGATCCGGCGACCAACGTGCAGGGCAATCGCATCCTCAATGCAGCCAAGTCGGAGATCAAGGGCTTCGAACTGGAAGTTCAGGCAATCCCGGTAGAGGGTTTGACCCTGCGCGGCTCGCTCGCCTATCTCGACACCAAGTACAAGAGCTTCCTGTACTTCGATCCGGTGGCGGCAAAGTTCATCGACCTCAAGGGCTATGCTCTGCAGAACGCGCCGCGGTGGGCCTCGACACTGGGAGCGAACTTCACCCACGAGTTTGCCGGTGGTTCAAGCATCATGGCCGATGTCAGCTGGATGTACACCGGGCAAAAGTTCTACACCGCCGTGGTCAATACCCCGCGCTCCTCAATCCAGCCGACCTACTACGTCGACGCACTGCTGACGTATTACGGACCGGACAAGCGTTATTCGATCGGCCTTTGGGGCAAGAACCTGTTCGACAAGCGCTACATCTCCACGGTTTACGACAGCCCCGGTTACATGGGCCTCGTCGGCTACGCCCCGCCCCGCCAGTTCGGCGTGACGGTCGGCTACAACTTCTGATTTCGACCTGACGGAATCCTCCCTGGCCCCGGTCGTTCCACACAAGCGACCGGGGCACTTTTTGTTTTCAGAACGAAGGACAGACAATGGCCACTGGCAAGATGGAAGGCCGCGTTGCAATCATCACAGGCGGCGCATCGGGGCTTGGTGCGGAGGACGCGCGCCTGCTCGCCCGTGAAGGCGCAAAGGTCGTCATCACCGACATGCAGGAGGATCTCGGCCGCAAGACCGCCGTCGAAATCCCGAACTGCGTGTTCATGCAGCAGGACGTGCGCGACGAAGCCCGCTGGCACGAGGTTATTGCTGAAACGCTGCGCCTCTTCGGTCGGCTCGATACGCTGGTCAACAATGCCGGGCTGGTCCGCTTTGGTACGGTCGAGGATCTCCCCTACGCCGATTTCCGTCTCCAGACAGAAGTCATGCTGGGCGGCACGTTCCTGGGATGCCAGGCCGCGATCCCGCACATGAGCAGGGACGGTGCCGGCTCGATCATCAACATGGCCTCGATCGGCGGCATCAAGGGTATCAGCGCCATCCCCGCCTATGCCGGAGCCAAGGCCGGGATCATCGGCATGACGCGCTCGATCGCAGTCCACTGCCGCGAGCAGGGCTATCGCATCCGCTGCAATTCAGTCGCGCCGGGCGGCATCGTCACGCCGATGACCGCACAGGCGCTGGCCGAACTTCCCGCCGACAACGCCGGGCTGGAGCAGGCAAACAACCACGGCATGGGCCAGCCGATCGATATCGCCAACATGGTGTTGTACCTCGCCTGCGACGATGGACGGCACATCACTGGTACAAACATCGTGATCGATAATGGCGAAACCATGGGCTGACCCCCATCAGGGGGCGAAACGACGGGCTGACCGAAGCAAACGGCGGGTGCAGGCAAGTTTCGGCCCCGCCGCCTCGGCCGGTAGGCAGGACCTTCCCAAGCTCCTTTGGTAGCGCTATCGTATGCACAGCCAGACGATAGAGTCCGGAGCAATCGGGAAAGGAAATGCGTGACAAGACCGAGCAAGATGACTCGAAGGCAGGGCCTTGGCGTGATCGCTGGCGGCGTTGCAATGCTCTCGCGCCCACTGAGCGGCATGGCCGCAACGCAGCCTTCGTCCTTGTCCGCGCTGGCTGCTGCGAAGGGGATGCGGTTCGGTTCGGCGGTAGCCGGTGGAGGTGGCGGATCGTGGAGAAATCCCGCGCTTGCCGATCTGCTCAGGCGGGAATGCGCGATTCTGGTCGCCGAGAATGAGATGAAGTGGCAGGCAATCAGGCCCTCGCCCACTTCATTCGACTTTGCGGCGTTTGACGCTATCGCCGCCTTCGCCGCGCAGAACCAGATGAAGCTGCGCGGCCACACGCTACTGTGGCATCGACCGAAGTGGATGCCGCGCTGGCTGGAAAGCCATGATTTCGGTCCGCGGTCCGCAACAAATGCTGCGGCGATGATGACCAATCACGTCGAAACGGTCTGTGCGCGCTTTCAAGGTCGCATCGTATCCTACGACGTGGTCAATGAAACCGTTCTCCCCGAGGATGGATCGTTGGCCGAAACGGCGCTGTCGAAGGCCATGGGTGGCACCGAGGCGCTGGTGGACCTTGCGTTCCACACGGCGCGCAAGGCTGCTCCGGGTGCCGAACTGGTCTACAACGATTACATGAGTTGGGAGCCGGGCAATGCGCTCCACCGCAAGGGCGTGCTGCGATTGCTCGAAGGCTTTCGCAAACGCGGCACGCCCGTCGATGCGCTGGGCGTGCAGTCGCATTTGATCGCACCCTTGCCCGATGCCGCCCATCGCCGGGAATGGCAGCGCTTTGTCGATGACGTGGTGGCGATGGACTACAAGCTCGTCATAACCGAGTTTGACGTGCGCGACCGGGACCTGCCGGTCGACATCCCCAGCCGGGACCGCACAGTGGCCGACACGACCAAGGCCTATTTCGAGATGATGCTCGATTACCCGCAGCTGAAGGACGTGCTGGCCTGGGGGCTGGTCGACGCCTATTCGTGGCTCCAGGGCTACGAGCCACGTGCGGACAAGGCCGAAGCGCGCGGGTGTCTTTACGATTCCGCGTTCAAGCCGAAGCCGGTGCATGCCGCATTGGCGCAGGCATTTGCCGAAGCCAGGCCGAGAACCTGAGTGCGCCGCTGGCGAGGGGGTTTGCCCCTCGCCGCATTGCTCCCGACATCGTCAATGGTTGTCGCGCGGCAGGCCCATCGTCTGGGCAATCCGCTGGTACTTCTCTGCGCCTTCGAGAATGGCGCCGTGGGAGAGCTGGCCGACGCGCTCACGCTGGATTTCCTGCCACGGCGTCTGCGAGGCCGGGTAGGCGTAACCACCCGCTGCTTCGAGCGCGGCACGACGAGATGACAGTTCCTCCTCGGGCACGAGCATGTTGGCAGTTCCCTTGCGCAGATCGATGCGCACGCGGTCACCGGTCTTGAGAATGGCAAGGCCACCCATTGCCGCCGCTTCCGGGCTGGCGTTGAGGATCGACGGGCTGCCGCTAGTGCCCGACTGGCGGCCGTCACCGATGCAGGGCAGCGCGGTCACGCCTTCGGTGATGAGGTAGGACGGCGCGCGCATGTTGACGACTTCCGCCGCGCCCGGATAGCCGATCGGCCCGGCGCCGCGCATGAACAGCAGCGTTTCAGGCGTAATGCCCGTTGCCGGATCGTCGATGCGGGCATGGTAGTCCTCGGGGCCATCGAATACCACCGCCGGGCCTTCAAACGCATCGGGATCGTCCGGGTTCGACAGATAGCGCGCCCGGAATTCGTCGCTGATCACGCTGGTCTTCATGATCGCCGAATCGAACAGGTTGCCCGACAGCACGAGGAAGCCTGCATCCTTGACCAGTGGCTGGCCGAAGGGGCGGATCACCTTCTCGTCCTCGATCACGGCATCACGGCAGTTCTCGCCCATGGTCTTGCCGTTCACCGTCATCGCGTTCTCGGCGATCAGGCCCTGCGCGATCAACTGACCCACCACTGCCGGAACACCGCCGGCGCGATAATAGTCCTCGCCCAGGTACTCGCCCGCCGGCTGCAGGTTCACCAGCAACGGCACCTTGTGACCAAGGCGCTGCCAATCCGTCAGCGGCAGATCGACGCCGATGTGACGAGCGATGGCTGCAAGGTGGATCGGCGCGTTGGTGGAGCCGCCGATCGCCGAATTGACGACGATGGCGTTGTGGAACGCGTCAAGCGTCATGATGTCGGAAGGCTTGAGGTCTTCGTGCACCATGTCGACGATGCGCTTGCCGGTGCGCCATGCGCACTCCTGCCGGTCACGATACGGGGCAGGAATGGCGGCCGATCCCGGAAGCATCATGCCCAGCGCCTCGGCAAGGCTGTTCATTGTGGTCGCCGTGCCCATGGTGTTGCAATAGCCGGTCGACGGCGCGGAACTGGCGACGAGCTTGATGAAGCCTTCCTCGTCCAGCTCGCCCTTGGCCATCAGCTCGCGGCCCTTCCACACGATCGTGCCCGAACCGGTGCGCTCACCCTTGAACCAACCGTTGAGCATTGGGCCGACAGACAGCGCGATTGCCGGAATGTTGACCGTGGCCGCCGCCATGAGCAGCGCCGGCGTGGTCTTGTCACAACCGGTGGTCAGCACCACGCCGTCGATCGGATAGCCGTACAGCGCCTCGACAAGGCCGATGTAGGCAAGGTTGCGGTCAAGCCCGGCCGTCGGGCGCTTGCCAGTCTCCTGGATGGGGTGCACCGGAATTTCCAACGCGATCCCGCCCGCCTCGCGAATGCCTTCGCGCACGCGCTCGGCCAGCACGATGTGGTGGCGGTTGCACGGCGAAAGATCGCTGCCGGTCTGCGCAATGCCGATGATCGGCTTGCCCGACCGCAGTTCCTCAAGGCTCAACCCGAAGTTGAGATAGCGCTCAAGGTAGAGCGAGGTCATGTCGATGTTGTCGGGATTGTCGAACCACGCGCGCGAGCGGAGTTTCGGGGCCTTGGGAGAGGAGTCGGTCATTGCGGCTTTCGGCTATTCGAGTGAAGTTCAGCGCGGGAAAATCAGCGGGTGCGGGGCGCGACGCTGACGCGGTAGATCATCTGGTGGCGATAGGGCCTGCCCGGTTCGACACGCGTGGAAGCGAACTTTGGCTGGTTCGGCGCATCGGGAAACTTCTGCGGCTCGAGCGCGATCCCGTCACCCATGCGATAGACGTGGCCACCTTTGCCCCGCACGGTCCCATCGAGGAAATTGCCGGTGTAGAACTGGACGCCAGGTTCGGTCGTCAGCACTTCGAGCACGCGGCCTGAAGCCGGGTCTTCCAGCCTTGCGGCAAGTTGCGGTGTTGCCGTCACGCCCTTGTCGAGCGCAAAGTTGTGGTCATAGCCGCGGCCGATGGCGATCTGTTCATCGCGACCATTGCGCAGGCCATTGGCGATGCGCTTGGGCCGACTGAAATCGAACACCGTGCCCGCCACCTTGCGCAGCTCACCCGTGGGGATCAGCGTGGCATCGACAGGGGTATAGGCCGACGCCGGGATCATCAGCCGGTTGCCCATCGCGCCCATCGGCGCACCTTCGCCAGCCATGTTGAACAATGCGTGGTTGGTCATGTTGACGATCGTCGGCTTGTCGGTCGCCGCTTCGAACGTGATGCCAAGGTTGCCGCGCTCGTCCAGCGTGTAGGTCACCCTGGTATCGAGCTTGCCCGGATAGCCTTCCTCGCCATCGGCGCTGACGTAGGACAGCACCACGCTAGCCACCGGGCCTGACTTGACCGAGACGACCTTCCAGTTACGCTTGTCGAAGCCCTTGACGCCGCCGTGCAGCGAATTGCCGAGGTTGTTCTGGGCAAGCTGATAGGCCTTGCCGTCGAGCGTGAAGCGGCCCTTGGCGATGCGGTTGGCATAGCGGCCAACGGTCACGCCGAAGAAGTTTGGCTTCGCCTCATAGGTCTGCACATCATCATAGCCAAGCAGGATGTCGGCGACCTTGCCATCGCGTGAAGGCGCCATCAGCGACTGCAGCGTGGCGCCGTAGGTCAGCACGCGGGCAGAAACGCCGTTGGCAGCCTTCAGCGTGATCGCAAATGCTTCGGTGCCGTCGGCGAGCTTTCCTGCGCTTTCCTGTTTCGCTTCTGCCGCGCTGACCGACTGGGCCGGCAGGGCAACCGGTACTGCCAGCGCCAGCATCAGCAGGGTGCCGTTGTTCGGCTTTCCCGCAATCCTCATCCTCAGGGTCCTTTCGGAAACATGCACTGCCTTGCGCCCATTGACGCGGTGTGCTCGCCGATATAGTCCGACAAATAGAAATTGCGCAAGACGGTAAGCGTACCGCATCGCGCAACGGACAAGAGAGAGGAAGCGCAAGTCCATGCCGCCAGTGCCTTCATCCCAGGCAAACTCCATGACAGAGGGCGATTCCGGCGTGCGTTACGGGCCGGCGCTGACCCTGCTGGCCAGCCTGTTCTTCATGTGGGGGTTCATCACGGTCATCAACAACACACTGCTGCCGCACCTGCGCAGTGTGTTCGACTTGAACTATACGCAGACAACATTGATCGAATCAGTGTGGTTCATCGCCTACTTCGTGGCCTCGATCCCGTCGGCCAAGCTGATCGAGAAGATCGGTTACCAGAAGTCGCTGGTGATCGGGCTGCTCGTCATGGCGGCGGGCGCGCTTGGCATGATGCTGGCGGCCTCCATTCCGTCCTACGGCGTGACGCTCGCCATGCTGTTCGTGATCGCGAGCGGGATCACCCTGCTGCAGGTGGCAGCCAACCCTTACGTCGCCGTCGTCGGCAAGCCGGAAACGGCGTCTTCGCGCCTAAACCTGGTGCAGGCGATGAACTCGGCGGGCACGATGCTCGCGCCGATGTTCGGCGCCTACCTTATCCTCGGTCGCTCCAAGGGCGGCACCGCCACCTCCGACGTCGTGCTGACCCAGGCCGAGCGCCTTGCCGATGCGCAATCGGTGATCCTGCCCTATGGCCTCGTCGCGGTTGTTCTCGTCGTTCTTGCCATTGTAATCGCCCGCTTTCCGCTGCCTGCGATGGGCAGCGCGACGCAGCGCCTCGCGCCTGAGGAGCGAGCCAAGCTTTCGCTGTGGAAGCACCGCAATCTCGTTTTCGGCATCCCGGCAATCTTTATCTACCTGATCGCCGAAATCGGCGTGGCGAACCTGTTCGTGAACTTCGTCAGCCAGCCAGATATCGCCAACCTGACGCATGAGAAGGCCGGCCAGTACCTCACTTTCCTGTGGGGCGGGATGATGGTCGGGCGCTTCCTCGGCTCGGCGATCATGCAGAAGGTCGACGCAGGGCTTGTGCTTGCCGCCTTCTCGATTGGTGCCTTCGTCGTCATGCTTGTCACCGTCTTCACCACCGGCCCTGCCGCGATGTGGGCTTTGATCCTTGTCGGCCTGTTCCACTCGATCATGTTCCCGACGATCTTCACGCTCGGCATCAAGGGCCTCGGCCCCCTGACCGAGGAAGGCTCGGGCCTGCTGATCATGGCCATCGCTGGTGGCGCGCTGGTCGTCGTGCAGGGCTGGCTCGCCGATGCCTACGGCCTGCAGACCTCGTTCCTGCTGACGGCAGCGTGCGAATTGTATGTCCTGTTCTATGCGCTGTGGGGTTCCAAAACCACCGCCGAGACAGCGTGACGCATAGCTATGAACGCTCTCTGGCCGGAACGGACGTGGTTGCGTTCCGGCCATTCTGATAATATGTCAGACTAAATCAGGAGATTTTTGATGACAGAATTCCGCTCCGTGGTCGCCGCCACGGGTGAGCCGATCGGCCCTGCCTTCGCCGTCCATGGCCCCGCCGAAGTCGACGCTGCCTGTGCCGCAGCCGCTGCTGCGTTCGACACCTACCGCGCCACCAGTCGCGAAGAGCGCGCCGCGTTCCTCGAAGCGATAGCATCGGAGATTCTCGCAATTGGCGACGATCTGATCGAAGCGGCCATGAGCGAATCCGGCCTCCCCCCTTCGCGCCTCGAAGGCGAACGCGGCCGCACGGTGGGCCAGTTGCGCCTTTTTGCCGACGTCGTCCGCAAGGGCGCGTGGCAGCAGTTGCGCATCGATCCGGCCATGCCCGATCGCCAGCCCCTGCCCCGGCCCGACATTCGCTTGCGCATGATCCCGGTCGGCCCTGTTGCTGTCTTCGGCGCATCGAACTTCCCGCTCGCTTTCTCTACCGCCGGAGGTGATACCGCCTCGGCGCTCGCCGCAGGCTGCCCGGTCGTGGTCAAGGGCCACCCTGCCCATCCGCGCACCGGCGAGCTGGTTGCCGCTGCCATCGCTCGCGCGGTTGCTGCCTGTGGCCTGCCAGCTGGTGTGTTCGGCCATCTCGTCGGCCCGTCGAACGAACTCGGCGCCGCGCTGGTGCAGGACCCGCGCATTGCCGCCGTCGGCTTCACTGGTTCGCGCGCTGGCGGCCTCGCGCTCGTCCACCTCGCCCAAGGCCGTGACGTGCCGATCCCGGTCTATGCCGAAATGTCGAGCGTCAATCCCGTCCTGCTCCTGCCCGAAGCCCTCAAGGCGCGCGGGTCGGCGCTAGGTACGGCATTCGTCGGTTCTCTGACCATGGGTGCGGGCCAGTTCTGCACCAATCCCGGGCTGGTCCTGGCGATTGAAGGCGAGGGCCTCGAAGCCTTCATCGCGGCCGCCACCGAAGCGGTCAGCGGCGCGACTGCACAGACCATGCTCACCGGCGGTATCTGCAAAGCCTATCGGTCCGGCGTTGCTGCGCTCGAAGCTGCGCCCGGCGTTGAAAAGCTGGCCGAGGGCGTTGCCGGCGATGCGATGCAGGGCCACGCCGCGCTGTTCCGCACCACCGCGCAGGCATTCCTTGCCGACAAGGCGCTCGGCCATGAAGTATTCGGCGCCTCGTCGGTGGTGGTGGTGTGCAAGGACGAGGCGGAACTCGCCACAGTCCTTGCAGGGCTTGAGGGCCAACTTACGGCCACCCTGCACATGGACGCCGCCGACGAAGCTCTCGCCGCGAGGTTGCTGCCCGTGCTCGAACTGAAGGCCGGGCGCATCCTTGCCAATGGCTGGCCGACCGGCGTCGAGGTATGTCATGCCATGGTCCATGGCGGCCCCTTCCCGGCAACGTCCGATCCGCGCACAACCTCGGTCGGCAGCCTTGCCATCGACCGGTTCCTGCGCCCGGTCAGCTACCAGAACCTGGTGGTCAGCTTGCTGCCGCCCGAACTGCGCGATGATGCGCGTGGAGATGGCGCCCCGCGCCTGATCGACGGCACGCTGACGCTCTGAGCGACTGACAGGAGACCACGCAATGTCACTTCGCCTCCTCCAGCACCGCGCCAGCGACGGCACGCGCAGCGTCATCCTTGCCGATGGCGACTTGGCGCACGTCCTTGCAGGTGTCGAGCGCACGACCGACCTCGCTCGCCGCGCGATCGCTGCGGGCACCACGCTTGCGCAGGAGGCGAAGGCCTGTCCGGCCGGCGCGCAAATGGATGTTGCAGAGGAATTCGCTGCCGGCAATTTTCTCGCCCCGATCGACCACGAGGACCCGGCCCATCTCGCGTTGACCGGCACCGGCCTTACGCACGTCGGCTCGGCCGAAGGGCGCGACAAGATGCATCGCGAGGCTGCAGCGGCTACACACCAGACCGATTCCATGCGCATGTTTCTCGAAGGTCTGGAAGGCGGCAAGCCAGGTGACGGCAGCGTCGGCCAGCAGCCCGAATGGTTCTACAAGGGTGATGGCAGCCAGCTCGTCGGCCCGGGCGAAGCGCTGGAAATGCCCAGCTTCGCGCAGGACGGTGGCGAGGAACCGGAGCTGGCCGGTGTCTACCTGATCGGCCCGGATGGCACGCCGTTCCGCATCGGGTTCGCCCTCGCCAACGAGTTCTCGGATCACGTGACCGAGCGCCACAACTATCTGTGGCTGGCGCATTCCAAGCTGCGGCGCGCCGCCCTTGGCCCAGAACTGCTGATCGGAGAGGCTCCTACCGACATTCGCGGCACCAGCCGCATCCTGCGTAATGGCGCGGTTCTGTGGGAAAAGCCGTTCCTTACCGGCGAGGACAACATGAGCCACAGCCTCGCCAACCTGGAACACCATCACTTCAAGTACGAGCTGTTCCGCCGCCCCGGCGATGTCCACGTGCACTTCTTCGGCACCGCCACGCTCTCCTTCAGCGACGCAGTGCGCACGCAAGTGGGCGATGTGTTCGAGATCGAGGCAGCGCCCTTCACGCTGCCGTGCCGCAATCCGCTGACGCAGGCGGCAGGCGATGCTTCCGCTCCGCTCAAGGTGCAGGTACTCTAACCGCATGGACCCGATCAGGATCGCCGTTGTCGGCATGGGCAAGATCGCCCGCGACCAGCACCTGCCCGCCATCGCCGGCAATGGCGCATTCGGGCTTGCCGCAACCGTCAGCCCGCACGACCGCGGGGTCGATGGCGTGCCCCATTTCGCCAGCCTGGACGAACTGTTGGCAAGCGGTCCTGCTGTCGACGCCGTCGCGCTGTGTACGCCCCCGCAGGTGCGCTACGATCTGGCCAGGACCGCTCTAGCTCGCGGCATCCACGTTTTTCTCGAAAAGCCGCCCGGTGCGACGCTGGCGGAAGTCGCCGCGCTGGAAGCGCAGGCAGACAAGGTCGGCGCCACGCTGTTCGCCGCCTGGCATTCGCGCTTTGCCGCCGGTGTCGCCCCCGCCCGGGCATGGCTCGCCGAACGGCGCATCGACAAGGTCGAGATCACGTGGCGCGAGGACGTTCGGGTGTGGCATCCGGGGCAAGCGTGGATCTGGGAGCCGGGTGGCCTCGGCGTCTTCGATCCCGGCATCAACGCCCTGTCGATCGCAACCCGTATCCTGCCCCGGCCGATTTTTCTGCAGTCCGGAAGGCTCGAAATCCCCGCCAACCGCGCAGCCCCCATCGCTGCCGACCTGAACTTCCGCGACAGCGCCGGCGCGCCCGTCCACATGGACCTCGATTGGCGGCAAACCGGTCCGCAAAGCTGGAACATTGTCGTGGAGACCGATGCCGGTATGCTCAAGCTATCGAGCGGCGGCGCCGTCCTGACGCTGCCTTCGGGCACCAGCCATGACGAGGACCACGAATATCCCGGCCTCTATGCCCGCTTCGCCACGCTGATCCGCACCGGCCGCAGCGATGTCGATGTGGGTCCGCTGCGCCTTGTTGCTGATGCCTTCCTGCGCGCGACGCGGGTCGGCGTCGAACCGTTCGGGGATTGATCGTGGCGGCCCGCGCACGGCGCGTGATCGGCGATTGGGGCAGCACCCGCCTGCGCCTGTTTCTCGTTGAAAATGGCGAGACCACGGCACGCCTCGACGGACCCGGTGTCACGCAGCTGGTCGAACCGGCAGAGCGAGTTCTGGCCCGGCTCCTGTCAGTGTGGCTGGCAACCGGTCCGATCGAAGCAATAACGCTTTGCGGCATGGTCGGATCTCCCGCAGGGCTTGCCGTGGCCCCTTATGCCCCATGCCCGGTGGATGCAGAGGGCTGGCACCATGCCCGCACCCGCCTGCGCGTGCTTGGCCACGATGTCGAGATCCTGCCGGGTCTTTCCTACCGGACCGCCGATGGCGTGCCCGAGGTGATGCGCGGCGAGGAGACGCAGGTCTTCGGCGCGATGGTGCTGAATCCGGCCCTGCGCGAAGGAGAGCGCCTTTTCGCCCTTCCCGGAACCCACGGCAAATGGGTCAGCACCTGCGACGGCGCGATCACCGGCTTCCGCACGGCTCCCACCGGCGAGGTCTTTGCCGCGATCACCGGCCACACCTCCCTGACTGGCCCGGCCACCCCCGGCGAGGGCAGCTTCGACGACGGTTTCGGGCGCGGGCTTGCCCGTTCGGCAGAGCCGTTGCCCGGGACCTTGTTCGAGGCCCGCGCGGCGCGCCTGCTCGATGGCCGCTCACGCGATTGGGCCAAGGGCTATCTCTCCGGCGTACTGATCGGCGCGGAAGTTGCGCAGTTCGACATTGGGGCACAGGACGTTACGTTGATCGGCGATCCCGCGCTTGCCGCGCTTTATGCGAGTGCGATTGCACACCACGGCGGGTCATCGCAACAGGTCGATGGGGAGAGTGCCGTCGTGGCCGGACTTTCCCACGCCATAACTCTTGCCGAAAGCCTGCGCCCATGACGGTCGATGAAGTCCTTGCCCAAGGCGCCCCGCCTATCGTTGCCATACTGCGCGGCATCCGCACGCAGGAAGCCATCAGCGTCGCCACCGCTCTGCTGGAGGCAGGCATCCGGTTGATCGAGGTACCGTTCAACTCGCCCGATCCATGCGGTTCGATCAGTGCCATGGTCGAGGCACTTGGTAGCCGTGCCGCTTTCGGCGGCGGCACGGTCACCAGCATCGCTCTTGCCGAGCAGCTTGCGGGTGCCGGCGGAACATTCTTGGTCTCACCCAACACCGATCCCGCGGTCATCGCCCGTTCGCGCGAACTCGGCATGGACGTCCTGCCCGGGTTCCTGACCCCCACCGAAGCCTTTGCCGCAATTGGTGCGGGCGCGCGGGACCTAAAGCTGTTTCCGGGATCGGTCCTTGGCAGCAGCTATATCAAGGCCATTCGCGAAGTCCTGCCGTCGGCTACCCGCGTTTGGGCCGTGGGCGGCGTCGGCCCGGCCAACGTGGCGGAATATCGCGCGGCGGGCGTGTTCGGCATCGGTGTCGGCGGGAGCCTTTATAAACCCGGTGATGATGCAACGACTGTAGGCGCCCGCGCAGAGGCGTTGGTTTCCGCCTGGAACGCTGCGAACTGACACGCACCTCCTGCGCTTGCCAAGTTTACTGACTTCGGGTAATTAGAATCCATATTTCAGATTGCCGTCTCGTTTAGGTAGCGCTATCATTGCCTGAGCAATCACGTGAAAGGCCGGACCACCGGTCTGCAAGGGGATGAAATGATGAAGGCGAAGATCACCACCGTCGCTCTATGCCTGACGAGCGCGTTCGCGCTGGCGGCCTGCTCGAACACGGCAACCGATGCAAAGCCTGCCAATGGCGGCGCAGACGCCAGCGCCTTCCGCGACCAGCCGCTGGTCAGCGAAATCTTCACCGCAGATCCGTCGGCCCACGTGTTCGACGGCAAGATCTATGTCTACCCCTCGCACGACATCGAAACGCCGACAGCTGACGATGACTTGGGCAACCAGTACGCGATGCGCGACTACCGCGTGCTGAGCATGGACAAGATTGGCGGCAAGGTGACCATTGGCCCCGTCGCGCTTGATGTGAAGGACGTGCCCTGGGCCTCGCAGCAGATGTGGGCACCCGATGCCGCCTACAAGGACGGCACCTACTACCTCTACTTCCCGGCGCGTGACAAATCGAAGGACAAGAACGGCCTCGGCGCCTTCCGCATCGGCGTCGCCACCTCGAAAAACCCGATGGGGCCATTCGTGGCCGAAAAGGAAGCGATCCCCGGCTCGTTCTCGATGGACCCTGCCGTGTTCACCGACGACGATGGCACGGCCTACATGTATTTCGGCGGCATCTGGGGCGGCCAGCTGCAACGCTGGGCCACGGGCAAGTACGATCCCAACGGCTCCGACACCGACCTCAAGCAGGACGACAAGCCCGCGCTGTCGGGCAAGGTCGTCAAGATGAATGCCGACATGAAGACCTTTGCCGAGACGCCGCGTGATGCGGTGATCCTGGGCGAGGATGGCAAGCCGGTGTTGGGCGGGGATCACGAACGCCGCTTCTTCGAAGCCTCATGGGTCTTCAAGAAGGACGGCAAGTATTACTACACCTACTCGACCGGCGACACGCACTTCCTGAACTATGCCATCGGCACCAGCCCCTACGGCCCGTTCAAGTATGCCGGCCACATTCTCAAGCCGGTGCAGGGCTGGACGACGCACCACTCGATCATCCAGCATGATGGCAAGTGGTGGCTGTTCTATGCCGACACGCAGCTTTCCAACAAGAACCACCTCCGCAACGTCAAGGTGACGGAGCTGACCTTCAACCCCGACGGCTCGATCCAGACGATCGACCCGATGAAAGCGAAGTAAACTGATGTTCCTCGGCATCGATGTCGGCACCAGTTGCGTAAAGGCGGTTGTCACTGCCGAAAGCGGCGAGGTCCTGGCGCAAAGCAGTTCCGATCTCACCGTATCCCGCCCTCATCCGCTGTGGTCCGAACAGGCCCCGGCGGATTGGGTGGAGGCTGCACACAAGGCGGTACTCGGCCTCGATGCCGGACTGCGCAAAGGTGTCCGCGGCATCGGCCTTGCTGGCCAGATGCACGGCGCCACCCTGCTGGGATCGGACGACAAGCCGCTGCGTCCGGCGATCCTGTGGAACGATGGCCGCAGCTTTGCCGAATGTGCCGAAATCGAAGCCGCAGAGCCCCGAGCGCGCGAGATTACCGGCAACATTGCCATGCCGGGGTTCACTGCGCCGAAGCTGGCGTGGGTTCGCCGTCACGAACCCGACGTCTTTGCTGCCACGCGCACCGTGCTCCTGCCCAAGGACTATGTCCGCCTCGCGCTTACCGGCGAAAAGGCGAGCGATATGTCCGACAGCGCCGGGACGCTGTGGCTCGATGTCGCCCGGCGGTCATGGTCGCCTGCGATGCTGGCGGCCACTGAGCTTGATGAAAGCCACATGCCACGCCTGCATGAAGGCCCGGATGTCACCGGCGTCCTACGTGAGGACGTCGCCAGGGCGTGGGGCATGGAGCGCGTGCCGGTGGTCGCTGGCGCTGGCGACAATGCCGCAGGCGCGCTCGGTGTTGGCGTACTGTCAGACGGGCAAGGCATGCTTTCGCTCGGCACATCGGGCGTGATCTTCGTGGCCAATGCTAAATTCCGGCCGAACCCGGCCGAGGCCGTCCACGCCTTCTGCCATGCCCTGCCGGGAGTGTGGCACCAGATGAGCGTGCACCTGTCCGCCGCTTCGTGCATCGACTGGGCAGCCAAGGCCTGCAACGTGCCGGGTCCGGCGGAATTCTTCGCCCTTGCCGAACAGGCCGGCGCGGCTTGCGGCCCCGAGCTGTTCCTGCCCTACCTTTCCGGTGAACGGACCCCGCACAACGATCCGCACATTCGCGCCGCATTCCTCGGCCTTGGTAACGAGAGCACCACCGGACGCATGGCCGCAGCAGTGCTGGAAGGCGTCGCATTCGCCCATGCCGACGGTATCGACGCCCTGCGCAACGCCGGAACGCAGATCGATGAGCTTTGCGTAATCGGCGGCGGCTCCCGCTCGGCGCACTGGGGGCGCATCCTCTCGAGCGTCCTCGGCGTCCGGCTCGTCTATCTCCACGGTGGCGAAGTCGGCCCCGCGCTGGGCGGTGCGCGCCTTGCGCAGATCGCTGTCACCGGCGCTTCTGCCGCTGAGGTTTGCACCCGCCCGCCAGTCCGCACCGTGATCGAACCCGATTCCGGCCTCACCGCATCATTAGCGCCCAAGCGCGCCCGTTTCCGCGCCGCATACGCCGCGCTCGCCCCGATCAAGGAGTAACTTCATATGTCCGCAGCCTATTTCGACGAATTCGCGACCGTCCGCTACGAAGGTCCGGAAAGCACCAGCGACCTTGCCTACCGCTTCTACGACAAGGATCGTGTGGTCTTCGGCAAGCGCATGGAAGACTACCTGCGCTTTGCCGTGTGCATGTGGCACACCTTCTGCTGGCCCGGCAGCGACGTGTTCGGCGCCGGCACCTTCGATCGCCCCTGGCTCAACGGCCCGCAGGACGAAAGCGCCGCCCGCGCCAAGCGTGAAGCCGCTCTCGCCTTTGTCGAGAAGCTCGACCTGCCGTTCTACTGCTTCCACGATGTCGACGTGATGGCGCCGGCCGAAAGCATCGGCGAATTCCGCGCCAGCTTCGCTCGCGCCGTCGATCACCTCGAAGAGCTGCAGGCCAAGCACGGCCGCAAGCTGCTGTGGGGGACGGCCAACCTGTTCGGCCACCCGCGCTACCTTGCCGGCGCCGCCACCAGCCCTCGCCCGGAAGTCTATGCGTGGGGTGCCAGCCAGGTGCGCGACGCTCTTGAAGCGACCCATCGCCTCGGCGGCTCGAACTATGTTTTGTGGGGCGGGCGTGAAGGTTACGACACGATCCTCAACACCGATCTCAAGACTGAGCAGGAAAACTTCGGTCGCTTCCTGAGCCTCGTGGTCGAACACAAGCACAAGATCGGCTTTGCGGGAACGATCCTGATCGAACCCAAGCCGCATGAGCCGACCAAGCACCAGTACGACTTCGACACTCAGACCGTGTACGGCTTCCTCAAGCGCTTCGGCCTCGAGAACGAAGTCAAGGTCAACATCGAGGCCAACCACGCCACGCTTTCGGGCCATACCTTCGAGCATGAGATCGCGATGGCCGGCGCGCTCGGCGTGTTCGGCTCTATCGATGCCAACCGCGGCGACCCGCAGAATGGCTGGGACACCGACCAGTTCCCCAACTCGGTCGAGGAACTGACCCTGGCCTGCATCGAAATCGAACGCGCTGGTGGTTTCACCGACGGCGGCTTCAACTTCGATGCCAAGGTCCGCCGCCAATCAGTTGATGCAGTTGATCTTTTCCATGGCCACATCGGCGGCGTGGACGTTATCGCAAAGGCCCTGCTCCGCGCCGAGGCAATCATTGCCGACGGTCGCATCGATGCCTTCCGCGCCGAACGCTATGCTGGCTGGAACGGCGAACTGGGCCAGACCATCCGCAAGTCGAGCCTGGCCGAAATCGCGGACCTCGCCGTGGCGCAGGATCTGAAGCCTGCTCCGGTTTCGGGCCGTCAGGAATGGCTGGAGAACATGCTCAATCGGTTCTGATCCAAATAGTCTGAGTAAGATAAAGGCCCGCGGCAGACAGAGTTGCCGCGGGCTTATTTTATAGTGCTATAATTGATAATTATCGTTGAAACCTCATCCTATTTAACTCATACAATTAGAAAGTTTGAGAGGATGACATGATTCGAACCTCCACTCTCCTTGCGGCGGCGAGCGTATTGCTTTGCGCGTCGGCCACTCCCGCAGTTTCACAGGCCACCCCTTCGCTCGCCCCATACTTTGCCCCAGCGACAACCGGCAGCACCTCGGTTGACGAGGATGGTTTCGTCCGCCGCTGGATGCTGCTTGAACCGATCGCAAAGCCCAATCGCACGAACCAGCTCTTTACCAGCGACTACGTGCGCAAGGCCTTCTCCGAAGACCGCCCTGCGGGCCTCGGCGGCAAATTGCCAAGCGATGGACAGACCGTGTCGCACAAGGGCTCATCCCTCACCTGGCACGCACTCGACGCCACGCAATGGGACGCCAAGCTGTTCTACTTCGCCGCTGCCTATGGAAAGCCGACTTACGGCGTGATCTTCTGGGCCACGACGGTGATCGAGGCGCCACGCGACATGCCCGACGCCCGCCTCGCCGTCGGCTCCAACTCCGCATCGATGTGGTGGTTGAACGGCAAGGAAGCCGCCGCCTTGTTCGGTGATCGTCGCATGGTCATGGACGATGTCGTCTCGCCCGCGCTCGGCCTGAAAAAGGGGCGGAACGTGTTGCAGGGCGCGGTGATCAACGGCCCGGGCTTGTCCGATTTCGCGGTCCGCTTTGTCGATGGCAAGGGCCAGCCGATCCGCGACCTCAAGATCACGCTGCGCTGAAGGAGGCCGCGATGAACACCAAACTCCTCGCCGCCACAGTCCTCGCCGGCATTGCAGCCCCGCTTCTCGCGCAGAGCAATCCCGTCGCGCAGATGGAGGGCGAACCCTGGATTCACGATCCGTCCACGATCGTGCAATCCGAGGGACGATTCTACACTTTCGGTACCGGCAAGGGCGGGCTCGTGTCCTCCGATGGCTGGACGTGGGCCAGCGGCCCAGTACGTCCCGGCGGAGGCGTCGCGCCCGATGTGATCAAACTCGGCGACCGCTACTACGTGGCCTGGGCCGTGGGCGGTGGCGGCATGAACGGCGGCCACAAGAGCGACGTGAAGATCATGTGGACGAAGTCGCTCGATCCTGCCTCCAAGGAGTTCGGGTTCCACGAGGTCGGCACGGTCGCATCCAGTGATGGCTTCGAAAACAACGATGCGATCGACCCGGCCTTCCTGCTCGCGGAGGGGCGCCTGTGGCTCAGCTATGGCACCTACTTCGGCGCGATCCGCATGGTCGAACTCGATCCCCGGACGGCTGAGCGCCTTCCCGGCAACCAGCCCGTCGATATCGCGATCGACATGGAGGCGACCGCGCTGCTCCATCGCGATGGCTGGTACTATCTGCTTGGCACCCATGGCACCTGCTGCGACGGGCCCAACTCGACCTACAACATCCGCGTCGGCCGGTCGCGGAACCCACTCGGCCCTTATGTCGACAACTTCGGCGTGCCCCTGCTGAAAGGCGGCGGCAAGCTGGTGTGGGGATCGAACGGTCGGGGCCGCGGCGCAGGCCATTTCGGTCTGGTCGATCTCGGCGATGGCGTGGAGAAATTCTCGTTCCACTACGAGGCCGACATGGACCGCTCGGCGCGTAGCGTCCTCGCAATCCTGCCGCTGACGTGGAAGAGCGGCTGGCCTGTCGGGCAAGAGAACCTGCGCCCCGGCACCTACGAGATCCAGTCCGAACGCGGTGGCGCGCTGCAACTGGCGGTGGACGAAGTGCGCTTGCCGTGGTCGTGGACCGGGTTCGGCCCGCCCAAGGAGCCGGTCAAGCCCGTGCCAGACCAGACGCTGGAGCAGAACCGCGCCGTCTGGCCACAGGGCAACATTCCAGTGGACATGGGTGCCTACCAGGTGCGGCCCAACCAGCACTGGACGATCGAGCCCGTTGCCGGGGCTGGCGGCTGGTTCGGCGCGCCATATGTCAAGATCGTCATCGCTGGCACAAACCGGGCGCTCGCCGCCACGCCCTCGGGCGATGTGGTTGCAGTCCCTCAATTCAGCGGGGCGGCCGAACAACTCTGGCGGATCGACATGCTGGCCGACGGAACCTACCGGATCATTCCCAAAAACACGCCCGATCCGATGAAGCCGCTCGCGCTCGCCGCCGTCGGTGCCAGCACGCCGCGGCTTGTCCGCTTCGATCCGGCATCCGAAGCGGGCAAGTGGACTTTCCGCCTCCCCTGAGCGCTAACCCGCGCTGGCGGCCAGCGCCTGTTCGAGATCGGCAACGATATCGCCCTCGTTCTCGATCCCGATCGACAGGCGCACCGTGCCGTCACGCACGCCGAAGCGGTCGCGCGCTTCAGCCGGAACGCCTGAATGGGTCGTCGTGGCAGGATGGCTGGCCAGCGATTCCGTGCCGCCAAGGCTCACCGCCAGCTTAAAGATCTGCAGCGCGTTGAGGAAGCGGAAAGCGGCCGGTTGCCCGCCCTTGATGTCGAACGAGAAGGTCGAACCGGCGCCGGTGCATTGGCAGGCAAACACCTCTCGTTCCCGCGAACCCGGGCTTGCCATGTGCGGATGTGCCACGCTCTCGACCGCAGGGTGATCGGCAAGGTAGCGCACGGCAGCAAGGGCATTGGCATTGGCCCGCTCCATCCTCAGGCCCAGCGTTTCTAGCGACCGGCCCAGCATCCAGCAGCTGTGCGCATCCAGTTGCGTGCCGATGGCGCTGCGCAGCAGGCGCACCTCGCGCATAAGGGTGGCCGAGCCAAGCGCCGCGCCGGCGACAAGGTCGGAATGCCCACCGACGTACTTGGTCAGCGAATAGAGCGATATGTCCGCCCCGTGCCGCAACGGATGCTGATAGACCGGGCCAAGAAGGGTATTGTCGCACATCAGCAACGGGCGCTGATCGCCCTGCTCTGCGCCTACCGCTTCGCAGACGCGGCGCATCATCTGGATGTCAACCAGCGCGTTGGTGGGATTGGCCGGGCTTTCGATCAGCACCAGCGCCACGCGCCCACGCGCCATCGCCCGGCGCGCCGCCTCCATCACCACGGCTTCGTCAAGTCCATCCGAAAAGCCTTCGGCGGCAATGCCGAGCCGTGCGAAGGTCTTGGCCAGGAGCGTTTCAGTGCCGCCGTAAAGTGGCTGTGAGTGAAGAATTACCTCGCCCGGCTTGACGAAGGCCAGCATGGCGGTGGTGATCGCCGCCATCCCTGAAGAAAACACCACGCCCGCCTCGGCACCTTCGTAAACCGCCAGCCGGTCTTCAACGATCTCGCTGTTGGGGTGATTGAAGCGCGAATAGACCAGCCCCCGCCCTTGCCCCGGCGGCGGCTCCTTGCGCCCGGCGACGTAGTCGAAGAAGTCGCGCCCTTCCTCAGCCGTCGGGAACACGAACGTCGATGTCAGGAATACCGGGGGCTTGACCGCGCCTTCCGACAGGAAGGGATCATAGCCGTAGTTCAGCATCAGCGTATCGGGATGCAGTTTGCGGGTCCCAATGGTCGTCTTGCTCTCGCGTGGTGCATTCATCTTCAAACCTCCCCTGGAGCGGCGCCTGCCAGACTTGCCTTGGATTACAACACGCGCACCCGCAGGAAGTTGCAAATGAAACTTCCACTTCAAGAACCGCGCAACTAGCTTACAAAAGTCTGTGTTCAGAAGTCGCAGACTTGCCACAACGGTTTCACGCCAGGTTGATGAGCATACCATCGAACCGCTGGACTTTGTCGAATTTCCGCCCAAATAGGAGTGCAGGGGCGAAAGGATCTTATGGTGTCGCGAAGCAAGGAACAGGGTGGGGACGCGATCGACAGGTCTGACAAATCGTTGCGGCTGCACGGCAGCATCGCGCGTGACCTTGGCATTGCGATCGTCACGGGAAAGTACCCGCCCGGTCACGTGTTGACGAGCGAAGTCGATTTCGCCGAACAGAACCATATCTCGCGCACTGCCTATCGCGAGGCGATCCGGATCCTCGCTGCCAAGGGCTTGGTCGAAAGTCGCCCCAAGGCGGGCACCAAGATAACCGATCCCTCGCGCTGGCACATCCTCGATCCCGACGTGCTCGCCTGGACGTTCGAGGGCGAACCCAGCCAGGCCGCGATTGACGATCTGTTTGAACTGCGCCTGATCATCGAACCGGCCGCTGCGGAAATCGCCGCTACCCGCCGCACCGGCGCGCAACTGGCGCAGATGGGCCACGCGCTCGAAGAAATGGCACGCCATACGCTCGCCTCGCCCTTGGGTCAGGCGGCTGACCAGTCGTTCCACACCACGCTGCTCAAGGCCACTGGCAACATGGCACTGATCTCGCTCGCCAGCACGATCTCGGCGGCGGTGCGCTGGACCACGATCTACAAGCAGCGCAAGCGCAAGCTGCCGCGCGATCCCCTGCCCGATCACCGCGTGCTGTTCGACGCCGTCGCCGATGGCAACGGCCCGGCCGCCCGCGCGGCGATGCAGAACCTGATCGAACTGGCACTGGCCGATATCGATCCGCCGGCGCGCAGCTGAAGCACGAGCTCCAGCTTTTCGCTGGACAGTCCGGCAATTAATCATACTTATCATCCGGCAACTTTAGCGTTGCCGGATTTGGCACTCATACGCCCATCCGCAATGGCCATTGGACTACGGGAAGCAGGATGCCAATCACGCGCAGGCAGGCGATCGCGGCAGGGGCTGCTGCTGCCGGACAAGGATTTGTCGGACTTTCTGTCAATGCCGCGCCACCTGCTCCCCGTCAGGATGTGCTGTGGTATCGCCAGCCCGCCTCGACCTGGACGGAAGCCCTACCGGTCGGCAATGGTCGGCTCGGTGCAATGGTCTTCGGCGGCATCGCGTCGGAACGGATACAACTGAACGAGGACACACTGTGGAGCGGCGGCCCTTATGAACCGCTGAACCCCAAGGCTGGTCCTCAGGCGGTCGAGGACATCCGCAAGCTGATCGCACAGCGCCGCTTTGCCGAAGCCGAAGCGCTTGCCAACGAATGCCTGATCGCGCGGCCCGCAGGCCAGATGTCGTATCAGACCTTCGGCGATCTGTTCATCGACATGGACGTTGCCGGCACGCCAAGGACCTATCTCCGTGAACTCGATCTCGACACAGCCATCGCCACAACCCGCTTTGCCACACCCGCCGGCAACATCATGCGCGAGGTTCTGGTCAGCCCCGTCGATCAGGTCATCGCCATCCGCCTTTCAGCGAGCAAAGGCGCCACGCTCAACTTCATCGTCCGCTTTGAAACTCCCCAAGATGCCACCGTCAGCGCTGTTGACAATGCGATCCACGCAAAGGGCCGCAACCGAGCTGATCAGGGCGTCCCGGCCGGCTCGAGCCTCGCCGCGCGGATCACCGCCAGCGCTCAAGGCGGAACTGTCCGTGCGGAAGGCGCCACGTTGGTCATCAGCCACGCCTCGCACGCAACAATCCTTGTCGCACTCGCCACCAGCCACTCCGGCGATCCTGCTGCCACTGTCGTCCGCCGGATCGCCGTTGCCAGCGGCCGGCCGTGGTCTGCATTGCGCAACGCGCACGTCGCCGAGCACCGCCGCCTCTATCGCCGCGCCGCACTCGACCTCGGCCCCGCCAGCACCCTGCCCACCGACGAGCGCATCAAGGCCAGTGTCACCACCGACGAACCGGCCTTGGCGGCGCTATATTTCGCCTACGCCCGCTACCTGCTGATCTGCTCCTCGCGCCCCGGCACGCAGCCTGCCAACCTGCAGGGCATCTGGAACGATAGCACCAAGCCGCCGTGGGGATCGAAGTACACGATCAACATCAACACTCAGATGAACTACTGGCTGGCCGATCCGGGCAATCTCGGCGAATGCACCGAACCGCTGCTGCGCATGGTCCTCGAGCTTGCCGTGAGCGGTGCAAAGACCGCCCGAGCGATCTACGGCGCCAGAGGCTGGGTCGCGCACCACAACACCGATCTGTGGCGCGCCTCCAGCCCGATTGATGGCGCCGCCTGGGGCATGTGGCCCTTGGGCGGCGCATGGTTGTGCAATGCATTGTGGGATCGCTGGGACCATGGCCGAGACCGGGCATGGCTTGCCGCGATCTACCCCCTCATGCGCGGCGCGGCAGAATTCTTTCTCGATACCCTGCAAACCTCGCCGCAGGGTCTGGTCACCTCGCCCTCGATTTCGCCCGAAAACCGCCACCCCCTTGGCGCTTCGGTCTGCGCCGGCCCGGCCATGGACCGCCAGATCCTGCGCGACTTGTTCGATCGCACTGCCGATGCCGCCGCCGTGCTCGGCAAGGATGCCGACTTCGCCGCACAGCTTCGCCAGATCCGCGCCGCGCTCGCGCCTGATCGCATCGGCAAGGCGGGGCAGTTGCAGGAATGGCTAGAAGACTGGGACGAAGGCGCGCCCGAACAGGACCACCGCCACGTCTCGCACCTCTACGCGCTTTACCCGGGACAGCAGATAGACCCTGACGAGACACCCGATCTCGCACGAGCCGCGCAAGTCTCGCTCAACCGTCGTGGCGACGAGTCTACCGGGTGGGCCACTGCCTGGCGGATCGCGCTCTGGGCGCGGCTGCGCGATGGCGAACGGGCGCACAAGATCCTGCGCAGCCTGCTCAGCCCGGCGCGCACTTATCCCAACATGTTCGATGCGCATCCGCCCTTCCAGATCGACGGCAACTTCGGGGGCAGCACGGCGATCGTGGAAATGCTGCTGCAGAGCCGGGGCAGTCTGCTCCACCTCCTGCCCGCGCTGCCCAGGGCCTGGCCGGACGGCAGCGCCCGCGGCCTCGTCGCGCGCGGCGGGATCGTGGTGGATCTTGCGTGGAGCAAGGGGAGCCTCGTGCATGCGCGACTGCAACCGATGGAAAGCGGGGTCATCGACGTGCGTCTTGGGGATGTCCGGCGCTCCGTGCGCCTGGTGGCTGGCCGGATCGTGACGCTCAAAGGCCCCGCATTGGCGCCAAGCTGAAACCTCTTGCCCTGCCGGGCGTTGCGCTGGCACTTGGATCTGTGCGGACTTGGCCGCAACACGGGGGAACAATGCTGGAGCGCAACAGGATCGAGAGGGGCGGCTTCGTCCTCTTTCTGGTGATTGTCACCGTGGGGCTGACGCTGGTCGTCTCGCACTTTCTCGGCGCGATGCTGTGGGCTGCGCTGGCCGCGATCATGTTCCATTCGCTGAACGAGCGCCTGCTCGAACGCTGGCCGGAAAAGCGCAGCCGCGCCGCCATGATGACTCTGCTGATCATCACGTTCGCGGTGATCATCCCGGCGATGCTGATCGGCACGATGGTGGTGGAACAGGCCTCGGGCGTGTTCGAACAGATGCGCGCCGGCCAGATCAACTTCGCCGCCTATTTCAAGCAGGTCCACGATGCGCTGCCGGTGCGCCTGCAGGCCCTGGTCGAAAATGCCGGTTTCGGCACGTTCGAGCTGGCCCAGAGCAAGATTTCCGAAGCACTTGGTAACAGCGCCAGCATGATCACGCAGCGCGCCTTGGCGATCGGAGCCGATGCTGCCTCGTTCCTGCTCGCATTTGCCGTGGGCCTTTACGTGACCTTCTTCCTGTTGCGCGATGGCTACCAGCTCGGGCCGCAGATTGTCCGCGCCATGCCCTTGGAGCCATCGGTTGCGGGGCGCCTTGTCGAGCGCTTCGTCGCGGTCGTCCGCGCCACAATCAAGGGTTCGGTGCTCGTCGCCCTCGCCCAAGGCGCGCTCGGTGCGATCACTTTCGCCATCGTCGGCCTGCCCGCCTCGCTGCTGTGGGGCGCGCTCATGGCCATTGCCGCGCTGTTGCCCGCCATCGGCCCGGCCATCGTCTGGGGTCCGGTCGCGATCTATCTCTTTGCCACGGGAGCGATCTGGCAGGGCGCGGTGGTGATTGCATCGGGCGTCGTGGTCATCGGCCTTGCCGACAACGTGCTGCGTCCGATGCTGGTCGGCCGCGATACCGGCATCCCCGATTGGCTGGTGCTGGTCACCACGCTGGGCGGGATCGAACTGCTCGGTCTGTCTGGCATTGTCGTCGGCCCGGTGGTTGGCGCGCTGTTCCTTACCGGCTGGCAGATTCTTACTGAACAGAGGTTGGCGCTTCACCCTGACGAGGGGCAAGGCGAAGCGCGCTGAGCCTCACTTCGGCAGGTCGACCACGCGGTCCACGCTGAAGGTGGTCTCGGTACCCGGCAGTCCGCTGTCGGGCTGCCCACCGCCAAGGTTCAAGCGATAGGTGCCCGCAAACACCTGCCGCACACCGTCCGGACGCACCGCTGAAAGATCGCGCGGTGAAAGTTCAAGCGTCACCGCCCTGCTCTCGCCCGGCTTCAACGACACGCGTTGCATCCCGCGCAGCGCCACGCGTGGAGCACCCGGCTGCTCGGGGAAGCGCAGATAGGCCTGCACCACTTCCTCTCCTTCGCGCGCGCCGGTGTTGGTCACCTGCGTCGTTACGCGAATGCCATTGGCCGTGATGCCACCGACCGGCTCGACCCTTGCCGGGCCGTAGCCGAATGTCGTGTAGCTCAGGCCATAGCCGAAGCCATAGACCGGCTTGCCGGTGAAGTAGCGATAGGTCCGCCCTTTCATCGAATAGTCGGTGAAGGCCGGCAGGTCCGCCGTGTCCTTGTAGAACGTCAGCGGCAAGCGGCCCGAGGGGTTGGTCTTGCCCGTCAGCACATTGGCCACGGCAAGCCCGCCAGCCTGCCCCGGATACCACGCCTCGACCAGCGCATCGGCATTGTCCTTCGCCCATGAAAGGTTGATCGGGCTGCCGTTCATCGTCACCACGACCAGCGGCTTGCCCAGCGTGCGCGCCCGGATCAGCAGTTCGCGCTGGTCCATCGGCAATTCGAGGCCGGTCTTGTCGCCACCATCGAAACCTTCGATCTTGAGCGGCATTTCTTCGCCCTCGAGGTCTGCCGTCAGGCCGACCACGGCCACCAGCACATCGGCTTCGGCCGCGCCGCGCGCCAGGTCGCCCCACGGATCGCGGCTGATGCGCTTCCAGAACAGACCCGGTCCCGCCGCGCCGCCGCCTTCGATGTCGAAGTGCAGCGGATAACGCTCGCCCTTCTTCAGTTCGACCTCGACGTACTTGGGCGGCTCGCCCCACAGCGAATAGTGGTCAGAGGTGATCACCGGCTTGCCACCGATCTCGATCGCGCCCTTAACCGCAGTCACGCCCATCTTGTAGAGCCCGCCTTCCGGCGCCACAAAGAAGCCGTCCCACACCACCTTGTGCGCCGGGCTAACCTCTTTTAGCTGCATCGCGCTGCTTTTCAGGTTCGTCTCGATCCGGGTGACGACGGGCCTTGCGCCAAAGGTGCGCTCTCCGCGTGGCTTTTCAGGATCCACCGCATTGTAATAGACCGCCTTCAGCCCCGGCTTGCCATCGGGCGTCAGGAAGTTGCCATCGGTCACCAGATCGCCATCGACGATCGAGGGCGAGAACGGCACGTAGTTCACTTGCGCCCCCGGCATCGCCCGGCGCAGGCCATCAACTACCGAGATCGGCGGCGCCGAGTTGGCCGAGGAATAGTTGCCGCGCAGCACGCGCGTGGCATCGCCCAGCGGCCCGATCACCGCCACCCGTGCACCGGCCTTTAGCGGCAGCACGCCGGTGTTCTTGAGCAGGACCAGGCTCTTCTCGGCAGATTTCAGCGAAAGGTCCCAGCCCACCTGCGTGCCCACCGCGCTGACTGGCGTGGCATTGGGCTTGCGCGCAGTCATGCCGCCCAGATCGCCGTTGCGATAGCGCGCCGAGAACAGCCGCACCAGCACGCGGTCAAGGTCGCCCTCGGTCAGGTAGCCAGCCTTCAAGGCAGCCTTGTAGCGGTCCGCCAGCCCCTTCGCCTCGCCGATCGTGCCGGTGTGGCATTCGTTGTCGACGCCCGCCAGCAGGCCCACCGCGACGCCCGAGGCGGCATCTGGCGCGTACTTGTGGCGGTCATAGATATCGACTACGGCATCGCAGTCGGAAACGACATAGCCCTTGAAGCCCCAGGCCCCGCGCAGCCGGTCCTTCAGCAGCAGGTCGCTGGCGCATGCCGGCTGACCATCGACGCGGTTGTAGGCGCACATGATCGACCCGGCCTTGCCCTCGACGATCGCCGCGCGGAACGCCGGAAGGTAGGTGTCTTCCAGGTCATGGCGCGAAACCATGATGTTATCGGTATGCCGCGTCGGTTCCGGCCCGGAATGCACGGCAAAGTGCTTCGGGCTGGCAATCACGTCGGGAAGCTCGGGGTTCGACCCCTGAATGCCCTTCACATAGGCGACGCCCAGTTGCGCCGTCAGGTACGGGTCCTCGCCATAGGTCTCTTGCCCGCGGCCCCAGCGCGGATCGCGGAAGATGTTGATGTTCGGCGCCCAGGTGTCGAGCCCGGTGCCGATCTTGCCGAGATGTCCGGTCTGCCGCGCCAAGGTGTGCAGGCCCTGCAGTTCGGTGCTGATCACCCGCGCCACGTCGTGGATCAATGGCGGATCGAACGTGGCGGCAAGGCCGATTGATTGCGGGAAGTTCGTTGTCGGCACTGCCCCGCCTGCACCGTGCAGGCTCTCGGTCCACCAGTTGTAGGCCGGCACGCCAAGGCGCGGGATAGCCGGCGCGACATTCAGCAATTGCTCCACCTTCTCGTCGGTGGTCATCTTCGCCACCAGCGCTGAAGCCAGCCGGTCCGCCTCGGCCCGCGGATCCACCTCCTGCGCGTTGGCGGTGGACATAGTTAGCGTTACCACGCTGACGGACCCAAGCAGCAGTCGCGCGATTCCGCGCGTTGGCAATGAACTGGCGATCACGATTTTCCTCTCAGGTATCCCATGCCGATGCGACCCGGCAGGGCTCGTTTGTGGATCAGACGGGCTGCAGTCCGTACTTGACGATGCGGTCGATCAGGTCGCGATGCTTGGGCAATCCGCTCAGCATCCGCGCGGTAATGTCGGCGTTTTCGGCCCTTGCCCGCCGCGCCTCGCGCACTTCCGGCTCCAACGTGCGCGCGGAAACCTCGGTGCGGAAACCCATGCCATAAAGCACGTACTGGTAGGATGCCGAGGGGAACACTTCGTCCACCCGGTCGAACTCCTCGTGCATGTACGGCCCCTGATACTGCCACAGCGCCATCAGCTCCTGCAGCCGTTCCGGGATCGAGGCCGGGTCCATGTTGTCGCGCCAGAAGGCCGTATCGCGCCGCTTGCTCAATACGTAGTGCAGCTTGAGGAAGTCGATAATGCGGCCCCAGCGGTACAGCGTCTTCTCGTTGTAGCGCCGCGCCACCACGTCCATCACTTCGCGAACCGGTGGCATCTGGTCGGCAATCATCTTGGCCGAAAGCTCGATCAGGACGATGGCCGAGGCTTCCAGCGGCTCAAGGAATCCCGCCGCCAGCCCGACGGCCACGCAGTTGTTCTTCCAGAAGATCTCGCGGTGGCCCGAGCGGATATCGATCTTGCGCACGGAAAGACCTTCCGCCGCAGGGCCGACATAGGCGCGCAGTTCCGCCTCGGCGTCCTGGCGAGAGATATGGCGGCTCGAATAGACATGGCCCACGCCCCGGCGCGTCGGCAACCCGATGTCCCAGATCCAGCCCGCCGATTGGGCAGTGGAAATGGTGTGCGTCGCCACCGGCGCTTGCGGGTCGGGATAGGGCACCTGCATGGCCAGCGCGGTATCGCAGAACAGCACGTCGTTGCAGTCCTTGAAGCCCACGCCCAGCGTCTGGCCGAGCAGCAGGCTGCGCATGCCGGTGCAGTCGATGAACAGATCACCACCGATCTCGCCCGCCTGCTCGGTCGCAATCGCGCGGATGTCGCCGCGCTCATCCTGCAACACCTGCCGCATGTCGGCCAGCACGTGGCGCACGCCCAGCTTCTCGGTGCAGTGCCGCTGCATGAACGGCGCGAATTTCCCGGCATCGAGATGATAGGCGTAATTCGCCTGCCCCTCGTACTCGGCATTGACCATCGACTTGGGCGCGAGGTTCTCGTCACACAGCCGCCCTTGCGGACAGACCGCGTCGCAGAAAGTCTCGCCGTTGTCGCCGTCCTCGTTCAGCGTGCCTGCCAGCCAGTGTGGCGCGAGGTTCAGCTGTCCGAAGCGCTGTGGCAGCACCAGCGGATGATAATAAGCGTCGTCGGCGGCGCCGGTGGTCCACTTCGCGAACAACGCGCCCTGCTTGAAGGCGGCATCGCATTCGCGGAAGAAATCGGTTTCGGAAATGCCCACGCTCTTCAGCGTGGAACGCAAGGTTGGCCAGGTCCCCTCGCCCACGCCGATGATCGGCACGTTGGGGCTTTCGACCAACGTGACGGAGAAGTCGTGTCCGATCCGGGCCTTATGCTTTGCGGCAATGATCGCGGCGGTCAGCCACCCGGCCGTTCCGCCACCGACAATCACGACATCGCGCACTGCACGAACCATCCGCGCCACTCTCCGCCCAGCATTGGCAGCAGTGCCGGGGCATCACACCCCGGCACCACCGGTTCACGTCTTATCAGTAGTTGAAACGGGCGCCGAAGACAAAGCGGCGGCCGTAGTTGAACGTGTCGAGCGACATGTTCGAGAAGCGACCATAGGTGCTGTAGTTCGAGTTGTTGAGGTTGGTGCCCTCGACAAAGACCGACAGTTGCTTGGTCACCTGGTAGCTGGCGCTGGCATCGATCTGGAACTGGCGATTCACGTTGACCGGTTCCGCACCGAACGTACCGCCCTGTCCCTGGCCAAGGCCAAGCAGGTACTTGTCACGCCAGTTGCCGGCAACGCGCACTTCCAGACCGTTCTTGTCATAAAACGCCACGAGGTTGGCCGAGTTGGCAAGGCCGGTGATGGCAAAGGCCGAACCCGAGATGTCCGCGGTGTTGAAAGTGCGGTTGGTGTTGACCAGTGTGGCGTTGGCGTTGAACCCGAAGCCGGTGTCACCAAACACCTGTTGCCAGGCGATTTCCACGCCGCGCACCACGCCGTCCGGACCATTGACCTTGGAGTTCACCTGGAACTGCGCCGGCTGGTTGGTGAACGGATCGATCACGCCGTTGATCGTCTGCGTGCTGACCCCGCCGACGATGAAGTTCGAGATGAACTTCATGAAGCCGTTGACCGCGAAGTACGAGTTGGAACCGTAGTACCACTCGACACCGAGATCGAGGTTGTCGGCAAGGTAGGGCTTGAGGCTGGCGTTGCCGCCCGATGCCGCAAGGCTGCCACGGCGCAACGTGCCGAGATTGATCGTCGGACGCAGATCGCCCAGTGCCGGGCGGGTCAACGTGCGCGATGCATCGAAGCGCAGGATCAGGTTGGGCTTCACCTCCAGCTTCACGTCAAGGCTCGGCAGCACGTAGTTATACGAGATGCTCCGCTCGATCAGCTGCTGCGGCGTGAAGGTATCGACCTGGATCAGCGTCGGGTCGGTCGGCACCGTGATCAGCTTCACCGGATTGCGGCCAAGCGCGCCCGAAGTCAGCTTGGTGTACTCATCGCGTACGCCAGCGCTCACCTTGAACGGCATGTCACCGATCTCGCTCTCGAAATTGATGCGCAGATAGGCCGCGAACGTCTGTTCCTTCACGTTCAGCACGCTGTCCGGGTTGAAGGCCGGCGCCGTGGTGCCCCGCCCGGTTGCTTCCAGCACCTTGTACACGGCCACCGGATCGTACTTGATAATCGCCGGAGCCAGGTTGCCCTGATAGCCGGGGATGAAGTTGTTGGTGCTGATGATGCCCTGATAGACGCTGTCCGGCAGCGGCGCGACGGCACCGGTGCGGCCCGAAGGCGCGCCGTAGCCACCGTAGCGGAAGAAGGTGCCGTTCACGAACGGGCTTTCGCCTTCCTGGTGGTACTTGTTCTCCTGGAAGCTGCCGCCGAAGTGAACCTTCAGGTTGTCGCCGTCCCACTTGCCGCCAATCTTGATCTGCTTGACCAGGTTGGTGAAGTAGTTGGGGAAGCCGGCGATCACGTGGCTGCCGATCAGCGACTTGTCGGTGAAGCGCGAAACGTCGCCGCCCGGACCCACATCGTGGATGCTCGGCAGGAAGTTGTTGCTCGGCCCGCCGATCTTCACGCCGGTGTTTGCGCCAAGGATTGTCGAGTAGCGGCTGCACGAAGTCGGCGCAGTCGTCGGACCGGCACCGGCAGGATAGGTGCAACCCGTCGACAGGAACGGCCCGTTCGGATCGGCATTGGTGCCACCGTAACCGATGTCCATAGCGTTCTGGTAGCCATTGCGGCCGGGGTTCAGGACCGAGCGCGACAGCGATGCGTCGAAGTCGAAGCTCAGCTCGTCCGTCGCATCCCACTTCAGGTTGCCACCGAACATGTAGGTCTGGTTGATCGTCCGCGCCAGGCTGGCGTTGAAGTCCATCGGCGTGCCGAACTGGTTGAAGTCAACCACGGTGCCATTGCTGTCCTGCTTGACGTTGCGCAGGTCGTCACCGTTGAACCATGCACCATAGCCATAGGTCGCGGTGTTCAGTGTCTGGCGGGTGAAGTTGCCGTCCAACGTCAGCAGCACGTCGTCCCCTGCCTGCCACTGATAGGCAAGACGGCCGTCGATGCGTTCATCCTTGGTGGTGATCTGGTTGGCGCCCACCTGCTGCGGGAACCAGCCGAGCACGTTCTTCTTGGCCGGCGTGAAGTCACTGGTCTGGCATGCAGCCTGGGCCTGGCACTGGTAGAAGTAGTTGCCGATCCAGCCCGGGATGAAGACCTGGTTGGCTTCGGTATCGACGCGGCGGTAGGCGGCATAGGCCAGGATACCCATGGTATCGTCGGCAAAGCGCGTGCTGGCCAGCGCCGCGCCCGAAGGCGTGACCTTGCCGCTGCGGTCCTGAACGGCACCGGAAGCCTTTACCGCAAACTTGCTGTCTGCGCTGTCGAATGGCTTGGGCAGGGCAACATTGATCGTCGCACCGATCGCGCTGGCGCCGAGTTCGACGTCTGGCGTCTTGTAGACCGAGATGTTCGAGACGAAGTCCGAACCGATCGTGGTAAAGTCCACTGCGCGGCTGCCCGAGGCGGTCGAAAGGCGACGGCCATCGAACTGCGTGTCGTTGAAGTCACCGCCGAAGCCGCGCACGGTCACGCCGTTGGCTTCACCGCGAGCGCCCGAACGCTGGATCGAGATGCCGGGCAGGCGCTGCAATGCGTCGGCCACGTTGGCATCGGGGAACTTGCCGATGTCTTCAGCCGAGATCGCATCGACCACGCCCGATGCGGTGCGCTTGATCTCCATGTTGCGCTGGAGCGAACCGCGGATGCCGGTGACGATGATCTCGGCATTGCTCGGCTCGTCGTTCATGACCGAGCTTTGCGCTTCCTGCGCCGCAGCCGGCATCGCCATAGCAAGCGCGATTGCCCCTGCCGCACTTCCAATAAGGAAGCGTGAATTGATGGACGTCCTCATACCCTCTCCACTGCTATTCTGACGGCCCCCCCGCCCGGGAAGGTGATCTGCATCCGGCTGCCCCACACGACAGGACCGGCAGCCATGACAAAGCACGCGCAATCGGAGAGGCGTCACGCAGACGAACCGCGGTTTCCCTTCAGCCTCTCAACCCTGCAGGCGCTCTGTCAGCGTCACCTTGCGAGACCGGTGTAACTGATCTAGGTAGCGCTATCAATAACAAATTGTCTGCGCAATGAAGGCTCGGTTGGATAGTGTTGCAAGAAGGCCGCGGATGGCGTTAGACCAAGCATGGTAGCGCACACATCGCATCTCGGCCAGATTGGCGATAAGCTACCTGAAAAGCTGGGAAAGACGGGAGAGGACGAATGGCAGAGCAACTCGAGATCTTGAACAGCGAGGTCCATCGCAACCTGGCCATGCATCCTGTTGCAGGCGCGCATCCGCACATGGTGCAGATCTCGCTGCCCGAGGTCGAGGCAGCCGCATCGTGCTGCCCGGTGCTGCTGGCCAAATCGCCTGAGACAGGGCGATTCGCCATCGTCGCCTTGTTCGGTTTTGCGCCCGATGAGGTCCTGGTCGAGGGCGCAGGCACTGGAAACGCAGCCTTTCTTCCGCTCGATCTGCAGCGGCAGGGGTTCTTTGCCTCTGATGACAACATTGCCGTCGACCTTGCGCATCCCCGCTTCGCACCCGGCGGCACGATCCCCCTGTTCGATGCCATGGGCGGCCCGACCGACGAAATGCGGCTCGTCCAGCGCGCCATCGGCACGCTGATGGGCAATGCAGCAAGGACGGAGAAATTCATTGCCGATATCGTTGAGGCGCGGCTGGTCGAGCCTGTCGACATTTCCCTGAAGTTCGACGATGGCCAGACCGTCGCCCTGAATGGCCTCTATACCGTCAGCGGCGACGCTCTTGCAGATCTCGATGATAATAGAATCATCAGACTATATCGGGACGGCTCGTTATCCGCCGCTCTGGCAATCCGCGCGTCCCTACGCCAGATCGGCCAACTCGCCCGCCGGCGGAACGAACGACTCGCCGCTCCGGCCAGCAGCTGGGCATGACGTGACTGTCCGGGCCCGGTCAGAACTGATCGAACTAGCGCCGGATGATGCCTCGCTGCTCAGCGCCGGGGCATTTCGCGAAGAAGTGATCGAGCTTGGCAGGCCCGCGGTCATCAGGGGGCTTGGCGCTGCCTTGCCCGCCACCCGCGCCGCCAGCACCGCGCCGAGCGCTGCGCTCGACTATCTGCTGGAATTTGCAAACGACCGAAAGCCACAGGTCTTCTGTGGCGACCCGGTGAACGCCGGCCATTACTTCTACACCGACGATCTTTCCGGCTTCAATTTCACGCGCAGCGAAATGGCGCTGGCCGACGCCTTCGCCCAGATGCTTGCCCACGCGGACAACCCCTCAGCGCCCACGACCTACATCGGTTCGCTGGTCGCGCCCGCCTATCTGCCGGGCTTTGCCGAGGCGAACCACATCGCGATCGTGCCCCGGTCGGTCGAGCCGCGCCTGTGGATCGGCAATCCGTCCACCGCTGCGGCACATTACGACGCTTATGAGAATCTCGCCTGCGTGATCGCCGGAGAACGCACCTTCACGCTCTACCCGCCCGATGCGATCGGTGATCTCTATGTCGGTCCGATCGACAATACCATGGCCGGCCAGCCCGCCAGCCTCGCCGCTCCGAATGGAGACACTGCGCGTTATCCGCGCTTTGCCGCAGCGCAGGCGCGAGCCATCACGGTCACCCTGAGCCCCGGCGATGCCCTGTTCCTGCCCAAGCTGTGGTGGCACCAGGTTGAAGCCAAGGCTCCCGTCAACATCATGCTCAACTATTGGTGGGATGCAACCGCCACCGGGCCCGACGCCCCCTCATTGGCGCTGCTCCATGCCATGATCGCCATTGCCGAGCGTCCCGAGGCCGAGCGCATGGCGTTCCGCGCGTTTTTTGACCATTATGTATTTCGCACCGAGGGCCATCCCCTTGCCCACGTGCCAGAGGACCGGCGCGGCGTGCTTGGCGACCTGCGCGCCGGTTACGGCCAGATCCGCGCCATGCTCGTCCGCGCCTTGCGCGGCCACTGACAACCAGAACCACATCCGGGAGATAGACTGATGCGCATCCTGCCTTTGCTGACCGCTTCCGCCCTTGCAATGGGAGCGCTACCTTGCGCCTCTGGCGCCTATGCGCAGGTCGAAACACCTGCTCCAACCGTCGTGCCCGGTGCCCCCAAGGCTACTGTCCAGAAAATCACGGTCCACGCCAAGGCCCTCGAAGGTTCGCTTGAGGGCGACAGCGCCGATCGCGACGTGTTTGTCGTCCTGCCGCCAAGCTACGCGAAGAATCCGAAAGGGCGTTACCCGGTCGTCTATGCGCTCCACGGCTACTCCATCGGCGCGGCACAGTGGATGGGCGAAATCCACGTGCCGCAGGTAATCGAGGGCGGCATGGCCCAAGGCGCGCGCGAGATGATCTTCGTCTTCCCCGACAGCAAGACGGTGCACAACGGCTCGATGTATTCCTCGTCCGCCACCACCGGCGATTTCGAGACCTTCATCGCCCGCGATCTCGTGAGCTATATCGATAGCCACTATCGCACCCTGCCCACGCGCGAAAGCCGCGGCCTCGTCGGCCATTCCATGGGCGGCTATGGCGCCACGCGCATCGGCATCAAGCATGCCGACGTGTTCGGCGCGCTCTACCTGATGAGCCCGTGCTGCCTCTCGGCGCGTGGCCTGTTCGGCGTCACGCCCGAGGCGATGAAGGCCTACGCCGCGATGAAAAGCCCGGCAGACTCGGCAAATCTGCAATGGGCGCAGCGCGGCACTCTGGCTGCCGCCGCCGCATGGTCTCCCAACCCGAAGAACCCGCCGCTCTATCTCGACCTGCCGCTCACCGCTGACGGCAAGACCCGCGACGATGTCATGGCGAAGTGGGCCGCCAACGCCCCGCTGTCGTTCGTTGACCAGTACATCCCCAACCTGCGCCGCTATGCCGCCATCGCCATGGACGTGGGCGACAAGGACGGTCTCAAGACCGACACCGAAACCCTGCACAAGGTGCTCGAGACCTACGGCATCGCCAACAGCTTCACCCTGTACGAAGGCGATCACACCAACCGCGTCGCCTTCCGCTTTCAGGAGCAGGTTGTACCCTTCTTCAGCCAGCACCTGTCGTTCGGAGCAGGCAAGTGATGCGCCTTGCCTCTGCCGCCCTGCTCGCCGCTACTGCGCTCGCTACCCCTGCCCATGCCGCCGACAAGCCGCTTGAAGCCAAGGGCGAATGGAGCGTCACCACGCGCGGATCAGCCCCCCTGCCGCCTATGGGCTGGAACAGCTGGAACGCCTTCGGCACCGATATCGACGAGGAGAAGGTCATCGCCTCGGCGCAGCTGATCGTCGACTCCGGCCTTGCCGCCAAGGGCTATCGCTACGTCAACATCGACGATGGCTGGTGGGCCAGGCGCCGGCAAGCTGATGGTCGCGTGCTGATCCGCACCGACAATTTCCCCTCGGCCCGCACCGCTGATGGCAACACCAGCTTCCGCCCCTTCACTGATCGCCTCCACGCCATGGGCCTGAAGGCGGGCATCTACAGCGAAATCGGGCGCAACAGCTGCGGCCAGATCTATGGCGATCCCACCGGCCCCGGCCAGCCCGCCGGCACCATGGCCGAACGCGAGATCGGCCTTTACGGCCACATCGACCAGGACATCGCGCTCTACTTCGGCGAATGGAACTTTGACTACATCAAGGTCGATGGCTGCGGCATTCGCGCACTCGCCGCTGATAGCCCGCAGGTCAAATCCGGCCGGTTGCGCGCGCTCGATCCGCTGATCGACTACGATACCATCCCCCGCACCAACATCCCTGCGGTGAAGGACCTGTTCGCGCAAGTCGGCCAGGCACTGTCGCGCAACAAGCCGGGCAACGACTTTGTCCTGTCGATCTGCCTGTGGGGCTCGGCCGACGTCCGCTCGTGGGCGCGCACCCTCGGCAACCTTTCGCGCACCAGCGAGGACATCTCCCCCAACTGGGAGCGGATGCTGCACAATCTCGATTCGGCATCGCGGCGGGAACTCTATGCCAAGCCCAACAGCTGGAACGATCCCGACATGCTGTTCATCGGCAGCGGCGAGTTCGATGATGCGCATCTGACCGAAGCCCGCTCGCACATGGCGCTCTGGGCCATGCTCAACGCCCCGCTGATCATCGGCTTCGATCTGCGCAAGGCCTCGCCCGCGATGATGGGCGTGCTCGGCAACGCGCAAGTTGTTGCGCTCAATCAGGATGCCGCCGCGCATCAGGCCGTTCTCGCCTACGATGGCGATTCGGTGCAGATCTTCGTCAAGACGCTGGCCGATGGCACCAAGGCGGTCGCCCTGTTCAACCGCACTGGCAGCCCGATCGACGTCAAGCTGATCGCGTCCCACCTCAAATACCGCGCCGATCAGCCGATCACCCTGAGCAACTTGTGGGACGGCGGCACAAAGTCCTTCACGGGCGAAATGCCGGTCCACCTCGACCGCCACCAGACCCTGCTGTTCAAGGCCACGGGCACGCGCGAGCGTGCACAGGGCCTATACCTGTCAGAACAGCCCAGCAACGTGAACCCGGCGGTGGACGGCGTTGTCTATCCCATGGCCGATCCAATGGTCTACCGCGGCCTCCTGCCGTGGCGCTCGACCAAGGCCGATGGCGAACACCCCGTCTACGGCGGCTGGGGCGGCGCCCGTGCTGACGCCACGCCCTTCGCCCAGACCCCGAAGATCGCGGGCAAGACCTATCACAACGCCATCGGCACCTTGGCCAATTCGCGCCTCGAAGTCCGCAACACAGGCTTTGCGACATTCACCACCCTCGCCGGCATCGACGATTCCACCGCCGATCCCACCGCCCGCGTCCGCTTCTCGGTCCACGCCGATGGCAAGCTGCTGAAGCAGACCGGATGGCTCAAACCCGGCGACGCCCCCGCCGCCATCGCCGTGCCGGTAAAGGGTGCGAAGATCGTCGAACTCGTCGCCGAAGGAAACCGCCCGGAGATGCAGAACGTAGCGGTCGATTGGGCTGACGCGGCGCTGGATCGGTAAGCCTACCGCCGCAGCACGCGCCAAGCCCTGATAGCGCCCAGCGTCACTATCGCCCAAAAGGCAAGATCGGCAACAAACGGACCGGGCCGGAAGTGATCCTCCGGCCCGATCTGGTGCGGCACCGAAGTCTCGCCACTGTCCGCCAGAAACGGCGCCGGCCATCCCGCCACCTCGCGCGGCAACCAGTTCTGCTGAAGCGGGCCTTCCAGCCCATACATCGCGCGCTCGTCGGACTCAGGGTGAATCAGCGCGCTTGTGCAGGTCAGGAGCATGGCGGCAGTGGCAACGAGGATCGGTCTCAGCATCTGAGCCAGAACGCGGCAGCATACGTAACGTGCCGCCAAACCTGTTCCATCTCCTCCGTCGCCCCGTGTTCAGCGCGGGGCGACGGTCAGGACGTCGGCATTGGAGCGCTATGGCAGAAGGGATCTTGCGAGCCGAAAGGAGGCTTTCGGCAAACAACGCGATTGCGGACGCTCGCACCCTTTCCCACACCCCCTCTGCCGTCACCCCGGGCTTGACCCGGGGTCCCGCTTTCTCTCCGCGCAAGCTATCCGATGATCACATCGTAGAGATCCTGCCAGTCAGGATTGCCGCGCTCGATCAGGTCGAACTTGAACGCTCTGCGCCAGCGTTTCACCCGCTTTTCGTGCGCTATGCAGTCTTCGATCCGGTCACCGCGTTCTGCCCAGACCAATCGCTTCAAACCATAGCGGGCACAGAAGTCCGAGCCCCGGTCCTCGCGATGCTGGTGGATGCGCGCCGCAAGGTGCGAGGTGACACCTAAGTACATCGCGCCTCGGTAGCGGTCGGCCATGATGAAGACCCAACCACCGAGCCTGACCCTGTCCGTGGCGTGAGGAGAAAGAAAGCGGGACCCCGGGTCAAGCCCGGGGTGACGGTATTGGTGCGGTTATGGACGCAACAGGAGCAATCCACCCTTTCCCGGCCATGAGCAGGAACCAACTGCGATCTTGAAACCTGCCGGGCAGCTTCGACGGATTTTTCGCCAGAAGCGGCATTTCCCAGAGCGACGCCATTGCAGACAAGATGAGCTAATTTGCGTAAACGCATAGCATGGACGCAGTTTTCGACATTCTTTGGTGGCTCTGGTGTCCCGTGGCGGCGTTATTGGTTCAGGCGGTCGCCATTCGTCTGTATCGTCCGAGAAACGCCGTTCAAGAAACAACAGTTGGATGCTTAGCCTGGCTCGGCAGCTTCGCCGGTGCGATGCTGTTTGTCTCTTGGTCAGGAATGCAGCTTTATGGGTTCCATTCAGACGATGCATGGAGCTGGGCTGGCTGGTTCGTGCTGTTCATCTCACCTTTTGGACTTCCACTGCTCTTCGGCGCACCAGTGGTGTTTATTCTGAAGACTCTCCTAGCTTGGTGGAAGGCAGTTACAATCGCTCGCCGCCGTTAGCGACCGCTCACCTCCCCATTCCAGTCATTCGGGCAATCAAGACTACACCCAAAAACCCGCCGTCACCCCGGGCTTGACGCGCAGTCCCGCCTCTCCTCCCACACCCCTGCCCAAAGCAAAAAACGGCCCGGAAAGCGCGTCGCCTTCCGGGCCGTTCAGGTATTGCAGCAGCCTCATGGAGGGAGGTGCGAGACCGCCGCAGGGCACCTCTTCAGATCACTTCGATACCTTCACCACCGTCACCGAGCGCGGCGGCAGGGTGATCGTCACACCACCACCCGCTGCCTTGCCGCTGATCGCCTTTGGCGCGACGACCGATGGCGCGGCGAAGGTGTTGACGCTGTCCACCTTGGGCGCGGTCAGCACCTCACCGCTGGCAGTGCGGAAGCCGGGGATCGTCACGCTGGTGCCCGCATCGGGATCGACATTGACGAGCGAGACCCACACCTGCCCGCTCTTGTCCTTGGCCGCCATCGCATCGACGCGCGGCAGCTTGCGGTCACCCACCGTCAGTTCGCCAGCGGCAAACTTCACCGGAGCGAACTGTGCATCCTGGAACGGAACGTACATCTTGAACACGTGATAGGTCGGCGTCAGCACCATCTTGCTGCCATCGGTCAGGATCATGGCCTGCAGCACGTTGACCATCTGTGCGATGTTGGCGATCTTCACCCGGTCCGCATGGCGCGCAAAGATGTTGAGGTTGAGCGCCGCCAGGATGCCATCCCGCAACGAGTTCTGTTGCTGCAGGAACCCCGGATTGCTGCCCGGCGTGGGCGAAAGCCACGCGCCCCATTCGTCCACCGCAATCAGCAGCTTCTTGTCGGGATCGTACTTGTCCATGATCGCGCTCTGCTTGGCGATCAGGCTGTCCATCTTCAGCGTTTCGCCGATGATGATCGCATATTCGTCATTGCCGAAGCCAGTGGCCGGCAGGTGCGGTGGCCAGCCCCCGGTGGTGTAGTTGTGCAGCGATACACCCTCGATATCCCAGGAATAGACGTGGTCCTTCCACGCCTTCATCACTTCCTCGGTGTAATCGAGCTTGTTGCCGTCCCAGCCCACGGCGATGCGCTTCATCTTGTCCTTTTCACGCTGCGCCGGATTGAAGTTGCGCGTGAAGTTGGCAAAGCGCTTCATTTCCTCGACGTAGTGCTCGGCCGACATCGCGCCGCCGCAGCCCCAGTTCTCGTTGCCGAGGCCGAGGATCGGCACCTTCCACGGCGCCGGATGGCCATTGGCGGCACGCTCCTTGGCCAGCGTGGTGTCCTTCTCGGCGGTCATGTACTCGATCCACGCCGAAGCTTCCGCCGCCGTGCCCGAACCGATGTTCACCGAGATATAGGCCTCGGAGCCGATCTGCTCGGCAAAATCCATGAACTCGTGCGTCCCGAATGCGTTGGACTCCGGCACGCCGCCCCAGTTGGTGTTGATCTGCACGCGGCGCTTGTCGGCAGGGCCGATACCGTCGCGCCAGTGGTATTCGTCGGCAAAGCAGCCACCCGGCCAGCGCACGTTGGGCACCTTCAGCGCCTTGAGCGCAGTGACGACGTCGCTGCGAATGCCGCGCACGTTGGGGATGGGCGAATCCTTGCCGACCCACACACCGCCGTAGATCCCGGTGCCAAGATGCTCGGCAAACTGCCCGAAGATGTGCTTGTCGATGACCGGCCCAGTCGTGGCGGTATCGACAGCAACTTCGACCGACGCGTCCTTCGCCAAGACGGGCGTACCCAGCCCGGCGGCAAACGTCGCCACCAGCAGCGCGTTACGGAATCTCTTGGCAACGGACGTCATCGACTTGGCTCTCCTCTTGCGCCGGGGGCCGTTCGCGCCCCCGGTCGTATGCTCTGGCGTCAGCGGATCAGTGCCCGCCCCAGCCTTCCATCTGCTCCAGTTCCTTGCCCTTGGTCTCGGGCAGGAAGGCCTTGACCAGCCACAGGCTCACCGCTGCACTCATGGTGTAGAGCAAGTAAGTCTCGGCAAGGCCGAGGCCGCTCGCCATGGCGGGGAAGCTCTGCACCACTGCATAGTTCGCACCCCACTGCGCCAGGCCGCACACCGCCAGAGCCGATCCGCGCAGCTGGTTGGGGAACATCTCGCCCAGCATGACCCACATCACCGGACCCCAGCTGACATTGAAGAAGATGACGTAGATGTTGGCCGCAATCACCGCGATCATGCCCAGCGACGGGTCCATCTGCAGGGCTCCTGCCGCATCGAGCGTCCCTTGCGAAAACGCCCAGCTCATCGCACCCAGCGAAAGCGTCATGCCCGCAGAACCGGCCAGCAGGAGCGGCTTGCGGCCCACCTTGTCGACCAGCGCCATCGTGATGAAGCACGCCGCGATCGAGACCACGCCCGAGATGATGTTGCGTTCGAGCGCCGCCTTTTCCGAAACGCCCGCCAGCTTCCACAGCGTCTCGCCGTAATAGAAGATCACGTTGATGCCGACGAACTGCTGGAACACGGCAATGATCAGGCCTGCCCACACGATCGGTCGCAGGATCGTGCCGGGTGCCAGCACGTCGGCAAGGCGCGGGCGGTGATCGTCGGCAAAGGACGCACGGATTTCCTCGACCTTGCGGTTCGCCTCGGTCTCGCCGAAAATGCGGGTAAGAACGCCGCGCGCATCAGCCTCGCGGCCGCTGCCGACCAGATAGCGCGGGCTTTCCGGAATGAACTGCAGCGCCACCAGAAACACCACCGCCGGCACGGCCTGCGCCAGGTACATCCAGCGCCACGCCGGAACGCCCGCCAGCTCTCCCAGCGAATCCCCGGCCTGCTGCGCCAGCACATAGTTGACGACGAATGCCGCGGTCAGCCCGGTAATGATCATCACCTGCTGCACGCTGGTCAGACGCCCGCGGATCGCCGCGGGGGCCACTTCGGAAATATAGGCCGGGGAAAGCACGCTCGCTGCGCCCACTGCCATGCCGCCCAGGAAGCGGAAGATCACGAAGAGGGCGTGGTTCGCGGTAATCCCTTGCACCAGCGCGCCGACCAGGAACAGGACTGCCGCCAGCACCATGATGCGCTTGCGGCCGAACCGATCGGCCATGCGCCCCGCAAGGAACGCCCCCGCCGCGCACCCCACCAGCAGCGAGCCGACCGTAAAGCCAAGGCCATTGTCATCGAGCGCGAAAGCCGCCTTGAGGCCGGCCTGCGTCCCGTTCACCGCGCCGCTGTCGTACCCGAACAGCAATCCGCCGATTGTCGCCACCGAGACGATGGCGCCGACAAGCGCCATGTTGACCCGGTCCTGCTGCACTGCAGCCATTTCCCTCTCCCAACTCGTTGAACAGGGCCGGACATTGCCATGCGCGCGGCATAGCGTCGACGGCCATGTTTACGTTCTCACCAGTTATCCCGGCCGATATGCTCCGGCCCCGCCGTCAGTTCTTGATAGCGCTACCTATCTACCGCAAGCGCCTGTCGGTGCAAGCACGAATTGCGTTTAAGTCTGTTTTATTCGAAATGCGCCTTGCCAAGTCTGTTCGCCACCGTCAGGACTTCGCCAACGGGAGCCTTTGGACCATGAACGATACCCGATCGCGCCGCAGTGCCGGCCGGCCAACCGTCAACGATGTCGCGCGCCTTGCACAATGCTCGCCGATGACAGTCAGTCGCGTGGTCAATGGCGGGGCCGGCGTACGCGAAGAGACAAAGGCGGCCGTCGAAGCGGCGATCAAGCAGCTGGGCTATGCCCCGAACCGTGCCGCACGCAGCCTTGCCGGCGCGTCGCAACTGCGCATTGCCCTGCTCTATGCCAACCCTTCGGCTTCCTATCTCAGCGAACTGCTGATAGGTTGCATGGATGCCGCGACCCGGCTCGATGCCCACCTCATGGTCGAACGGTGCGAGCCTGAGACCGACCAGTCGAAGATGATCGCGCGCCTTGTCGAAAGCGCTGTGGACGGTTTTCTGCTGCCGCCCCCGCTCTGTGATGATACCGCGCTGCTTGCCCGCCTGCGCCGCGCCGGGACGCATGCCGTCCTGATCGGGCCGGGTCAGGCAGAGGCGCACCATGGCGTCGTCATGATCGACGATTACCAGGCCGCCTATGACATGACGAAGCACATCCTCAGCCTCGGCCACAAGCGGATCGGCTTCATTATCGGCAATCCGCAGCAATCGGCCAGCGCCCTGCGCCTCGCCGGTTTCCGCGATGCCATGGCCGAAAGCGGTGCAACCGTAGACGCGGCGCTGATCCGCCAGGGCCAGTTCACTTATCGCTCCGGCCTCGATGCGGCGATGGAAATGCTGGCGCTGCCCGAACGTCCGACCGCGATCTTCGCCTCGAACGACGATATGGCCGCAGGCTGCGTCGCCGCTGCGCATCGCAACGATCTCGAAGTCCCGCACGATCTTACCGTATGCGGATTTGACGATACCGCATTTGCCTCGAACATCTGGCCGGAACTTACCACGATCCGCCAACCGATCCGGCAGATGGCAGCGACCGCGACCGATCTGCTCGCGCAGGAAATCCGCGCGGAGCGGGCATCGGAAAAGGCCAGGCCGCGCCTTGCCACGCTTGATTACGAACTGGTGCGCCGCGAATCCGACGCAGCCCCGCCACAAGGTTGATCAGTTTGCCACCACTGCCATTTCGAAGCCTGGTACGGCCTGCGAACGCCCGTCGAACAGGTTGACCACCGGACTATCGGCCCAGCCATAGCGGACTTTCGCCGCCGGCTTGCCATCGGTTGCCAGCACCACCGCATCGCCATCAACGCGGCCCGGTGCGAACCGGCAAGCGCCGGCGGCGTCGCACAGTTCGAAGCTGATCGCGGCGTCAGAACTCCAGGCGTGAAGCCCACCCTCGACGCCGCTGAACGTGACCCGCACCGCGTTGGCTTCCGCCTTTGCCGCAATTGGCATCGGCAGAGCCTTGCCTTGCGCGCCCATCGCAAGGCGCTGCGCAACCAGCAGCTTGTTTGACGGGTGAATGTCCGTCCGCTCGCCAAGATCGATGGCCGTCGCAAGGAACGCCTTCGGATCGTCGACAACGATCTGCCGCTGCACATCCCGCGTTTGCGCCCAGCCGCTTTCAACCGGCTTGTCCGACGCCGGACCATAATTCGCAAGCTGCACGATGCCGACCTTCAGCTCCTGGCCGAACCGCGCGCGCCATCCGGCAATCAGCGCCTTCATCCGGCGCGCATAGTCCGCCGTGTCGACGTCGCTCTCGCCCTGATACCAGGCCGCGCCATCCATCGCGAAGTGCCCGAGCGGGGCGATCATGCGATTGTGCATCAGCCCGATGCCGGCATTTGCATCCCACGGCGCGCGCGGCGGGTAGGTCCTGGTCGGCGCAATGGCATAGCGCCAACCCTCGCCCAGCGGCATCTTCTCGCCACTCGCCTGCGTCAGGAACAGCCGGTCCGCCGAACTGGCAAAGCCGCCGTTGCCATAAGTGTTGGTCACGGCGATCATGATCTCGTTCACGCCAGCCTTCAGGAACCTGGGCGGCACCGCATAGGCGCGCTCCTCGTCCCAGCCGAAGGTGTTGCCCACGGCTTGACCGTTGACGAAGGTCATGTCCATGTCATCGAGCACGCCCAGCGCCAGCGTGACGCCCGCCTTGGCCTGCGCTGCCGAAAGCGTCACCTGCCTCCGCATCCAGACGGTGCCGGTGGGCTTGGCCGCCAGAGGCGTCTTGTCCCAGCCCAGCCAGCCCTCGATCGCCGGAACAGACTGCCACGGCAGTTCATCGGGCTTGAGCCATGGCTTGGCGCCCGCGGTTTCACCCGCATACCACGCTGTCCAGCGCGGCGTGAATTGCGTTACCGCCGCCAGCCTGTCCTTCGCGAACAATGCCAGCAGCGCCATCTCCTGCGCCCCACCAATCTCGGCCCCGGCGGCCGGATCAAGCCATGGCGTCACCTTGGAACCGCCCCAGCTGGCGTGTACCGCACCAATCGGCACGCCACGCACCCGGCGCAATTCCCGCGCCATGAACCAGCACACTGCGGAAAAGCCGCCGCTCGTCTCCGGCCCGGAAACCGCCCAGCGCGTGTCCTTGCCGAATTCGCGCTCGGGCAGGTAGGACATCGCCTTCGGCACCTGCAGCAGCCGCAGTGCCGGATCGGCCGACATCGCCACTTCCATGCCACCGTTCAGCGCGCGCGAAAGCTGGAACTCCATGTTCGACTGGCCCGAACAGAGCCACACGTCACCTACCAGCAGGTCTGAAACGCTCACGGCCTCAGAACCTGAAGTTACTTTGAGGTCGGTCGCTTCGGCCGAAGCCTTGCGCGCCCGGAAGGTCAGCGCAAAGGCACCGTCCGCTCCAGCCTTCGCCTGTGCAGTCTCGTCCCCCAGCGTTCCTGCAACGACCGCCCCCGGCAGTGCCCGCCCTTCGACCACCACCGGCCGATCGCGCTGGATCACCGCGTGATCGCTCCACACTGCACCCAGTTCCAGCGCGGGTGCAGCCATCGCCGGCGCGGATACCCCTGCGCCCAGCAGGACAAACCATGCGCGCATTACGCCCTGAACTCCGCAAGCGGCGCCGCAAACCCCGGCACCGTCACGTCAAAGGCGAACAGGTCCCCCGCCATCGGCTGCGCTGCCAGCGCCTCGTCGTCCAGACCCTTGCGCGCGGTCGTCACGAACGCGGTCTTCAGGTCAGCCCCGCCGAACGCCAGCTTGGTCACATTGGCGACCGGCAGGTCGACCTTCTCGATCAGCTTGCCCTCGGGCGAATAGCGCGCCACGCCCCAGCCGTTCCACAGCCCGGTCCATACGCAGCCTTGCGCATCGCACACCGGCCCATCGGCATAGGCCTCGGGGAAATCGTCTGACACTTGCGCAAATACTTGCGCCGCACCTGCGCTGCCGTCCTCAGCCAGATCGGCGACGAAGATCGTCTTCGCCAGCGTATCGGTGAAATAGAGCTTCGTCCCATCGGGCGACACCGCGGGACCATTGGTGATGCACACCCCGTCCGGCCCCTGCGCCACCACATCGCGGACATGCGCGCGATAGAACCTTCCGCTCGGCGCGTCCTCGTCGTCGTCCATCGAACCGAACCAGACGCGGCCCTGCGCATCTACGCAGGCATCGTTGAGACGGTTGCTCGCCGGCTCCCCGGGAACGTCCGCCACGTGCACGCTCGTGCCCAGCGCCGGGTCGAAAAGGTGCAAGCCGTCCTTCATCCCCGCCAGCAGCTTGCCGCCGATGGCAGGCACCACCCAGCCGACCTGCTCATGCACGCCGAAGCTTTCGTGCCGCCCGGTGGCTGGTTCGAAGCTGTGGATGCGCTTGTTCTTGATGTCGACGAACCACAGGCACTCTCGCGCCGCGTCCCACACCGGCCCTTCGCCCAGCGTGCAGCCAAGCTCCAGAACCCGCCGCACAGCTGTCATCACCGCCATCCCCCGTCGACCCAGTATTCGTGCCCGGTGCAGAACCGCGCATCGTCCGAGGCAAGGAACAGGGCCATCGCCGCGATGTCAACCGGCTGGAGCCGGCCCTTGAGGCACTGCGCCGAGACGATTTCCGCCTCGCCTTCGGGCGTATACCAGCGCATCTGCCGCGCGGTCTGCACATTGCCCGGAATAATCGTGTTCACGCGGATGTTATAGGGCCCAAGCTCGCGCGCCAGGCTGCGGGTCAGGCCTTCGACGCCGGCCTTGGCAATCTGGTAGAGCGCCAGTTCATCCAGCCCGAGATGCCACGATATCGACCCCAGGTTGAGGATCACCCCCCCGCCATTGGCCTTCATGTCGGGCCACACCGCCTGCGAGGCAAAGAACTTGTGCTTGAGGTTCACCGCCATCCGCTCGTCCCAATAGGCCGGGGTGACATCGTCGAGCCCGTGGCGGTCGTCGCTGGCGGCGTTGTTAACCAGCACGTCGCACCCGCCCAGTTCGTCAACCAGAGCAGTCATCGCCGCGCTCAACCCTTCAACGTCGGACACGTCCTGCACCTTCAGCACCGGCACGTGGTGCGCCGAGCCCAGCCGCGTGACCAGTTCCCTTGCGGGATCGTCCTGAATGTCGATGAAGCCCACTTGCGCGCCCTGCAACGCAAATGCCTCGACGATCCCCTCGCCGATGCCGCTCGCGCCGCCAGTCACGATCACGCGTTTGTCGCGCAAGCTGGGGTATCGCGCCGCCATCAGCCGAGGCTCTGCCTGCTGGCCCGCAGCGTGATCGGCAAGAGTATGCGCGGCCATTCAGATCTTCTCCACCAGGCCGCGTGTGGCCAGATTGCGCATGAAGGCGCCAATGCCCAAGGTCCATTTGGGCGCATCGCGCGATGTCGTGACAGTGTTGCTCAACGCGCCGAGCCGATCGGAACGGATCGTCACCACGTCGCCCACCTTGTGGGTAAAGCCGCCGCCCGGCTCGTCACGGTCCTGCACCGGCGCAAACAGCGTGCCACAGAACAGCACGAAGCCATCGGGATAGCTGTGCTCGCTCATCGTCTGGCGCACCAGTTCCAGCGGATCGCGGCTGATCTCGGTCATGCGGTTGGTGCCTTCCATGCGGAAGTTGTCGGTGCCTTCGACCACCAGTTCCACTTCGGCAGCGCGCACGTCGTCGATGCCGAAACCCTCGTCGAACAGGCGGATGAACGGCCCGATTGCACAGGACGCAGTGTTGTCCTTGGCCTTCGACAGCAACAGTGCCGACCGGCCCTCGAAATCGCGCAGGTTCACGTCATTGCCAAGCGTGGCACCAACAACCTCGCCAGTGCCGTCGCAAACCAGCACCACTTCGGGCTCGGGATTGTTCCAGCTCGAATCCGACCGCACGCCGATCAGCGCACCGTGGCCCACGGTCGAAAGCACCGGCGATTTCGAGAACACCTCGGCATCCGGCCCGATCGCGACTTCGAGGTATTGCGACCACATGCCTTGCGCAATCAGAGCAGCCTTGAGCGCCATCGCCTCCTCGCTGCCGGGCACGACGGCGCGGATACCGGCACCCACCGTATCCTCCAGGCCTTTGCGGATATTCGCCGCCGCTGCGGCATCGCCCCGCGCGCGCTCCTCGATCACCCTTTCGATAGCGCTAACGGCAAAGGTCACACCACAGGCCTTCACACACTGCAAGTCTATCGGCGAAAGGAGGGACCAGCCCTCGGGCAAGCCATCCTCGATCGCGCCCAGATCGCTTCCCCCTGCGAAGGTGCGGCGCGCAATCGCGCCCGAAACGGAGCTCGCCACCGCAGTGATGTCGTTGATCCGGCCATTGCGCAAAACGATCACGTGCGGCCCGTCGACCGCTTCGGCCCGACCGATGAACACGCCCTCCGCGTAGTCGCGTGGCAGGCAAGCCGTGAGGCCCAAACCCATCAAAACATCCCCCGGCTTCCCTTTGCCTGATAGCGCTACCTTAGAAGCATGCCGTCGCAAGATCAAGAGTGCCGGGCGGGATTTTCGATTACGCAGATTCCACGGGGTTCGAGCGCGTGCGAACAATTGCAACAGTGACAACGTCATGATACCGCTACCACAAAATGGCCGGAAGGCCTTTGCAATGAGGATGCGGCAATGACACGCCTGCGCGCAACGATCGCTCTGGTCATGGCCGCCATGACTGGCCTTGCCACAAGCCCGGCCCGGGCCGACGATGGCTACAATCTCTGGCTCCGCCCGATCACCGGCACATCATCGGAAATGCGGCTCCCGACAGCAACGGTCGAGGCCCCTCGCCGCTCCCCCACCATTGACCGCGCCGCTGCCGAATTGCGCCGTAGCCTGCCCCGCCTGCCGGCCGCCGTGATGCCTGCTACCGTGATATTGGCCACCAGCAACGCGCCGCAACTCGCCGCGCTTGATCTCGATACGCGGGCGCTCGGCCATGAAGGCTATCTGATTCGCGAAGTCAGGATCGGCAAGCGTGCCGTCATCCTCGTTACCGGCAACAGCGATATCGCTGTGCTCTACGGCGCCTTTGCCCTGCTGCGCCATGTTCGTGCTGGCGGATCGACCGCTGCGATTAATCTCGCCTCCACCCCCGCCATTCCGCTGCGGCTGCTCAACCACTGGGACAACCTCGATGGCTCGGTCGAACGCGGCTATGCCGGGCAATCCTTGTGGGACTGGTGGACCCTACCTGACTTCAAGGACCCGCGCTATGACGATTACGCCCGCGCCAATGCCTCCATCGGCATCAACGGCACGGTGCTCAACAACGTCAATGCCAAGGCCGAGAGCCTCACCGCACCCTATCTGGCGAAGGCCGCCGCGCTGGCCGACGTGTTCCGCCCGTGGGGCATCCGGGTCTATCTGACAGCGCGCTTTACCGCCCCGATCGAACTCGGAGGCCTCAAGACCGCCGATCCGCGCGATCCAGCGGTGGCGGCGTGGTGGCAGGCCAAGGCCGACGAGATCTATCGCGAGATCCCGGATTTCGGTGGCTTTCTGGTCAAGGCCAACAGCGAAGGCCAGCCCGGCCCGCGCGACTATGGCGCCAGCCACGCCGATGGCGCCAACATGCTCGCCGCCGCGCTGCAGCGTCACGGCGGTACCGTACTCTGGCGCGCCTTCGTCTATGCCGACACTGACCCCACTGACCGCGCCAAGCAGGCTTACAGCGAATTCCGGCCGCTCGACGGCAAGTTCGCCCAAAACGTGATCGTGCAGGTCAAGAACGGCCCGATCGATTTCCAGCCACGCGAACCGGCCCACCCATTGTTCGGCGCAATGCCGCGCACGCAGCTTGGCGCCGAATTCCAGATCACCAAGGAATACTTGGGCTTTGCCACCCACCTCGCCTACCTCGGCCCCCTGTTCGAGGAAATGCTCGATACGCAGACCGGCCATGCACCGGATCAGACCGTGGCCACCACGCTCGCGGCGATTGCGGGCGTGGCCAACATCGGACGCGATCGCGATTGGTCGGGCAGTACCTTCAACCAGGCCAACTGGTATGCCTTCGGACGTCTCGCCTGGGACCCGCAACTGCCCTCACAGACAATCGCGCGCGAATGGTCGCGGCAGACTTTCGGCAATGATCCACAGGTCGACGAAACCGTCACCACGATGATGCTGCGCTCGCGCGAGGCGGTCGTCGATTACACCGGCCCGTTCGGTCTTGCCCACCTGTTCGGCACCGATCATCACTATGGCCCCGGCCCGTGGATTGCCGATCTCAAGCGGCCCGAATGGAACGCGGTCTACTATCACCGCGCCGATGCAGCTGGCATCGGTTTTGACCGCACGGCCTCCGGCAGCAACGCCATTGCACAATATGCCCCGGCCATCGCCGAGCGCCTCGCCCGGCCCGAAACCACGCCGCCGCAGTTGCTGCTATGGTTCCACCATCTGCCATGGACCTATCCGCTGCCGGGTGGAGAAACCCTGTGGCATGCCATGGTCCGCCGCTATGATCATGGCGTCGCCGAAGTCGATGCCATGCGCCGCCAATGGGCCACGCTGAAGCCGCACATCGATGCAGAGCGCTGGGCCAAGACCGATGCCTATCTCGGCATTCATGCCCGGGAGGCGCGCTGGTGGCGCGATGCCAGCCTGGCCTACTGGATGTCGATTCACCACTTGCCCCTGCCCGCCGGCTCGCCAGCGCCTGCGCATGACCTTGCGTGGTACAAGGAGCAACGCTTCCCATACGCCCCCGGAGCGCCGCACTAGGCGGCGTGGACAAATTCCACAGCGCCACGGCTGGAGGCAAAAACCGCCAGTTCAAGGAGGGGAGGAAGCGCAATATCGGGAATATTGTGCGACGAGCCGACGCCGAAATGGCGGTTTTTGGTCCAGCCCCGCAGGGGTTGCCCTGTAAAAGGCCTTGGCCGCGTTGCTCGGCCTTGAAAGAGGCCCACTCTTCCTGCGTCCTCGCGCCTCGCCAAGGCCTTTTACAGGGGAACCGTGGCGTTGTGGAATTTGTCCACGCCGCCTGGGCTCAATACACCTGCACCTATCCAAAACACCAAGCGCGCCAAGGTCTGTGGTCCCGCATGATCTGCGCAAAAGATCAGGAGAGGATCAGGTCATGCAGCGCCCTTCGCACGTCCCCGCAGATCGCGTCGTCGATATCGACATCTATCTGCCGCCCGGGCTCGAAGCCCAAGGCTTCCACCGGGCGTGGAGCAAACTTAGCGCCATCCATCCATCCGTCGTCTGGACGCCGCGCAACGAAGGGCACTGGATCGCGCTGGGCGGCGAAGCCCTGCAGGAGGTCCAGTCCGATCCGGAGCGCTTCTCCTCGCGCGTGATCGTCCTGCCCAAGTCGGTCGGCGAGATGCACGGCCTCATTCCCACCACGATCGATCCGCCCGAACATCGCCCCTATCGCCAGTTGCTCAACGCGCACCTCAATCCCGGCGCGATCCGCGGCCTGACCGAAAGCATCCGCCAGACCGCCGTCGGCCTGATCGACAGCTTCGCCCACAAGGGCCACTGCAACTTCACCACCGATTATGCCGAGCAGTTCCCGATCCGGGTGTTCATGACACTGGTCGGCATCGACGCCGCCGAAGCGCCGAAAATCCGCCACTGGGCCGAGAGCATGACCCGCCCCGGCATGGACATGACCTTCGATCAGGCCAAGGCCGTGTTCTTCGATTATGTCGGCCCGCTGGTCGATGCGCGCCGTGGCGGCAAGGGCGAGGACATGATCAGCGCAATGATCAACGCAGACCTCGGAGAAGGCCGCCGGCTGACGCGCGACGAGGCGCTGTCCATCGTCACCCAAGTTCTGATTGCCGGGCTCGATACCGTCGTCAACGTGCTCGGGTTCATCATGCGCGAACTGGCCGAAAACCCGGCCCTGCGCGCCGATCTCAGGCAGCGCGGCAGCGATATCGCGCCGGTCGTCCACGAACTCTTCCGCCGCTTCGGTCTCGTCTCGATCGCCCGCGAAGTGCGCCATGACATCCCCGATTTCCACGGCGTTCCCCTCAAGGCTGGCGACATGATCGCGATCCCGACGCAAGTCCACGGACTTGACCCGCGCGTGAACCCCGATCCTCTGGCCATCGACCCCGCCCGCAAACGCGCCCGCCACTCCACGTTTGGCTCCGGCCCGCACATGTGTCCGGGTCAGGAACTCGCCCGCAAGGAAGTGGCGATCACGCTGGAAGAGTGGCTGAAGCGCATCCCCGAATTCGCTCTTGGCCCGGACAGCGACCTCTCCCCCGTCCCCGGCATCGTCGGCGCCCTGCGCCGAGTCGATCTGGTCTGGACTCCCTGAACCGCAAGACCATCGAGCTTTGATCGTCATCCCGGGCCCCGACCCGGGGTCCCGCTTCACCTTCGTGCCCCCACCAAAACCTAGCGGAACCGCTAGGTTGAGCCGACTCGCGCCTCGGTTCATAAAACAGGCAAGCCTGCCGGTTTTAATCCGGGCGGCACCGGAGAGCCTGATGCTGGACGCCATCAACCCCCACGGCCTGCCCGAGCCGACCAGCGCGGAAGACCTCGCGACGATCCGTTGCCCGGATGGCCCGAGCATGCAGCAGATCGTGGCGAACGACGTCCTGCCGCCGCCCGCCGTGCTGACGATGGAAGAGCCAGCCTACCTCGGCAGCGCTCCAGTCAGCGTGAACCGCTATTTCGACCAGTCGATCTTCGAGGCCGAGATCGAGCACATCTGGAAGCGCACCTGGCAGTGGGTCTGCCGCGAGGATCACATTCCCGAGCCGGGCGACTACTACACCTATGAGGTCGCCCACCTCTCCTGGGTCATCGTGCGGCAAGACGACATGTCGGTCCGCGCCTTCGTCAATTCCTGCCTCCACCGCTCGACCAAGTTCAAGCGCGGCGAGGGCGTGGGTTCGGGCGACAACCTGCGCTGCCCCTACCACGGCTGGACCTGGAACAACGACGGCACGCTCGCCTCGGTCCCCTGCGCCTGGGACTTCAAGCACGTCGACCCGGCAAGGACCAACCTGCCCGAAGCCCGCGTCGGCCAGTGGGGCGGCTTCGTTTTCATCAATCCTTCGCAGGACGGCCCCAGCCTGGAGGAATTCCTCGCGCCCCTGCCCGACCACTTCAAGGACTGGGACATCGCCAACCGCTACGTCGCGGTGCATGTGGCGAAGGAATTGCCCTGCAACTGGAAGACCGCGCAGGAAGCTTTCCTCGAATCCTACCACGTGCTCGAAACCCACCCCCAGCTGCTCAAGGGCGTGGGCGATGCCAACGTGCAGTACGATTGCCATTCCGACCATGTGACGCGGTTCTATGCCGCCAGCGGCGTCAACTCACCCCACCTCGCCACCCCCCTCAGCGAGGAAGAGCTCCTCGCCACGATGATCCTTGGCGACAAGGATTCCCGTGGCGAGGGCCTTACCGTCGGCCCCGGCGAGACCGCCCGCACCGTCATGGCCCGCCATCTGCGCAAGGTCATGGGCGAGGCCTACAAGTGCGATCTGTCGAACGTCTCGGACAGCGAGATGATCGACACCATCGAATACCATGTCTTCCCGAACATGGTGCTGTTTCCCGGCCTGTCGCTGCCGATGGTCTATCGCTTCCGCCCGATCGGGCTCGATCCCAATCGCACCCTGTTCGAAATCCTGTTCCTGCGCCCCAATCCCGAAAACGGGCCGGCGCCCGAACCGGCCGAGCCCTTCCGCGTCGCCGAGGACCAGAGCTACGCCACTGCTCCCGGCTTCGATCCCGCAATGGGCCACGTCTACGATCAGGATACCGACAACCTTCGCGCCCAGCAGGCCGGCTTCCGCGCCAGCGCCACTGGCGTGCAGCAGCTCGGCAACTATCAGGAATCGCGCATCCGCCACTTCCAGATGGTCGTCGACAAGTACCTGGCAGGAGAAGCCTGATGGCCTTCGACATGGCGGCCGAAGTCCGCGATCTCTGCGCTCGCCGCGACATCCACGATGCGCTGTGCCGCTACATGCGCGGGCAGGACCGGCTCGACCCTGAACTCCACCGCAGCGCCTTCCACGATGACGCATGGGTCGATTGCGGCCTGATGCAGGGCAGCGCCGATGAGTTCGTCAGCTTTGCCCAAGGCTTCCTTGCCGATCTTGGCGGCAGCCAGCACATCATCGGCCAGGCCCAGATCGACGTGCGCGGGGATGAGGCCAGCGGCGAAGTCTACTTCTACGCCTGGCACCGCACCACCGAAGACGGCGAACCCAAGGACCTTGTCGTCGCCGGGCGCTATGTCGACGAGTATACCTGCAAGAATGGCGAGTGGCGTATCAGCCGCCGCCGGGAAATAGTGGACTGGGCGCGTACCGACCCGGCAGCCGACGGATTCCTTTCAGGCAATCCGCTGGTCCGGCCGGGACGACGCGGAACGGACTTCAGCCAGACCCGAGACTGGCCGGTCTGAGACAGTATCAGAGGACGCCGAAATGACCGCTCAGGACAAGATTTCCCGCTACTCCCCGGAGTTCGACGTAGCCGTTCGCGGCGACACGATCACCGCCGACCGCTACATCACGCGCGAGTGGATGGAGCTGGAGAACAAGCACCTCTGGCCCAAGGTCTGGCACCTTGGCGGCGTGCTGGCCGATCTTGAGGAAGAGGGCGATTTCATCCGCCACAACTTCGGCAAGGAATCGGTCGTCATGGTCCGCCAAGCCGACGGCTCGGTGAAGGCGTTTTACAACACCTGCCCCCACCGCGGTAACCGCCTCGTCCTCGGCGATGTCGGCTCGGCCCCGCGCCTGACCTGCGGCTATCACGGCTGGCAGTTCGATCCCGATGGCACGCTGGTCCACGTGCAGGACCCGGACGATTTCGCCGGCGGCAACCCCTGCGGCAAGGTCACGCTTTCCGAACTGCGCTGCGACACGTGGGGCCCGTTCGTGTTCTGGTGCATGGACGATGACGTCGCCCCCCTGCACGAATGGCTCTGGCCCTACACCGAGCGCCTTGCCGGCTACAAGCTCGACAACTGGGTGCGCGTGCTCAACGTTTCGGCGGACTGCGACTTCAACTGGAAGATCATCCGCGACAACTTCAACGAGAGCTACCACCTCCCGACGATTCACCCCGAACTCGCCACCTTCATCAACGATGGCCTGCCGACCACCGTTTTCGAGATGTACGAGAACGGCCACAACGCGATGTGGATGATCGGCCACCAGGCCACGAGCCGCAAGGATTACGTCAGCGGCGACGTGCCGCCGGGGCTCTACGAGGCCGCCGAGGCATGGGGCATCGATCCCAAGGAATACCGCGGCCGTACCGCCGACATCCGCGAGGCCGTGATCAAGGCCAAGCGCGAGCGCGGGGCGGATGCGGGCTACGACTACTCCTCGATGACCGACCAGCAGCTGGTGGACTATTTCCACTGCACGCTGTTCCCCAACCTGACGATCACCATGTCGCCCGAACAGTGCCAGATCCTGCGCACCGAACCGCACCCGACCGACCCCGAAAAGTGCGTGTTCCAGCACTGGTGCCTTTATCCGCCCAATGCGAAGATGGCCGAAGTCGTCACGCCCGTCGGTCCCGCACCGCTCAGGCACGATGCGATCCAGCGCCACTCGAAGTACGGCGACGGCGTTTCGCTCGGCTTCGTCGCGGACCAGGATCTGTCGATCGGAACGACGCAGCAGCAGGGCCTCAATTCGCGCGGCTTCAAGGGCTGCCTGCTGCCCGGCCAGGAAAAGCGCGTGCAGCGGTTCCATGAAAAGCTGAACGACATGGTGCTGGGGCATCCTACGGCAGCGCGGGAATAAGGGCAGCAAGCCCACCCCCAACCCCTCCCGCTTGCGGGAGGGGAGAAGAAAAAACTGACGCGACTTGCCCTCCCGCAAACGGGAGGGCCGCGAGACTTGCTGAACGCAGTGAAGCTGGTCGCAGCGGGGTGGGCACGTGCGCCCGCGTGACAGGAGAGGGACAAGCAATGACCAACACCACCATCACCCCCGGCCAGGTCGGCCCACACGTCATGCAGGCCGCCTTCATCGTCGAGGACGTCGAGGCCGCCGCCAGGGCGTGGATCGCCGCCACCGGCATCGGCCCGTTCTACATGGTCCCGCACATCGAGCTGGCCGAGGCGACATATCGTGGCGCACCATCGGACGGCATCGACTTCTCCGTCGCCCTCGCCCAATCCGGCGGCGTGCAGATCGAGCTGATCCAGCAGCACTGCGACCGCCCGAGCGCCTACCGCGATACCATCGCCAAGGGGCAGACCGGCTTCCACCACTTCTGCATCTACACCGCCGACTACGACGCCTGCCGCCAGCGCTACGTCGACCAGGGCTTCGCCGTGGCCATCGACGGCAAGTTCGGCGCGATGCGCTTCTGCTACGTCGACACTTCGCCTGCGCTCGGCTGCATGATCGAGATCGTCGAGGAGGACGAAAACCAGACCTCTGCCTTCACGAAAATCGCCGAGGGCGCAGCTGGCTGGGACGGCGTGACCGACCCGATCCGGCCCCTGTTCGATTGAATGTTCATGTAATGTTCTTTCGATGTTTCCCCGGGGAAACATTCCAACAAAATCCATAAGTCTCTGAGAGGAAATGATAATGCAGTGCCCTATCGAGGATCGCCTGGCAATTCAGGACCTGATGATCGCCTATGCCCACGCGGTGGATACGATCGGCAACATCGATGGAATCCTCGATGTCTTCACCGAGGATGCGGTGTTTGACCTTTCGGGCATTGGCCTCACTCCGCAGCTCGGCCACGATGGCATCCGCGCCTTCTTCACGAACGTCTTCGCCAACATGGCGCATCACGCCCACTACCTGACCAACTTCGCGGTCACTGCCTACGCAGGCGATACCGCCTCGATGCGCGCCTATGTTATCGGCATGGGACAGGGCAAGGACGGCAGCAGCGTCACCGTCAACGGCCGCTACTACTTCGACGTGCGCCGCACCGAGGCGGGCTGGAAGGCCACGCGCTACACCATGGATTTCCTGATGCCGCTGTCGGGCACGCTGGACAACGCGAAGTAAGTTTAAACCGCTGCCCACCCCCGACCCCTCCCGCCTGCGGGAGGGGGGAGTAAGTGCCCTTCCGCAGGCGGGAGGGCCGGGAGACTTGGGTCTGCGCAGCAGGCCCTAGTCGGACGGGGTGGGCAACGGCGCTACGCTAAAAAGAACAAGAGACGACATTGCCAACCCCCCATCCGGCGCTCGGGGAGAACGCCGGTTACAGGAGCGCTCCATCATGGCCACCTATATCCAGGTCCCCGAAGTCGATGCCCCCTACCCCACCCACGAAAGCGCGCAGTTCCCCGAACCACGTGGCGATGCGATCACCGGTGACCGTTACTGGTCGAAGGACTTCGCCGCGCTCGAATGGGAGCGCATGTGGAAGCGCGTGTGGCATGTCGGCGGTCGGGAGAGCCAGCTTGAAGAGGCAGGCGATTTCATCACCCACAACTTCATGCGCCAGTCGGTCATCATGGTGCGCCAGAAGGACGGCGGCATCCGCGCCTTCCACAACGTCTGCCGCCACCGCGGCAACCGCCTCGTCACCGTGGAAGAGGGCGGCGTCGGCGAACACTTCACCTGCCCCTACCACGGCTGGAAGTGGAACATCGACGGCGCGCTGGACTGGGTGCAGGACGAGGAGGATTTCCCGCAAGGTTCCCCTTGCGCCAAGCTGCGCATGAAGGAGGTCCCCTGCGAGACCTGGGGCGGCTTCATCTTCTACAGCTTCGATCCCAATGCCGTGCCGCTGATGGAATACCTCGATCCTATCCCGACGCTGCTCGGCAACCGCGACCTTGCCAGCTGGAAGCGCGTGGTGTGGCGCACGCTGCGGGTCAACACCAACTGGAAGTTCGCCTCCGACAACTTCAACGAGGCCTACCACATCCCGGCGGTGCACCCGCAGTTCGAAGGCATGATCGACGATCACTACTCGACCACCGTGTTCGAGATGTACCCGACCGGCCACAACCGCATGATCGAGAAGCTGCAGCCTTCGAGCCGTTATCAGGACGCGCAACAGATGAAGCCGCTGTGGGCGCAGGTCCTGAAGGAATGGGACCTCGATCCCGCCGCGTTCGAGGGCCGCGCGCAAGAGGGCCGCCTTGCGCTGCAGCAGGCGCGGCGCAAGCTCGGGCCGGCGCGGGGCTATACCCATTTCGAGAAGCTCGCCGATGACGAGCTGACCGACCAGTTCCACCACACCTGCTTCCCCAACCTGACGCTGACCGGCACGCCCGAAGGGCTCCACGTCTTCCGCACCGAACCCGACATGGAAGACCCCAACTGGTCGACCTTCGACTACTGGTATCTCGCCCCGGAAGTGGCAGGCGGCGCCGATGTGCCGACGCTTTACGGCAACCGCCCGTGGAAGGAAGCCGAACACCAGAGCGGCGATTTCTCCGCCTACAGCGCCGAAATCCCGCAGGGCGACTTCCTCATCCAGGATCTCGACGTGGCGGTGACCCAGCAGCAGGGCCTGCACTCGCTCGGCCACGACGATGCCTACCTGGCGAGGCAGGAAAACCGGGTGCGCCGGTTCCATGAGGTGATCAACGACTACATCGCCGGGCGGCGGTGAGAATGCCCCCCCAGCCCCTCCCGCTTGCGGGAGGGGCGACAAAGGTGACTTTTGCCCTCCCGCAGGCGGGAGGGCCGGGAGACTTTGGTCTGCGCAGCAGGCCCTAGTCGGACGGGGTGGGCATCCAGCGCTCGCTCCAATGGACTGAAGAGACGGGAGAAACGTGACATGACCCAGCCCACCAAGGGTATCGACCGCCGCCAGATGCTGGCAGGCGCAGGCCTGACCGCAGCGGTCGCCGCAACCGGCGGCATTGCCACGGCGGCACAGGCGGCAGACGCGCCCGTTGCGGGCTGGGACCATGAATGCGACGTCCTGTGCGTCGGCAGCGGCGCGGCGGCGGGCACGGCTGCCGTCACCGCGCTGGCGGCGGGCGCGAAGGTCATGATGGTCGAAAAGATGCCTATCCTTGGCGGCACCACCGCCAAGTCGGGTGGCGTGACGTGGATCTTCAACCACTTCATCTTCCGCGAACAGGGCATCGAGGACCCCAAGGCCGACGCGCTGCGCTACACCGTGCGCTACGGCTATCCGCGCCAATACAATCCCAGCAGCCCGACGCTGGGGCTTGATGAGAATCGCTATCGCGTGGTCGAGGCGTTCTACGATCATGGCTCGGCCGCAGTTGATCACCTGCGGGAACTGGGCGCGGTGCAGTTCAAGCAGTTCCGCTTGTTCCAGGTGGACAAGCCCGCCCCCGACTATGCCGACCACCTGCCCGAGAACAAGGTGCCGACCGGCCGCGCGCTGGAGCCGGCGGTGGGTTCCGGCTCGACCCAGGGCGGCGGCAGCCTCGCCTCGCAGATGCATGCCTGGCTCAAGGCCAAGGGCGTGCCGATCCTGACCCGCACCCGCGTCACCCGTGTGGTCAAGGACGCATCGGGCCGGGTCATTGGCGCGGAAGCCACGCAGGGCGACAAGATGATCCGCATCCGGGCAAACAAGGGCGTGGTCTTCGGCACCGGCGGTTACAGCCACAACGTGCAGCTGTGCGACGTGCACCAGCCCGCCGTCTACGGTTCATGCTCGCTGCCGGGATCGACCGGCGATTTCATCCCGATCGCGCAGGAAGCGGGCGCGATGATGGGCAACTTGGGGCTCGGCTGGCGCAGCCAGGTCGTGCTGGGCGAGGCGCTGAAGACGCGCGGCATCGGCCTTGGCGCCTTCGTACTGCCGGGGGATTCGATGATCCTCGTCAACAAGTACGGCAAGCGCGTGGTCAACGAGAAGCGCGACTACAACGACCGCACGCAGGCGCACTTCTGGTACGACCCGGCGCACGAGGAATATCCCAACCACCTGATGTTCATGCTGTTCGACCAGCGCAGCATCGATGCGTTCGGCGGCGCCTTCCCTTTCCCGGTCAACAAGGCCGAGCAGCCGCATCTGGTCGAAGGCCAGACCTGGGACGAGGTCTTTGCGGGTATCGACGCCCAGCTCAAAGGGTGGCAGGATCGCACCGGAGGCGTGCGTCTTGCGCCGGAATTTGCTGCAAATGCAAAGCAGTCGATCACGAACTTCAATGCTTATGCCAAGAAGGGCGTCGATCCCGAATTCGGGCGCGGCAAGTACCTCTATGACCGCGAATGGCACCTGCTGTTCTCGGCGCGGCGGCAAGGCACGACGCAACCTGAAAACCCGTTCCCAAACAACACGATGCATCCCTTTTCTGCGAAGGGACCTTATTATGCCATCGTGCTCGCACCCGGCACGCTGGACACGGCAGGCGGGCCGCAGATCAATGCCAACTCGCAGGTTCTGGCGGCGAACGGACAGCCGATCCCCGGCCTCTATGCTGCCGGCAACTGCATCGCCGCGCCGACCGGCCAGGCATATCTCGGCGCAGGCGGCACGATCGGGCCTGCGGTGACTTTCGGCTTCATCGCCGGTCGCCACGCGGTGAGCGCATGAAGCGGCTTGCCCTGGGCGCTGGCCTGCTCGCTCTCGCTATCTCGGCACGCGCTGAAGAACCTGCAGCAACTGTCTCGTATCAAACGGATATTGCTCCGATCCTCGAGCAAAACTGTGCGACGTGCCACCTGACCGGGGAAGAGGCGGGAGCCATGTCGCTGGTCGGCGATGCAGCGATCGGCTTTCTGGTCAACAAGCCTTCGGAAGGTGCGCCTACGATCATGCGGGTGGAACCGGGCGCGCCGGACAAGTCCTATCTGGTGATGAAGCTGGAAGGCACGCATATTGACCATGGCGGTTCAGGGGCTCGGATGCCGTTCGGCGGCTTCCCGCTCGACGACAGCGACATGGCAAAGATTCGCGCGTGGATCGCGCAGGGAGCAAGATCGTGAACGCAAACCTCGTATCGCTTGAAGGCAAGGTCGCCGTGGTTACCGGCGCGGGTGTGGGCATGGGCGCGGCAACCGCGCGCCTGCTGGCCGCGCGCGGCGCCAAGGTCATCGTATCGGACATCAACGCTGACACCGCCGCCGCCACTGTCGCGGCAATCCGCGCCGAGGGCGGCACGGCTCACGCCGTCCGCACGGACGTTGCCGACGAAGCGCAGGTCGAAGCGCTGATTGCCGAAACGGTGGCCACGTTCGGCAGGTTCGATTGCGCGGTGAACAACGCCGCGATCACGCCCGATGTCCTGCCGATCCATGAGGCTGACATGGCCGTGTTCGACAAGGTCCTCAATGTCGATCTGCGCTCGGTCATGTTGTGCATGAAATATGAGATCCGTCAGTTGCTTGCGCAGGGTTCCTCAGGATCGATCGTCAATATCGGTTCGGTCAGCTCGTTCCGTCCGCAGCCGAACAATGCCGCCTATGTCGCAGCCAAGCACGGCGTGATCGGCCTGACCAAGACCGGCAGCCTGGAGTATGCCGGCAAGGGCATCCGCGTGAACGCCGTCCTGCCGGGCGCGATCGACACGCCGATGCTGCGCGGTGCGCTGGAGACGACCGGCTTCACCGAAGAAGACTTCGCCCCGGCGCTCAGCCTGTTCGGGCGCTTCGGCAAGCCGGAGGAAGTGGCCGAGGCAAGTGCCTGGCTGTGCTCCGACGCGGCAAGCTATGTCACCGGGCACAGCCTTGCCGTGGAAGGCGGATACCTTACGCGCTAGAGTCCTGCCCTAGGCGCTTTCGCGGGCGACGAGGCGGAAGCCGACATCGACCCAGCGCTCGGCCGGAGGCTGGTTCGGGCGGTGCTTGCGGATGGCGGCGATGGCCTCGCGCGCGATCCGGGCGCCGTCCACCTCGACCGAGGTGATCGTGGGGCGCATCTCGCCGGCGATCGAACTGTTGCCGAAGCCGACCACGGCAATGTCTTCGGGCACGCGCAGCCCGGCGGCAAGCGCTTCGACGATCACCCCTTGCGCGAGATAGTCCGACCCGCAGACCACCACGTCGGGCATGTCTGGCAAGCGACGGATCTCGGCAAAGATGCGGCGCGCGTGTCCGAAGCTGGACGGCACCTGGACGGCAGATTCACTGGGCGGTTCGTGCCCGGTAGCCTGCCATTCCTCCACAAAACCGGCGCGCCGCATATTGGCGCGCGCGCCTTCGGCGGTGACGACGTGGGGGCGACGATAGCCGCGCGACATGAGGAAGCGCGCGATGTCACGCCCGGCGGCGTGGTGCGAGAAGCCAACCGCCATGCCGATCGGGTCCTCGGGCAAGTCCCAGACCTGGATGAACAGGGCCGGGCTGCGCCGCACCATGGCATCGACCTGGGGCGTGACCGGCCCGGTGAAGATGATCGCATCGACCCGGCGGCTGAGCGCCGCGCGGATCAGGTCCTCGGTCCGCTTCTCTGAAACGCCGGTCAGGCCCAGCATGACAGTGGTGCCAGCGGCCGACAGCTCCTCGACCATGGCCTGGATCGTATCGTTGAAGATGGACTCCGTCAGGTAGGGGATCAGCACGGCGACCATCTTCGATCGGCTGGATGCCAGGCCGCCTGCCAGCAGATTGGGGATGTAACCGGTTGCAGCGATCGCAGCGCTGATGCGCTCCGCCGTCCCCTTGGCCACGACCTCGGGATTGTTGACGAAGCGACTGACGGTGGCGGTCGACACCCCGGCCATCAGCGCCACATCATCAAGGGTCGGCGTCTTGTCGATCGGTCCACTCATCCCTTCGATGCTAGCGCTTTCCAGACCTATGATGCAATCGCCCTCTTCTGGCGCTCTCTTCTGGCGCCCTCTTTGGCCGGATCAGGCGAACTGCAGCGGCACCGAGAGCGCGCCAATCTCTGGCCAGCGGCTGACCGTGACCGGCCCGGAAAGCTCGAACTCGCTGGTTGCAGCCAGGACTTCCTCGAGCGCGACGCGCAGCTGCATGCGGCCGAGGTGAATGCCCGGGCAGTTGTGCGGGCCGCGCCCGAAGGCAAGGTGCTGCGCGATGTTGGGCCGATCCAGAATGAACTCGTCAGGGTTGGGGAACACGGCCTCATCCCGATTGGCCGAGGCATAGATCAGTGCGATCGCCTCGCCCGGTTCGATGGTGCGGCCGCCGAGGTCCACCGGGCAGACAGCGGTTCGTGCAAAGCCGCGATAGGGCGTGTAAAGGCGGAGAAACTCTTCGATGGCCGCAGGCACAAGCGCAGGGTCTGCGCGAAGCTGGTGCTGCAGCGCCTTGTCACGCGAGAGGTGGACGCAAATATTGCCGATCATGACCATCGGCGCGACCATGCCGACGACCAGCACCTGCCGCACCGTGCCGACGAGCAGGTCATCAGGCAGCGGCTGCCCCTCGTGCCGCGCCTCCAGCAAGGCGCTGGTAGGATCGAAGGCCGGGTCCTGCGGGTGTTCGTGGCGCAACGCGATCAGGGCACGTGCCATGTCGTAGAGGCGGAGCGAGGTCTCCTTCATGACCTCGGGCTTGTTGGAATGCACCGCAAGGATGAAGGCGCGGCCATTGTCGTGGAGCGTATCGAGCCAGTCCTCGGGAATGCGCATCCATTCGCCGAAGACGTGGACCGGAAGATGGCTGGACACCTCGACGCAGATGTCCCCTCCGCCCCGGGCCACCATCGGCGCCAGCAAGGCACGGGTCAGTTCGCGCGCACGCGGGGCAAAGGTCTCGGCCCGATCGAGCGAGAGCAGCGGATTGAGCGCCTTGCGATAAGGGGTATGTTCCGGCGGATCGAGATGCAACGGCGGCCGGCGACCGGTATAGGCGACCTTGGGAATGACGTTCTGGACCGAAGTGATGAACGTGGCCGAATCCGATGCCACGCGCTTTACGTCTTCATACCGCGTCACCGCCCAGAAGCTGCCGAGACCCTCGGTCCAGGCAACGGGGCACTGCTGGCGCAGGCGCGCATATTCGGCATGGGGGCTGTCAAAGTCTTCCGGAAGTTCCGGATCGAAGTCCTGCAGTCGATCGCTCATGATCGGTTGCATAAGCACGCATTACGGCGCATGCAAGCGCTATCATGGAGTTTTCGGGACGTATGAACCAAGAGGCGCATCGGCGGTGAAAAGGTGAAGGTGCAAAGAGGCTATCGCGCCACGATCATGATCTTGGCAGCCATCGCCGCAACAGGATCAGTGGCCATCCACATGCTGGTGCCCGCACTTCCGCTGATCGCGGCAGACCTGGCCATCGGCGAGGCCAAGGCGCAGCAGGTGGTGAGTGTCTATCTTGCAGGCCTTGGCTCCGGGCAATTGGTGGCAGGGCCACTCATTGACCGTGTGGGGCGCAGGCCGGTGATGATCGCGGGACTGGTGCTGTTCATGGCAGGCGCATTGGCGGGCGCGCTGGCGACATCGACCGGACTGCTGCTCGCGGCGCGGGCGGTTCAGGCGGTGGGCGGTGCCTGCGGCGTGGTGACGGCGCGGGTCATGGTGGGGGATCTGTTCGGCAAGGAGCGGGCCAAGGGCGCACAGGCCACACTGATGACCATCGTGCTGATTTCGCCCGCAATTGCGCCGGTTATCGGCGGGAGCGTGGCCGACCTCGCCGGATGGCGCGCGATCTTCGCGCTGCTCGCCCTGGCGGGAGCGGCAACGCTGCTGGCAGCATCGCTGCGGCTGCCCGAAACGGCAACTATAACAGCGTCGAACCAGCGCACCGGCCTGTTCGCATCCTACGCACGACTGGCGCGCAATCACCAATTTCTGCTGACGGCGGCAACGCTGGGCGCGGCCAGCAGCGGACTTTACATGTTCCTTGGCGCCGCCCCGTTCCTGTTGGTGCACCGCTTTGGGCTTTCGTCAGGCGAGGCGGGGCTGGCACTGTTGTGGGTGGCGGCGGCGAGCATCGCGGGCACGCGTCTAGTGGTTCCGATCGAACGGCATTTCAGCGCATTGATCGTCGGCACGGCAAGCTCTGCCCTGGGCGCGAGCACGGCACTGGTCTTGGCGCTCGGCGGGGTGGAAGGCGTGATGCCGCTGATTGCGCCGATCTTGTTACTGGGCCTTGGTGCTGGCCTTGCGGGTCCGGTGGCATTCAACGCCATCGGCTTTGCCGAGCCGGGCCTTGCCGCCACTGCCACGAGCCTTGCCGGGGCGCTGCAGATGTTGGCGAGCGGCTCGGCGATGAGCGTGCTGGGGCTGTTTGCGCCGATTGACCCGCTGCGCTTGGCCGTGGCGCTGGTGATCACGACATCGACGGCACTGTTCTGCGCACTGGCGCGTTCACGGCTGGCGTCGGCGAGTGGCTAGGCAGCGCTGATATCGGCCACGGCCGCGTCCAGCACGCGCGCCGCGTCGTCTCCGGCCAGAAACACTTGCAAGCCGCGCTGCCCGCCGTTGATGAAGATCGCGTCCCACAACAGCGCGGTCTCGTCGATCACGACGGGCACGCGCTTCATCTGGCCGAAGGGGCTGATCCCGCCGACCTTGTAGCCGGTGAGGCGTTCGGCATCGCCGGGGCGCATCATCGTGGCGGACTTTGCCCCCAATGCTGCCGCGACGCGCTTCATCGAGACTTCGCCATCGCTTGGCGCGATGGCGCAGGCAGGCTTGCCATCGATCAGTATCATCAGCGACTTGAACACCTGCGCCGGTTCCACGCCCAGCGCGGACGCGGCGGCCTGTCCGATGCTCTCGGCATCGGGATCATAATCATAGCTGCGCAGTTCGAACCGGATACCGGCCTGTTCGAGCGCTTTCGTTGCCCGGGTTGCCTGTGCCATAGCGGTCCTTTGGCAGGGCCGCTGATCAGAAGCCAGCCTGTTTGGAGTTTTGTGCATGAGTGTCGCGTTTCGCCGGGAAAGTGATGACGAACATCTCGAACCGGTGTTCGAACTGCCGATCCCGCCCGGGCCGAACCTCGTGACGGAACGCGGCCTCGCGCTGATCCGGGCGCAGGTAGAGGCTTGCGAGGACAAGGTGCAGGCTCTGGTGGCCGAGGGCGCGGACGAGGCAGCGCTCAAGAAGGCGCGGCGTGAACAGCGCTACTGGAGCACGCGCGCCGCGACTGCCGAACTGATGCCAGCACCCGATGGCGAGGCTGTGGCGTTCGGTTGCTCGGTCCAGTTTCGACTCAACGGCAAGGCGCGGTGGATCACCATTGTCGGCGATGACGAGGCTGATCCCGCAGCCGGGCTGATCGCATGGTCGGCGCCGCTCGCGCGATCACTGATGGAGGCCGAGGAAGGCGAACTGGTCGACTTCGGTGGCAAGGCCGAAGCGATCGAAGTGCTGGCGGTGCGACCGGCGCGTCTCGACGCACAGGGCGCTTACGCTGGCGGCTGAAACAGGGCGCCGACGTCAGCCACGGTATCAAGGCCGAGGATTGCATCGGCAAGGCGGCTGGCAGCCTCGGGCAGGACCGGAACTGCCGCCCGCCCGACGCAATCGACGAACTTGGCCCGCTGCGCCGCTGGGGAGAGTGGCCGCGCAGGGCAGCCCAGCGCATTCTCCAGCCATGCCTCAAAGGTATCGCCATTGGTCAGCGTGATCCTGATCGCACCGCCGACGCCGGGCTGCCATGTGGGCCGGAGGTCGACGTGGGCCGCTACGCGGGCGGCCATGGCCAGAACCTCGGGATCGGCAAGGCTGACGGCATCGAAATCGTCAAGCCGCACTGCCCCGCGGACCAGGGCCAGCGCGGTGGTGAACGGGATCGAGAACTTGGCGTCGATTGCGGTTGCGGGGGCTTGCTTGCGCGCCAGTGGATCGACCAGCATCGACTGGATGCCATCGACGCTGACTTCGACGCGGGCGATGTCAGACGGCGTGATGCCGTGGCGGGCGGAAAGGTCGAGCGCCATTTCGATGAATGCGTGCGTGCCACGGCAGCTGGGCCAAGGCTTGAAAGTCAGTTCACCGCCCCAGTAGTGTGTACCGAGGCGCTCGGTCAGATCAGATGGGTCGAACTGCCCGCCAGCGTAAAGGGCGAAGAAGGCGGACTTGCCCTCCAGCGGCTGTTCGAAACCGTCCACCCCTTCGCGCGCCAGCAGCGCTGCGGTCAGCGCGGCTTGGGCAGGAAAGGCTTCGCGCACCGCGCGCAAGGTGGTGCGGCGGCTGCGCTTGATCTCGCCCGGCATCGTCACCTGGCACAGGGTTAGCGACAACGCGTCCATGGTCTGCTGAGGGGACAGGCCGAGGAGTTTGGCCGCGCCTGCCACCGCGCCGAAGGCGGCAACGATCGGCGGGGGGTACCAACCGCCTTGCTCCATCGGCTGGCGCAGCGACAGCGCGATCCGGCAGGCAATATCGCCGCCCACCGCCAGCGCGGTGAGGAAGCGTCGACCATCGACCGGGCCTTGTGATTGGGCCAGCGCCAGCAGCACCGGAACCAGCGAGGCGTTGGGGTGGGCAGGCGCGCGGTCAAAGGCGTCCTCGTAGTCCACGGCATGGGCAAGCGCGCCGTTGGCGAGCGCGGCACCGAGCGGCTGGACAGCGTGGCGCGTGCCGATGATCGTGCACGGCCCTGCCCCGTTGGCGCGGGCCAGCGCGATGAATGGCGCGGCCTCGGGCGCAAGGCCGCTTGCCGCGTGGATCACGCCGATGGCATCCAAGGCGGCGCGGCGCGCACCGTCACGGGCACGGTCGGGCAGGCTTTCCCAGCGAGCCGTGGCGATGTGGCGGCAGAGCAGGTCGCTGAGTGTGTCAGTCATTGTTTCAGCCGGGCAGAGGGCCATGCCAGCAGGGCAGGGTCGTGGCGGCAGGTCCACGCGCCCTGCTCCAACCGGGCCGATGACGGGAAAGCGCAGATCGGGCGGGTAAAGCTGGATTCGCCGGCGATCTTGCGGGCCTCGATGCGCGCTGGCGCAACGCCTTGTTCGACCCAGCGGATCAGCGCCCAGAGCATGTCGTTTGCCGGGTCCTCGCTGACCGGCGCGTGGCCGGACGCGCCGAAGGTATCGACTCCTGGCCCGCCGCGACAGTGGTACATGCCGGGCACCATGAACAGCCGGACCGCCTCGCGCAGCTTCGTCAGACCGCCGTTGTCGCGGGCCAGCGCGCCGTAATACTCGAGCGTCGGCCCGGCGTTGGTCGATGGGTCCTGCCAGCCCTGATAGATGATCGCGCGGCGATTGGCGGCAAGGAACGGGGCGATGGCGGTGCTGTCTGCCCGAAGCTGCGGCATGACGCGATTGATCGTGGCAAGGTCGCCCGTGCGGCTGAAAGTCAGCGCGTCCCAGTCCGGATCATCGTGCGCGGCATCGGCCCACATCGCCCGCAGCAGCGGCGATGGCGGGCCGGGCCGGGTGCGGACAGCGGGGAACAGGCCGCGGTCCATCGCCCTGCCGCGTTCATCGCGCAGCGGGGCAATGACAGCATTGAGCATGGAGAGCTTGGGCGGTGTCAAGCAGCCTTCGCCCAGCCCCGGCTTGCATAGGAGTTTGGCAGTACGGAACCGGCACTGCAGCGGATTCGTGATGATGCCATCGACCTTGCCGTCCAGCGGATCGCAGGCGCGGGTGACGGAGCTTTCATAGAGCGACCAGTCGGCGTCGCTTAGCGCAGCCGCCGGCTTGCGCTGGGCTTCCAATGCGAACCACATCATCCGCACCGATTGCAGCGGCATGTTCGGCCCCGGCGCGCCGGCGATCACCCCGTCGTAATCGAGCGGGTGGACCTGCATTTCCTTGAGCGCCTGCCGACCACCGCCCGAGCACCCGGTGAAGTAGCTGCGTGCGACCGGCCTTGCATAGAACCGGGCAGCCAGCGACTTCGCGGCCTGTGTCGTCAGGTGGACCGCGCGATGTTCGTAATCGGTGCGGGCCTTGGGCAGGCGCATCCAGTGCGCGTCGGTTACCTTGTGGCCGCTGTCGGTAGTGACGGTGGCGAAACCCTGGGCCACGCGCAGGCTCATGTCGAGGTAATTGAACACCCCGGCGTCACCGCCAACGCCCGCGCCGAGCAACCGACCGTTCCATGCCATCGGCAGCCACAGTTCGAAGCCGATGGTGCCCTCGAGCCGGCCCTCGACCCGGCAGAACGGCACATCGACCGGAACGGACTTGTAGAAGGTGGTCCTGTCGTCGGGCCTGAAGGCAACACCTGCGGGGATCGCGTTGGCCTTTGCGACCACCACGTCCCCGCTGGCGCCCTCAAGCGCGCTGCAATCGCCAGGGCTGGCGCTGGCGACCGTGGCCGCCGCCAGAAGCGATAGCAGCGCCGCCATCAGAACTTCACGCCTGCCGTCATCGAGAACATGCGCGGTATGGGGTTGGCCGACTGCGGATCGTATCCGCGCGTGGTATCAACGAAGGGCGGATCCTCGTTGAGCAGGTTGCGCACATCAAAACCGATGCGCAGGCGCTCGTTCACTTCGACGTTCAGGCCCAGATCGAAAGTATCGTAATTGGAAACCTTCTGCACCGGCGTGACCGTGGTGTTGGTGTAGGACGCCAGATGGTTCCACGTCAGGCGGCCCGAGAAGATGCCCAGCTTCGCGCCGATATCCGCCTGCGAACGGAACTTCTGCGGGAAGTTGATCAGGCCGACGACGTTTGCAACCGCAGCGCCCGGCAGCGGCTGGAACAGGTACTTGGTATAGTACGTGCCGGAAACACCGGCATCGAACTTCACCGCACCCATTTCCCAGTTGGCATAGGCGGCAAAGTCGATCCCACGCACGCGCGAACGGCCAAGGTTCTGGCGGCGGCCATCGACGATGAACTGCACCGCATTGGCATTGATCGGCTGGTTGATCGGCAGGCCCGAAGCGATCAGCGCGTTCACTTCCGTCTGCGTCGGGTTCAGCTTCACGAACGAGGCGTAGAGCGGGTTGGTGAGGATACCCGGCGTGCCGCGCAGAGCCTGGATCTGGTCCTTGTAGTCGATGTCGAAGTACGTCAGCGACAGGCGCAGTGCGCTGATCGGGCGGAACTCTGCGCCGAATGACCATGTCGTTGCCGTTTCAGGCTTCAGCCCCGGATTGCCGCCAGCGATGCCGATGCCGGTGAGGTTGCCCGAGGCGCCCGGCAGCGTATCGTAGTAAAGGCCCGCCCCGCCCGCGATGGTCGACACTTCGGTGAAGGTCGGCGCGCGGAACGAAGTACCGTAGCTGCCACGCAGGGTCAGCGATTCCACCGGCTTCCACGTCAGGCCGATCTTGGGGTTGGTGGTGCTGCCGAAGTCGCTGTACTTCTCGTAACGTCCTGCGATCGACAGCGAGAGCTGTTCGATCCCCGGCATGGCATTGCCACCGCCGACGATCGGCACGAACAGTTCGCCAAACACCGCCTTGACATTGCGGGTGCCGGAATCGGCCACGCTGCGCGGGGTGGCGGCCTGCCCGGTCTTGAGATCGGTGTAGGTGTACTCCTCGCGGTATTCCCCACCCAACGCAACGCGCACTGCGCCGCCGGGAAGATCGAACAACGAGCCATCAAGCTGGACGTTGGCGACGTCGAGCTTCGTGCGGCCGGTGATGATGAACAGGTTGTCGCGGATCTTCGCCAGCGTCGCCGGATTGTTCGGCCCGCCGAACACATTGAGCGCCGTGGCAGGATTGGTATCGGCAAGCGCGGCGTTGAGCGCGGCAGTATTCACGCCCAGGCGGCGGTCGGCGACATCCTCGGATTCACCGTGGGCGTAATAGGCCGTCGCCTTGAAATCACCGACCAGCTTGGCTTCGATACCGCCGACCACGTTCCAGGATTCACCGTGGTAAGGGTTGAAGTCGGGCCCCAGCGTCGGGACCATCGACCACAGCACCGTCTGCTGCGTGGTGCCCGGCACGGGGGTGACGAAGAACGGGTTGGTGTTGCGCACGGTGGCGCTGATGTTGCTGATGCCGGCGATGGTGCCATTGCGATAGGAATAGAACCCATCGGCAAAGACGCGCACGCTTTCACCCACATCCTGCGAGAAGGCGGCGGTCACGTTGTAGCGCTTCTGCTCGGGGATAACAGTGTCGAGCGCGTTGTAGAAGCAGCGATTGGCGGTACCGGCAACGAGCGAGCCGACATTGGCCGCGGTTACCCCGCCCTGCGGAATGGCGTAAGTCCTGCCGCCAAGGCTGATCGTGCCCGGATCACAGTTCTGGACGCGAAGGTCGCGTCCGCCGCGATTGCGATTGTCATCCTGATAGAAATCGAGATCGGAGCCGCGCAGGTGGGTGTTGTGGGTGTATTCGGCGGCAATAATCGCCGAGCCGCCATCCCACTTCTTGCCGAAAATTCCGGCGAACTGCTTTTCGGTGTAGCCACCTTCGGCCATCCCGGCGCGAGCGCGCACTTCCACGCCATCGAAGTTCCGGCGCAGGATGAAGTTCACGACACCGGCAATCGCGTCAGAGCCATAGACGGCAGAGGCACCATCGGCGACGACTTCGACCCGTTCGAGCGCAATGGCAGGCAGGACCGAAGGATCGGTATACTGCCCTTGCGTGCCTTGCGGCGGGAAGCGGCGGCCATCGTAGAGCAGCAGCGTGGCGTTGGTGGAAATGCCGCGCAAGTTGATGCCGGCACCGCGCGTGGCGTTGGCAGCACCATTCTGGGCCGAGCCGCCGTTGCGGTTGGCGCCGAGCGAAACGACCTGCGGCACGCGGCGGAGCAAGTCATTGGTCGAGGTCACCGGCTCCTGCGCGATGTCATCCGCGCCGATGGCGATGACGTTCGAGCCGACCGGGGCGATGCCGCGAATGCGGCTGCCGGTGACGACGATCGACTGGTCATCGGGCGCGCCCGTCGCAGAATCCTGCGCTTCTTGCGCGTGGACTGTTGAAATGCAAGCGATTGCAGAGCTTGCTGCGAGCAGCACCTTGAAAGCGTTCCGGTTCCCCATCTTCAGTCTCCCATCTGTATCTTCACCGCCGGCGCAGTCCGCCGGGCAAATCATTGAAATCAGGCAGTTTCGCTTCGCGCCTGCCGACGCGCGGAAAGGCGCGGGGCGAGCGAGAGCAGGACAATGGCGCCGACCAGCACGCCAGCGCCGATCAGTTCGGCATCGCGCGGCATCTTCAGGCCCCAGAACCATGCGAGCAGGACCGAGCCGCCGATCCCGGCAACGAGGCTGGCAGCGCGCTCCAGCGGCACACAGTAGGCATTCTCGCGCGGGTCGAGCAGGATGATGATGGCCAGCACCGAAATGATGGTCAGCGTCGCGCCGATCCAGAACAGGTCGAGCAGCACCGGATCGCTCCACACGCCGATGAAGCCCCAGGCAAGCTCGCCCGATTGCCCACCGATGCCGCTTGCCGAGATGACACCGAGGATCACCACCGACATCGGCAGCGCGATCATCTTTTCCTCAACGAAATAGCGCCTTACCGAGGCTGGATCGCCGCTCTTGGAAATCTTGGTCATCACGAACAGGCGCAGGAAATAGCCCAGCGTGTAGAGCACCACGGTAAGGATCGCGATCGGCGGCAGCTTGAGGCCGCCCCGGTCGGACAAGGTGATGACCAGCGCGAACAGGACCATCGCCAGCGCTGTCCAGCTCCACCAGCGCACCCGGCGGCCGAACATCACGTCGACCAACGGCGCGATGATCAGGATGTCGCCGCGCATCACCAGCTGGATGAACGGGATGCTGACGTTGGGGATGGTGAAGCTGAGCGGCACGGTAAACAGCACCAGCGAGGTGCCGAGGCCGGACAGGAAGGTGTAGAACGTCGGGAACGGCAGGTGGATCGGGCCCAGCGCGATCTTGTTGGCATCGCGATGCCAGCCCGAGAGCCAGATGAAGCCCCAGGTCAGCACCATGTTGATGACTAGCGACGCAGGCAGGGTTTCGAGGCCGGTGAGTGGACGGCCAAGTCCGGCGTGCGGCTGCGAGGTGACCAGCTTGGTCACGATGACGTTGGGCAGGTACGCCAGCAGATAAAGCAGGACGTAGCCTTCGAGCGGAAAGGCAGAGGCGCGCGGCTTCATGCTGCCTGCTCCAGCACGACCATGCCTTCGGCCTGACGATAGCGGGCGTTGAGGCCTGCTTCTTCCGTAACGGCAGCGAGGTATTCGATCACGGCGGCATGGTCCTCGCTACCCGGTTCGGCCAGGCGCGGCACGGCATCGCGGCCAATGACAAGCGGCAGAAGGCCTGCGCGAAGCATCTTGCCGGTGGCAATCTCGAGCCGGGCAATCATCGACAGACGTGCGGCCTTGGGGAAATTGTAGAGGCTTTCGAAATCCGGCTCCCACTCTTCGGCAAGAACGCGGATCTCGTTGAAACTCTTGGAGTTGGCATGGGCCTCGTCCATCGCAAGGTCGGTGGCGAAGTTGCACAGTGAGTAGAAGACGGGCTTGCCGTCGATCAGCTCGCAGCCCTTGAGGATATGCGCATGGCCGCCGAAGATCGCATCGGCCCCGGCGGCAATCGCGGCGCGGGCGACATCGCGCTGGTAATCGGCAATGACCGCGCGGACGAAGTGGATGCCCCAGTGGTGCGAGACGAGAACCACGTCGGCCTCGGCCTTCGCGGCGCGGATGTCGGCCTCCATCGCGGCCAGATCTTCGCGGTGGGGATAGGTGTGGACCCGAGCGGGGGTGCCGGGCTGGTCGTGCTCGATCTGCTCGTAGACGGTGAAGGCGCGCATCGGGACGCAGCCGGGGCGGCGCTCGTCAGCCCAATAGGAATGGGGCAGGATGCTGGAATAGGCGAGGAAGGCGACGCGCGTGCCATCGCCCAGCGTGCGGATCACCGGGCGGCGGGCCTCGACGATGTTGGCCCCGGCCCCGACCACGCTGATGCCCGCGCTTTCAAGGTGCCCGCGCGTTTCGAAGAAGGCTTCCTGGCCCCAGTCCATCACGTGGTTTCCGGCCATCGAGATCACATCGAAACCGGCGCGGCCCAGCGCAGCAGCGCCTTCCGGGCGGGCGAGGACGGCATGGCGTGCCTGTGGCAGGCGGACACCCTTTTCGGCAAAGCTGGTTTCGAGCTGGCCGAACACGAGATCGGCGCTGCGCAGGATATCGGCCGTCCCGGCAAAGCAGGCGTCGTAATCATCGCGGTCCATCGCGAGATCGCCAGTGGCCAGTACGGTATGAATCACGCCTCTCCCTTCATTGTTATGCCACATTGCTTAAATGCGACGAACGATTTACGCAAGCGCTTGCATAGGACAATTTGTTGGACAAATGTCCGTCGCCTACGAAGGAGGATTGCTTGAAAAACCAGATCGCGGCCGCTCTTGCCCTGACCATGATCGCGGCCCCTCTCGCGGCGCAGGAGCAGCCCAGCGCCTACGACACGATGCCCATCGGGCCGGGCACGGGACCCTACCCCGCGATCATGACGCAAGACGCCACGTTGCCGGCGCACGTCATCTATCGCCCGGCAAAGCTTGATGACGCCAAGGCGCTCGGCGTTCTCGTCTGGGGCAATGGCGGGTGCAGTGCCGATGGCGCCAGCGCTCGGCAGCACCTGATCGAGGTTGCCAGCCACGGCTATGTCGTGATCGCACCCGGCGAGGTGATGAGCGGCCCGGGCGCGACGAAGAAGCGGGAACCGCGGGCGCCGGACAAGTCCGGCCAGTTGCCACCGGTCGCCACGACCAGCGCCGATGTGAAGGCCGGCCTCGACTGGGCGCTGGCCGAGAACGCCAAGGCCGGAAGCGCGCTTTACGGCAAGATCGATACACGGGCGCTGGCGGTGGCCGGGCATAGTTGCGGCGGGCTGCAGGCGCTCGAAGTCGCGCCCGACCCGCGCATCCGCGCCGTGCTGGTCCACAACAGCGGCGTATTTACCGACGGCACCAACCCGATCCGCGGCATCACCGTGGACAAGGCGATGCTCGACAAGCTGCACACGCCGGTGCTCTACGTCCTTGGCGGGCCCGACGACATCGCCTTTCCCAACGGCACCGACGATTTCAAGCGTATCTCCAAGGTGCCGGCCGCCCTGGTGCAATTGCCTGTCGGCCACGGCGGCACCTTCCGAACCGCAAACGGCGGCGCGGTGGCGGCGCTCTCGGTCGATTGGCTGGAATGGCAGTTGCGAGGCGACAAGTCGGCGGCGCGCAGTTTTACTGGCAGCAATTGCCGCCTGTGCGTGGTGCCCGGCTGGACGATCGAAAAGAAGGGGATCGACTGACACGGGCGCACATGGCCTAGCGGCAGCGCGGGCCGGAAGGCCCCTGCTGTCGCAGGCACGGACGCAGCATCGGCGGCGGGGTGTGATCGATGAACTGCGCCGGACGCTGAGGCCACTTGCCCGAAGCGAGGCGCTGTTCGAGATGCGCAATCGCCGCAAGGACCTGTTCGGCCGGCAAGCGGCAGTGACCGGCACTCTTGTGCCACAGCGGCTGCATCATTGCAGGCGGCGCAGCATCCGCATAAGCGCGCTGCAGCGAAGGTGAGGTCAGCCCGTCCCCCACGGCCTGCAGCGATACCAGCGGCACGCGCGGACGGGCAGTGGGCGTGTAGTTTTCCAGCATGTAGCGCACGGCGGAAGGCTTGGCAGTGATGCGCGGTGCCTTGGCCAGCATGGCAAGATCGCGCGTCAGGCTCAGCCCGGCCTTGCGGTACAGCGCCTCCACGAACGGCCTGCGCCCCGAACGGTCGAGCTGGCGCGCGTAGTCCACGCCGATGTTCCACGAGAACGCCCCGCCAGCACGGCGCTCCTGATCGTTGCGCGGCATCAAGGTGCCCATGACCAGCGTTGCGGCGATCTCGTCCACCTGTGCTTCAAGATCGTCGGCAGCGGGCTCGGGACGGTCTGGCCGGGTCCAGCCGGGAATGCCGCCGAGAACGCCTGCCAAGGCGATCCGCGCCCTGCCCGCGCGGGTCTGGCGCGCGGCATCGACTGCTGCCATCGCCTTGCGGCCATTGGCCATGTCGTCTGCCACGTTGACCAGCGAAAGGCCCGAGTTGGGCGCGATCAGGGTGGCAGTGGCAAAAGCGCCGTCGAGCCCCATGTTCATCATACCAACCGCGCCGCCGATCGAAGGACACATCGCCAGCGCGCCGTCGATCACCGGCCTGTCCTGCTCGGCCAGCGCGGTGGAAATGAGGCCGCCCATCGACGAACCCCAGGCCAGCACCCGCGCCGGGCGCCCTTCAAGCGCAACGAAGGCTTCGACCGTGGCACGCTGCGCCGGGACAGCCTGTTCGAGCGACCATCCGCCCGCGCCGTAGTCCGACGCCACGAGCGCGTAGCCCTTGGCGAGGAGCAGATCGCGATATTGTGCAGGTGCAGGTTCCGCAGGATCGATCCGCGGCGAATAGCCATGGCTCCACAGCAGCAGGCTGCCATTGAACTGCGCCGGGATGAGCGCCTTCCATTTCGCCCCGCTGGCGAGCGTACCTTCGATCACGCGCGGCGCGGGCGGTGCATCCTGCGCCACCAGCGGTGCGCCGAGCAAGGCAAGCGGGGCCAGCAGCAGGCGCGGCTTCACGCGACAGCTTCCTGCGCCAGCCAGGCGAGGATTTCCGCACGGTCTGCATCGAGCCGGGGTGGCGCGGCGAGCACGGGGCCGGCTTGCCCGGCCACCCGATAGCCGGGTCCCGGTATCTGCACGCTCTCCTGCGGCAGGCCGGGGATCTCGAGGTCAACCAGAGCGCCCTCGCCCGCCAGCGCGCCGGCCTCGTCCACGCGGCGGACCATGCCGCAGGGGATGCCCGCGTTGCTTAGCCGTTGCTCCCAGTCGGCGGCATCGCGCGTTGCGAAGACCGTTGAAAGCGCGGCGTGCATCGCATCAAAGTTTGCGCGGCGGGCATCGGGGGTGGCGAACATCTCGTCGGCCAGCCATTCTTCGTGCCCGAGTTCGCGGGCAAGTGCAGCGAACTGCGGCGGCTGGACTACGCCGAGCGAAATCTGCCGCCCATCGCGCGTGGTGAACAGCGACGCCGTGGGCAAACCGCTGTAGCCGGTGTTGCCCATGCGGCTCATCGGCTTGCCGGTGACGAGGAACGGGGTCAGCGCCGAGGTCATGAAGGCGAGGCTGGCATCGAACATCGACACATCGAGCTTGCTGCCGCCGCCGCCGCGCTCGCGCTGCATCAGCGCGCCGAGGATCGCCATCGCCGCCGTCTGGCCGGTCAGCGTATCGACGATGGGGAAGCCCACGCGCACGGGCGGGTCGCCCTCGTCACCGCTCAGCATCATCATGCCACTAGTGGCCTGCACGATGTTGTCGATGGCGGGCCAATCGCGGTGCGGGCCTTCCTGGCCATAGCCGGAAACCGAGCAGTAGATCAGGTCGGGACGCAGATCGCACGCCGCCTCGTAACCAAGGCCGAGCCGAGCCATCACACCGGGGCGGAAGTTTTCGAGCAGCACATCGGACCGCGCGATCACGCCCCTGGCGATAGCAAGATCAGCCTCGTCCTTCAGATCGAGCGCGATCGACTTCTTGCCGGCATTGGCAGCGATAAATGCGGGCGACATTCCGTCATAGCGCCGGTCCGCGCCATAGTTACGGAAGCCGTCGCCGCCCTTGGGCTCGATCTTGATGACCTCGGCCCCCATCATCCGCAGCAGGTGCGAAGCGTAAGGCCCAGCCATGACATGACTGAAGTCGGCAATCCGGATGCCGGAGAGCGGGCCGGTGGCAGAAGGCGAATTCATGGCTTCTCCGGAAATTGCTTGCGGACCACGGTCCATTGCTTGTCCTTGCACAGCCCGCAGTCGGGGCCGGTAAACATCGCAGCCGCCGTGGGCTTGCGCTTCAATTGCCAGTCGAGCCACGCCGCACCGATGCGGCCATAATCGCCACCGTTGGCAAGGCCGAAGGTGCCGCCGTGGCCAATGGGCGAATTGGCGAAGAACACCGGCACATGGGCTATGCGGGAAACATCGTCAGACCCGTTGGGGTAGGCAATGTCATCAGGCCCGCCAAGGATATAGGCGACGGGCGTGTGCAATCTGGCGAGGTCGTCCTTGGTAATTCCCACACCGCTCAGGCCCGACCCGGCGCGCACATAGACGCCGCTGTTGAAGGCGACGACCGCGCCAATGCGCGGATCGGCAGCGGCAGCGAGCGCCTGCAGGCCGCCGCAGGAATGGCCCATGACGGCAATGCGCGAAAGATCGGCATGGGTAGCAAGGTCACTGCCTTTCACCCAGTCGATTGCGCCGAGCAACTGGCTTACCTGCGTTTCGTCCGGCGTAGCGCGGGCCGGCGGAGCGCCGGTCGGGCGCGGGCCGTTGGCCGGAGGGAGCGCGTCAAGCACCGGCCGCTCCTCGCGCGGCGCGCCATTGGCGATGACAAGATAGCCGTGGCTGGCGATCTCGCGCAGGAAGTGGCTGGCCGAGAGGCCATTGTCGCGGCACCCGCCATTGCCCCATAGCACGAGCGGCAGTCGCTGCCTTGGCCATTTCGCGGGGCGGTAAATGGTATAACCTGGCGCGTCGGTGCGCCCTTGCGCGATGGCGGGCAGTCCGCCGGAGCCAGCGGGACTGCCGATCGTGCGGACGCTTTGCGCAACAGCCGCGATGGGGGATACGCTGAGCGCGAGGGCGAGCGTGAGCGATGTCAGCGTCTTCATGATCCACTCCCGCAGGAAATCCGGTCCCGACCCTTCACCGCTGCCCGGGCCGAACGGAATGCGGCCTCGCCATCGATGCCGTAGGCGGCGAGGCCGCGCGCGTTGGCTTCTGAATCGCGCAGGTAGATCGCATCGAAACGCTGCTGGTCTGCCGCGCTCGCAGGGTTGAAGGTGACCTTGGCAGCCACGGCTTCGGCCTTGCCCTTCTCTACCGCCGCGCGAACCTGGCGAGCCAGCGCCGCTTCCCACACGGCAATGCCTTCGGTCAGGATCTGGCGATCGGCCTCGGACAATGCGCTCCAGCGTTTCTCGCTCATCGCGCGGGCAGGATAGGCGCCACGGGGCACGGCGATCTGGTAGAAGTGCTTGGAGATTTCGGCGAAATGCAGCGACTTGAAGGTGTCTTCCGGCGCAATCACGCCGTCGATCACGCCCTTGGCCATGGCCGAGTAGACCTCGCCCATCGGCATGTTCACCGGGTCAGCGCCGAGCGAATCCAGCACGCTGAGGAGTTCTGTTGGCGCACGGATGCGCAGCCCCTTCACGTCGGCCAGACTGCGCACCTGCCGGTTTGCCGTGACAAGGCCGGGCAGCGTACCGCCCTGCACCGCGAGCACCTTGAGCCCTGCCAGTTCATGCCCGACCTGCGGATTGGCCTTGGCGATGCAGCCATAGAGCGCGACCTGCGATTCCACGCTGTCTGCGCCCTGATAGAAGCCCGACTGGATGCGGATCAGGTGCGTGCCGCCGCGCACGTAGATCGGCGTGATCAGGCCTATATCGGCTACGCCGTGGCGCAGCTCTTCCATCGACATGTCCGACGAAAGCAGCGCGCCCGACCACACCGGCTTGATCCGAATTCGCCCGTCTGAGCGCTTTTCGACAAAGGCCATCCATTCCCGATCGGCCTTGGAGAACGGGTGGTTGGGGCTGTAGGGCGAAGCATAGGTCAGTTCGGTCACACCCGGTTCGACCGGGCGCGCGCAGGCCGCCAGGAACAGGATCAGCAGGGCGACAAAAAGCCTCACGCCAGCCCTCGTTTCTGCAGGAACTCCGCCACCATGCCGACCATCCTGTCATGGTCCCAGTTGGCGGCATCGACCATGTCGGCGTCGATCATCAGCACCGGCACGCCCGCCTTTTCGAGCGCCTCTGCCGTGATCTTGGTACCCGATTGCGAGAGACGGTTTTCCGGCGGCAGCAGCACGACGCAGGCATCGATGCCGCAGCGCTCGGCCTCGCTGGTCATCCAGCCATTCATCCATGGCGGCAGGTGGAGCACCTCGTTCATCGAGCAGATGCGGCTGGCCAGCGCCTCCATCGGACGGCCTTGCACTTCGCGGATGTACTGCGGCCCGGCAAAGGGCATGTACATCGACCAGACGAACACCGCGCCCATGCGCTCTTCCAGCGCCTGGTAGAACCCGGGATCGTGCCACACGCCCGCCCCGATCCACATCAGGCGGATCTTCTCGTTGGCGGCGGTGCCCTCACCTGCGGCGATGCGCTCCATCACCTCGTCACGGAAGCGCCTGGCATGGCCTACTGCCCAGTCCGAGCCGCGATGCCACTGCGGGATCATCGTATTGGGCATCTGTTCGGCGATCGAGACCGGGCACGGCCGCGCCTTGCCGATGGCCTGCGCCGCTTCCCAGATGTAGCCTTCCTGCTCATTGATGCGCTCCATTAGGTAATGGAGCTTTGCCTCGTCGAACTTGCGCCCCGTGCGGTTCTCGAGCAGCGCGATCAGGTCGCGCATTTCCGACACGGCCAGCGCGATGCGATCGGCATCGTAGACCTGTTCCCACTGGTCCTTCGAGTGAGCGAACCAGCGCGGGTCCTTGTGTTCCCACGCCGGCGCTTCCATCGGGAAGAACTCGCTACCCAGCGCATCGGCCCACTGCCCGAACACGTGCTGGATGCAATCACAGGTCATCCGCGCAACGAGCACAGTGGGCTTGGGCAAGCCGCCCCACGGCGCGGTTCTGGGATCGTTGGCCAGCGTGCACGCAAGGCCAAGCGAGCAGTACTTGCAGCTGTTCTTGGGGTAACCGGCCTGCGCCATCACCTCGAAGTAATGGTTCGAAAGCTGCTTGGCCGAGATATAGGCCGACCACCACTGGTTGGTGATGATCGGTATGTCCATGACATGGAATATCTCGTGCGGCGTATCGGCCTGGACGATGGCGAAGGGCTCGCCATCGTCCACCACCCGGCGCCTGAGATCCGCGCCGAACTGCTTCTGGTACGCGCTCGCGGCAGCGGTGCAGGCAAGGTCCTTGCGGCTGCGCTGACCCGAGGGCCTGGTGGGGGTAGCGGCGCTCACTGGAAGACTCCTGCCTGTTCGAGTTCGGCGATCCGGGCCTCTGACAGGCCGCACAGATTGCGTGCGATTTCATGGACATGCTCGCCCATGCCGGGCGCGCGGAAGGGTTGGAACGGATCGCGCGAGAAGCGCAGCGGCGTGGCGATGTGGCCGAAGGGGCCGAGCAGCGGATGATCGAGCCTGACCAGCGCGCCGCGCCCGATGAGCTGGGCGTCGCGCTCGATCATGTCCTCGCAATCCTGCACCACGCCGCAGGCGATGCCCTGGGCCTGAAGCTCGGCCGCGATGGCGTGGTCCTCGCGCGATGCGGTCCAAACGGCGGGATCGGCGCCGGTGATCGCCAGCAGCCTGGCATGGTCAGCCTCGGTGGGGCAGGAGATCGCCACCCAGCGGTCCTCGCCGGCCGCCGGCAGCACGTCCTGCCAGAATACCCGCGCATCGGCATTGCCCATGCGCTGCGGCCGCTCGCCCCGCTTGGCCTGCTCAAGATAATCGCGCATCTGCTGGACGCAGATCTCGTACATCGAAGCATCGATATGGCAGCCGCGCCCGGTCTCGCGCCGATATTGCAGCGCGCCTGCCACCCCTGCCGCCATGACATAGGGCACGATCACATCGCCGAAGGGCACTGCGCCGGGGATCACCGGATCGCGATCCGGCCAGCCCGTCAGATAGGTGCGGCCCGAAAGCGCGCCGCCGGTGCCATCGACGCCCCATTCCTGCGCCATCGGTCCGGTCTGGCCGAATACGCTGCCCGAGACCATGACGATGCCGGGATTGCGCGCGGCAAGGCTGTCATAATCCAGCCCCAACTTGGCCATCGTTCCCGGCGAGAAATTCTCCACCACCACGTCGGCCCAATCGATCAGCGGATCGATCAGCTCGCGTGCCTCCGGCTTCTTCATGTTGAGCGAGACACTGCGCTTGGATGTATTGAGGTGTGCAAACCACGGCTTGTCGTCCCAGTTGCCGGGCTTCGAAGCTGAGACCTGAACATCCAGTCGCGCCAGATCGGGGCGCGTGCGCGTCTCGATCTTCACAATCTCGGCGCCGAGGTCGCCCAGCGTCTTGGTGGTGATCGACCCAACCAGCGCCCACGCAAAATCGAGCACCTTGACGCCCGAAAGCGGCCCGGGACGGGTGCCAGTATGGATGGCTGGCGCGGCGACCTGGCCCGTGCCCTCGCGCAATGCGGCGAAGCGTTCGGGCAGGCCATCTGCGGTATCGAAAAACCCGCGAGCTGCGAGGTGCGGGTCCGCCAGCACGTCGGCCGGTTCGTTGGCCACGCAGGCGTTGATACCGCGCCGCAAGCCCTCGGTCGCGATTTCGTGCTTGGTGCGCGAAAGGAAAAAGGCGGCGATTGCCGCTTCCCAGACGGCGCGCGTTTCCGCTGGCAGGGTGGATCGGTTGTACGAAAGCCAGTCGGTCCCGGCCAGCGGATTGGGCATGCCGTCCTCGTCGATCCAGTCGGACAGGGCCTGATTGGCAGGCTCACCCAAGCGGCCCGTCATCAGCGAATGGAAGCACCAGCCATCGGCAAGCCGCCAGATCGCGCGCACGGTGGCCTTGCCATAAGCCAGCGCGCCGCCGACGCGCACCAGCTTGCGCTGGTCGAACTGCCACACCAGCACGCCGTTGAAATTGCGGCTGAAGGCGACCTGCTGGATCGAAACGTCGACGTGCTGGCCCTTGCCGTGGCTTCCGCGTGCATAATGCGCCGCCAGCGCGCCCGATGCTGCAACCATGTCTGCATGGAAAGTGCAGGCATCACCCGCTTCCTTGACCGGGGGCAGGCCCGGTTCGCCCGTCACCCGCAAGGCCCCGCCCATTGCCGAGGCGACCAGTTCGCCGCCCTTCCAGGCCGAGCGCGGCCCACCAGAACCGAACGGCGTGACCGATACGTGGACGGCGCTTTCCGGAATGCTGACGCCTTCAAGCCCTTCCAGTCCAAGGTCGTCGATCACGAACGACGCGCCTTCGACCGGTCCGCCCAGTTCCGCGCCGAGCGATGCGAGGAAGCGTGCGAGCGCGCGATCCGCCATGCCGCCGAGCACGGCAACGCGATGTCCGGCGAGCGGCTTCATGCGGTCACTCCTGCAAGGAAGGCAGAGATTTCGGCATCGATCCCGTCATGGCAGCACCAGTCGCGCCGGGTGGCGACCATGACCGGGAGCCCATGTGCCTCGAGCGCAGCACGCATCGCCGGCAGGTGCCAGACGGTGGTGTCGTCCTCCTCGATCAGCCACAGGATCGCGGCCTTCGCCAACGATGCCGCAGCGGCTTCGGTCAGGGCTCCGGAGCGGTCAAAAAAGCCCCGTGTATCGAGACGACGGGCGTGGAGCTGGCGCGCGAGCGCGGCAAAAGGCTCGGCACCCTCGTCAACCATTGGGCCCAGATCGCCCCACTCCTCGGCAAGCGTGCGGCCGACGGCGGACCATCCGGATTGTTCGACCATACGGTGCATCCGCTCGTCGGGCAGAGGGCTTCCGGCGATCAGGCAGACTTTCGCTCCGGTGGCGCTCGCCACGGTGCCTGCCCGCTGCGCATTTCCTGCAGCGATGGCCGGGCCAAGCGCTGCCGCGCCCACGCCAAGGCGCTCCGCCAGCTTGCGCAGCGCCACCTCGTCACGGGCAATGCTGCTCGGCCTCGGGCTCTTGGCGATGTCGAGCACCAACGGTTCGGGGCCCCTGATCGCCCCTGCCCGGCGCAACTCGGACAGGTAGTAGTACAGGCGCTGCGCACTGTCGTCGGCGCGCGAGAACACCACCGCGTCGAGATGGTCGAGCGCGCCGTCGGCCCAGTCCTGCAGCACCGACCGGGTCCACGGCGCGAACTTGCTTTCCAGCCAGCGGTCCGCGGCGGGCATGGCGCGGTCGACATTCCAGGTCAGCGGCCCGGCATTGCGCCCGGTCGCCTCAAACAGGTCATGCGGCAAGTTTGGTCCGGCATAAGCAAACATCGTCAGTTTCCAAGCAATTCGGGCAGCCCCAGCGCCAGCGCGGGGAACAGGATCAGGATGAGCAGGTGCAAAAGGTCGCTCGCCAGGAACGGGAGCACACCCTTGAAGATGCGGTTGATGGAAACATCCTTGGCCACGCCCTGAATCACGAACAGGTTCATGCCCAAGGGCGGATGTACGAAGCCGATCTCCATCGCGCGGCACAGGAAGATGCCGAACCAGATGGCTGACATGCCCACGCCCTCCACCACCGGCAGCAGGATCGGCGTCGTCAGCAGCATCAGCGCGAGGCCATCGAGCACCGAGCCCAGCAGCAGCAGGATCACCGCGACAAGAATAAGCGTCGGCACCGTGCCCAATCCGAGCCCTGTCACCCATGCGCCGATGGCGTCGGTCAGGCCGGTGACCGAGACGAATACCGAGAAGACCAGCGCGCCGATGATGACCATGAGGATCAGCCCGCTGGTTCGCAGCGTTTCCTCGAATGCCTGCATCAGCATCGCGCCGTTCAGGCGCTTGCGCCAGGCGGCAATGGCCAGGGCACCTGCCGCGCCGATCGAGGCAGCCTCGGACGGGCTGAACCAGCCGAGCGCAATACCGCCGATGACCAGAGCGATCAGCAAGATCATGTCGGCGATCCTGCCGATGGCCTGCCACCGCTCTGCCCACGAGGCGCGCTCGCTGGCAGGAGCAATCTGCGGACGCAGGCGCACGGCGATCCAGATCACCGCGCAATAGAGCAGCGCCTGCGTCAGCCCTGGCACGATCGCGGCGGTGAACAGCTTGCCGATGGACTGTTCGGCAATGATCCCGAACACGATCAGCGCGCCCGAAGGCGGGATCATCTGCCCCAACGTGCCACCCGCTGCGACGGTACCGGTGGCCAGGGCATCGGAATAGCCGCGCTTGCGCATTTCCGGCAGGGCAACCAGGCCAATCGTCGCCGCCGTGGCGAGGCTCGACCCGTTGATCGCGCCAAAGCCGGCACATCCGCCGACCGAGGCATAGGCCAAGCCGCCGCGCCGGTGACCGACCATCTTGGCCGCAGCGTCGAACAGGTCACGGCTGGCGTTGGAGGAGAAGAACAGGTGCGCCATGAACATGAACAGCGGCAAGGTGCCGAGTTCATAGCGGGTCAGCGTATCGACCAGCACCACCCCGCCCTTGATCAGTGCAGGCTCGAGGCCAAGCACCAGGCACAGCCCGCCAAGGCCTACCAGCCCCAGCGCCACCCCGATGGGCAGGCCCGATAACAGCAGCGCAAACAGGAGCAGCACGCCGATCACGCCAGTGGCAGGAGTGGCAAACATCATTTGCGCCTCCGCAGGGCTTGGCCGAGCAGAACTGCAATCGTCGCAGCCAATGCAAGGTTTGCGAACAAGCGCATCCAGCGCCACGAAATGCCAAGCAGTTCGCTCTCTTCGTGCCCGCTCCACAGATCGGCCATGAGCCAGAGCGACCCGGCAAGGAGGCCAGCGAAGAATACTGCGCCGAGCAGCCCCGAAAGCCGCACCATCGCCGCCTTTCCGGCATCGCCCATGCGGTCGACGACCAGATGCACTTTGGCGTGCGCCTGCTCCGCGGTCGCCACGAGCAAGGCCAGCGATCCGGCAACGAGCACGAAGAGCTGGACCAGTTCGATCGAGCCCCGCAATGGCAAGCCCACGTGCCGCCCGATCACCGCGACGGTATCCGTCGCCGTCGCGCCGAGCAGCGCGATGCCGCCGATCAAGGTAATGCTTTTGCGCATCACGCTCATGCCGTCACCGTGCCGTCTGCGCCGATGGAGATCGGCGGCAGTCCGGCCTTTACGGTGATGGCTTCGATGTAGCGGGCGATCTCGGCCTTCCTCTCGCCTTCGGCCAGCAGCGGCCTTCCCGGCGCCAGCACGTCCACGGGGGTTATCCCGACTTCGATCCTGCCATCCTCATGCACCGTCAGCCGTCCCAGCATGGCGTTGACAGCCTCGGGATGGAACGGGGCCAGCGTATAGGCCGGGTCGGGTTCGAACCCGAACATGGCCTTGCGCCGCTGCGCCCATTCGCGCCGGGCGGGATGGTCCTGTGCCGGGCTGAGAGCGCTGGTGACGACGCAGCCGTTGCCGAGTCCATGGAATATGGGTTTGCCCTGATGAAACTCGATCCCCCGCACGATATGCGCGTGATGGCCGATGACGACATCGGCCCCGGCCTCGATGGCCGCGTGGCTGATGGCCCGCTCATAGGGCGCCAGTCGAGCAGGAGTGTGCACCACCCCCTTGTGCAGCGCGACCAGGACCATGTCCGCGCTATCGCGCACCGCCGCGATGTCCTCGCGGAGCACTTCGAGCGCCTGATCCGTCACGCGAACCAGATCGGCGGCAGGCGCAATCGGCGCACCATCGGCAGTTTCGATCCGCAGATAGGCGCACCCGGCATGCGCCTCGCCGGCCCAGCTCATTTCCGGCCCGACGCAATTGTAGCTGAGCAGGGCAATGCGCATGCCGCTACGCTCAATCATCGCCGGCTTGCGTGCCTCGGCCAGCGACAGCCCTGCGCCGGTTCCGACAAGCCCTGCTTCGGCCATGAGCGCCAGCGTATCGGCAATCCCCTCCGCGCCGCAGTCGGTGATGTGATTTCCGGCAAGGCTCAACATATCAAACCCCGCCGCAGCGATCGCGGCGACATTCTCGGGCGGCGCACCCGGCGCGGGGACATCGCCTTGCAGCTCCTGTCCCCGCGCGGTGTGCGGCACCTCGAGGTGGCCCACCGCAAGGTCGGCGTTTCTCAGTGCCGGGGCAATTCCCGCCAGCCAGTAGGGGGCATCGGGCTCGTCGAGCACGAGGTCCCCCGCCAGCACTATGGTAACCGCCTTCGGCACTTGCGACCCTTCAGTTCTCAGAACGACTTGCGCAGGCTTACCGCAAACAGCCGCCCGATGGGATCGCTGGCGGTGGCGTCATAGCCGCCGCTACCGTTGCCGCTTGGCGCAAGGTTCACGTAGGGCGGATCAGTGTCGAACACGTTGCGCACTTCGAGGCCGAGCGTCATGCCCTTCTCGAAGAACCCGCTCGCCTGCTGGTCGCCGATGCGGAACGTGAGGTTGAGGTCAACCGGGGTGTAGCTCTTCACGTTCTGGCCGCCTGCCGTCAGGTTGTTGAAGTAGCCGCCGACATGGATCGCCTGGACACGTGCGCTGAACGGCCCGTGATCCCAGGTGACGCTGCCGCGCGCCTTGAACTTCAGCGGGTTGAAGATGAAGTCCAACCGGTCGATCAGCGGCGCCTTCGGGGTCAGCGCCACGCGGTACTTGGTCAGGTACGTGCCCGAAGCGTTGAACGTCAGCGCATCCTCGCTGCCCAGCTCGGCACGCCAGGTTGCGGTGAAGTCGATGCCACGGGTGATCGAGACGCCAAGGTTCTGGCTGCGCCCGTCGACGAACAGGGTCACGTTGGCCGGGCTGCCACCGGGGAACGACCCGCCCGCCAGCGTCACGCCCTGCGCCAGCAGCTGCTGCACGCGCGTGGCGGCATCAGCGCCGCGCAGGATGATGCCCGTTCCTGCATACTGCGCCTCGGTGCCAAGGATGGCGAGGTTGGAGAGGTTCGCCAGCACTTGGTTCTTGTAGTTCACGTCCCAATAGGTGACCGAGAAGCGCAGGTTCCGGGTCGGTTCGAAATCCGCACCGACCGACCATGACGTCGCCGTCTCGGGCTTGAGATCAAGGTTCGGGCCCGACAGGGCATAACCCTGCAACGGCGCACCGCCCGCCGGGTTCTGGTAGGACTGGCCGAACAGGTTGTTGGAATTGCCGTAGATCTCGGGGATCGTCGGCGCGCGGAACGATGTGCCATAGCTGCCGCGCAGCTTGATCCCGTCCACCGGCACCCAGTTCACGCCGAACTTGGGATTGGTCGTGCTGCCGACGTCGCTATACTTGTCATGACGGACCGCGGCATTGATCTCAAGCCGCTGGAACCCGGGCATGGCGTTGTCGGGCCCGAACACCGGGATAAACAGTTCGCCGTAGAATGAATCGACCTTGCGTCCGAAGTTGCGGAATGTGATCGGGTTCGTCGGCGCACCGCGTGCAGAGCCGAGCGCGACCTTGAAGTCCTGCCGCTCGTACCCCGTCGCCAGCTTCACCTCGCCACCCGGCAGCGCGAACAGCCCGCCGTTGAGCCGCGCTTCGTAGGTGCGCAGTCGGCCATTGGTCGGCGCAAGGAAGATCTGGTTGGCGATGCCATCGAGCACGGCCTGGCTGGTGCGGCCGAGGCCATAGGGATCGAACGCCGTCGCCGGATTGCTGCTGGCGAGCGCAGCGTTGAGCGCGGCATTGTTCACGCCGAAGTAGGAGCCGGAGAAATCGTTGGTCTTGCCATAACCGAACAGCGCTTCGGCTTCCCAGCCGCCCGGCAGCTTCGCCTTCAGGCCCGGCGTGATCTGCCACGAGCGGGCATAGCCATAGGAATCGTTGGTCGGCAGGTCATTCCGGAAGTTGTAGTCCAGCGTGTAGCTCGAACCGGTGAAGCCGTCGGGCCGTACGAAGAAGGCGTTGGTCTGCGGCACCGTCAGGCGCGCGTTCGAATAGGCCGAGATGCGGTAGAACGAACGCTTGGAATAGAACCCGTCGTAGAACACGTCGAGCCAGTCGGTCAGCTCGTAGCGGCCCGTGCTGTTGACCGAGTCATACTTCTGGCGCGGGATGAGATCCTGATTGTCGAGTTCGTCGCACTTGTTCAGCGAACCCGCCGTCAGGCTTCCCGCGGTTGCTTGCGTCACGCCGCTGGTGGGAATCGCATAAGTCGTGCCGTTGGCGTTGATGTTGCCGGGGGCACAACGCACGATGCGATAGTCGCCCCCGCCGAAACGACGCTGGTCGCTGGTGAAGAAATCGCGGTCGTCGCCCGAAAGGTTGGAGCGTTCGACATGCTCGTAGGCGACCATAATCTGCCCGCGTTCGAACACTTTGCCCAGCGCCGCGCCAAGGGTGTATTCATGGAAATCGCCGCGGCTGGAAATGCCGGCGCGGGCAAACACTTCACCGCCATCGAGCGAGCGGCGGGGGATCAGGTTGACCACACCCGCAACCGCGTCCGAACCGTAGATCGCCGAAGCGCCATCGGCGACGACTTCCACCCGCTCGATGCCGAGCGACGGGATCACCGAAGGATCGATCGAGCGGCTGTTGTTGGTCACGCGGTGCCCGTCGACCAGCACCAGCGTGGCATAAGGTCCGATGCCGCGCAGGTTGACCGAGTTGCCATAAGTGATGTTGCCGCTGCCGCCCGATTGCCCGCGCGAGTTTTCCGAAACGCCGAGGTCGAAAACCTGCGGGATTTCCTTGATCATGCGGTCGACGGTGACCTGGCTCGAAGCCTCGATCTCCTTGCGGCCCAGCGTCGTGACGGTGGACCCGACCGGCGCCTCGCCGCGCACGCGGCTGCCCGTCACGATGATTTCGGCATTGCTCGCCGCTGCCGCTTCCGGCGTGTCCTGCGCCGCTTCCTGCGCGAATGCCGCACCGGAAATGGTGATAGCCAGTGCACAGCAGCCCAGCTTCAGCATGGCCCGCGAGGCCCCGATCCTCTTGCCCTTCATATTCCCCTACTCCTTCCCTGAGCCGTCGATGCGGCTTTGCATTTCAAACGAATTCAGTTGTTTACCGGCAGATCGAGCCGGGATGCATTGGCGCCGCCGCGATGCACGGTGATGACCGGCGAGGGCGTCACGCGAATGTCCTTGAGATTGCGCTGGCGCGGATCAGCCCCCGCCACCGTCAGCCGCAACCGCGCACCCGCCGGTACCACGCGCGACACCGGCGTCATGTCGATGTTCACGCGCACGACCTGCCCGGGCCGCACCGGCGCAACATCTGCCTTCATGCCCGAATGCCACGGCAGGCCCATCGTATCGTAGGGCGCCTTGCTTTCCTTGCGGTGCGAGAGGGCCAGCCTGCCAAAGGCCACCACCTCGGCCTTGCCACTGCTGTCGATCTGGTCGAGGTAGACGAACACGTTGGCGTCGGTCTTGTCGGTCGAAACCGACAGCCGCGCCACGGGAAAGCCCACCAGCTTCACAGGCGCGGTCAGCACAGGCGTAGTGTAGGACAGGCCATTGGCGTCCATCGGCTGCGCCCAGAACGCGAAGTATTCGGGGTCCGGCAGATCGTAGTTCACGGTGAACCGATCGGCGCCAGCCCCTGACGGCGCGCTTCCCAGCAGGCCATCGTTGACCGATCGCGCCGTGCCGCTCCTGCCACCGCCAAGATACCAGGAAACCGGCTGCGCGCCTTCGCCCGGCAGCAGGTTGGAGCGCACATAGCCGCCCTTCCCGTCCAGCCCTTCGAGCCAGTAGGTGGCGCGCGGCGCAGACTCCATGCCATTGGCCGCGCCCTTCAGGGCGTGGTCGAAATAGCGGGTGACCTCGCCGGTAAAGTCAAACCCCGGTGGCGGCACGCAATGGCTGCCCGGCCCGGCAAGGAACTTCGATCCCGGCAGGTTGGCGGCACTGAGCAAGGCCTGCGCGGTCGGTTCGTCCTGCCAGTTGCTCCAGAAATAGGTAGCAATGCCCGCCTTCCGGATGCGATCGAGGTAGTTGAAAGTGCCGACCTCGTTCCAGAACTGATTTCCGGTGAAGGCCGAAACGCTGTCGCGATAGGGCATGCCGTACCACAGCGGGGCCATCGGCGTGTTGGCGCCATGTTCGGCCACGGCCGCCTTCAGCATCGCGCCATCACGATCGGCGTCGACAGGGATGCTGGCGAGGTCGACCTCGGCGGGCTCGTCAGGCCGGGTGTTGAATTGCGCCGGAATGCCGCCGCGCCGCACGAAGGCATACTTGTCGAGATCGGAAGCGCCGACGAACACGGCCTTCAGCGATGGCGGCGTGGTCGTGGCGGTGTGGAACGTCGATCCGCCAAGGTAGGAACAACCGATCATCCCGACCTTGCCCGAAGAGAACGGCTGGCGCGCCAACCACTCGACCAGATCGTAACCGTCATAGGCCTCGGTGCGGTCCTGAAACCCCCGGCGATGCCCAAAGGACGCGCCCTTGCCGCGGATGTCCGCAGTGGCGACGACATAACCCGCGCGGATCAGCGAGCGCATGGCGAGGCGATCATCGAGCGCCAGTTCAACGACCTTGCCATCCTTGTCCTTGAACCTGGCACGATAGGGCGTGAACGAGAAGATCACCGGCAAGCGCGCGGCCACGGCAGTCTTGCCATCGGCTGGCCGGTAGATGTTCACCGCCAGCTTTGTGCCATCGCGCACCGGCACGTAGATCGATGAGCGCACGACATCGGGATAGCTTTCCGCGGCTGCAGCAACAGGCCCAGCAACGAACATGGCCACACTGGCGACCGCCACGGCGGCGGCTGTAAGATCGCGGAATCCCTTCACAATGCTCTCCCGAGCGGATTCATCCGCCGCTCTTGCGATGTTCTGATCACCTATCCCGCAAGCGCTTACAACCGAAAAATGGACAACGATATTGTTGACAATTTCGTTCATAACGGACGATACGGTCGATCATGTCACAAGATGCTGCCGTCGATCGCGCGCCTTCGGGCCAGGAAATCGCCGACTGGGTGCGCCAGCGTATCCGTACCGGGCGCTTCGTGCCGGGCCAGCGACTGGTCGAGGTCGACATCATCCGCCAGACTGGGGCGAGCCGGTCAAAGGTGCGCGAAGCGCTCAAGCGCCTCGAAGGCGAAGGTCTGGTCGAGATCGAGGAATTTCGCGGCGCCTCGGTGCGCAGTTCCACGCTTGATGAGGTCCGCCAGATCTATCGCGCCCGCATGGCGCTCGAAGGCATGGCGGCGCACGATTTCACCGTCAATGCCGATCCCGAAACGCTTGATCGGTTGAAGGCCCTGCAGGACCAGCTCGACGCCTGCGTGCGCGAACGCGCGCCGGACCGCTTTGGCAGGCTAAACAACGAATGGCACCGCCTGATCGTCGAAGGTTCTGGCAACAAGGTCATCGCCGACCATCTCCAGCGCCTCAACGTCCCGATCCATCGCCTCCTCTTCGAAAGCTTCTACGACGAGGAGCGGCTGAAAACCGCCAACGCTGATCATCAGGCCATGCTGGCGCTGATCCTCGCCGGCGACGCCGATGGCGCCGAACGCGCCATGCGCCAGCACATCGGCGACGGCTTCGAAACCCTCGCCCGCATCGAGGACGAATTCTACCGCTGAACCGGTCGGGTCACACCTTCAGTGTCCAGATGCCAGCCATCGGCCCGCCCTCACCGAACAGCGCGATCATTGGCGTGTCGGTTTTGGCGGCGCGGGAGAGCTTGTCGGCGAGGGGGTCGTCGACGGGGCCGTTGTGGCCTTGCAGGTGGTGGATCCAGGCGCTCAGGCCTTCGCGGATGGCGGGGCAGGTGCGGCCTTGTGCCTCATTGTGCGCGAGCGTTTCCAGCCAGCGCTGCGGGATCTTCTGCGAGCCGTCCATGGCGATCTGGATCAGGCGGTGGTTGAGGCTGGGGTTGGCGAAGCGGGCGATGAGCGCGTCGGCATAGGCGGCAAGATCCTGCCCTGGCGCGGTCGTGATCGTCGGCGCGGCTTCGTTGCGCATGAGTTGCTCGGCAAGGCTGCGCAAGGCAGGGTCGGCAATGGCTTCGTGGACATATTCATGGCCCGCGCGCAGCCCGCAATAGGCCAGCAGCGAGTGCGCACCGTTGAGCATGCGCAGCTTGGCCGTCTCGTAAGGGGCGACCTCGGTGACCAGCTGCGCGCCGACCGCTTCCCAGCGCGGGCGGGGTCCGGCAAAGCGGTCCTCGATCACCCACTGGCTGAACGGTTCGGTGACGACACAGGCTTCATCCTGGCAGGCTTCGTCTTCAAGACCGCCCAGCGCCGCTGCCACCGCCGCGCGGTCCTCGTCCGTCGTGGCGGGCACGATGCGGTCGATCATCGTGGCGGGACAGGTGCAGTGCTGCTCGAACCAGTCGACCAGATCGGGCTCGTGCCGGGCCAGGTACTGGCGCATCAGGCGCTCGAGGATCGCGCCGTTCTCGGCAAGGTTATCGCACGACAGCAGCGTCACGCCGGGCAGGCCCGCCTTGGCCCGCGCCAGCAGGCCTTGCGTGACGAAATAGTAGAAGCTCAGGCTGTGCGCGAGACCGAAATCGAGAGTTGCGTCGGCGCGGCGGCAATAGCCCTTCTCGGTCACCGTCAGGCTGACGATGCGGGTGGCAGGTGCAGCCACGGCAGCAATCACCGCATCGGGCTCCTCGCTCGCCACCAGCACGCCCCGCACCGATCCGACGATGCGCAGGGCCGCTCCATCGGCCGATTGCTCGGCCACGGTGTAGAGCCCGCCTTGCGGGTTCATCTGCCGCGCCACGCCGGGCGAGCGCAGCGAGACACCGGTGATCATCCAGTCACGGTCACCAGCATTCATCGCCGCATCGGTGTACCAGGCCTGATGCGCGCGGTGGAATGCACCGATGCCGAAGTGGACGATGCCAACCTCTTGGCTTTCGCGATCGTAGAGCGGGCGAGCAACCTCAGCGGGCAGGGCTGCCAGCGTGTCCGGGGACAGGTGCTTCACAGGTTATAGGCCTTCTTCGCCAGATTGTACGACAGGTCCTGCGCCAGTTCGGCCGCTTCCCAGTCCTCGATGCGGTGTTCGGCAACAAGCTGCGCCAGGAAGCCGCAATCGATGCGCCGGGCAACGTCGTGCCGCGCCGGGATCGACAGGAACGCGCGCGTATCGTCGTTGAAGCCGACAGTGTTGTAGAAGCCCGCCGTCTCGGTGGTCATCTGGCGGAAGCGCTTCATGCCTTCCGGGCTGTCGTGGAACCACCATGCCGGTCCAAGCTTGAGGCAGGGGTAGTGCCCGGCCAGCGGCGCCAGTTCGCGGGCATAGGCGCTCTCGTCCAGCGTGAACAGGATGATCGAGAGGTCTTGGCTGTTGCCGAAGCGGTCAAGCAGCGGTTTGAGCGCATGGACGAAGTCGGTCCGCGTCGGGATGTCGGCGCCCTTGTCGCGCCCGAAGCGTTCGAACAGCGCAGCGTTGTGGTTGCGGAACGATCCGGGGTGGATCTGCATGACGAGGCCATCGTCAAGGCTCATCGCCGCCATCTCGGTCAGCATCTGGGCGCGGAACAGTTCGGCATCGGCCGGGGTAGCTTTGCCGGCCACGACCTTGTCGAACAGCGCCGCTGCCTCGCTGGCAGACAGGTTGGCGGTTGCTGCCGTGGGATGGCCATGGTCGGTGCTTGTCGCGCCCATCGCAGCGAAGAAGGCGCGGCGCTGGCGGTGCGCGGCAAGGTAGCCGGTCCAGCTGCGGCAGTCCTCGCCGGTCAGCCCCGAGAACAGGTCGAGGTTCGCCGAAAAGCCCTCAAACTCGGGATCGATCACCGGGTCGGGGCGATAGGCGGTGATAACCCGGCCCTGCCACCCGCCCTCGCGCGCATTCTCGGCGCGGATCGCGGCGTGATGCTCCAGCGTGTCGAGCGGGCTCTCGGTCGTGGCGATCACCTCGATGTTGTAGCGATCGAACAGCGCGCGCGGGCGGAACGCATCGGAGCCGAGCTTTTCGGTGATCGTGTCGAAGTAGAGGTCGGCCGTCTCGGCGCAAAGCTGCACGTCCATGCCGAAGGCCTCGGCAAAGACCCAGTCGAGCCACATGCGCGAAGGCGTGCCGCGGAACAGCCAGTAGCTTTCGGCAAACAGCCGCCACGCCGCGCGCGGGTCCACGCCCTTGTTGCGCACGCCGAGGTCTTCGAGCGCGAGCCCTTGCGAATAGAGCATGCGGAAGACGTAGTGGTCCGGCACCAGCAGCAGGTCGGTAGCATTGCCGAACGTCGCGTTGCCGGCAAACCAGCGCGGATCGGTATGACCGTGCGGGCTGACGATCGGCAGACACGCCACGCTGGCGTACAACTCACGCGCAATCGCGCGCACCGAAGGATCGGCCGGCAGCAACCGGTCGGGATGAAGCTCAAGCGTGCGGGGCATTTCTACTCTCTCAAGGCATCCGTTGATGGCCTCCGCCCTCAGGCGGTGGCTTTGGCGTATCGTTCGCGTTTGGCTTGCGTGGCTCTGCGGGCTTCGGCGAGGAGGCGTTCCTCGGTGGCGAAAAGCAGCCCCTCGAGCACGGCGGAGAGGTGGGCGCGCATGGCGGCACGGGCGGCGTTGGGATCGCGCGCGCGCAGCGCATCGAGGATCGCTGTGTGCTCCTCTACCACAGGCTTGATATTGGCGTGGCGGGCCTTTTCATGCAGGAGCGCAGCCTCTGGCGAAGTCCCGCGCAGGTCCCACAGCTGCGCCACGGTGTTGTAGACCGCAACATTGCGGGTGGCGCGCGCGATGGCGAGATGGAACGCGCGGTCGGCGCTTTCCGAACCATCAGGATTCTGGTTCTCTTCGGCAATCTGCTGGACCAGATCCTCGATCTCGGCCAGATCCTCGTCAGTCATCTGCGTGGCCGCCAGCGCCGCTGCCTCGCCCTCGAACAGCAGGCGCGCTTCGGTCAGTTCGAACGCGGTCACGTTGAAGCCGGGACGGTCGTTCTCGCCCGGCAAGCGCTTGACGTAAGCACCCGAACCGATGCGCACTTCGACCAGCCCCTGCACTTCGAGCGCGATGATCGCCTCGCGCACGGTCGGGCGGCTCACTTCGTATCGCAGCGCCAGGTCACGCTCGGCCGGAAGGCGGCTGCCAACGGGGTAGCGCCCTGCCGCCAGCTCATCGAGCAGCGATCGAGCGAGATCCTGGTACAAACGGTCGTGGGACTTGCCAGTTGCCATATGAACTTTCTGGTAATACCAATTCAGGGAACTTGACAGACCGAAACTGGTCCGTCAATCGGTAATACCACAATCCGCCTGTCCTTAGCGAGTGCAACTCCCATGAAAATCACCGCCGCCCGCGTCATCGTCACCTGCCCGGGTCGCAACTTCGTGACGCTGAAGATCGAGACCGACCAGGGCGTCTACGGCATCGGCGATGGCACCTTGAACGGGCGCGAGCTTTCGGTCGTCGCCTATCTCGAGGAGCACGTCATTCCCTGCCTGATCGGCATGGACCCGCGCCGCATCGAGGACATCTGGCAATATCTCTATCGCGGGGCCTACTGGCGCCGGGGACCTGTCACCATGCGCGCGATTGCTGCGGTCGACATGGCGCTGTGGGACATCAAGGGCAAGATGGCCGGCATGCCGGTCTACCAGTTGCTCGGCGGGCGCAGCCGTGACGGAATCATGGTCTATGGCCATGCCAATGGCTCGGACATTGCCGAGACGGTCGAGGCTGTCGGCCACTACATCGACATGGGCTACAAGGCGATCCGCGCCCAGACCGGCGTGCCCGGCATCAAGGATGCCTATGGCGTGGGCCGCGGCAAGCTCTACTACGAACCGGCCGATGCCGCGCTGCCCTCGGTCACCGGCTGGGATACGCGCAAGGCGCTGAACTATGTGCCCAAGATGTTCGAGGAGCTGCGCAAGACCTACGGCTTCGATCATCACCTGCTGCATGACGGCCACCACCGCTATACCCCGCAGGAAGCGGCCAACCTTGGCAAGATGCTCGAACCTTACCAGCTGTTCTGGCTGGAAGACTGCACGCCTGCCGAAAACCAGGAGGCCTTCAAGCTGGTGCGCCAGCACACCGTCACCCCGCTGGCCGTGGGCGAGATCTTCAACACCATCTGGGATGCCAAGGATCTCATCCAGAACCAGCTGATCGACTATATCCGCGCCACTGTCGTCGGTGCCGGCGGCCTCACCCACCTGCGCCGCATTGCCGATCTGGCCAGCCTCTACCAGATCCGCACCGGCTGCCACGGCGCCACCGACCTCTCGCCCGTCACCATGGGCTGCGCGCTGCACTTCGATACCTGGGTCCCCAACTTCGGCATCCAGGAATACATGCGCCACACCCCTGAAACCGACGAAGTCTTCCCCCACGACTACCACTTCGACAAGGGCGAACTCTTCGTCGGCGACACCCCCGGACACGGCGTCGACATCGACGAGAAACTCGCCGCCAAATACCCCTACAAACCAGCCTACCTCCCCGTCGCACGGCTCGAGGATGGCACCATGTGGAACTGGTAGAACCAGCCGCGGGGAGAGGATTGCAAGGCATGAACTGGAAATCGGCGCGGCTGCGCATCCTGGTGCTGGTGATGGTCGGCACCATCCTCAACTATATCGCGCGCAATTCGCTGGGCGCGCTGGCGCCGCAGCTCAAGCTCGACCTGCAGATCACCACCGAGCAGTATTCCTACATCGTCGGCGCGTTCCAGCTGGCCTACACGGCGATGCAGCCGATCGGCGGCATGCTGATCGACCGGATCGGCCTGACAGCAGGCTTCGCCCTGTTCGCCGTCGCGTGGAGCGTGGCCAACATGGCACATGGCTTTGCGCGCGGGTGGTTGTCGCTCGCAGCGTTCCGGGGCCTGCTCGGCATGGCCGAGGCCGCCGTCATCCCCGCCGGCATGAAGACCATCGGCGAATGGTTTCCCGATCGCGAACGCTCGGTTGCCACGGGGTGGTTCAACGCCGGAACCGCTTTTGGCGCGGTGATCGCGCCGGTCATGGCAGCGCTGCTGGCCAAGCATTACGGCTGGCAGGCGGCCTTTGTCGTCACCGGGGGCATTGGCCTGATCTTCGCCGCCGCCTGGTATCGCTGGTATCGCTCGCCGCAAGACGCCACTTACGTCAGCGCCGAGGAACTTGCGGAAATTCAGGACGGACAGCGCCCCGTCCCCGTTTCGGCCACGACGATCCGCTCGATCATCGGCTCCTCGCGCTATTGGGCCATCGCCGTCCCCCGCTTCCTTGCCGAACCGGCTTGGCAGACCTTCAGCTTCTGGGTCCCGCTCTATTTCGCCAAGGAGCGCGGTTGGGACCTGACGCAGATCGCCATGTTCGCCTGGGTTCCATTCCTTGCGGCAGACGCAGGCGGCATTCTCGGCGGCTATCTCGCACCGTGGCTGCAGCGCTGGAAGGGCCTGACGCTCGAAGGATCGCGCATCGCGGGCATCTGGATCGGCGCCGTGTTGATGATTGCACCGGGCTGCGTCGGCCTCGTCGCCAGCCCCTATGCAGCCATCGGGCTGCTCGCCATTGGCGGCTTTGCCCATCAGGTGATCTCGGTGCTGATCAACACGCTGTCCGCCGACGTCTTCCCCAAATCCGATATCGCCAAGGCCAATGGATTGGTCGGCATGGCGGGCTGGACCGGCGGCTTGCTGTTCTCCCTCGCCATCGGCCAGTTTGCCGACACGATCGGCTTCGCGCCGCTGTTCGCCTGCCTTGGCCTGTTTGACCTGATCGGCGCGATCTGGCTCCTCGCCCTGCGCCGCCGCCTCACCTTCGCGAAAGCCTGAGCCCATGAACGACGTCTCCCCGCCGCGCCGCGCCCGGCTGTCCGCGCCGCCTCGCTTCACTGTGGCGCAAGTCGATGGACCGCGCGTAACCCTCGGCTCCGACACCGGCGCGGTTGCCCATGTCTTTGTGCTCGAAGACGACGTGATCCGGGTGCTGTTGCTTGCCAATGGCGAGGTCACTTCTCCGCCTTCTTGGACCATCGCGCCGGGAGCCGAAGACATCGCCGAGCCGGGCCGGGACCGCATGGACGCCAGCGGATTTTCCGCCCCGACTTTCACGCTTGAAAATTCGGTCGACGAGATCGTCATCGCCACCGCGCGGCTGAAGCTCACGATCAAGCCAGAGGGTCTGCTCTGCACCTGGCATCAGGCGACGGCGAATGGCTGGCAGCTGATTTCCGAGGACCGCCCGACCCAGCCCTACAACTTCGGCTGGTGGGACGAGGCGACCTATCACTACGTCAAGCGCCGCCCCGGTGAACGTTACTACGGCCTGGGCGAGCGCAGCGGCGACATGGATCGTGCCGGACGCCGCCTGCGGATGACCAATCTCGATTGCATGGGCTACGATGCGCAGAGCGACGACCCGCTCTACAAGTCCATCCCGTGGGTGCTGGTGGTCGACGGCGAAGGCGCGGCCCATGGCGTGTTCTACGATACGCAGGCCGATCCGGTGTTCGATTTCGGCCACGAACATTCGAACTACCACCCGCACTACCGCTACATGCGCGCGGAAAGCGGCGATCTTGATTACTACATGATTGCCGGACCGGATGCGGGCGCGGTGGCCAAACGGTTCACCTGGCTGACCGGCCGCCCCGCTTTCATGCCGCGCTGGTCAGTAGGCTATTCGGGCTCGACCATGCTCTATACCGATGCGCCCAACGCGCAGGAGCAGATGGGCGAGTTTCTGGCAGGCCTTGAAAAGCACGGCGTGCCATGCACCTCGTTCCACCTGTCATCGGGCTACACCTCGATCGGCGACAAGCGCTACGTCTTCAACTGGAACCACGACAAGTTTCCGGACATCGAAGGCTTCGTCAAAAGCTATGCCGATGCGGGCGTCGAGCTGGTTCCCAATATCAAGCCCGCGCTGCTGCTGTCGCACCCGCGCTATGCCGAACTGGCGGCGAAGGGCTGGTTCGTCAGCGACGAGAACGGACAGCCGGTGGAGTGCCTGTTCTGGGACGAACTCGGCAGCTACCTCGATTTCACCAACCCGGACGCCGCCGCGTGGTGGCGCGAGCAGGTGACTGCGCAGCTGCTTTCCTACGGCATGCGCGCCACGTGGAACGACAACAACGAGTACGAAATCTGGGACAAAAGCGCCCGCTTTGCCGGGTTCGGATCGCCGCGCCCTGCCGCTGCCGAACGCCCTGCACAAACGCTGCTGATGATGCGCGCCTCCCGCGCCGCGCAGATCGCCTATCGCCCTGAAGAGCGCCCCTATCTCGTCACCCGCAGCGGCATGGCCGGGATGCAGCGCTATGCGCAGACCTGGTCAGGCGACAACTTCACCGCGTGGAAGACCCTGCGCTACAACCAGAAGATGGGACTTGGCCTTGCCCTGTCCGGGGTTTCGAACACCGGGCACGACATCGGCGGCTTTGCCGGCCCCTCGCCCGAACCGGAACTGCTGCTGCGCTGGGTGCAGGCGGGAATCCTCATGCCGCGCTTCTCGATCCACAGCTGGAACAGCGATGGCACGGTAAACGAGCCGTGGATGTATCCCGAAACCACCCCGGCAATCGTCGGCATGATGAACCTGCGCCGCGCGCTGGTGCCGTTGCTGCACGATCTGCTGTGGCGCCATCACGCCCATTATGACGTGGTGACGCGGCCGCTCTGGCTCGACTTTCCGCAAGATCCGCAGGCCTGGATCGACGCCGATACCTACCTGCTCGGGCCGAACCTGCTGGTCGCCCCCGCGCTCGACAAGGGGGTGGATACGGTGCAGGCCTACCTCCCCGGCCCGGCCCGCTGGATCGACCTGCGCGACGACCGGCTTCTGGAGGGCGGCAAGGTTCACGATCTGCCCGCCCCTGCCGAGGGCCTGCCCCCCTTGCTGGCGCGCGAAGGTTCCGCGCACCTTGTCGACATAGCACCGGGCGGCTTTGCCCCGCCAGCGCCGCAGCCTGCCATGCTGCTCATGCCGGCACCGGGCGACAGCCTTCTGGAGTGGTCGGGCTATGACGAAGCGGGCGAGGCCTGGCCCGATCCCGCACAGCCGCCGATGTGGCAGGCGGTCATCCACACCTCAGCCAGCACCATCGACATTCAGGCCTCGTGGCGTGGCCCCGACGCGGCGCCATCTCCGGTCCTGTCCTTCGCCGTGCCAGAGCGCGAACAGCGCACCATTACCGTGAACGGCACCGCGCTGCCCGTGCGTTCAGCGCAGGTGCTGGGCCTCACGCGCAAGGTCGTCGACTGGCAGGTCTGACCCCGACAAAAAACCGGCCCGAATGCTGCGCGCACTCGGGCCGGAAAGTTGAACTGCCATTGGCAGTGGTGGATTCCTGAAGCTGGATTCAGCGGCTGGCGATACCGTTGGCCTTCAGCCAGAGCGCGTACTGATCGAACCAGGCATCGCTCGTCGTGCCGTTGGGCTGTGAGGCGAAGCCGTGGCCGCCCGCGCTGTAGAGGTGGAACTCCACCTTCGCGCCAGACTGGCGCCATGCGTGAAACAGGCCGAAATCCTGTTTGATGAAAAAGCGGTCGTCAGCGGCAATTGCCGCGAACAGCGGCGGGGCATTGGCGGGCACGTCGGACTTCTCGGTCGGCCCGTAGATCATGCCCACGAAGTCCGGACGCGCGTCTGCTGCATTGGCCTGCGTCGTGGCCAGCGTGGTCATGGCCCCTGCCGAAAAGCCGAGGATTCCCACCTTGGCGGGGTTCACGTGCCAGCGCGCCGCCTCCTTGCGCACCAAGCGGATCGCCGCCTGCGTGTCGGCCACGGCATAGTCACGATTGGTCAGGTCAACCGGCGCCCCCTTCTGGAACAGATTGCTGAGCGCTTCCCTGAAGCCGTCGATGCTGTCAGGCACCGGCTGCGTCCGGTACTTCACGATGAACACGCGCACGCCCAGCTTGTCGAGCCGGCGGGCAACGTCAAAGCCTTCGTTGTCCATGGCAAGGAACTGGAAGCCCCCACCCGGCACCAGCAGCACCGCCGGTGCATCGGCATCGGCAGGCAGGCTGCTTGGCCACACGATCAGCTGCGGCTTGCTGACGTTGTAGACCAGACGCTGGTCGGGCGTCTGCTGCGCCCATGCTTCTTGCGCCGGGTTGGCGCGCCGCAAGGTTACTGGCAGGTCCACGCTGGCCAGCGCCGGTGCTGTGGCGACGGGCAGTACGCCATTGACCCAGTCACCCGGCGCGGCAAGAGTTGGCGTTGCCGCAAGGCTCAATACGACAGCAAGAATGCGCTTCACTTCTTCGGCTCTCCGGCTTTGCGGGCAAAGTATTCCGCCAGCACACTGAACGCCTGCTTGCGCTCGCCGGTCTCGGAAATCAGGCCCTTGCGGTTGAAGCCCATCTGGAAATCCGGATTCTGCCGACGGGGCGAGCGGAAGTCCTTGAGGATCCAAGGCGAAATCCCGCGCAGGGTCGGCACGCGATCGGCCATTTCCAACGTCTTGCGATAGAACTCGGCCTGAAATTCCTCCGAGAACTTCTGCATGCCGTCCGGACTGTGGAAGCCGGCCTTGGCATCGGCACCGAATTCGGAAAAGATCAGCGGCTTGTCGGCTGGGAGGTTCCACACGCTCTTCGGCAGGTCAGCCAGCCGGTCAGTCGTGTACCAGCCATTGTAGGTGTTGATCGAGACGATATCGAGATCGTTCGCCAGAGGATCGGCCATCGTCATCGTCGGCACCGCCGCGCCCTTGTCCCGCTCGACCAGCAACGCCGCGCTGACCAGGCGGCTGGGATCGAGCCGCCGCACATCGCCAATCAAGGTGCGCAGGAAGGTGTTGCGCGCATCGCTGACCGGGGTTTCGTTGGCCACGCTCCAGATCACCACCGAGGCGCGATTGCGATCGCGCAGGATGTTCTCGGCCAGCATGTTGCGCGCCGTCGCCAGCGTAGCGGGGTTCGACCACGCCACCATCCAGTAGACCGGCACCTCGCTCCACACCAGCAGCCCCATCTCGTCGGCGGTACGAGTCATCACCTCGGAATGGGGATAGTGCGAAAGTCGCACGAAATTGCCGTGCAGGCCGTTCTTGATCTCGCCCAGCAAGGCCTTGGCATTCTCGGGCGTGATCACGCGCGCGGGGTTCGAACCGATCTCCTCCTCGTGCATCGAAATGCCGCGCAGGAATACGGGCTTGCCGTTGAGCAGGATGTCCGCGCCCTTGCGCTCGATCGTGCGGAAGCCGACGCGGTCACGCCAGGTATCCTCGCCCGCCGCCAGCGTCACGTCGTAAAGCTTGGGGTTCTCTGGCGACCACCGCATCAGCGCGCGCGGCGCAGTGGCCGTGGCCCGCCAGTTGCCCTGCCCATCCGTGCGCCCCTTCAGGTCGAAGGGCAGCCCGGCAACCTTCATTTGCACCGGCTGGTTCGCAGCCGCAGGCCCATCCAGGTGCGCATCAACCGCGATCTTGCCATCCGCCGTCAGACGCACCCAAGCGCTGTCGACATATGTATCGCTGGTGTGGACAAGCTTCACGTCGCGCGTGACGCCGCCATAGTTCTCCCAGTCGGTCACCGGGGGCGGAACCGTTGCAGCGGTCGCGGCAGAATCGACGCCAATGGTGATCTGATTGTCGCCATCGCGCAGCAGGCGGGTCACATCGAAGGCAAACGGCGTAAAGCCGCCTTCGTGCCGCCCCACCGGCTGGCCATTGACGAAAACTACGGTTGCGTAGTTCGATGCCCCGAAGCGCAGGAAGTAGCGCCCCTTGCGCCCAGCCGGGCTATCGAAATGGCGGCGATACCACACCAGCCCCTGATAGTGCCGCATCTCGGGCGAGGCAGCCAGCCACGACCCCGGCAGCTTGACCTTGCGGTCGTGGTCGAGATCGAACTCGAACAGCTCGCGATTGTCCTGGGCCAGAGTCTTGCGCACGTCGATGTCGAGCCAGCGCTGCTCGGTGCGATTGGGCGCTTCGCCGTGGAAACCTGCGATACCTGACCGATAGGGATCGATCGACCAGTTCCACTCGCCCGAAAGATCGATGCCATCGCGCATGTCGGCTGAAACGAGCAATGGTGCGGTGTCGACCGTGGCAAGCGGCAGAGTGGTGAACACGGAGTCGGCGGCGACGGCTTGTGTCGCAAACGTAAACATGCCCGCCAGAAGCGGGCCAAGAAATGCTCGATCAAACCGTGCCACTCGCATGCTCTCTCCTGCAACGATTGAAGGCGTGTGTTCACGGCCGGGCCTGCTCTTGCAGTGCGTCTCCGGCCTATCTGGTTAAAGAAAAATGGCCGGACGCTCATCGCGCCCGGCCAATACGTGATCAGAAGTTCAGGCTGGCCCGAACCCCGCCGTAGCGGCGGAAATCACGAGGGAGAATTGCTGCCGTGGCGATGTTGCTGCCGCCGCCCCAGACGCCGGAATTGTTGATCAGCGTCGGGTAGTACTGCACGTCGAACAGGTTGTTGACGAACGCCGCCACTTCCCACTTCCGGCTCTCGTCACGCGCGCCGACCGAAAGGTTCACGATCGTGAACTCCTTCTGGAAGGTCTGCGGATCGCGGGCCACGTAGAACACGCTGCCCGTGTACTGCACGTTCGCCTGGATCAACCCGCGGATGTTCTCGGTCAGCGAAGGCGTCACTTCGCCCGTCACGTTGAACTTCAGCCTCGGCGCCTGCACGGCGCGCTCGCCGGTCAGGTTCTGGAAGGCCGGAGTCTTCGTACGGTCGCAACCCTGCGCTGCCGACTGGTTCGGGAAGCACGGCGACGACGGGAAGCTGAGATACTTGGCGTCGAGAACCGCGATCGACGTGTTGAGGTTGAACAGGTCGCTCGGACGGAAGCCTGCATCGATTTCCACGCCCTTCGTGCCCAGCTTGCCGACGTTGGTCAGGCGGAAGTTGGTGGTCAGGTCGGGCAACACTTCCACAGCCTGCGCCTGCAGGTTCTTGTAGGTCGTGTCGAAGTAGGTGATGTTGAAGGTAACCTTGCGATCGAAGAGCTGGGTGCGCAGGCCAAATTCGATGTCGCGCGAAGTTTCAGGCTTGATCGGACCGGCGTTGGCACGGTTGGCGTTGAAGCCAGTGGTCAGGTCGTAGGTCTGCCCCTTGTAACCGGTCGAATAGGTCACGAAGGCGCTGATCGTCGGCGTGAACTCGTAGCGCAGGCTGGCGCGATACGTCGCAGCAGTATCCTGTGCATTGCCCGCAAACTGGGCGTTGCCGTTCTGGATATCCTTGAAGGTATAGCCGATGCGCTCGTTCTGGATGCGCGCGCCGCCGGTGAACGTTGCGTTCGGCATGAACTGCCAGTCAGCCTGCACGAACGCCGCGATCTGGCTGGACTTCGAAGTGGCAAACCAGTTTGCCAGCGAGAAGGCCGGGCCACGATAGAATGGGCGCTCGAAGTCGACATTGGCGTAGTAGGCGCCGAGCGTGTAACGGAACGGCTTGGAACCGTCCGAAAGCAGGCGAAGCTCCTGCGTGAACAGGTTCGAACGGAACGTGCCGGTCTGAATGTTGTTTTCCGACGCGAGGCTCGACGAGGTTTCATCCGAGTCAAAGTAGTCGTTCAGCTCGAAGCTGTCGTACGAGGTGATCGAAACCAGCGTGTGGTCGCCCAGCGTGAACTCGCCACGCAGGTTGCCCCCGCCACCTTCATAATCGGTGCGCGCGTTGTAGTTGTTGCTGACGTTGGTGTTTTCCGGCCCCGGCGTTACACCCGGCATCACGACGGTTGCCGCCTGGCCGGTGCCGCGGAAGCGCAGGCCCGGAGTCATGCGGATGTACGGACGGCCCACGGTGGTGTTGCCGGTCATGTAGTTGAGGGAAAGCGTCACGCTCGCATCGGCCGACGGCTCCCACCGCAGCTTGGTGCGGACGCTGCCGGATTCACGACCATTGACCTTCTTGCCGTTGAACAGGTTGCGCGTGTTGCCATCCCACTTGGAATAGGCACCGGACACCACGAAACCGAGCGTGTCGCTGATCGGACCCGAAACGCTGAAGTTGGCGCCATATTCGCTGTCGGTGGTGGCCGTGGCGTTGGCGCGGATCTTCAGTTCATCGGTGGGGTTGCGGGTGATCAGGTTGATAAGGCCAGCAGAAGCCGCCTTGCCGTAGAGCGTCGACTGCGGACCACGCAGCACTTCGATGCGCTCGATATCGGGCAGGTCGCTGAAGGCGCGCGCCTGGAACGCCAGCGGCACTTCGTCGACCAGCACGGCAACGCTCGGCTCCACGCCGATGCCGAAGGCGAAGGTGCCGACGCCGCGCAGCGAGACGTTGGCGTTGACGGGATGCTCGGCCGGACGAATGGTCAGCGAGGGCGAGATCTTGCCAAGGTCGCCGAAGTCGCGAACGCCAGCAGCAGCCAGCTGCGTCGGCCCGACGACGGATACGGCCAGCGGCACGTTCTGCACGTTTTCCGCACGCTTTTGCGCAGTGACGATGATTTCGCCGGTATCGGCAGGAGCCGCATCTTCAGCGGCCGTCTGCGCAGATGCCGATTGCGCCCCGAAGGCGATCGCCAACGCGATTGCACTGACACCAAGCGAATTACGGAAGCACTTCATGAAAACCCCTCCTCCTGCGCGGACTGTTATCCGCATAAGACAGGGTCTCTTACCAAATGGCCTAGCCAGATGCAAGACTGGTTTTACAGATATGATAGCACATTGGTAAGACGCCTCTCCAGAGTTACAAATCCGGAGCTTTTGTTGCTGGAATGCAAGCAACCGTTGGCGATTCTGGCTTCAAACTGGTTGCAATCTTTCCTATTGGTCTGACCAGAATCCTATCCACCTGGCGGTCATGCAAGTGTTGCACGCCGGATTGCAGCACGCCATTCGCTCGTCAGCCGGGCGCGTTGGTCGCGTGCCATCGTCGGCTCAAATCGCGTCAGGCCTTCAACAGCGGCTGATCCGTCAAGCGCGTGGGGCCAGCCACCGCAATGATGCCCCGCAAGCATGGCCGCACCCAGTGCCGTCGTCTCCAGGTTCGCCGGCCGCTCCACGGTGATGTCCAGCATGTCGGCCAAGAACTGGCAGAACCAGTCATTGGCCGCCATCCCGCCATCAACGCGAAGCGAGGAAAGCGCCCCCGCCCCTTCTTCGACCCCGTCATCCGCCATCGCGGCAACCAGATCTGCGGTCTGGTAGGCCACGGATTCCAGTGCCGCGCGAGCAATGTGCGCGGCGCTGGAATCGAACGTCAGCCCCGCCAGCATGCCGCGCGCCTCGGTGCACCAGTGCGGCGCGCCAAGACCGACAAAGGCCGGAACCATGTAGACCCCGCCATTGTCGGGCAGGCGCGCGGCCATCTCCTGCGTCTGCTTCGCCGCCACGATGATCCCCAGCCCGTCACGCAGCCACTTGATCGCAGCGCCTGCCACGAACAGCGAACCTTCGACCGCGTAGTGGGTCTTGCCATCGATGCGATAGGCAATCGTGCTGAGCAGGCGGCTGCGCGAACGCGCCACGGTGGTGCCGGTGTTGAGCAGCATGAAGCCGCCCGTGCCATAGGTGATCTTGGCCTGCCCCTGCGCAAGGCATGACTGCCCGACCAGCGCCGCCTGCTGATCGCCCGCCACGCCGCAAATGGGGATATTGCCGCCGAGCAGGGTGGTCGTGCCAAAGTCGTCCGCGCTGGCGCACACTTCCGGCAACAGCGCGGCAGGCACGCGGAACAGCCTGAGCAATTCCGGGCACCAGCGCTGCGAGACGATATCGAACAGCAAGGTGCGGCTGGCGTTGGTCACGTCGGTCTTGTGGCTACGCCCTTCCGTCAGTCGCCACAGCAGGAACGTGTCGATGGTCCCTGCCGCCAGTTCACCCCGCTCGGCCCGTTCCCGGGCGCCGGGGATGTTGTCGAGCAGCCACGCGATCTTGGTCGCCGAAAAGTAGGGGTCCAGCAGCAGACCGGTCTTCTCATGCACGAAAGGCTGATGCCCCTGCGCCTGAAGCCCGGCGCAGACGTCCGCCGTACGCCGATCCTGCCAGACGATGGCGTTATGGAGCGCTTCCCCCGTGGCGCGGTCCCACAGCACCACGGTCTCGCGCTGGTTGGTGATGCCGATGGCGGCGATACCCTCTGGCCCCACCCCAGCCTTGGCCAAGGCCTCGCGCGAGGTTTGCAGGGTATCGCGCCAGATTTCCTCCGGATCATGCTCCACCCAGCCATCGGCCGGATAGTGCTGCGCAAACTCGCGCTGGGCACTCGCCACCACCTGCCGCCCGCCATCGAAAATCAGCGCGCGCGTCGAGGTCGTGCCCTGGTCGATCGCCAGTACGAGGTCAGCCATTCCCGTCACTCCCAAAATCTTTTCAGGCAGAACTCTGTCAGCCGTTGGCCTTGAACCAGAACGCCAGCTTCTCCGCCATATCAGGGGCCGCCGTGAGACCCAGCTTGCTGCGCCGCCATAGCACGTCCTCGGCGCTGCGCGCCCATTCGTATGCCTGCAGATACCGCACTTCGGCCTCGGTCAGACCCCCGCCGAAATCGCTGCCGAGGTCCTGCCATCCTTGCGCTTCCCCAAGGATCATCGCGATCCGCGTGCCATAGGCATGGGCCATGCGCTCCATGGTCTGCGCCGGCACAAACGGCCAGCTCTCGCGCGCCAGCTTCAGGAATGCGGCAAAGCCGCCCGTCCCCAGATCGCCGCCGGGAAGCGGCACGGTATCGGTCCACGCCTTTCCCGATCCTGCCATCCACGGCCTGAGATCATCGAGCGCATGTTCGGCAAGGCGGCGATAGGTGGTCAGCTTGCCGCCGAACACGCTCAACACCTGCGGGCCCTCCGCACGTCCCAGCTTCAGCACGTAATCGCGCGTCACGGCCTTGGCGTCCTCCTGCCCGTCGTCGAACAGCGGGCGCACGCCCGAATAGGTCCACACCACATCGGCAGGCGCGATCTGCCGTTCGAAATACCGGTTCGCCGCCGCGCAGAGATAGGCGATCTCTTCCGCACTGATCTTCGGCCGCGCCCGCTCCTCCTCGCCCACGGCAACGTCGGTCGTGCCCACCAGCGTGAACTCGCCTTCGTAGGGAATCGTGAAGACGATCCGTCCGTCGTCCTGCTGCAGGATGAAGGCGTGATCGCCGGGATAGATCCGGGGCACGACGATATGGCTGCCCTTGACCAGCTTGATCGCGCCATCGCGCTGCGCCCCGGAAAGCGACCCCAGCATGCTCGCCACCCATGGCCCGGCGGCATTGACAATGGTGCGTGCCCGCACCGTGCAGGGCGCAGCGATGGCCGGCGCGGGAGCATCGGCGTTCGGCTCCAGCGTCACCGCCCATGCATCGCCCTGCTGCTCGGCCCCGGACACTGCCGTTCCGGTCAGAATCGTCGCGCCGCGCTGCGCCGCGTCGATCGCATTGAGCACCACAAGCCGGGCATCGTCGACCCAGGCATCGGAATAGACAAAGCCCTTGGACAGCCCCGGCTTCAGGCCTTGGCCCCAGCGCGGCTCGCGCAGGTTCACCCCGTGTGATTTGGGCAGGCTGTGCCGACCGGCGATATGATCGTAGAGAAACAGGCCGATCCGGATCATCCAGCCCGGACGCCCACCCTTGGGCTGTGGCAGCACGAAGCGCAGTGGCCAGCTGATCTGCGGCGCGATCCGGATCAACCGCTCGCGCTCCTGCAGCGATTCGCGCACAAGGCGGAACTCGTAGTATTCGAGATAGCGCAAGCCGCCGTGGATCAGCTTGGTACTGGCCGACGAGGTGTGCGATGCCAGATCGTCGCGCTCCACCAGCAGCACGCGCAGGCCGCGGCCCGTGGCATCGCGGGCAATGCCCACGCCGTTGATGCCGCCGCCGATGACCAGCAGATCAAAGATCTGGTTCGGGTCAAACGCGGGGTAAGACACTGTCATTCAAAGCCTCCGGACTGCCATCCCGCCGAAGCCCGCGTCAGGAAAGCAACGCTCCGGGCGCGGTAGAGCGTGCCAGTCATCGCAGGGGCCTTATTTTGGGAACTTTCTGGTAATACCAATTCAGGGAACTTGACAGACCGAAACTGGTCCGTCAATCGGTAATACCACAATCCGCCTGTCCTTAGCGAGTGCAACTCCCATGAAAATCACCGCCGCCCGCGTCATCGTCACCTGCCCGGGTCGCAACTTCGTGACGCTGAAGATCGAGACCGACCAGGGCGTCTACGGCATCGGCGATGGTACCTTGAACGGGCGCGAGCTTTCGGTCGTCGCCTATCTGGAAGAGCACGTCATTCCCTGCCTGATCGGCATGGACCCGCGCCGCATCGAGGACATCTGGCAATATCTCTATCGCGGGGCCTACTGGCGCCGGGGACCTGTCACCATGCGCGCGATCGCTGCGGTCGACATGGCGCTGTGGGACATCAAGGGCAAGATGGCCGGCATGCCGGTCTACCAGTTGCTCGGCGGGCGCAGCCGTGACGGAATCATGGTCTATGGCCATGCCAACGGGTCTGACATTGCCGAGACGGTCGAGGCTGTCGGCCACTACATCGACATGGGCTACAAGGCGATCCGCGCCCAGACCGGCGTGCCCGGCATCAAGGATGCCTATGGCGTGGGCCGCGGCAAGCTCTACTACGAACCGGCCGATGCCGCCCTGCCCTCGGTCACCGGCTGGGACACGCGCAAGGCGCTGAACTATGTGCCCAAGATGTTCGAGGAGCTGCGCAAGACCTACGGCTTCGATCATCACCTGCTCCACGATGGCCACCACCGCTACACCCCGCAGGAAGCGGCCAACCTCGGCAAGATGCTCGAACCCTACCAGCTGTTCTGGCTGGAAGACTGCACGCCGGCCGAGAACCAGGAAGCCTTCAAGCTGGTGCGCCAGCACACCGTCACCCCGCTGGCCGTGGGCGAGATCTTCAACACCATCTGGGATGCCAAGGATCTCATCCAGAACCAGCTGATCGACTACATCCGCGCGACCGTGGTCGGCGCCGGCGGCCTTACCCACCTGCGCCGCATTGCCGATCTTGCCAGCCTCTACCAGATCCGCACCGGCTGCCACGGCGCCACCGACCTCTCGCCCGTCACCATGGGCTGTGCGCTCCACTTCGATACCTGGGTCCCCAACTTCGGCATCCAGGAATACATGCGCCACACCCCTGAAACCGACGAAGTCTTCCCCCACGACTACCACTTCGACAAGGGCGAACTCTTCGTCGGCGACACCCCCGGACACGGCGTCGACATCGACGAGAAACTCGCCGCCAAATACCCCTACAAACCCGCCTACCTCCCCGTCGCACGGCTCGAGGATGGCACCATGTGGAACTGGTGAGACAACAACCAAAACTGGTGAGGATACGATGAAAAAGGCATTTCTTGCGGCGACCGCCCTGGTTGCCCTGACCGGCGCGACGCCTGCCCCTGCCCCCTCGCTCCAGCTCGCAAAGCTGGCAAAGGTCGGCACGACAAGCGATCGCTACCAGTCCTACAATATCGAGATGGTCGAGGTCACCGGCGGCCGCTTCTGGGCGCCCTATGGTGGCCCGGCGGACGAACGCTACCGCCAGCGCCCGCCAATCGACCTGACTGACCCCAAGCTGGTCGCGCTGGCCAAGGCGCTCGGCCCCAGCCTCGTGCGCGTGAGCGGCACCTGGGCCAACAACACCTACCTCGAAGCCGAAGGCGAACACCTCTCCGCCCCGCCCGCAGGCTTCGTGCAAGTGTTGACCCGCGACCAGTGGAAGAACGTGGTCGCCTTCTCCAAGGCCGTCGATGCGCCCATCGTCACCAGCTTCGCCGTCAGCAACGGCACGCGCGATGCCAATGGCGTGTGGACGCCCGCGCAGGCACAGCGCCTGGTTGATCTTACCCGCGAGTCCGGCGGCTCGCTCTACGCTGCCGAATTCTTCAACGAAGCCAACATGCCCAGCGCCGCGCCGCAGATGCCCAAGGGCTATACCGCCGCCAACTACGGCGCGGAATTCCGCCTCTTCCGTGATTGGGCGCGCAAGGCCGTGCCCGGCATGAAGATCCTCGGCGTCGGTGGCGTGGGCGAGGCGGGCCTGCTCAAGGACGTGCCCGTGCCTGCCGAAATGGGCGCGCATGTCAGCAGCGAAGACATGATGAAGGCCAACCCGAACAGCGTCGATGGCGTGTCATACCACTTCTACGGCAGCGTCTCGCAGCGCTGTGCAGGCCTCGGCATCGGCACTGCGCAAAAGCAGGACGCGCTCACCGCAAGCTGGCTCGACATGACCGTGCGGGACTACCGCTACTATGCCGCTCTGCGTGACAGGTTCGAACCCGGCAAGCCGATGTGGAACACCGAAACCGCGCAGGCCGCCTGCGGTGGCAGCCCTTGGGCCTCCACCTTCCTCGACACGTTCCGCTACCTCAACCAGAACGCCGCGCTGGCGCAGCAGGGATTGCAGGTGGTCATGCACAACACGCTCGCTGCCAGTGACTATGCCCTGATCGATCGCGATACCCTGACCCCGCGCCCCAACTACTGGGCCGCTGTGCTGTGGAAGCGCACGATGGGCAGCACGGTTCTTGCTTCCCCGGCATCACCCTCGCCCGCGCTGCGGCTCTATGCCCATTGCCTGCCCGGCAAGCCTGGCGGCGTCACCGTCATGGCGCTCAACACTGGCGAGGCCGCGCAAGGCCTCAACCTCGGCGGCAAGGGCATGGGCTGGACAATGACCGGCCAACCGGTGGACACCCGCAGCGTGCTCGTCAATGGCAAGGCCCCGGCCCTCTCGGCAGACCTCAAGCTGACTGGCCTCGATGGCGTCGCCGTCAGCGGCAAGGTCACGATCCCGGGCCAGTCCATCGCCTTCTACGCCCTGCCCGGCGCCGCCAACCCGGCCTGCCGCTGATGCGCGCGGTCCTTGTCGGCGAGGCGATGCTGGAGCTGTCGCAGGAAGGCAGCCTCTGGCGGTTCGCCTATGGCGGCGACACATTGAATACGGCCATCCACCTCGCCCGCAGCGGGGTGGAGACCGCCTATCTCACCGCGCTCGGCACCGATCCGTTCAGCGAGGACTTGCGCACGCGCTGGGCGGCCGAAGGCCTCGACACGTCGCTGGTGCTCGACAACCCCTCCCGCAACCCCGGCCTCTACGCAATCACCTGCGACGACATCGGCGAGCGCAGCTTCACCTACTGGCGCGGTGAAAGCGCCGCGCGCGCGCTGTTCGATTGCGCCGGGATCGAGGCCGCGCTGGCCCAAGCCGAGAGCGCAGATCTGCTCGCCTTCTCGCTGATCTCGCTGGCCATTCTGCCCGAAACGGCACGCGAGGCGCTGCTCGACCTCGCTCGCAAGGTCCGCGCCAATGGCGGACTTGTCGCCTTCGACGGCAACTACCGGCCGCGACTTTGGCCAGATCAGGCAACAGCCCGCGCCGCGCGCGATGCCGCCATCGCCGTTGCCAGCATCGGCCTGCCCACGCTCGAGGACGAAACCATGCTTTCCGGCGAGACCGAAGCAGAGGCCGTTGCCGCGCACTGGCAGGGCCTTGGCTGCAGTGAAACCATCGTCAAGCTCGGCCCCGAAGGCTGTCGCCTGCCAGACGGCGAGATCGTCCCCCCCGCCGAAGTCTTGCGCCCGGTGGACACCAGCGGCGCCGGCGACGCCTTCAACGCCGGTTACCTCAGCGCGCGCCTGCGCGGCGAAGCGTCAGCACAGGCCGCAATCGCGGGCCACGCTATGGCCGGCTGGACAATCATGCGCCGGGGCGCAATACCGCCGCGGGACTCCGAGGGAGGGTGAACACGCCCGCCCCAGGGTGACCCCGTCAGCTATCCGCCACTTTCTCTTAAAGCTGCCTGTCAGGATACGACGCCATTGCGGTCGTCGCTGATCGAGCTAAAATCTGCCTGTGAAAATTGGATTTCCCTCTCGCACTAAATGGTTTGTTCTCGCTGCTGCGGTGTTGTCTTTGCTAGTGGCTCTGACATGGCAGAATATCATGTTCGGTATAGCGTTCGCGGTTGCCGAAAAAAGGCCCACACTCCTTCGTGACGCAAGTTGGGACATGCCAGTTTCGGCTTTCAACCAAAGATTTAGCACAGGCACGCCTGAAACTGAGCTTTTGCAGTGGCTTGGTGACAACGAATTCAGAAACATTCGTAAAGGCAGAGCAAGCAGAACCATCGACGGCTTGCCATGCCAAGAGCAAGTCGAGGTTTCATGGACCGCTGTTGATGGGGTGATAAGCGAAAGCAGCGCCATTGTCTCGGAGGCGGGTTGTTTGTAATTCGATGGCAGCTAACCACCCCATCCCAGCCATTCACTGCCCTCCCGGCAATCCACAATAGCGGCCATCCCGTCAGTGCGGAAATCTCGCCAAGCCGCCTAGGATTTCGCCCTCAGCAGGCTCCACAGCACCACCGCCGCCAGCAGGTCCAGCCCCGCCAGCGCGACGAACAGCGGGTTGTAGCCGAACACGTCCGCGCTCTGCCCGATCAGCAGCGTGAACAGCATGCCACCGATCCACGCCGAGGTACCGGCCATGCCGCTTGCCGTGCCGACGGTCCGGCTGTCGAACACATCGGCGCACAGGGTAATCAGCGCGCCGTTGAGCAACTGGTGGGCAAAGCCGCCGATGCAGAACAGGGCAATCGCCATCTCGGGCGAGGCGGCAAGGCCGATGCAGGCAGGCCCGACCATGCACAGCGCGCCCATCGTCATCGTGATCTTGCGCGATGACAGCATCGAGGAACCGCGCTTCATCAGCCAAGGCGGCAGCAACCCTGCGGCCAGACTGCCGAAGTCTGCCGCCAGAAACGGCAACCACGCCCACAGCGCGATGGACTTGAGGTCCAGCTTCCACACCGCGACGAGATAGAGCGGGATGAAAAAGTTGAACGTCTGCCAGGCAGGTTCTGCGAGGAATCGCGGCACCGCAATCGCCCAGAACGAACGGCTGCGCAGCACTTGTCCCTTGGTCGCAGGCTTGGTCGCATCGGGCTGGTTCATCGCCGCGATCGCGTCACGCTCTGCCTGCGAAAGACGCGGGTGCTCGGCCGGATCGCGATAGCCGATCCACCACATCCCCGCCCAGACCAGGCTCAGCGCGCCTGTCACGATGAACGCCGCCTGCCAGTTCCACGCCAGGATGCAGAACGCCACCAGCGGCGGCGCGATCATGTTGCCAACGCTCGTGCCCATCTGGAACAGGCTGGTGGCAAGCGGCTTTTCCTTGGCCGGAAACCACTGCGCCACCGTCTTGGTGCCTGCCGGGATCGCCGCGGCCTCGCTTGCGCCAAGCAGAGAGCGGAAGAAGGCAAGGCTCATCCAACCCGTGGCAAAAGCGTGCGCCATGTTGCTCAGCGCCCAGCCGACGGCAAAGAGGAAGAACCCCAGCCGCGTGCCCAGCGCATCGAGCACCGCGCCCGCCACCGTCTGCATCACCGTGTAGCTCGCCTGAAAGGCCAGCACGACCCAGCTGTACTGCTCGGTCGTCATCGCGAACTCGGTCTTGAGCGTCGGCGCTGCCACCGATAGCGTCGAGCGCGCAAGGTAGTTCAATATCGTGCCGAGCGTGATCAGCGCGATGATCCACCAGCGCAGCGGAAGTTTCCTGAGCATCGTTCCCGTCCGTTGCCTGAAGGTCAGCGCAGCCGCTCGATCTCGATCATCGAGACCCGCGCATCGCTGGTGCCACTGACGAAATCGAGCGCCAGTTCGCCCTTGGCCTTTATCGTGAACACCTTGGCCTCGGCCACCGCCCCGCTCGCCGGAATGGCGGGCTGGAACTTGCGCAGAAGGGCCTTCTTTCCGCTCTTCACGTCGAAAGTCCCCGGCTTCTGCGCGGCATCCGTGGCGAACCACATGGTCACCTTGTAGCGCCCGTCAGCCACCGGCACGCGATAGGCAAAAGTGCCCGTGCGATAAGTCGCCAGCGCTCCGCGATCGCTCGTTCCGGCAATGGCCGCGGGCACCGCCGGCTTGCCAAAGTCGGCCGGCTTGTCGAGCGAGGCCGCCTGGCCGCCCTCGAACCAGTTGTCCGAACCCAGCACGCGGCCTTCGCTTTTCGCCGCCAGCAGCGCCCCTGCATCGATCACGAAGTGCCGCGCGGTCTCAGTCGAGAGCATCCAGCTTGCGCTGTCCTCCACCGTGCCGCCAGGATGCACGCCCCGCGCCACCAGCGCATTGCTGCCCTCGTCCAGGCGGACCCCGGTCCACACGCAGGCCTTCTGCGGGCAATCGCTCTTCACACCCAGCGAGCGGCCATTGAGCAGCAGCTCGGTGCTGGCGGTGTTGCTGTAGACCTTCACGTCCCCCACCGGATAGGCCCGGTTGGCATAGCGCTTGGACGTGATGTGAACCATCGGCTCAGGGTTCCAGTTCGCCTTGTAGAACCAGAAGGCGTCCTTGCGGGTCTTGTGGTCGTAGGCGATCAGGCCCTTGGTATTGATGTCCTGCGCATCGCCTTCGGTGCGTACCGTCGTGGCAAAGTCGAACGAATTCCACAGCCAGGTGGCATAGAGCCACGGCCGCGCGTCGAGCTGGGCCAGCGCGGTTTCGTGGATGTAGCTCTCGTATTCCTCAGGCTGCGCCGCACCGCGCGAATCCACAGGCCCGCCCAGTACGTTATCGGTATGCATGGTCAGCGCGCCACCTGCACCATACTCCGTCACCGCCAGCGGCTGCTGCGGCCGCTTTGCACGCAGGCCATCGAGATGCGGGCCGAGATCACCGGCCTTGCCGAAGTACCAGCCGAAATAGCGGTTGGCCCCACCAAGATCGGCGGCAACCGCCGTGGTGGGGATTTCCACGTCGTTGCCAAACGCCCGCGCCTCGCAGCAAGTGGCAAGCGCTGTCGGTCGCGACGGATCGAGCGACTTGGCGGTCTTCTGCAACTCGTTCAGCAGCGGCAGAGGATCAACCTCGCGCCCGTCAGCGCCGCCGAACATGAATGACGGGATCGAATTGCCGAAATCCACCTCGTTGGCGATGCTCCAGATCGCCGATGCGGCATGGTTCTGGTTCTGGCGCACCAGTTCGGTCAACTGCGCCTTGGCATTGGCGACCAGCGCCGGATCTGGCACCTTGCTGCCAGCCAGAGTCCACACTGAAACCAGCGGAATCTCGTCCCACACCACCATCCCGGCGCGGTCGGCCAGATCGTGCACGTCCTGTCCGTGCTGATAATGCGTCAGGCGGATCGTGTTCGCACCCATGTCGCGCAAGGTGGCGATGTCCTCCGCCACGTCCTCGCGGCTGATTGCCCAGCCCTTGCCGTCACGGTCCTGGTGATAGCCCACGCCGCGCAGGCGATAAGGCTGGCCGTTGAGCAGGAAGCCGCGGTCAGGATCGAACGCCATCGAGCGCAAGCCATAGGCCTGCCGCACTTCGTCAGAGACGGTCCCGTCCGCCTGCACCACCTGCGTGACCAGATCGTAAAGATAAGGATCGGCAGTGCCGTGCCACAGGTGCGGATTGGTCAGGGCAAGCCGCGCCGAAAACTCGCCGGTCTTGCCTGCTGCAACCATCGCCGGAACGACTGCAGAGGCCGCCTCACGCCCCTCGCGATCAACCAGGCTGACCTTCACGCTGGCCTTGGCAGACTTCGCGGCATCGTTGGTCACGCGGACCACCAGATCGACCTGCGCCTGATCCTTGTCAGCCCTTACCGTCGTCGCGCGCACGCCCGGCCCGCCTGCATCGGCGAGGTCGATATGCAACGGCGCAGTCGTCACCAGCCGCACCGGCCGGTACAGCCCGCCATGCACGAAGAAGTCGCCCGAAAGCGGCAGGACATCGGCGGTGGAGCCGCCAGCCTTGGGCTGCGCATTGTCCACGCGCACGACCAGCACGTTATCGCCATCAGCCTTCATCGCCGCCGTGGCATCGAACCTGAAGCGCGAGAATCCGCCCCGATGTTCGCCCAGATAGACACCGTTGAGCCAGACCTTGGCCACGCGGCTCGCCGCATCGAACTCCAGCCAATGCCGCTTGCCCTTGGCTCCGGCTGGCGTGGCGAAATGCAGGCGATACCAGCCGATGCCCAGCCGCTTGTCCACGTTCGCCGCGGTGTTGGTGCCGCCCCGATCATGCTTGTAATATCCAACCCGGTTCCAGCTGTGCGGCACCGAAACCTGCGCCCAGGTCGCATCGGCAAACTCCGGTGCAACAGCCCCTTGCGCATCCTCAGCCGTGAACCGCCAGCCGGCATCCAGCACCGTCACGTCGCGCGCTTCCTGCGCAAGGGCCGGCGCGGTTGCAGCCATGATCAGACACGCGACGGAGTCCCTGAGGCCTGCTTTGGCACGAACTGCCGGGAATTCTCGCATCGGTTCTCTCCGGGTATCTATTCTGGTTGGTCGAAACTATCGAGGGCTGGCGGCGTGGAACGCCTTGAAGAAGGCAAGCCTGTGCGGATCGGGCCAGTCCTGCTGCGCCGCCGTGTCGGCAAATTCTACCAGACGCGGCCGATCGGCAGCAAAGCGCGGCCAGGAAACGCCGCTTGTCTCGGGCTTGCCGGTGCGGGCAAATGCCAGGAGCGCCTGCATCATCGCGTGGCTCATCGCGCGATCCTGCGGGGTCCAGGCGCGCGTCGGGCGATAGCGGTCGAACGCATCGAGCGTGCCCAGCCAGAACGGCACCTCTGAGGTGTGATAGGCCCCCGCCGTTGCCGGATCGAGATCGGCAAACCGCACCCCCGCGACATAGTGATGTGGCCGTGAAAACTGGTAGGCATATGCGGGCGCCGTTCCATGCGCCGCCTGCAGGCTGGCCCATTCGAACATCCCCGACACCATCGTCTCGTCGCGATCGGCGATGCGTGCCTGCTCCTGCGCCTGACCGTCGCTGCTGGCGGGATAGAGCGCCAGGAAGCGATCGGCCTGCACGCCAAAGCGTTCGCGAGCCTTGGTCCTGTAGTCCTCCAGTGACGTCACCGGCCCCATCCCGCCCAGCGCCTCGTCACGGGTGAAGCCCAGAAGCAGCGGCACATCGCTCTGCCGCCGCGCGGCGAACAGCGCCGGTATGGCATCGGGCAGGACATGGCCGTCAATGGCCGGCCCCGTGCTCGGCCCGCCCGGCACGCGCGGCACGACCAGCCGGTCGGCCGGCATGGCCCGCAGCTCGGCAAGGTTGCTCGCCTTCCACGCCGCCATCAGCCTTGTCCCGGCGTCCTCGGCCTCTGACCGCGATGGCAGCTTGATCGGCCCTGCAATCATCGCCCCGCTCATGCCCACGGCCTTGTGGAACAGGCCCTTGGCAAGCGGGCTTACCTGCAAGGCCAGCACCGACATCGAACCGGCCGACTGCCCGGCAATGGTCACATTGTCAGGATCGCCACCGAAGCGCGCGATGTTGTCCCGGACCCAGCGCAGCGCGGCAATCTGATCCCGCAGCCCGTAGTTGCCTGAAGCGCCATCGCCGGATTCGGCGCGCAATTCGGGCGTTGCCAGAAAGCCCAGCGGCCCGACGCGATAGTTGAGGTTGACGAAGACCGCCCCCTCGCGCGCCATCGCTTCTCCGCCGTAGATGCCGACACTGCCCGAACCGACATAGAAGGCACCGCCGTGAATGTAGACGATCACCGGAGCCTTGCGCAAAGCAGGGCGCGTCCAGACGTTGAGATAGAGGCAGTCTTCCGAAATCGCTTCCGCGCCGGAATACTGGTTTGCCAGGCTGCTGCGCATCGGCTGCACACACAGCGGCGAAAAGCGGTCAGCGTTGCGCACGCCCTGCCACGCGTCGACGGGTTGCGGCGCCCGCCAGCGCAATTCTCGCACCGGAGGCTTGGCATAAGGAATGCCGAGATAGGCCTGAACGCCATCGCGCTGCGCAATGCCCCGCACCAGACCGGCCGCCGTCTTCACGGTCCTGGCGACGCCCGGGTAATCAGCGCTGCGAGCGAAAGACGGCGCAGCCGGCAATATCGCGGTAGAAGCCAGCGCAATGGCTGCCAGCCTCGTTGCGGTCGTCCTCAAGGCCACGCACCCTCCTTTTTCGCCCGACGATTGCCGGATGATGGGCCAGTTGCTTCCGATGATACCTGCAGCCAAGCGGTCTGCGCGGTTGCGGGATTGTCCTGATCGGCACCTGCGCTGGTAACCGCAATTTGGCCTGACCACAATTGGTTTTGCACGGATTCCAGTGTCAGGCAACCCTCCAAACCGCCTTTCTCACTAAAATTTTAAGCAAAAACAGAGTGTAACCTGCACCCTTCGCGGCGGTACCAGATGGCCGATATACATGCCCAAACCTTGGTCATACGCGAAATCTATCATTATTATCCAAAACTTTCATGGTTTTAGACCGGATAATTTGTGTGATGGATACTTGTGTGGTCGAACTATTTGTGAGATTGGCCAGTCCAACTCACGAGACGAAGGGAGGATCATATGTTCCGCAAAGCTTATCTTGGAGCCAGCATCTCGCTGCTCGCCATCACATCCGCAGCCCAAGCGCAGGAAGCCCCCGAAGGCGGTCTCGAAGAAATCGTCGTCACCGCGCAGAAGCGCGAGCAGAACCTGCAGCAGGTCCCTGTTTCGGTTACGGCGCTTTCGGCCGAAGCGATTGCCAACAAGGGCATCACCCAGTTCGAAAACCTTGCGCAGGTCGCACCTGGTCTTACCATTACCCAGGGCACGCAGCGCACCGGTAACAGCATCAACCTGCGCGGCATCGGCACCTCGGTGTTCAGCATCGGTGTTGAGCCCGCCGTCTCGGTCGTCGTCGATGACGTTCCGATCCTGAACCAGGGCCAGGCCTTCAGCACCCTGACCGACATCGAGCGCATCGAAGTGCTGCGCGGCCCCCAGGGCACGCTGTTCGGCAAGAATGCCTCGGCCGGTGTCGTCAACATCGTCACCCGCGCTCCGACCGAGACTTTCTCGGGACGCATCGCCGCATCGGCCACCACGGACGAGGAATACCGGGTCGAAGCCGGCATCTCCGGCCCGCTGGGTGAGAACGTCGGCTTCCGTATCAACGGCTTCTACAGCGACTTCCGCGGCTACGTGAAGAACCTCGCCACCGGCAACTATCTCGGTGCCGACGAAAGCTGGGGCATCCGCGGCAAGCTTGTTGCCGACCTGTCCGACAGCGTGAAGGTCACGATCTCGGCAGAGCATTCGGAGACCGACGGCAATTCGACGCCGCGCACCGTTCTCAGCTTCGCCCCCGGCGCGACAGTTTTCGGTGCATCGCTTGCCACCAACCTCGGCACGATCAAGGCTGGCCCTGGCAACTACCTGCTCAACCAGAACTACGACGGAATCGCCAAGGGCGAGTCGACCAATGTCAGCGGTCGCATCAGCATCGATCTCGGCAGCGTCGACCTGATCTCGATCACCAGCTACCAGAAGTGGGGCCTCGACACGCAGGACGATGTCGAGCAGTTGAACCTCCCTGTGTTCGGATCGGCAACCGGTCTCGTGCAGTCCAGCCCCTACGACACGAAGAACGTCACGCAGGAACTGCGCCTGGTTTCAACCGCGCCGGGTCCGTTCCAGTACATCCTCGGCGCCTTCTTCTCGAGCGGCGAAACCGATCGTTCGTTCGATCGCGGCCCGTCCGGCCCGCTTCTTTCCAAGTGGGTATCGAACGCCGGCACCAAGACTTACGCCGCCTTCGCCCAGGGTACCTACGATCTTGCCGCCACCACGCACCTCGATGCCGGCATCCGCTACAACCACGAGAAGATCGACGTCTCGTTCCAGCGTCTGAACGTGCCTGCCACGCAGCCGGCCAACAATGCCATCTGCCTTGCGGTCTGCACGGGCAACGCGAGCGACGATGCCGTGACCGGCAAGATCGCCCTGCGTCAGGATGTTGCCGAGCGCGTGATGGTCTACGCTTCGTTCGCCACCGGCTACAAGGGCCAGGGCTACGACGTCTCGTCCGGCTTCACGCCCGCGCGTGCTGCCAACCCGGTGAAGCCGGAAACCTCGCACACCTACGAAATCGGCTTCAAGAGCCGCTTCCTCGACAATCGCGTGCAGTTCAACCTCACCGGCTTCTGGACCGATTACAAGAACTTCCAGTCGCAGTCGGCGGTGGTTCAGCCTGACCAGTCGATCCAGTTCCAGCTCAACAACGTGGGCAAGCTGCGCACCCGCGGTATCGAACTGGAACTGCAGACCAAGCCGACGCGCGAACTGTCGTTCGATCTCGCCGGCACCTGGATGGACGCGATCATCACCGAGTATCCGCTGGCCAACTGCAACACCATCCAGACCACCGATCCGATCTGCTTCGACATCGATGGCAGCGGCAGCGGCACCGCGCGCGCGCAGAACCTTGCGGGCAAGCGCCTGCCGAACGCACCGAAGTTCATGTTCAACGCCTCGGCCATGTACGACATCTTCATGGACTCGATGCCGTTCGATGGCTTCGTCACGCTCGATTATCGTTACCAGAGCCGCGTCAACTTCGACCTGTTCCAGAACCCGCTGTACTTCCAGAAGGCCTATGGCGTGCTCAACGGCAGCATCGGCGTCCGCCAGCGCGACGATCAGTATCGCGTGACGCTGTTCGTCAACAACCTGTTCGACAAGCACTTCGCCTCCAACGTCGGCGGCCTCGTCGGTGGTCAGCCAACGTCGGTGAACCAGGTACTCTCGCGCAATTCGCGCCGTTACTTCGGCATCCGCGCCAACTACAACTTCTAAGCACCAAGAGCAGCGGCCAGGCTCACGCTGAGCCTGGCCGCCTTGCCTTTCACGTCCTGGGGCAGGACAGCGAAACGCCCCCGTCAGACCTGGCTGAAGCCACCGTCCATCACGAACTCGGCGCAAGTGACAAAGCTCGCCGCGTCCGAGCAGAGATAGACCACGCCGCCGCCCATTTCCTCTGGCCGGCCCATGCGGCCGATCGGGTGGTTGGCAACGATGCCCTGCATCGCCACCTCGCGCGAAGGCACCGCACCCAGCTCTACATAACGGTCCATGATCGAATTGAGCATGCCCGTATCGATCCCGCCCGGATGCACCGAATTGACGCGGATGTTGTAGCCGAGCGCTGCGAATTCCGCGCCAAGGCACTTGCTTAGCATCTTCACCGCCGCCTTGCTGGTGCAATAGGCCGCATTGAACGCCGCCCCGCGCAGGCCCCCGACGCTGGAGAAGTTGACCACCGAAGCCCCGCCGGAACGCGCCTTGCCGCCCTCTTTCAGCAGCGGCAGCAGGATCTGCGTGCCGATGATGATCGAATCCACGTTGATCGCGTTGACGCGGTGGAAATCGGCAAGCGGCGTTTCCTCGAACTTCGTCACGATCGAATAGCCGGCGTTGTTCACCAGCGCGTCGAGCCGCCCGTGCTTGTCCTGCACCAGCGCCGCCACGGCCTGCCAATCGGCCTCGCTCGTCACGTCATGCTTGAGATAGTGGTCCGCGCCTTCGATCTGCGCCTCGGCGGCCAGATCGGTGGCGATAACCGTAGCGTTCGCCGCCTTCAGCGCCTTGACCAGTTCCCGGCCAATCCCGCCCGCCGCGCCGGTTACGACGGCGACTACATTGTCCAGTCCGATCATTGTGCGGTCCATCCCCCGTCGATCACCAGCTCTGCGCCGGTCATGTAGCTTGAATCCTCGCTGGCGAGGAAGAACGCGGCGCTCGCCAGCTCGCTCGGCTGCGCCAGACGCCCGATCGGCGTCGCACCAACCACGCCCGCCACCAGGTCATCCGGCTTTTCGGCAAAGCCCTGATCGACCCAGCGCTGGAACCCAGCCTTGAGCAGCGGCGTCTCGACAAAGCCGGGGTGCAGCGAATTGGCGCGGATCGGCGTCTTCTTCTGGGCGAATTCGATGGCGATGCCCTTGGTGAACAGCCGCACCGCGCCCTTGCTGGCGTTGTAAGCCGAAACCTCGTTCATCCCCACCAGCCCCATGATCGAGCTGACGTTGATGATCGAGGAACCGCCGCGGAAGTCCTTGCCACTCTCCCCCATCAGCGGCACGAAATGCTTGGTGCCAAGGAACACGCCGTCAACGTTGATCGACATGATCCGCCGCCAACCTTCCATCGAGAGGCTCTCGACCGGCCCGGTCAGGTCGATCCCGGCATTGTTGACCAGCACATGGCACTTGCCGTGGCGCTCTTTCACCAGAGCGACGGCACGCTCCCAGTCCTCTTCCTTGGCCACGTTGGCGCTGATGTAGCTCGCGGCCTGGCCGAGACGGCCCATCACTTCGCGCGCGGTGTCGCTATCCTCGGCGTCGAGGTCCGAGAGCACCACCTCCGCGCCCTCGGCCAGGAAACGCTCGGCGCAGGCAAGGCCGATGCCGCGAAGGCCCCCTGATACGAAGGCGACGCGCCCCTTCAGGCGCTGTGCGGAAAGTTCCATGTTGCTCAAACCCCCATCATGCCGGCTGTCGTCGCGCCGTCGATCGCGTATTCCGCGCCGGAGATGAACCCGGCTTCGTCGCTCGAAAGGTAGGCGACCAGCCCCGCCACTTCATTGAGCTGGGCCATGCGCTTCATCGGCGCCATGCCCTCGTACATCGCGCGCGCGGCCGCAGGATCGGGCTGCGCGTTCATGATCTGCTGGATCAGCGGGGTTTCCACCACGCCCGGCAGGATCGCGTTGACGCGGATGGCATAGCCCTTCTGTCCGCAGTGCACCGCTGCCGACTTGGCCAGCGCGCAAACCGCCGCCTTGGTCACCGAATAGGTCACGTAATTGCCCAGGGGCCGCGTGGCGTTCATAGAGGAATTGATCACAATCGAGCCCTTCGGCCCATCGGGATTGCGCTTCATGCCCGCAATCGCGTTCTGCACGGTCAGCATCACGCCGGTCTGGTTGATGGCGACGACGTTGTTCCAGTCGTCGATCGAAACGTCCTCGATGCTGGCATCGCCGCGCTCGGTCCCGGCGTTGGCGAAGGCGATGTCGAGCCGGCCCTCGGCGGCGATGATCTCGTCAATCAGCGCGGGCCAGCTCGCCGCATCCTGCACGCGGTGCTTGCGGAACACGGCGCCGGTCTGGGCGCAGAGCGCCGCCGCCTCTTCCTCCTTCGATCCGGTGAACCAGACCTTGGCTCCCTCTTGCGCCAGGCGCGCCACCGTGGCCGCGCCGATGCCGGTGGTGCCGCCAGTGATCAGGGCGACTTTCCCTTCAAGCCTCTTGGACAATTGTTCTCTCCCGCAAGAATCTGCGTCAGTTTATAGCGTCAGTGGTTACGCGCAGGCGGCAGCCGTGCAACCTATGCTTTCAGCAAGGTGACGCGCGCGCGCAAGGGCGGCAAAACCGGCAGCATTGACCGGAATAAGGGCAAGGAACGAGAGAATGGCTGACAGCGATCCCAACATGGGTGGCGGCAAGGCACGATGCGAGGCGATCAGCTGGCAGGAACTGCTGGCACAGGATTCGCGCCCCGCTCCGGCGATGCTCACCGAAGAAAGCTACCAGTATCGCGGCTCGGAACCCTTGGCGGCAGAGCGCTACACCTCGGAAGACTTCGCCCGCCTCGAGCGCGAAAAGATGTGGCCCCACGTCTGGCAGTTCGCCGCGCGCGAGGAGGACATCCCCGAAGCCGGTGACTACACCGTGTTCGAGAACGCGGGCCGTTCATGGCTGATCTCCCGCCAGGAAGATGGCAGCGTCAAGGCGATGCACAACGTCTGCCTCCATCGCGGCCGCAAGCTGCGGACAGAGGACGGCACCGCCGACACCTTCACCTGCCCGTTCCACGGCTTTGCCTGGAACAAGGACGGCAGCTTCGCCGGCATGCCCTGTTCGTGGGACTTCAAGCACCTCTCGGCCGAAAAGATGCATCTGCCCGAGGCCGAAGTCGGTCGTTGGGGCGGCTACATCTTCCTGCGTGAGGAGCCGGGCGGCCCCACGCTCGAGGAATACCTCGCCCCGCTGCCGGAATTCTTCAAGCGCTGGCGGCATGAGGAATGCACCACGGTGATCTGGGTGGCCAAGGAAGTCCCCGCCAACTGGAAGGTCACTGCCGAAGCCTTCATGGAAGCCTGGCACACCGTCGTCACCCACCCGCAGTTGCTACCCTTCACCGGCGATGCCAACAGCGCCTACTGGACCTATGGCGACAACGTGAACGTCAACCACGTGCCGTTCGGCATCATGTCCCCGCACGTCGATCCCAACGGCAAGACGCAGCAGTGGATCGTCGACGAGTTCTGCAAGTACAATGGCCGCTCGGCTGACAACTACGACGCGTCTGGCGATCCTTTCGCCGTCAGCGTGCCCGAAGGCATGACCGCACGCGCCGCATTGGGCGCCGCCATGCGCGCAGGCTACACCGCGCAAACCGGCTACGATCACGATCACGCGACCGACGCCGAACTGCTCGACGGCCTGGTCTACAACGTCTTCCCCAACTTCGCGCCGTGGGGCGGCTTCATGCCGAACATCGTCTACCGCTGGCGCCCCGGAAAGACGCCCGACACCTGCCTGATGGAAGTGCGCATCCTCGCCCGCGTCAAGAAGGGCGATCCCATGCCGCACGGCGTGCCGATGAAGTTGCTCACCAACGAGCAGAAGTGGACCGATGCGCCCGAACTGGGCGTGCTGGGCCACGTCTTCGAACAGGACATGGACAACCTGCCCTATGTCCAGGACGGCCTCCACGCCTCCAAGACCGGCGAGGTCAACCTCGGCGACTATCAGGAAATCCGCATCCGCCAGTTCCACCAGACGCTCGACAAGTACCTGAACGCTTGAGCGGAAAAGGCACCCCCTCCTTGCTCCCCTCCCGCAGGCGGGAGGGGTTGGGGGTGGGCATCCCACGCCAGCGTTTGCAAAAGAACAAAACCGCCAAGGTCAAGCGGCTGCCAGTTCTAGAGGTGATACCAAGTGACTGAAAACACAACGGACGTTCACCCCCCGCGCATCGACTGCGTGTTCGTCTGCGGCGGCGTCTGGCATGACATGGACTTCGCCCGCCTCGAAATCCTCAAGCTGCTGGCCGAGGATCCGGCGATCCGCACCCGCGTGTTCGAGGACTACGAGAACATCGAGGCAATCCGCGCCGCCGACATCCTGATCACCTACACCTGCGACGTCACGCCCTCATTGAAGGCGCAGGAAGCCTTGCGCGATTGGCTGCACGCGGGCGGGCGCTGGTATGCGCTGCACGGCACCAACTCGGTCCTGCGCTTCCTCACCGATGGCCCCAACAAGGACCTGTGGGACGCGCCGCGCTGGGCGCCGCTGATGATGGACCTGCTCGGCAGCCAGTTCATCAGCCACCCCCCGATCGCGCCCTATACGGTGACGGTCGCCGATCCCGATCACCCGCTGGTGCAAGGGGTGGAGCCGTTCGAGACCACCGACGAACTCTATCACATGGAGTACCACGGGGCCCTGCACGTCCTGCTCGAAACCGATTGCACCGTGGAAGGCACCGGCTTTGTCGAGGCGGCAGATGCCATCGGCAAGCATGCCGTCATGTATCTGAAGGACCACGGCAAAGGCGGCGTGCTCTACAATACGCTCGGCCATTGCCGCGGGCACTATGATCTGCAACCGATGCTCGATTGGTGGCCCACGGTGGACCGCTGCGCCTGGGACCTGCCGGTGTTCTACGACCTGCTCCGCCGCGGCATCGGCTGGCTCAAGGACCGTCCGGCGAAAGCCTGAAATCCCGCATCGGTCCTAAGTCCAATTTTGGCGCGCAGGGGGTCGTGTCACACCTTCCGGGTAAACGAATCCGGGAGAGACAACATGACCACCCTCCGCCTTGCGCTGCTCACCGGCGCCCTGCTGACCGCCACCACCGCGCAGGCCGGCCCCGCCGCTCCGCCCTCAACCTGGGCACGCTGCGCCGTCTGCCACAGCAACACCAAGGGAGCGCCCGACAAGATCGGCCCCAACCTCTATGGCGTCTATGGCCACAAGATGGGCGTCAAGGGCACCTACAAGTTCTCGGATGCAGTCAAGAAGTCTGGCCTCAAGCTCGATGACGCCACGCTCGACAAGTGGCTGGAAAGCCCGGCAAAACTCGTCCCCGGCAACCGCATGAGCTTCCCCGGCATCAAGGACAAGGCCAAGCGCGCCGAACTGATCGCCTACCTCAAGACACTGAAGTAAGCGCCAAGATCCTCCCCATTTTCGCGAAGCGCAAATGGGGAGGTGGCAGCGCGCAGCGCTGACGGAGGGGCAAGAGTCCAACCCCTCCACCCCCAGCAGCGCTGGCGGTTATCCTCCCCGTTTGTCCGGCGGAAAACAGGGAAGATCAGCGTGTTGCAATGACCACAGGCCGGGCAGGCACCAGCGCCCGCCCCGCCTCGTGCCAGCCCTCGATACCTTCGGCAAACCAATAGACTTGCGGAAATCCGTCGCTGGCCAGGCGCCGGGCCGCATTCCAGCTCATCCAGCAATCGCTGCGGCAGAACACTACCACTGGCAACGTCGGGCGTCTGGTCCGGGCAACGTCCACCGCATTACGCAGGCCCTGCCACAGAACCGCGTCGGCATTCGCGCGCCCGGTTTCAGGGTGCCATGCTGCACCTGGAATCGTCTCATGCTGCGCAGCAAGCGTCCACTTCCCGGTCAGCGGATCACGCACGCCGCCTTCCGCCGGCAGCACATCGATGAACAGCGCATCGACCCCCGGTCTGAGGCGAAGCGCCGCTTCCAGCGTGATGGCAGCGGCCGGTGTCGGCAGGCGATCAACCGGAGCGCGATAGCGTGCCGTGCGATACCCCGCAGTGTCGAACAGTTGAGGGGGAGTTGCGGCAGAATCATGGGCCTGCGCCTTAGAGTTGCCGGGGAGTTGGAAAGCGGCGAAAACCGCCAGGCTAAGCGCCAGATGCCTTGATTTCACGGCCTTTTCCGCTCCCTACTCCTTATTCCAAGGTCCAATATGCTCGCTCGGCCAATGCGCGCATAGTGTGCTTTGGGAGAATGCGCATGAAGGCAAAGCTGACAATCGCCGCCCTCTTGATACCGGTCGCAGCACCGGCGCTGGCGGCGCCTGCAGATCCGCTGCAGTCGCCAATGTGGGAGCATCACGCCGCGCACCTGTTCGGCAAGGATGCCGTGGTGTTTGATGATCGCGTTGCCGTCCGCATTCCCGAAATTGCTGAAAACCAAAGGGTTTTTCCGGTCACTGTGGATGCCCGCGCCTTGCCCGACGTGCGCCGCATCGTGCTTTTTGCCGATCTCAACCCCATCCCCGTCGCCGTGGACTACACGCCCACCGGGGCCGAACCCTTCCTCGCCACGCGGATCAAGCTCGACCAGCGCACCCCGGTCCGCGCGGCGGTACAGACGCAGGACGGCACGTGGCACGTCGGCGGATCGTGGATCGACGCCGCAGGCGGCGGCTGCTCGGCCCCGCCGGTCAGCCGCGTGAAAGGGGACTGGGCGGACCATCTGGGCGAGGTTCGGGCGGGGCAATGGTCTGAAAAAGCAGGAGAAACACGCCTGCGCATGGCCTTCCGGCACCCGATGGACACCGGGCTGGTCGAGAACATTCCAGCCTACAACATCGAACGGCTGACCGTCCGCGATGCCAGCGGCAAGGCATTGGGCCAGATGCAGATTTTTGGCTCCGTGGCGGAAGACCCGGCCTTCACCCTGGTGGTCAAGGCAACCGGCACGATCAGCTTCGAAGCCCGCGACAGCGCCGGCCTGGAGTTTCCCGGCAAGGTGGGTGCGTGAGGCTGGACCGCAGGGCGTTGTTGCTGGCCGGACTGCTCACCCCCGCTGCCGCCTTTGCCGAGAAATTTGCAGGCAAATACAATCCCGTATCCGAGCAGATCGCGGACGGTCTGTGGATGGTGCGCGGCACTGACGAGGCCATCGCCTTTGCCAACGGCGGCGCGATTGCCAACAGTGCGATCATCGCGACAGACGCGGGCGCGGTGCTGTTCGACCCCGGCGTATCGCGCGAACACGGCCTTGCGCTGGGCGCGATGGCGCAGCGGCTGACCGGCAGGGCGGTGAGCCGCGTCTACATCAGCCACCTGCACCCCGACCATGCGATGGGCGCGGCGGCGTTCGATCCGGCCTTGGTCCACGCCCTGCCCGCCACGCGGGCTGAGCTGGAGCGTGATGGCGAGGGCTTTTCGGACGCGATGTACCGCCTGCTGGCCGACTGGATGAAGGGAACGGCGATCGTCCTGCCGCAAGGCGATGTCACTGAAGGACAAGCGCAATTTGGCGGGCGCAGCTTCCGTCTGCTGGCGCTGAAAGGCCATTCCGGCGGCGATCTGGCACTGCTGGACGAGGCGACCGGCACGCTGATCGCAGGCGACCTCGTGTTTCACGATCGCGCCGCATCGACGCCGCACGCCAGCCTGCCCGACTGGCGCGCCTCGCTCGACCGGCTCGCCGCGACGCCGCACAAGCTGCTGGTGCCGGGGCACGGGCCGATCGACCGCGATGGCGCCGCAATCGCGCAGACCCGCGATTGGCTCGACTGGATCGACGCGACGCTGCGCGATGCGGTGACCAGGGGCCTCGACATGAGCGAGGCTGGGGACATTCCGATTCCTCCCCGGTTTTCAACGCTCAAGGCCGCGCGCTATGAACTGCAGCGCAGCGTCTCGCACTTCTATCCCGGATTGGAAGCGGAACTGCTGCCGCGCTTGTGATCAGAACTCCGCCCTGAGCGATACCGTCAGCCGGCGCGGGGCGCCGGGGGCGTAGGCGCGGGGGTTTTCGGCACCGGGGGCTTCGGCAAGGTCTATCTCGTCAACTTCGCTGAAAGTGCCGAAGGTGGCGTAGCGCTTGTTCAACACGTTGCGCACTTGCGCGACAAGGCGAATGCCCGGCGCAAGGCTGACCGCGCCATCGAGATCGAACACCGCATAGGCGGGCGTGCGCGGATTGTCGTTGCCCTCGTCGCCGGCGAGATACTGGCCCGAGCGGGCGCGCATCGTGATACCGGCAGACCAGCTCCGCACCTCCCGCGCAAGGCGCAGGTTGAGGGCGTGGCGCGGCACGGCAGGCAGCTGGTCACCTCTCGCCACCATGATCGTGCCCTCGTCATCGGCCGCCGGGTTCGACGGGCTCGACATGGTGAAGGCATCGCGGAAGCGTGCATCGGTGAAGGCAAAGGCGGCGGACGCGTGCCAGCCATCGTGCCGCCATTCCGCCGAGGCTTCGATGCCCTGCCTGCGGGTATGGCCGAGATTGGCGAAATAGGCCCGCCCGCGCACGCTCGAGGCTATCATGCGGATATCGTTGCTGGTTTCGGAGCGCCACAGGTTGATGCGCCAGGCCAGCATCTTGCCGGTTGCGCTCAGGCCGCCATGCCAGTTGGTTGCCGTCACCTGCCTGAGCGGCGGATCGGCGATGAAGAAGTTCGCAAGGGTGCAAGGGGCATCCGGGTCGGCGCAGCTCAATTCCGCAGGGGTGGGATTGCGGCTGGTCAGCGAGAAGCCGGCGGTGGCATGAAGGCCGGTGCCAAGGGCATAGTCGAATTCGACCGAAGGATTGAAACGATCGAAGCTGTGACGACCGTTCAGCGCGGTGCCCAACTGGTCTTCCATCACCACGCGGTTGTGCGAATAGCGCGCCCCGGCCTCGACCGAGAGCGCCCTGGTCAACGGCATCTCCAAGTTGGCGAAGAGGGCGAAATCGTCGAGCTTGGAAACCAGCGACACCGGCTGGATCGCCCCTTCGGCCGAGATCAGCGGCAGGCCGAGATCCTCGACCGAGCGATCGTCTTCCAGCTCGCCAAGATCGGTCTGGGCGGCAAAGCGGGTGCGGGCATGCTCCCACGTGCCGCCGAGCGCAATGCGACGCGTGCCGAGGTCGGTTTCGACGGTGTCCTGCCATTGCAGCGTGGCACCATAGGCCTGCGTGCGCTCCTTGCCGCGATTGAACACGGCAGGATCGTCTCCTGCGGCGTCCGCGGCAACGGGACTGCCGCTGGAAAACAGCGGATCGCTGTAGCTGTCGTCCTCATCCTCGATGCAGAGCTGCGCCGGGTTGGCATCGCAAGGGCCGAAATCGGCAAGGTCGCCGTTGGCATTGCGACGATCAAGGTACTGCCAGTGGGCGCGCAGTTCGATGCGGGAGGTTTCGCCGATAGGCAGCCAGGGCGCTGCGACCATGCGGGCAAAGCGGGTGCGCGTGCTGTCGGGCCGGGTGAATACCGCATCGTACTTCGCATCGAGCAGTTCGACCGGCGAGACGCCGTTGCCGGTAAGATCGGTCGAACTACCCAGGGCGGAGAGTTCGATGCCCCAGCCCTCGCCCTGATGGATGCCCTTGGCAAAGCCGCGATAGAGCGTCGACGGGCTGGCCACGCGCCAGCCCTTGTCGTGCCGCGCTTCGAACGCGACGAGCAGGTTGCTTTGCGCGGTGCCGGTGCCATAGCTGACCGCGCCGCCAGCCATCCCTTCGCTGTCAACATCGCCCTGGCCGCGCAGGCCGGACAGGGTCACGCCGTCGCCGGTCTGGACGAGCACCGATCCCGCCAGCGCATTGCGGCCGAGCACCGGGTTGGCATCGTTGACCTGCGCGGCAACGAGCACCGTATCGGGCACGAGATCCAGCAGAACGACATCGCCGAACGGCTGGTTGAAGCGGACGCCATCGAGATAGACGGCGATGCCCTGCTCCATGCCCTGAAGCGCACCGGCGGAGAAGCCGCGCCAGTTCAGCGTTGCCTGCCACGGATTGCCAGCGGCCTCGCCCAGAGTCAGGCCGGGAATGGCGCGTTCTAGCGCGCGGCCGAGATCGGCGCGGCCCGAGGCGTCGATAGCCGCAAGGTCGAGCGCGCGGGCCTCGTCAAGGTCGATCATGCCGCCGGGGGCATTGACGACGATCTGCGGATCGTTCTGAGCAAGAGCGGGTGCGGAACCGGCAGCGAACAGCAGCGGGATCAGCTTGCGCATCATCAGATCTTCACCCTCACCCCTGCCCAGAGCGTGCGTGGATTGCCAAGGTCAATCGAGCCGCCCGAATTGCGGGTGACGATCTCGGTATCGAACAGGTTTTCCGCGCGCAGGACCAGGCTGATCCCCCGGGGCAGCGGCACTTGCGCGAACATGTCGAGTGTCGTCGCGGCCTTCAGGCTGTCGCTCTGGAGGTCGTCCTCGTACTGCTGGCCGACGTGGCGCAGGGTGGCCGCAACGTCCCAGCCTTCGGCAGGGCTAAGGCCGAGCGTGGCCGAGGCGGCGAGGCGCGGGGTCTGTGCCGGGCGCTTGCCGGTGAGGTTCGACAGCGGGCCGTTGCGCACTTCGGCGTCAGTCCACGCCAGCGAGCCATCGAAGCGGACGATGCCCAGTTCGGCGTGGGCGGAGGCTTCGATGCCGCGTGCGCGGATCTGGTCGACATTGCGGCGCTGGCGCAAGTTGGTGCCGATCGTGACGTTGGCAACGGCATCTTCGATGCGGTTGTCAAAGCCGGTGACAGAGAAACGCAGGCCATTTGCGGGGGTGAGGTCGATCCCCGCCTCAAAGCCCTTCTGCTTCTCGTTGCGCAAGGCCGCGTTGGCCTGTGTGGTGACCGGGAAGACGGTGAACGGGCGGTAGAGTTCGTTGAGCGTCGGCTGGCGCAGGCCGGTGTAGGCCGCCGCGCGCAACGCGATCATGCTGCTGGCGCGAAGCACGGCACCACCGCGCCAGGTGACCGTCCAGTCAGTCTGCGTGGCATAGTCGGTGCGGCTGGTAACGGTACCCGCGTTGTTGCGGACCTCGAAGTAGCCATCGGCAATCACGGTGCGATCGGCGCGCAGGCCTCCGGTGAGGACGAGTGCGCCCAGCGTCAGGTCGTTCTCGGCGTAGAAGCCGAGGTCGGTATTGACACCCCCTGCCCGGCGGCGCGCGATGATCGCGCCGGTGGCGGCGCTGATCGCGTTTTCCTTCATCGTGCCCGAGGCGCGGCGCCAGTCCACGCCAAGGCGCAGCACGTCGTTCCCGCCCATCGGCGGGCGCAGCTCGAACTTGCCGCCGAGCCCTTGGGCAGGCGTATCGTATTGATCGAGCGTGGGTTTGAAGCTGGTGGCGGAGACGACGATGTTGTCGAAATTGCGCACCTGGACATAGGCCAGGGCATCGAACTGCCAGTTGCCGCGGCCGACGAGGCGCAGGCTGGCGTCCTGTCCTTCGCTGGAGGTGGTGGCGCCCTTGAAGCGCAGCAGGCGGTCGTCGCGATAGACCAGCGCGCGGGCTTGCAGTTCGACCGTATCGGTCAGCGGGGCGACGGCACGGACTTGCGTTGACCAGGATTCATAGCGGGCGCGGACGGTGGCGGGGACGCGCTGCGCCTCAGGCGTGGTGAAGAAGCCCTTGCCGCGATCCCAACGGCCGGAGACGACAGCGAAGCCCGAGCCGAGGCGGGGGGCGACGCTGAGGGCTGCTTCGGTCTCGCCGCGCTGGCTGGCGAGGAGCTGGCCGTTGACGAGGCCGAGTTGATCGGGGCCTGCGCTTTCCAGCTCTATCGTGCCGGACAACGCGCCGGCGCCGAACGGGCCGGAGCCGCCACCACGCGTGACGCGGATCGCGCCGAGCGTGTCAGGCGCGAGCGCTGGCAGCGGGACATAGCCGAAGAACGGATCGGCCATCGGCACGCCATCGAGCAGGACCAGCGCGCGGCTGGTGGCGTTACCGCCCAGCGCGCGCAAGGTGACGCCCTGCGCCGAGGGGTTGGACGAGCGGCTGTCCGACCGGCGGAACTGCTGGAACCCTGCGACCGAGGTCAGCACATCCTCGATGCGGCCCGAGGCCGAAGTGGTGATGGCATCGCGGCCGATCTCGACGCTGGAATAGGCAGGCGTGCCGGGGGTCTTTTCGAGACCGGTGCCGGTGACGACGATCTGGCCGCCGGGGCCTTCATCGGCGAAAGCCGGAAGTGCGGTCGATGCGAGGGCGGCTGCGGCCACAAGGCTGCAGGCCTTGAGAAACTTGGTGTCGTCCATCTGCTGCGACTTTCCGGATGACGATGTGAAAAGAGGTATGTCGGCGGCGGTAAGAGAGGAGATTTTCGCCGCCGACAAGGGTGGACTTTCGTATCGGATGTTAAGTTTTTGAAACCCAGGTCAGAAGAACAGGATTCCGCCAACCGCCAGCGCGTCGCTCTCGGCCTTGTTCCCCGAGTGGGCGACCGCCTTCGAATGCACGTATTCGCCGATCAGCGTGACCCACGAGGTCAGGCCGTAGCGGACCTGACCGACGTAGCTGGAGTTCACGTCGAGCAGGTTGGGATTGGCGAGGCGATCGGTGTTGCTGGCGTAATCGAGGTGGCTCTCACCATAGCTGCCGCCGACCGAGACCTTGCCGAAGGTGGCCAGAGCCTGGGCGTAGAAGCCGCTGGAATCGCGCTTGGCGATGCCGGAGCCGGTCTGCGGGAGACCGGTGTCGAACAGGCCGAGCACGGTCGTGCCGAGGCCGCTGGCGGTGTAGTAGTAGCCGGTCGCCGTGACCGGGCCGACCGTCAGCTTGCCGCCGAAGTCCACGCCGCTGCCGGTATAGCTGCCGCCGCCGACGATATCGTGCTTCTGCGTGATGCCCGATACCCAAAGGCGCGCGGCGACGTCGCCGAACTTGCCGTCATACGTGACCTTGCCCTGGAAGCCGGGGGCCGAGTTGCTTTCGGCAGGGCCGGTGAGCGAGGACAGTGGCTGGAACACGCCGACCGACGCCTGCAGGCCCTTGAGGTTGGGCGTGGTGTAAGTGATCTGCGGCTGGAAATCGGTGTAGATGTAGCCCACGCCGATGCGGCCCAGCGTGGTGTTGCCGGGCGCGACGTTATTGCCGGGCGTGCCCGAGGACAGCAGGGTGATATCGTTGAGAATGCCCTCCGACCCGAACAGGCCGATATCGCGGCCGATCTTGAAGGTGCCGACATTGGGCTTGCCGAAGGTCATGTAGGTCTGGCGGAAGTCGATGCCGGCGGTGGCAAGGGCGGTCGGCTGGCCACCGTTGTTGGCGCCCAGAGCGCCCCAGGCGGTCGAGTTGATGCCCGGGTACATGCCGAAGGTGGCGCCGACATCCCAGCCCGACTGCTGGGTCGCGACCGAAACCTTGAGGAAGCCGGGGAGCAGGCCGTTGCGGATCGCGCTCGAATTGTTGGCGCCGACGCTGGCGATACCGCCGGTGACCGCGGTGCGGGCGGTTGGCGTGGCGGGATTGTCGTGGACGTAGAAGCCGTTGACCGAGCCCGAGAAGGTGATCGTGGCCGGGCCGACTTCGAGGCCGATGCCGGATGCGGCCATGCGGACCATGCGGCTGGAATCGACGGATTCGGTGGCGCGGGTCATGGTATCGCCAGCAGGGGCGGCGCCAGATGCAGCGGGGGCAGGCGAAGGCTTGTTCTCTTCGGCCAGCAGCTCGGCATATTCCTCGTCGGAGAGGATGCCCTTTTCGTGCAGGCGCTTGAGCAGTTCGGCCGTGCCGGCGTAGGCGGGCGTGGTCGCAATCGCCATCGTGGCGAGCGCAACCGAGGCGCAAAGCGCCTTCTTGATGTTCATGTCTGGTCCCCTCCGTGAAAGGTCGTGTCGATTATTCTGCGACTGAGCGGGGACAATGCTGCGCGGAAACAAACTGCGATATTGGACTTTGGGCGTTGGACTTTGGGATAATGACGAAGGGCAATCAGCGCCCCAGCGCGACGCCCCAAGGGCCGCCGCCCGCCGGAATCGTGGCGGTGACCTGCATCGCGGCGATATCGACGAAGGAGACCGTATCACTGGCGCCGTTGGCGACGATGGCGCGGGTACCGTCCGAGGTTATGGCGAGATGCCAGGGGCGATCTCCGACCTTGACGTAGCCGCGCACCTTGCGGGTGGGAACGTCGACCACGGCGATGCTGTCAGCCCGGCCGAGGGCGACGATCGCCGTCTTGCCATCGGGGGTGAAGCGGATGCCGCAGGGCATGACCTTGTAGGCCGGCACGCCGGGCGGCGCGAAGGTCATGGTCTGTTCGATGGCCTTGTTTGCGGTGTCAGCGATCTGGACGGTGCCGGCCATCTCGGCGGCGATCCACACCTTGGCGCCGCTGCCTTCGAATTCGATATGGCGCGGGCGGGCATTGGTTTCCATCTCCTCAACCACGCTGCGGGTGGCAAGATCGATCCAGGCGACGGTGTTGTCCTCCTCGCTGGTGACGAGCAGCCATTTGCCGTCGGGACTTTGTGCGACGCCTTCGGGCTCGTTGCCGGTGGCGACCTGCCAGGCCACCTTGCGCCCCGCAAGATCGATGGCGGTGACCGCACCGTTGTCCTCGTTGGCGGCGAACAGCAGGTCTCCGGCGTAGGCGGGGAAGAACTGTTCGGGGTCCGCGCCCGAAGGCAGCGCGGCAGTCAGCGCGCCGGTGGCGGGATCGCGCAGCTCGACCGCGTTGTCGGCACTGGCGGCGACGAGCAGGGCCTTGCCGTCGCGCGTCATGGCGATGCCACGCGGGCGATTGCCAACCGGCCATTCCGCCTCGACGGTGCCCTTCTCCACGTCGATCACCGTCACGGTCGAGGACCGCTCGTTGCTGACGTAGGCGCGGGTGGCGTGAGCCGCGGGCGCGAGGGTGGTGCCGAGCAGCAGCGCCGCAGCAATGGCTTTCAGTTTTCTCTCCATGCTGCGCACAATATCGCGCGTAAGGGCTCATCGCTATGACACCTTGGTCTTGTACCATGGTTCAATTTGCGCTGGGCCGTCAGCGCGATAAGCAAGGCACATCATCGGGGCGGACGATCATCCGGACCCGTGTCGCAGAGGATGACTGATGATCAAGATCTCCAAGGGCCGTGCCGCCCTGCTGGCGGCGGCTGCGCTCGCCACCGGCGCCATCGCATCGAGCCTTTCCGCGCATGGTAATGTCACGCCACAAGCGGTTGACACTTCGGCCCTGCCCGACCTCGTCGGCGGCAACGACGCCTGGGTGACGGTAAACCCCTACCGCGGCAACGAAAAGGCGTTGGAAATCGGCCAGTCCGCCTATGGCCAGAATTGCGCACGCTGCCACGGGCTCGACGCGATCTCGGGCGGGATTGCGCCTGACCTGCGCTACCTTGAAACCGGCGACAGCGGAGACGAATGGTTCGTGCAGCGCTTCCAGCACGGCTCTTCGCGCGATGGCAAGGTCTACATGCCGCCGTTCGGCGAAGTGCTGGGCCAGAAGGCCGGATGGGCGATCCGCACCTGGATCGAATCCAAGCATACCGAAGAGTGAGCCGGATGCGCGCCAGCAGGCGTTCGTTCCTGCAGGGGCTGGCGCTATCCGCGCTGGCCGCGTCCTCCAATGCCATTGCCGCACCGCTTGAGAAGGTCAAAGACCTGGGAGTCCTTCGGGTCGGACTCTATGCGGACAACCGGCCATGGTCGTGGAATCAGGACGGCAAGGTGGCGGGCATCGATGCGGATATCGCCCGCGCGCTGGCCGATGCGCTGGGCGTGCGGGCCGACTTGCAGCTGTTCCTGGCGGGCGAGGACATCTCGGACGACTTGCGCAACGTCGTCTGGCGCGGCGGGCTGCTTGGCTTCCAGCCCTGCGACGTGATGCTGCACGTGCCGTTCGAACGGCAGTTGATACAGCAGGAAGACAACGTCGTGTTCCTGGCGCCCTACTACCGCGAGACTTTTGGCGCGGCCTGTTCGCGCGATGGCGGCAACTGCGAGGCGGTCCCGGCGGCGTTCAGGGGCCACAAGATTACCGCCGAACTCGCATCGATCCCTGATTTCTACCTGCTCGGCCATGCGGGCGGCGTCCTTGCCAAGGACCTGATACACGTTCCCAACGGCTATGACGCGCCCGCCGCGCTGGTGGATGGCAGCGCCGACTTCACCGTGGCGACCACTGCGCAGATCGAGGCGGTCGTCGCCGACCACCCCGAGGCCGGGATCAAGGTGCGGAAAGGGCCGCTGCCGATGATGATGTCTCCGGGCTGGGACATCGGCATCGCGGTCAAGGAAAACTCGCGCAATTTGGGCTTCAGGCTTGAGGAAGTGCTGGAGCAGATGATTGGCGACGGGCGCATGGCCGCGCTGTTCCAGCGCCATGGCGTGACCTGGAAGCCTGCGCTTTCCGCCCAATCCTGAACCGACAGCTCGCACCCGCCATCCTTGATTGGCGGGCCAACGGGGGGACGGGAACACCGACTGCGACCGGTGTTCCCCGAACCGTTTTTGCTGCAGTCATGCTGCGCAGTATTAACAGCTTGGAATGCCCACCCCCGCCCCCTCCCGCCTGCGGGAGGGGAGTCAGAGAACTGCGCTTCTGCCACCTTCCTGCAAGCTGGAGGGGCTGGGGATGGGCACGGGCGTTCCGCTCTTATCCCAAGGTTCAATTGTGCGCACAAGCGCAACCGATAGGCTCACTGTGACGATCGGGGATCAGTGGCGAACCGGGGGGATTCCCGCATGACCGCACTCCATCGCAGAACAAGACCCCATAACAGGAGGGACAGGATGAAGCGGCGTTTTTCAATCGTGCTGGCAGGCCTTGCAGCCGCAACCAGCCTTACCGCAGCACCGGCACTTGCCGGCGGCCCCACCAGCGCGGACATCGTCAACGATGCAGCCACGCCCGGTGACGTGATCAGCTATGGCATGGGCCCGCAGCAGCAGCGGTTCAGCACGCTCGACAAGCTCAACACCAGCAACGTCAAGAACCTCGTGCCGGTGTTCGCAGCATCGCTTGGCGGTGAAAAGCAGCGCGGCCAGGAATCGCAGCCGCTGGTCTATGACGGCACGATCTATGTGACCGGCTCCTATTCGCGCCTGTTCGCCTTCGATGCGCGCACTGGCGAGAAGAAGTGGGAATACAACGCCCGCCTGCCCGAAGGCATCATGCCCTGCTGCGACGTGGTCAACCGCGGTGCTGCGATCCACGGCGACAAGGTGATTTTCGCCACGCTCGACGCGCACCTCATTGCGCTCGACCGCCACACCGGCAAGGTGATCTGGAACAAGAAGCTGGCCGACTACCAGGCAGGCTATTCGGCCACGGCCGCGCCGCTGATCGTCAAGGACATGGTCATCACCGGCAATTCGGGCGGCGAATTCGGCATCATCGGTGAAGTTTCGGCGCGCAACGTCGAGACCGGCGAGCTGATCTGGACGCGCCCGACCATCGAGGGCCACATGGGCACGCTGGCCGGCAAGCCCAGCACCATGACCGGCAAGCTCAACGCATCGTGGACCGGCGACCTGTGGAAGACCGGCGGCGGCGCGACCTGGCTGGGCGGGACCTATGACCCCGAAACCAACCTGCTGTTCTTCGGCACCGGCAACCCCGGCCCGTGGAACAGCAACCTGCGCCCGGGCGACAACCTCTACACCGCCTCGACGCTGGCGATCGATCCTGACACCGGCGAGATCAAGTGGCACTATCAGACCACGCCGCACGACGGCTGGGACTTCGATGGCGTGAACGAGTTCATTCCGTTCGACGCCACGGTGAAGGGCAAACCGATGAAGCTCGGCGCCAAGGCTGACCGCAACGGCTACTTCTATGTCCTCGACCGGACCAACGGCAAGCTGATCAGCGCCAACAAGTTCGTCATGCAGACGACCTGGGCCGATGGCATCAACCTGAAGACGGGCCGCCCGAACTTCATCCCGGCCAACCGTCCGGGTGCGCCGAACGGTGCGGAAAAGGGCACGACCGTGTTCGCCAGCCCTTCGTTCCTCGGCGGCAAGAACTGGATGCCGATGGCCTATTCCAAGGATACCGGCCTGTTCTACGTACCCTCGAACGACTGGGGCATGGACATCTGGAACGAACCCATCGCCTACAAGAAGGGCGCGGCCTATCTTGGCGCCGGCTTCACCATCAAGCCAATTGCCGAGGACCACATCGGCGCCCTGCGCGCGATGGACCCGGCCACCGGCAAGATCGTGTGGGAATACAAGAACAAGGCTCCGCTGTGGGGCGGCGTTCTGGCCACGCGCGGCAATCTGGTGTTCACCGGAACGCCCGAGGGCTACCTCAAGGCCTTCGACGCCAAGACCGGACAGGAACTGTGGAAGTTCCAGACTGGTTCGGGCGTGGTCGGATCACCGGTGACCTGGGAGCAGGACGGCGAACAGTACGTCGCCGTCATGTCCGGCTGGGGCGGCGCGGTGCCGCTGTGGGGCGGCGAGGTTGCCAAGACCTTCAAGGAAATCAGCCAGGGCGGTTCGCTCTGGGTGTTCAAGCTGCCGAAGTAATGTTTCCCCGGAGCGCCGGACCCTTTTTGTGGGTCTGGCGCTCCATCCCCTCCCCGGGTAGATGACTATGAGCAACACCGTCGCACTTACAGCAATCGCAGCCGATAGGGGGAGCGCTGCCATGGCAGAAAACGGATCGCCAGATCGCGTCTTGATCGTGGACGATCATTCGCTGGTGCGCGACGGGCTGCGCTCGATCTTCGACGATGCCTTTCCTGATTGCACGATCCTTGAGGCCGACAGCCTCGAAGCCGCGCTTAGCGCACTGGCGCAGGAGGGCGACGTCGACCTCGTCCTGCTCGACCTCAACATTCCCGACGTTTCGCACCTCTCCGGCCTCGAAGCCCTGCGCGATCGCTTCCCGGCGACGCCGGTGGTGATGGTCTCGGGCGTGACCGACCGCAAGGTGGTGCGCGATGCGTTGGCGGCGGGCGCGGCGGGTTTCGTACCCAAGAGCCTGAAGCGCGCGGCAATCCTCGACGCGCTGAACCAGGTGCTTTCGGGCGAAATCTACATGCCGGAACTGGAAGGCGATGATTCGGCCGCCGCCGAAGAGGACGCGATCCGCAGCCGGATCGACAGCCTGACCCCCCAGCAGCGCGTGGTGCTGGGGCACCTCGTCGCCGGGCGGCTGAACAAGCAGATCGCCTATGAACTCGACGTCTCGATGACGACGGTTAAGGCCCATGTTTCCGCGATCCTGCAGAAGATGAACGTGTTTTCGCGCACGCAGGCGGTGATCATGGCCGGCAAGGTGGGGTTCAAGGGGTAAACGGTCACGTTCAGGCAATTGCGCTCCGCACCCGGTCTGGCAGATTGGCGCGGGGGAGAATGCCATGCTGATCGAGACACCGCTGACGCTGCCGTGCGGCATCGTAATACCGAACCGCCTTGCCAAGGGTGCGATGACCGAGGGGCTGGCCGATCCATCGGGCAAGCCGACGCCTGAGCTTGACCGGCTCTACGGCGTCTGGGCCGATGGCGGCGCGGGGCTGCTGATTACCGGCAACGTGCAGATCGATGGCGACCATCTCGAGCGGCCCGGCAACGTCATCGTGGATCGCGCGCCCGATGCGGCGATGAAGGCGGTGCTGGCGCAGTGGGCCAAGGCGGGGACGCGCGCCGGCAACCAGTTGTGGATGCAGATCAGCCACGCCGGGCGGCAGACGCAGAGCGTGGTGAACCCGCATCCCAAGGCGCCATCGGCGGTCAAGCTCGGGCTTCCGGGCGGGCAGTTCGGCGAACCGGTGCCGCTTGAGGAAGCGGAGATCGTCGAGCTGATCGGCCGATTTGCCACTTGTGCGAAGGCCGCGCAGGTGGCGGGCTTTGGCGGAGTGCAGATCCACGCCGCGCATGGTTACCTCCTCTCGCAGTTCCTCAGCCCCCGCAGCAACCAGCGCACGGACCGGTGGGGTGGATCGCTGGAAAACCGGGCGCGCTTCCTGATGGAGACGGTGCGCGCGGTGCGTGACGCCGTGGGTGCGGGGTTCGGCATTTCGGTGAAGCTCAACTCGGCCGATTTCCAGCGCGGCGGCTTTGCCTTCGAGGACAGCCTGCAGGTGGCGCGCTGGCTGGAGGAGGCGGGCGTTGACCTGCTGGAGGTTTCCGGCGGATCGTATGAACAGCCGGCGATGATGGACATGGAGGGGCTCGATCCTTTCGAGCGGCCTGATGTTCCGGCTTCGACTGCGGCCCGCGAGGCCTATTTCGTCGATTTCGCCAAGGCAATGAAGGCGAGCCTGACGAGGATGCCGCTGATGGTGACGGGCGGTTTCCGCAGCCGCGCGGCGATGCAGCATGCGCTGGAGACGGGCGCAGCGGACCTGATCGGTATCGGGCGGCCGTTTTGTGGCGCGCCTGACGCCTGCCGCGACTTGCTTGCCGACCGCGCCGACCTGCCCCGCTTCGAGACGAGCCTGTGCCTGCTGCCCCCTGCCCTGCGCTGGCTGGAGAAGTTCGACGCGGTGCGCACCATCGCCGGCTTCGGCGTGCAGATGTGGTACTATGCCCAAATCGACGCGATCGGGCGGACGGGCAAGCCTGATCCGGGCAAATCGGTGTTCTCCTCGCTTTTGCAGGTGCAGAGCCAGGCGAAAGCGTGGATGAAGGCGCGGCGGGCGCGTTAGGGTCCAAACTCCTAAAGCACATCCCTTTGCCGGAGCAGGGCGCGCAGTTGGGCGGGCTTTACCGGCTTGTTGAGGATCGGGAGCGAGAGTGCGCCGAGGCGCGCCTTGGTTTCCTCGCTGCGGTCGGCCGTGATGACCATCGCGGGCAGGTCGTAGTCGGCGCGTGCGCGCAAGGCGGCGATCGCTGCCTCGCCGGTCAGGCCATCATCCAGCTGGTAGTCGACGATAGCCATGGCCGGTTTGCGCGCGAGGGCAGCGGCGACGCATGGCTCCGCAGGGTCGCGGGCAGTGACAACTTCGAGGCCCCAGTTTTCGAGCAGGGCTTCCATGCCGGAAAGGATGGCGGGGTCATTGTCGATCACAAGCACGAGCCCCCCGTTGCCGGTCGGCACCACCGGGGGCTGCTCGATCGGCTTGGGCGCAGCCACCGGCTCTACGCGGGGCAGCAGGATCGAGAAGGCCGAGCCGAGGCCGGGGACGGAATCGAGGCCGATCGGGTGATCGAGCATGGTCGAGACGCGGCGGACGATCGCAAGGCCAAGGCCCTTGCCGGGGATCTTCTGGGTCTTGCCGACGCGGCGGAACTCGCCGAAGATTTCCTCGCGATCTGACGCGGCGATGCCGGGGCCGGTATCGCGGACGGTGACGCGGACCATGCCCTGGATCTCGTCCACTTCGACGGCCACCCGGCCAGCCTCGGTGTAGCGGATCGCGTTCGACACGAAGTTCTGCAGCACGCGGCGGAGCAGGCGCGCATCGGAGCGCACCCAGGCATGGGTTTCGACCACGTCGAATTCGAGCTTTCCGGCAGCGGCGAGCGGCGCGAATTCGACGCGCAAGGCATTGAGGATTGCGCCGAGCGAGTGATCCCCCAATTCCGGCTGGATTGCCCCTGCATCGAGGCGCGAAATCTCGAAGAGGGCTTCGAGCAGGTCTTCGACCGAGTCCAAGGCCGTTGATGCCTGGCTGACCAGCGCGCGCGGGCGTTCGGGTAGCTTGAGGCCGTCCATTGCGGAGACGAACAGGCGCGCGGCGTTGAGCGGCTGGAGCAGATCGTGGCTGGCCGCGGCGAGGAAGCTGGTCTTGGAGCGGTTGGCGGTCTCGGCCTCGTTCTTGGCCTCGACCAGCTGGCGATTGACCTCGACCAGTTCGGCGGTGCGTTCCTGCACCCGGCGTTCCAGCAGTTCGGCGGTTTCTGTCAACGAGCGTTGCAGGCTGACGTGGTCGGTCACGTCGTCAAACGTGAAGACCATGCCGCCATTGCCCAAGGGGACTGAGCGGATCACGAAGTGCCGCCCGTCCATCAGGCATTCAGCGGACAGCTGCCGCGTATCGCCTTCTCGCCAGGCGAGGCTGTCGGCGCATTCGAGGCCAAGACGCCAGCTGCACCACTGGACCAGCTGGGCATGGCTTTCGACATGGCGCAGCAGGTCATTGCCGGAAAGGCCGAGCACGCGCACCAGCCCCTCGTTCCACGCCTGCATCCGGCGCTGTGCATCGAACAGGCAGACACCTTCGGACAGGGTGTCGAGCGTTGCCTGCAGTGCCAGGTTGCGCTCGGCGAGTTCAAGGGCGCGCTGGCGGGCGTCCTCGGCCTTGACCGAGGTGATGTCGGTGTAGATGCCGACGATGCCGCCATCGCTGGTGCGCAGTTCGTTGATCTGGATCCAGCGCCCGTCGCCCAGCGCCTGAACATGCGCCCCCTCGGCGCGGCGGTGCCAGTCGACCCGGTCGCTGAGCCAGCGGTCGGGACCGGTTGCCGCGCCAAGAGTGGAGCCGGTCAGCGCGACGCGGCTGGCCATCTCGGCAAACTCAGGGCTGTCTCCGGAAATCGGTTCGACGGCGGGAAAGATCTTGAGGAAGGCGCGGTTGCACAGGATCAGGCGGTCGTCGGCATCGAACAGGGCAAAGCCATCGCTGAGGGATTCGATCGCATCGCGCAGCAGGACGCGGGCGGCGGTGGCATCCTCGTTGGCTGCGGCGAGTTCGGCCATGGCGGCTTCGAGCGCGCTGGTGCGATCACGCACCACGGATTCAAGCGCAATGGCGGTTTCGAACATCGAGAACGCGCCGCCCTCCATATCGACCGAGCGTTCGACCCGGTCCATCAGCGCGGCATTGATCTTTTCGAGCTGGCGCACGCGGGCGCGCAGGGCAGTCACCTCGTCCTCGCCGTTGACCATGGCGGGGGCGAGAATGCCGGTGAGATTGGCGCCGCTCATCGGCCGACGGCGAGACCGGTGAAGGTCTGGTTCATGTGCGCGGCGCGGAACTGCTCGCCATAAGTGTTGAAGCCGAAGACGCGGTTGGCAACGTACATGCGCGAGACAACGCCGGCCTGCTGGCGATCTTCGGCATCGAGGCGATTGAGCACGCAATCGAAGCCGACGACGTGATCGATTTCGCCCACCTTGCGGCCGATCTCGTCGAACAGAGCGTTCATTTCGGCAATGCGATCAACCGGTTCGCCGATGGAAAGGACAACGCCCGTGTCGATGGCGCAATAGAACGTCAGCGAGCCATCGTCGTTGGCCGTCTGGATCGAACGGACGTGGAACTGGCCGCCGGTGCGCACGATCGGCGGATAGGCAGCAAAGAACTGGGCGTTGAGTTCGCAGGGCGGACTTCCGGCAAGGCGGCGGTATTCCTCGGCGGCGGGCGCAGCGTTGATTTCAGTGACGACGCGGGATTCGGCATCGGCCTCGGTGATGACCATCTTGGCCGGGCCGGGACGATAGAAGCTCTTGCAGAAGACGTGCAGCGGGCGGCGGCTGGTGAGCAGGACGATCACCGCCGCGTCCTTGTGGAACGCCCCTTCGTGGAAAATCGCGGTGTCGCGGAAAGAAAGGCCATCGCCGCTCGACCCGCCGATCAGCTGGATATCGCCCAGCGCATGCTGCGCGGTCATCGTCAGCAGTTCCTCGCGGTGGGACAGGCCATCGACAAAGAACAGCGCGACATGGTGCAGACCCTCGCCATGTTCGCGCCGCGAGTGAGCAACCAGCTGGCGGATCGAGGCTTGCGCGGCCTGCGGATCGAAATGGTCGAGATCGTCGAAGCGCAGGGAGGCCATCGAGAACGGGCCTTCGGGGAAGCCGATCAGCACGACCGAGTGCGTATCGTATCCCTGGTCATTCAATTCACCGGCACTGGTGCAGCCAAAAAGGCGCACATCGGGCAGGGCGTTGGCCAGTTCGGCTTGGAGGGCATCGCGGGGATAGGCGTTGGAGCAGAACAGCAACGCGCCAGCCAGCTTGCGGCCTTCGATGCACTCGGCCAGTTCGGCAACGGCGGCGCGGGGATCGGCGGCGCGGGAAGTGCACGCAATCATGCGCGCGCCATCCACGTCAGGGCCGACTGCTGTCGCCGTTTCCATCACCGCATCCTCCATGGCCTGACCTCTTGCGGGTTCTCCTGCCTGCCGCGCAGCTTAGGGCGAAGCGGTCGCTTCGCCAAGCGCCACGCTGTCACCGCGCAGCGGCTCGCCTGCGGCCTGGAGCGCGGCGCTCTCCTCATCGGTGAACACCCGGCTGCGCACGATGAAACGCACGCCTTCGGGCGCCTCGAGGCTCATCCCCGAGCCGCGCCCCGGAACGACGTCGATGGTGACTTGGGTGTGCCGCCAGTACTCGAACTGCGCCGCCCCGATCCACACCGGCGTGCCCTCGGCAACGTGGCCCAGCAGCACGTCCTGCCCACCGACCCGGAACTCGCCAGCCACGAAGCACATCGGTGCGGAGCCATCACAGCATCCGCCGGACTGGTGGAACATCAGCGGCCCGTGAATGGCCGTCAGCCGGGAAATCCACTCCCCGGCTTCAGGCGAATTGAGAACGCGGGGCGGCAGGCTGATCATCCGACTGCGGAGATCATGATGCTGGCACCGCCGGTTGCGAAGTTGGCGATATCGGCGCTGGCGGCCTGGGCCTGAGGCGAGGACATCCCCGCAGCCATGGCATCGGCATCGGCAAACCACAGCTGGGTCAGGCGGTAATAGGCGGGCGCACTGCCATCGGGACCGGGCAAGCCCTTGAGCAGGACAGCCTTTTCCAGCCCCGGGATCTGATCCGCGATCGGCATGTGGGTTTCGTGATAATAGGATTCGAACGCTTCCGGATCTGCAGGGGCGTTGTAGAATACGTTGACGACGACTTGAGCCATCGGTTCATCCTCTCTTGTTTATCGCTTCACCTTCGCGCTCTTGCGGCCGAAGTGCAAAGGGCAGATCACAAATGGTGACGGCGCGACGGGGACCTTCCTCCCCTGCCGCGCCGTCTCCCTCCAGCTGTCAGGCCAGAACCATTTGGGGTTTCATGTCAGCCTCAGAAGAAGCCGAGCTTCTTGGGGCTGTAGCTGACCAGCAGGTTCTTCGTCTGCTGGTAGTGATCGAGCATCATCTTGTGGGTCTCGCGCCCGATGCCCGACTGCTTGTAGCCGCCGAAGGCCGCGTGGGCAGGATAGGCGTGATAGCAGTTGGTCCACACGCGGCCGGCCTGGATACCGCGGCCGAAGCGGTAGGCGCGGGTTCCATCGCGGGTCCACACACCGGCGCCAAGGCCATAGAGCGTGTCATTGGCGATCTCGAGCGCTTCCTCGTCGGTCGAGAACTTGGTCACGGCGAGGACCGGGCCGAAGATCTCTTCCTGGAACACGCGCATCTTGTTGTGGCCTTCGAGCACGGTCGGCTGGACGTAGTAGCCGTTGGCCAGATCGCCCTCATGCATCGCGCGCTCGCCGCCGGTGAGGACCTTGGCGCCCTCGTCACGGCCGATCTGGATGTAGGAGAGGATCTTCTCCATCTGGTCGTTCGAGGCCTGCGCGCCGATCATGGTCGAGCCATCGAGCGGGCTGCCGAGCTTGATCGCCTCGACGCGGGCAATGGCCTTTTCGATGAAGCGGTCATAGATTGATTCATGCACCAGCGCGCGGCTCGGGCAGGTGCAGACCTCGCCCTGGTTGAGCGCAAACATGGTGAAGCCTTCCAGCGCCTTGTCGAGGAAATCGTCGTCGTGGTCCATCACGTCGGCAAAGAAGATGTTCGGGCTCTTGCCGCCCAGCTCCAGCGTGCAGGGGATGAGGTTCTCGGACGCATACTGCATGATCAGGCGGCCGGTGGTGGTCTCGCCCGTGAACGCGATCTTGGCGATGCGCTTGTTGGAGGCGAGTGGCTTGCCGGCTTCGATACCGAAGCCGTTGACGATGTTGAGCGTGCCGGCGGGCAGGATGTCGGCGATCAGTTCGGCGAGGACGAGGATCGACATCGGGGTCTGCTCGGCGGGCTTGAGCACCACGCAGTTGCCTGCGGCCAGCGCCGGTGCAAGCTTCCATGCCGCCATCAGGATCGGGAAGTTCCACGGGATGATCTGGCCGACAACGCCCAGCGGTTCGTGGAAGTGGTAGGCGACGGTGTCGTGGTCGATCTCGGCGATCGAGCCTTCCTGCGCCCGCACGCATGCGGCGAAATAGCGGAAGTGATCGATGGCGAGCGGAATGTCGGCGGCGGTCGTCTCGCGGATCGGCTTGCCGTTGTCGATGGTCTCGGCCATCGCCAGCAGATCGAGGTTGGCCTCCATCTTGTCGGCGACCTTGAGCAGGATGTTCGACCGTTCGGTGGTCGACATCCGCCCCCACGCATCCTTTGCGGCGTGGGCGGCGTCAAGCGCCAGCTCGATGTCCTCGGCCGTGCCGCGCGCCACCTGGCACACCACTTGGCCCGTCACCGGCGAGATATTGTCGAAGTACGCACCCTTGACCGGGGCAACCCATTTGCCGCCGATGAAGTTGTCGAACTTTTCGCGAATGAGCGAAACGCCAGTGAACTGGCTAAGGGCCTGCTGCAACATCCTCGGTCCTCCAGAAACTTGTTTTCGAGATCTGGCGGCAGTGTGCGCCCAAGCCGGGACGAGGCCAATTGTACCTTGGAAGGATGCTGCGCGGACCGCCCGCCCGAGCCAAAACCTGCACCAATGGACATCAGGAATTGCAACAGGCGGGCATTTGGTCGCGTGTTCACGGTCGAACGCTAACACGGTGCGCAACATGGCTCGCAATTCAGCGCCGACCGCAGCAACCCGGGCGCCGAAGGTAGAAGGGAGTGCCGCTGCATGCTGGACTGGTTCGAAACACAGGCGCCGATCCGCGAGAAAATGCGCGTGCTGACGCTGGCACTGGTCGGCGCTGCGGCTCTGAACCTGTTCGACATTCCGGTCCTGCTGCTGCATCCGGAGCACAGCCTTGCGCTCGTTTCAGTCGTCGCCGTCATCTCGCTGGTCCTTACCTTCACGATTCTGCGCCTTGCCTCCGAACGCATCTGCAGGCCCTATGTCGATACGGTGGTGCGCATGGAGGCACTGGCCGAAGGCGATACCGAAAGCCCGATCCGCTATACCCACCACGCGGATTGCGTTGGGCGCATGACCAAGGCGATGGACAAGTTCCGCGTCAGCATCCGGGCCTCTACCGATCTCGAGACGCAGCGCCGGATCATCGACCGCATGAACAGCTCGCTCGCGCGGTTGGCGGCCAATGACCTCACGGCAGAAGTCAACGAGGCGTTCCCCGGCGAGTACGAGGAAATGCGCCGCAACTTCAACGCTGGGCTGACCAGCATCTCGGCCGCGCTGGCCAACATTCGCGGCCTTGCCGGAACGGTCCTGACCGGATCGGAGGAGATCGACGCCGCTTCGGCCGATCTTGCCCGCCGCAACGAACGGCAGGCGGCCAACCTGCAGCGCGCGGCGACGGCGATGAACGAGGTGACCACTGCGCTTGGCCAGACCGCCGAACGCGCCGATACCGCCCACCGCTCCGTCGCCAGCGTTGCCGCGAAGGCCGCAGAAGGCCACGACGTTGCCGCATCGGCCATGGATTCGATGCACGAGATCGAGAAGTCGTCACAGGAAATCGGCCGGATTGTCGGCCTGATCGATGGCATCGCTTTTCAGACCAACCTGCTGGCGCTCAACGCTGGCGTGGAAGCGGCGCGCGCAGGGGAGGCAGGCAAGGGGTTTGCCGTTGTCGCCACCGAGGTACGCGCGCTTGCCCAGCGTTGCGCCGAAGCTGCGCGGGATATCAAGGGGCTGGTCGATAGCAGTACCAGCACGGTTGCCAGAGGCGTCACCACTGTCGAGCGGACGCGCTCGGTCCTGGGCGAATTGACCGGCCTGATCGAGGAGATCAGCAGCTTCATTACCGAGGTCGCCTCGCATACGGCAGAGCAGGTCCGCAACCTTGCCGGCGTGAACACCGACGTGGCCGAGATGGACCAGATGACGCAGCAGAATGCCGCGATGGTCGAGCAATCGGCAGCGGCGGCCCGCAGCCTGTCGGAACAGGCCAATGCCTTGTCCGCCGGAGTCGGCACGTTCCAGATCAAGGAAGGGATGGGCGTTCAGCCGATGATCCCGCGCCATGTTCCAGCGGCGCCGCCTGCTCCTGCGGCTCCGGCGGTGGTGAAGCCGGCCGTTCGCACGCAGACCAGCGGCACCCTTGCCCTTGCCGAAGACTGGTCGGAATTCTGAAGCAGGACGGCCCTGAACCGTTATCGGTTCGGGGCCGTCATCGCATCAGGCAGCGGCAAACCGGTCAAGCGCGGCAAGGCCATCGTCGGGCCAGCGCGACAAGGCGAGCAGGCGCTTGTGACCGTGGCCGATGAACAGTTCGTCTGTCACGCCCATGCCGCCGTGGAACTGCATCATCTCATGACCAAGTTCCACCGAAGCCGGCGCGACAAAGGCGCGCAGGCCATCGACGGCGGCGGCGAACCCGTTTGATCCCTGGCTGACAATCGCAAGATCGAGCAGTGCCCTGCCCTGCTCGATCGCAGCATATTGCGCAACCATGCGGTGCTGGATTGCCTGGAAGGAGCCCAGGGCCGTGCCGAACTGCTGGCGCGTGCGCAGGTAATCGAGCGTGGCATCGAACAGGCGCTGCATGATGCCCAGCGCTTCGGCAGAACGCGCCAGCGAAGCCAGCACCCCGACATCGGCGACATCGGCCAGCGAGCCGCCGAGCCGCGTGGCAGCAACGTCGGCCAGTCCAAGGCTCACCGCCAGCGAGCCATCGACCATGCGCCACGGCGTGATTGTCAGGCCAGGTGCATTGGCGGCAACAAGATAGAGGCCAACGCCCGCGTCATCGCCCGGTGCGCCGCTATCGCGTGCCGTCACGATATAGCCATCGACCCCGGCGCCTGCGGGCACGCAGGACTTGGCGCCCGACAGCGTGCCATTGGCGCCCACGCTGGTCTCAATAAAAGTGCGACCGCCGCGCGCGCCCTGTTCGGCATGGGCCAGCGCCAGGCGGCGGGTGCCCATGGCGAGGGGCTCCATCCAGTCGCCCGCGATTTCCGGGGGAGCGACGCATTCGAACAGCCGCGCTGCGACCATCACGTTCTCGATCAGGGGTTCGACGACCAGACCCTTGCCCAGCGCCTGGAACACCGTGGCAATCGCCGTGGCATCGAGCGCCAGCCCGCCGCTTTCGAAAGACAGCGGCGCCGCGACAAGGCCGAGTTCGGCAAGAAGGGACCACATCTGCGGCGAAAAGCCATTGGCCCCGCCGAGATAGACACGGCGGCGATCGAGGTCGTAGTTGTCATCAACGAAGCGCTCGGCCAGGGCCTTGAGCATTTCCTCGTCTTCATTCAGGTCGAAATTCACGTCCCTCTCCTCAAGGAGACGACCTGTAACAAGTTCGCACGGCTCGCCATGCTGCGCAAATGACTAGGCGTTTGGACCAAGACCGTCGTTGTTTCCAAAGCACTTGGCCGGTATGACCCATGTCCATAAGTACAGGAGAGGTCAGTGCAGCTTTCGGTGGAGTCGATCGACTCGGTCAGGATCAGCAATCCGCAGGACGTGCGCCGCGCGGCGGAGGCCCTGCACCAGATCGCCACGGCCGCCGGCATGCGCGCCGCGCCTGCGCAGGACATCGCCGACAAGCGCACGCCGGTCGATGCCGATGGCAACATCCTCGCCCGAGACGTGTTCGGCTGGAACGATGAGAAGGTGTGGTGGCGCAATTCGCGGATCGCGCTCGATTCGCCCCTGACGTCGGCCTGCCGGTTCGAAAGCGAGCCGTTCTGGGTGAACGCCAATGGCTTTCACACCCGCCAGCCCAATCATTACCTGACCGCGATCGACCTGACCAACTTCGAAGCCCGCGCGATGACCCGCGCTGCCATCGTCGTGCCGGTGCACCTGCCGTTCGGGCAGATCGGTGCAGTCAGCTTCAACCCGCTTGATCCGGCGCAGACCGAGCTGGACGACGTGTTTCTCGAGAACGGCGACGCCTTCGGCATCTATGCCCGCACTTTCATCGCCAGCTATGTCCACGCGATGGGATCGGCGCAGGCCCTGCCCTCGGGCTCGCGACTTTCAAAGCGTGAAGTGGAGTGCCTGCGCTGGGCAGCGATCGGCAAGACCGACCTTGAAATCAGCATGATCATGGGCCGCAGCCGCGCCACGGTGCGCTTCCACATCCATAACGCCTCGATGAAGCTGAACGCGGTGAACCGCAGCCAGACCGTGTTCAAGGCCGCGCAGCTGGGCTATATCTCGCTGGCGACCTGAGGCCGCGCTTACTCGTCCCAAGGCGGGATCTCGCCCGCGCCGACCTTGCTGGAAATGCCGAGCAGGAACCCGCCCAGCACCTCGGTGGCGTTGGGATAACGCTGCGCCATGCGTGAGGCGAGCTCTGCGGAGGTCTTTGCGGTTCTGGCTTCGGCGGCAAAGGCCGTGATGTAGGCGCGGGTCCAGGCGATGGACATGTTGTCGTCCGGCAGGCCCGGTTGGCGATGGCCCGCCACGATGCGCGCCGGGTTCATGGCCTCAAGCCGGTCGAGAGTCTTGAGCCATGCGTCGTATTGCGCGGGGCCATGTTCGCCGAGCCAGACATAAACGCCGTTGTAGAGGATGTCGCCCGCGATCAGGGTGCGTGTCTCGGCATCCCAGACGACGGTGGAATGCAGGTGATCGCCCTGCATCGGGCCGATGACCTGCAGCTTGTGGCCTTCGAGGTCGATGCTGTCTCCGCTCATCGCCTCGGGCTCGACCCCGCGGCGCGGCGCATTGGTGCGAAGCTGTGCGGCCCAGCGCTTGAACTTGATCGGGATCGAGCGGGCCATGTCCTTCGCCGCCACCGGATTGGCGAGGATCTTCGCGTCCGGGAAAGCGTCCTGCAGCACGTCCAGCCCGAAGAAGTGATCGGGGTGGTCGTGAGTGATGACGATGGCCTTCAGCGTCTTGCCGCTGTCGAGCACATCTGCTGCCACGCGCATGGCATCGGCCCGGGTGAAGGGCACGTCCACCAGGACCGCGTCCTTCTCGCCCGTGACAAGTGTGACGTTGGCCACGAGGCTGCCGGGGCTGGTGGTGATGACCTTGTAGTCGAGCGGCTTTGCGTGAGCGACACCGGTGGAAAGCGCCGACACTGCGAGCAGTGCGAGGATCTTGCGCATAGTTCGTCTCCCTTCAGTGGGCGGTCTGGCCGCCGTCGATTGTAAACGTGGCGCCGTTGATGAAGCTGGCCCCGTCCGAGCACAGGTGCAGGACGGTAGGGGCGATTTCCTCGGGGCGCGCGGCACGGCCCGAAATGTTCTGGGCGAAGAACATCTGGGTGAACTCGTTGCTGTCGGCCCAGTGCTGGGTCATCGGGGTGACGACGAAGCCCGGCGCGATGGCGTTCGCGCGGATGCCCATTTGCGCATATTCCACCGCTGCTGCCTTGGTGAGCCCCGAGACGGCATGCTTCATCGCGCAATAGGCGCTCATGTTCGGGTCTGCGATCAGTGCGCCGACACTGGCGGTGTTGACGATAGCGCCGCCGCCTACGCTGAGGAAATGGCGGATCTCGGCCTGCATGGCAAAGAACACGCCCTTGAAATCGACATCGATGGCGAGGTCGAGTTCGTCCTCGGTCACTTCATGGATCGGGCGCTGCGGGGGCAGGACACCGGCGTTGTTGAACGCTGCATCCATCCGCCCGAAGCGTTCGATGCACTGCGCGACCAGTGCATCGAGATCGGCGGCCTTGCGCACGTCGGTCTTGCGGAAGGCGGCACGGCCTCCCTCCGCAAGAATCATTGCCACGGTTTCATCGGCGCGGTCATCGATGTCGCCGATCATCACCGAAGCGCCCTCACGCGCGAATGCCAGCGCGGTAGCACGGCCAATGCCAGTGGCGGCGCCCGTCACGAGGACGGCCTTTCCTTCGAAGCGCATCATCTTAAATGATCCCTGATTTGCCCGGGGCAAGAATGCCGTTGGGGTCTAGCGCGTGCTTTATTTTCGCATTGAATTCGCGGTTTACCGCGCCGTATTGCTGCGCAACGAGGTCCATGGAATTGACCCCGGTGCGGTAGCTGGCCCAGCCCTGCGCCCCGAAACGGGTAACCAATTCGCGGTAACAGGCATCGGCCTTCTTCTCCTGCTCGGCATCTGACTTGTCGAACAGCAGCGCGATGATGTGGTGCAGGTCGCGCCAGCCGATGGCGTAGGCGGCGGTGTAGTCGAAGCCGTGCTTTTCAACGATTTCCTTGGCCAGGGCGGTCTGGCGCTCGGCCTCCACGCCGCGCGCTGCGGCGACCGGCGCGAACCAGGCAAGGCCTCCGCCAGCCCCGCGCCAGCGCAACAGGCCGATCTCGTCGAGGTTGAGCCCGCCTTCCATCAGTGTGGCGTGGTGATGGAACCACGGATTGTCGCCCATCTCGGCGGCTGTGAGCACTTCGCCGCCGCTGGCCGTCAGGCTCGCGCGGATAATTGGCTCTACGCCCGCCACGGTCTGTTCGGTGCCGTAGAGCGCGAAGTAGGTGTTCCACATGCCCAGGCCATTCGCCTTCGCGGCCTTCTTGAGCGAGGCTTCATCGAGCGCCGCCCCATCGGGCACGATCTCGTTGCGGCGCTTGAACATGGCGAGCTGATAGGACGCGCTCATCATCAGGTTGCAGTTGGCAACGAGGTTCGAGACGCGAAGCGGGCGCATCGCCTCGATGATGCGCGGCACGTCGGCCATTTCGGCGTGGCGCACCATGAACGGCTTGTAGACCGGGGGCTTGGGCATCAGCCACAGGCCCATCTTGGTGACGACGCCGAAGTTCGACTGGGTGAACAGCCCGTCGACGTACGGCCCGTAGCCCCACTTGAACGCCTGCCACGCGGTGCTGCCCTTGATCGAGCCCATGCCGGTGCGCATGACCTGCCCATCGGCCAGCACCACTTCCATGCCGCACTGGAACATGAAATGCTCGCCATAGGGCGTGTAGCCCACCCCGCGGTCCAGCGTATTGCCGACCGGCGAGGCAATCGGGCCGACCGTGGGCACGTCGATCCACAGCGGGATGTTGTTCTCTACCAGATAGTCCTTGAGCTGCTGGTAGGTGACGCCCGGCTCGAGCAGGCAGGTGCCGAGATCGGCATCGACTTCGAGGATGCGGTTCATCCGCTTGAGATCGAGCACGACCTGGCCCGGCGTGGCGGGCGCGGTCATGCCATAGCCCATGTTCTTGCCGGTCGAGACGGTCCACAGCGGCTGCTTGTAGGTATTGGCGATGCGGACGATTTCCTGCACCTGCTCGACCGTTTCGGGGCAGACGGCACCAACCGGGACATGGCGGTTCGCCGGGTCGGGCACGTAGACCTTGGTGTAGGGGGCGACGGAGTCCTCGTCACCGAACACCCATTCATTGCCGACGACGGCGCGGAAGGCCTTCATCGCGCCGGCGAAGTCCGCCTTGGTCATGTGCGGGGCAAGCGGGGCGGGGTTCTTCGCGCTGGCGCCGGTGCCAAGACCAAGGCTGGCCGCGCCGATGATCCCTGCGCCGAGAAGGCCGCGACGGTCCATGTTGATGTCGGTCATTGCCCGTGCTCCCCCTTGCGCGCTTCACTCTTCTCGATCCACGCTGCGAGGGCTTCGAGTTCTTCCGGCTTCACCTCGGTCGGGCGGAAGGCGGGCATGCCGTTCTGGCCGTGGCGGACGATGTACTTGACCGATTCCGCAGGCAGACCGCGCCCGAGGATGATCGGGCCGACGTTGCGGCCATGGCAGTAGCCGCAAGTCTTGGCATAGATGGTTTCAGGCGCGCGAATGCCCTGCACCTCGCCCAGCTTCTGCCCGGCGATGGCAGGCGCGGCGAGCGCAAGCAGCGTTGCCCCTGCGATGGCAAGGGCGGTGGTCTTTTCCGGCATATGTCCCCTCCGGTGCGGCGTGATCTCCGCTTCACCGAAGAGTTATCGTGGAGACGGCGCGCCTGCCATCGGCGGTCTTCTCGCGCGTTCCACCAAGCGAAACGCGCGTGCGAGAGATCAGCCGAGTGCTGCCAGAGCCAGAGTCAAGATGCCGAGGCCGCCCGCCATCCACATGCGCAGGCGCAGCCAGCCTTGCGGCAAGGAGACGTCGCCCGAAAGCTTGCGGTCAACCAGCGGGCTTGCCAGCAGCAACAGGCCCAGCGCGACCAGCGACGGCCCCGGCCAGTGCCAGCCTTCGCTCCACGGTAGCAGAGCGGCCCATGCTGCCAGGCTGGGCAGGACGGCGACGACGTAGAGCCCCGATTTGCGCACGCCGCCAAGCAGGCCGGCCATCCACCATAGCCCGCCAAGGAACGACAGGATAAGCGCGGCGTAAAAGCAGCCAGCCGCCTTGGCGGTCCACTGGTACGGGCCCTTGTCAACGACTGCCCATATGCACAGCGCCTGTGGCAGCCAGCCGGCAAGGCCCAGCACAGTGACGGCAGGAGGCAGGGTGGATCGGGACACGCGGGCAGACTCCTTCAGCATGCGCCTGCTCTGGCCCTGCGCCCAGCCTGTCGCAACACGGCCCTGTTGCCACGTCGAGCCTTGGTGCCAGCAGGTCTAGGCCGTGGGCATGGACAGGTTCCCCCTTACCCGCTCCGCCGCGCTCGAACGGCTCGAACGTTTCGTTCCCCGCGCCGGCAGCGCCTATGCCGCGCGGCGCAATCTGGTCGATGCCAGCGGCGATCACGCCAACGTGTCCCGGCTTTCAGCCGCGCTGCGTCGCCGCCTCATTGGCGAGGACGAAGTTGTGCGAAGCGTTCTGGCGCAGCATCGGCTGGAAAAGGCGGAGAAGTTCATAGCCGAGGTGTTCTGGCGGACCTACTGGAAGGGGTGGCTGGAACAGCGCCCGGGCGTGTGGAGCGCATACCTCGCCGATGTCGGCGCGTTCCATCCCGGCACGACGATTGCAGAGGCGATGGCAGGCCGCACCGGCATCGATGCTTTCGACCATTGGGCACGCGAGCTGGCCGCGACCGGCTACCTCCACAACTGGGCGCGGATGCAGGTTGCATCGATCTGGGTCTTCACGCTCGGCCTGCCCTGGCAACTGGGCGCGCAGTGGTTTTTCGAGAAGCTGGTCGATGCCGACCCGGCTTCAAACACGCTGAGCTGGCGCTGGGTGGCCGGGCTGCACACGCCGGGCAAGACCTATCTGGCCGATGCCGATCGGATCGCGGCGATGACCGGCGGCAGGTTCCGGCCCGATGGCCTGGCCCGAGTGGCGCGCACTCCCGAAGCGGCTTCACCCTTGCCGCGAACGCCGCTCCGCACGGCGGTTGCCCCTGACCCTGCCCTGCCCACGCTGGTCCTGTTGACACCTGAAGACTGCTCGCTGGAAACTGTCCTGCCAGATCTCGACGTGCGCGCCGTGGTTGTTGCCGACGACCTTGCAGCCAGCGAGTGGGACCGGACGGCACTCGACGACGCAGCCCTTCGTGCTGCCGCTCATTGGCAATGTCCTGTCGGGGTTGCAAATCCCGTGGCCTTCGCCGCGCTTCACGGCTGCACGCAGGTGGTTACCGGCTTTGCCCCGGTCGGTCCCGTAGCTGCCGCGCTTGACGCCCTGCAATCACGATTGGCCGCAAACGGCATGGTCCTTGCCGAACACCAGCGCACGTGGGACCGCCTGTGCTGGCCCCACTGCGGCAAAGGGTTCTTCAACCTCAAGAGCGAAATTCCACGCCTGCTTGAAGCGCTGGAGTTGGATCGGCCCACCCTGTCCATTTGCCCACCCTAGCGTTTTGCCCACCCTAGCGTTTTGCCCACCCTAGCGTTTTGCAGAGTCGGCAAAGTGGTTTGTGACGGGTCTAGTGCAGGAAACCGGAATCAGGCCTCCGGACTTGCATGGACGGGAGTGGAATGCACGTTATCGCCCCAGGGCTCATTACCGAGGACAATCCGCCGCACCTGATCGGCGGGCGCGAGCGTGAAACGGGGCGCGTCGTATTTCCCAGCCCTTCCGGCGAGCGGTACGAGCAGGTCGCCCTGTCGCGCACCGGTACGCTGTGGTCCTACACCATCCAGCGCTACCGCCCGAAATCGCCGCCTTACAAGGGCCCCGAGGCCTTCCGGCCCTGGGCTGTCGCCTATGTCGAACTGCCCGGCGAAGTGATCGTCGAATCGCGCCTGACCGATATCGCATTCGAGGACATCCGCATCGGCATGCCGCTGGAACTGACCATGATACCGCTCGATCCGGACGCGCCCGACTCCGTGATGATCCCTGCATTCCGGCCCTTGGGAGACGCAGCATGAGCGGGGATGTCTGCATCGTCGGCGTCGGCATCCACCCGTTCGGGCGCACCGATGGCCTTTCCGGCCTTGAGCAGGGCGTCTTCGCCGTGCGCGAGGCGCTGGCCGATGCCGGGATCGACTGGCCGCAGATTCAGTTCGCCTATGGCAGCTCGGACGCGGCGGGCAATCCCGATACCATGGTCGAGCGCCTGGGCCTGACCGGCGTGCAGTTCATCAACGTGCGCAATGGCTGTGCCGCTGGCGGCTCGGCGCTGTTCTCGGCGCAGATGGCGATCAAGTCGGGCGAGTTCGACATCGGCCTCGCCGTCGGTTTCGACAAGCATCCGCGCGGCGCGTTCAACGCCCTGCCTTCGGAATACAACCTGCCGGAATGGTACGGCGATGCCGGCTACATGATCACCACGCAATTCTTCGCGGCCAAGATCATGCGCTACATGCACGAGCACCGCATCAGCCAGACCAGCCTTGCGCGCGTGGCCAACAAGGCCTTCCGCAATGCTGTCCACGCTCCCCATGCCTGGCGGCGCGAGCCGGTGGACATGGAGACGATCCTCGAAGCGCCGCTCGTGTCCGATCCCTATACCAAGTACATGTTCTGCTCGCCCGCAGAAGGCGGCGTCGCGCTGATCCTCGCGAGCGAGAAGAAGGCGCGCGAGCTGGGCAAGCCGCTGGTACGCCTCAAGGCCGCGACGATGCGCACCCGCCCGCCCAAGAGCTTCGAGGTCTTCGCGCCTTCGATCGACATCGGCGGCGGCAAGGCCACGGCGACGCAGATCGCCAGCGCCGATGCCTTCCGCATGGCCGGGATCGGGCCGGAGGACATCGCCCTCGCCCAGTTGCAGGATACCGAATGCGGCGCCGAAATCATGCACATGGCCGAGAACGGCTTCTGCAAGGACGGCGAGCAGGAAGCGTGGCTGGCGCAAGGAAAAACCGAGATCGGCGGGAGCCTTCCGGTGAACACCGATGGCGGCTGCCTTGCCTGTGGCGAACCGATCGGTGCGTCCGGCCTGCGTCAGGTCTATGAAAACGTCGTCCAGTTGCGCGGTGACGGCGGCGGACGGCAGGTTCCCGGCAACCCCAAGACCGCATACAGTCATGTCTATGGCGCCCCCGGCGTCTCTGCCGTCACCATTCTCGAGCGTTGAACACAATGGACATCGATCTTTCCCCCGAAGAACTGGCCTTCCGTGACGAAGTGCGCGCCTTTCTGGCCGAGAGGCTGCCCGAAGAGGTGAAACATGGCGCGGCAATGTCGCCCACGGTCTTCGTGGAGCCCGACATCGGCCAGCGCTGGAACGCGGTGCTGAACGAGCAGGGCTGGCTCGCCTACCAGTGGCCTAAGGAAGTCGGCGGCACCGGTTGGACGCCGACGCAGCGCTATATCTTCGAGAAGGAATGCGCACTGGCGGGGGCGCCGAACCTCACCGTGCTGGGGCTCAAGCTTGTTGCCCCGGTGATCTACACTTTCGGCACGCCCGAACAGAAGGCCAAGTACCTGCCCAAGATCCTTTCGGGCGAGGACTACTGGTGCCAGGGCTTCTCCGAACCCGGCTCCGGCTCTGACCTTGCCAGCCTGCAGTGCCGCGCCACGCTTTCGGAAGATGGCACGCACTACAAGCTCAACGGCTCGAAGATCTGGACCACGCACGCGCACTGGGCAAACAGGATGTTCGCGCTGGTCCGCACCGATGCCAACGTGAAGAAGCAGGCGGGCATCTCGTTCCTGCTGGTTGACATGAACCAGCCCGGCGTCTCGGTGCGCCCACTGTTGACGCTGGCAGGGGACCACGAGGTCAACCAGGTGTTCCTCGAAGACGCCATCGTCCCGGTCGAAGACCGGGTGGGCGAGGAAGGCGATGGTTGGAAGCTCGCCAAGTTCCTGCTCGAGAACGAGCGCGGCGGTTCGTGCCATTCGCCAAAGCTGGAATACGACCTTGCCCAGATCGAACAGGCCGCGGCGGATGAGCCTGACGGTCGCGGCGGCAAGTTGGCTGACGATACCGACTGGAAGCGCCGCGTCGCGAAGGTGCGGCTGGGCATCCAGAGCCTCGAGATGATCGAGCTGAAGATCCTTTCGGAGATCGCCAAGGGCCGCCCGCCGGGGCCGCAGACCTCGCTGTGCAAGCTGCTGGCGTCCAACCTGCGGCAGGATGTCGATCTTCTGGCAGTGGATCTCTATGGCCCGGCCGGGCTCCAGCTCGATTTCGCGCGGCCGCTCTATGGCGACAATGCCCCGGCGCCCATTCACGCAGAGGGCGCGCAAGTCGCCTCGGCACGCTATCTCAACAGCCGTGCCTGGACCATTTTCGGCGGAACCAACGAAGTGCAGGCGGGCATCATCGCGCGCACTGTGCTCGGACTTTAAAGGAAGAAGAGGATGCAGCTGAGCCGTGAGGCGCTATTGCGCGCCTATCGCCAGATGAAGGTGATCCGCGAATTCGAGGAACGCCTCCACGTCGATATCCAGACCGGCGAGATCGCCGGCTTCACCCACCTCTACTGCGGGCAGGAAGCTGTTGCAGTGGGCGTGTGCGAGCATCTCGACAACGACGACAAGATCGTCTCCACCCATCGCGGCCACGGCCACTGCCTTGCCAAGGGCTGTGACGTGAACGGGATGATGAAGGAAATCTGGGGCAGCCGCGACGGCCTGTGCAAGGGCAAGGGCGGCTCGATGCACATTGCCGACGTCGACAAGGGCATGCTCGGCGCCAACGGCATCGTCGGCGCGGGCGCTCCGATCGCGGTGGGCGCAGGGATCGCCGCCAAGATCGACGGCAAGGGCAAGGTCGCCATCACTTTCTCGGGCGACGGCGCGTGCAACCAGGGCACCACCTTCGAAGCGATGAACATGGCCGTGGTGACCAAGGCCGCGACCATCTTCGTGTTCGAGAACAACCACTATTCCGAGCACACCGGCTACCAGTACGCAGTCGGCACCAGCGGCGACATCGCCAGCCGCGCCGAAGCCTTCGGCATGAAGGTGTGGCGCGGTGACGGGACCGATTTCTTCTCGGTCTACGAGACGATGCGCGAAGTGCTCGACTACGTGCGCGTTCCCGGCAATGGCCCGGCAGCAGTGGAGTTCGATACCGAGCGCTTCTTCGGCCACTTCGAGGGCGACCCGCAGCGCTATCGCGGGCCGGGCGAACTCGACCGCATCCGCGAGATGCGCGATTGCCTGAAGAACTTCCGCAAGTCGGTGACCGACGCAGGGCTTCTGGAGCACGCCGATCTCGACGCGCTTGACGCCGAAGTGCTCGAAGCGATCGAGGAGTCCGTCCGGCAGGCCAAGGCCGCCGATCGTCCCACCGCCGAAGACGTCCTGACCGACGTCTACATTTCGTACTGAGACGAGGGAGCGGACCAATGGCAAAAATGATGTACCGCGACGCCGTCGTCTCGACGATCGCAGAGGAAATGGAGCGCGACGAGAACGTCGTGTGCTTGGGCGAAGACATTGTCGGCGGCATGGGCACGCCGGGCGGCCCCGAAGCCATCGGCGGCATCTGGTCGACCTCGACTGGATTGTTCGGGAAGTTCGGCGCTGACCGCGTGATTGATACGCCGATTTCGGAAAGCGCGATCATGGGTGCGGCAGCCGGCCTTGCGCTTTCCGGCAAGCGCCCGATTGCCGAGCTGATGTTTGCCGACTTCATCGGCGTCTCGCTTGACCAGATCTGGAACCAGATCGCCAAGTTCCGCTACATGTTCGGCGGCAAGACCAAGTGCCCCGCAGTGATCCGCATGGCCTATGGCGCAGGCTACAACGCTGCTGCCCAGCACAGCCAGGCCGTCCACCAGATCCTCACCGGCATGCCCGGACTCAAGGTGGTGATGCCGACCACGCCTGCCGACGTAAAAGGCCTGTTGCGCACCGCAATCCGCGACGACGATCCGGTGATCTTCCTCGAGCACAAGGCGCTCTATGGCGTCTCGGGCGAAGTGCCTGACGATCCGGACTTCATGATCCCGTTCGGGCACGCCCGCCTTTCGCGCGCCGGGCAGGACGTGACCATCGTCTCGACCGGGCTTCTGCTCGGCTTCTGCGAGGCCGTGGCCGACAAGCTTGCAGCCGAAGGCATCGGCTGCGACGTGATCGATCTGCGCACCACCAGCCCGCTCGATGAAGAGACGATTCTCGACTCGGTCGAAGTGACCGGCCGCCTCGTCGTCGTCGATGAAGCGCCGCCGCGTTGCAGCCTTGGCGCCGATATCTGCGCCATGGTCGCCGAGAAGGCCTTTGCCAGCCTCAAGGCTCCGCCGCTGTCGGTCAACCCGCCGCACACCCCTATCCCGTTCGCGCGCGAGCTGGAATCTGCCTACCTCCCCTCGGTCGACAAGATCGAGGCGGCGGTGCGCAAGGTTCTGGGCTACCGTTAGAGGCTGGAGACGTGGGTATGATCCACCTTGATTTTCCAAGGAAGCCCGCTGGCAAGGCGCAGCGTGCAGCAGGGGCTGTCAGCCCCTGCAAGCGATGTAACGCTGTCCAGCGGGCTTCCTTGGCTAACCCCGAAGGGGCGGGCCGCTTGTGGCCCATCGCAGCGTCGCTCGTCGCGCACGATGTCCCACATCGCACTGCTCCTCACTTCTCGCGCTGGGCCAAAATCGGCTCCGTCAAGGTGGGTCATACCCACGTCTCCAGCCTCTAAGGAGCCGCGACATGGCCAATATCCGCCCGTTCTGCATGCCCAAATGGGGCATCGAGATGACCGAGGGCACGATCGCCGAATGGATGGTCAAGGAAGGCGAGGCCTTTTCCAAGGGCCAGGTCCTGTGCCTGATCGAAACCGCCAAGATCACCAATGAGGTCGAAGCCGAATACGACGCGGTGCTCAAGCGCCTGCTGACGCCTGCGAGCGAAGAAGCGCACCCGGTGGGCGCGCTGCTGGCGGTGTTCGCCGACGCCGACACCTCGGACGCCGAAATTGAAGAGTTCATCGCCGGGTTCAAGCCCGCCGAGACCTCTGTCGCGGCCAAGGGCGGTGGTTCTGCGCCAGCTCCGGCAACGGCAACCCCTGCCGCAGCGGCTCCGGCCCCGGCGCGTGAGCCAAAGAAGATCGTCACCAATCGCGCGATCAGCCCAGAGGCGCTGAAGCTGGCTGAGGCCGAAGGCGTCGACATCGAACCGATCGAGGGTTCGGGGCGCAACGGGCGCATCACCTATCAGGATGTGGTTCAGGCCCTGCGCCCGGAACGGGCCCTGTCCTTCAAGGGCAGCGCGCAACTGGTCGAGGACAGCCCCGAGGCTTTCGCCTCGCCGCTCGCCCGCCGCATCGCCGCGCAGCACGGGATCGCGCTTGCGGGGATCAAGGGCACCGGCGCGCGCGGCCGCATATCCAAGGCCGACGTGCTGGCGCTGGTCAAGCCGACCACGGCCGCGGCGCCAGCTTTCGGCGCGCCATTCGAACTGGTCGGCAATCAGCCGCAGGTCCAGCCGTTCGACAAGGTGCGCAAGGTCGTCGCCCGCCGCCTGACCGAAGCCAAGCAGACCATCCCGCACTTCTACCTGCGCGTCTCGGCCGCGGTCGATGAACTGATGGCGCTGCGCAAGACGGCCAACCTCGTGCTCGGCGCGAAAGCCTCGATAAACGACTACATCGTCAAGGCCGTGGCGCTGGCGCTGGTCAGGCATCCGGACGTCAACGTGCAGGTCCATGGCGATAGCGTCCATTCGTTCCCGCACGCCGACGTGGCCATCGCGGTGGCCAGCCCCAAGGGCCTCGTTACCCCGATCGTGCGGCAGGCAGACCGCATGCACATCGCACAGATCGCGGCAACCACCCGCGCCCTGATCGACAAGGCGCAGGCCGGCAAGCTCGGCTACGAGGACATGGACGGTGGCACCTTCTCCGTCTCCAACCTCGGCATGTTCGGGATCGAGCAGTTCGATGCGATCATCAATCCGCCGCAGGGCGCGATCCTTGCCGTCGGCGGCGCGAACCGCGTGGCGGTGGAGGCGGACAACGGCGACATCGTCTTCGAAACCCGCATCCAGCTGACCATGTCGGTCGACCACCGCGCGATTGACGGCGCGGCTGGCGCGCAGTTCCTGCAGACGCTGAAGGGCCTGCTCGAAGCACCGGAAGGGCTGTTCGCATGACCCGCAAGATCACCCAGTTGGGCCCGGTCGGCCAGCTCGCCTACCTGCCACAGGATTTCGATGCGGCGGTCAGGTACTGGACCGAGACGATGGGCGTCGGCCCGTTCTACCTGATGGAGAACGTCGCCCTCGGGGACTGCAAATACAAGGGCGTGCCCACCGGCGCCGTCTTCTCCATCGCCATCGCCTATTGGGGCGATGTGCAGATCGAGCTGATCCGTCCCGAGAACGGCGAACCGTCGATCTACACAGGCGAATATGCGGTGACCGACAGCCTCCACCACATCTGCATCTTCGTCGATTCCATCGAGGAGGCCCGCGCGGCCTGCGCCGAGGCGGGCGCAACGATACTGGTCGAGGGCAAGGTCGGCGCCGATGGCGAAGTGATCTACGTCGATCCCGGGAAAGGCCCCGGCCACGTGATCGAACTGCTCCAGAACATGACCGGCGCCGATGGCATCTTCCAGATGATCAAGGATGCCGGGAAGGACTGGGACGGCTCGGAACCGCTGCGCAAGCTGGGCTGACAAGCGCAAGCTTGGCAGACGTTGCTATAGTCTATAACAATGCCGCCGGAGAGTCCTGAAACCGGCGGTAAAACCATGCTCGAAGTTCTCAGCACCCGCACACTCGCTCCGGTCGAGAGGCTCGATTACTGGAACGATCTGATTTCCTCGACCTACACCGGCATGGTCGTCGATGCTCCGCGCGATCGCTTCGATGCGCGGCTGACGGTGTGGCAGATGGGGACGCTGCGCATGGTTCGGCCCTATTCACGCGCTGCGGTGATCTCGCGCCATGCTGAGCGTTCGACGCGTCCGACCGATCAATCACTGGTTGCTCACTTCCTCACTCGGGGCGACGTCAGGCTCGAGCAGCGTGGCCGGACCGTCGATCTGACGGAAGGCGACATGGTGCTGTGCGCGGCTGAGGAGTTCTATCGCTTCGACACCAGCACGACGCACGAGATGATGGTGGTGGAGTTCGATCGTGCCACGCTGGCCGAGCGCATGCCCAATATCGACGATTTCGTTGCGCGGCGCATTTCCGGCCAGTTGCCCTCTACCCGACTTGCTCATCGCTACATGTCTTCATTGTGGCAGGAAGCCCCCGAAGTTCTGCCCGATGCGCATTGGCAAATGCATGCCGGAATCGTCGGCGAAATGATCGCTTCGTGCATCGAAGGCAGCGGCAAAGTGATGGAGGCGCCAACCAATGGCCTGGTGACGCGTGCCGAAGCCATCATTCTGGAACGGATCGGCGATACTGAGTTCAACGCATCGGCTCTGGCAACCAGCCTCGGAGTTCCCTTGCGCACGCTGCAAGCCGCTGCGGCCAGTGCCGGAACCACGCCAAGCGCCCTGATCATGCGCCGCCGTCTGCTCCGCGCAGCAAAAAGGCTGGTGGGCGAGCCCGGTACGAGCGTCACCACAATTGCCATCGAGTGCGGCTTTGCCGATTCCGCCCACTTCGCCCGCCGGTTCCAGCAGCATTTCGGCACCACGCCCAGCCACTATCGCCGCATGAACTGATGGTCCTTGCGCTTCCGTACGGTTTTCTGCGCGCCCGGACAGGCAGTTTTGAACCGGACAGCTAGACCGATCCCATAAACATGGGAGGTTCCGCATGAAGGCTCGATTCACCTCGGCTAGCGTCGTTGCGCTTGCTGCATCCATTCTCGCTGTGCCAGCATTTGCGCAGGAAACTGCGCAGGCCAATGATGCCGGTGGCATCGAGGAGATCGTCGTCACCGCCCAGAAGCGGGTCGAGAACGTGCAGGACGTGCCGATTGCCATTTCGGCTTTCGGTGGCACCGCCCTGAAGGAGCGCGCCGTGGCCGATATCTCGGCGCTCAGCGGCATCGCGCCCAACGTCAACCTTGATGGCGGCACGCCGTTCTCGGGCTCGTCCGCAGTGCTTTCGGCGACGATCCGCGGCATCGGCTCGGACGATTTTGCGTTCAACATCGATCCGGGCGTCGGCATCTACCTCGACGGGGTGTTCCTGGCCCGTACGGTTGGCGCCAATCAGGACTTGCCGGATGTGGAGCGGATCGAGGTTCTGAAAGGCCCGCAAGGTACGTTGTTCGGCCGCAACACCATCGGCGGGGCGATCTCGATCGTCACGCACAATCCGGGCAGGGAGTTCCGCCTGACCGGTGACCTCACCACCGGCAGCTTCGACCTGCTGCGCGCCCGCGCCACCATCGACCTGCCGCTGACGGAGAGCCTTGCGGCTTCGCTTACCGGCGCGGTCACCAGCCGCAGCGGCTTCCAGAAGCGTATCCCGTACAACGGGAGCGCAGCGGACATGCGCGCGATTGCCAATTCCGATCCTTTCACCGCGTTCAACAACGCCGACTATTCAACCTCCAGCCGCCAGAGTGCGGACAACAACATGAGCCTGCGCGGCAAGCTGCGGTGGGACAATGGCGGTGCCTTCCGCGCAACGCTTTCGGGTGACTACACCAACCAGGATTCCTCTGGGCAGAACAACTCGCTGCTGGGCGTGTCCTTCCCGCCGGGACCGTTTGCGCCGACCAACCCCTTGCCCGGAACCGGCATCAACCCGATCAATCCGGCAGGCGGCTTCCTCTTCGCCGGGCTCTACAACTTCTGCATCGGTTCGACGCAGGCGGAAATCGCCGCACGCGGCGCCAGCGCGATTTGCGGAGCGCGAGGCACCAGCATCAACCCCGGTCGTCTCCTCGGTTCGCTGGCAGGGGTCAACACCGACGCCGACCCGACCAACAACCGCCTGCCGTGGGATGGGCGCTTCATCACCGGCGATCCTGACAAGACCTATGCCACCGGTCCCACGCTCAACAAGCTGCGCGCCTGGGGTTTTGCCGGCAATCTGGAGTATGACCTTGCCGACGGTCTGATGGTCCGTTCGATCACCAGCTATCGCAAGACCAACTGGAAGGCGGGATCTGACCTCGACGGTTCGCCGCTTTCGATGCTGGAGCTGACCTTCAGCCAGAACCAGCAGCAGTTCAGCCAGGAAGTGCAGTTGCTCGGGTCCAACCTGCTCGACGGCAAGCTGAACTTCGTGGCCGGCGCCTACTACTTCAAGGAAGACGGGGACTTGCACGATTACGTGACCTTCGACGAAGGTCTGCTGCAGGTAGACGGCCCGAACAGCTTCGACACCAAGAACTACGCTTTCTTCGGCCAGGTCGATTTCCGCGTGAACGACTGGATCGGCATTACGCTGGGCGGACGTTACACCAAGGAAACGAAGCTGTTCGAAGGCGGGCAGCAGGACCTGAACGGCGGCAACTACAAGTTCTTCGGCTGCGCGAATGCTGCGGGCACGATCTTCCCGTTCGGTGACTTCCCGCTGGCCCCGCCCCAGGCTGCAGGCGGCCCGCCTTGCTTTGCCGCCCTGTCGTTCCCTGATCCGACCAATCCGGTTCGGGTCTATGTGCCCGGCGTCAACCGCAAGACCTTTTCGAACTTCGCGCCCAAGATCGGCGTGCAACTGCACCCCAGCGACGACGTGATGGTCTATGGCAGCTATTCGGAAGGCTACAAGACCGGCGGCTGGACCACCCGCCTGACCAACCCGCAGGGCAACGTCGCGCCCGATTTCGACGAGGAACTTGCCGAGACCTACGAAGTGGGCGTGAAGTCCACCTGGCTCGACCGGCGCCTGCAGGTCAACGTCGCGGCCTTCACCACCAATTACAAGAACGTCCAGCTTAACCAGCAGGTCGGCACTTCGCCCACCATCGACAACGCCGGTACGGCGCGGATCAAGGGCGTTGAAATCGAAGCCATCGTCGCTCCGGTCAAGGGTCTGACGATCAACGCTTCGGTCGGCTATCTCGATGCCTATTTCACAGCGCTTTCGGCCAGCGTCCTGCGGCCTGACGTGGCAGGGCCGATCCCTGGCCTGCGCGAAGGGGCCGTGGTCGGCGGACAGCTGCCCAAGACCGCGAAGTGGTCGACCAACCTTGCGCCTCGCTACGAGCTTGGCCTTGGCAACGGCGGATCGCTGGTGTTTCTGGCGGACTGGACGCACAAGAGCGCGGTGTGGAATGATGTGGCGCGCTACCTGCCACTGCGCCGCCAATCGATCGACATCGTCAACGCCAGCCTCACCTATCGCGAACCGGGCGGCAAGTGGGACCTGACCGTGGGCGGCACGAACCTGACCGACGAGCGCTACCTCGTTTCGGCAGGCGCGAACGATGCAGCCGGGGTTTACTTCGGCAGCTATAACCGGCCCCGCGAATGGTACGCCCGCGTCGGCTTCAAGTTCTGATCGTCCGGAGCCCCGCCCAGATTGTTACTCGTGGGTGGGGCCCCGCCGCCATCGCTTCTGTCATTCACAGGAAATCTGCCATGACCACCGCCAAGGCCGCCGTCCTGCGCACAGCGGGCGCAGCACCACGGATCGAGACTGTCACAATCGACGCTCCGCGCGCGGACGAAGTGCTCGTCGAGATGCGCGGCGTCGGCATCTGTCACACGGACATGGTGATGCGCGACGGGCACTTGCCGGTGCCACTTCCCGTAGTGCTGGGTCACGAAGGTTCGGGCGTCGTCCGAGCGGTCGGCACCGAGGTGACCGATCTGGCAGTGGGCGATCACGTGGTGCTCAGCTTCATGTCGTGCAGCCATTGCCCAAGCTGCGATGAACAGGCACCTGCCTATTGCCACTCATGGGTACCGCTGAATTTCTTCGGCGCGCGCGCCGATGGCTCAACCGCACTGAGGGACACAGGCGGCGCTGCGGTGCACAGCCATGTCTTCGGCCAATCGTCGTTTGCAACCCACGCCGTGGTCAACCGGCGCAATGCTGTGAAGGTGGCGAAGAATTTGCCGATCGAACTGCTCGGCCCCCTGGGCTGCGGCATCCAGACCGGCGCGGGCGCGGTGCTCAACGCTTGCCGCGTGCGCGCCGGATCGAGCGTTGCGGTAATCGGAGTGGGCGCGGTGGGCCTGTCTGCCGTGATGGCGGCGCGCATCGCCGGCGCAGGAACGATTGCCGCGATAGACGTCAATCCGACGCGGCTAGACCTTGCCATCGACCTTGGCGCAACCCACGCCTTGCGCAGCAGGGAAGATTTTGTGGCACTGGCAACAGAAGCGGGCTGCCCGACGGGGTTCGACTATATCATCGATACGACCGGCATCGCATCGCTGGTCAATGCCGCGATCCTTGCCCTCGCACCGCGGGGCGAGATCGCGCTGGTCGGTGCCTATGCGCCCGGCACCGAGGTTCGCGCCGATACCACCCACGTCATGAGCGCGGGCCGCGTGATCCGCGGCGTTGTCGAAGGCAGCGCCGATCCGCAAAGCTTCATCCCAGAACTGATCGAACACTACCGCGCCGGCCGCTTCCCGTTCGACCGCCTTGTCGAATGGTTTGGCTTCGACGAAATATCCGAGGCGTTTGCGGCTGCAGAAACGGGACGCGTGGTAAAGCCGATCCTGCGGTTCTAGGTTGCGGCGCCATCCCGCGCGCCTGATAATCGGTGTTCACGGCAAGGACACCGCATGAAAACCACCGTCGAAATTCTGTCCGAAGACATTGTCGATCGACTTCCGCCGGACCGCCACGGCCCTTTCGTGGTCGGCATCTGCGGCGCGCAAGGTTCCGGCAAGACGTGGACCACCCGCCTGCTGGCCGAGCGCATGGAGCACCTCGGCCTGCGCACGGTGACACTGTCACTTGACGATCTTTACCTGACCAGGGCTGACCGGCAGCTCCTGGCCAGGAATATCCATCCGCTCTTTGCCGTGCGCGGTGTTCCGGGCACGCATGACATTGCCGCAGGCATCCGCATCCTCGATGCGCTGGGCGAGCCAGGATGCGTCGCCTTGCCAGCTTTTGACAAGGCGAAGGACGAACCGGTGGCTCAGTCGGACTGGCGAAGGATCGACACCCCCGTCGATATCGTCCTGTTCGAAGGCTGGTGCGTCGGCGCGCGGCCGCAGCATGCCAGTCTGCTCGCGGCGCCCGTCAACGCGCTGGAACGGGACGAAGACCCTGATGCGATCTGGCGAAATCACGTGTACGCCTGCCTGGCCGGGCAGTATCAGGCGTTCTTCGCGAAGTTCGACATGCTGGTGCTGCTGCAGGCCCCGGGCTTTGATGTCGTGGCCGAGTGGCGTCTGGAGCAGGAGGAAACCTTGCGCCGCGCACTGGCCAGCGAAGGCCGTGACGTGTCGGGCCTTATGGACCGGAAGGCGGTTGAACGTTTCGTGATGTTCTACGAACGGATCACGCGCCACATTCTCGAAGAAATGCCGGCGCGGGCCGATCTTGTCGTTGCCCTCGACGCGCAGCGACAGCCGATTTCTGTGAAGGTCAATCGCTGAAGACCGGGGAGGGTGCGCGTCTGCGGAGGGAGAACCGCGCGCGCACCCGTGGCCTCAGAACTCCGAGAGGAGTCTTCCGAGGCCTTCGATCCGGTCGGTGATGCCCAGGGTACGCAGGGCGTGCCAATAAGTCGCGGTGTTGATCGCGATCACCGGCTTGTCGAGCTTGAGTTCGTACTCCGCCGCGAGGCTGACCATCGAGAGGTTCGTGCCGACCTGCACGATTGCGTCGACGTCGCTACCGTTGAGATGGTCGATCACTTCGCGCAGACGCTGCGGCGTTACCTTGGCGATGTCGGTCCACCGCTTGCACTGCAGGGGCACGTCCCGCACCACCGAAAAGCCGGATTCCTCAAGGAAGCGGCGCACTTCAGCGTTCGCTACGGGGTAATAGGGCGAGACGAAGCTGACCGTCTTGACGTTACCATAGGCATGAAGCGCTGCGGCGATCGATTCCGAGCCGGTCGACGCGCCAACGCCTGCAAGTTCCTCGACCTCGGCCTTGAACTTCTTGCCGCCCTCGACCCCGCCGTAGAAAGTGATCGCCGACATGCCGAGCACGAGGTATTCCGGCCGCAGGGTCATCACGGAACGCACCGCGTCCATCGTGTTTTCGGCAATCGCGGTGGTGCCGGCGATGAAATCTTCGTTCGAGAGGGCGACCGGGTCTTCCACGAATATGCGGGAGAAGTGATTGGTCACGCCGGCGGGGCGCATGCGCTCCATGTCGGGCTGGACGGTGGTGTTGGTGGAAGGGGCAATCACGCCGAGACAGGCGCGGTAACCCTGGACGTCAACCATTGGATTTGTCTCCGGAAAAAGCCGCGCCGCAGTCCCACCACCGCGACGCCGCTTCGCATCATACGATCGCAGCCGCCTGGGCGAGGCTGTCGAACATGGCTTGCCGCATCAGGTAGTTGCGGCGGGTCTCGTCGTTGTTCTTGATTTCCAGCATCTTGGCCCGGCGCGCTTCATGCGCCCCGTCCTGTCCGCCCTTGATGAAGGCCATGTTTTCCTTGGTCTGCATCTGGGTGAAGCTGTGCGTCACCTCGCGGCGCTGGCGATCATAGAGTGCAAGGCTTGGCTCCATCGCAGCCTTGCCCTTCAGCACCGGCTCGAGCTTTTCGAACAGGTTGAAGGCATCGTGGACGCCCGAGTTCATGCCGAAGCCGCCCAGCGGATTGTTGAGGTGCGCGGCATCGCCGACGAGCATGACGCGACCTTCGCGGAACGACTTGGCCACGCGCTGGTGCACGCGATAGAGCGTGCGGTGCTCAGTCTTTACCGAAGCGCCATCGCCAACGAGGCGATCGAAAATGCCGTTCTTGATCTTGTCGGACCGCAACTCTTCATCGCTGAGCGAGCCATCGGTCGGCACCAGCACGCGCCACAGCGATGGCACGCGCAGCAGAACCAGCCATTCCTTGGGATCGGACACGTAATTCACGTAGGCCAGGTTCGGCAGGTGATCGGCCAGCTCAAGGTCGGTCGACAGGCACAGGAAGCGTTCCGGGTAAGTGAACCCGTCGAACTCGATGCCGAGCCACTTGCGCACGATCGAATTGGCGCCGTCAGCCCCGATCAGGAATTCGGCACGCAGGCGATTGATGCCATAGGGCGTTTCAGCCCACAGATCGACGCCGCTTTCATCCTGCTTGAAGGTCAGCAGGCGCGTGCTGAAATGCATCTTGGCGTTCGAGTATTTTTCCAGGCCGCCAGCCAGCGCGCGAGACAGATGATACTGTTCGCACTGGATGCGGAAAGGATAGCGGGTGACGTCGTCGATCTCGCTGAGATCGAAATCGATCACTTCGCCAGTGGTGCGATCACGCCAGTGATAGACCGGCGCCTTCAGGCCCTTTTCCAGCAACATCGGCGTGATGCCGATGGTATCGAGCATTTCGAGCGTCGGCGGGTGGAACGTGGACGCGCGCAGATCCTGCGCACAGTCCTCGCCCGATTCGAGCACGACCACATCAACCCCCGCCTGGGCCAGCAGCGTGGCCAGAACCGTCCCTACGGGACCAGCTCCGACAATCGCCACCTGGCACCGTTCAACCCCTGTCATATCCAGCGGACTCCAATCTAACTTCTGGTACGGGGTATGGACCGGGCCGCTGCGGGAGGTTGCGAAAGCCACCAAACTATCCGCCTTGCGGTGATAAAGCCGGGCAAGCGACGGAGATCGCGCGCAATCACGCAGAAATTCGGACAACTGCAGACACGGCCGCTGGCGCAGAAACGTCGGGATCAGGCCGCAGAATGGGGAATGGCCATGAAGACGACTCGTATCGCACGTGGAATTGCGCAAACTGGTCTCTTTGTTGCCATAATGGGCACAAATGCGGTGGCACAGCCCGACTGGTCCGACTCGCGCGCCGTCTTTGACGAGCGCCTTGCCATCTTCATCAAGGACCCGGGCAACTTTCCCTATGCCCCCATGGAACCTCTCGCCGGTACCAGCCGCTGGAAACCGTTGCCGATGGCAAGCGCGAAACAGAGCGGCATTGCGCCCGAGGCTCTCGAGAAGGCGCGCGCCTATGCGCAAGCGATGAACAGCAGCGCCTTCATCGTCTGGCGCGATGGCCGGATTGAAAACGAATGGTACGGCAAGGGGGTGGATGCCCGAACGCCTCTGGTCTCCAAGTCGCTGTCGAAGCCGCTGACCGCCATTGCAGTCGGCCGGGCGATGGCATTGGGCAAGATCCGCTCCCTCGACCAGTCCATTGCCGATTTCATCCCTTCGGCAAAAGGTACGCCGAAAGCGAAGATCACCATCCGCTACCTGCTCGACATGCGATCAGGCATGCTCGACCAAGGGTTCAGCCCCGACCCTGCGCATCCCTACAATTCTGCTCTGCTCGACACCGAATTCGGCCAGCGGATCATCGAGAGCTATCCGATGCCTTATGAGCCGGGCACGCGCTATTCCTATGCCAATGCGCCGAGCGACCTTGTCGGGATGGTCATCGAAGGCGCGACCGGGCAGCGCTATGGCGACTTTCTCAGCCGCGAAGTGCTTGCTCCGCTAGGCGCGCAAGGCGGCAGGATCTGGGTCGGGAAACCGGGCGGCCTTGCCCATTCCGGCTGCTGCACCTTTCTGCCGGCAGATACCTACCTGCGCATGGCCGTGCTTCTGCTGGATGATGGCAAGTGGCAAAACAAGCGTTTGCTACCAAAGGGTTATGTCGCCGAAATGCGCAAAGGCACGGCCCAGAATCCCAACTTCGGCCTCGGCATCTGGATCGGCGAACCCTATCGCCTGCGTCGCGGCTTCGGTGCTCCGGGCACGTTGGGGCCACAAGTTCTTCATTCCGAACCCTATCTCGATCCGGACCTGTACCTGTTCGATGGCAACTCCAACCAGATCGTGGCGATCAGCCCGAAGCATCGGCTGATCACCCTACGGGTCGGGCCGACGCCTCCTGCACCCAACAACGGCAGCGCGGAATGGGACAATGCGTTTCTGCCAAACACGCTGATCCGCGGGTTGACCCGGCGCTAGGCTGGTGGCGCGCTGGACTGGCGCACGACGATCTCGTGATCGAGGATGACGTCGCGCCCGTTGGCCGACGCAGGTGTGCCCGAGGCAATCTCCTGCACCAGCAGGCTCAGCGCCTCCTTGGCGAGGCGATGGACGGGCTGATGCACGGTGGTAAGCGGCGGCCACAGCATGACAGCTGCCGTGGTATCGTCAAAGCCGACGACGGTGAGTTCATCCGGCACGTGCAATTGGCGGCGGTGCGCGACAGAAACCACAGCGGCGGCCATCTCGTCGTTGCTTGCGAAGATCGCAGTGGGTGGGGTGTCGCTGCCGAGCAATTGTTCGCCGGCGACAAGGCCGGATTCGTAGCGGTAGTCGCCGGCAACCACCATCGTTTCCACGCCTTCGACCTCGCGCACGGCGTCGTGGAATCCGGCCATGCGCTCGGCGCTGGCTGACTGGTCAGGGTTGCCGAGGACGAAGCCGATGCGGCGATGGCCGAGGCCGATTAGCAAGCGGGTGATTTCACAGGCGGCCTTGCGGTCGTCAATGCGAACGCGGATCACGCCGGTCGTGCCATAGGCACCCACCGCGGCGATAGGCAGTCCTGCCTCACCAAGGATGCGCAGGACGCGGGGCGATTCGCCCAGCGGAGGGGTAACCAGCACACCAAGCACGCCAGACCGGACCAGTTCGCGCAGCGCTTCCTCGGATGGCGGTTGGCCGCCCTCGCCTTTGACGAGGATAAGCCGCGCCCCCCGCGCCGATGCCTCTTCATAAACCCCTGTGAGGAAATCGCTCATGAAAGTGGCACTGGGATTGGAATAGACTACGCCGATGCGCAGTTCTGTCGACCTGACGAGGCTGCGGGCGGCAACATTTGGAACATAGGCGAGTTCAGCGATCGCTCTCTCCACCGCCTCGCGCGTTTCGGCCTTTACCCTGCCCTGCCCGTTGATGACGCGCGACACGGTCATCGCCGAGACACCGGCGCGTGCGGCCACATCGATCACGGTGGCGCCGCGCTGCTGGCGTTCGCTATCGCCACTCTGGTCCCGGCCCCGCCCCCTGCCCTGCCTCATATTAAATCAGACATATCCTTGTTCGAACGTGGTTGTACGTTAACACAGGTTGGCGATAGCGGCACCTGGCAAATGCCTTGGTCAGGAAAAGTCGTTCCCGCGGTATCGCAGGAAGTGGAAGTCGGCATGGGCGCCGTCGCCCGACAAATCCTGCGCAGCAACGCCGACAAACGTTCCGGTGAAATTGGGCAGGCCTGGCAGCGATACTTCGTCCGACAGCACACTGGCATCGAGAACATGCGGCCACTCGGCCCACCCATCATCACCGCAACGCCAGCTGAAGCGAAGATCAGGCCCCGAAACCTCGACGCGCAGCTCGACCGGGCCATCGGGCAGCTCTTCGGCGACGACGTGCGCAGCCGTCTCTTCGTTCGGCACCGCGGAAAGCACCTGCAACTGGCGGCGCTCCCCTTCGACGGTAACATTGAGGTAGTGAAACTTGGTGCTGTTGTAATAGCAGACGAGCCCCGCGGACTGCTGGAAATCCTGTGGATCGAACTCGAGCAACGTGCTGGCTTCAAATGCGAAATGCTCCTGTCGGCGTGCGACGAGCGCCTGTTCGAAAAAGCTTCCGACCGTCTCGCGACCATAGAGCCGCAGCCAGCCCGGCCGCGCTGAAAGGCTGAACAGGCGCTCAGGCCGGGGGGAACGGAGCCACTGCAGAGGGAGCGGCAGATCACCTGCCTCAAATGAGCCATCCCAATCCGGATCGGCAATCTCCGGGGCTGCCTTCAGCGGCGGGAGCGGTGGCGAGGGGTCAGGCGCGCCGTCGCCCGCTGCGGTCCGCAGCCAGCCATCGTCACACCAGACCATCGGCTGAACCGCAGTCTCACGCCCGAGAACGCAGCGCTCCAGGCCCGGCAATGGTCGGCCGCAGAGATAGGCAATCCAGGTGCTGCCGTCGGGCAGATCGACAAGATCGCCATGGCCCGCGCGCGTCAGATTCCCCTCCCGGCGGCCGGCCGAAGTCAGCACGGCACCATCGGGATGGACTTCGTAAGGCCCGAAAAGATCGCGCGACCGTGCCATGACCACAGCATGGTCCCAACCCGTCCCACCCTCGGCCACGAGAATATGGTACCAGCCGTCGCGCTTGTAGATATGAGGAGCTTCGGTAAAGCCGCGCTCGGTCCCTCCAAAGACAACGCGGCGCTTGCCCACAAGACGCATCGTCTGGCGATCGAGCTCCTGCACCATGATGCCGCCGAACCGGCTGCGGCGAGGGCGATGATCCCACAGCAGGTTTACCAGCCACGTCCGTCCGTCGTCATCGTGAAACAACGAGGGATCGAACCCGCTGCTGTTGAGGTGAGCCGGATCGGACCACTCGCCATCGATCTCGGTCGCGGTGACAAGGTAGTTGTGAAAGTCTCGAAGCGACGCGCCCGTAGCGCCGTTGACGGTGGTCTGGCCATAGCGCTTCACATCGGTGAACATCAGCCAGAACCGGCCATGCGCGTAGGTGAGGTCAGGCGCCCATACGCCACAGGAATCGGGATCGCCCCGAATGTCGAGCTGGCTGGCGCGGCGCAACGGGCGGGCGGCAGTTCTCCAGTGGACGAGATCGCGGCTGTGGTGGATCTGCACCCCCGGAAACCATTCGAAGGTCGACGTCGCGATGTAGAAGTCGTCACCGACCCTGACGATGGACGGATCCGGGTTGAAGCCACGGAGAACGGGATTGGCGAAATGGGTCATGCGGGCTTTCGCACCAAGGTCCAGAGGAGGGCCGCGCCGATAAGGTCGAGCAAGCCCAGAACGATGAAGAAGGGTTCGTAGCCGACGCGGTCGACCAGCCCGCCAAGCAGGAGCGAGAAGATCAGGACGCCGAGATTGGCGGCAAGGCCGGCCAGGCTGGCGGCGGTGGCCACCTCATTACGGCGGAACAGGTCGGACGCCATGGTGATGATGGTGACCGACAGCGTCTGGTGGGCAAATCCGCCAAGGCAAAGCAGCGCGATGGCAACGTAGGGGCTGCTGACCATGCCGACGAAGGCCATGCCGGTCATCATCACTGCGCCCAAAGTGAACGCAAATCGCCGAGCATCGACAAGGTCGACGCCGCGCCGGTTGAGCGCTGACGCTACCGCTGGGCCGAACAGGCAGCCAAGATCGGCAGCGAGAAATGGCAGCCATGCAAAGATGGCGATCTGCGTCAGGTCGAAATGGTGAACCCGCGCGAGATAGAGCGGCATCCAGAACGACAGCATGCCCCAGACAGGATCGGCCAGCAGCCGCGGCAGGGCGATGCCCCACAGGTTGCGGCGGCGCAGGATCTCCGGGATCGAGGGGCGCTCCCCGGTGGCGGCGAGATGCGCTTCCTGCCCCTTGGCGATCAGTTCCCGCTCATCCGCGTCGATGCGACGGTGCCGGTCCGGGCTCTGATACCAGAACAGCCAGAGCATGACCCACAGCAGGCCAAGGCCGCCGGCCACAACGAAAGCCGCGCGCCAGGAGTACGCCAGTACGGCCCAGGCGACCAGCGGCGGGGCGAAGACGGCACCGAACGATGCACCGATGTTGTAGATGCCACCGGCCGTGCCCCGTTCACGCGCCGGGAACCAGGTGGCGACGAGCTTCTGCCCTGCCGGCTGCGCCGATCCTTCGGCAAGGCCAAGCAAACCGCGCAACGCCGCGAAGCTCAGCCAGCCGGAGGCGAAGACGTGGGCCATCGTGATGAGCGACCACGCCGCTGCGCAGATCGCGAAGCCGACGCGCAGGCCGACGCTGTCGAGGAAATATCCGGCCAGCGGCTGCAGCATGATGCCAAGCTGGAAGGCGCCGGTGATCCAGCCATATTGCTCGCTGGTTATGCCCTGCTCCTCCAGCACGACAGGCGCAGCGACGCCCAGGACCGAGCGCGCCAGATAGTTGAGAACCATCGCGCCAACGAAAAGCGCAATGATCGTCCACCGGATTCGGGTCATCCTCAAGCCTGGCAACCAAGTATCTCCCAAACCACGATTTTCTGCCCAGCGATGCCGATCGGGCACTAGCAGGCATCTCTGCCCCCTCGAACGCAATGCCAATTTGTCAGACTATTGACAAGAGTGGAATCGCGACCTAGAGGAAAATGCGTTAACGTTACCACTAATCGGGGAAAGTCGCTTAGTAAAGCCCCGGAATACCAAGGATCGGAGAGGAAACGCCAAGCCACCGACTCGCAGGGTTGAAGCTTTCAGAAACTCGGCGCGGCGTACGGCAGACACCGGCGAAAACCCTTCCCGATCGTACTTGTCAGTGAAAAACGCCGCGCGATGCGATGCGGCGCACACGAAATTCTATGTGGAGGAGTGGGATGTTGTTGAACTTGCCGAATTGTCGTCGCCTGCTGCTGCAAGGCGCATCGCTTGGGGTCGTGGCGATTGCCGCACTCACACCGATCGCTGCCAGCGCACAGGATGCGGCTACGCCCACTGTCGCCGCCCAGGATGCGGATCAGGATGACGACAGGCCGAGTGCGGCGGAAATCATCGTCACCGGGTCGCGCATCAATACCAGCGGTTTTACCGCTCCGACGCCGACTACGGTGATCGGCAGCGAACAGATCGCCGCGAACGCCCAGCCCAATGTCTTCACCACGATCTCCCAGCTGCCGTCGCTGCAGGGATCGAGCGGCACGCAGGTCAACACCTTCAGCACCTCGAGCGGCGCGCAGGGCCTGAGCTCCTTCTCGCTGCGCGGCGTCGGCACGATCCGCACGCTTACCCTGCTTGATGGCCAGCGCGTCGTCGGCGCCAACGTGACGGGCGTTCCCGACATCAGCCTGTTCCCGCAGCTCCTCACGCAGCGTGTCGACGTGGTGAATGGTGGTGCCTCGGCGTCTTATGGCTCCGACGCTGTTGGCGGCGTGGTCAACTTCATCACCGATACCCGCTTCAAGGGGATCAAGGGCAATATCCAGGGCGGCATCACCAACTACGGCGACGACGAGCAGGCCGTGGCGCAGCTTGCCTTCGGCACCGCCTTTGCGGACGATCGCTTGCGCGTGATCGGTAACGTCGAATATTCACACGAAGGTGGCGTCGGTGGTGGCGAGTGGGGCATCGGCCTTGCCAACGGGCGCGACTGGTTCAAGCAGACCACGCTGATCAACCGCGGCGTCCTCAACGATGGCTCCCCGCAATTCATCCTGCGCGACTTCGCCCAGTCCACCACTTTCACCAAGTACGGCCTGATCACGGCCGGGCCACTGCAGGGCATCGCCTTCGACGCCGCGGGCAATCCCTTCCAATTCCAGTACGGATCGAACGGCGTTCCGGCCAAGGATGCCGCCGGAAACATCAGCGGCTGTTTCCCCGGGTTCTGCCTCGGCGGCGACCTGACCGGCAATGTCGATGCCGGCCGCTCGCTCAAGTCGCGGATTGATCGCTACAATGGCTACGGCCGCGTCGGCTTCGAATTCACGCCCGGCAGTGAAGTCTACGCCACGTTCAACTATGGCCGGGTGAAGACGCAGAATCAGCCGGTCAATGGCCAGAACCGCCCGGGCCTGACGATCCAGTGCTCCAATCCGTTCCTGCCGGAAAGCATTGCCACGGCCTGCGCCAACGCCGGGATCACCAGCTTCCGCTTCGGCACCAGCAATGCCTCGCTTGGCAACACCCAGGTGCATACCGATCGCGAGCAAGTGCGCGCGGTGATCGGCGCCAAGGGCGCAGCCGAGATCGGCGGCACCGAGTGGACTTACGACACCTACTACGAACATGGCGTCAATCGCACCCGCATCGACGTCGACAACATCCTGCTGAGCAACCGCTTCAACAACGCCATCGACGCGGTGCTGGACAATGGCGTGATCGTGTGTCGCAGTGCTGTCGCGCGGGCCAACGGCTGCGTACCGCTGAACATTTTCGGCGACAAGGCTTCGGAAGCCGCCCGGAACTACATCATGCCCGAAGCCGGGCCCTACCAGCGCACGCGCCAGACACAGGACGTGGCCAGCATCAACTTCTCGGGCTCGCCGGTCGAACTCTGGGCCGGCCCGCTTTCGGTCGCCTTCGGTGGCGAATGGCGGCGCGAGCATTACCGCGTGACTGCCGACCCCTATGGCGCCGGTTTTGCCAATACGCCTGCCGGTGGTGACTACCCTGCTGATCCGCTGCTGATCCAGGGCGGCAACAACTGGTACGCCGGCAACTACAAGAACGGCAACGGCACCTATACCGTCAAGGAGGCCTACCTCGAAGTCGACGTGCCGATCCTCAATTCCGACAGCACCGGCAAGCTCAACATCAACGCCGCAGGCCGCGTTACAGATTACAGCACATCGGGCACGGTCTGGGCGTGGAAGCTTGGCGGCACCTGGGACCTGCCCGTGGATGGCCTGCGCGTTCGCGGCGTAATGTCGCGCGATGTGCGCGCGCCCAACCTGTCGGAACTGTTCGCAGCGCCCGTCACCACCACGCTGCCCAATTTCTTCGATCCCTTCACCAATTCGAACGTGCTGGCGATCCAGAACACCATCGGCAACACCGCGCTGACGCCGGAGTTTGCCCGCAACAATACTGCGGGCATCGCACTGGCCAATCCTTCATGGCTGCCGGGCCTCAACGTCTCGTTCGACTGGTATCAGATCAAGATCAAGGACGTGATCTCGAGCCTCGGCGCCAACGACATCGTCCAGCTCTGCTTCCAGAAGGTGCTGCTTTCCACCTGCAGCGCGTTCAACCTGAGCAACACCAACGGTCCGAACTTCATCAACGTGCAGGCGTTCAACCTCGCCTCGATCAACACCAGCGGGTTTGACATCGAAGCGTCGTACCGGTGGCAGCAGCCGCTTGGCCTGCCAGGCAGCTTCACCTTCCGCGGCCTTGCCACGCACGTGATCAAGTTCATCACCGACACCGGCCTTCCGGGCACGCTGCCGGTCGACACGGCAGGCAACAACAATGGCGCGACGCCGGACTGGAAGTTCCTGCTGATCCAGAGCTACGAGAACGACAAGTTCTCGCTTCTGGTGCAGGAGCGCTGGTTCAGCGATGGCGTGATCGGCAACCAGTACGTGGTCTGCTCGGCGGGCACCTGCCCGGCTTCCACCTCGCAGCGTCCGACGATCGACCAGAACTTCCTTCCGGGCGCATTCTACCTCGACATCGGTGGCAGCGTGAACATCACCAAGGAGATCGTCGCCTACGCCAAGGTCGACAACGTGTTCGACAATGCCCCGGCGAGGACCAACATCTTCTCCAACCCCGCGCTCTACGACGGGCTTGGCCGGATCTATCGCGCTGGCGTCCGCTTCCGCTTCTGATCCATCTTCCCTCGCGCGGCGGACCTACCCACCACACGCCGCCGCGCAGACCGGGCCATGCCGTTCCACACCCTCCCGGAACGACATGGCCCGGAACGACATGGCCCGGCCCCCTGTTTTGTCAGGCTTCGGGCAAGCGGTAGCGGCTGAAGATCAACAGGGCGATCGCCTGCAAGGTGGCCGGGATTGCACTGTAAAGCAGGATGATGCCGGTAAGCGCGCTTTCGCTCTGCGCGGTGGCGCCACCGGTAGACGAGACGAAACCGAACGCGCTCATCACGATCCCGGCGATGACCGGGCCAAGGGCAAACGCCAGCTTTTCCATGGCGGAGAACAGCCCGGCAAAGACGCCCTCGTTTGCCACCCCTTGCATGCGGCGCTGATAGTCGACCGTATCGGTCATCATCGACAGGGCAAGCAGGATGAACCCACCGTTGAACGCGCCAATGATCACCGCGCGCAGCAGGATCAGCAGATGCTGGGTGTTGACCGGCTGCCCGCCCGGTAGCGTGGCAACATCGACCCCGCCCTTGCCGACCCAAAGCCAGGTGATCGTCACCGCTGCCCAGATGGCCGCGGCAAGAACATACGCGCGCGGCTTGCCGATGCGCTTTGGCAACCACAGCCACAGCGGCTGCGAAGCAAGACTGGCGGCAGACATACACAGGATGAAGATCGGGATCAGCCAGATCGCCTGAACCACGTAGAGAAACACGAACCCGATGACGGTGTAGCTCGCCGCCTGCCCGGTGTTCGAAACGAAGGTCGTGGCAAGGAGTACGAGATAGGGTTTGTTGGCGGCAACAGTGCGCAACTGGTCAAGCAGTGATCCGGGCACGGCACCTGCATTGATCAGCGGCACCCGGCGCAAGCCGCTCGCCGTGGTGAGCATGGACACGAGGCACAGGCCCCCGAAGATCCAGCTCATCGCATGCCAACCGGCCGCGCCGCCGCCAAAATGCTCGATCACCGGCTGGGCAAGGCCCACGCCGACGAGCACGCCGATCGTTGCGAAGAACATGCGCAGCACCATGATGCGGTTGCGCTGGTGCGGATCGCTGGAAAGTTCGGCAGCGATGGCCAAGTACGGCACAGAGTAGACGCTGAACGCAGTCGAGGCGAGGAAGAACAGGGCGCAGATCGCTGCGGCGGCGATATACGGGCTTGGGTATTCAGTGAAGGCGAAGAGCGCGATGAAGCCCAGCGTCGTGCCGACCGCTCCGGCGATCAGAAAGGGCGTGCGGCCAATTGCCGTCTTCATCCGGTCCGACCAGGCCCCGACCAACGGATCGCAGACGATCAGCCAGAGCTTGGGCAGCAGCACCACAAGTCCCGCAAGCCACGCCGGCACGCCCAGCATGGTCGTCATGAACAGCGGCAGCAGCACCGCTGGCGTATCGCGGAACACCTGCGCGCCCAACTGGCCGACGCCATAGCGCAGGACGACGCCCGTCGGCACCTCGTCGGGCATGGTGGAATTTGCGGCGAGGCTGGCGTTCATGGCTGGGATCCGGGTGTTCTTGGGACAGGACGAAGCGTCAGACGCAGGCGCAGACCGTCTTCCATTCGAGATAGTTGTCCATCGCCTGCCGCCCGCTGTCACGGCCCCAGCCCGATTGCTTCACCCCGCCAATGGCAAGCGAGGCATCATACATGGCGTGGCAATTGATCCAGACCGTGCCGGCGCGGATGTCGGCAGACATGCGGTGCGCGGTAGAGAGGCTCTCGGTCCAGACGCTGGCAGCAAGGCCATAATCGCTGGCATTGGCGGCGGCGATGACTTCTTCCTCGTCATCGAACGACTGGACGACAAGAACCGGTCCGAACACTTCCTCGCGCACGATTTCCATGTCGGGCTTCACGTCGACAACAACGGTCGGGGTGATGAACGTGCCGGCAACGCCAGTGCGCTCGCCGCCGGTCAGCATGGTCGCGCCTTCGCCCTTCGCCCGCTGCAGGAAGCCCTCGACGCGCTCGGCATGGCGGGCCGAGACGACCGGCCCCATCTGCGTGTCCTGCAGCAGGCCATGGCCGATCTTCAGCCCCTTGGCATATGCCGCGACGCCCTCGACAACCTGATCGTGGACCGAGCGGTGAACGTATAGCCGCGACCCGGCGATGCACACCTGCCCACCGTTGAAGAAGATCGCATTGGCCACGCCCGGCACGGTGATGGCCATGTCGGCATCGGGAAACACGATCGAAGGCGACTTGCCACCAAGCTCCAGCGTGACGCGCTTGAAGTTCGTCTTGGCCGCATCGAGCACGGCGCGTCCCGTCGCGGTCGATCCGGTGAAGGCGATCTTGTCGACATGGGGATGCGCAGCAAGCGTCGCCCCGGTCTGTCCGCCGAGGCCGGTGACGACGTTGAGCACACCGGCGGGCACGCCAGCCTCGACCATCAGTTCGCCAAGGCGGATTGCGGTGAGCGAGGTATCTTCGGCCGGCTTGAGCACGACGGTGCAGCCCGCTGCCAGGGCGGGCGCGAGTTTCATCGCGGTCAGCACCAGCGGGGAATTCCACGGCACGATCGCCGCTACCACGCCGACGGGTTCACGTACTGTCCAGGTACGCATCTGGCGACCGGCGGGCTGATAATTGATCGAGCTTTCAAGGCTGTGGCCTTCGATGGCCATGGCCTGTCCGGCGAAGAAGCGGAACTGGTTGACCGCCCCCGGTATCTCTGCCCACCGTCCCACGAACAGCGGCTTGCCCTGATCGAGTGTCTCAAGCTCTGCAAGGTCGTCGATATGAGCCTCGATCAGGTCTGCGACCTTCCACAGGATGCGGGCCCTTTCCACTGGAACCGTTGCCTTCCACACGGCCAAGGCGGCGCGAGCCGCTTCCACGGCGGCATCGACATCAGCCGGGCTGGCCGCAGCGATGCGCCCGGTCTCGGCACCGGTCGCCGGATCGAGCGTGGCAAAATCGGCGCCGCCTTCAGCCTTGCGCCACTCGCCACCAATCAGCAGTCCTTCACCACGCGCACGGCGCGCAAGAAATTCGACGTTGCCGGGGCGAAGATTCGCGAGATCGAAAGCCATGACTCTGGGATGCTCCTTTGGATGCGATCTGACTGCCTCGTGGACCCCGCATCAGCCATAGCGCCATACGCCAAAAGCCGCTTGGCGGATAAGATTGTCCGAAAACCCCGGGAGTTGAAAGGAGGAGAATAGCATGGAGCATGATGGGAATGCTTATGCCAATGGCCTAAGCGTTATCGCCGGAAGGACAGCCGAAGCATGATTTTGCAGCATTCTTTGCTTAAGTCGATAACCGGAGCGAGCCGGCGTTCGGCCTTCGCGCTCGCCATGCTGGCCGGGCTGGTCGCGCCGCAAGTGGCGGTCGCGCAGCCTTCCCCAGCCCCGACGCAACCTGCTGCTGCCAAGCCCTACCTGACCGTTGACCAGCTCCGCCGGATCTATGCCGACAAGAACAGCCGCTTCTTCACGGTGGGCGGGCTGAAGATCCACTACAAGGACGAAGGTCCGCGCAAAGGCCCCGCCTTGCTCATGGTGCATGGCTCGGAAAGTTCTTTGCGCACTTGGGACGTCATCGCCAACAAGCTGAAGACGCGCTACCGCATCATTCGCCTCGACCTGCCGGGCTATGGCCTGTCCGATGGCCCGACTGACGAATCTCTCAAGACTCTCGTGCCCACCGATGTTCCGATTGCCCTGCTCGACCATCTGCAGGTCCGCAAGGTGACGTTTGCCGGCGTTTCCAGCGGCGGCACGATGGGCATGTACATGGCCGCGCGCCGGCCAGACATGATCGAACGCCTGATCCTTTCGAATACCCCTTCGGACCCGGTGGACACGAGCCATCTCAAGCTCAGCACGGGGCTCAAGGCAGCGATGGATCGCGCCCAGCAAACGGGCTTTCGCGATCAGGACTTCTGGAGCAACTTCCTGACCTTCTTCGCAGGCGATCCCGCGCGCATTTCGGCGCAAACGCAGAGGGAATATTACGATTTCTACCGCCGCGTACCGGAAAAGAACCTGATCGGCCTGATCGCGCGCATCGGCGATGGCAAGCAGGCAACCATCGAGATGGCAAAGGTGCGCAAGCCGGTCCTGCTGCTCTGGGGAACGGCCGATCCCTTGCTGCCGGAATCCGCGTTGAACGCGATCGGCCGGTATCTCTCCAACGCCCAGATTTCCCGGGTGTCGATGCCGGATGTCGGTCACTATCCTCCGCTGGAGGTTCCCGAACGCATTGCCCAGTTGATTGCTGCCTATATCGAGGCAGCGACGCCGAACGTGCCTGCTGATACCACCGCGCCCTGATTACGCCTGTTCGCGCTTCGGTTAAATCAGCCCGCAGCAGCCAAAGCTGCGGTGCCCTCACATAGTGCATGGACATGACCAAGCCCCGCACCCTTTACGACAAGCTTTGGGACAGTCACGTCGTCGCCGAATTGCCCGGTGGCGCGTCGCTGCTCTACATCGATCGCCAGATCCTGCACGAGGTCAGCAGTCCGCAGGCCTTCGTCGCCATGCGAGAGGCCGGGCGAAAGCTCCGGCGCCCGGAGACTCACCTGGCCGTGGCTGACCACGCAGTGCCGACCCGCGCGCGACAGGGCGAGATTGCCGATCCGCTGGCACGCAGCCAGGTTGCCGAACTTGAAGCCAACGTCCATGAGTTCGGCATTCCCTATGCGCCACTCGACGGGGCTGAGCAGGGGATCGTCCACGTGATCGGGCCAGAGACGGGCTTCACCCTGCCGGGGACGACGATCGTCTGCGGTGACAGCCACACCACCACCCACGGTGCGTTCGGCGCACTGGCATTCGGCATCGGCGCGAGCGAGCAAGGCACCGTCATGGCTGCCCAGGTTCTCCCGCAAACCCGGGCGCGGACGATGAAAGTCGAACTCGTCGGACGGCTTGGCGCGGGGGTCGATGCCAAGGACGTGGCGCTGGCCCTGATCGCGAAGATCGGCGCGCACGGCGCAGTCGGCTATGCCGTGGAATATACCGGCGCTGCCGTATCGGCGATGTCGATGGCGCAGCGCATGACGCTGTGCAACATGACTATCGAAGCCGGCAGCCGTATCGGCCTCGTCGCTCCGGACGAGACGACATTTGCCTTCATCAAGGGGCGCCGTCTGGCCCCTGTTGGCCCGATGTGGGAGCTCGCGCTTGAATCGTGGCGCACGCTGCCGGCGGACGATGGCGCAATCTATGACAAGGTCGTCACTCTCGATCTTGATGACATTGCCCCGCAGGTCAGCTGGGGCACCAGCCCAAACCAGACCCTGCCGATCGGCTCGGCCGTGCCGGATCCTGCGAGTATTGCCGACCCCATAGAGCGCCGCGAAACCGAGAAGGCGCTCGCCTACATGGGCCTCGTTCCGGGACAGAGCCTCGCCGATATCGCCATCGATCACGTGTTCATCGGATCGTGCACCAACGGCAGGATCGAAGACCTGCGCGCAGCGGCGGCCATTGCTGGCGGACGCAAGGTCGCGCCGGGCGTCAAGGCCATCGTGGTCCCAGGCAGCGCCGCCACTCGGGCGCAGGCCGAGGCCGAAGGGCTTGACCGCATTTTCCTCGAGGCCGGGTTCGAATGGCGCTTTGCCGGGTGCTCGATGTGCGTGGCGATGAACGACGATCGCCTTTCTGCCGGCCAACGCTGTGCCAGCACGTCAAACCGCAACTTCGAAGGACGGCAAGGTCCGGGTGGTCGCACCCACCTGGTCAGCCCGGCCATGGCTGCTGCCGCTGCCGTGACCGGTCATCTCGTCGATGCAAGGAGCCTTGCCTGATGCCTGCCCAGCCCTTCACCACCGTATCGGGCCGCGCCGCAGCGATGCGCGAGGACAATATCGATACCGATATCATCTTCCCCGCACGTTTCCTGCTGATCACGGCGAAGGCGGGCCTCGGTGAATATGCCTTCCATGACCGCCGCTTTGCCAGCGACGGCCATAAGGTCGAAGGCTACGTTCTCAACGATCCGCGCTTTGCCGATGCCCCGGTGATCATTGCCGGCGCAAACTTCGGCTCCGGCTCAAGCCGCGAACAGGCGGTCTGGGCTCTCCTCGGGCTCGGCGTACGGGCCGTGATCTCTTCCAGCTTCGGCGAGATTTTCCAGTCCAACTGCATGCGCAACGGCATCGTGCCGATCGTCCTGCCAGAAGCTCAGGTTGCTGCGCTGATGGATCTGGCAGAATCAGGCGCCATGTTCTCGGTTGACCTTGAGCGACAGGAACTTGGCGCAGAAGGCCTTGCACCCATCTCGTTCTCGATTCCGCCCGAACGCCGTCTTGCCCTTTTGAATGGCTGGGACGAAACCGATCAGATCGTTAATCAGTACAGTGGCGAGATCGAGGCCTTCGAGGTCCGGCAGCGCCAGAGCCAGCCTTGGCTCTACACCAGGGAGTTTGCCGCGTGAGCACCGAAGAAGACCTGCTGGCCAACTACAAGAAGGCCTATGACAACCGGGTTGGTTTCGGCACAAGGCCGGCATTGCTGCTGATCGATTTCTGCCAGGCCTATTTCGAAAAGGGCAACGCCCTCTATGCCGAGGTCGATGAAGCACTGGCATCCGCACTGCGCATCCGCTCTGTCGCGCATGCGGCCGGGGTGCCGGTTATCCTGACCAATGTTGTCTACCACCCCAGCGGGTTCAACGGCGGTCGCTTCTTCGAAAAGGCCATGCCGCTGCGCAATTTCACGCAAGGCAATCCGATGGCCGCCTGGGGACCGGGCCTTGAACCGCTGGAAACGGAATTGGTCATTTCCAAGCAGTATCCGAGCGCATTCTTCGGCACCTCGCTCGCCTCGACGCTCACGGCCGCCGGCATTGACAGCGTGATCCTGACCGGCCTGACGACATCGGGCTGTGTCCGCGCGAGCTGTGTCGACGCGATGAGCCATGGCTTCAAGACCGCCGTCGTTGCCGAGGCCTGCGGCGATCGTCACGCAGGGCCGCATGAAGCGAACCTGTTCGACATGAACGCAAAGTATGCCGACGTGGTCAGCGAAGCGGAGACGATCGCGTTTCTGGAAACCCTGCGGCCTTCAGCCTAACCGAAGACCTTCGAGCCGGGCTCCCCAGGGCGTAACCGCCGCGAGGAGCTCGGCGCTGCCATAGGGCGCCCACTCGACGCGGCCAGCTTCAACGATCTCGCACCCACCGGCGACCATTGCTCTGGCAAAGCCGTCGATATCGGTAACCGGAAAGCGCAGGGCGGCCCATCCCCGCATCGGCGGGCGGCTTTGCGAGAAGTCGTGGCCACTGCAGCCAAAGCTGATGATCTCGACCGAACCTTCCATGCGGCCCTGCGCCTGGTAGATCCCGATCTGCATCGGGATCTGTTCTGCAAGGGAAAGCGGAAGGCCCATGCAATTGATCCCGCCTTCGTTGCCAGCGAAGCCTTCGGTTTCCTGCACCGGCACCCAGCCCAGATGGTCAACGAAAAGCGCGCGCGCCTGCGCGAAATCAGTGACCACCTGCGTGGAGTTGAACACCCACGAGGCATTGCCACCAACGCCCTCGTACCCTTGCAGGGGCGGACTCACGCGTTTCATCAGGGCAATGCAAAGACCATCGGCGTCATTCTCAACGACTTCGCGGACAGCCAATGCGCCAAATTGCCAGTTGGTTATCGGCGCAAATGCGCGATGTCCGGCACGGCCCAAGGCATGATGCAAAGTCTCGATATTATCCAAGGCGCGGATATTGATGTCGAATATGCCGCCCGTATCCCATGGCTGCGCGCCGTCGCGCATCAGGGCGCGCGGCTCTTCGCCAAAGGACAACAAGCGGATGGCGCCCCGCGCCTTGTCGGGATGGACGAGCAGAACCTCGCGAGCACGAGCGGCCGGACCAGCACCCCACGTAGCGCCGAGCGGGGCGGCAAGGTCGCCAGCGTACAAGGCTTTGTAGCCCAACGCCGGAGCCAGGCGCCGGCCTGCTTCGTCGGCGTCTGCGACGATGCCGACGACTTCCTGAAAACCATTATCCAGTGCGATCATGCAGGCAGGGATAACAAGCATCTCCCACGGCGGGGATCACGAGTGGCAAAAAACCACAGAGCGGACAGGCGCTTGCTTTGCCTCCGGTGTGCAGTACTGCTCCTGCAGCATCCCGCACTCGCATCTGCGAAACCGCACTTCCATCCGACAGACGGACACGCGACAGATTCGCGACGTCGCGGCAACGCAACTTTGCCATTGTTCGATGGGGTCAGGGCATAGAGCAAGCGCTCGGTCCATGATCTCGATCAATATTGGCCTGCCGGATATCGGCTTTCGGACAGGTAAATCAAAACAAGCCGTATCGCAGGATCCGGGATAGCTGAACGCCTTGCGCAATTGCTGGTGCGTCATGAAGCCATTTTCCCAGGGAACGTAGTAATCCCGCCATTCGGCTGACTAAAGTGAGGGGTTTATAAGATGAAGACGACCCGAGTTCTTAAACTGTTTCCGATCTCTACGATCGCCATCGCCTGCTCTCTCGTGCAGGCAGCCCCGGCGTTTGCGCAGGAAGCAGCGCAGGCCGAAGAGGCCGCTCCCACTGGCGACATCGTCGTGACCGCGCGCAAGCGCGAGGAAACCCTTCTCACCACCCCGATCGCGATTGCTGCGATGCCGTCGGAGGAAATCGGCCAGCGCGGCATCATTTCGCTGACCGACCTGATCGACGCAACGCCCGGTATCAACGTCACTGGCAACAACTCGGGCCGCAACGACCGTTCGTTCCAGCAGATCTCGCTGCGCGGCTTCACGCCGTCGACCACGGACTCGACCCTGACCGCAACCTTTATCGACGGCGTGCCGGTTTCGTCGGCCTCTGCGCTGAACTCGATCACCGATCCGGCCCGTGTCGAAGTGCTCAAGGGTCCGCAGAACGCCTATTTCGGCCGCAATGCCTTCGCCGGCGCGGTAAACGTGGTCAACAAGACCCCGAAGAGCGATTTTGGCGGCAGCATGAACGCCTCGGTCTTCAGCCGCGACGGTTATGATGTGCAGGGCTCGCTCGAAGGCCCGATCGCACGCGACATCCTGAGCTTCCGCATTTCGGGCCGTGCGCTCGAGCGTGGCGGCTCCTACCGCAACCGCGCCAACCCCAACGAGCGTCTCGGCGACCAGCGCACCCGCACCGTCACCGGCATGCTGCTGTTCACGCCCTCCAGCCAGCTGACCATGAAGGTCTTCGGCCTTTACAGTGAAGACCATGACGGTCCAGCCGCACAGGGCATGCTTTCGGCCTACGAAGTCCGCTCGAACAATGGCGTTGTCAACATCCCGGCGTTGAGCGGCAACACCAACGGCAAGATCATCGTCCCTGGCCTGTCCAACTGCACGCTGAACGGCGTCAACCCGTTCATCTGCGGTCAGGCTCCGGCGCTGCCTGCAGGCTTCTCGCCCGCGCAGAACACCTACATCGACGCCAAGACCTCGGCCGTGCTGGCCGATGGCCGCTTCCGCCCGGTCTCGCCGGAAGATGGCGTTCAGGGCTATGGCCTCAAGCGCAAGTACCTCCATGCCCACGCCAACATCGATTACGAACTGGGCGACACCGGCATCACGCTCTCGTCGCTCACCGGCGTCAACGACGAAAAGTGGTCGCAGATGTCCGAGCTTGACAACTATGACAGCTCGTCGCTGATCAACACGGCCGCCACGCCGACCAACGGCCTGCTTCCCTATTACAACTTCCCGTTCGCGATCGAACGCCACAACAAGGACTTCTCGCAGGAACTGCGCGCTTCCTTTGACAATGGCAGCATGATCTCGGGCATGATCGGCCTCAACTACATGGACACCAAGGTCAAGCGTGACCTGTTCAACGTCTATGGGGAAGCTGTACTGGGCCTGGCTCGCGGTGCTGGCACGGCTTCTGCCCCGCAGCGGGTGGAAACCAAGGGGATCTTCGGCAGCGTCAACATCAAGCCCACCGACGCGCTCGAGATCAGCCTTGAAGGCCGTTACCAGCGCGACAAGGTGTTCGGTTTCACCGGTGGTCTGGGCGCAACGATCTCGGCGGCCGCTGCTGCTGAAAACGGAGTTCCGGCTGGCACTTATGCGCCGCTGACGCAGTTCTTCTCGAAGAACTACGACAACTTCATGCCGCGCGTGATCGTCAACTACAAGATCACGCCCGAAATCATGGCTTACGCGTCATGGTCGAAGGCCGCGAACGTCAGTATCTCGTCCTTCAACGCCCGCCTTTTCTCGGGCACGGCCGGCGAAATCGCAGCATCTCAGTCACTTGGACTGCGTGGCATTACTGTTCCTGAAAAGCTGACGAACTACGAAATCGGCCTGAAGGGTCGGGCCTTCGACAACAAGTTGATCTTTGCTCTTTCGGCTTACTACGGTGACTGGAAGAACCAGTACAACACGCGCAGCGTCTTCTTCGTGGACAATTCGCTGAACCCGCCGCTGAGCTCAACCGTGACCGGCATCGCAAACTCAGGCCGGACCAAGGTCAAGGGTATCGAACTCGATACGACAATCCTTCCCATGGAAGGCGTGTCGCTCACGTTCTCGGGCGCTTACAACGACACCAACATCCGTTCGTTCAATGACCCGGCGATCACTCGTGTCACGGGCGTTACGGGCGATGGCTTCAAGGGTAACAAGCTGCCCCTTACCTCGCAGTACTCGTTTGCGATCACGCCCGAATTCTCGGGCGATATCCCGGGCCGCGACAATGCTACCTGGTTCATTCGCAGCGACGTGAACTACAAGTCGCGCCAGTTCCTCGATGCCGCCAACCTTACCTGGATCGGTTCGCGCACCGTGGTCAACGGCCGCGTCGGCGTGAAGCTGGACAACATCGGCATCGAAGTGTTCGCAAACAACCTGCTGAACAACAAGCAGTACACCTCGATCCAGCAGAACAACCTGCAGACGCCTGGCGGCGCGCTGGCTGCCCGTCCGTTCAGCTATCTGGTCGTCGGTCTGCCCGAACTGCGGACCTTCGGGATCAAGGGTTCGGTCTCCTTCTGAAGGTGACCCAAGTCTGAAATGGCAAAGGCCGGGCAATCGCCCGGCCTTTCGCTTTTGTGCAGTATTATCGCGGGCGGACCGGTCAGAGGGGCGGGTCGATGGAATCTGCGGCCGAATTGGCCCGCGCCGAGGCGCGCACCCGATCGATCAGCGCAATAAGCCTTGCCGCATCATAACCGGTCGGCATGCGGTGCGGCCGCCCACGCACCGCCTTGGCAAATTCTTCGGTCTGGCCTTCGAAGTAATGCGTGAGGCTTCGTCCCCCCAGCTTGCGCGGGTCACCCAGCACGCCCGTCGGCGGCATCACGATCACCTCGTCGTTCCAGCGCAGGATTTCGCCGTGCTCGATCTCGAGGATGCCGGTCTCGAAATACAGCGTCTTGCGGTCCTGCACGGTGGGCTGGTTGTAGGATATGTGGACGCTCGCCATGCGGCGGCCGGGATAGGCCATGACGATCATTGCCTCATCCTCTCCCTGCCAGCCCGATTGCAGGCGAGCGGCTTCGGCATGGACCCGCACCGGATCGTCCGCCCCCATGACAAGCTGCACGAAATCGAGCGCATGCGGCGCAAACAGCGACAGGATCAGACCGTCCTGTGCCTTGCGCTCGGCCCACCACGGCGCCTGCGGTCCATCCCACCGCACGCACATCGAAACTTCCAGAGACAGCAGGCGGCCGAGCGAGGGCATCCGGGCCTCGACCTGGCGGACGGCTTCATTATGCCGGAAGGTGTGCCCCACTGCCAGGACCAGCCCGCGCGCCTCGGCTTCGCGGGCCAACGCCAGGGCATCCTCGCCAGTCTCGGCAGCCGGCTTTTCGACCAGCACGTGCTTGCCCGCCTTCAGTGCAGCCATGGCCTGAACGGCATGCAGGTGGTTCGGCGTGGCGAGCAGCACTGCATCGACCTCGGCCAGATCGAGCATGTCCTCAAGCGTCGCGTAAGCCGGCGCGCCAAAGCGTTCGCCCACTTGCCGCGCAAGCTCCAGATCCCGGTCGGCTACGGCCACCAATCGCGCATCCTGCGGCCGCGCCGCGATGGCATCGAGGTGGGACAGCGAGATGCGGCCACAGCCGACCATCGCGATATTGAGGGGGCGCGATGCAATATCATTCATGTTGGTAGTCAGCCTCGAAGTTATGGCAGGCGCGGTTCGCGCACGAATTTCCAGATCATCCCCGCAGCGACAACCTTGGCGACGCCCGGCAGGAACGAATAGCAGAACAGGATTCCGAACATCGCGGAATCGGATTGCGGCAGCCCTGCCTTTGCAGCGCCGGAATCAAAGCCGAACCACGAAAGCAGCACGCCGACGATCAAGGTGCCGCCAAGGGCGATCCCGGCCTTCTCGATGGCAGACCAGATCGCTGAATAGGACCCAGCCCGGTTCTCGCCGAATTCATCGCGCGCCTGCGCTATGCAGTCCGAAAGCAGTGACAAGACGATCGTACCCCAGCCGGCGTTGCAGACTGCCAGCAAGGCCGAAAGCAGATAGGCGACTTCGACTGGCGCGCGCGGCACCAGCCCCCAGACGAACACGACCACGCCATGTCCCGCAGCGGCCAGGACATAGGCCGGAACCTTGCCGATGCGGCCTGCCACCATCACCCACAAAGGCGATCCGAAAATGACCGCGACGCCCATGATCGCGGCCATGATGCCAAGGTCGTGCAACGGTTCGGCCCGTGCCATCGAGTATTTGACGAAGAACGGAAAGCTGGCGTAGCCGATGCCTGCCGAAATGGTCATGACCACCGCCGAAAGGCTGAGGATGACGAAACGCCTGTCGCCAAACGCGCGGGCCAGACCGCCGAGCGCCGAACGGCCCGCTGCGCCATCGCCTGCAACTTTCGCCACCGGCACGATCCGCCCCGCCACCTTCCATGCGATCAGCATGAAGACCAGGCACGAGATGCCGACAGTGCCCATCACGATCAGGTGCGCGCGCTGGTCGGTCCCCAGCGCGCTTACCGCCATAGGCGCCACCGACGAGCTGAGCAGCAATCCGATCCCGCCGAAGCTGTGCTTCCATCCCATCAACTCGGTCCGCTCGCGCGGGTTGGATGTCATCTCCGCCAGCATGGCGAGGTACGGCACCGAAAAGCTCGAATAGACGGCCATGTAGAAGCTGAAAGTCATCATGACCCAGGCGATCTGGAATCCGACCGATGCATGCGGCACGGCAAAGATGCCAAGCATCGCGACAGGCGAAGCAAGGGCAGCTACGACAAACCAGTTACGACGGGGAAAGCGGCCGGCGATCTTGTCGGACATGGCGCCAATGCCCAGGTCGAACAGTGCTCCGAGCACCACCTTGGGAATGAAGATCGCCGTCCCGGCAAGCGCGGGCGAAATGCCCATCACGTTGGTCAGGAAGAACAACAGCAGCAGCGAAGGCGTATCGCGGAACAGCTGTCCCGCGATCTGGCCTATGCCGTATCCGGCCTTGATCGAAGTGGCGATCCTTGCAGGCGGAGCCGCCTCGGCTGTGGTCATGCGATTTCCCCGTCGGCATCCCGCTGTCCGGGGATTGCCTGTCATTTACAGCAAGGTGGCGCAACCATCGCGGGGAAGGAATCCCTGAACAAACCTATCCGCCAGCCGGTCAGCGCTTCGGGTCTTTGCCGAGCATGTGCAGGAGCACGCCATCCCTATCGATGAAATGGTGCTTCAGCGCGCCGCCGATGTGCAGCAACAGCAGCGCTCCACCGGCCCAGACCATATAGACGTGCGATTTGGCAAAGAGACTGTAGCCGATCAGCCCCGGCGCGTTCCACGGGCGTGGGGTCACGATATGCGGGATCAGTCCGCCGGGGCCGAACCCGTCGTGCGTGAAGAACCACATCTGCGGCGCGGGGTATCCAGCCCCTGCCCCGAGCGCTGACAGCGCCGCCCAGCCGGTCAAGGGCAGCAGCAACAGCAGCGCGTAAAGCAGGGCCTGAACCGATCTTGCAGCGAAGCGCCCACCGGCGCCAGTGCCCGCAGGCAGTTCCGGGGCGCGATGGCGCAAGCGCCAGAACAGCCGTAGGATTACCGCCAGAAGGAGGATCATGCCCAGCGTGTGGTGAACCTGGCTGGCGCGCAGATGCAGCCACGCCAGCGCCCCCCCGCGTGATCCCTCCAGATATGTCCACGCCATCGCAAAGCCCGCAGGAACCTCGACGAGGATCGCGAGGGCCGTACCCCAGTGCAACCAGCGGGCCGGGCGCGTCCAACCTTGGGGAGCGGTAGCGAAGTTCTGCTGCGTCATGCGAGGCAATCTGCCGCAACGCGCATCGCCTCATAGCGTCGGGGCGCCAATGGTCACTGGCCGGATAACGGGCGCTGCGCTATCGAAACCGGGCGGCCCGATGCCCACACATCAGCCTTTCGCCAGACCTTCAGGAACGAGTTCAAGCATGGCCACGATGGCAAAGGAAGATACGGTTCTTGCACGCTTGCGCAGCGCGCTTGGCGAAGCCGGGGTGCAGACTTCGGCCGAAGCACTCGATTACTTCTCGAACGACGTCTATCGCGGCGGCGCCTTGCCGCTGGCCGTGATCCGCCCGGCTTCGGTCGAGCAATTGCAGGCGGCGGTTCGCCTCTGTGCCGAGGCCAACGTCGCCATGGTCCCGCGCGGTGGCGGCGCGTCCTATACCGACGCCTATCTTTCCGAAAAGGCGGGCCATGTCCTGTTCGACACCGGTGCGCTCGATACGATCGAAATCGATGAATTCGGCGCTGTCGTTACCTGCGGCGCGGGCGTCACCTGGGCCGCGCTGAAGGCGGCGCTCGACGCCAAGGGCCTGCGCACGCCTTTCTGGGGCCCGTTCTCGGGCATCGCCGCCACTGTCGGCGGCAGCATGAGCCAGAACAGCGTCAGCCACGGCGGCACTGCCCACGGCATTTCCGCACAGTCTGCCCTGTCGATGGACGTGGTGCTGGCCAATGGCGAAGTGCTGAACACCTCATCGTCTCGCGCGATGCGCTTCTACGGCCCGGACCTGACCGGCCTGTTCACCGGCGACTGCGGCATTTTCGGCATCAAGGCGCGCATCCGCCTGCCGCTGCTGCCGATCCTGCCGCGCTTCGAATGCGTCAGCTTCGCGTTTGACAGCTTTGCCGACTACCACGCCGCCTCGCGCAAGGCGGCCATGGCCAAGCTGGAGGAGAGCCACTTCGGCCTCGACCTCGCCCTGTCGCAAGGGCAGATCGGCCGGCAGGACGGCATGGGTGCCCGCCTCAAGATCGCTGCCGACGTGCTGAAGCGCGCACCGAACAAGCTCAAGGGCGTGGCGCAACTGGTGCAGATGGCCATCGCCGGCGAAAGCGCGATGCGCGCTGGCGCCTACATGTGCCACTTCATCATCGAAGGCTTCGATCAGGAAGAAGCCGCCCACAAGGCCCGCCTGCTGCGCAAGCTGCTCGACGGACTTGGCCGCGAGATCGCCAACTCGATCCCGACTTTCGTGCAGTCGATGCCGTTCGCGCCGCTCTACAACGTGCTCGGCCCTGGCGGCGAACGCTGGGTGCCGATCCATGGCGTCTTCCCGCACGATCAGGTCGTCCCGTTCGACACGGCGTTCAAGGCCCTGATCGCATCGCGCCAGGCCGAAATGGACCGCCACGGCGTCTGGCTCGGCACGATGTTCTCGCCGGTCGGCTCTGCCGGGTTCCTCTATGAAATCGCCGCCTACTGGCCCGATGCGCGCACCTCGTACCACGTGACCACGCTGGGCGAGGAATACCTCGCAGGCCAGCCGAGCTTTGCGGCAAACCCCGAGGCACGCACGTTCGTCGACAAGCTGAAGGGCGAAATGATCGACCTCATGCAAAGCCACGAGGCCGCTCATTTCCAGCTGGGTCGCGCCTACCCTTATCAGCCGCGGCTGTCGGAACAGCAGAAGGCCCTGCTGGGAGCGATCAAGGCGCAGCTCGATCCCAAGGGTCTGATGAATCCGGGCGCTCTCGGCTTCTGAGGAGCGCGCCCTGCGGCCCGGCGGCTAGGCTGGGCCGTTTCCTAGGCGGCGCAGTTCCGGGCCGATCTCTGTGCCGATGCGATGCGTATCGGCCAGCCAGTCGAAGCCGGTGACGAGGAAATTGTCGATCCCCGCCGCGCGATAGCGCAGCAGCGCCTGCACCAGCGTGTCGGGCGATCCGACCAGGCACATCACCTGAAGGCGGCCCTGCGTCGCCCTGGTAAGGCCCGTCCACAGGCACGGGTCGGCAGCGGCATCATCGGCTTGCGCGGCATTCGCGGCAACGGTCTCGGCGGCCTTGCCCAGATCGCGCCCCAGCGCACCGTGCTTTGCCTGCCGCGCGATGACGCCTTGCAGCAGGGCGTCGGCCCGCGCCCACGCCGCCTCGTCGCTATCGGCCACGACCAACCGCATCGACATCGAGAAGCGGGGGTTGCGTCCGTGCTTGCCAGCCTCGGCTCTTACCGTCGCGACCTGTGCCGCAATCTGCTCCACGCTACCGGGCCCGAAGGCATAGACGTCGGCCAATTCAGCCCCGAACTGCAGAGCCAGCTCGGACGTCCCCGCCCAGAACACCGGTACGCTGCCTGCCACCGGACGCACTTCCGACCCTGCGTTCTCGAACCGATACCAGTCGCCCTGATGATCGCACGGACTTTCCCCGGCCCAGACCCGGCGCATGATCCGGACGTATTCGTTGCTGCGCCGGTAACGCTCGTCCTTGGTCAGGTAATCGCCATCGCAGCGCGTTTCGATGTCCGAGAACGCCGTGATGACATGTACCCCCGCCCGGCCGCCCGAGAACTGGTCGAGCGTGGCAAACGCCCGCGCGGCCATGGTCGGCGCAATGAAGCCAGGCCGATGCGCCACCATCAGCTTCAGGCGCGTCGTTGCCGCCGCAACCCAGGTCGCGGTGACCAGGCTGTCGGCCGACTTGGCGTTCTGCCCCACCAGCACGCGGTCATACCCGGCAGCCTCATAAGCGCGGGCGATTTCGGCGACGAAGGCCGGATCGTATGGTCCCGGCGTCTCGCTTGTCTCGCTGGTGCGATAGGGCGAGATCAGGCCCACCAGTTCGATTGGATGTCGTTCCAACAGCATTACTCCGAAAGGGCCTGCTGCTTTTCCGCCGCCTCGACGGTCGCCGCGTCGAGCCGGTAGAACAGCATGGTCACGATGGCAGCGATCATCGCCGCCGCAGGAATGACCGACACGCACAGCAGCACCGCAAGTTTCGCATCGGCACCTTGCTCGGCCGCCTGCCCGCTGGCCGAAGGCACGTAACCCATCGCGGAAAGGAACGCGCCCATCACGGCCAGCGCAGCAGCCGAGGAAAGCTTGTCGAACAGCGTGGTGAAGCCGGCGAATGCGCCTTCGCGCCGCTCCCCGCTGGTCACGTAGTCATAGCGCACCGCATCGGACAGCAGCGAATAGGCGCAAAGGATCATGCCGGCCCCCGCCAGCCCGCTCAACGCACCGCGTGCCGAGATGAGCAGCATCGCCTCACCGGGGCCCGCAAGCAGCCAGCTCGCCTGCACAATGGCATAGAGCGCCAGCGCACCAATGTAGCAGGCCTTCTTGCCGACCCGGTTCGAAAGCCACACCCACCCGGTCATGCTCACCAGCATCGCAACCGTTGCCAGCATGAAATAGGTACCAAGGACATTGTCCTTCTGCTCCAGACCGATCCGCGTGAAAAAGGCCAGCGCCGCAGAGCCGATTGCCGTACCGAACAACAGGAAGACGTGGGCAATCGCCAGGATGCGGAACGGCACGTTCTTCCACGCCAGCAGGACCTGCCGCCATAGCGCCACCAACGGGTTCACGCGCACCACACCGGTGCGTTCCGGCGGTGCCGTGCGCGGCGCCTTGGCCAGAAGCCGCACCGCCAAGGCAGTCGCGAAAAAGACCACGGCACTCACGATCAGCGCGATCAAGAGGTGGCCGCTGCGCGTAGGGCCAGTCTGGCTCAGAATCCAGGTCGGCAAGGTTGAGCCGAGCATGGTGCCGACAGCATTGCCATAGGTCCGCCAGCCCATCAGCCGGGTGCGTTCACGCGGATCGGCCGAACTTTCGACCAGCATGGCAAAACCCGGGATGGTCAGCAGCGTGTACCCCGTGGCGTGGATGACCAGGGCAATCGTCACGAACAGTTGCGCCAGCAGGATCGAACCGAACGACGGCGCACCGAACAGCAGGGCCAGCCCCAGCGGCATGGCGATGCCACCTGCAAAAAGGAACGGCAGGCGCCTCCCCCAGGGTGTCTTCGCGCGGTCGCTCCACGCACCCACTGCCGGATCGGCAAAGCCGTCGTAGATCTTCACGAAGGCGAAGATGGCACCTGCCGCGCCGGCCGAGATGGCAAGGCTGTCGGTCATGAAGCGCAAGCCGAGAACAGTGACGAGGTTCTGGCCCGCCGCATGCGCCAGCGGGATCAGCGCCGATCCCAGGCGGATCGCCCAGCGCGAGGCGTTGCCTGTTTGGCTTGCGGCTTGACTGATACCGACGGCTGGTCCCGACACGGCGTTCTCCCGGCTGCGAGGCCCCACGCCCCTTGCATTCTTGAAGCGAAGGTGCCGCAGCAAACGCTTGGCGCTGCACCGTTATCTTCACTGTCCGCCCTTCGGAGAGACGCGCGTCCCGAAGGTTCAGCCCGCAGGTGCAGGCAGTTGGCGATCAAGCCAGTTGCGCAAGTCGCGGGTGAACTTCTCGGGCTTCTCCCACATCGGAAAGTGGCCAAGATCGGAGTAATTGATCACGTCCACCTTGGTGTTGGTAAAACGCTTCACCGAAGCATCCGCGCTTTGCGAGATCACGTCATCGAACGAGCACCACTGCAGCAGCACCGGCACCCGCACCGCTTCTGCCACCGCGCCGACATCGCTGGACTGGAAAGCCTTGACGTTGGCCTGGATGTACTGCGCCTGCCGTTCAAGCGCGCCGGGCAGGTTGTTCATCTCGGTGATCTGATCGACCATGCGATCGGTCGGCGTGAACTCGGGCGGTGTCGTATCCTCCAGCATCAGCCGCCAGAATTCACGATGGCGCCAGTTGGGAAGGACGGCCTTGTGCGCCTCCAGCATCCATTTCAGGCGCCAGTCGACCTTGCGGGTCTGGCTTGGCCGTTCCAGCGGCAGCATCGAAAACGCCATCGCCGTGACATGGCCCGGATAGGCGCGGTTGAATTCGAGCCCGACATTCGCACCGTTGGACGTGGCGACCATCGCAAACTTGTCATGCCCCAGCGCCTTCATAAGCCCGTCCATGAGCTGCGCCGAACGCGGCGTCGAATAGACGCCGCTCGGGTCAGGGCCGGTCAGCCCATAAGGGGACCAGTCAAACCGGACGACGCGGTACTTGTCGGCCAGCAGCGGCACGACGTCATCCCACTCGTGCAGGTTCACGATCGAACCGTGCAGCAGCACGACGACCGGACCGTTCGCCGGACCTTCCTCGCGCACGTGCATGCGCACGCCATCCACGGTCACAAAGCGCGATGGCGCATCGGCCCAACGCTTCTCCAACTCGGCGCGGTCAGTCTCCCCTGCCCCGGCGCGCAGCGCAACTACGCTGCCACCAAGGCCAAGCGCGAGCGCGCCGATAATGCCGAGCGCGAGCCGACCGCGCTTCATGCCGCTTCGCGCATGCGGGCCGAAAGGCCCAGCGTCTCGCGCAGGGTGCTGCCCGGATACTCCCTGCGCAGCCGTCCGCGCTGCTGCAGCACCGGCACGACCTGTTCGACAAAGTCCTCAAGCCCGCCAGGCATATAGCTCGGCTGCAGAGTAAAGCCGTCGCAGGCCCCGCTGTCGCGCCACTCGATCATCATGTCAGCCATCTGCTCACCCGTGCCGATGAACACGTTGTGGCCACGCGGATGGCGCATGAAGTTGGCCGCGAAATCACCCAGCTTCGTTCCCTTTTCCGCAGCCGGTTGGACCGATTTGGCCACGTCGGCCTTCGGCAGCAGCGTATTGGCAAGGATCGCATCGACCGGGATCGCCGCGTCGGGATCGAACGGCGTCAGATCACAGCACAGCGATTCCGAGAGATATTCGATGGCCAGCGGCTTATCGCCCATGTCCAGGATGGCTGCGTGGTTGGCGCGGGCCTCTTCCTCGGTGCCACCCAGCACGCAGGACAGCCCCGGCATCACGCGTACGCCATCGGGATTGCGTCCGACGGCGGCGATGCGGTTGCGCATGTCGTTGCGGAAATCGATGCCTGCATCGATATTGGCGGCGGGGCAGAAGATCGCCTCGGCCGTGCGCGCGGCAAAGTCGCGGCCTTCGGGAGATTGCCCGGCCTGCACCAGCACCGGCCGTCCCTGCGGCAGCGCCGGCCCTGCCTTGTCCATCGCCGCCCACAATTCGCAGGCCTTGGCCACGACATCGACGGCATGGCGATAGCGCTGATCCTTGGGCGGTAGCTCCGCTTCGCCAAAATTCGGCGCTGTTTCAGGGTGGGCGGTCGTCACGATGTTCCAGCCCGCGCGCCCGCCGCTGATGCGGTCCATCGCGGCAAAGCGTTCGGCCAGCATCTCTGGCGTGTTGTAGGTGGTAGAGACGGTGGCAACGAGCCCGACGTGCTCCGTTACCGCGGCCATGGCCATCAGCAGGCTGACGGGATCGAGCGTCGGCATCGCCAGCCGCGCCGGGGTCCGCCCGCCCGCACCGCGCGATTGCAACTGATCCCCAAACACGATGGCATCGAAGCGCGCGTCATCGACCATCTTCGCGACGCGCGCGTAATAGTCCATCGAGAACACGCCTTCCGGCGTGGCGCGGGGGTGGCGCCAGCCGGTCGGGAAGAAGCCGATGCCTTGCAGGAAGGCCCAGAGGTGGATCTGCTTGCTCATGCGACATACTCCGGCACGTGCGTAGGCTTGGATTGGGTGGAGGCGCTGGACGGAATCTTCAAGCCAAGCCGCTCGCGCAGCGTTCCGCTGGCTGCCGGGCTGGCACCGGGACGATTGCCCAGCAGACCGCCAATGGCCGAGATTGCGGCCGGCAGGGCCGCCGCCTGTTCCAGCAGGATGAAATGCACCCCGTCGATCTCGCCCGCCTCGAACGCCGCCGTCATCGCCGCCATATCAAGATCGGACCCAGCGCCCACTTTCAACAAGCGGCGGCTGCCACCTGCAGCTGTTCCCGGCGCATCGACCAGCACGATGTCGGCGTCCGCGATGCCGACGTTCTCGGCTTCATCCAGCACCAGCACCGGCTGCCCCTGCAACGGCCGCATGGCGTTGACCGGCCCGGCGGTGTCGAAGAACGGACCGCGATAGTCTGGCCGGATGACCTGATCGGGATTCAGGTAAAGCCCGCTGTCCTTGTCGATCACCAGCGTATCGGCGCCCCAGCCATCCCATAGCGCGCGCGCGGCGCGCACCATGTCGGCGGCCATGCCCGGCTCTCCGCCTTCCGAAACCACGGACCACCCGCTCAGGCCACCGGCAAGATAGTCGACGGCAGACAGGGCACGGGCAACATGGAAGGGGTGTGCATTGGTCGCAGGGACGGTGGCAACGATGCCGGTCCGCGAAGTGAGCGGCGCGGCCCATGCCGCGATCACCTGCGCATCGAACGGATGATTGATCGCCCGGCCCAGCACGAGCAGGTCCAGTCCCGCCTGTTCCGCCGCAGCGATGACTGGGCGCGCCAGTTCAGGCACGGCAAGATCGGCATCCATCACGGATGCCGAAACAATGAAGCTTCGGGTCATACCACTATCACCGGTTCATGAAGGGGGTGGATGGGCTCGGCGCCCGTCTCGGTTATGAGGACAAGGTCCTCGCAATGGGCCGATCCGCCGATGCCCGTATCGAGCGTCGGGCAATCGACCGAAATGATCATGCCAGGTTCGAGCACGAAATCCGGCTTGCGCCAGAACCCGCCGTGCACTTCGCCCGGCTCGTCGGTATGGGCAAGGCCGACACTGTGCGGGCCGAAGCCGATCAACGCCTCGTAACCCGCCTTGCGCACCGCTTCGCTGCCCAGCGCGACGATCTCGGAAAAGCGCAAACCGGGGCGCAATTGCTCGCGCACCGCCCCCCACGCAAAGGCGCTGGCCTCTGCCGCCCGCCGCGCGGCGCGTGTCGGTTCCCCGACGAAGACGGTGCGGGCAAAATCCCCATGATAGCCAAGGAACGAGCTGACGCCGTCGAGCATCAGGGTCTGCCCGTCGGCCACCTTCACGCGCGACAGGTCGGACGAAACCCGATCCACGTTCAGGAACACCGAAGTGTTCCCCCGCGCCGCGCATTCCTGGCGATAGAGGCCTTGCAGTTCGTGATGCGTGGCACCAGCCCGGATGGCATGACCCACAGCGTTCAGGGCATCCACGTTGGCGCGGGCAGCCCTTGCCATCAGCGCCTGTTCAAGCGGAGATTTGATCAGGCGAATCTCGCGCAGGATGTTGTCGGCCGGGACCATGGCGCCGGGATGCTGGTGCCGCGTTGCCACTTCGGCGACCACCGGATTGTCGAACCCGATCCGGCCTTGCCACAAACCAAGGTCGCGCATGGCTGCAACGATCGCACCACCGGCATCGCGCGCCATGCGCTCTGCCCCAGCCAATCCCGCAGAGGCCTGCGCCCGGTGATGTTCCGCAGCCGTCAGCGGCATTGAGGAGCCGGTCGGCAGCACCGGACCGTCAGGAACCGGCCCGACGGCCTCGTCCCCACTGTCGCCCAGATCGTTGTAGAGCCACACGCCCACATCGGCCCGATCCCGGCCATCGGCCCAGCTGTAGTGATGCAGGAAGCGGCTCGTCACCAGCGCCGGCATTTCGGGCCTTGCCCGTGCAATCAGCGCGAAAGTTCCCGGCGGCTGCCCCGGACGGGTCCGCGCAATCTGGGGCCAATGGCCAAGCAGATGATAGACATTGAGCGGATCGCCCAGCACCAGCCCTTCAAGCCCGTGCCGCTCCATGACCGCGACCGCGCGCGCCATGTTCATCGGCCCGCCGCGCTCCAGCGCGGCCAGCAGATCGTCATCGGAAGGGAGCATTCGCCAGTCCATGCCCCTCAACATGATCCTGCTTCGGGGTTCCCGAATACCAGTGTGACCACCTCTCCGCCTGACGGTCATTGCCCAAGGGGGATTAGGGCAGGCGTAACAGCGATATACGCTCCGCCACCATGACCCAGACCCCCTCCCACGCCATCGAGCGTGCTTTCGTGACGCTCGCGGAAGGCCAGCTTCATTTGCGAAGGCTCCCCGCTGCCGATGCCAGCGCAACGCCGATGCTGCTGCTGCACGCTTCGCCCGCCTCGTCGTGGTTCATGCAAGACTTCATGCTGGCCCTGCGCGCGGCAGGGTGCATGGGGGAAATCATCGCGCCGGACACCCTGGGCAATGGCGATTCGGTCGCGCCTGCTGAAGCAGATCCGGAGATCGGCTACTTTGCCGGATCGATGGACAGGCTGTGCGTCGCACTGGGCCTTTCCCGTGTCGACGTCTATGGCACGCACACCGGCGCGCGCATTGCCTGCGAATTGGCCGCTGCCCACCCGGAGCGCGTGCGCGCCGTGATCCTCGACGGCATTACCGAATACGACGACGAACTGCGCGAAGCCGTGATTGCCAACTATGCGCCCTCGGTCGAACCGGACGAATATGGCCGCCACCTGATCTGGGCCTTCAATTTCTGCCGCGATCAGGCGCTGTTCTTCCCGCACTTCATGAAAGTGCCGGACCGCCGCCTGACCGTGCCGATGCCGCCGCCGCAAGTCCTCCATCGCATCACGCTCGATGTGCTGAAGGCGCTCGACACCTACCACAAGCCCTACATCGCAGCCTTCCGCTATCGCAGCTTCGAGCGCATGGAGCAGGTCAAGGCCCCCACGCTGCTGCTCAAGCCCGAGACCGAACTGGCCCTGCTCAACGCCTCGGTCGCCACCGCGCTCGACCGGCTTGCCAACGGCCACTCCGCCGCGACCCCGGGCGACGCTGCAACCAAGGCCGCCGTCATTGCCGCCTTCCTTGCGGAGAACGCGGCATGAGCGCAACCGCAAAGGACGCCCGCCTCTCGATCGGCGTATGCCTTGGCTTCAGCGTCGGCACGGTTGGCGTGTCGATCATGCTCAATACGGTGACGAGCTTCTATCCCGCCTTCATGTCGACAGTCCTCGGCCAGTCGCCAGAGATTGCGGGCTACCTGCTGATGATCTCCAAACTGGCTGACGCGGTGATCGACGTCGTGGTCGGCTCGATGTCCGACAACGCCCGCACCCGCTGGGGCCGGCGCAAGCCGTTCCTGCTGGCAGGCGCCCTGCTTTCGGCCGTGTCGTTCCTGATGCTGTTCGCCCCGCCGGTCCTGGGCCAGGGCGCACTGATGGCGTGGATGATCGCGGCCTTGCTGATCTATTCCACCGCCTATTCGCTGTTCAACGTGCCCTACATGGCGCTGCCTTCGGAACTGACCGACGGGTTTCACGAACGCACGCGGCTGATCTCCTTCCGCACCGTGTTCGTCTCGATCGGGCAGGTGCTGGCACTCGCCGGGACGGCTGCCCTGGTGCAAAGCGGCGGCGCAGGACGCGGCGGCTACGCCACGATGGGCCTCGTCATGGCCCTGATCATCGGCGGCGCGATGACCGCGACGGCGCTGTCCATCCCTGTCCGTCATGCCCCCGAGGGCATGCAGCGCGCCACCTCTCACATGCCGACCCTGGCCCAACTGCGCGCGATCGGACGCAATCGTCCGTTCATGATGCTGCTTGGCGCCAAGGTCTTCCAGTTCCTGTCCTTCGCCTCGGTCGCCTCGACCATGCTGCTGTTCATGCTGAACGTGGTGGGCATCGGCTATGACGGGCAGATCGTGCTGGCGATGACGCAGAACCTCGTCACGGCGCTCGCCATGCCGCTGTGGGTGTGGACCGGCAAGCGCATCGGCAAGCGCCGCACCTACCTGATCGGCGTGGTCCTGTTCTGCGCTGCTGCGCTCAGCTGGCTGCTGGCCGACTCGTCCATCGGCACTATCGGTATCGTCTCGCGCGGCTTTGTCAGCGGCCTTGGTTCGGGCGCGCTCATCCTGATGTCGATCTCGATGCTCGGCGATACCCAGGCCTATGACCGCCTGCTGACCGGAGAGGCGCGCGAAGGCCTGCTGTCGAGCGCCATTGCCGTGGTCGAAAAGGTCAGCTTCGCGCTGGGCGTTGCCGTGCTGGGCGTGTTTCTGCGCTGGCTGAACTATGTGCCGACCACCGGCGGCGCCATCATCCAACAGCCGCCAAGCGCGATCCTTGCCCTGAAACTGGGCTTTGCCGTGATCCCTGCGGCGATGTTCGCGATCAACGGCCTGTTCCTGTGGTTCTACGATCTTGACGAAGACAAGATGGAAGCCACTCGCGCCGCCGTATTGCCTGCCTGACGTATCACCGAAGGGCGGACAATCGGGCAATTTCAAGCGGAACCCCCAAGAGCCGGAACATAGTACAGCCATGCCGACATATCCTTCCATCACGCGCGCCTACACGCGCTGCCGTCACGGGCAGATGCACTACCGCGTGGCAGGCCCGGCCGATGCTGCAAAAGTGCCGGTGCTTCTGCTCCACCAGAACCCGTCGTCGGGATACGAATACGAAGCCCTGATCGACGCTTTGGCGTCCGATCGCCGCGTCTTCGCCTTCGACACGCCGGGTTACGGCATGTCCGATGCACCGCCCTCGCCTCCCGGCATGGCAGGGTACGCCGCCGCCTTTTCCGATGCACTCGATGCGCTGGAGGCAGATGGCCTGCTTGCTGGCCCGATCGATCTTTACGGCTTTCACACCGGCACGCTCCTGTGCAGCGAACTGGCCATCGCACGGCCCGACCGCGTACGCCGCCTGGCCCTCACGGGCATCCCCATGTTTCCGGCCGACGTGTCGGCAAAGAAACTGGACGAGGCGCTGCACTACCCCGCGCCCGAAGAAAGCGGCGAATCCACGCTGACCCTGCTGCGCAATCTCTGGAACTACGTCGTGACCTCACGCGATCCGGCGGTGCCGCTGCAAAAGGCCGTGTTCAATTTCGCCGACAAGGCGCGCGTGCTCGATCGCTTCACCTGGGCCTATCAGGGCGTGTGGAGCTGGGACTATTCACGGCTCGGCCTTGTTGCCCAACCGGCACTTCTGCTCCAACCTGCTGAAGACCTTCTCGAAATGTCCAAGGCAGCCGCCGCGCTGATGCCGCACTGTTCCATTGTCGAAATGCTCGATCTCGATCGCGACATCTTTGACGTAGCTCCTGAACGGATTGCCAATGACCTCCGCAGTTTCTTCGATCACGCCTGACCTGCCCATCGCGCAGGTCTCGCACTCGGTCCTTCACCCCGCCTTCATCGCGCGCGAGGTTGCCCGCCGCTATCCGATGAAGGGTGAGATCACCTGCTTCCTGCTCTATCGCGGCATGAACGACGTCTATCTGGTCGAGGACGAGACCACCAAGTACGCCCTGCGCGTCTGGCGCAAGACCTATCGCGATGTCGATGACGTTGCCTACGAACTCGATTTCCTCGCCTACCTACAGGACAACGCCTTCCCGGCCTCCGTTGCCGTGCCGCAGCACGATGGCCGCCTGTACTTCAAGGTCTCCTCGCCCGAGGGCGAGCGGGCGCTGGCCATGTATGATTGGGCGCCAGGCGTGAAGTTCGGTGAACGCCTTTCGAACGAAACCGCGTTTCGCATTGGTGCGGCCATGGCCGAAATGCACCTCCACGGCTTCAAGTGGGCTGGCGAGGCGCACAGGTTCTCGACCAAGACGGCCAAGGACTACAACATCTGCATGCCGGCGCTCGTCGCCTTCGTGAACGACCGGCCCGAAGACCTGCGCGACTATCCGCAGATCGCCGCCGCGCTCGACCGGCGGCTCGACGAACTGGCCGCCAGCGGTGAGGTTCCGCTCGGCGTATGCCACCGCGATTTCCACCCCAGCAATGTCCACGTGGCCGAGGATGGCGCGATCACCTTCCTCGATTTCGACGCGGCGGGTGAGGATTTCCTCATGCAGGACGTCCAGAACTTCGTGTGGGGCAACCTGTTCTACGGCTTCGATCCCGCCAGCGGCGAGGCCTTCGAAGCAGGCTACGAAAGCGTCCGCCCCTTCACCCAGGCCGAAAAGGACAACCGCGAGCTGTTCCTGATGGCCAAGGCCTTCCGCCTTGTCGCCGGCATGGCGGAAAGCTCGACCGCGGTGGGCCGTGGCACGCTGCGCTTCCGCAACCTCGATTGGCTGGGCGACTACATCAAGACGCGCGCCCGCGCCTGCGGCCTGATCTGATCGTGGCAACAGTAGCCGACGGCATGGCGCGCCCCGCGCCTCTGGCGCAGCGGGCATGGCTGACCGTCGGCATCCTGTTCCTGGCCGGTATCCTGTCGATCATCGACAGGTCGGCGATCAACCTGCTGGTCGATCCGCTCAAGGCCGATCTTGGCATCACCGATGAACAGATCGGCCTGCTGCAGGGCCTCGCCTTCGGCCTGTTCTATGCCTGCATGGGCATTCCCATGGGCATGGCGGCAGACCGCTTTTCCCGCCGCAACCTCATTGCCTTCGGCATCACGGTGTGGAGCCTGGCAACGATCGGCAGCGGCCTTGCCCAATCCTTCGGTGAGCTGTTTGCCGCACGCCTGCTGGTCGGTTTTGGCGAAGCGGCGCTCAGCCCTGCCGCCATTTCCCTGATCGCAGACCTGTTCCTGCCCGAACGACGCGGACGTCCGATTGCCGTGTTCATGACCGGCCAGGGCCTTGCCAACGGCATTGCCATCTCGGTCACCGGCGTGATCCTTACCGCTGCGGCAGCCGGTGCCTTCGCAGGCCTGCCGGTGATCGGCGGGCTTGCCGCGTGGCGTCTGGCGTTCCTTCTGTTCGGATCGGCAGGCCTGATCGTGGCGGCCCTGCTGCTGATACTGGCGCGCGAACCGGCACGCGGCACGGTGCAAACCGGCCCCCGCCGCGCGCCGGGCGCAGAGGAGATACGCTACTTCTGGCGCAATCGCACCGTCCTCCTGCCGCTCTACTTCGGCTTCGCGATCTGCTTCACCGTGGCCTATGGCGCCTCGGCCTGGGCACCGACGATGCTGATGCGCGGCTATGGCGTCTCGCCCGCATTCCTCGCCGCGTGGCTGGGGCCAATGGCCATCGCCTTTTCGGCCATCGGCCCGCTGATCGGCGGCACGATGCTCGACAGGTCGATGAAGGGCGGCAGGCCGATGGCCCGCTTTGCCATTCTCACCTTCACGCCGCTCTTTGCGATTCCTTCCGTGCTGGCGGTCATGGCGGGCGAGGTTCATGTGGCCGCGTTCCTCGTCGCCTCGTCTGCGGCCGTGTTCTCGGTCGTCGGCACGGTCATGCTCGCCACGCTGCAATCGGTGGTGCCGCCACACATGCGCGGCAGCGCCGTATCCTTGACGCTGGTGATGAACACCCTGCTTGGCGCGGCCCTTGGCCCGCTGCTGGTCGCCAGCCTGACCCAGCGCGTGCTGGGTGACGATGCCCAGGTCGGCTGGGCCATCGCCATGGTCTGCCTGCCCTGCCTTGCCGTGGCGAGCCTGCTCTACGCCCTTGCCCGAAGCCGCATGCGCGCCGCCCTCGCCTCGGGCGAGACCGAATGCGCCCGCCTTCTCGCCGCCGAGGCACAAGCGCGCGCCTGACCACCTCAAACGGGAGTTCCTCAACATGAAGATCTTGCGAATGTTCGGCTTCATGGTGGCTGTGGGGCTGGGCCTTCTTGCCCTGATCCTGCTGACCATGCGTGCGGGCTGGTGGAACCCCTCGTATGAAAGCGTCCTGAAGGCACAGGCCAGCGCACCGTCCACCTTCGAGACTTACGGCACGGCCCGCATCCACATTCGCGATGAAGGCCCGCGCGATGGTCCGGTCATCGTCATGCTTCACTCCTCGATGACCAACCTGCGCGAATGGGACGTCTGGACCGACGCGCTGAAGGACCGTTACCGCGTGATCCGCTTCGATTGGCCGCCCTATGGCCTGTCGACCGACAGCGCGCCCTCCACCGGTATGCCCGGCGTCGTGAAACTGCTCGAGGCCATCGTCGAGGCCAAGAAGGTTGAGCGTTTCGCCATCGTCGGCACCTCCAGCGGCGCGACTGTCGCCACGCTCTATGCCTCGGCCCATCCGGAGAAGGTCACGGCGCTCGCACTTTCCACCCTGCCACTCAAGGCGCCGCCGCCCAGCGACTTCAGCCGCGTGATGATGGCGATGGTATGGACGCACGAAAACCTCGTGCCCAACTACTACCCCCGCTTTTATTACCGCCGCGCGCTGGCCGAACTCTATGGCCGCCCGGAACGCCTGACCGACGAGACGGTCGAATGGTACTACCTGACCAACAACATTCCCGGCGGCTTCGAAAAGGTGCGCCAATACTATGAGGCCAACCTCAAGGCGGTCTGGTCCAAGGGCGCAGGCGACGACGCGGCGCGGGTCAAGGTGCCGGTCCTGCTGCAATGGGGCGATGCCGATCCGGTTCTCCCGGCCTATCTCGCCGACGATGCGGTCAAGCAGTTCTCCGGCACCAAGGTCGATCTGATCCGCTACCCCGATCTCGGCCACTACCCCATGCTCGAACTCCCGCAGGAAACCGCGAGGGACCTGCGCGCATGGTTCGACAAGACGCTTGCCCCGGCCGCAACAGAGCCCGCGAAGTGACCGCGCCCGATCTCGCCGGAGCCTGGGCCCTGCACGGCATCACGATGGGACCGGACGGCGGCGTCCTCTATGAATGGGACGCCGACCTTGCCATCCAGCAGTCCGCCGATGGCATTGCGGTGGCGATCGAGACGAGCGGCTTCAAATCCTCGCGCTCGGTCAGCTTTGCCGAAAAGCTCACGCCGCTGCCCGAAGGCGGCTGGCACCTGCGCTATGGCTATGAAGCCGATGGCGCGCACGAGGGCACCGCGCCCGGCCAGTTCTTCGGCCTGTCGCAGCTGACCTTCGCCCCCGACCTCCAGACCGCTGAGGGCTCATCATGCAATTACAACGGCCGCTACGTCGTCATGCAACTTTCCGCCAGACGGCTCGCCTGCTGACAGCAGCGCTGGCACTGGGCTGGGCAACCCTTGCCCAGTGCCAGACCGCCGAACCGGCGCCAGAGGTGCCATCCGACACCGTCCTGCGCCATCGCTACGCCTTGCCCGGCTCGCACTTCGCGAAGATTGCGGGCGAGGACATCCACTACGTCGACGAGGGCCAGGGCCCCGCAATCCTGCTGCTGCACGGCTCCTTCGCCAATGTGCGCCAGCTGGATGGCTGGGCCAAGGTCCTGTCGCGCAAGTACCGCGTGATCCGCTTCGACCAGTCCCCCGGCGGCCTGTCCGGCGGCAACCCGCGCGGTGACTATTCGACCACGCAGCGCATCGCCGTGATCGACGGGCTGATGGACAAGCTCGGCGTGCAGAAATTCGTGCTGCTCGGCACGTCCAGCTCCGGCGTTCTGGCCACCGCCTACGCCGCAGCGCGCGAGAGCCGGCTCAACGGGCTCATTCTCGCCAATATCGCCGTTGCCGATTTTGCTCTCGATTTCAGCACCATGCCCAAGGCGCTGCTGGATGCGGTGGCAGAAGACCGCACGCACCCCACCTTCCACCGGCCGGAGTTCTGGCGCCAGATCCTGCTCGCCAACATCACCGACGACAGCCAGGTTACCCCCGAACTGGTCGAACAATGGACCGTGCTCAACAACCGCGCCTTGCGCGATGCCGAATCCATGCGCGCCATCCGCGAGACGAAGTTCTCCTTCGCCAGCTCGGGCGAGGATCTCAAGCACATCGCCACGCCCACGCTGTTCGTCTGGGGCCGCGACGAGCATGAAACGCCGATGGAAACGCACGGCATTCCGGGCTTTGCGATGTCGGTCGCCAAGGACAAGACGCTGGAGCTGATCCCCGGCTGCAGCCACATGATGCCGCTCGACTGCCCGGTGCAGAGCGCCGCGCGCATGCTGCCTTTCCTTGATCGGGTGACGGGGCGGTAACACCGCCCCGCCCGCAGCGTCAGGCCACAGCGTCCCGCGCCGCGACCCCTGCCCGCACCAGCGGGATCAGGTCGCGGCCAATGCCGATCACGTCCTCCACCGGGTCGAAGCCGCGCAGGATGAACTTGTTCACCCCGGCATCGTAATAATCCATCAGGGCATCAGCCACCTGCGCGGGCGTGCCCACCAGCGCGCCCGAATTGCTCTGCCCGCCGCGCAACTGGTTGATGCCGTTCCAGAAGCACTTTTCCAGACGGTCACCCCGCGCCGCAAGCTCGGCCGTGCGCTTGAAGCCATCGGCCTTCACTGCCGCAGTGTTCTTGTCGAGCTTGCCGAGATTTGCGGCGACGGTCTCACGGATAGCGTCGGCCCGCGCCCACGCGGCCTCCTCGGTCTCGCCCAGCACCACGCGGATGGAGCACAGGAAATCGGGCTTGCGGCCGAAGGGTGCCGCCGCTTCACGTACCTTGCCGACCACTTCGGTCATGCCGGCGACCGTGTCGGAAAGCGTGGCGAAAGTATCGCAGTACTGGCCTGCCACCTCGAGCGCAGCGGGGCTCATGCCGCCGAAATAGACCGGCACGTCGCGGTTGGTCGGCTTGATCGCAGCAAAGCCGCCAGTGAACTTGAACCACTTGCCTTCGTGCGTGATCGGCGCCTCGCTGGTCCACATCGCGCGCAGGATCTCGATGTATTCCTTGGCCCGGTCATAGCGTTCGACCTTGGTCAGGTAGTCGCCATCGGCCTGCGTTTCCTCGTCGCTCGCCGCCGTGATGATGTGCACGCCAAGACGGCCCGGCATCAGCCGGTCCAGCGTCGCCAGCATGCGCGCGGCCATCGTCGGCGGAATGAAGCCGGGGCGGTGCGCCAGCATGACGCCAAGCCGCGTCGTATTGGCGGCAATCGTCGCGGCAATGGTGAAGTTGTCCGGCATCACCGCCGCATTGGCGACGAGCACCTTGTCATAGCCCCACGCGTCATGCAGCCGCGCCATCTTGACGATGCCTTCGGGATCGAACGTCTCGAACGGCAGCGGCGCGATCTCGCTCGATATGTTGTGGTTTATCAGGCCATTGATCTCGACAGGCATCGCATGCTCCCAGTTTCCGGAATGGTGCGAAGTCTATGCCCGGTCAGCACGAGACGAAGCCGCCCCACGGCCTTGACCGCCTGTCGGAGCCAAGCCGATGCCCACGCGCCGCACACGAAGAAGCCCGCCGGAAACCTGTTCCAGCGGGCCATTCCATTGTGCGAGCAGCGCTTACTCGCCGCCGCGCTGCAGCGCCTTGGCCACTGCCGGCGGCTTGGGCGGCGACCAACCGGCAGGAACCGGGGCCGGCGTCTGTTCGCGGGCATAGTTTTCAAGGCTCGACAGCGAAGGACCATAATCCTCGGTCGGCGCATGAAGCCACTTCTCGTCCATCGCGCGAGCAGCGGCGACCAGGTCTGCCGGCAGGCCCTTCTCGCCTTCGGGGATGGTCTGGAAGTGGGTGAAGTAGTTCACGTGGCCTTCGGCCTGCCCCATCAGCATCCATGGCAGCCACGGCGTCGTGCGCGTCCATGCGCCAATGTGCGGGATATGCGTCAGCCTCGGGTTCTCCACGTCCTTGCGCAGAACGGTGAAGATGAAGTGTTCCGACACGCGGTTCATCGGACCCGACGATTCGCGAACCCACTTTTCGGGATTCAGCGCGTTCGGGTACTGCATGTCGATGTCGGTGCGCAGGATCATCGTACCCTCGGGGCCGAATTCCCAATCCTGCAGGAACGGCTGCCGCGGTGGCTTGTCCTTGTTCATGCCGCCGTAGGACGGCGGTTCCGGCATCCACTGGCTGATGGTGAAGTTGAACGGATCATTGGCGATCGGCACGACCTTCACGGTCTCGTCGGTGTAGGGATTGTGCCAGGTCTTGAGGATCTCTCCCGACTGCAGATCGCGGTAGAACACGACCTCGCGCAGCATGCGGCGATAGGAGCCGTCTTCCAGACGCTTGGTCCGGGTGAAGCTGAAACCTTCGACCCCGAACAGCGCGCGGATCGGCTCGTTCGGGCGCACGCCATAAGCCTTGCCCTTGAGCCAGCCGCACTTCTCCTTCGTCGGATCGATGTCGGCATCGATGCGGACGTAAGTGTCGCGGTTCCACTCGGGGTCCTTGAAATCGATCTTGGTCTTGAAGGCAGGCGTGAGCTTGCTCGGCCCCTGCGAGCCCTTGGCAGCAGCGGCAACAGCGGGCGACATGGCCATGCCAGCTGCAAGGCCGGCAAGGCCAAGGCTGCCGCGGCGGGTGATCTTCACATCATCCATCTAGTCTTCATCCAATACGGGTGTTGAAGGTTCTCTGTCGTCCAGACACGCCCCACGCTGCATCTGTCCGCAGGCAGCTTGACCTGTTCCGCGAGTCTTTCGCACGGCAGTGCAGAGCGCTGTTCGCTGTGCGGATAGCACGATGCCACCCCTGCACCATTGCCATATCGCCGAAACATCCCGGTTCTATCATCTGGGAGCAGCTGTTGCCATCTCGCGCTATCCGAAGGGCGGATGGCATGGCAGGCCAACTGTCAAACCCGGCTGCAACCTGTTCCTCTCCAGCTTTCATGGGCGGGAGGTTGATTGCAGGATATGGACAGCACACGATCCGGACACAGCCTGGGCGAAGGCAAGGGTGAGTTCCGGCGCGGCTGGCCGATCCTGCTGGCATCGCTCCTGGGCATCGGCTGCGGCCTTGCCGCCATGCCATTCTACACGGCTGGCGTCTTTGCCCCGCACCTTGCGCGCGAGTTTGGCTGGTCGCTGGGCGAAATCATGGCCGGTCTCACCATCACCACCGTGACCGTGATCGTCGCCGCGCCCGTGGCGGGCATCCTGTGCGACCGCTATGGCACGCGGCCGGTTGCCGTTGCCTCGCTCGCCTTTTTCGGCCTCGCTTACCTGTCGCTGGCAACGCTCGGCAATTCGCTGATCCGGTTCTACGCCACATGGATGATCGCCGCAGCGCTCGGCGCGGGCACCTTGCCGATCACCTTCACGCGGACCGTCAACCAGTGGTTCGACCACCATCGCGGGCTGGCGCTGGGCCTCGCCATGACCGGCACCGGCCTGTTCGGCGTGGTGTGCAAGCCGCTCCTGGCGTGGGTCATCGGGCTTTACGGCTGGCGTGGGGGCTATGTGGCGCTCGGGATGCTGCCCCTGCTTGTTGCCATCCCGATGGTCCTTCTGCTTTTCCGCGAACAGGCCGGCAAGCCGGCAAATGCCGTGGCGGCTGTCGCCCGGGTCGATCAATCTGCCGAACTGCCCGGCTTCACGCGCGGAGAGGCGCTGCGACACTGGCGCTTCTGGCTCATTGCCGTGATCCTTGTGCCGATTTCCTTCGCCCTGGCAGGGGCAGTCCCCAACCTCGAGCCGATCCTGCTCGATCGCGGCATCGATGCGGCCACAATCCTGACGCTTACTCCGCTTGTCGGCCTCTCCTCCATCGGAGGACGGCTGATCGGCGGCTGGCTGCTCGATCGATTCTGGGCGCCGGGCGTGGCGTTCGTCCTGCTGGGAATGCCGGCGGTTTCATGCCTGATCCTGGCAAACGGCCAGCTCGATCCCGGCATGGCGCGCTTTGCCATCATTCTGATCGGCTTCGCCCTCGGCATAGAATACGATGTCGTCGCCTACCTCACTTCGCGCTTCTTCGGCCTGCGCGCCTACGCCGCGATCTACAGCATGTTCTATGTCTGCTTCTCCACCGGCGCAGGGTTTGCTCCGCTGGTGTTCGGCATGATTCGCGATCGCACGCAGGACTTCGCACCGGCCTTGATGGCGTCGGCGATTATTCTTCCACTTTGCGCGGCAGGCTTCCTGTTTCTCGGGCGATATCCGCAACTTACGCCCAGCAACAAAGGCGAGTCTGCTATTTGACATATGAATATATCAATATAACAATATGGGCTGGTTTGACGCGCTCCACGCGTCGCCGATCGTGAGGGATCCGACATGACCAGCCACCGTTTCCTGCTTACCTCAATGCTTGCGCCGATTGCCCTTGCAGCCGGCACCGCCCACGCCCAGAGCGCGCCCGCGTCCACGCCCCAGGCAGACGCCGAAGCCATCCCTGAATCGAAGGGCCTGGAAGAAATCGTCGTCACCTCGCAGCGTCGTGCCGAAAAGCTGCAGTCGGTTCCCGTCACCGTGTCGGCCTTCAACGAAAAGATGCTCGAGCGTCTGGCAGTGTCGGACACCATCAGCACCTCGAAGTTCGTGCCCGGCCTCATCTCCAACCACAACGCGGGCCTTGCCTCGGCAAATACCTACTTCCTGCGCGGCCTTGGCAACACGCAGTCGGCGCCGACCTTTGATGCGCCGGTCACCACTTACGTGGACGATGTCTACATCGCCCGCCAGAACGCCAACAACTACGCCTTCTTCGATACCGAGCGTGTCGAAATCCTGCGCGGGCCCCAGGGCACCCTGTTCGGTCGCAACACCACCGGTGGCGCGATCAACGTGATCATGCGCAAGCCTTCCGACACCGCGGGCATGAAGTTCGAGGCAACGGCCGGTTCGTTCGAGCGCTATACCGTCCGAGCAATTGCCGACCTCCCGGTTGCCGAAGGCGTGCTTACCAAGGTGTCCGGCTTCGTCGTGCGCGATCGCGGTTATCTCAAGAACATCACCACCGGCGACTGGTTGAACGGTGAGGAAAGCTATGGCGTGCGCGGCGACGTGCGCCTGTTGCCCACCGAAGCGCTGACCATCGATCTCTCGGTCGAATTCACCAGCAATTCCAGCACGTACACCGGCCTGCGCTACGTTCCGGGCGCCAGCCCTTATGTGAAGACTGCTGTTAACCGGCCTGTGTTCTATGAAAGCGCGGCTGGCCTGGCGACGGGCAACTGCGGTGACGACAACGTCACCCGCCTGCTCACCACCGAGCGCGGCAACTGCAACCTTTCGCAGACCTTCGCGATGGGCGGGAACATCAACTACGATTTCGGCGACGGCTCGCTGACCTACATCGGCGGCTACCGTCACCTCGATCAGGGCTATATCAACGAATACAATGCCTCGCAGCCCAACCGCTATGCCGGATACATCATTGCCGACAACGCCATTCACGAGCAGCACAGCCACGAGCTGAAGCTGAACTATTCGTTCGGCGATCTCATCGATCTGGTCACCGGCGTGTTCTACCTGAAGGAAACGTCCAACGACCGTCAGACCAGCTTCACCGGCGGCACCACCGCGTTCCGGCCGATTCAGGACGCCATCTACAAGCACCAGGTGGAAACCGCTGCCTACTACGCGCAGGCTGATTTCCATGCCACCGACAAGCTGACCGTCACCCTTGGCGGACGCTACACGTGGGAGGAAAAGAAGCTCGCCTACACCAAGTCGACCCAGTTCCCGGCGCTCTCCTATGACAACGCGGCCGTTCTCGCGGCAGGCAATCCCCTGCAGCAGTCGGTCAAGCGCTTCACGCCGCGCATTGCCGTTGACTACAAGCTGAACCCGGACGTCATGCTGTTTGCTTCGGCCACCAACGGCTTCAAGTCCGGCGGCTGGAACGGCACGGCATCCCTGCCGCAGAACGCAGTCACCTTCCGGCCCGAGAAGACCTGGTCGTACGAAGCGGGCCTGAAGTCGGAACTGTTCGACCGCAAGCTGCGCTTCAACCTGACCGGCTACTACGCCAAGACAACCGATCTTCAGGTTACCGCCGGCGTCGCCAACTCGCTTGGCGTGATCGCCAGCCTGCCGTTCAACGCCGGCACGCTCGAAGTCTACGGCCTCGAACTGGAAACCACCGCCCAGTTCGGCAACCTCAACCTCTTCGCCAACCCTTCGTACATGCACGGGTCATACACCTACATCTCGCCACTGGCGACGACGCTGAGCACGAGGCTGACGCCGGTGCGCGTGCCGACCTTCCAGTTCAACGGCGGCGCCTCGTATGACATTCCGGCAAGCTCCCTGGGCGGTTACTTCACCCCCAGCGTGACCTGGCGCCACAACTCGCCGTACTGGGTGGCCGTGCTCAACACCACGACTGCTCCGACTGAAAACTTTGTCGATGCCGCGATCAGCTTTGCGGCCGATGACGGAAGCTACCGGATTTCGTTCGAGGTCTCGAACCTGACCGACCAGCGCACCGTGACGGCGAACTTCCTGTCGCTGTTCCCGGGCGATCCGCGCCGCTTCACCGGGCGGATCAAGTTCAAGATCTGACCGGCATGCGAATACTTGCGGCGGCAGGGCCCGTTGTCCTGCCGCCGCATGGCACCAATGCACCACAAGCCCGCAGGCGAAGCTTCGCCTGCGGGCTTTGGCGGCCAAACAAGAAGGTATGGTGGGCAAGGAATGAGCATCATCGGCACGAAGATGGTCTGCGATGGCAAGACCGCACGGCAGATCTTCGAAGAGGTCATGGCCAACCCGGCTCGAACCAAGTTCGGCTTCGGCGAAAAGCTCGCCATCGTGAATGTCGATTTCCAGAACGCCTACACTAGGATTGACCGCTACAAGACCGCCTACGAAACCGATCCGCGCCAGATCGAACACACCAACACGATCTCGCGCCTTGCCCGCGCCAAGGGCATGCCGGTGATCTGGACGCACGTTGCCTATGCCGAGGATGCCAGCGACGCAGGCGTCTGGGGCACGCGCACCAATACGCCCGACAGCCTGCAGAACATCAAGTACGACTCCGATCGCCACGCCTTTGACGAGCGTTGCGAGATCGACCCTGCCGACATGATCTACACCAAGCGCATGCCGTCCGCCTTCTTCGAAACGCCGCTGCAGAGCCTGCTGGTGTGGCACAAGGTCGATACCGTGGTCGTCACCGGCGGCTCCACCTCGGGCTGCGTCCGCGCCACGGCGGTCGACAGCCTCAGCCGCGGCTATCGCACGATCGTGCCGATCGAGACTTGCGCCGACAAGCACGAATCCTACCACTTCGCCAACCTCACCGACCTGCAGCTGAAGTATGCCGATGTCGAACCGGTGCAGACCGTGATCGACTGGCTGGAGGCGCGCTGATGCAGGAAGGCGCTGCCGACCCCGGCCTCTATGATTTCTCGCCCTATCGCGGGCGGAAGCCATTTGCCTGGCCGGGCGACAAGAAGGTTGCCGTCTGGGTCTCGCCCAACCTCGAATACTACGAGATCGATCCGCCCGCGAACCCGCACCGGAAGTCGTGGGCCAAGCCTCACCCTGACGTGGTCGGCTATGCCCACCGCGATCATGCCAACCGCGTCGGTCACTGGCGCATGGCCGAAGTGATGAGCAAGCACGGCTTCCCCGGCTCGGTCAGCCTTTCGGTCGCGCTGTGCCAGCACCATCCCGATGTCGTCGCCGATGCCAACGCGCGCGGCTGGGAATTCTTCAGCCACGGCATCTACAACACCCGCTATTCCTACGGCATGGACGAGGCACAGGAACGCGCGATCATAGAGGATTCGATCCGCACCGTGCGCGAGGCCACCGGCCAGACGATCCGCGGCTGGCTTGCCCCCGCCCTCACCCACACGCCCCGCACGCTCGACCTGATCGCCGAGTACGGGCTGGATTACACCTGCGACCTCTATCACGACGATCAGCCGCAGCGTGTGAAGACCGCCAGCGGTGACTTGATCTCGATGCCCTACAGCCTCGAGGTCAACGACCACTACGGCTTCTTCATCTACAACATGAGCCCGCGCGAATACGCCCGCACGCTGATCCGCCAGTTCGAACGGCTGGCCGACGAGCCTTCGGGCACCGTCATGTGCATCCCGCTCCATTCCTACCTGATCGGCCAGCCGCACCGCATCGGCGCCTTCGAGGACGTGCTGCGCCACATCGCCGCCGATGGCCGCGCCTGGATCACCCGCTCGGGCGATATCGCCGATGCCTGGCGCGCCGTGCAAACGGGAGAAGCCGCATGAGCCTCGATCCCGCCTACCTCGAATACCCGCGCCGCCGCGCCGGCTACGATCACGATCTCTATCCCTATTCGGCCATGCCGACGCGCCAGCCGCTGCAGTGGCCTGATGGCAAGGGCGTGGCAACGTGGATCGTCGTCAGCCTCGAATGGTTCCCGATCACGCCCTCGGACACGCCATTCCGCGCGCCGGGACACATGCAGACGGCCTACCCGGACTACCGCCACTACACCGCCCGCGAATACGGCACGCGCATCGGCTTTTATCGCCTGCTCGATGCCTTTGCGAAAGCGGGCGTGCAGGTCTCGGTCGCTGCCAACGGCGCGATTGCGCAGCGCTACCCTTCGGTAATCCGCGACATCATCGCCGCTGGCCACGAAGTGATCGCCCACTCGACCGACATGAACGGCACGATTGCCTCGACCCTTCCCGTCGAAGCCGAACGCGCCCTGATCCGTGACAGCATCGCCGCCTTGGCTGACGTTGCCGGGGTGGCCCCGCGCGGCTGGCATTCCATCGCCCGCTCGCAGAGCTTTGCCACCACCGACCTGCTGGTCGAGGCCGGAATCGAATACTGCGTTGATTGGGCGAATGACGAAGTGCCGTGGGCCTTCGCCAATGGCCTCGTCAACCTACCGCTCAACCACGAACTGTCCGACCGGCAGATCATCAACGTGCAGCAGCAGTCGGTGGACAGCTACGCCGAACAGATCCTCGACGCGCATGACTGGCTTGCCGGTGAAGCTGCAGTCAGTGGCCCCGGCGGCGGCGGACGCCTGCTGCCGCTGCACCTCACGCCCTACATCATCGGCCTGCCCTATCGCATGGACGCCTTCGAGCGCCTGCTGGCCGATCTCAAAGCCCGCCCCGCCACATGGTTTGCACGGGGCGCAGACATTCTCGATTCCTGGAGGAACCAGTCTTGAAAGCCTATCAACTCGGAGGCCAGACCGGCCTTGAATCGCTGACCCTTGCCGAGCGCGACATGCCCGTCGCCGGCCCCGGCGAAGCCGTGCTCAAGGTCAAGTACGTCTGCCTCAACAACCGCGATCTGCAGATCCTCGAAGGCCGTTATGGCCCGAAAAAGGCCGAAGACCGCATTCCCTTCTCCGAAGGCGTCGGCGAAGTCGTCTCGCTCGGCGAAGGCGCTGCCGGCATCGCCGTGGGTGACCGCGCGATCCTTGCCCACTTCGTCTCGTGGATCGATGGCCCGTTCGAAATGCGCTATTTCGGCGCAGATCTTGGCACCAATCTCGATGGCTGGATGGCCGAATATGTGAAGGTCCCCGCCGCCGCGCTGGTCAAGGTGCCTGACAGCCTGAGCGACGAAGCCGCCGCTCCCCTCGCCGCAGCCTCGCTCACCGCTTGGCATGCCGTCGTCGAAGTCGGCCAGGTTCGCGCTGGCGATCTCGTCGTCGCGCTCGGCACCGGTGGCGTCGCCATGGCCGCGCTGCAGATTGCCAAGGCCAACGGCGCGTTCGTCGCGATCACCTCGTCCAGCGACGAGAAGCTGGAGCAGGCGCGCAAGCTCGGCGCGGACTACACCGTAAACTACGCCACTCACCCCGATTGGGCCGCCGAACTGCAGCGCCAGACCGGCGGGCGCGGCGCGGACATCGTCGTGGAAACCGGCGGCCAGAACACCTTGCCCCAGTCGATCAACGCCTGCGCGGTCAACGCTCGCATCGTCATCATCGGCGTGGGGTCTGCCGATGGCCCGCTGCCCAACTACGGCGGCATCATCGGCAAGAACATCACGCTCAAGGGCATTGCCGAAGGCAGCCGCGCCATGCTCGCCCGCATGGTCCGCGCGATGGAAGCCACCGGCTTTGCGCCCGTGGTCGACCGCGTGTTCAGCTTCGATGAAGCGGTTGCCGCCTGCCAGTACCTCAAGTCCGGCGCACACCTTGGCAAGGTGCTGATCAAGGTCCGCTGATCGGTAAAAGGGGCCGCCTCAGCGCGGCCCCGAATTTCACCCCGCAGCAGGCCTCACGCCGCAGTAGGCCTCACGCCGCCGTAGGATTGTGCAAGTCCATCCGGATGTGGAACCGGTCCGAGCGGTAATGCGCGTAAGTGCGCAGGAACGGCACGTTGTTGCGATCATAGACCGTGCGGGTAATCCGCAGGATCGCCGACATCGGCTCGACGTGGAGCGTTTCCACCAGCGACGGATCGGCCAGCATCGCGCCGATGGTCTGCTCGGCACGCTCGGCATGGAATCCCGCCTCGTCCAGCAGCTTGAGCAGCGGCGCGCGCGGCAGGGTCTTTTCCGAAATCACATCGGCCAGTTCGCCCCGCACGTAGCTGACGATATAGCCGATGGGGATACCTTCGAGGCAGCGCACGCGCACGGCGCGGATCACTTCGGCGCCTTCCTCGATCTTCAGCGCATTGGCGATGATGTCAGTGGCGGCGCGGCGCTCGACCGAGACGACGTTGACCGTCGTTCCCTCGCCCAGCGCCATCAGGCTGTCGACCGCCTGATCGATGTTGGCTTCAAGCGGCTTGGCCGGTGACTTGAAGATTACCCGCGTGCCCAGCCGCCGCCGCCGCTCGACATAGTGCTGGTCGGCCAGATCGTTCAGCACGCGCCGCGCGGTGATGCGCGATACGTCGTAATGGGCTGACAATTCCTGCTCGGTGGGCAGGACGCTGCCAAAGGGCCGCTGACCGGAAAGGATCTCGTCGCGCAGGCTCAGGTAGATCTGGCAGGCTCAGGTAGATCTGGTGGTAGAGCGGCACTGCGCCTTGGCGATCGAGCACTATCCCTCCCCCGCTGGCGGCACGCGTCGCGAAGGCGACTGTCCGTTGGTCGGATAAACCGCTCTTCGGAGGTCGCCCCCGCTTAGTCAAGTCGCTGGCAATGTCCGCCTCGCCCAGAACATAGCCGATCCCTGCGGACTCGATCAGCTTGCTCACGCTGCCTCCCGCGCCCAATCGGGGTATCGGCCCAGCGCCAGCAGAGCGAGGCTGCCCACGATCAGGCAGCCGACGCCCGAAAGCAGCGCCATGTCGTACCGCCCGGTCGCATCGAACACGCGGCCATAGACGATCGGCCCCATCCCCCCGCCGAACGCGATGACCGTGAAGAACGTGCCGTAGATCAGGCCATAGGCGCGCCGTCCGAAATAGCGGGCGATGAGATAGGCCAGCAGGTCGAACTCGAAGCCTGCACCCAGCCCCAGCGTAATCACGGCTATCGCCGCATGGCCGGAATCCAGTTCGGGCCGTGACAGCATGAAGCTGCCGATCATCGGCATGACCAGGATCGCCAGCGCGCAGGCCGGTGCCCAGAACCGATCGAGCAGGAAGCCGCCAACGATGCGCCCGGCAATCACCGAAAGGCCGAAGCCCGCGGTGATGGTGCCGATCTGCGACAGGGTAAACTTCTGCGTCCTCAGGATATTTTCAAGGTTCGGCGTCGGTGCCGTCAGCGCAAAGGCGATCAGCAGGAACGCGAAGGTCATGATCCAGAACCGCCGGTCGCGCAGCGCCTCTCGCAAGGTCAGCCCCGCTTCGACGACGGGTTCGGCGGCGAGCCCCGTGTCCTTGCGGGCGGCGTCCAGCCGCTCCCGGAAGAACATGGCCACTATCGGCAGACCGATCACGATCGGCAGCGCGCCGATCACGAAAAACGCCGTGCGCCAGCCGTAATTGCCGATCAACCACGCCGAGAACGGCTTGATCAGGAAGCCGGTGATGCCCGTGCCGGTGCTGGCAATGCCGATGGCAAGGCCGCGCTGCTTTTCGAACCAGCCGTTGACGGTGTGCATCCAGGTGGCGGTGAGCGTCCCCGCCCCCAGCGTCGACATCAGCACCCACTGGCCATAATAGACCCAGATGTTCCCGCCGCTCAGCCCCAGGCTCATGTAGGTCAGCCCGAACAGCAGCAGCGAGATCAGCGCCACCGGCTTTGCCCCGTAGCGATCGACCGCAAATCCCGCGACTGGCCCCGTGCCCATGACCACCACCGATTGCACGGTGATCGAGCCCATCAGCGCCGCAAAGCTCCAGCCGAATTCGCGCTGCAGTTCGGGCGCGAACATGCCGATGGTGTAGAACGGCAAGGGGCTGAGGCCCATCGCCAGGCCGACCATCGATGCGGCGACGACAACCCAGCCCGCCGAACTGTCCCTTGGCGGCAGCGGCGCCGTGGCTTGGGCAATCATCTGGCGGTCAGTTGCGGCGGCCATCGCGGTTCCTGTGTGGCGGTTGTTCAGAAGGCTGGACAAGAATCGGATGATGGCACATCAATAGTCATATTCATATATCAATTAGGTGGGATCGGTGAGCACTTTGGCTGCAGGCGAAAACGTGACCATCCGGCGGGGCTATGTCAGCGTTGCTGTTTCCCCGGGGAAACATCTGATGGTCCACTATCGGGCCGCCGGGGCTGGTCCCGCAGTGGTCCTGCTGCATGATTCCCCACGCTCGTCGCGGCTGCATGCGCCCTTGATGAAGATCCTCGCCAGCCGGTTTTCCGTCTTCGCGCTGGATACGCCGGGCTATGGCAACTCCGATCCGCTGCCTTTCGCCAACCCAACCATACCCAACTTTGCCGAAGCTCTCGGGGCGACGCTCGACGCCATGGGCCTTGCGCAAGCGCCGATCTACGCCACCCACACCAGCGCCAAGATCGCGCTGGCGCTGGCGGTTCGGGGCGGCAGGATGCCGCAACTGGTGCTTGATGGGTTGTCGATCCCCGATCGCCCCGCCGATGACGCCTTCATCACCGCCTACATGCGCCCCTTCGCGCCCGAGGCCACCGGCGCCTGGCTGGCGGCGGAATGGAGCCGCACGCGCGACATGCTGCGCTGGTTTCCGTGGTTCGCGGTCGATGCCGGACACCGCATCCCGATGGAGCCGCCTTCGCCCGAATGGCTGGAAGACTATGGCATAGACCTGTTCAGCGCCGGGCCGCACTATGCCGACGCCTATACCGCGGCAATGCGCTGGAGCCCGCTGGAGGACTTGCTTGCGGTGCAGGTGCCGACGCTGGTGGGCGCGCGCAGCGATGACGTGCTCTACCCCCATCTCGACAAGGTGCCGACAGACCGCAATCCCGCGCTCTCGATCCAGCGCCTTGGCGCAGACCGGACGGCTTGGGCCGAATGGATCGCCTCGACGCTGGAGGGATGCGCCAAGGCCGAGCGGCAGCCGGGTGCCGGTGCGGCTGAGGGTTCGCGGGGATACCTCGATCTGGACCACCGCCAGTTGCACTGGACCCGGCATTCCGGCCCCGGACAGCAAAAGCCGCTGGTGATACTCTCGGCACCTTCGACGCTCGAGGCGCACCACTGGGCCCGCGTCATGGCGCCTTCACGGACCGTGCTGGTCCCGGACCTGCCCGGCTTCGGTGACTCCGATCCCCTGCCCGATAACGCAGCCGATGCCGATGCCATCGCCGATGCCCTCGCCGCGCTCATCGCTGACGGTGCGAGCGCTGGTTGCGACGTGATGGCGCTCGGCCTTGCCTCGCCCATCGCGGCACGCCTTTCAGTGCGGCGCCCTGATCTGGTGGCGTCCCTCGTCATCTGGGGGGCGCCCGCGCTTTCGTCGCAAGACCCGGCGCTCGCTCCCGCTATCGCATTCGACCCGCTGGCCGGATCGCACCTCCACCAGTTCTGGCACATGCTGCGCGATGGCGCCGTGCAATGGCCATGGCACGATGCCCGACCCTCCGCCGCACGCGACGCGGCAATTCCGGATGCCGACGATCTCCACCGTGCGCTTACCGGTTTGCTCAAGCAGCGGACAAACTACGGACAGGCGATTGCCGCTGCCATGGCGGCCAACCAGCCTGACGATTGGCAGCGCGTGAAGGTGCCGGTGGTTGTGGCCGTAGGAAATGATCCAGCGATGGCAACCTCTGCTTCCCTGATCGCGCTGCTGGCCCAAGCGACGGCCTTCATGGTCCCGCAAGACCCTGTCCGGGTTCCCGAAGCGCTCAACCGCGCTCTCGAAGAGGCGGGCAGAAACGCGAAGCTAAAGGCGAAGACTTGATGTCCGATGCGACCACGGCCCCGTTTCCCGCACCTGCCCCGTGGCCGAAGCGGTCCTACGCCTGGTATGTTCTTTCGCTGCTGACGCTGGCCTATGCGCTGGCTATCCTTGACCGGGTTTCGATCGCCCTGCTGATCGAGCCTCTCAAGGCCGCGCTGGCGATCAACGATACGCAATTCGGCCTGCTGCAGGGCATGGCGTTCAGCGTGGTCTATTCGGTGCTGGGCCTGCCACTGGGCATGCTGTCGGACCGGCGGCGGCGCGTGACGCTGCTGTTCGGCGGGTTGATGCTGTGGAGCGCGGCCACGATCGGCTGCTCGCTCGCCAGCAACTTCCACGAACTGTTCATCGCGCGAATGCTGGTGGGCGTGGGCGAAGCGGCGCTGGTCCCGGTCGCCACCTCGCTGATCGCCGACTATTTCGAGCCCGACATTCGCCCCAAGGCCTATGGCGTGTTCGTCACCGGCAGCTCGCTCGGCACGGCAGCGGCAATGGCGCTGGGCGGGTTGTTCCTCGATTGGGCCGACGGGCTGATCGGCGGATTTCCGGGCCTGTTCGGGGCGATGCAGCCGTGGCAGGTGGTGTTCGTGCTGTGCGGCACGCCGGGCCTGCTGCTGGCGCTCGTCCTCCTGCTGACGGCGCGTGAACCGGCGCGCCAGGGCGGCACGACGGCAATCCCCTCGCTAAGCCTCAAGCCGCTGTTCCGCCTGTTCATCGACCGGCCCGGCGCGTTCGGCCTGTTCATGCTCGGATCGGTGCTGAACCTCGTCTGCGTCTATGCCATCGTCGGCTGGTTCCCTGCCCTGTTCATCCGCGCCCACGGCTGGACCGCGGCAGAGACGGGCAAGATTCTCGGGGCTGTCGGGCTGCCGCTCTCGATCTTCGCGGCCGTCAACAGTGGCTGGGTCATCGCCTGGCTCAAGCGGCGCGGCCATGCTGATGCGCCGATCCTGTGCGCGATGGGCTGTTCGGCTTCGCTGGTGGTGTTCGGGACGCTGGCCTGCGTCGCCCCCACCGGCAATCTTGCCCTGCTCGGCTACGCACTCAACGCGCTGTTCCTCAACTGGAACACTTCTGCAGTCTACAGCGGCTTTGCGCAGATCACGCCCAACGCCTTGCGCGCGCAGATGATGGCGCTGCAGACGATCGCTTCGGGGCTGGTCGCGCTGACGGCGGGCAACTTCATCGTCGGTTTCCTGTCCGACACGGTGTTCACCTCGCCCGCCGGGATCTCGTGGTCATTGGGCAGCGTGTTCTTCGGCTGCGGGCTGGCGGCGTTCCTGATCCTCCTGGCCAGCCGCCGCAGCTTCCGCGCCGCGGCCGCCGCCCACGAAGCGGGCTAAGACGATGGCTCGGCCCCACATCGAATTCATCCACGCCCAGAACGTCGGGTGGTCGAGGCGGGCTGACGGTGCCGAGGAAAAGGTTCTCAATGCCGACCCGCTGAGCGACGAGGCGACGCTGATCGTGCGCTATCCGGCGGGCTTTTCCGCCGGGGCCAATCCCGACGAGGCCGGGGCGGAAGAGTTCTTCGTGCTCGACGGCGCAATCACCATCGACGGGGTGGAGCGCGGCTATCACGCTTATGGTTTCCTGCCGCAAGGCGCGAGGCTGGGCGCGCGTTCGACGTGTGACGGCGCGGTGCTGCTGGTGTTCCGCCATGCTTCAGGCGATCCGGACGGCATGGTGGGCAGCGCCGAGACGATTGCGCTCGATACCCCGGCGATGCCGTGGGACGTATCGACCTATGACCCGAAGCTTGCCCACCTGCGGCTGGCGCGCAAGGTCGTGCGCCTTGGCCCCAACGACAGCGGGCGGACGTTCCTGCTGACCGGCATGGCCCACGGCGTGCCCGCCCAAGCCACGATGCTCCCGGCGGAAACGCACGACCACGCCGAGGAGATGTTCATGCTGCAAGGCGCGATGTGGGCGCCGGAAGGGCAGATGGGCACCGGCGCCTATTTCTATCGCCCGCCCGGCATCCTGCATGGCCCGCATGTTTCCGAAACGGGCTTCGTGCAGATCATGCGCTCACCCGGCGCCAATGCCATCGTCACCAAGTGGAGCGATGAGCTGCGCCCGCTCCCCATCGGCGCGGCCTATGCGCCGGTCCTGCCGGAAGGGACGCCCGCCGCATGGGCGCGTCCGCTGAAGCCGCAGGACGCCTGGTAACAGCCGCAAATAAAAGGCGGCACCCGCATCGCGAGATGCAGGTGCCGCAAGGCCGGGACCGGCCGGGTGACCGGTTCCGACAGGGAGGTTAGATCACTTTCTAGCGCTTCAGTTCGACCAGTTCGTACCAGGTCTGCATGTAGCCACCGACGCCGCCCTGGACGAAGATCGAGTCATCGTCGGCCGTCACCCACATGCGATAGGCGGGGTGCGCCTCACCGCCGATGGAGATCATGCTGGCGTCCTCGTCCGAGAATTCGAAGACGTGGCAGTCGAAGGTGCCGGCAGCGACCGTCACCGTCTCGTCGCCGACATAGGCAAGGTTGATGGCCGTGCGCGAAATCAGCGGCGGGGTGGCGCCGCGATGGTCGGGCGAAGGCAGGAAGCAGGGGAACTTGCGCTTGTGCGGGCCCTTGCTGCGATCCATCTTGCGGGTGATGTAGGCGTCAGCCACGATCGGGTGTGTGCCGAAGCCGTCGAACGGCGCATCGATCTTCACAGTCTGCGAAATGCGGCCGATGGACGGGCCATAGCTTTCGCACTCGACCGTGTCCTTGTTGATGATGAACAGGCCTGCGCCCATGAACTCGTCGCCGATCACCAGGCGGACGAAGCAGTCCATCGGGCGGTCGTTCTCATCAAGGCTGTAGACGATATCGCGGTGAACGGTCGGCGCCGGCTCGTCGATCTCGCAGCGGGCGCGCAGGGTGCGCTTGCCATCGCTGTGATGCGTCCAGGTGAACTCCTCGCGCCCGCGCTCTTCGCCTTCGCGGCCCGGTTTGCGCGATGTGTACTGGATCTTGCCGGAAATGGTCCGATGCTTTTGCAATGGAAGTCTCCCTTTGAATTGAGTGGCCCGGTCAGACCGGCGTGGCGATGCCGAGGAAGCAGGCGATCAGCACCACGACCCACAGCACCATGACGGTTGGCTGGGTGATGGCGATGACGCCCTTGATGGTGCGATCCCCCTCGGGCGTCGGGCCGTTCTCGCGCAGGGCAATGATCGCCGGGAACAGCGGCACCAGCTGGCGGCGGACCAGCAGGCCGATGGAAATGCACGTGGCGAGCGCCAGCAGCTTGAGCGAGATGAACAGCGGCAATGTGATCGCCCCGGCCAGCCCGGCGACGCCGCTGCCGATCAGGCCCGCCAGCACGACATAGCGCACCGCGATGTCGACGCGCTTGTATCCCGCACCCGCAGGCCCATGCTTGAGGTGGACGGTCCACGCCAGGGCCAGCCAGGCAAGGCCGAGCACCCACACAAGGATGGCGGCAGAGCCAGGCACGTCGATCCAGCCCTTGGCCACGGCGAGGCCGAACCCGGTCGGGAAGGCAAGGATCAGCGTGGTGCGCGGCGCCATGTCGATATTGTTGAGGATCTTCAGCGCCATCATGCGTTCGGGCACGGAACGGGCCGGATCGATCATGAAGCGCGAGCCGTAGAACGCGCCAAGATCGCCGCCGAGCCAGTAGATCGGGATCAGCAGGTGCAGCAGCGTCAGCAGGGAAAGGCCGGTATCCATGGGTTCAGGCCCTCTTGCCGAAGAAGCTGTCCATCGCGGCCTTGCGCGATGATCGGAAATCCGCCGCATCGAGGCGTGGCAGCTCTGCGAAGCTGCCGTCCTTCAGCAGCTTTTCCAGTGCGACGCTGGAATCATAGAGCGGGTCGTTGACGGCTGCCGTCACCAGCGTCGGGCATTGCAGCAGCGGCATCCGCTTGTCCGCAGGCCACTTGAACGCGGCGCGGTAATTGAGGTGGTAGGTGGTGGCCGCCTTCATCACTTCGGTGATCCAGGCGTGGAGATCAGTCGCGCTGCCAAGGCCGCCATCGCGCCGCCCGGCGCGGGTGCGGTTGTACCACGGGAAGAACATGTACTGATCGCGGCAGAACTGGAAAAGGCGCATCAGGTAGGCGCCTTCGAGATCCGGTTCGAAGGGGAAGGCGTAGCGCGCGAGCACGTCTGCCAGCTCTTCGCCCTGCATCAGGCTCACGCCGTCGAGGACGAGCGCGGAGACGCGATCGGGCGCGAGGATGGCGAGTTCGGTGCCGATGGCCGCGCCGGTGTGCGAACCATAGACGCGCACTTTCTCAAGCCCGATGGCATCGATAAACGCCAGTGCCGCAGCGGCGAGTTCGGGGATAGTCGGCTCCCGGTCCGACAGCGCATCGCTGTCACCATTGCCGGGCGTATCGGGGGCAAAGACGCGCGCTTCTCCGGCAAAGTCCTCGATAGTGCGGACCTGCTGGCGCGAGCTGCCGGGCGAGGCGTGGAGGATCAGCAGCGGCTCGCCACTGTCGCCCGCGTAACGGTAGTGCAACTGGCCATGCGGAACGTCGACGAACCCGCGCTTGATCGGCGTTGCAGCCATCAGATCTCTCCGCCTTCGACGATCTCGAGCAGCGCGCCTTCCGGGGTTACCAGCACGCCGGTGCGGCGGCCGCCATAGACGGCGCCATCGCGCGCGACCGGGGCGCTGGCCCAATGGCCTTCGAGGCGGTCGAAATCGGGATAGAGCATGGTGGTGATCGCCACGCCCGGCGGCAGCGCGCCTTCGTGGCGCGGGCGTTCGGTGGCGGCTTCGGGGTACTGGTCAAGCTCGAGGAAGACCTGGCCCGCGCCGCGCGCGGTGGTCAGTTCGGTCCTGGCGGTTTCGGGCAGGCCGAACGCCTTTTCGATCATCGAATAGCGGATCGCCACCGGATCGATCATCGGCAGGCCGAGCACGTCCTTCACCCACTGCGCGGTCTTGCGCAGATCGGGGCAGGCGAGCACCATGATGAAGGGCCGGTCGACCAGCGATTGCGGCTGCGGCAGGCCGGTGCCTTCGCCGGGCTGCAGGATTTCCGTGAGGTAGACGGTTTCAAGGTCTGCACCGCGCACCTGCATCGGCTTGACCGTGGCGAAGCCATCGAGCGGCTTGGGCGGGCCGATGACCTCGAACGGGCTTTGCAGCATCCTTTCGTTCACCGCCTCGACATCGGTGACGCACAGTTCGATGGCGGCCCAGCCATACGTGCGGATCGGCAGGTAATCCGGCACCGGATCGCCTTCGACGAAGCGCAGGAACACTTGCGTGCCCGAAGCCGGTTGCAGCACGGCATAGCGCTTGCCTGCACTGGCCGGCGCTGCCCACGCTGCGGCAAGATCGGCAGGCACTTCGCCTTGTTCGACCGAGCGGTATTCCATCCACTGTTCATAGCGGGCGATGGCATCATCGAGATTGCCGACAACGTGCGTGGCGCACTTCAATAAGGTCATGGTGATTCCCCGCTGCGTGCGATTTAATTGATATAGATATAATACATTTGCAAGCGCTTATGACAGCACGCCGCTGCGGATGATCGCAGACAGGGCATCGCTCTCACGCTCAAGCCCGGCTACGACTTGCGCCAGCGCGTCGTGCGCATCGCCAAGACTTGCAAATTCAAGGCATCCCAGCGCCTTGGCCGAATGCTGCTGCTCGGTCAGCGGCCATTCCGGGGAGCCGAGCTGCGCGGCAACGGCGTGGGTCAGCTCCTGCCCGTCAATGGTGCGGGCGACAGCGCGCGCAGGCACGAAGGCAGCAAGATCCGGGTTGCCATCGTTGATCACGGTGATGCGCCTTGCCAGTGCCAGCACTTCAGCGTCATCCAGCGCCTCGCGGCTGAAATCAGCCAAAGTCACCGTGCCGCGCAGGAGCGTGACGGCCATGAGATACTGCATGCACAGCCGCGCATAACCGGGTTCCATGCCTTCATGCGCCGGGCGACCGACGAGGCGATGGATCAGCGGCGGTGCGTGATATTCGAGGGCTTCGAGATTGGCGGCGGACAGTCCCTGCCGCTCACGCAACTGCTGCATCGCAACGATGCCGCCGTGACCGGCACGTCCGGTCGGGAACGGCTTCCAGCTGACTTCGGTGATGCGGTGGCCTTTGCCCAAACGCTCAAGCGCTGGTGCCAGTGCCTCGCGCACTTCCAGCAGCGCAAAGTAGCCGAAGGGGCCGTCGATGGGCCGGGTGACGCCGGGCATCCCGCCGCGGGCAAGGTCGATGGCGACAAGACTGCCGCGCGCGGCATTGGCAACCTGCACCGGCAAGGCGGGCTTGCCTTCGAGATGCGCCTGCATCGTCCCCGAAACCAGCGCCAGCGCGTGCCCGAAAGCATCGAGCGCCTGTTCGCGCGGCATCTGGCGCAGTGAGGCAATCGCTGCAACGCAACCGAAGATGCCTGCGGTGGCGGGGCGGAAAAACTTCAGCGCATCGGGCGCGGCAAGGCCGAGCGTTACGGCAACGTCCACACCTGCGACGATGGCGGTCAGGAAGCGTTCGCCGTCGACCGCTTCACCGCGCGCCAGCTCTGCCAGCAGCGCGGCGAGGACCGTGGCCATCGGGTGCAGCACCGCTGGTTCGTGGACGCAGTCGTACTCTTGTCCGTGGATCTGGAAGGCATTGACGAAGGCCGCCGAAGGCGCTGGCAGGCGCAGGCCCAGTCGGCCCAGCACGCCTGCCACCTCGCCCGCGCCCCAGCCCTGCACCATCGCCAGCACGGCATCGGCATGCGCGGCATTGCGCCCCGCCACACCGACAGCGAGCGAATCGTGCAGGAAAGTCCTGGCGCGGCTGCGCGTCGCTTCTGGCAGGTCCTCCCACCGCAGCGACAGCGCGTGATCGATCAGGACATGCGCCGGATTTGCGGCCGCCCGGTCAGTTTCTGGCATATCAGTGCGGTTCCTCGCCGCCGGACACGTTCATGCTTTCACCCGTGATGTACGACGCCTCTGCCGAGCACAGGAAAGCGACGGCATTGGCGGTGTCCTCGGGCAGGCCGGGACGGCCCAGCGGAATGCGCGCGGCCATGTTCTTGAGGTACTGTTCGACGCTGATGCCCTGCACGGCGGCGAAGTGTTCGTTCTGCCACTTGCCGAGGCCGGTGGTCACATGGTTCGGGCAGACGTTGTTGACGGTGATTCCATGCGCGCCCAGCTCGATCGAGGCCGAGCGCACCAGCCCGACCAGACCGTGCTTGGATGCCGTATAGGCCTGCGCGTGCATGAAGCCGGACTTCGCCGCCTGGCTGGCGATGTTGACGATGCGCCCGCCCTTCCCTTGCGCAATCATGATCTCTGCTGCGGCCTGCAGGCCGAACCATGCGCCGGTCAGGTTCACATCGATCACCGCGCGCCAGTCGTCCGCAGAGACTTCGCCCAGCGGCTTCATGATGTAGCCGATGCCGGCGTTGTTCACCCAGATATCGAGCGAGCCATGCGCGGCCACGGCATGGGCGGCGAGCGCGCGCACCTGATCGGGATCGCGCACATCGCACGAGAATGTCGAGGCGGCACCCGGCATCGATTCGGCCACTTCGCGCATTTCGGCCTCGGCGCCGATCATCGCATCGGGTGTGGCCGAATCGCGCGAACCGCCGATGTCGGCGATGACCACGGTGGCGCCTTCCTCGGACAGGCGGCGGGCGATGGCTTCACCGAGGCCCTGCTTGCGGCCCGATCCGGTGATGACCGCAACCTTGCCTGCGAACTTCACGCCGTCACCTCTTCGGTGGTGAGGAAAGTGACTTCGACCATGTTGTTGAACGCGGCGGCAACCTCGCCCATCGCGGCGGTCGAGACGTCCTTTTCGAACTGGGCCATGTCAGCAATATCAAGCACTTCGATATAGCCGAACGGCGGCTTGGCATCGCTGCCCATCACGCCGGTGGTGCGGAACACGCGGAAGCTGGCGATCGAAGGCAGGGCGTTGACCGTGGGCAGATCGGTGCTGCGCGCCCAGGCCAGGTAGTCCTCTTCGGAAACGCCCGGCTTCAGGTTGAAAACGGCAAAAATGTGCATGGTCGGTCCTCGCTTTGTCGCCTGCCGGTCAGTTGCCTTCATGAACCTTGCAACGGCGCTTACGTCAATATAGCATATGAATATAACAAATGAGGAAGGCCGTGAGTTCTTCAGAAAAACCCTCCGCTCCCGTCCCGAACGACCCTAGCGCCGGTTACGACGGGCCTCCCGATTATCGCGTCATTGGCCGCCACGCGGTTTTCCCGCAGACCAGCCATGACGAGATCGAGCGGATCAACTTCCTCGCGCAGATGAACCGCCACCTTGCCGCGCGCGTGGTGCCGGGGGTGAAGGCCGCATTCGATGCCCGCGTCGTGCCCGCGTTCGAGGCGCAGCATGGCCGCCCCATGGCAGACCGGCACGAGGCACGCCGCGCGCTGCTCGAAGACCCGGCCTTCCAGACATGGTCGGCCCTGCGCCGCATGACGATGGAACAGCGCCAGCAGGCCGGGCGCTGGACCGCGCTGCGCCAGCGTGAGCGGCTGAACGCGGTCACGGCAGAGCTGACCGAAGGCGATCCGCGGCTGTCGCTCGATCCTGCGCTGCCGATCCCGCGCTATGTCTCGGCGGTGGACCACCACTGCATGCCCGGCAGCTACCACACCGAATATTTCCCCGATGATGCGGTGAACGGCGCGAACTACGATCACGCCGGGTTCGTCACCACCGGGGGCTTGCTCGGCAAGTATTCCGATGGCGGCGGCCATGCCGTGGTCAAGTGGGTCAGGCGCAACCTGCCGGACTTCCGCCCAAGCAAGATCCTCGAGATCGGCGGCACGGTAGGCCATTCCTCGCTGCCGCTGGCGCAGGCCTTTCCGGAAGCGGAGATGACCGTGGTCGATCTTGGCGCGCCGGTGCTGCGCTATGGCCTGGCCCGCGCCAAGTCCCTGGGCGTCGACAACATCAGCTTCGTCCAGGCCAGCGGCGAGGACCTGTCGATCTATCCGGACGCCAGCTTCGACTGGATCCAGACGACGATGTTCCTGCACGAGCTTTCGACCAAGGCCCTGCGCGCGATCTTTGCCGAAACGCGCCGCCTGCTGAAGCCCGGCGGCATCGTGCTGCATGTGGAGCAGCCGCAGTACGCGCCGGAAATGCCGCTGTTCGAACAGGCGATGCGCGATTGGGACGCGTTCTACAACAACGAGCCGTTCTGGAGCCGGATGCACGAGATGGACCTCGACGCCGAGATGGTCGCCGCCGGGTTCGAGCGTGACAAGCTGATCCACGGCGGGGTGACCGGCGTGGTCGATCGCGAACTCTTCCCCGATGCGGAAGAGGATGACACCGAAGACTATGGCCGCAAGGCCGCATGGCATGTGATCGGAGCCGTGGCATGAGCTTTGCCGAAGCCCTCGCCGGAGCAGGGGCCAAGCCTGCGGGTAAGCGCCCCTACTTCCTTGATCCGCAGGTCGAGCGCGTCCTCGCCATTACCATGGCCATGGCGCAGGAACTGGCCGTGGCCCGCCAGCGCAGCGATACGCTGGAGCGCCTGCTGCTGGAAAAGGGCGTGCTGACGCCGGGCGAGATTGACGCCTTCGTGCCCGATCGCGCCGCGTCGGCCGAACGCCAGATGTGGAACCAGGAGTTCATCGCCCGCATCCTGCGCATCGTGCAGCAGGAAAACGAGGCGGTGATGTCGCCTGCCGAGGTCGCTTCGGGCGATGTCGGCGAAGAACTGGCGCGCGAGGCATGATTCCGGACTTCGAATACGTCATCCCGGTGCTGGTCATCGGCGGCGGCGCCTGCGGCTGTATCGCCGCGCTTGCCGCCCATGATGCGGGTGCGCAGGTGCTGCTGGTGGAACAGGACGAGCGCCCGATGGGCAGCACCGGCATGAGCCAGGGCCTGATCTGCGCCGCCGGAACGAAAGCGCAGGCCGCTCTTGGCATCGAGGACAGCGCGGACACCTATTTCGCCGACATCATGGCCAAGACCCAGGGCCTGACCGATCCCGTGCTGGCGCGCGCCATTGCCGACCACGCCGGGCCGACGGTGGACTGGATGGTCGAGACGCTCGACCTGCCATGGGAGCTCGATACCGGCTTCCGCCCCGCCTATGGCAATTCCACCTTCCGCGTCCATGGCTGGCGCGGGCATGGCGGGCAGGACATGGTCGACCTGCTCCACCGCAGGCTGGACGACGCCGGGGTGGACGTTCTGCTCGGCGCGAAGCTGGTTGCGGTGCACGCCGATGAAGACGGCCGCATCCACGGCGTCACGCTTGAACGACCGGACGGCGCGCAGGAACTGGTCGGTTGCGAGACACTGATCCTTGCCTGCGGGGGCTTTGCCGCGAACCACGCGATGGTGGCGCAGCACATGCCGGACGTCGCCCATGCGCGGAACAATGGCCATGAAGGCAGCCAGGGCACGGGTGTCGCAGTGGGCCAGCAGCTGGGCGCGGCGTTCGGCGACATGGGCGCCTATCAGGGATACGCCATGCTGACCGACCCGCAGGGCATTTCGGTGCCGCCGGGCGTGCCCATTGCCGGTGGCATTCTCGTCAACGTGGAAGGGCAGCGCTTCACCAACGAGGTGGAGGACATTGCCGGGATGGTCCATCCGGTGCTCGCCCAGCCGGGCGACCATGTCTGGGTGATCTTCGACGAACGCATCGAAGAGACCGTGGCCTATGTACCGGAAATGCAGCAGCTCAATGCGCTGAATGCCTCACGCAAGGCCGATAGTCCTGAAGAGCTGGCAGGCTTGATCGGCGTTCCCGCCGATGCCTTGCGCGCCACGCTCGAAGAGGCCCGCGCGGCCCAGTCCGGCGGGCAGGCCGATGCGCTGGGTCGCGTCTGGGGCGACGACCTGCCCCCGACCGGCCCCTATCGCGCGCTCAAGGTGGTGGGGGCAATCTACCACACGCAGGGCGGGCTACAGATCGACGGGCAGGCCCGCGTGCTGCGCGCCGACGGTTCTACCCTGCCCAACCTGTTCGCAGGCGGCGGCGCGGCGCGGTCGGTCTCCGGCCCGGCGCACTGGGGGTATCTCCCGGCGATGGGGCTTGCCACGGCGGTGACGTTCGGCCGCCTTGCCGGCCTTGGGGCTGCCATGGCCGGGCAATTGACCGATGCGTGAACATTATGCCCGACAGTCGGATAGCCAATGCGCCGTCTGGCATCGGGCAGGCCCCATTTGACATATTTCAATAACAATTGATCGCGGCACTGGCAGACCGTGCCTCAGACCAACAGCGGAAGACCAACGATGTCAGACAGCATGACCCTCAGCCGCATTGCCACCGCTCCCGCAGACCTGCGCGCACGCCTTGAAGGGATCGTCGGCGCCGACCACGTCACTTCGGACGAGGCGACGCTGCGCCTGTTCAGCGAGGACATCTGGGCGCGCGCAGATCACGTCGTGATGCTCTCGGTCGCGCCTGCCAACACGGAGGAGCTGGCCGCGGTGGTTTCCGCTGCCAACGATGCGGGCGTGGACATCGCGCCGCGCGGCGCGGGCATGAGCTATACCAGCAGCTATACCCCTGCCACCGACAGCACGATCACGCTCGACATGCGCCGCATGGACCGGGTGCTGCGCGTCAGCCCGGAAGACATGACCGTCACGGTCGAGGCTGGCTGCACCTGGCTTGCGCTCAACGAAGCGCTCAAGCCGCACGGGCTGCGCACGCCGTTCTGGGGTCCGATGTCGGGCATCTATTCGACCATCGGCGGCGGTCTTTCGCAGCTCAACGCGATGTTCGGCGCGGGCCACTATGGCACGTCGAGCGAGAGCGTGGTGGCGATCACCATGGTGCTGGCCGATGGCCGCACGCTGCGCACCGGTGCGCGCGGCCCCGATGGCGATACGCCGCACTATCGCCACTACGGGCCTGACCTTGCCGGACTGTTCATGGGCGATTCCGGCACGCTGGGCATCAAGGCCGAGATCACGCTGCGCCTGATCCGCAACCCGGCGTTCGAGGACTCGGTCTCGTTCTCGTTCAAGACCGGCGAGATCATGCTGGAAGCACTGGCCGAGATGACCCGCGCAGGGATAGCGTCCGAAACCTGCGGCTTCGATCCCGGCCTCACCAAGGTGCGCATGAAGCGCATGTCGATGGCCAGCGACGTGAAGACGCTGGGCAAGGTCATCGCCAAGGAAAAGTCCTTCGGCAAGGGCCTGCTGGCTGCGGCCAAGATCGCCATCGGCGGACGCAACTTCATTCCCGAGGAAGAATACCCGCTGCACATCACGGCGGAGGGCCGCTGCAAGGAAGCAGTCGCTGCCGATATCGCCACCGCGCGCGAGATCGCGGCCCGCTTCGAAGGCGTGGAGATCGAGAACTCGATCGCCAAGGTCATCCGCGCCATGCCCTTCCCCGCGCCGAACTCGATCCTCGGGCCAGAGGGCGAAAGCTGGGCACCGGTCCATGGCCAGGCATCGCTGTCCACCGCCGCGCCGATGTTTGCCGAAATTCGCGCCTACTTCGATTCGATGAAGGACACCTTCGACAAGCACGGCATCCACAACGGCTTCCTGTTCTCCTCGCTGTCCACCACCGCGCTGGTGATCGAGCCGGTGTTCTTCTGGCCCGAAGGCTACCGCCCGATCCATGAATCAATGGTCGAACCGGCGCACCTCAAGAACCTCAAGCAGCTTGGTCCCAATGCCGAGGCGACCGCCATCGTCGCCGAGGCACGCGAGCATGTGAAGGGGATCTGCAAGAAGTATGGCGCTGCCCACTTCCAGATCGGCCGCGCCTACACCGCCTATCGCGAAAGCCGCGACGAGGCGTTCAAGGACGTGCTCGATGCGGTGAAGACCGTGGTCGATCCGCGCGGCGTGTTCAATCCGGGCTGCCTCGGTTTCCCGATCCGGGAAGGCCGGAACTGAGCCGATGGCTGAGCAGACCTATCGCGCGATCCGGCTCGAACGGATCGCGCCGTCCTTCCGCGAAGGCGCGGACATCGTCGAGCTTCCGGTTGCGGCGCCTTCGCGCGGAGAGATCCGGGTGCGCAACCTGCACTGCGGCGTCAACGCGATCTTCGACACCCAGATTGCCCGCAACGCGGTCGACTACGTCAAGATCGCCCTGCCGACCTTCACCGGCGTCGAAGCCATCGGCGTGGTCGAGGCGGTGGGTGAAGGCGTGACGGCCTATGCCGTGGGCGATGCTGCCGTGACCGTGCGCTTCACCGGCGGCTATCGCGAACAGAACACCGGCCCGGTCACCAGCTTTGCGCCGGCCCCGGCAGCGACGCGCGAGCATCTGGCGCTGGCCTCCACCGGCGTTTCGGCAATGGTCGCGCTTGAGCAGATCGGCGAAGTGAAGACTGGCGAGACGGTGGCGATTTCGGCGGCGGCGGGCGGCCTTGGCCACTTGCTGGTGCAGCTTGCCGTGCTGAAAGGCTGCCGCGTGATCGGCGTGGCGGGCGGGCCGGAAAAGTGCGCGTTCGTGTCATCGCTCGGGGCCGAGCGCGTGATCGACTACCGTTCGGAAGACGTCGGCGCCGTGCTGGCGGCGGAATACCCGCGCGGGATCGACGTTGCCGTCGATACCGTCAGCGGCACGATCTTCGATGCCTTCCTTGCCAACCTTGCCAACCATGGCCGTCTCGTCGTCGGCGGCGCAGCGGCAGACCTTGAAGGCAAGCCCGAGATCGTCACCGCCCCGCGCATTGCCCACGCCATCTACTACAAGGGCGCATCGGTGCGCGGCTTCATGAACGGGTTGCTCACGCCCTACTGGGACGATGCCCGCAAGCGGTTGTTCGACCTTTACGCGCGCGGCTTGCTGCGCGTGACCTTCGACAGCCAGCGCAACCTTGGCGTCGAGGGCATCTACGACGGTATCGAGCGGCTGCTTTCAGGCAAGTCGATGGGCAAAGTCGTGGTCGATCTGGCTGACCGATGACCGCTGGCCCCAAGACCCTGTTCGAGAAGATCTGGGATGCGCACCATGTGGCGCAGACCGCCGGGGCTGCGCACCTGATCGCGATTGACCGCGTGTTCCTGCACGAGCGCACCGGCGCTTCGGCGCTCAAGTCCATGGCGGCGAGCGGTCGCCCGGTGCGCGATCCGGCGCGGGTGTTCGCGGTGATGGACCATATCGTCGATACCCGCATCGGCCGGGGTGACGATACGCTTATGCCGGGCGGCAGTGCCTTCATCACCGAGACGCGCGCCGCGGCGCAGGCTGCGGGCATTACCCTGTTTGACGTGAACGACCCGGATCAGGGCATAACCCACGTCATCTCGCCGGAACTTGGCATCGTCCTTCCGGGTGCGACGCTGGTTGCGCCCGATAGCCATACCTGCACGCAAGGCGCGCTTGGTGCCTTCGCCTGGGGCATCGGTTCGTCCGAGGCCGAGCATGCAATGGCGACGGGCGTGCTTCGGCTCGACCGGCCCCGCACCATGCGCGTCACCTTCAGCGGCGCGCTCGCCCCCGGCGTCACGCCCAAGGACATGGCGCTGCATCTGCTGGCGGCTTACGGCGCAGGCGGCGGCGCGGGCCATGTGGTGGAGTTTGCGGGCGAGGCAGTGACCGCGCTCGACATCGAAGGCCGCATGACCTTGTGCAACATGGCAACCGAGTTTTCGGCCATGACCGCGATCATTGCGCCGGACGCCAAGACTTACGCCTACCTTGCCGGTCGCCGCCACGCCCCCGCCAGCTTCGATGCGCCATACTGGGCCACGCTGACCACGGACGAAGGCGCGACGTTCGATCGCGAGATCGTGATCGACGCTGCGACGATTGCGCCGATGATCAGCTGGGGCACCAGCCCCGAGCACAGCATGCCAGTGACCGGCACCGTGCCCAAGGGACCGGACCGCGCCCATGCCTATATCGGGCTGGAGGCGGGCCAGGCCCTGCTCGGCACGCCGATTGATGCGGCGTTCATCGGATCTTGCACCAACGCGCGCCTTTCAGACTTGCGGCGGGCGGCAGACCTGCTGCGCGGCAAGCACATCGCGCCCGGCATCAGGAAGGCGCTGGTCGTCCCCGGCAGTTCTGCCGTCAAGCGCGCGGCCGAAGCCGAAGGGCTGGACAAGGTATTCACCGCGGCAGGCTTCGAATGGCGCGCCAGCGGCTGTTCGCTGTGCTTCTATGCGGGCGGCGAGAGCTTCCCCGAAGGCAGCCGCACGATCAGCAGCACCAACCGCAATTTCGAAGGCCGCCAGGGGCCGGGCATCCGCACCCACATCGCCAGCCCGGAAACGGTCGCGGCCAGTGCGATTGCGGGCGCGATTGCCGATCCTCGGGAGCTGGCGCGATGACTCCGTTCACAACGCTTTCGTCGGTCGCCGTCCCGCTGCTGCGCGACAATGTCGATACCGATGCGATCATCCCCAGCCGCGAGATGAAGAGCACCGGGCGCACCGGCCTTGTCGATGGCCTGTTTGCGCCGTGGCGCTATACCGATGCCGTGGCGCGCACGCCCGATCCCGCCTTCCCGCTCAACCAGCCGCAGGCAAATGGGGCGCAGATCCTGCTCGGCGGGGCGAACTTCGGCTGCGGATCTAGCCGCGAACACGCCGTGTGGGCGCTTGTCGAATATGGCATCCGCTGCGTCATCGCGGAAAGCTTCGCGCCGATCTTCCGCGGCAACTGCATCCGCAACGGCATCCTGCCGGTCACGCTGGACCGCGCCGTGGTCGATAGCTTGGGGTGGCAGACGGTCGATGTGGACCTGATGACGCAGACCGTGACGGCTGACGGCAAGCCCCACGCCTTCACCATCGAGGATGAACCGCGCCAGATGCTGCTCGAAGGGCTCGACGCCATCGCGCTGACGCTCAAGTCCCTCCCCGAAATCGACGCATGGACCGCAGCCGACCGCGCCCGCCGTCCATGGATCTACGCCGGAAAAGCTGAATGACCCAGATACTCGTTTCCGAAGTCGGCCCGCGCGACGGCCTGCAATCGATCAAGGCCGTGCTGCCGACCGCGGCCAAGAAGGCGTGGATCGCCGCCGAAGCCGCCGCCGGGGTGCGCGAGATTGAAGTGGGCAGCTTCGTGCCGCCGAGCCTGCTGCCGCAGATGGCCGACACCGCCGAGATCGTCAGCTTTGCGCGCGGGATCGCCGGGCTGAACGTCGTCGCGCTCGTCCCCAATGCCAAGGGTGCGGCGCGGGCGGTGGAGGCGGGCGTTCACGGCATGTCGATCCCGTTCTCGATGAGCGAGACCCATTCGCAGCGCAACGTCCGCAAGGATCATCCTGCGATGCTGGCTGAAATCGCCGAGGTTGCCCGCATCGCCCGCGAAGGCGGCGTTCACTTCGCCGTGGGCCTTTCCACCGCGTTCGGCTGCACCATCGAAGGCGCGGTGCCCGAGGATCAGGTCGTGCGCCTCGCCGTTGCCGCTGCCGAAGCGGGTGCGCAGGAATTCAGCCTGTCGGACACCACCGGCTATGCCGATCCGGCGCAGGTCCGCCGCCTGGTGCGCAAGGTCAAGGCAGCGGTGGGCTCCGACAAGCTGACCACGCTCCACCTCCACAACACCCGCGGGCTGGGCCTCGCCAATGCGCTGGCGGGTCTGGATGAGGGCATCACCACGCTCGATTCCTCGCTGGGCGGGCTTGGCGGCTGTCCTTATGCGCCGGGCGCTTCGGGCAATCTCGTGACCGAAGACCTCGTGCTGATGCTCAATTCCATGGGGCTGGAGACCGGCATCGACCTTGAAAAGCTGCTCGCTGTGCGGAGCATTCTGGCCGAGGCGCTGCCCAATGAGCCGCTCTACGGCTTCACTCCCGATGCTGGCCCGATGCTCGATTACGCCGAAAGGATTGCCCGTTGACCGCCGCGCCTGAAGATACTGGTAGCCAACAGACCGGCCCGACCCCGTTGGCGGGGATCAAGGTGATCGAATTCACCCACATGGTCATGGGGCCGACGGTGGGCCACATCCTTGCCGGGCTCGGCGCAGAAGTGATCCGCATCGAGCCCATCGGCGGGGACCGCACGCGCCGCCTGCTGGGTTCGGGCGCGGGCTATTTCCCGATGTACAATCGCGGCAAGCGTTCGATCTGCCTCGATCTCAAGTCTGCCGAGGGCAAAGCGGTGGCGCGTGACCTTTGCGCAAGCGCCGATGTGCTGGTGGAGAATTTCCGCCCCGGCGCACTGGACCGGCTCGGCCTTTCGTTCGAAGCGCTTTCCGCCATCAATCCGCGCCTGATCTACTGTTCCGAAAAGGGTTTCCTGCCCGGCCCTTACGAGGACCGCACCGCGCTGGATGAAGTGGCGCAGATGATGGGCGGCCTTGCCTATATGACCGGCCCTCCGGGGCGCCCCTTGCGCGCAGGATCGAGCGTGGTCGACGTGACCGGCGGCATGTTCGGCGTGATCGGCATCCTCGCCGCGCTGGAAGAACGCCACCGCACCGGCAAGGGCCAGAAGGTCGTCGCCAGCCTGTTCGAAACCACGGTCTACCTCGTCGGCCAGCACATGGCGCAGTTCGCCGTCACCGGAAAGGCCGCCGCGCCGATGCCTGCGCGCATCTCGGCCTGGGCGATCTACGATGTGTTCGAGACGAAAGACGAGCCGGTCTTCATCGGCGTCGTCTCCGACAGCCTGTGGGAGAAGTTCTGCGCACTCTTCGCACTCGATGACCTCTGGGCCGACGAGGCGATCCGCACCAACAACGAGCGCGTGCTTGCCCGTGACCGCATCCTGCCGCAGATCCGCGCCCTCATGGCGTCGATGACCCGCGCCGAGATCGTTGCGAAGCTGGAAGGCACCGGCCTGCCGTTCGCGCCGATCGGTCGTCCCGAAGACATGTTCGACGATCCGCAACTGGCCTCGGGCGGGCTTGAGGATGTCACGCTCGACAGCGGCAAGCTGACCCGGTTGCCGACGATCCCGCTCGAAATGGGCGGCAAGCGTCCCGGTGGCAGCGTCGCCCTGCCCCAGCCCGGCGCCGATGCGCACGCGATCCTGAAAGAGCTTGGCTACCCGGCGCAGCGCATCGACGAGCTGATCGGCCAGGGTGCCGTAGAAACCGCCTGACAGGAAACCGCCTGAAACAAGGCCATTCGTGGGGAAATGCCGATGACCGATTTCGACAGCAGCGACGAGACGTTCCTCCTCAGCCGCCGCACCATGCTGGGCGGGGCCGGGCTGACCGGCGTGGCCTTGGCCAGTTCCGGCCTGCTTGGCGCAGCGCCCGCGCTTGGCGCATCGCTGATCCGCGAGGAAGGCATCCCCACCGATCCCGCCGCGCGCATCGCCATGATCCGCCGCATGCGCCTGCGCACCGATCCCGGCATCGTCTACTGGTGGTTCCGTGGCCGCAACTATGCCCAGCAGGGCGCGAAGCTGACGCCCTTGTGCGAACTGGTGTTCGGCGCGGTGATGAAGGTCAATCCGCTGGCAGACGGCAGCATGGAGCTGACGTCCTATGAATTGGGCTTCCGTACCGCGCCCGGCACCAACGAGCGTTCGGACCAGTTGCGCAATCCGCTGACGGGCGAAATGGTGGATGTTCCCTTCGTCCCCGTCGGGCCGACCACGGTGCGCTACAGCGCGGCCAATGACCTGATCTTCGATGGCAAGATCGGCAACACCACGCTCAAGGCCGAGCACGTGCCCGAGCTGTTCTATCACATGGGTGACCAGATCACCTTCCAGCAGCACACCGCCGCCGATACCGAGACGCCGGGCCTTTCGCCGCGCCGCCTCAACGACATGACGATGATCACCAGTCCGGCAAGGGAAGCGCTGGACCCGCGTGTTCACTGCGCCAGCGCGACCGGTTACGGCACCGACCTTTCCGACTATGCCCGCTGGTGGAAGATGCCCGCCGGCATGGGCACGCAGTGCCTGCGCAGCGTTGGTCGCAAGGAGACCGACTATGCCAACATGCCCAAGGACTGGGTGGCGATGCTTGCCCGCGTCAATCCCGAAGGCGCTCGTGATCCGCGCAAATTGCTGACCTTGAAGCAGGAAGAATACCGTAACTGATGCGCCACACAGCGCTCGTCCTCGCCGCGGCGCTCCTGATCGGGGCGACAGGCGGGGACGATCCGCTGACACGGCCCATCACCGGCCCCGACGCGGCGCGCTGGCTTGAGCCGGACGCGCCGCTGCGTGTTTTTCCGGGGCTGGGCTATGTCGGGCCGAAGCGCGTCAAGCAGGCGGTGATCGATACCGGTAAGGGCCTCGTCCTGATCGACGCCGGACTGCCGGAAGGCTTGCCGGTGCTGCGCGCCCATCTGGCCGAACTTGGCTACCGGATCGATCAGGTGAAATGGCTGCTGGTGACAGAGCCGCATTACGACCACGCCGGGGCCATCGCCGCGGTGGTGCGTGAGAGCGGCGCGCGGGTCTTTGCCTCGGCCTCGACTGCCTTCGCCCTGCGCCACGGCATTAGCGGCGATGAAGATCCGCAGCGCGCCAGCCTGCTTGCCTACGCGCCGGTGAAAACCGTCACCGTGGTCAAGGACGGCCAGCGCCTCCGCTTCGGGACCGTCACCATCACTGCCCGCGCCATGCCGGGGCACACGCCGGGATCGATGGGCTGGTCATGGCAGGCTTGCCCATCCGGGATGGGATGCGCGCGCGTGTTCTTCGCGGCAAGTCTCAATTCCCTGACCGCCGGGACCTATCGCTATCGGGACCATCCGGACCTTGTGGGCGCGTTCCGCCGCAGCATTGCCATGCTCCGCAACGAGCCTTGCGACGTGCTCCTGTCCAACCATGCCGAGCATTCGGGAGCGGACGTGCGCGCGGCGGAAAGGCGGGCTGGCATCGTGCCAGATCCCATGCGCTCATCGAATGCCTGCAAGGCCATGGCCGACAGGTACGTCGCGCTACTCGACGCCCAGCTGGCACGCGAGGACGCCGCGCCCAAATAGAAAGGGCGGCCCGAACAGGCCGCCCCTCCCTTTTCGCAAACCCTGCCCCGATCAGAACGGCTTGACCGTTCCCAGGAAGCAGATGCCCGAGATCGTGATCCAGTACACGTAGGCCATCAGGCGGCCGTACAGGAACTCACGCTCCAGGGCGGCTTCCTCGGCCGGGTTCGGACCTTCGGCCAGGCGGCGGAAGCGGACCGTCCACAGGCGCATGATCCAGCGCAGGCCAAGGCCGATGCACAGGGTGAAGCCATAGAGCGTCAGTTTCGTGGCGTACCAGCGCGAACCTTCGCCGGCCTCGAGCGGGCCATGGCCCAGCAGCGAGGAGATGCCGACCACGAAGATCGTCGGAATCAGCACCCAGCGGATCTTCTCGTCCAGCTTGGTCAGCATCACGCCGCGATCGGTCTCGCGGTAGATGAAGGCCGACCAGCAGAGAGCAAGCCAGCCCGCCACGAACACCCACATCGCCGTGAGGAAGCTGCCGCCGTAAGGCTGCAGGCCATAGATATTGCCCATATGCAGCCCCAGCGGCAGCAGCATGATGATACCGGTGCGCGCCAGGATGTCGATGCGATAGGCGGTTTCCATGTGCCGCCGGCGCTCCTCCATCGAGAGCTTGCGATTGATGATGTTAAAGCTTGTCTGGAAGACACCCCATTCGCCGCCCAGCCAATAGACCATGGAGACGATGTGGACCCAGCGCAGTACCAGTACTTCTTCGATCAACGACTTTCCCCTTTGATGTGGAAGCCGCCACTAAGCCACTGCGCGTCAGCCTCGGGAGAGCCGCTCCACCCAGTCGGTGACTGGCGGATCGGGGTTCTCCATGGCTTCGACTTCCTGCTGGAAGCCGCGCATGACGCGGGCAATATATGCCCTCATGGCGATGCCTCGTTCCTCGCCGGCACCCATGTCCGGCTTGAAGTTTTCGATGGCATCCCGGCTGAGGGAGCCTTGCGCCTCCAGCAGCCGTTCAACAGTATCCAGACGCTCCCGCGTGGCGGCCAGTTCAGCCGTCAGCGACAACGCCAGCGAGTAAAGGCGGTCGAGGGCCATCTCGTCGAAGAAGGCCGGCCTTCCGCCCTTGGCGCGAGCGCCCGAACGCGCGATCCAGTCGATTTCCTGCGTCATGCCGAAATCTCCTTTTCTGCTCCGCTGGTTACTTGAGGCTTCCAGGCCCCGTAGGCATTCCAGATGGCAGCGCGTCCGTAATCCTCCTCTTCCCCATCGGGCGATGCCGGGAACAGGGATTTGTCGGGAACTGCTCGCACACCGGTTACAAACTGGTGGTCCATCGGGAATCCGGCCTCTTCCATCACCGCTTTCAGATCGACGCCATGCATGGCCGACCAGAACGGTTCGTTGTTGTTGTAGGCGTCCCAGTCGCGGATGAACTGCTCGTAAAGCGGCATGTCCGGACCGTACTGCGGCTGTTCGACATGGAGCAGCAACCCACCCGGCTTGAGCACGCGACGGCACTCGGACAGGATCTTCGGCATCGATTCCGCCGAAAGCTCGTGCAGGAACATCGTCGTCTGCACCCAGTCGAAATGGTTGTCGGGGAACCGCGAAAGGTCCTCGCCACTGGCCTGCACGAAGCGGATGTTCTTCACGCCCAGCCCCGCCGCCCGCGCCGCGCCATAGCGCAGCGATGCCGCCGCGGTGTCTATCGCGATCACTTCGGCGTCGGGAAAGCCCTCGGCAAAGGGCACCGCGTTGTGGCCAACGGTGCAGCCCACGTCGAGAATGCGCTTGGGTTGCCAATCGGGCCGGTTGGCCTTGACCCAGCCGACCACGGCCCGGCCACCGCCATTGTTGAGGCTGCCGAGCGCGCCGCCGGTCGTGGCGAACAGGCCGACGTCATAGTTGGCGCCCACGGTCACGTCGCCTTCGCGCTCGCCACCGTGATAGCCACCGGGCTGGCAATGAATATCGACGCAGGTGGCGTAGATCGGCTGTTCCACGCTCGGGTCCAGTTCCAGCAGGCCCGACGCTTCGTTGAAGGCCTTGGCCTTGGCATCCAGTTCATCGAGCTGGCGCAGCACAATCTGGCGCCCATTCTGCTGGCGCATTTCCATCGAATTGCGCTTGAGCGCAGACCACATGCGGTGGAACGGGTCCTGGTTCATCGCGATGCGGATCTCCTCGCGGTTCTCCGGTTCACGCCCGTGGATGACCTTGAACGCCGGCAGGACGCGCGTTTCATAGGCAATGCGATTGCCGCGTCCGATCTCGCCCGAAAGATAGCGATTGAACAGCGTGAGGAAGTTGAACCGCGCAGCCTCGTCATGGCTGGCTTGCGGCATCATCGGATGACGCTGCAAGGCGGTATAGGGTGGCGGTATCTTGTCCTTCATAAGCCCTCCTCGGTTGCGGTGCGTCTGGCGGCTGAGCGATGCGCTCTTGCGGCCTCGACGATTCGGAACCTGACACGGGCGCCGCCGTGACGGCTTGATTTGTATCAATGATAGGACAATAAATTCAGCCAGCGTCAGGCGTCGACGAATTGCCGGATCGCTCCGGCAGTTGCGACCGCATCGTCAAGTACCGGCAGACCGCTGGCTTGCGGCAGAACCACCGTCTGCGAATGGCGCAAGGCTGCCTCGGCGATGGGACGATAGGACGGAAAGAACGTGTCGTTCTCGCCGTAGAGCAACAGCGTCGGCGCGGTGATCCGGGCCATCAGGCGGGAAAAGTCGGTCAGGGCCACCCCCCGCTCCTGCGGCCTGATCCAGCGCCCGGCTTGCTGGCGACTGGCGTTCTGCTCGGCCGAAATGCGCGCGGCATCGCGCACGCCGAAGACCTTGACCAGCGCTTCCGGCCCACCCGGCAGGGGATCGCCCGCAGCGTTGAACATGCCGCCGCGCAACTGGTCCGCTTCCTTGGCGCGAATGTCGTCCCATGAGCGCCCCTTGCCCAGGGCACAGGACGGCAGGACAAGCCGCCGCACCCGTTCGGGCATGCCCGCCGCCAGCGCCACGGCCACGCAGCCGCCGAGCGAAGTTCCGGCCAGATCGACCTGCCCGAGGCCCAGTTCTGTCATCGCCCCGGCAATCAGGGCCGCCGTTTCCTCTACCGTCTGCACTTCGGGCGGCACGCCTTGCCATGCCGAAAGGCCATGCCCCGGCAGATCGAACGCGATCACGCGGCGCGCGGCGGCGAGCGGCCTTGCCACCATGCGCCAATCGTCGCTCCATCCGCCGAGCATGTGGAGCAGGACAAGGGGCGGACGCTGCGACGCGCTGCCAGCGGAGCGCCAGTGCAGCATGCCACCGGCGCGGCGCACGTCTCCTTCGGCGTCCCAGAAACCGGGGAAACTGCCGGGACGGATGGCGTTGCCGAGACTCGGGGTTGCCGCAGCACCCTTTGCCGAGCCCGCCAGCGCCATTGCGCTGCCCGTCAGAATGCCAAGATCGCGCCTGCTTATCATGGGCGCGATCCTGCGCGCTTGCTCGCGCGGATCACCGCACGCGGCGCGCCTATCCGCCAGTCGGCGAAGCGGCGCTTGGATGCGCAGACTTCGCAGGCTCGGGACAGACTGTGACCATGCGCAAGATCCCCCTCCTGCTCACTGCCAGCCTCGCCCTTGCCGCGCCGACCCTTGCAGGCCAGACCGCGCTTGGCGACAAGACGACCTTCCACGGCAACGCCGCACGCGAAGGCTGGAACCGGGCCGAAACGGTGCTGACGCCCGAAACGGTTGCTGGGGGCGCCTTCGGCCAGATCTGGCAATCGCCGGTGTTCGATTCCGCAGGCAATGCCCCGCCCCGGCTGTTCGCCTCCCCCCTTTACCTTGCCGGCGTGAAGCTGCGCAGTGGCCCTCTTGCCGGGCAATCAGTGCCAGTGGCTTATGCCGTTGCCTCCACCGGTTTTGCCTATGCCATACTTGCCGCCGACCGGGGCAGCCTCTCTGCTGGGACGATCCTGTGGCGCAGGCAGTTGACGGCCAACCCCTGCCAGAATGGCGAGATGGGCAGCATCTCCACCCCGGTAATCGACAGGGCTGCGGGGCGCATCTACGTCACCTCTTGCCGCGATGACTGGGCATGGGACGTCCACGCGCTGGATCTTGCGACCGGCGAAGAGGCGCAAGGCTGGCCGCTGGAGATCAGCCACCGCAACGTGCCCGCCAGCGTGAACCGCAACGGCACCACCCGCTTCGAGCCCGGCCAGATCTATTTCCAGCGCGGCGCGCTCAACCTCTCTGCCGATGGCGCAAGGCTTTACATCACCTTCGGCCCGGATCAGCAGGGCTTCCTCGTTTCGGTCAACACCCGCAAACCCGCGATTGCCAGCGCCTTCTCCTCGATGCCGCGCAGCGACATGCAGCAGGGCGGGATGTGGGGCGCGAGCGGCGCGACGATCGACGCGCAAGGGCGCATCCATGTCGTCACCGGGGCCAGCTTCGCCTCGGCGCTCGCCAAGCGCGGGATTGCCGGCGTCTATCCCGAAAGCGACGGTGCCTGGGGGCAGTCGATCCTGCAGTTAACCGACGATCCTCGCACCGGCCTGAAGCTGACCGGCACCTACTCCCCCTTCAACTATTGCCAGACCGCCGCGGCCGATATCGACATAGCCTCGGGCGGAGCCGTGGCGATCGAACTCGACCCGCGCCGCACCGCCACGCCGCATCTGCTGGCGCAAGGTGCGGGCAAGCAGGGCGTTGCCTACCTGCTCGATCGCAGCCGCCTGCCCGGCAACACCACGCGGCGCCATGCGTGCAGCACCGATCCCGCCAGCGACGGTTCGCTGCTGGCGCCAGACCCGCAGCCCGAACTTGGCACGCGCGGCCCGGTGGTGGTGTTCGGCCCCTATTCCGACAGCATCGGCATGGTGAATTCGGCCAAGAGCCGCGCCACGCCCGCCCGTTTCGGCGCCGCCGACGGACGCGAGTTCCTGTACTTCGCAGGCGGTTCCAAGACCGGCGCCGATTTCGGCACCAACGTGCCGCCCGGCCTCGTCAGGCTCGCCATCGTGCTATCACCCGGCAAACCGGCGTGGCTGGTGCGCGATGCGCAGGAGACGACCGTCACATTCCAGAACCCCGGATCGCCGGTTGTCTCAAGCCATGGCGGGCGCAACGGCATCGTCTGGGTGCTGGATGTCAACATGCCGCGCAGTGCCAACGTATTCCTGCCCGATGCGCCGGGCGCCCTGCTCCGCGCCTTCGATGCGCTGACGCTCAAGCCCTTGTGGAACAGCGGCCAGGCGCTTCATCCCACCGGCAAGTACAACGAACCTGCGGTGGTGCAGGGCATGGTCATCGTCGGCACGGACAGGTTGCAGGCTTTCGGGCTGCGTGGCGGATCGGGGCGATCCTTTGCGGACTACCAGCCGACAAGGTCCAGCACTTCTGCGGGGCTTGCCCTCTTCGCCGCCCGCTGTGCCAGTTGCCACGAACAGGCAGGAACCGGCGCGCCCGCCCGCACCGCGCTCGCCGCGATGGACCGCGCCTACATCGTCAACGCGCTGGCCAGCGGCAAGATGCAGGACATGGCCGAAGGCCTGTCACCTGCCGAGATCAGCGCGATCATCGATTACCTGAAAGCGCCCTGAGCGGCCTTCAGGCGACGCCCGAGGCGACGAACCACGAACGGAACACGCCTTCGCTTTCCGGCCCGAAGCGGAACGGCCCGCTGCGCGCAGCCGGACTGGTTGCCTGATAGCCGATTTCCACGTCCTTGAACCCTGCCGCTTCGAACAGCGCGCGGTAATCGGTCGTCAGCGCGCCGCGCCAGTTGGGCTCGTTGTTGAACTGCGCTTCCAGCTCGCCCGAAAGCTCTACCCACGGATCGGAATTGTCGTGCAGCAGCGGCACCTCGAGGTGGACCGCCAGCCCGCCGGGCCGCAGCAGGCGGCGGCTTTCCGCCACGATCGCCATGCTAGCCGCCTGCGAGGTTTCGTGGAACACCACGCAGGAGAACACGAGATCGAAGCTGCCATCGGCAAAGTCGGTCTTTTCCGCGCTCTGCTGCGAGAAGTGGACGGCAGCGCCAAGATGTTCGGCCCGCGCGTGGGCATAGCGCAGGATCGAAGCGCCAACGTCGATGCCATGCACTTCCGCTTCCGGGAAGCACAGCGCGGCGGGCACGGTGCTGGTGCCGATGCCGCAACCCATGTCGAGAATGCGCTGTGGCGCGAAATCGGGGAAGCGGGTCAGCACGTGGGCCATCGCCGTCTGCCCGCGCAGGTCGTTGAGCATCCCGCCGTTGCGGCCGAGCATGTAGACCGCGCCGCCCCGGTCCATCACCGCGCCCTGCAGCAACGAGCCATCATCATGGGCATTGCCGCCGGGCATCAGGTGAATGTCGCCACGCGCGATATAGTCCGGCTCGACGAAGTCCGGGTTGGTCCGCACCGATCCTTTCGGGTTTTCGATCCGCGCCAGTTCCTCAAGCTCTTCGGCCTGGCGTTCGACGCTGCGCGCCACGCCGTGCCACAGCTGGCGCTGGCTCTCGCGCTTCATGGCGAGCCAGGTGCCGAAGCTTTCATGCTCGGCCATGCGCTTGCGCAGCGCGGCGGTGCCGTTGCCTTCTGCGCCCTTCAGCGCCGCAGCCTCGCGCGCGGCAATCTGGCCCTGCACCGGCTCGATCTGCTGCATGACGTAAAGCTTGAGATCGCGCACGAACAGCTGTTCGGCCAGTTCGTCATGGCTCGGCACCGCGATCAGCGGATGAGCAAGGCCGGCGCGGTCTTCGGACAATTGCCTGGTCATGCTGCATCTCCCATGGTCGTGGTGGCGGTAATTTCGGCCAGCGCCGCCTCGCGCAAGGGGCGGAAAACCTTGTCGAGCGTGGCCTTGCGATAGCTCTCGCGCGCAGCTTCGGCGGCGGCATCGGGCTCGTACCCGTCAATCGCACCGGGCGCGAGCGCGCCTGCCGCTTCCAGCAGCCGCTCCGCCGCGTCAAGGCGCGCGCGCAGGATCGTCACTTCCGAAGTGAGGCCGACGATCATCGCCAGCAGCTGTTCGTCCATCGGCCGCGCGCCATCGATCGGGTCGAGCCGGTTGGGCGTTCTCGGCAGGGGTTTGCGAGAGTTCATGGTGCTTCCTGTATTCATGCGCGCGCCGCGGCGGCAGCCTGCCTCACCGCGGCAACTATACGCGGATATGTGCCGCAACGGCAGATATTGGTAATCTGTTCGCGGATCGTCGCTTCACTGGGATCGGGATCGCGGGCGAGCAGCGCCGCCACCGCCATGATCATCCCGGGCTGGCAATAACCGCATTGCGGCACCTGCGCCTCGACCCAGGCCTGCTGCACGGGATGCAGCTTGTCCGCCTGCGCCGGGCTCAATGCCTCAATGGTCGTCACCTTGCTGCCAGCGCCAACCTCGAAGATCGGCATCTGGCAACTGCGCACAGCCTCCCCATCGACGTGCACCGTGCAAGCCCCGCAGGCACCCACGCCGCAGCCGAACTTGGTGCCGGTCAGCCCCAGATCCTCGCGCAGGGCCCAGAGCAGCGGGGTATCGGGATCGGCCGGGCAATCGCGCTCCGCGCCGTTTACGGTAAGTTTGACCATGCCGATGCCCCTCAGATTTCCAGCGTGCGCGCGATGGGCAGGGCGCGGATGCGCGGCCCCCCGGCGTCGGCGATGGCATTGCACAGCGCGGGCGCGACCACCGGAGTCGACGCTTCACCCACCGGCCCCGGCCGCGTGCCGCCGGGGATCAGCGCCACGTCGATCGGCGGAATGTCGGCCAGCAGCGGCATGCGGTAATCGCCGAAGTTCTCGGCCGTCGGGCGGCCGCCCTCGAAGTGCACTTCCCCCCACAGCGCCGCCTGCAGGCCGAACACGATGCCGCCCGAAATCTGCCCCTCGGTGCTGACCGGATCGATCATCAGCCCGCAATCGAAGGCGCAGGCCATCCGGTCTATCGTCAGCGTCTTGCCCTTCACCGTCACTTCTGCCGCAATCGCGCAGAAGCTGTTGTCGGAATAGCTGAAGGCAATGCCGCGCCCTTTTCCGGCTTTCTTGCCCGCACCGGGCTTGCGCGCCTGCCACCCGATCATCGCCGCCGCCTTTTCCAGCACGGCACGGACGCGGGGCTGGCCTTCGAGCATCGCAAGCCGGAACGCCAGCTGGTCCTGCCCCGCGGCAAAGGCCAGCTCGTCCACGAAGGATTCGGCAAAGAACGCATTCTGCGACATCGTGACCGAGCGCCAGAAGCCGACCGGCACGTCCAGATCGGTCTTGTGGTATTCGATCAGCTTCTGCGGCACGGCATAGGCGCCATAGATCAGCTGCGCCGCCGAATTGGCATCGGCCATGCCTTCGAAGCCCGGAATTGCAGGCTTGCGATGATAGGCGGCGATGGATTCACCGGCGATGCGGCTGTGGATCGCGACCGGTCGGCCCTTGTCGTCCAGCCCAGCCACCGAGCGAACGGCAAAGGCAGGACGAAACTGGTCCATCGCGAAGTCCTGTTCGCGCGTCCACACGGTCTTGACCAGGCGCCCCGGCGCGGCTTGTGCTGCCTGCACCGCGATGCCGACGAAGTCCGTGCCCCACTTGCGCCCGAAACCGCCGCCAAGGAACGTCAGCTCGACACGCACCTTGTCGAGCGGCAGGCCGGTCAGCCTCGCACCGATATCGCGGCTGAGCGCCGGATCCTGCAACGGACCACGGATCAGCAGGCCATCACCGGTCAGCTTGGCAGAGCAGCAGATCGGCTCCATCGTCGCATGGGCCAGATGCGGCACTTCATAAGTCGCTTCCACCTTGCGCGGCGCTGCGGCCAGAGTGGCAAGCACTTGCGGCTTGTCCGCGCGCTGCAGCTTGGGCGGAAAGCCCGCGGCTTCGATGTTCGGAAACGGCGCGGGCTCCACCGCGTCGAACGCCGCCTGCATCCCGGCGCGCAGGCTTTCGTCGGAAAGCCCGGCAATCGGGCTGGCGCTGACCTCGAGCGATACGCCCTGCGCCGCCTTGTGCGCGCGCCAGAAGTGGTCTGCCAGAATGGCCACGCCACCCTTGACCGGCGCGGCAGCAAACACCCCCGGCAGCTTGCGCGCATCGTCCAGCCCCTTGGCCGTGAAGCGTGCTTCGGGGTGGGGCGCGAGCACCAGCGCGGCGACCAGCATCCCGGGTTCGGCCACGTCGATCCCGAACGTCGCGGTTCCGGTCACCTTGGCGCGTAGGTCCTTGCGCGGGGTCTTGCCGCCAATCACGCCGAAGCTGGCCGGGTCCTTGAGCTTTGGCTCGGTCGGAACCGGCAGCCTCGCCGCATCGGCGGCCACCTCGCCGAAGGAAAGCTCCTTTGCGCCGCCAGTAATTCGGCCAGCCTTGGCAGAAAGGCTCTCGACCGGAACCGACAGCCGTGCCGCCGCCGCCTGCAGCAACATTGCCCGAGCGCCCGCGCCAAGCTTGCGCAAGGCCCCGTAATAGCCGGTCACGCTCATCGAATTGGCGGTTAGCTGGCGACGCGCGAAAGGATTGGAAAAAGCCGGATCCGCCCACGGCAGCTGCACCACAAGCCGCGCGAAGTCGCAGTCGAGCTCTTCTGCAACGATGCGCGCCAAGGCCTCCTGCGTGCCCTGCCCCATTTCCGAGGTCGGCACGACCACCATCACCGCCCCGTCCGGCGCGATGGCCAGCATCGGCCCGAACTGCACAGGGTCCGTGCCATCCGCCCCCGTCGCGGCCCAGGCCGCGCCAGCGCTGCCGAGCAGCAGCCCACCTGCACCCACACCCAGACCAGCCAGGACATGCCGGCGACTGAGATTGACCAACGAGCCGGACGGCTGCGTCATTTCCTGCCCTTCGCCGGCAGATCGCGCGCCACGCGGAAGCCGAATATCCACGTCACCAGATCTTCGGGATCGCGCCCGCGCCACGATGTGCGGTTGCGGAAGGGCGAGCTCATCCAGCTGCCGCCGCGCACCGCCCGTCGCGGACAATCGCCGCTGACTTCGTAAGGCCTGCCATCGGTCGGCGCATCGGCGGGATAGGGCGCGAAATAGCAGTCCTGCACCCACTCCCAGACATTGCCGGTCATGTCATGCAGGCCGAAGGCATTGGCGCGGTAGCTGCCCACCGGCGCCACCTCGGCATGGCCATCGCTGCACTGCGCATGCGGCACCACAACCGCACCTTCAGCGGTCGAGAACACCGGCACCGCGCCGCCCGCTGCCCCGTCCTTGTCATAGACGTTGGCTTCGGTGCATCCGTCGTCGATGGACTGGCCCCAGTAATATTCGCCGGGCTTTCCGGCGCGCGCGGCATATTCCCATTCCGCTTCCGAAGGCAGGCGATAGTTCTGCCCGGTCTTCTCCGAAAGCCACGCGGCATAGGCCGTGGCATCGCGCCACGAAACGCACACAACCGGCTTGTCCGGCGCGCCGTCACCCGCGCCGGTCCCAGGGTTCAGATAGTCGCCCTCCGGCACGATCTCGACCTTGCCATCCACGATCGAGCGGCAGCCCCTGGACGGCGTGCGCCCGGTTGCGGCGATGAAGCGCGAATACTGTGCGTTGGTCACCTCGGTGACGCCAAGCGCGAACGGTCGCGCGATCGTGACCTGCCGCACCGGGCCTTCCGGACGGCTTTCCTCGCCCGCATCCGCGCCCATGCTGAACGTGCCCGGAGCAATCGCGATCATGTCGGGGCAATCCCTGCCGCAATCGTTGAAGCGCGTGCCCGGCCTGGCTTCGGCTGCAACGCCGCACAGCGCCAGCAGGCTTACCGCAAGCAGGCCCGTGCGCCCGATCATCATGCGCCAACCAGCGTCACGTTGATCTCCGCCAGCCCTTCGCGCAGCTTCTTGGCCTCGGTATATTCGGGCGAGTTGTAGAAGCCGAGCGCGGCCTCCCGGCTCGGCCATTCCGAAACGACCACCGATGCACCTTCGGCCCCTTCGCCTTCCAGCACCGTCGCACCCGGCGCACGGATCACATAGCGCCCGCCATGCTGCTCAAGGATGGCCGCCGCCTTCTGTGAATAGCCGCAAGCCATGAAAGCATCGCGGTCCTTGAGCTTCGCCGTCACCACCAGCCATGCGGCCATTGCAAAATCCTTCCACGAAATGTGTTTGGAGCGCAGTCGACACCGCGCAGGCCGAAGCGAACAGGACAGCAGCAACCTTATCCGAACAGCGGATTTTTTCGGTTCGCCGGACCTCCGTTTCCCGGGCTGAAAAGCCGCTTGGCGGATAACTCTGTCCGAAAATCCCCCCGGCGCGAAGGATATGAATAGCACTCGCTCCACTGCAAACGGACGGCGATTCCGCCGCAAGACAATAGCGATCGGGGTAGACATGACCTATCGACTGGGCGTGGACGTGGGTGGCACGTTCACCGACCTCCTGCTGTTCAACCAGAGCACTGGCGAATTCTGGCGCAACAAGACGCCGTCGACCCCGCATGACAGTTCGGAAGGCATTCTGAACGGCGTAACCGCCATCTGCGAAAAGGCCGGCATCAGCCCGTCCGACGTCGAATTCTTCCTCCACGGGACCACCGTGGCGACCAACGCCGTGCTCGAAGGCAAGGGCGCCCGCGTCGGCCTCGTCACCACCGATGGCTATCGCCAGGTCATGCAGATCGCCCGCTCGTTCGTGCCGGGCGGGCTTGCCGGATGGATCGTCTGGCGAAAACCGGTGCCGCTGGCGGCCCTGCAGGACACTGTCGAAGTGCGCGGCCGCATGGATGCGCAAGGCAATGAACTGGAACCGCTCGACGAAGCGCAAGTGCGCGAAGCCCTCGTCGCCCTGCGCGACAGCGGCGTGGAAGCGCTGACCGTCAGCCTCGTCAACGCCTACCTCAACGGCGCGCATGAAAAGCGCATCGGCGAACTCGCGGCAGAGATCATGCCCGGCATCCCGATGTCGCTGAGCCACGAAGTCCTGCCCGAAATGCAGGAATACGAACGCACCCTGACCACCGTTGCCAACGCCGCGGTGCGCCCGGTGATGCGCAAGTACATCCACAACCTGCGCGATAGCCTGCGCGGCGCCGGCATGGCCGGATCGCTCTCGCTGCTGCGTTCGGACGGCGGGTTGATGTCCTCGGAAAAGTCGGAAGAGCATCCCGTCTCGCTGCTCATGTCGGGTCCTGCAGGCGGCGTCACCGGCGCGATCTGGGTTGGTCGCAATTCGGGCATCAAGAACATCCTGACGCTGGACGTCGGCGGCACCTCCACCGACGTGGCCCTGATCGAAAATCTCGAGGCCCGCCGCCAGCGCACCACCGAAGTCGGCCACCTCTCGGTCCGCGCCTCGGCGCTTGATGTGAAGACCGTCGGCGCAGGCGGTGGCTCTATCGCCTATGTTCCTGAACTCACCGGCGCACTGCGCGTCGGCCCGCAGTCGGCGGGCGCCGTTCCCGGCCCTGTCGCCTACAGCAAGGGCGGCACCCTGCCGACCGTGACGGACGCCAACGTCGTGCTTGGCTATCTCCCTGAGAACCTGCTCGGCGGCACCTTCAAGCTTGACCGCGAAGGCGCCAAGAAGGCGGTCCAGACCATCGCCGACGCGCTTGGCATCGGCCTGATGGAAGCCGCGCGCGGCATCATCGACATCGTCAACGAGAACATGTTCGGCGCGCTGCGCATGATTTCGGTGCAGCAGGGCTATGACCCGCGCGACTTCGCGGTGATGGGCTTCGGCGGCGCCGGCCCGCTCCATGTGAACGCCGTGGCCAAGCTGATGGGCTCGTGGCCGGCGATCTCCCCGGTCAGCCCCGGCGTGCTCTGCGCCCTGGGCGATGCGACCACGCGCATGCGCACCGAAACCGCCCGCTCGTTCAGCCGCCGCATCGACGAGACCGACGAGGCCGAAGTTCTCGCCCTGCTTGATGACATGGCCGCGCAGACCCGCGCCGAACTGACCGCCGAAGGCATCAGTGACGCCGATGTCACCAGCCAGTTCGAACTCGACATCCGCTATGAAGGCCAGGCCTTCGAAGTGCCGCTGTCAATCGACGCCGAAGTGCTGCGCCGCGATGGGTTGAAGGGCGTGACCGACCGCTTCGATGCCGAGCACAAGCGCCTGTTCACCTTCAACATGGACTCCGCGCACGAACTGGTGAACCTGCGCGCCGTCGCCATGGGCCCCGCGCTCGACCTGCCCGCCCCGCCGCTCGAAGTGGGCAACGGCGATCCGATCGCCGCCAAGGTGCGCGACCATGAACTGTGGGCCGATGGCGCCATGGTCCCCGCCGTGATCTATGACCGCGCCAAGCTTCGTGCCGGCGACGTGATCCCCGGCCCCGCCATCGTCGTGGAGATGGACTCCACCACGCTGATCGAAGCCGGCTGCACCGGCCGCGTCGACCATGTCGGCAACATCCTGATCAACCTCGCCTGAGGACCTAAGCACATGCCCGCACAGATCATCCAGGCCAACACCACGCCCTTCAACTCGGTTGCCGTCGATCCGGTCACGCTCGACATCATCGAAAACGCCCTGCGCAATGCGCGCATCGAGATGGACGCAACGCTTGTCCGCACCGCGATGTCGCCCGGCATCCGCGAGCAGGGCGACGCCTTCCCGCTCATCGCCGATCACACCGGCAAGATGATCGTCGGCCAGTTCGGATCGTACATCGGCCCGTTCCTCGATGGCTATGACGGCACCGTCGAGGACGGCGACCTGATCTTCCTGTCCGACCCCTACTCGGTGCAGGGCGCCATCAGCCACTCGAACGACTGGCTGGTGCTGCTCCCCGTGTTCAAGGATGGCCGCCTGATCGCCTATACCTCGATGTTCGGCCACCAGTCCGACATCGGCGGCATGGTTCCCGGCTCGATGCCGATCCACGCCACCTCGATCTTCCAGGAAGGCGTGCGCATCCCGCCGGTCAAGATCTGGAAGAAGGGCGAATACAACGAGGACCTGATCAAGCTGGTCATGCACCAGACCCGCACGCCGGACTGGTGCAAGGCTGACCTTAACGCCCTGATCGCCTCGTGCCGCGTCGCTGCGCGCCGCGTCTATGAAATGGCCGAGCGTTTCGGCGACGACGTGTTCACCTCGGCCACGTCGATGCTGCTCGAACGCAACCACCGTGCGATGAAGCAGCTGATCGCCAGTTCGATCAGCGAAGACAAGGTCAGCTTCGAAGACTACATCTGCGACGACGGCCTGGGCTATGGCCCCTACAAGATCAAGTGCACGATGTGGCGCGAGGACGGCCGCGTGGTGCTCGATTTCGCCGGCACAGATCCGCAGAGCCAGGCCTCGATCAACATGCTGCTCAACGAGAACATGATGCGCATGTTCTTCGGCATCTACATGATCATGATCTTCGATCCGCAGATCCTGTTCAACGACGGCTACTACGACCTGATCGACGTGCGCATCCCCGAAGGGTCGCTGCTCAAGCCGAAGTTCCCCGCCGCGCTCTCGGGCCGCACCCACGTGCTCGGCCGCCTGTTCGACATTCTCGGCGGGCTGCTCGGCCAGAAGACACCGGAATTTCTCAACGCCGCGGGCTTCTCCTCCTCGCCGCACCTGTTCTACGCCGGCACCGACAAGGCCGGAAAGTGGTTCCAGCTGTTCCAGATCGGCTTCGGCGGCATCCCCGGCCGTCCGCTGGGCGATGGCCCCGACGGCCACTCGCTGTTCCCCGGCTTCACCAACGTGCCCAACGAGTTCCTCGAGCGCTACTTCCCGCTGGTGATCGAGCGCTATGAGACCGTGCCGGATTCGGGCGGCGCGGGCCTGCACCGTGGCGGCAACGGCATCGACATGGTCTACAAGTTCCTCGAGGCCGGCACCATCGCCATCCATGACGACCGCTGGTTCGTGCCGCCCTGGGGCGTCAACGGCGGCGAGCCGGGCGCGCGCGCCCGCAAGGTGCTGGTCAAGGCCGATGGTACCGAGATCGTCGTCGGCAACAAGCTGGAAGACTATCCGGTCGAACCGGGTGATCGCCTCCACTTCATCACCTGGGGCGGCGGCGGCTGGGGCGACCCGCTCGAACGCGATCCCGAACTGCTGGCGGTCGAACTCAAGCAAGGCCTCGTCACCGAAAAGGGCGCCCTGCGCTATGGCGTGGTGCTGAAGGACGGCGCGGTCGATGCCGCTGCCACCGATGCACTGCGCGCGAAGATGCGCGCCGAACGCGGCGAGCTTGGCGTGTTCAACTTCGGTCCCGACATCGAAACCCTGCGCGCCAACTGCCTTGCCGAAACCGGCCTCCCCGCTCCCAAGGCTCCGCGCTGGGCAAACGCATAACAGGAAGCCCACCCTCACCCCCTCCCGTTCATCCTGAGCTTGTCGAAGGGCGGGAGGGGAGCGAGACTTATCGAACGCAGTGAGATCAGTCGCAGCGGGGTGGGCCTACACAACGCATAAGGACCAGATCAGTGGCCAATCCCATCCTCCGCGAGAAGCTGAACTCCGGAAAGTTCTTCGTCGTCCCCGGCATCCAGGACATGATCACCGCGGTGATCGCCAACAAGGTCGGCTTCGACATCGTCTATGGCACCGGCTACTGGCTCACCGCCTCGGCCTGGGGCCTGCCCGATGCCGGCATCGCCACCTACACCGAGATGCGCAACCGCATGGAAACGCTGGCGCGCACGTCGAACGCGGCGGTCATTGCCGATGGCGATACCGGCTACGGTGGCCTGCTCAACGTCCACCACACCGTGAAGGGCTACGAAGCCTCGGGCGTTACCGCGATCCAGATCGAGGATCAGGAATTCCCCAAGAAGTGCGGCCACACGCCGTTCAAGCGCCTGATCTCCACCGAAGACATGGTCGAGAAGATCCAGGTCGCCGTGGATTCGCGGGAAAGCGAGGACTTCGTCGTGATCGCCCGCACCGATGCGCGTGAAAGCGAAGGGTTGGATGGCGTGCTGCGTCGCCTCGAAGCCTATTCGAAGGCCGGGGCCGACGTGCTCTTCCCCGAAGCGCTCCACAGCGAAGAGGAAATGCGCAAGGCCTGCGCCGTGCTCGACAAGCCCTGCATGGCCAACATGTCAAACCACGGCAAGACGCCGGTGCCGCCCGCCGAAGTGCTGGCCGAGATCGGCTATGCCTATGCCATCTACCCCTCGCTCACCAGCCTCGCCGCTGCGGCTGCGATGGAGAAGGTCCTGCGCGATCTCAAGGACAACGGCGTGGGCCAGCCCGATGGCCTGTTCGATTTCTCCGAGTTCTGCTCGCTGATCGGCTTCGAGGACGTGTGGGCCTTCGAGAAGAAGTGGGGCAAGGCCGGCTGATGACCACACGCCGCATCGCCGCCGCCGTCCTCAACCAGAGCGGCAACAACCCCGCGCCCTATGCGGTGAACAAGCCGCTCGAGGTCAAGACTCTCGAACTCGCCGACCCGAAGCCCGGCGAAGTGCTGGTGCGGATTGACGCAGCGGGCCTGTGCCATTCCGACCTCTCGGTCATCAACGGTGACCGGCCGCGCCCGATGCCTATGGCCCTGGGCCATGAGGCCGCCGCTACGGTGCTGGCATTGGGCGATGAGGGCGACGGCTCGCTGGCAGTGGGCGACCGCGTCGTGCTGGTATTCCTGCCCTCGTGCGGACACTGCGTCGCCTGCGCCTCGGGACAGGGCTACCTCTGCGCCAATGCCGCTGCCGCCAACGGCAAGGGCGAACTGATGCAGGGTGGCTCGCGCCTGTCCTGTGACGGTGTGGGCGTCCATCACCACCTCGGCGTCTCCGCCTTTGCCACGCAGGCCGTGGTCGATCGCCGCTCGTTGGTAAAGATCGACAAGGACATTCCGCCCGAGACCGCAGCCCTGTTCGGCTGTGCCGTCCTCACTGGCGTCGGCGCGGTGATGAACACGGCGCAGGTCCGGCCCGGCGAGTCGGTGCTGATCTACGGCCTCGGCGGCGTCGGCCTCGCCGCGCTGCTCGGCGCGCTGGCGGCAGGGGCGCAGCCGGTCGTCGCGGTTGATCCTTCGCCGGAAAAGCGCGCGCTCGCGCTCGAACTCGGCGCCGCTGCCGCCGTCGCTCCGGGCGAGGAGCAGCCCCTGTTCGGCACCGACGTGGTGATCGAAACCGTGGGCAAGGCAGCCGTGCTGGCGCAAGCCTACAAGGCTGCCAAGCGCGGCGGGCGCATCGTCACGGTCGGCCTGCCGAACCCTACGGAAATGCTTGAAATCAATGCCTTGTCTCTCGTCGCCGAGGGCAAGACGCTGATGGGCAGCTACATGGGCTCGTCCATCCCGGCGCGCGACATTCCGCGCTACATCGCCTTGTGGAAGGCAGGCCGGATGCCGGTGGAAAAGCTCCTTACCTCGGTCAGCCCGCTGGAGGAAATCAACGAACTCATGGACAAGCTCGCCCAGGGCAAGGCCGTCCGTCAGGTCATCGTTCCCGGATGGTGAGGAGCTGATGATTGTTCCGAATTGGGGACAGGTTTATCCGACAGGCGGATAATTCCTTGAACAATTCGGTTAAATGACATTCTCTTGTCACTCTGCGGCCAACCACAGAGTGCCAAGGGGAGTCGTACAATGGAAAAAGGCGTTCCTATCCGGTCGATCACGCGATCCATCGCCGCGCTGAAGGCAATCAACCGCCACGGCTCGCTCTCGATGATGGAAATCGCCAAGTCCGCCGAGGTGCCTTATCCCACCGCCTGCCGCATCGTGCAGACCCTGCTTTACGAAGGCCTGATCGAGCAGGAACCCGCCCGCAAGCGCTACCGCGCCACTGCCCTCGTCCAGACGCTGGCCACCGGCTTCCAGCACGACGATGAACTGGTCCGCATCGCCCGCCCGCACATAGTCGCCTTCACTGCCCGGGCCGGTTGGCCGGTCTCCATCGCCATCCGCGTCGGCCGCGAGATGATGCTGCGTGACAGCACCCACGCCAATTCATCGCTCACCTTCGAGCACTACTACCCGGGCTTCACCCTGCCGATCCTCGACAGCGCCTCGGGCAAGGTCTCGATGGCCTTTGCCGATCCGGAAGAGCGCGAGATGATCCTGCGCTTCATGCGCGTGTCGCAGGATATCGACCTCAACTACCTCGCCACTGCCGAAGTCAGCCTCGATGTCGAACGCATCCGCGCCGATGGCTATGCCGTGCAGGGCCGCAACCACTTCAACCTGACGCCGGGCAAGACCTCGTCGATCGCCGTGCCGATCTTCCGCAACGGCCACTTCGAAGCCGCCATGACCATGGTGTTCTTCGTCGCCGCCATGAAGCTCTCGACCGCGCTCGAAACCTACCTCGACGACCTGAAAGCGACAGCCGCCGCGATCAGCCACGACCTGTCGAACGTGCCGATGGGGAATGCCTAGGCTCAGGAACTAGAAGATCAGCGCCTTCAGCTTGGCGCGCACCTCGGCAAGGACCGCTTCTGGCACCTTGCCCTTGTGCGTCGCCTTGCGCGCTCGCCAATCGAGCGCCTTGATCTGATCGGCCAGAACGGCACTCGGCGGCTCGACGCTGACCACGACTTCAAAGGGATAGCCTTTGATCCGCGAGGTCATCGGGCAGCACAGCATCATGCCCCGCGCCTTGATGTAGCGCTGCGGCGACAGCACCAGAGCGGGACGATGGCCTGCCTGTTCGTGCCCGGCCTGCGGATCGAACTGCAGCCAAACAACGTCGCCCGCCGCCGGGACGTAGGCACTCACCAGGCTTCACCGCCAACGGCAGGGCCGAACGCGACGTCTTCGGGAAAACTCTCGGGCGTCATCGCGGCGAGCAGTTCATCGAGATCGAAGCGCGGTTCGGCAATCGGCTCGATAATCACCCGGCCGCCCTCCTCACGCACGTCGACCGCCTGATCGATCTTCAGCGAGGCCGCAGCGAGCACCGATGCGGGGATGCGCACCGAAGCGCTGTTGCCCCACTTCTTTACCTGCACCTGCATGACCATGCTTCATGTATCGACATTCACGATACATAAGCCATCACCGTCAAAGCTGCAAGGTCACCGCTGCTTCTTGGCAATCGTCGCGGTGAAGTCGGGGTCCTTGTTCGCCACCCAGTCGACGAACTTGCGGATCGCCGGGTTGTCGAGCAGCTTTTCGACGTCCATGCCGATGCGCTGCAGTTCGGAATTGGTGAAGTTCACGGTCAGCGTCTGCTGGCAGATGCCGTGCATCGGCACCACGTCGCGCCCGCCCCGGCTCTTGGGGATCGGGTGGTGCCATACGATGGTGCTGCCGGTGGGTCGTCCGCACAGCCAGCACGGCACCGGCGGCGGCGCCTCTTCCTCGTCCTGGGTATCGAAGTCGTCGTAGCGACCATGTTTTGAATGCTTGCGGGCCATCTGGCTGCCTTACAGCAACCATGCCCGCACGCAATCAGAGCCGTGCCGTTACGGCCTTCGTTTCAAGATAGGCGTCCAGCCCCTCCTGACCGAACTCGCGCCCCCAGCCCGACTGGCCATAGCCGCCGAACGGGATGTTGGTGCCGACCGCGCCGTGGCAGTTGATCGAGACCTGGCCGGCGCGAATGCGCTTGACCAGGCGGTGCGCCGTCGAAAGATCGCGCGTCCACACGCTGCCCGACAGGCCATAGGGCGTGTCGTTGGCAAGGGCGGCAATGGCGTCCAGATCGTCGCTCTCGAACTTCTGCACGGCCATGACCGGGCCGAAGATCTCCTCGCGCATCAGCGGCATGGCGTTGTCGCAGCCGCTGAACACCGTGGGCTGGATGAAGTTGCCCGGCCGGTCGAGCTTTTCGCCCCCGACAACCAAGGTCACGCCATCGGCCTTGGCCCGCTCGATATAGCCCATGACCTTGGCCGCGTGCCCGTCCGAGATCATCGGCCCCTGCGTGGTTGCGGGGTCAAGGCCGTGGCCCAGCGTCATCACCTTGCAGAACGCCGCGACGCCTTCCATGAGCGCATCATGGATTGCGGCGTGCGCGAAGATGCGCGTTCCGGCCATGCAGTTCTGCCCCTGCAGGAAGAATGTTGCCATGGCCACGCCGGGCACGGCCAGCGCCAGATCGGCATCGGGCATGACCACGACCGGGCTCTTGCCGCCAAGTTCGAGGCTGACCTTCTTGAGATTGCCGAGCGCCGCCTGGATGATGCGCTTGCCGGTCGCGGTCGATCCGGTGAACGAGATCTTGTCGACGCCGGGATGCTCGGCCAGCGCCTGCCCCGCCTCTGCACCAAGCCCGTTGACGATGTTGACCACGCCCGCCGGGATGCCCGCTTCAAGGATCATGCCCCCCAGCGCCAAGGCCGAAAGCGGCGTTTCCTCTGATGGCTTCATCACCACCGTGCAGCCTGCGGCCAGTGCGGGCGCCAGCTTGAGAATCGCGGTGGAAAGCGGCACGTTCCACGGCACGATCTGGCCCGCAACACCCACCGGCTCACGCAGGGTATAAGTCAGCGCTTCGGCCTCGGCGGCGATGTGGCGCGGCGGGGCGATGGTCGTGCCCTCTATCCGCATCACTGCACCCGCGTAGTAGTCGATCATCTCGACACAGTTCGCGGTGGTCAGCCCGGCGATGAAGCGCGGCATGCCGTTGTCGATCACGTCGAGTTCGGTCAGCAGCGTGGCATTGGCGTCCATCACCCGCGCCAACTTGTGCAGCAGCGCCGTTCGCTCGGCCACGGTCATCCGGCCCCACGGCCCTTCGAACGCGGCGCGCGCGGCCTTGACTGCGCGGTCCACTTCCGCCGCGCCGCCCGTCTGGAACCTTGCCAGCACAAGGCCCGTCGCCGGATCACGTGTTTCCAGTTCGCCTGAACCTTCGACCCATTGCCCGCCGATCAGCAGGCGGTGCGTTTCCTTCAGGAAACGCTCCGTCTCCGGCGCGATCGGGTTGCCGTCAAAGGGAACTGGCGAAACGCTCATACTTCGACGGTCCTCGGGTCATAGGTGAACAGGCCGAGCGATTCCTCGTCCTTCATCTCGCCAAGGCCGAACAGGTCTGTGTCCTGGCCCTGCATGCGATCGGCGTTGGCGTTCGATTCCTGCTGGATGAAGGTCGCGCGTTCGTGCCGCGCCTTCTCATAGCGGGCAAGGCCCTCTGCCGCCGAATCCGATGCCGCCAGCGCACGCGCCAGCACCACCGCATCCTCGATCCCGCAGGCCGCGCCATGGCCGAGGAACGGTGTCATCGCGTGCGCCGCATCGCCGATCAGCGTGACATTGCCACCCTGCACCCAGGTATCCATCGGCTTGCGCGCATTGATCGCCCACTTGAACAGCGGCTGCGCCACGGCGGCCTTGAGCAGTCGCCGAGCATCGTCGCACCAGTGACCGTAGATCGACTGGAGTTCTGCAGGATCGGCAGGCGTGGTCCAGCCTTCCTCGTTCCAGCCTTCCTGCCGCGCGAAGAACACGAAGTTCATCACCTTCGAACCGCGCACGTTGTAGCGGTTCATCATCGCGCCGGGGCCGATGATGATGCCGGGGAAGTCGGAGAGGTCCTGAATCTCTTCGGTCACCGGCACCAGGCAGCGCCAGGCGACGTGCCCGGTGAAGTGCGGCGCATCATCGCCAAAGCGCTGGCGGATCACGCTCTTCACGCCATCGGCGCCAATCAGCACATCCGCGCTGAACTGCCGGCCATCGGCCAGCGTCACCGTCGTGCCTTCGCTGGAGACGACTTGCGCTCCCGCCACCATCTCCACGCCCGAACGCTCGGCCGCGCGGGTCATCACGCCATGCAGGTCGGCGCGGTGGACGGTAATGTAGGGCGCGCCATACTTTTCGCGCTGGGTCGAACGGTCCATCGCCACCAGCGTGCGCCCATCCTGCCAGTGCTGGATGCGCTGGCGGGTGGGCTCGACCGCGACCGCTGCCGCTTCCTCGCAGATGCCGATGAAATCGAGGCCCTTCATCGCGTTCGGCGTCAGCGTCAGTCCGGCGCCGATCTCGCCGAACTGCGGCGCGCTTTCCAGCAGCGTCACCTTGAAGCCCTGCTGGGCCAGCGCGGCAGAAGCGGTCATTCCCGCCACGCCACCGCCGACGATCAGGATGGTTTCGGGCTTGCTCACTTGGCGCCGCCTTCCAACTGGCCCGGAATGTGGCTTTCATGGTTGGCGAGATACCACTCGGCGATTTCCTCGCGCGTCGCCCACCACACGCCGGGCAGGCTCTTGGCGTGTTCGATGAATTCACGCAGCGCGCGCACGCGATGGGCGCGGCCCGAAACGTGCGGGTGCAGCCCGAGGTTCATGATCCGCCCGGTCTTCGCCCCTTCGGCATAGAGCACGTCGAGTTCCTCGATCAGGGCATCGCGGTATTCGTTGGTGGTGTAGTTCTTGCGGGTGATGAAGGTGAAATCGTTGATTTCGTTGGAATAGGGCACTGAAACGATCGGCCCGTGCGGCGTACGCAGCAGATAGGGCTGATCGTCGTTCATGATGTCGCAGTAGAACGTGCAGCCATATTCGGCGAGGATGTCGGCCGTCTGCATCGTGCCGCGCAAGGAGGACGACAGCCAGCCCTTGCTCTTGCGCCCGGTGAACTTCTCGAACTGGTCAAGGCTGCGCAGGATGATGTCGCGCTCCTTGGCCGGTTCGTGCGCAAAGCTCGAAAGCAGTTCGCCCTGCTCCCAGTTGTGGGTCAGCAGTTCCCAGCCGCGCTCCAGCACGGCATCGGTCATCGCCTTGCGCCGCTCGAACGTGACGGCATTGGTGGTGCAGCTGGCTTTCACGCCCAGTTCGTCGAACAGGTCGATCAGCCGCCACAGGCCGACGCGCTGGCCATATTCGCGCCAGGTGAAGTTCGGGAAGTCGGGCGTGTTGCCGGGCAGCACGTCGGGCAGGATCGCCGGGCCGCCTGCGTAATAGGGCTTGTCGGTGTCCTTGGTCAGGTCCCACGTCTCGAGGTTGAACGTCAGGATCAGCGCGACCCGGGCACCGTTCGGCCAGACCAGCGGCTTGCGCTGCGGCAGCGGGATGTAATCGTATTCCATCAGTACCTTACCCCTGAATTCAGAACCCGCCTCAAGCGGTCAAGACTTCACCCGACCGCGTCAGGCGGTCAGAACTTCAAGCGCCACGCGCTCGGCCGATTCCAGCGCACCTTCCAGCCCGCGCGCGCCCTGTGCGGTATGCTCGCCACAGAAATGGACGCGACCGGCGGGCTTGATCATCTCGTCGAGCCACTTGACCTGGCCCGGCCCGAAGAACGATACGTCACCACCATTGAAACGCTCGTCCGCCCAGCTGAAGTAGCTGTGCGCGGCGACCTTGCCCTTGGCGGCGGGGCGCAGGGTCTCGATCTGGCGCACGACCATCGCCTTGGCGGCGTCTGCCCCCATGCGGTCCCAGTAAAGCGCCAGATTGCCGCGCGCCTGAACGATGAAGCCGGTGATCTCGGCAAGATCGGCGCCATAGCGCTGCGGCATGACATTGCCCAGCGGACCATCGGTCCACATGCCCGGCGCCAGCTTGTCCTCGTCCCAGAACGGCGAGGTGGCGGTGACGAAAACCATCGAGATCGGCTGATAGCCGAGCTGGCCCACCGCCTGCGCCTGCAACCCTTCCAGCGCTGGCAGCACCTTCACGTTGCGCAGGGCCGAAAACGGCAGCGAGCAGATCACGTGCGGCGCGCTGAAGGTGGAGCCATCGGCGATGTGCACGGTCACGCTCGCCCCATCCTGCGTGATGCCCACGACCTCGCGCCCCAGCAGCACGTCACCCTTCAGCAGCTTGGCCATGCCGGTTGCCAGGTGAATGTTGCCGCCCTTGACCGAGAGCGATTCAGGGCCAGCGGCCGCCTGCCCCTTCACGAAGCCGTCGTTGTATTCCATCATCAGGGACGAGACGTCCCAGGCATTCACGCCGTAATAGGGCGCAATGTCGTTGCACAGGTGGATCGCCGCGTCCGAAAGGCCCTGCGCCTTGAGGTATTCGTACAGCGAGATATCGAGCGCGGCATTGGCCGGATCGTGCCAGCTTGACCAGTCGGCCAGGCGGTTGTTGTCCGAAACCAGCTTGCCCACGACTTCGCCGGGCATCAGCATCTTCAGTTTTTCGGGCAAGGGATTGCCGGGGAACGCGGCCCATTCGGCGCGAGTCATCGGCTTGCCGTTGATCCACAGCAGCGGCGGCGGGCCGGAGCGCCAGCGTGCGCCCACCTCGACCATCTCTACGCCGGCACGGGCAGCGGCATCCAACCCGCGACCGTAACCGGCCGCCATCGAATTGAAGCCCATTTCCGGGTAGCCCGGCTGATCGAGCAGCGTCCAGATCCGCCCGCCGACGCGCTCGCGCGCTTCGATCACGGTAACGCTCTTGCCTTCCTGCTCGAGCATCCACGCCGCCTGCAGGCCGGAAACCCCTGCGCCCAGCACGATCACGTCGCTTTGCCCGGGCTTCTTCGGCGCCACCGCAGGGCTGGCCGCCTTCTTCGCCTTGCGCGCCGCCAGCGCGGGTTGCGCCGCGCCCATCGCGGCAAGGCCGAGGCCACCCAGGCCCGCAAGCGAAAAAGTGCGCCGGTCCATTGTCATAATCGTCACGTTCCCTTGACCGCCACCCATAGGACAGGCGTCTTCCCGATGCCAATCGCCACATGCGAAGGCCCCATGTCGATTGCACGAGCGGTGGTCACCACCAGTCGGATAGGCGTCGCAGTCTTTCGGAGACTGATTGCTACCGATCAGGATCGGGGCAACCCCCGAGATTCTCCGAGTGGCGGATATTGTGCAGCGCAATCGTTGTGAACGACCGCCCCACGCGCAAGCCTCACGATCCGAAAGCAGGCCATCCGGCAGGATGTGCCCGCAGGGTACGGGTTGATCAAAAAGACTTCAGACGTGTGCCAATCCGCCTTTGGCGGACTTTCTTGACGTGCCGGTTACATTCAAACGTTCTTATGGGGGGAACCATGAAGAATTTTGCAAATAGGACATCCGCTTCCGTTCTGGCCATAGCACTTTCGGGCATGGCACTTTCCGCGCCGGTCACCGCTTTTGCCGCTGATGAACAGCCGCAGGCTTCCGAGAACGAGGGCGGCCTCGGCATCATCACCGTCACCGCCCGCAAGCGCGAGGAAAGCCTCCTCGAAACGCCGATCGCCATTTCTGCCCTGACCGCTCAGGACATCGAGAAGCGCGGCATCACCAACGTCAACGACGTCGTGCTCAACACGCCGGGCATCAACGTCTCGAACAACAACTCCGGCCGCAACGACCGCTCGTTCCAGCAGATCTCCCTGCGCGGCATGACCCCGTCGACCACCACTTCGACGCTCACCGCCAGCTTCATCGATGGCGTGCCGGTGGCCTCTGCCACCGCGCTCAATGCGATCGCCGACCCCGCCCGCATCGAACTGCTCAAGGGTCCGCAGAACGCCTACTTCGGCCGCAACGCCTTTGCCGGCGCGATCAACATCGTGACCAAGAAGGCCGGCAATGACTTTGGCGGTTCGATCACCGCCATGGCTGGCACGCGCAACAACTTCGATGCTTCGATTGCCCTCGAAGGCCCGATCGTCGCGGACGTTCTGAGCTTCCGCATCACCGGACGCCAGTTCTCGAAGGACGGCTCCTACCGCAACGGGGCCAACCCGGACGAATCGCTTGGCGACCAGCGCACCCGCACCGGGACTCTCGCGCTCGAGTTCACGCCTTCCTCTTCGCTGAAGATCCGCGCGCTCGGCCTCTACTCCGAAGACGATGACGGCCCGTCGGCACAGGGCATTCTGTCTGGCTACGAACTGCGCGCCAACAATGGCAACATCAACATTCCGGCGCGCAGCGGAAACAGCAACGGCACGCTGATCCTGCCCAGCAGCGCCAACTGCACCCTGAACGGTACGAATCCTTTCGTCTGTGGCGCATTGCCTGCCCTGCCAGCAGGGTTCGGGCCTATGCAGAACACGCAGGAAGACGCCCTACTCGCCGGGATCCTCGGCAACTATGCATCACGTTTCATCACCCCCGGCAAGGGCGTCAAGGGTTACGGTCTGGTCCGCCAGTATTACCACCTGCACCTGAACGTCGACTACGAGCTCGGCGATACCGGCGTCACGCTGTCGTCGCTCACCGGCTACAACAACGAATCCTATTCGGAACTGGCCGACCTCGACAACTACGACAGCCGCCTGCTGCGCAATCCGCTGGCCACAGTCGCGAACGGCCTGCGCTCCTACTGGTCGTTCCCGTTCCTGGTCGAACGCAAGAACCAGGACTTCTCGCAGGAACTGCGCGTGTCCTATGACAAGGGTGGCGCGCTCAAGGCGATGCTTGGCGGCAGCTACCTTGAAACCAAGACGCAGTCCGATCTGGTCAGTGTCTTTGCCGAGGAGCAGTTCGGCGCACCGCGTGCAGCCAGCTCGTACCAGCCGCCGGCACGGGCCGAAACCTGGGGCGTGTTCGGCAGCGTCAGCTATGATGTCACCGATGCGCTGACCATCAGCGCCGAAGGTCGCTGGCAGCGCGACAAGATCTACGCTTACGTCGGTGGGCGTTCGCTGACGATCGGCGCTGCGGCTGCCAGCACTTATGGCCTGCCCGCCGGCACCTTCGCGCCGCTGACCACCTTCTTCAACAAGTCGTTCGACAACTTCATGCCGCGCGTCATCGTCAACTATGACGTCACGCCTGACGTGATGGTCTATGCCTCGTGGTCGAAGGCGGCAAACGTCACGCTGAACTCGTTCAACACCAACTTCCTTTCGGGTTCGGCCGGTGAATTTGCCGCAGCACAGTCGATCGGCCTTGGCGTGATCGTGAAGCCTGAAAAGCTGACGAACTACGAACTTGGCCTGAAGGGCAAGTTCCTCGATGGCAGGCTCTACGTCACCGCCGCTGCCTACCTCGCCGACTGGAGCGAGCAGCACAACAACCGTTCGGTGGTGTTCCTCGATACCACGATCCCGAATGCGCTGCCCTCGATCGTCAGCGGCGTGGCCAATACCGGCACGACGCAGGTTCGCGGCTTCGAGCTCGACATCAATGCCGAGCCGTTCGACGGGTTCACCATCAACGCTTCGGGTGCGATCAACGACAGTTCGATCCGCGTCTTTGCCGATCCTGCGATCACGCGCCTCACCGGCGTGGTCGGCGCTGGCTTCAAGGGCAACCAGCTGCCGCTGACCTCGAAGTATTCGGCCAACCTCGGGCTGCAGTACACTGGCAAGCTGGGCGAGGAGAGCACCTGGTTCGTGCGTGGCGACATGTCCTACAAGTCGCGCCAGTTCGTCGATCCGGCGAACCTCACCTGGATCAAGGGCCGCACGCAGGTCAACGCCCGCATCGGCTTCACCAAGGGCGCGTTCAGCGGCGAGGTCTTTGCCGTCAACCTGTTTAACGACAAGAACTACATCTCGGTCAACCAGCTCAACCTGCTTGAGCCCACCTTCGCGCTGGCCGGTGCCGCGATCGGTTACCTCAACGTCGGCTTGCCGGAACTGCGCACGGTCGGCTTCCGCGGCAGCTACAAGTTCTGATCCATCCGGCCATCCGGTCGAACAAAAAGGGGCGGTGCAGCGATGCACCGCCCCTTTTCATGTCCGGATCACATCAGGCCGTCCGCAAGGTTTGATCTGCGCCCGACCTACTGCTGATGCCGCACCGCAGGTGCAGCCCTGCGGTCAGCCCTTGGCATCCCACAGCGGCTGCAGGATCGCGCCGGGGTTCGTCAGCATCTCGGGCCGCCGCTCCCGCGTCGCCGCAACGAAGGCGGGCGGCAGCGAGTCCGGCGAAGCGTTCTGGCGGCCGATGCCGGTGGCGGTCAGGTGGCCGGGACGGTCGCCCATCTCCATCCACGGCCGCCACGAACAGACGTTGGTAAAGCTCACCTCGCTCGTCACGCGGGTCGCGCCGGGGCGGGTCAGGTCATGCCGCCTGGCATGGAACGTGTTGCTTTCCGAATAGCGGAAGGGCTTTGCCGCGCCGGGAAAGGTGATCGCCGTGCGCGAACGCTCGGTCACCCACACATCGTCGCCGCGCACGTCGAAGGGCAGCACGTCGTGCTCCATCTGCAGCCCCGGGATCTCGCGGGCGATATGGAACGAAAGGTCCCTGCCGAAGCGGATCTTCGAAGGCGGCATGCCCCCGGTCGGCACCTTGCAGGTCTTGCCGGTATAAGGATTGTCCCATGTCTCCAGCGCCTTGCCGGTCAGAGGATCGGTGAACCAAGCCAGTTCGAAGTTCACCGCCTCGAACCCGTCGGCGACCTGCCGATAGCGCGACCATACCGCCGAGACCACGGCAAACAGCGGGTCCATCCGGTCTTCCACCACGCCATAGTACCGCGCCGAAACCCAGCTGGTGATCAACCCTTCGTCCAGCGCGCCACGCATCATGATGAAGTTGCGCAACCGCCCCTCGGCGCTTGATACGTCGAGCACGCCATCCCCCTTCACTCCGGTGGAACGGGCAGCCAGGGGCGCTGCAAGCAGCGATCCGGTGACGGAAAGGCCGGTAAGCACATTGCGGCGATCGATCATGGGTATCCTTGTCCACACGGTGGGCAGAAGGTTGCGATGATGCGGCAGGACGTAGTCGTCACGGCAGCGTCGCTGCGTTTGGCCGCAGGCCGGATAGACCGCCTCAGCTCTCGCGATACCGTCCCAGCGTGGCGATCAGGACCACCACCAGCGCCAGCACCACGGCCGAACCGAGCAGCGCCGCGTCATAGCCGCCCAGCGCGTCATAGGCCTTGCCGAACAGCATCGGCCCCAGCCCCGCGCCAAGGCAGAACACGCCCAGCACGCCGCCATAGGTCGCGCCGTAATTGGCAAGCGCGGCATAGCGGCCGGTAAAGTAGGCCAGCATGTCAACCTCGGCCCCGGCGGCCAGCCCCAGCATCAGCGCGGCAACGAACACCGGCCCGCCGCCATAGAGCAGCAGCGCCGCAACCACCGGCGAGAGCAGGAACAGGGCCGCGACATAGGGCGCGTGGAACCGGTCGAACAGGTAGCCGACGACCAGCCTTGCCACCACCACCGCCACGCCCACGCCTGCCGCAACCTGCGCCGCGTCCTCCGCCGCCATCCCGCGATCGACCAGCATCGGCACGAGATGCACGATCAGCCCGGCCACGATCAGGCCAAGAAGGAAGGCAATCAGCAGAAGCATCAGCGTCTGCCGGTTCACCTCGAACCGTCCCCTCGCCTTGGCACCTTCGGCAGGGCGGTCCGACGTGCCGACCAGCAGGCTTGCCGGCAGGCCGATCAGCAGTGTCGCCCCCGCCATGACGATCACCGCCGTGCGCCAGCCGCTCGTCGCGAAGACCGGGCCGAGCAGGGCCGGCGCAAGGATCGCGGCCGTGCCGGTGCCCATCAGCATCAACCCCAGCGCAAGCCCGCGCGCGGCATCGAATTTGAGCGACACGATCCGCGCCCAGATCGCCGGCGTCGTCCCCGCGCCCGCCAGCGACACCACCAGCCACAGCGCGTCCCATGCCATCACCGAATTGCCCGTGCGCGATAGCGCCAGCAAGGCGATCGGCGTGGCGATGAAGCTGGCCAGGGCAATCGGGCGCGCGCCCCAGCGGTCTGCCAGCCAGCCGACCAGCGGGGCGGACAGGAAGATGCCGAACTGCTGGAATGTCGCCGCGCCAGAGACAGCGGCCCGGCTCCAGCCGAATTCCTCCTGCAGCGGCTTCACGAACAGGCCGAGCGAATAGAACCCGATGCCCATCGTGCCAACGCCAATGGCCAGCGCCGCAGCAAGCACCAGCGGCCAGCCTCGCGCCAGCTCGCTCCGGGCTGCGGGCGTCAATCCTGTGGCCATTGCTATTCCCTCATGCGCTTCAGATGACGATTTCTGCCGTGCTTCTGGCAGGCACGAAGGCCGGCAACAATACGAAGAAGGCCCCCGCGCGATCACTCCCGCGCGGGGGCAGGGATCGAGCAACGGTTGAGAGGGCGTTGCTCAGGATTCCTGTTCTTTGGAACTTGCACGAATCTGTAGGTTGAGGATGACCGGCAAGCGGTAAACATGCACGGCAACAGCTGATGCTATCCGCCACGCGGTCAGCGGTTCGCGGCAGCTCTTGCCCAACATGGGTGGCAGGCTCCATGCAGGTGCCGCGCAAGTGCGAAGCGGAGTCGCTTAGATGCTCAATACGTTCCAGCAGGCCGATCATCCCGCCCTGCCCAAGGCCACTGCCGACGAAGCCGCAAGGCAGGAGTTCACCAAGAGCTTCAAGGGCTTCATCCAGTCCACCCTGCTGCCCGGTCTCACCCCGATCTACCAGACGCGCGTCGCCCGCCAGTTCGAGAAGGAACACGGCCGCGCCCCGCAGGACCGCCGCGACATTCGCAATGGCATGGTCGGCGACATTTACTTCCAGCACTACGCCGCTGCCAACCGCATCGCGCAGGAACTGCTGTGGGAATCGGTCAACGGTTCGGTCGATCGCCAGCTGCCGGAACTGATCGAACAGGCCAGAGCGCTGTCCGCTTCGACCAAGGCCCAGCTCGTCATCCCCGAGGGCTTCACCCCGCCGCGCTATGTCACCGCGCTCGACATTCACTGCATGCCCGGCGGCTATTGCAGCGAAGTGTGCGAGGACGACGTGTCGGTCGGCGCACTCTACGATCGCGGCGTCTATCTCTATTCGATGGGCTATACCGGCCCCAACAACGACGACATGGGCCGTTCGGTGGTGAACTACATCAAGCGCCACATGCCCGATTTCAAGCCGCGCCGCATTCTCGACATGGGCTGCACGGTCGGCCATTCGACCCTGCCCTACAAGGAGCTGTTCCCCGAAGCGGAAGTCTGGGGCATCGACGTTGGCGGGCCATGCGTGCGCTATGCCCACGCCCGCGCTGCCGGCTTCGGTCTTGAGGTCAACTACGCGCAGATGAGTGCGGAGGAAACCACCTTCCCCGATGCACACTTCGATCTCGTCGTCAGCCACATCCTGCTGCACGAAACCAGCGGCAAGGCCATGCCGAGGATCTTTGCCGAGGCGCACCGCGTTCTCGCACCCGGTGGCCTGATGATCCACGCCGACCTGCCGCCGTTCGACCTGATGGACCCGTTCACCCAGTTCATCCTCGACAACGAGACCTGGTACAACAACGAGCCGTTCTGGGGCGCGATGCGCGACATGGACCAGATTGCCCTTGCCGAAAAGGCCGGGTTCGACCGGGCGGACGTGCGCTTCGATACCGCGCCGATGGCCGTGATGGAATTTGCCGCGGCCGCCGAAGGCTACAGCCAGGAAGCCAGCGAGGCCGTGGCCGAGCGTGAATTCACCGCAGGCGAATTTGCCCCCGGCGGCGGCTGGGAAGTGCTGATCGCACGCAAGCCGCTCGAAAAGCAGATGGCAGCATGACCGGAACCGATGCAATGACCGCCGATACCACAAGCGAACGCCCCCACGTCATCCGCCACGCCCGCGGCAAGCGCCCGGAATTCTACGAAACCCCCGGCCTCGATCACGTCATGTCGATGGTCATGGTGCTGGCCAACGAAGTCTCGGTCCTGCGTGACCGTATGGACAGTGCCGAGCGCGTGGCCAAGGCATCGGGTATCGATCTTGCCGCCGGGATCGAAACGCTCGAACTCGATCAGGCCGCGCTGGAGGAACGCGAGGAGCGCCGCCAGGACTTCCTGCGCCGCCTGTTCTACCTCCAGCTGAAAGACGCCGACGAAGCCGCGCAGGCCCAGACGGCAGAAGGCTTCAACGCCACGATCGCGGAAATCGCGCTTCAGGACTGAGCGAGCAGGATTGACGGCACTCGCCGCCGATCCTCGACATCACTTCACCGTCACCCCGGGGTCGAGCCCGGGGTGACGTTGTGATGAAGCCCTGCGCGGAGCCTACTTGCGCAGCAATCGCACCGGCAGCACATCGCTGACCAGCGCATCGAGCCGCCTCACGGCGCCCTTGTCTCCCCGCCCGTAAGCGTCGACAAACAGCGTGGAAATCCGCGTGGCATCGGCAAGCCGGTCCAGCTGCTTCGGCCCCGGCAGGTCATAACGGCAGATCGCGCCGCCGAAGTAGTGGTCCACCCCTTCCAGCACGAGGCCATAGCGGTTCCCGCCCGGTGCCGCGGCTTCATAGGGCACAAGGTGCCCGCGCCAGCCCTCGCCGGTCATGCCGGGCAGGAGGTCGGCGGTGCCGGTCTGGACCAGCGCCGGGACCGCAACCTTGCCATAGCCTTCTGCCGTGCACAGCACCGGGATCGGCGCAGGCGGGCTGAACGCCACCACCGCACGCGCGTTGGCATCGTGCAACGGCCCGCTCCAGCCTTCGGGCGGAACGGCCGCCGCGCCGCCCATCGTCAGCGCCACCAGTCCGCCATAGGAATGCCCGGCCGCGATCCACGGCCGCTTGCCGACATGAGCCGACAGCAAGCGCATGTCTTCCAGCCGTGCCTTCCAGCTGGCAAGGCCGGGGAAGTCCTTGGTCCTCGGATGCTCGATGGAATCCACATGCAGCGGCGCGAGTATGTGAAAGCCCGCCGCCAGCCACGGCCCGAAGATCGCTTCGTAGAACCGGGGCGAGGACGCGGCGCCATGGCTGAACAGCACCAGCGCCTTTGCCTGGCCCCGCGGCTTCCACTCGCTCACGCGGATCTCGCGCCCGCCCGGGCCGGTCAGCGTGAACTGCCGCTCCGCCACCGGCCGCGTTCCCATCGCCCCCAGCCGGGCCGAGGCGACCAGCGCCCCTGCCCCGACCAGAAGGCCGCGCCGATCGATCGGGAATCCGGCCATCAGGGTACCGGCTTCTTGAGATAGGCGATGATGGAGGCGCGCTCGGCCGCATTGGGCACGCCGCCAAAGGCCATCGAAGTGCCGGGGATCACCGCCGACGGACGCGCCAGCCACTTGTCGAGCGTGGCCGGGTTCCACACGATCGCGGCGCCCTTGGCCTTCATCGCCGCCGAATAGCGGAAGCCCGGTGCCGTGCCCGCCTTGCGCCCGACCACGCCGAACAGGTTCGGCCCGATCTTGTTCGGCGCACCCTTGGCAATCGAGTGGCACGCGACGCACTTGAGGAACGCGCGCTTGCCCGCAGCGGCATCCTGCGCCTGTGCGGGGGCGGCCAGAACCAGAGCGGCAGCGAGGGGGGCAACAAACTTCAACATTGCGGTCTTTTCCATTGTTTGCAGCGCGCGATCAACGCGAACCGTGCGCCTTGAGCCAAGCCCTGGCGCGCAGCCCGGCATTGGCGGAAGTATCGGCCCAGAACAGGCCGACGTCGTGAAAATGCATCGAACCGCCCGGCAGCGGCTTCAGGCCCAGCGACGGCGCGGGCCACACGGTCAGCAGCCCGTCGCGGCACTCGGCGGCCAAGGCTCCGGCCTTGAGCGGCCCCATCGGCCCGAAGCCCGGATCACCGGCAACGGCGCCCTTCGCCTCGGCGGAAAGCGACAGCCCACGGCGCACATCGAACGTGACGGGGTTCACGCAAAGCGGCCTGCCGCCGTCCCTGCCACCGTTCTGCGCCAAGAAGATATCGCGGTAGGACTTGAGCATCGGGGCGTTGTCGCTGCCCGCCAACACCGCGTTCCACTGCACGAAGCACCCCGTCTGCGCAGGTGTGTTGCAGAACGGAATGCCCGCCAGCCGTGGGGACAGGTCACCCTCCATCAGGTTGATGCCGATGACATAGGCGGCCACCATGCGCCGCTGCAGCTTCGTGCCCTTGACCCGCTTTTCCAGCAGCGATGTGGTATGCGCCCCGCCCTGGCTGTGCCCGGCGATGATGAAGGGCCGGCCCTTGTTCTCGTGCGCCATGTACCAGTCAAACGCGCGCTCGACATCCGAATAGGCGAGCGCAAACGCCTTCTCGCGATTGGCAGGATCGGCCAGCGCCTTGGTGGTGGCGGCGCGATAGCGCGGCGCGAATATCCGGCAACACGCCGAAAATGCGCTGCCCTGCCGCTGCACCGCACTTTCCTCGGTCCACTTGAGCACTTGCGGATCAAGCGGATCGTGGTTGTACTCCGTCTGCGAGCGCGTTGTCGTCGGGTGGATCCAGAACACGTCAACGCCGCGCAGCGCATGGGACGCCGCCACGCCCTGCGGCAGGCTGTCCACCGTGCTCCAGTATTGGCCTTGCGCATAATCGGGCACCGGCACATCGGCCAGCGCGGGCACTCCCATCGCGGCAAGCGCCATGCCGAGCAACGTCACCAGCCTCATTTGCGCACCATCTCGGCGTCGAGCCACCAGCCGAACTGCTCGATCCAGTGATCCGCCGTCGTGCCGCGCGTTGCCATGCCGAAACCGTGTGCCCCCCGCTGATAGAGGTGCAGCTCAGGCCGATACCCTGCGGCAAACAACCGGTCGTAGAAGGCACGGAATCCCTGATCCACGGCCATGTCATCCTGCGCCATCACCATGAACATCGGCGGCAGGCGGCCCGGTGCCGGCGTCGGCGGCGGCAGCAGCCACGGCTCCTTTGAAGTGCCATGCGCGGAAGGAAGGTTCGCGGGCGGAATCGGCGGCGTCGGCCCGAACGGCATGCCATAGATAAGCGCGGCGAAATCCGGGCGCTCCGCCGGGTTGGGCGCAAGCATCGTCATCCCCGCCACATGCCCGCCCGCCGAAAAGCCCATCACGCCTACGCGATGCGGATCGATCTTCCACTTCGCCGCATTGGCACGGACGATGCGCAGCGCCTCCATCCCGTCCTCGACGCCGGGAATGCCGCCAACGCCCGGCGCCAGCGTGGCCAGCACCCGCTGTCGCATCGCCTCGTTGGTCTCACCCGGAGGTGACTGGATCAGGCGGTACTTCAGCACGAAAGCCGCGATCCCGTGCGCCGCCAGCCAGCGCGCCACGCGCGTGCCTTCGTGGTGGATCGCCAGCAGGCGAAAGCCCCCGCCCGGTGCGATCACCACCGCCATGCCGGTGGCCTTGGCCGGATCGGGCAGGAACGGCTGCAGTGTCGGCACGGTGACGTTCCACGCCTGCTCGCCATTCTCGCGCAGCTCTTCGCGCACCGGCACCTTGGACAAGCCGGGCCAGTCCTTGATGGCAGGCACGCCTGCGGGCCACACCGGCATCGGCGCAAGTTCGCCCTCCTGCGCCAGCGCTGGCATCGCAAGCATCGAGGCAAGCATCGGGGCAAGCAGCAGGGCAAGGCCGGCAAGGACGATCCGCAGCATCCACGCTTCTCCGGAAGGTTCGAAAGCCGGGACAGTGGCAATGCGCGAGGCCGCACAGCAGGCCTGCGTCGCCACTATCCGCCCATCGGTCAGCGGTTTGCAAAGGGCGGCATCGGCGGGCTAGGGTCAGCCAAACTCTTCGCCTTTCCAGGAGCGCCCCCGATGCAAGCCAGAGCCGTCCGCCTCACCGCCACCGGAGGCCCGGAAGTCATCGCCTGGACCGATGTCACCCTGCCCGCGCCCGGCCGGAACGAAGTGCTGGTCGAGCATACCGCCGTCGGCCTCAACATGATCGACACCTACCACCGTGGCGGGCTCTACCCGATTCCCATTCCCGGCGGTCTTGGCGTGGAAGCGGCAGGGCGCGTGGTTGCGGTGGGCGAAGGCGTCACCGCCCTTGCGGCAGGCGATCGCGTCGCCACATTCGGGCCTGAGCTGGGCGCCTATGCTACCGCGCGGATCTATCCGGAAAGCGCGCTGTTCAAGCTGCCCGATGGCATCGCCGACGAGATCGCCGCCGCCGCCATCCTCAAGGGCTTCACCGTCGAATTCCTCGTCGAACGCTGCGCACAGGTGCAGGCGGGCTGGCCGGTGCTGGTCCATGCCGCAGCAGGCGGGGTCGGGCTGATGCTGGTGCAGTGGCTCAAGCACATCGGCGCCACGGTGATCGGCACCGTCTCCACTCCCGCAAAGGCCGAGGCCGCGCGCGCTGCCGGGGCGGACCACGTGATCGACTATTCGCGCGATGCCGTCGGCCCGCGCGTCCGCGAATTGACCGGCGGCGCCGGCGTGCGCGTCGCCTTTGACGGCGTGGGCAAGGACACGTGGGAGGCCAGCCTCGATTCCACCGGGCGTCGCGGGCTGATCGTCAGCTATGGCAATGCCTCGGGCGCAGTCAGCGGGGTGGCGCTCGGCACGCTGTCGCAGAAGGGCTCGCTGTTCGTGACCCGCCCGACGCTATATCATTATTACGCCGACCCTTCCGAACGCGCGGCGGGATCGGCGCGGGTATGGGACATGATCGCCAGCGGCGCGGTTGCCGTGACCATCGGCCAGACCTACCCGCTCGCCGAAGTCGCCCAGGCGCACCGCGATCTCGAGGCGCGAAAGACCACCGGATCGACCATCCTGCTGCCTTAAGGCTGCTACCGTAGCCCCCAAACCCGTCATGCTGAACTTGTTTCAGCATCCATCTCTCGATCGGCAATGGCGGTGCATGTCGAGAGATGGACCCTGAAACAAGTTCAGGGTGACGATGTGCATGGGTCTCGCAAGGCGAGTCTAGGATCAGACGATATCGTTGATCCGCATCCGCGGCTTCACTTCGGCCGCGGCCTTTTCCGCCTTCTTGCGCCGTTCGAACACGGCCAGCATGTGCTTGCGGTCGGCGGCGGTGAGGATCTTTTCGCTCTCGACGAACTGCTCCTGCTCTTCCTCGCGGATGTGGTGAAGGTATTCGTGCTTGAGCGCGGCGAAGCGCTCCAGCCACTTCTTGCTGCCCATGTCGCGCGCGGCAAGGTCATCGAGCATCTTGTCGATGTCCTTGTGCTCGGCCACGGCATGGCGGGCGAACTCGGTCGTCTCCGGATTGCGCAGCACGGTTGACCACAGCGCCTGCTCCTCGGCGGCGGCGTGGCCTTTCAGTTCATGGACCAGTTCCTCGAAGATCGGCTGCGCATCCTCACCCTTTCCGCCGGTTGCTTCCAGCATGGCCAACAGCGCGCGGTGCCGGTCATGATCGTCGACCAGCCGCCCGAAGATATCGGGCAGGCCACGCAAATCGGTGGCCGGGGTCTGGCCGATCTGGGCCGGAACTTCGGGAGCAACGGCCTTCGCCTTGGCCACGGCTTTCGCCTTGGCCTCGGCAGGCTTCTTCTTTGCAGCAGTCGCCATCGTGTCGTCTCCTCAGGCGAGATCGCGGATCTTGGGCTCGCGCGCGAAGTGGCGCACCGGCCCCACGTCCATCAGCTTTTCGTTGGGCACCACGCCCTCATCCGGCTCCACCCCTGCCTTTTCGAGGATCACCTTGGTGCCGTTGCAGTGGGCAATGGTCTTGCAATGGCCATAGGCGTCCATGAACCACTGCACCGCCGCGCCCTGCTTCGCCAGCTTCTCGGCCTCGGCCGGCATCAGCACCGAAGCCACCGCATCGAACATCACCGATGGCGAACCATCAAGCTTGCCATCGGCCTTGAGCGTCCCGCCCTTGACCGGGATGCCGCCAACCTTTGGCGCGACGAGAAACACGCTGCCGCCCGCCGCTTCGACATCGGCCTTCATCTTGTCGATCGTCGCCTTGTCCGATCCTTCGGCAAAGAGGATGCCGACCTTGCGGCCCTCGAAGGTCATTTTCGCCTGCTTCTGGATCGACAGCGCGTCCGAAGGCTTCATCTCCACCGGCTCGCGCGCGGCAGGCGCCTTCTCGGGCAGGTCCATGGCCAGACCATCAGCCACCCGTGCGGCCAGATCCTCGTCCACGTTGCGCAGGCGCGAAAGCACCCGCGCCCGCACGTGCTCCATCGCACACTTCGAAAGCTCGAACACCAGCGCCGAGGCGATGTGCGCCTGTTCGTTCTCGGTCTGCGAGTGATAGAACAGTGCCGCCTGGCTGTAGTGATCGGCAAACAGCTCGGCCCGCACGCGCACCTTCTCGGTCGGATCGTTGCGCTCGCCATTGGCGCGGAACGAGGTGAAACCTGTTTCGGGACAAGCACGCGGGCCACTGTCCTCGCCCGCTTCGTTCAGCGAGTTCGGCTCGTAGTTGGCGCGGCCCGTCGGCACCAGCGTCTGCATCAGGCCATCGCGCTGCATGTTGTGGAACGGGCACTTGGGCGCGTTGACCGGGATCTGGTGGAAGTTGGTCGTGCCCAGGCGCGATTTCTGCGTATCGAGGTACGAGAACAACCGCCCCTGCAGCAGCGGATCGTTGGAAAAGTCGATGCCCGGCAGCACGTTGCTCGGCAGGAATGCCGATTGTTCGGTCTCGGCAAAGAAGTTGTCGACATTGCGATTGAGCGTCATGCGCCCGATGATCTCCACCGGCACATCTTCTTCGGGGATCAGCTTGGTCGCGTCGAGCACGTCATAGTGCTGCGCTGCGGCGAACTCCTCGTCAAACACCTGCACGCCCAGATCCCATGCCGGGAAACTGCCGGAGTCAATGCTTTCGAACAGGTCCCGACGGTGGAAGTCGGGATCGGCCCCGGCAATCTTCACCGCCTCGTCCCAGATCAGCGATTCCAGGCCGAGCACCGGCTTCCAGTGGAACTTGACGAACTTGCCCTGTCCTTCCGCATTGACGAAGCGGAAGGTGTGGACGCCGAAGCCTTCCATCATGCGCAGCGTGCGCGGGATTGCGCGGTCGCTCATCGCCCACATGATCATGTGCATCGTCTCGGGCATAAGGCCGACGAAGTCCCAGAACGTGTCGTGGGCGCTCGCCGCCTGCGGATAGCCGCGATCGGCCTCCATCTTCACCGAATGGACAAGGTCGGGAAACTTCATCGCGTCCTGGATGAAGAACACCGGGATATTGTTGCCCACCAGGTCCCAGTTGCCTTCGTCGGTATAGAACTTGACCGCAAAGCCGCGCACGTCGCGCGGGGTGTCGACCGACCCTGCACCACCGGCCACGGTCGAAAAGCGCACGAACACCGGGCAAGTCGTGCCCTTCTTCTGAAACAGGCCCGCGCGGGTCAATTCGGGGATGGCCTTGGTCACCTCGAACACGCCATGCGCGGCGGAGCCACGCGCATGGACGATGCGTTCGGGTATGCGCTCATGGTCGAAATGGAAGATCTTCTCGCGCAGGATGAAGTCTTCCAGCAGCGTCGGCCCGCGCTCACCGGCTTTCAGGCTGTTCTGGTTGTCGGACAGGCGATGGCCGAAGTTGTCGGTCAGGAAAGCCGCTGCATCACCGTTGCCATCCGCATCCTGATGCGTCTCGCCGGCATTGCCCTGCTGCGTGGCGTAGCCGGGCTGGCCCGCGCCGGGCTGATGGTCGTCAAGGCCATTGTCCAGAGCGGGGGAATGGTTAGGGGTTTCGGTCTTGGCCATGGCGCGGGTCCTTGGAAAGCGCGCACGGGTTCAGGGCGCAGAATGCTGCGCCCGCCCCCTCACGCGGGGAAGCTGGGGAAAGTCGGTTTCCGAGGGTGGACCGCCGCACGCCGGGAGGGGGGAAGGCGCGCGACGGTCCGAGGGGAACGGGATCAATACGTGCGGGTAGAACCCGATGCGGCCTGGCGGGCCTGCTTCTTCTTCATCGCGCGCGATACGGCCCAGGTGCCGCCGGCGGCTGCCAGCATGCCCAGTGGCCCCATGCGCCGCATGACCGTGGCCGCGGCAACGCCGATCAGCGCACCGGTGCCTTCGCTCATGCCGGGAGTACGGTCGGCAATCTTCTTGCCGACCACTGCGGAAATGATCTTGCCTATCATGGATTACCTCTTTGGAACCCTTCCAGAACCGCGTGGGCCGGACTTGGTTCCGGGGAGGTCGTCAGAACTTCGGCTTGCGCTTCTCGACAAAGGCGGTGGTGCCTTCGCGAAAATCCGCACCCTCGAACGCTGCGGCAAATACCCGCAAGCTCTCGGCATCATCGGCCACCTGACCATCAAGCACGTTGCGCACGAAGCCCTTGATCGCCTGCGTGGAAAACGGCGAGCCCGCCAGCAGTTGCGCCACCATCGCGTCTTCGTTCGCGGCCAGTTCCTCGACCAGCCCGATCGACAGCGCTTCATCGGCCCCCAGCAGCATGCCGGTAAACAGCATCCGCCGCGCCTGCCCCGGCCCGACGAGATCGACCAGCAGCTTCACGTCATGCAGCGGATAGACCAGCCCCAGCTTGGCCGGGGTAATCCCGAACCGCGCCTGAGGCCCGGCCACGCGGATGTCGCAGGCCAGCGCGATGCCGCAGCCGCCACCCACGCAATCGCCCTCGACCATCGCCACGGTCGGCAGGCGAAAGCGGGTCAATTCGTATTGCGCGCGGTTGATCGCGGTCTGGTTTGCCGCGCGCCATGCCGCATCGTCCTTGTTGGCGAGCAATTCGGCAATGTCGGCGCCAGCGCAGAACGCGCCACCGTTGGCCGATTTCACCACCAGCACCCTGATGTCCGGATCGGCGTCGGCCTCGGCCAGCAATTCGGGCAGGCGCTGCCACATGGCGATGTTGAAGGCGTTGCGCTTGTCCGCGCGGTCGATCAGCAGGCGCGCCACCGCGCCATCGCGTTCCAGCCGCAATGTGTTGCCAGCATCTTCGCTCATCCTGCGCCCCGCATGCTCGGTCATGCCCGCCCCTGTGGACGCCTGCCCGCTGCTTGGCAATATCATCGAGCGTCACGAAAAGAGGCGGACCCGGCAGGCCCGCCTCCTTTTTCGGCAGCATTCGTCAGCCGGTCAGACCGGGATCAGAAGTCCACGCTCAACCGCACGCCATAAGTGCGCGGCGCGGCGAACTGCCAGTTGTAGATGTCGTCCGGCCCGGCGACGGTAAACCCGGCGTAAGTCAGCGGACGGGTGTTCTCGAGATTGCGGACAAAGCCCTGCAGGCTGAAGCGCTTGTTTTCGGGCGCATAGGTCAGCGACAGGTCGGTCTGGGTAAAGGCCGTCTGCTTTGAATCGCGGTAGTTGAACACGTCGCCGAAGTACGCGCTCTTGAAAGTGGAGAACACGCTGGCCGTCAGGCTGCCCATGTCGCCCAGCGGGATCACCTTGTCGTAGGCCAGAGTGATCGTCCACTCGGGCGTCATCGGCGGAGTGTTGCCGGCAAGGTTGGGCTGCGTGACAGCGCCCGGCGTCGTCTCGAGGTTGCCGACCGTCAGTTCACCGTTGCCGCCGCTCGGACGGCAACCCGATCCGCCCACGCAGAACACCGGGATTGCGGTCAAGAGCTGCTGGTACTCGGCGTTGACGTAGTTCGCCGTAGCCGAGAACGTGTCGTTGTCCGAAAGCTTGATCACCGCTTCGGCTTCGACGCCCCAGATCTTCGCCTTGCCGGCGTTGAAGATCTGGCTGCCCTTGGTCGTATCAAGCAGCACGCCGACCTGCAGGTCCTTGTAGTCATAGTAGAAGCCGGCAAGGTTGAAGGTGTGCTGCGAAGATGCGCCGAAGTTCTTCTTCAGCCCCGCCTCATAGGCCGTGTTCGTTTCCGGCGCATACTGGCCGACCGAATCGAAGCCGCCCGCCTTGAAGCCGGTCGAAACCTTGCCATAGATCAGCGTATCGGCATCGGGCTTGAAGTTCACGCCGGCCAGCCAGGTCAGCTTGTCCGCTTCCGAACCCAGCGTCAGGTTGCGCAACGGGGTGCCGGGGTTAGTCGGACGGACGTTGCCGGTGTTGAACAGCGGGTTGGACGGGTTGGCAATCGCACCGCCATGGTCGCGATAACGGGCGGAGCGCTTGTCATCGGTATAGCGCAGGCCAGCGACGATCGTGAACTGGTCCGAAAGCTTCACGTCAGTCTGGCCGAACACTGCCCAGCTGCGCGATTCCACGTTGCGGAAGAAGTAGTTCACGTATCCGCCATTGGCGCCAAGCAGGAACGGCGGCGGCGGCAAGCGAAACAGCCCGCGCTCCACGTCGAGCTTCTCGTTGAAGTAGAACGCGCCCGTCTGCCAGACCAGCAGGTCGCTCTCGCCATTGAGGCGCAGCTCGTGGCTGTGGGTCTTGGTGTTGCCGACAAAGGTGTTGAAGCGATAGGCGGGCGAAAGACCCAGCGCGGAAAGCGCGTCGGTCTCGCGGAAGCCGCCGGTGTAGGTGACGGTGGCAGGGCCGAAGTCATAGGCGATGCTGCCGCGCACGGCGGTGGACTTCAGGTTGTTGCTGCCAAGGCCGCTCGCCGGTGCATTGTAGGTCGAACGGTCCACCTTTGCGAGATTGTTGGTCAGCGCCGGAATGCACTGCGTACCCGGAACAGCCGGAGCGATCTCGACCCAGCCGGGGTTGGCGGCGCAGCCCGCTCCCGGCGAGTTGCCGGCCGCGTTGAAGTTCATGAAGGCCTGGGCAGGAACGACGATGTCCTGCTCCACCCGCTCGACCGCTGCGTTGATCTTCAGGCCCGAGACCGGCTCGAGGCGCAGGCTCAGACGGCCACCCCAGGTGTTGTCGTCGCCACTGCGCTTGTCGATGTTCGGGTGGTAGTTGTAGCCATCGCGGTCGGAATAGATGCCCGACGCACGGATGCCGCCGATGTCGCCCAGCGGCACGGTGACGCCACCCTCGGCGATCACGTGGTTGAAGTTGCCATAGCTCAGGCTGCCGTTGGCGGCGAATTCGCTGCCGGGCTTGCGCGTGATGAAATTCACCGCGCCGCCGGTGGCGTTGCGGCCATAGAGCGTGCCCTGCGGCCCGCGCAGCACTTCAACGCGATCGAGGTCGAACAGCGCGGCATTCAGCACGGTCGGGCGATTGATGTATTCGCCATCGATGTTGATGGCGATGGCCTGGTCCTGCGCTTCGTCGTTGCTGTTCGAACCGATGCCGCGAACGGTGACGCGGGTCAGCACGGTATCGTTCACGATCTGGACGACCGGCGCCACGCGCTGGAGCGAGACGAGATCGGTCACGCCCGAAGCCTTGAGCGCCTCGCCGCTGACCACGTTGATCGCGATCGGCACGTCCTGCACGTTCTGCGAACGGTTCTGCGCGGTCACGATGATGACATTGGGGTCGGCAGCCTCGTCGGCTTCGCTTTGCGCCAGAGCCGCCGAAAACGGCACGATGCAGCCTGCGCCGCACAGCAGCAGGAACTTGAATCCATTCGATTTCATCTGGTTTTTCCTCCCAAAACTTGTTCGCCGCCGATTCGACGGAATGCGAAGGCTTATTCTGGAATATAGATTCTATTTGTCAAACCCCGGTCTGCATTATGTCTTAGTGTTGCTGCCGCATTCGGCGGAGCCCCCTTGACCTAGGCCCGTGAGAATGCGAACATGCATTCCAATAAAGTAGCGGCCCTTTCTGCCGCCAGGCAAACGCACCGCATGGTGCGGGGCCGCCGATTGGGAGATCGACGTGCCTGCTTCTGACTACCCGCTTTCATCCTGCATCGAATGGCAGTTCGCCGAAGCCGGTGACCTTGCCGACCGTATCCGCGCCGCCAAGGCCGGGGGCTTCGATCTGGTCGAGTTCCACCTCTGGCGCGACAAGCCGGTCGAGGCCATCGGCGCCGCCCTTGCCGAAACCGGCGTCACGCTCACCGGCATCTGCGTTGATCCGCGCCGCTCGATCGTCGATCCGGCAGAGCGCGCCGAAATGGTCGCCGCCGTACGCGAGACGATCGAAGCCACAGCCCCGCTCGGCAAGCCGCCGCTGATCGTCGCCTCGGGCTTCAAGGTCGAAGGGATGAGCGAGGAAGACCACTTCGCCAACGCCGTCGCCGCGCTCAAGGAAGCCGCCGCCCTTGCCGAACAGGCCGGCGTCACCCTGCTGCTCGAACCTTTGAATACCCGCCTGTTCTCGGCGATGTATCTGGTCAGCACCACGCTCGGCCTCGATCTGGTCGAAGCCGTCGGCAGCCCCAACCTCCGCCTCCTCTACGACGTGTGGCACAGCGCCGTGATGGGCGAGGACATTGCGCAAGTCCTCGAAGGCCGCATCCACCTCGTCGCCCACGTCCAGGTGGCCGACATGGACGACCGCAACGAACCCGGCACCGGCACGGTTGACTGGGGCCATGTGATGGGAACGCTCGAAAGCCTTGGCTACAAGGGCAGCATCGGCATGGAGTATTTCCCCACCCTGCCGATGGACCAGTCGCTCGAGCTGACCCGCAAGACGCTGGCGCTCTGATCAAGACATAACGCTGCGGTCCGGGAGAGGAATGTGGCAGACAACAAGTTGAGCTTCGCCGAACGCCTCAGCTACGGCATGGGCGACATGGGCACCAGCCTTGCCTACAACATGGCGAGCGGGTTCCTGCTGTTCTACTACACCAACGTCGTCGGCATGCCGGCGGCAGGGGTGGGTACCATCTTCCTGATCGCCCGCCTGCTCGATGCGGTGATCGATCCGGTGGTCGGCATCATGGTCGACAAGACCCGCAGCCGCTGGGGCCGCACGCGCGGCTATTTCCTGTTCACCGCCCTGCCCTATGCGCTGCTCACCGTCGCGCTGTTCCACGTGCCTGACTGGAGCGACGGCGCGCAGCTCGTCTATGCCTTCGTCACGTTCAAGGCCTTGGGCATCCTGATGTCGGTCCAGGCGATCCCCTATACCGCGCTGATGCCGATGATGACGTTGGACCCGAAGCAGCGACTCAAGCTGTCCGGCATGCGCGGCGTCGGCACATCGATCTCGGTGGTGCTTGGCACGGCGGCGGTCATGCCGCTGGTCGGCGTGTTCGGTGGCGATGACCAGAACAAGGGCTTCCAGTACGTCGCAATGCTGTTTGCCGCCATCGGCTTTGCCGCAACGCTCGCGCTCTTCGCCAACTGCAAGGAGCGCTTCGAGGACGGCTCCTCGCCCGACTTCGCCATTGGCCCCGCCGTCAAGGAAATGCTGCGCAACAAGGCCTGGCTCGTCGTCTTCGCCTCGTGCCTGCTCTATTTCATCCGCTTCGGCCTGATGATGAGCGCGACCGCCTATTTCGCCATCGACGTGATGCGCCAGCCGTGGCTGATCTCGGTCATGCTGCCCGCCGTCTCGGGCATGTTGCTGCTCTCCTCGTTCGTCGCCCCGCCGATCCTTGCCCGCACCGGCATCCGCAAGGGCAGCTCCTTCGTTCTTGCACTGGCTGCGGTGATCTTCGCGGTGCTGCCATTGGCGCAAGGCAACACGGGCCTGTTCCTCGCGCTCTACATCGCCGCCTGCCTTGCCACGTCCATCACCATCACCGCCGCCTTCGCCATGATCGCCGAGACGGTGGACTACCACGAATGGAAGTTCGGCACCCGGCGCGAGGGCCTGCTTTCGGCCGGCATCAGCCTCTCGACCAAGGTCGGCATGGCCATCGGCACCGCAGGCTTCGCCTTCATGCTCGGCGCAGCCGGCTATGTGCCCGATGCCGTGACCGACACCGCGCGCGAGGCGATCCGCTGGACCTACTACGGCAGCGCCGTGGTCCTGCTCGCCCTGCAGACCGTGGTCGTCCTGATGTGGCCCATGGACGGCCTGCACGAAACCATCCGCAACGATATCGCCGCGCGCCAGCCCGCAGCGGCGGAATAAGGGAGAACCTCATGAAAAAGCTCCTTGCCGCAGCCCTCGCGGCCTGCATTGCCGTGCCTGCCGCCGCACAGGTCATCGTCACCATCGATTATCGCCCGCCCGAAACCGTGCAGCGCGTGGCCATCCCGGTGAACCCGGCCGAGAACCGTGTGAAGGTACTCATCATTTCGGGCCGCAATTCCTACGAGCATGACTGGACCGGCGTGAACAACATGCTGCGCACCATGATGCACGACAGCAAGCGCTTCGACGTGCGGGTGACCGAAGATTTCGACAACGGCACGCTCGAGACCCTGAAGCAATACGATGTCGTCCTGCTCAACTATTCCAGCCGCTGGAACTATGCCGATCCGGTGCAGAAGGTCTGGTCGGACAGCGCCTTCAAGGCGCTCTACCAATACGTGCGCGAAGGCGGCGGTCTCGTCGCCTATCACTCCAGCTTCACCTGGGGGCGGGACATACCCGAATACAAGAAGCTGATCGGCGGCGCGATGGAGCCCGGCTCAAGCCGCCGCGCCCCGCCCGGCGCCTTCCCCGTCCACCTGGTTGACCGCACCCACCCGATCACTGCGGGCATGCGCGAGTTCGTGTGGACCTACAACGACGACATGTACACCAACATGGCAATGGACCCGGACGCGAAGATCCATATCCTCGCCACGGCCCACGATTCAGCGGCTGCCTATGACCCGAAGCTGACCGGCCCCAAGTACCCCGCCGCCGCCTACACCCCCGAAAAGCTCAAGGCCATGAAGGGCATCGACGCCGATCACCCGCAAGTCTGGACTGCCGATTATGGCAAGGGCCGCGTCTTCTCGATCACGCTTGGCCACGATGAAGTCTCGCTCCACTTCCAGCCGCTGCAGACCCTGATCCTGCGCGGCACCGAATGGGCCGCCACCGGCAAGGTCACCCTGCCGGTGCTGGAAGAGGCAAAGGACTATCCGACCAGGCCCTGACGCCAAGGCAGGGTGCTGTACCTTGGCGGGCGGGTGCGAACGGCGCCCGCCCCTCTATCTTGCAGCCGCCACCCGCGCTTGCGGAACGGGTGCGAACAGGCGGACGATCTCGTCCGCCGCAACCGCCCGTCCATAAAGGAACCCTTGCGCTTCCTTGCAGCCGAGTTCGCGCAGCACGCGTTCCTGCTCGCGCGTTTCCACCCCTTCGGCGATCACTTCGAGGCCCAGCGTGTGCGCCATCTGCAGCACCGCGTCGACGATCGCCGCGTCGGCATCGGAACGGTGGATGGCTTCAACGAAGCAGCGGTCAATCTTGAGCCGATCGAGCGGATAGCGCTGCAGCAGGCTGAGCGAAGCATAACCGGTGCCGAAATCATCGAAGGCAATGTCCACGCCCAGCGTCTTCAGGCGCTTGAGCATCGTCGCAATTTCGTCGTTGTGCTTGATCACGATGTTCTCGGTGATCTCGATTTCCAGCTGCGTCGGCGCGATGCGGTGCTTGCGGCAGGCCTCGCCGATCACGCCATAGAGCCGGGGCGAACGCAGCTGCGCCGCAAACAGGTTCACCGCCATGCGCACTTCGCCCAGCCCTGCGCTGCGCCAGGCACTGGCCACGCGGCAGGCCTCGTCGATCACCCAGTCGCCCACGTCCTCGGCTACAACGCTGTCATCGAGCACCGAAAGAAACGCATCGGGGTGCAACAATCCGAACTGCGGGTGCTTCCACCGCAGCAGCGCCTCCACGCCCAGCAACGCCTTGTCCTCGAGCGAGACCTGCGGCTGGAAGTGCAGCACGAACTGCCCTTGCGGCAAGGCCTCGCGCAGTTCCGCACCCAGCCTCTGGCGCTGTTCCGACTGGTTGTGCATCGCCGGCAGGTAATACTTGCGCTGCGCGCCATGCTCGGCCTTGGCGCTGTAAAGCGCAAGGTCGGCGCGCGACAGCAGCTGGTCCAGCGTCGAGGCATCCTGGGGTGCCAAGGCAATGCCGATACTGGTGCCGACGAACACGCTCTTGCCGTTGATCTGGAACGGGGTGGCAAGGCTGTCAAAGATCGCGCGGCACAGCGAATCGATCCGCAGCGGATTGCTGCAATCGGACAGGACGATGGCAAACTCGTCGCCACCGAACCGCGCCACCATGTCGGCATCGCCCACGCAGCCTTCGATCCGCCGCGCCACATCGGCCAGCAGCAGGTCGCCCACGCTGTGTCCCAGCGTGTCGTTGATGTCCTTGAACCCGTCGAGGTCGAGCAGCATCAGCGCACAGGGGCCGCGGGCAATCGCTTCTTCCAGCCGCACGTTCAAGGCATTCCGGTTGGGCAAGGATGTCAGCGTGTCGCAATGGGCGAGATGCTCGAGCCGGCGTTTGGCCGCCTGCCGGTCGGTGATGTCGCGGATCAGCGCGCCGAACATCGGCTGGCCGTTCTCGTCCCACATTGAAAGCGAAAGATCGACCGGGATCTCGTGCCCGTCGGCATGGCGCACCAGCATCTCGACCGCCTTGCCCGCCAGCCGCGCCTTGCCGCTCTTGACGGCGCGGGCCAGCCCGGCCTCGTGCGCGGCGTGATAACGCTCGGGCATGATGATCGTCAGCGGCTTGCCGATCGCCTGCTCCGCACTGAAACCGAACAGTTGCTCGGCCGCGGAATTCCACGAAAGGATCAGGTTGTCAGGCCCTGCGCAAATCGCGGCAGTAGCGGACCGCGCAAGCATCTGCGCATAGCGTCCCGGCGTGGATCGTCCTGTAGGCAAGGCGTGCTCCGTGGTTTGAAAAGAAACCCAAGACCAAAATCTCAGGTTCTTCCTACAACCCGGAGCCTAATCTATCGTCGCCCGCCTAACGTATTGTTACCTAGAGCACTTTCTCTAAATCAAGCCCAGCTTCCCGCCACTTTCAGCATAGGCCTTGAACGCCTCGAACCTTTCGGGCGAGGACACGGCCGGCCGCATCGCTTCACTGTTACCCAGCCGCATGACCGTGGCACTGGCCCGGCCTACCGCCGTCCAGCCGGCACCCGGCCTGCCGGTCCGCATGAAGGCCAGCAGGCGGTCCTGCCATTGCCTGACCACACGCCCGTCGGCTGCCGTCCAGGCGCGATCACCGATGCCAATGTTGCCGAAGACATAGGGCAGCTGCGAGGAGTGGAACGCGCCCCAGGATTGCCCGCCTTTCACCACCGGATAGGCATGGTCATAAAGATAGGCGTAGACCGGCTGCTGCGCGCTGCGCGTGCGCTCCTTTGACCACAGCAGCAGGCCGGCCATGTAGCGGTCGCGCGCGATCAGCGTGTTGGAAGCCATTGCCTCGGCCTCGGTCGCGTGAGGGTAGAGCGCCAGCAGCCGCTCGGCAAAATCGCCATAGCGCGCCCGCACCGCTGCCTCGAACTGCGCCGGGGTGCGCACCGCCATGTCGATCATCTCGGCGCTGTTGTACCCCGTGATCAGCGGCACCGGGCTGACGACCGGCCCGCTGGCGCGCACCGGATCGAACGGCACCACCCTGCCATCGACATTGGGCACGAAGCGCAAGGGCGGCGGCCCGCTCGTCGCGCCCGGAACATAGCGTGTCGCCTCGACCAGCGCCTCGGCCGGGACGCTGCGCATGTCGGCAATGGCAGCCTTGCCGAGCTTTGCCGCAAGATCGCTGCCCACTGCCTCGGCCTTCGCCAGCGGCGGCACATCCACCGCCATGCTCGCCCCGCTGAAGGCAATGGCCTTGTCGAACAGGCCAGCGGCCATCGGTGATACCATCAGGTCCGCCACCGAAGCTGCGCCCGCGCTCTCGCCCGAAACGGTCACGTTGCCGGCATCTCCGCCGAACGCCGCCGCATTGGCCCGCACCCATTTCAGCGCGGCAACCTGGTCGAGCAGGCCATAATTGCCCGAAGACCCCAGCGGCGATTCCGCCGTCAGCTGCGGGTGGGCCATGAAGCCGAACACGCCGACGCGGTAGTTGATCGTCACGACCACCGCGCCCCTAGCGGCCAGCTTCGCCCCGTCATAGATCGGAAGGCTGCCCGCCCCGCCGCCAAAGCCGCCGCCGTGGATGAACACCAGCACCGGCAGCTTCTTCACCGCATGCTGCGGACGCCAGACATTGAGCGTCAGGCAATCCTCGCTCATCGGCGGCGCGGCAAGGAACTCGGCGGTATACGGTCCCCACGGCGCCGGTACGCCCTGCTGGCACACCGGCCCGAACGCAGATGCCTCGCGCACGCCTTGCCACGCAGCCGCCCCCTGCGGCTCGCGCCAGCGCAGCGGCCCCACCGGCGGCGCGGCATAGGGGATGCCGAGGAAAGCCTCCGCTCCCCCCTTCACCGTCCCACGCACATCGCCGCCACTGGTGGACACCAGTGCCTGCGCCAAGGCTCCCTGTGCGGCCAGCCCGAGGGCCAGAGCGCCAAGCAGGCCCACGGTCCGCATCATCGCCACCCTCAGTATTCGAAGGTTTCGCTGAGCGTGCGATAGGGCACCGGCGGCGGCGCATCGAGCGTCTGGCCGGTGTCGGTGCGGTAGGGGTTGTTGCGCATCGTCACCGGCGCATCGGGCTTGGGCATCATCACCGGATTGCCGTCTTCACCGAAATACATCAGGTCGTCGGCAAACGGGTTGTCCTGCGACTTGGCAGCAAAGGGAATCCAGCCCATGCCGTGCGGCGAACGTGCCACTTCGTAGCAGTGCAGGTGCAGGATCTTCCACTGCCCGTCCTGGCGGATGAAGTCGACGCCGTACTTGACCATGATCTCGTGCATCCACACGCGCTTGCCATCGATCATCATATCCTTGACGAACATGAAGTCGGGCGCCTTCTTGGCCGCCTCCACATCGGTCAGTCCGGATTCCACGCCGGCCATCACGAACAGGCCCTTGGCCGTCTGGCCGTCGGCGGCCACTTCGATCAGCGGCGATGCGAGGTAATGGAAGATCAGCTTGCCCTTGGGATTGGGCCGCTGCGCATGATAGCCGGTGATCGATTCCCACGAGGTGTAGACCCCGTTGTTCGAATACTGCGCACGCAGGCCCGGCGTGCCCTTCTTGGCCCAGAGCGGGATGATCTCGGGATCGCGGAAGGCATTGTGCAGGTACATGTAACGCGAGAACAGGTTCTGCACGTCGCCCCGGTCACGTGCGTTCTGCGCCGTGGCGCGAAGCTGCATCACTTCGGCCTTGAGCGCCGCGATTTCGGCGGCAACGTCGTCCTTTGCGTGGACCGGCGATGCCAGGGCACAGGCTGCCCCCATGCCCAACACGAATCCCTTGAGCTTTCCGACTTGCATCTACCTGTCTCCCGTTGCGGTTACTGTCCACGGCGCGTTCGCGCGCTCGATCTCGTCCGTTTCAGAATAAGTATGGTGATTCTAAAACAGCCGTCAAGCGAGACTTGACCGCCTGCACAAAATAGTAGAATGTGCATTCCAATAGAGGGCGACAGACCCTTTGGAGAGAGCGAAAGGCCAGCACGCTTGCGCGCCCCTTCCCGCCTCAAACTCAGGCCGCGTGTGTCAGCGCGCCCCGCCATCCGCAACAACCCCGCCAAGAGGTGACGTGTGTCCAAGATCAAGAGGGGCGTGAGCCTCTATTCCTACCAGAACGAAACCTTCCAGGGTAAGATGACCCTCGAGGACTGCATCCGCACCAGTGCCGAACTCGGCGCCAAGGGCATCGAGGTCATCGGCGAACAGTCGTTCTGGGGCTGGCCCGAATATGGCGTGGCCGATGCCGAGATCGACAACTGGCACCGCATGATCGCGCAGTACGATTGCACCGCCGTCTGTCATGACTTCATGCTGGACTACAAGCGCTACAAGGGCCGCCTGATGCCCTTGGAAGAGCAGGTCGCCAGCGTGAAGAAGGACATCGACTTCGGCGCCCGCCTTGGCGCGAAGTACATCCGCGCCCTCGTCTCGATCGCGCCCGAAGTGCTGGTGGCCGCCGCGCCTTATGCCGAGGAAAAGGGCATCAAGATCCTGATCGAGGTCCACGCCCCGCTGCACTTCGATCACCCGTGGATCATCCGCCACGCCGAAGCCTTCGAGAAGTCCGGTTCGGATGCGCTCGGCTTCCTGCCCGACATGGGCATGTTCCTCCACGCCTTCCCGCCGGTGTGGACCGAGAAGTTCCTGCGCATGGGCGTGCCGCAGAACATCGCCGACTACATCGTCAAGTCCTACGAGGACCGCGTGCTGTCGGAATACGTGATCCTTGGCGTGCAGGATATGGGCGGCACCGGCCCTGCCATCGCCATGGCTGAAACCATGCGCCACAACGCCGCCTACGAGCCCAAGCGCATGCTCGACTTCATGCCGCGCATCCACAACATCCACGGCAAGTTCTACCAGATGACCGAGGACTACGTGGAACCCTCGATCCCCTACGACAAGATCGTCGAAGTGCTGAACCAGGGCGGCTACGAAGGCTACATCTGCTCGGAATACGAAGGCAACCGCTGGATCGAAGACGCGCAGGAGCCGGATTCGGTCGAACAGGTCCGCCGCCAGCAGGTCATGCTCGCCCGCCTTCTCGGCGAAGCGCAGGACCCCGCGATCAAGACCTCGCCCACCGCTTGCGCCGATGCGGAAGCCATGGCCGAAGCTGCAGAATAAGGAGATTCTTCCCATGATGGACAACAAGATGATCGTCGAGGGCAGCCTCCGCAGCGAGAACGGCGGCTTCTCCTTCCTTGGACGCCTGCCCTACTACCGCGGCCTCGGCCTCTCGATGATCGAGGACATCCAGGTCACCGTCGACGGCGCCGTGCAGCCGCGTGAAACCGTGCGCTTCTCGGCCCACGGCAACACCTACACGCTCGACGAGATGGAAACCGTCTACGACGATCGCTGGAACTTCGGCGAGAAGGCCCGAATCATCGTGCTCAACGGCGGACTTGCCGCAGGCGATCACCAGATCACCTTCGCCGTGCGCTACCGCGTCTCCTACCTGCCCTTCGTCCCCACCACCAAGGACACCAAGGACCTCGCGCTCGCCGCGTAATCCCGAGCCTTGCGCTTTCGCGAAAGCGGGGGCGCAAGGTCTCCATCCAGAGGGAGAGATGCCCGTGCCCAGCCGCCGCACCCTGCTGCAGGGCCTCGCTGCCGCTGCCGCCACCTGCGCCCTCCCTGCATCGGCCCGCGCCGCCCCTGCCCCATCACCATGGCGCCCGCTGTTCAACGGCCGCAATCTCGATGGCTGGACGATCTATCAGGACGGTGAAGGCAACCGCGACGCTCACGATGCCATCCGCATCGAAAAGGGCGTGCTGCACATGCTCGGCCCCAGCTTCACCGAACCCGATAGGGCCAGCTTCGGCCACATCGCCACCACCTCGCTCCACGCCAACTACCACTTGCGCATGGACTTCCGCTTCGGCGAGCGCCGCTTTGCCCCCCGCGTCTGGCAGCGCCGCAATTCCGGCCTGCTTTACCACATGGCCCCAGAGCTTGACCGCCTGTTCCCCGATTGCGTCGAATTCCAGTTCGAGGAAGGCGACATCGGCGATGCGATCATGGTCAACACCCGCGCGCTGCAAGGCCCGCTGCTCGGCGGCACGCCGCTATGGCCGACCTACTTTCCCGGCCTGCCCACGGATTACGCCGAACAGATCAAGGCCGGCGGCATCGCCCGCCAGTGGCACCGCCACGCCGGCACTTACGAACGCATGGATGGCTGGAACACGGTCGACCTCGTCGTCTTCGGCGATCAGGCCGCGCACATGGTCAACGGCCGCATCGTCAACACCCTGTTCCGCATGATCGACCGCAACGGCCAGCCCCTCACCCACGGGCGCATCGCGCTCGAATTCGAGGCCGCCGAAGTGTTCATGCGCAACGTGATGATCCGCGATCTTGGCGAGGCCGAGATCGCCCTGATCCGCAAGCAGGGATCGTACTGACCAGAACGGGAATGGTGCAGGGGGCGAAACCCACCCCGCTGCGACTAACGCTTGCTGCGCAAGCGCAAGTCTCGCTCCCCTCCCGCAGGCGGGAGGGGTTGGGGGTGGGCATCCAGCAAAAAAAGGGGGACGGCCCGATCGCTCGCGCCGTCCCCTTGAAGTTCAGGAACTCTGACTGGCAGAGCCCTTCGGGTCGCAAGGGCTGATTAGCTCGCTTCGTCGCAGAAAGATGTGAGGCAATTCACAAGTCTACGAGATTTCCCTCACGTCCCCGAAAGGCCGGTTCAGCCGCACGATCGCAAGGTTCAGACAGGCGGCAAAGCTCACCCAGGCAAGGTAGGGCACGATCAGCCAGCTCGCCAGCACCGAGAACTCGCGCAGCATCACGCACAGCGCCAGCACCGAAAGCCACAGCGGCACCACCTCGACCAGCGCCCAATCCGGCCGCTTGCGCGCAAAGAACAGCGGCGACCACAGGAAGTGACACACGAAATTCACCGCAAACAGCGCGATCACTGTCATCCGCCCGGCCTCGTTGGCGGCGGCATCCCAGCTCAGCACCGCGGCCCACGCCGCCAGCCCCAGGATTACTGTCCACGCCGGGCCGAACAGCCAGTCCGGCGGCTGCCACGAAGGCTTCCTGAGATTGCGATACCACAGCCCGATCTCGGTCAGGATACCACCCGCCCCGCCCAGAATGACAGCCCACAAAACGGCAGCGATGACATGAGGTTGCATGGAATAAAGGTCTGGGCGCTATCGCTCGCGCATGCAACCCGCATCTGTGGGCGCATCTTCCCCTTTGATCCTCCCCATTTTCACGAAGTGCAAATGGGGAGGTGGCAGTCCGAAGGACTGACGGAGGGGTAAATCAGCCGCAAAGCCCGCGGATATAGCCAAACGCCTCGACCGAAGGCTTGGTCGGCTGCAGTTCCAGCCCGATCGTGCCCTTGTAGCCCAGACGCTCGAAGCGGGCGAGTGCCTCCGGCCAGTCGATCTTGCCGCTGCCCGGCTCGCCGCGCCCCGGCGCATCGGCCACCTGCACGTGCACCACCTGATGCATCGCGGCCGAAAGCGCGGCTTCCGGGTCCTCACCCTCGACCACCGAATGGTAAAGGTCGTAGAGCACCTTGACGCGAGGGCTGTCGACCATGTCGGCCACCACCACGCTGTCCTGCGTGGTCGAACACAGCACGCCGGGATGGTCATGCCGGGTGTTGGCGGATTCGAGCAGGATCGTCACGTCCAGCTCCTCGGCGATCGGCAGGATCTTGCGCAGGGCATCGGCAAAGATCGAAAGCTGCACCGGCCGCTTCAGCCACGGCACGCCGCGCCCTGAAGTGACCACCACGTTCGAGCAGCCGAGGAACTTTGCCGCCGCTGCCGCCTCGCGGAACACTTCGAGGAAACCCTCGTGCGTGGCGGGATCGACCAGCTGCGTCACATAGTCCGCAACCGTGCTGATCAGCTCAACGCCATGCGCATCCAGCGCTGCCTTGATCGCATCGAGATCGCGGCCCTTGAGCAGGAACAGTTCCACCTTGCGGAAGCCCGCCGCCGCTGCTGCGGCAATGCGGTCCTCGATCTTCTCACCCGCTTCGGTGAAGCCGTATTCAAGGTTTACCGAGAGTTCGAAAGCCATGACTCAGTTCCCCCAGATGCGGCGGGCCATCGCCTGGTGGCGGCGGACCTGTTCGAAGGCATCGCGCATGTCATAGGCATGGCCTTCCCATTCGGAGACCATCGTGCCGGTGAACCCGCCATCCTTGAACAGCGGCAGGATCGTGTCGTAATCGATCGCTTCCTCGACCAGATCCTCGCTCACGCCATAGAACTTGCCGTGGATGTGGATGGTGCGGTCAACCAGCGCCGCCCAGCTCTTGGGATCGTGGTTCGAAAGGATGAAGAACGCCAGGCACGCCGCCTGAACTTCGAGCGGGCCATGCCCCTTGGGCAGCGCCCATTCACGCAGGCGGCCGGCCTTCTCGTGGCTCATGCCGTCCTCGAGCCAGACTTCCTTCAGCTTGTCGAGCAGGTCTTCCTTGGCGCCCTTGGCGCGCGCGGCATCGAGCATCGATTCCGGGATGCGGCTTGCCGTGCCGCCGAAGTCGGGAATCCAGCCCAGGTACGGCGTGTTCAGCTTGTCGTACATCTCGCCATAGGCCTGCACGGCGGGGTGCCCGGCCCACATCGGCGCGTGAACTTCCACGCCCATGCGGATGTCCAGCTCTTCGGCATAGGGCGCGATTTCCGGCAGCAGGTGCACCGGCAGCGCGAACTGATAGCGCACCAGGCTGAAGCCCATCTTCTTGGCCGAACGCAGCTGGCGCTTGTGGTATTCCACCAGCGCGGCATCCTCGATCGGCTGCGCGCCGGGCTTGAGGAAGCGGTCGGAATTGATCGCGCAGGACACCGGGTTCAGCCCCGTGTCGGCGATCATATGCTTGAACTCCTCCGCGAACTTGTCCGAAACGTCAGGAAATTCACGGAAGTTCTGAAAGCCGATGATCTCGATGTTCGGACCCAGGTTGCGCTTGGCCACTTCGGCCAGCAGCGTATCGAGTTCGAACTGGCGGGTCAGGTACTCGTTGGTGAAGGAATAGAGCGTAACGCCGGTCTGGGGGCCGGTTGCGGTCGTGGTCATAATGCCGGTCCTCTCTCAGGCAGCTTCGACAGTGAGCGTGGAGGTCTGCGGATTGGTGCGCCGCATCCCCGGAATGTAGGGCGGGCTGATGAACAGGTTCAGCGAAACCTCGCGCGTCTCACCCACCTCGGCGCTCAATGAAGGCAGCACCAGAAACGCCGAATCGCGGATGAACCAGAAGGTGTCCACCTTCTCGCCGTTCTCCGCCAGCGGCCACTGCTGGCCATTGTACTCGATCAGCGCGTCGGTCAGGTCCACAGCTTCGCCATCGACCGACAGCGGCCCCACTTCCACCACCGAAAACGGCAGCGAGCGATACCAAGGCAGGCGCATCGCCAGCTTCAACCCGCCTGCCGTAGCGGCAAGTCCTTCTTCTCCGATCACCCGTTCGACTGGCAGCACGATTGCTCTCCCGATAATTAGAATGGTTCTTCTAATCGTCGCTTGACAGCGGGTCAAGGCCTGTGCAGATAAAAAGAGAACTTCAGTTCTATTCTAATTCAGGGACAGGTGCCAGAGGGTCATGGCGGAATTCGATTACATCATCGTGGGCGCGGGCTCGGCAGGCTGCGTTCTGGCCAACCGCCTCAGCGCCGATCCGCAGAACCGCGTCCTGCTGATCGAGGACGGCGGCGACAACCAGCACCCCTTCATCAAGATGGCCGGCGGCTTCATCAAGATGATGGGCAACCCCGATTATTTCCGCGTCTATCAGACCGAACCGCGCCCCGGCATGCGCGGCGGCATCCACACTTACGGGCGCGGCATGGGTGGCTCCTCGGCCATCAACGGCACCTGGTATCTCACCGGCATGCCCAAGGACTTCGACAGCTGGACCGACCACGGCCTGTCGGGCTGGGGCTGGGATGAAATCGCCCGCTGCTACAGGAAGTTCGAGGACTATCGCGATCCCGGCGCGCATCCCGGCCGAGGCCAGGGTGGTGAACTGCAGGTCACTGCCTCGACCTACCAGTCCCCGGTGCTCGATGCGCTGGTCGCCGGCTTCGGCACGCAGGGCATGCCCTGGCTTGACGATATCACCACGCCCGGCAAGCAGGGCGTCGGCCGCAGCCAGTACACCGTCGATCGCAAGGGCGTGCGCGAAAGCTCGTACAAGGCTTTCGTCATGCCGATCCTCGGCCGCCACAACCTGACGATTGCCCAGCACACGGCGGTAAAGCGCGTCACCATCGAGGGCGGCCGCGCCACCGGCGTCGTCACCGAAGCCCATGGGGAAGAGCGCACCCACACCGCCGCGAAGGAAGTAATCCTTTCCGCCGGCGTCTATGGCTCGCCGCAGCTGCTCCAGCTGTCGGGCGTCGGCCCCGGCGCCACGCTGCAGGCCCTGGGCATCCCGGTGATCAAGGACCTGGCCCGCGTCGGCCAGAACCTGTCCGATCACACCAAGTTCGGCGTCTCGTTCGACCTGACGAACCACCCCGGCACCAACCGCGAATTCTTCGGTTGGCGGCTCTATCGCAATGCCCTCCAGTATTTCCTCACCGGCACCGGCCACCTCGCCCGCGTCGGCATGCCGATCACCGGCCTGGTCGCCAGCGAAGGCACGCCCGAGGACTGGCCCGATCTTCAGGTCGGCGCCGCGCCTTTCGCCATGCGCACCGTGAACGAGATGGCCGCCCGCCCCGGCAGCCCCCTCACGCCCAATCCCGGCCTCACCTTCTCGGGCTACCACCTGCGCCCCAAGAGCCGCGGCTCGATCCGCCTCACCTCGCCGAACTTCCGCGATGCCCCGGTCGCCGACGCGGCGATCTGGTCCGATCCGTCGGACAAGGCCAAGAGCCTCGAACTCTTCCGCCTGTTCCGCGCCATCGCCGCATCGGAACCGCTCAAGCCCTACATCGGCAAGGAGCGCATGCCCGGCCCCGACGTGCAGGACGAGGCCGCGATCCTCGCCGAACTGGCGAAAATGGTAGAAGTCGGCCTCCACGGCACCGGCACATGCGCCATGGGCACCAATGAGGCCACCTCCGTCACCGACGCCCGCGCCCGCGTCCACGGCGTCGGCTCCCTGCGCGTCGTCGACTGCTCGATCATGCCCACCCCGATTTCCGGCAACACGAACGGCCCGGCGATGGCGGTAGCGGAACGCGCGGCGGAACTGATTTTGGAGGATGCGGGCTGAGGGACCCCTCCGTCATTTGCTGAAGCAAATGCCACCTCCCCGTTTGTGCTCACGCAAAAACAGGGAGGATCAAGACGACACAATCCTCCCCATTTTCACAAAGTGCAAATGGGCCAGAACACAATCGATCCTCCCCATTTTCACGAAGTGCAAATGGGGAGGTGGCAGCGCGAAGCGCTGACGGAGGGGCAAATCCGCAACCGCGCCCTCGCCGCTACTCCTCCTCAAGCAGCCACTTGCGCCGCTCCTTGATCGGCTCGCTGAGCTTCGGCCCCGCGCAATACTCCTGCTCGAACGCCGTCAGAGGTGGCGGCGACGGTTCCTCGAACTTCGCGGCGATCTCCTTGCGCAGGCAGAACCCCGCCGCCTCGCGCACACCCAGCATGTCGATGGGGATGCGGCTCGTCTCCTTTCGCGCGATCGGTCCTGCCAGATCGGCAATCATCCCGGCCCACGCAGTCCGGTTTTCCCGAGCCTCCGTGCCCTTTCCGCCAGCCTTGGGCGAAATGACGATGCTTGCCCGAACCGCCTCGGCCTCATCAAAGCTGCCGAGTTCGCGCAAACCGTTCGCAAGCCGGAATCGCGCGGCAATGGCTTCGAGGTTCCCCGCATCCGGCTTCACCAGCCGCGCCGCCTCGACGAATTCCGCGTTATAGCGCCGCGCCCGTTCGCCTGCCGGATCGTCGTTCTTCGCCTCCCAGCTTGCTTCCAGCAACCACCAGTGCAGATCCTTGTCGCCCAGAAACTGCGCGGTGCGATAGGCCAGATAGCGCGGCGTCTCGCCTGCGCTGCGCAGCGCCTTGTAACCCTCGCTCGCGATGAACGGCGCAAGCCGCGCCACTTCCTCAGGCGTGAAGTCGCGGTACATCACCAGCCCGTTCGATGGGCACTGCGGCAATTCCACCGGAAACCGGCCCGAACCCAAAGGCATTCCATCCGGCAGCGCACCCCAGGTCGAGATAGACATCAGCGCCATTCGCGTGAACTTTTCGCCGCCGACCGGACAGACAACTTCTTCCTCGGTAAAAGTGCTGGCCTGCGCGGGAGACGTAACTCCCGCAGCAAGCACCGCCAGCAAGGGCAGGAAAACCCGCCCGCCGCACTCGCCTGACTTGCGCCAAACCCTTGAAATCATTGCCAACAAGCGCCGTCCCCCTCACCACCATCGGATTGCCACGATGCCATGCCCTTCCGGCCAGAGCAAACGCAGCTTGCACCGATCCGGCCACGCCCCCCACGCAAAAAAGGCGCGGTCCTTCCCCGGGACCGCGCCTTCAGCGTGTTTTGCCTGCCTTTACATCAATCCTCCGCGGCGGCGTCCTGCTGCTGGGCCACGCGCTTGATCTGGCCCTCGCCCATGGCCGAGACGACGGCGTTCCCGCTGCCGCTGAAGTTGGCGGCGGGCAGCATCGCCTTTTCGCCATCGACCTTGACCAGCAGCGACTGCACCCGCCCGCGGCTGTCGGCGATCACCTCGCGGATCTTGCCGATCTTTTCGCCATCGGGGCCAAGCACGCTCATGCCCTTGCTGAGCGAGAACGCGCCTTGCGCCGAAGAGGCCGCGCTGCCGGCCAGCGCCAGCGATCCCGCACCGCCCGAAAGCGCACCATTGGCCGCGCCACTTGCCGAACCGCTCGCCATGCCGGCGGCAGAGCCCGCGGCGCTGCGCCCCGTCGTCGCCAGCGCTCCGGCCGTGCTGCGGGTGCCGTCAACCGCCCCGCGCGCCGTGCTGCGGGCCGCCCCCGCCACGTCGCCAGCGGTCGAACGCACGGCATCGGTGCCGATCAGTTGCGCATTCGCCCCGCCCGAAGCCCCGCCCGTTGCCGAGCCGGAAGCGCGGGTGCCGGTCATTCCGGCCGGGCTGCCAAGCGTCTGGCCAAGGCTGCCGGTCAGCGAACCGTCGGCGCTGCCCTGCGCGCCAACCTTGCCGCTCTTGCGGTCGACCGACTTGCTGGCCGAAGCCCGGCCCGTGGCATCGGCCGATCCGCGCGTGGTGCTGCGGACAGTGCTGCGCGTCGTGCTGTCGACGCTGTCCATGGTCCGGCCAATGGTGCTGCCGCCGATTGAACCACCACCGATCGAGCCGCCAAGCGTGCCGCCCAGCGATCCACCCAATCCACCGCCGATGCCCCCGCCCCCAAGGATCTGGGCCTGTGCGGCAGGAGCCAGCGCGATCAGCATGGCGGTCGAAGCGATCAGGAACTTGCGCATCGTGATTTCCTTTCCTCAATCTCTGCAGGGCCGCCTCTCGCACGGCCCTTCACGAGGAAAACGGATGGGCTCGCCGCTTTAATTCACGCCCCCCGCATTTTTTCGGAAATCACCCGGATTGCGAACGCCAGCGCCAACCGCCCACCCCGCTGCGACTGATCTCGCCTTCGGCTCGCCAAGTCTCGCTCCCCTCCCGCAGGCGGGAGGGTTTGGGGGTGGGCATTCAGCGCCCGTCCCTCGTCACCCTACCGCGCAGGCCGGCATATCGTGCACAGCAGCCCGCGCCCATAAGTGCCATCCGGCCCGCGCGCGCCCAGATCGATCGCCTCGGCATCGAGCTTCGGCCCCATGCCTGCGCCCCATTTCAGCGCCACGCGCGATGCCACCAGCGGCGTTGCAAACGATGTGCCGCGCACTTTCACCCGCCGGCCCGCCGCATTGGTCGCCGCGATGTCGGCCCCCGGCGCGGCATAGTCGAGGTGCAGCGCCCGCCCCGCCTCGATCAGCGCGCGGTTGCGCCCGTCCACCGCGGTCACGGCGATCACGCCGGGGTAGGACGCAGGATACGCAGGCGGCGCAGCCGGGCCATCGTTGCCCACCGCGGCCACGATCACCGCGCCCCTGCCCTGCGCTGCCGCCACCGCCCGCGCCAGCAGCGGGTTGGCAGGCCCGACGAGGCTGACGGAGACCACCTTCACCCCCTTGCCGACCAGCCAGTCGAGCGCCCGGGCCACGGCCAGCGCGTTGCCGCCCGCAGGATCGCTGCCATAGACATCGGCCACCAGCACGCGCTGCACCCCGGCGAACTGCAGCAGCGAGGTCACCGCGCTGCCATGATCGCTGGCCTTGGGCGCACCACGCGCAAAGCCGCGCATTTCGGCAGGCTTCAGCACCGGCGTCGCGCCCCCGTCGATCACGCCAACAGGCGTGGCAATCGGCGGCATGGCCCTTGTTACGCCCCCCGCCGCGTCCCCTGCCCTGCCCGACGCAGTGCCGCCCGGAAAGTGCAGCGTATCGGCGGATATCGTCGCCCCCGGCAGCGCCTGCGCCAGCACGCCCTGCGCGCGTGCCAGCCCCATGCCCGAAGGCACCGCCAGCCGCACCACTTCAACCCCAAGATCGTCCAGCCGCTCGCGCGAAAGCACGACAAAGCCTGCGCGTTGTGCCGTGGCAATGGCATCTGCACCGCCGTCCAGCAGCAGCAGTTCCCCCCGCCGGGCCAGATCGCCCGCCGCGTCCTTCTCGATCAGCTTGCGGTTGGCGCGCGCCAGCCTGTCGAGCCGGTCCAGCCGAGCCTCGGCCAAGCCCCGCACAGTCCGGGTGACGCTGCCCACGGTCTGGCCGACTGTCTGGCCCCCCAGATCGCCAACCATATCGCCCAGCGAGCCGCCAATTCCGCCCAGCGTGCGCCCCGCCGCCCCCTGCCCCATGTCGGGAAGCGCCAATTGCGCGCCCAGCGGCGTCGCCACGGCACCCAGTGCGATCAGGGAAAGGGTCAGGCGTTTCATGTTCATGGAATTATTGCCATATTATCGCTGTCACACGGATTAAACGAACGACGCCACCCGTTCTATCCATCAGAAAGGTAACGACACTGGCCGATCCCTTCGCCGATGGCATCCTTGCACTGCTTCCGCGTCTGCGGCGCTTTGCCGCCGGGCTGTCGCGCGATACGGGCGAGGCCGACGATCTTTGCCAGATGACCATCGAACGCGCCCTGCGCTCGCGCAGCAGGTGGCAGCAGGGCACGCGGCTCGACAGCTGGATGTACAGGATGATGCGCAATATCTGGATCGACGAAATCCGCGCCCGCACGCGCCGCAGCGAAACCTTCGTCGTCGAGGACGCGGGCCTTGGCGTCGGCGCCTCGGGCGGGCAGGAAGCCCGCGTTGAACTGGGCGACATGGATCGCGCGCTTGCCCGCCTGCCCGATGAACAGCGCGAGGCGGTGCTGCTGGTGATGGTCGAAGGCTGGTCCTACAAGGAAGCGGCGGAAATCGTCGGCTGCCCGGTCGGCACGCTCAATTCGCGCCTGGTGCGCGGGCGCGATGCCCTGATGGCCCTGCTGGGAGAAGCGGCATGAACCCCACCCCCGAAGAAATCGCCGCCTTTGCCGATGGCCAGCTTGAAGGAGCCGATCACGCCCGCGTGGCCGCAGCCATCGCCGCTGACCCGGCGCTGGAACGGCAAGTTTCCGCGCACCGCGCTCTCGCCCAGCGCCTTGGCGCCCATTTCGCGCCCATTGCCGCAGAACCGGTGCCAGATCACCTCGCCGCGCTGCTGAAGGCCCCGCAGGACACCGTCGTCAACCTTGCCGAGGCCCGCGCCCGCCGCAAGGGCCCGCCGCGCTGGGCATGGCTCGCCGGCCCCGCCCTCGCCGCCTCGCTGGTCCTTGCCCTCACCCTGCGTCCGCCTGGCGATGCAGACCGGGCAGGCTATGCCGACGCCCAGCTCGCCAGCGCGCTCGATAGCCAGCTCGTCGGCCGCCAGAGTGCCGATGCCCCGGTGCGCGTCCTGCTCAGCTTCCGCGATGCAGGCGGCGCCTATTGCCGGGCCTTCGAACGCGCCGCCGGCGCCGCCATCGCCTGCCGCGATGCGCAAGGCTGGCAATTGCGCAACCGCAGCCCAGTCACGGGCTCCGCCAGCGGCTCCGGCACCGACTCCGGCGCGCCCTCCGGGCAGTACCGTCAGGCCAGCAGCGCGGGCGAGGTCCTCGCCGCCGCGCAGGCCATGGCGAACGGCCCCGCGTTGAGCGCCGAAGAGGAGCTGGCGGCGCAGCGCAACGGGTGGCGCGTCAGGCCCTGATTTGCCGGCAAATGCGGTCATCATGATAGGATACCAAAGTCCAGGTTTGGTATCCCTTTCGTTGACGCGTGCGATCTGCCGCGCTAACCCTTGCCCCTGCCGTGGCATACGATCCCTCCCGCCTCACCCTCGCCTTCCGCCGCGGACAGCTTGACGCGCTGGTCCGCACGCACCTCGGCCCGGCAGGGCTTTACACCCCGGAAATGCAGCAATCGCTGGCGCTTCGGCAGCTCTCGCAAGCCTGGGCAGCCTATCGCGAAGATCGCGGCATCACGCTTGGCGCCCGGCTCGTCGGCGCGGAATGTGCGGCAGAGCGCGATGCTTTCCTCGGCCTTGTCGCGCGCACCCTCCCCTCTCCCGCCTCGCCGCTGGCAGAGGCCGTGCGCACCGTCCGGCGCATCGCCGTCGCCCCCTTGGCTGCAGAGGCCCGCCAGGCCGCCACGATCGAGGCACAGAGCCTCCCTCAGCTCGAAGCGGTCATCGCCACACTCGCAAGCGATCGCCTCCCCACAGACCCACTGGAGCGTCTCCTCGCGTTGATCGAGCACCACCGCTACTCGCTGGACGCGGGCGAAGACGCGCTCGGCGCCACCGCGCTCAGCCCGTGCTGGGCGATCAACCTCCTCGCCCTGACCCGTCCCGAAGCCCTCGCGCTCTGCGCTCCGTCAATTCCCCTGCCTGCCCTGGCCCGCCGCCGCCTGTTCCGGGCCGATCTCTCCGCGGCCAAGCGGCGCGATGCCGCCAGCGACGGCCTGCTCAAGGCCATGCTCGAGGCCGCCCGCGATCTTGACCGCATCTGGCAGGCCACGCGCCGTTTTGCGGGCCTGTTCCCGCAGCTGCGCTCGCATTCCCGGCTCGGTAGTGCCTGGGCATTGCTCGTCAGTCTGGGCGAGCTGACTCCGGCCCAGCTCGGCCGGGCCCTCGGCATGACCAAGGCCGGCGCGGGCAAGCTGTTGCGTCAGCTCGAAAGCGGCGGCCTCGCTCGCTCCAACGGGATGTTCGAGCCCTACGCCTGCACCCCGATCGCCGCCGCCCCCTTCGCTGCCGATCTCTACTAAGGCCAGCGCCTCAGGACCCCATCCCTCTATCTTCCAAACAAAGCGAAGCTTCCCCAAGGGTTAGAGGCTTTTAGATAGGGTTAGACAGGTTAAGCGCCCCGCGCCCTGCCCCGACTCGCCATTTCGCCGCGATTCGCGCCCTCTCCCGCGTTCCCGGAGTGTCGGCGAACTGTTCCCGATGGATCGGCGCTGCGTTCCTGATGGATCGAAAGGGCGTTCCCGATAGGTCGAAAGTCCGGACAGACGCGTTCCCGATGGATCGATGGACCGGATCAGGGGTGCGGTGGGGTGGTGGGATTGAATCACTTTCCAACAGAACTCCAACAAGGAGGTTCAAATTCAGTGGATAAGCGACCTTGCGCAAAATCCGCGAGAAACACCCTGCTACCATGCCCGACACTTCGGGAACGGACGCACCTGACGAACACGACATTTTCGGAACGGCATGCGCGGTGACCGGCGTGGTCACAGGCGGGCCATCAGCGGCGCAGGGTGTGGCCGTGCTTCTCGTGGTGGCGCTTGACGAAGCCGATGAAGGCCTTCTGCCAGTTGGCCGGAAGCCGCGCGGCGTCGGCATTGACCCAGCCTTCGAACTCGGCGTGGAGCGCGTGAAGGTCCCAGCCCGGGCAGGTCTCGCGCAAGTGGGCGATGGTCTCGTCCGTCATGAACCCGCGATTGGCGTTGTCGCTCAGGCCCTTCACGGCCTTGCGGATCAGGGACGAGGCATCGAAGGTTTCGGTCGGAGAAGAATGTTTCCCCGGGGAAACACCCGAGGGCGAGCTACCGCCGACAGGTGCGGGTTCTGCGGACTTGCTGCTGGTGGACGGTGCCGAAGCGCGCTCTGCCTCGGGCTGTCGTACCACGCCGCCAGTCCCCTGCCCCACCTCGCCCGCGCCGTCCTTGCCATCGATCCGGCGCATGCGCAGCATCGGCTCGCCGCCCTTGGCGGTCTCGACGCTGAGGCCATAGCCCGGCAGCGCGTCCTTCTCGGCCAGCTTGAGGATCTCGAACTTGAAGCGGCGGTATTCGCCCTCGGCGCCGGACTTCTCGAACAGGGTCGGCATGGAGATGGCAAAGCCCTCCTCCCCTGCCCCGCCCGCGTGCTTGCGCGCCACCTTGTAGAGCCAGCGCTCGCGCCCGCCGGTGATGTCGAAATAGGCGCGGTCGATGGACAGCACGCCGCCCTTCATCATCACGCCTTCCCAGAACCAGTTGGACAGCTCGATCGTCATGCCGCGCGAGCGTTCGGTCTTTTCATCGACCAGCTGCGTCCAGCCATCGAGCCAGGAGAAGGTCGCCTCGCGTCTGTTTTCGGCACGGATATTGGTCTTGATCGTGGTCGCCACCAGACGGTCAAGCGCTTGCCCCAGCAGTTCGTAGGCGCGCCCGGTCGTCGGCCTGCCGATGGCGCGGAGCAGATCATAGGGCATCAGGTTCAACTTGCGCGGCACATCGTTCACGCCGCGCCGCGCCATGTCGGCCAGAACGCTGGCGCAATAGATCAGGATGTCGGCGTCCCAGATCGTCGCCATGCCATAGTCGGGGCTGGCCGAGACGTGGACCCATAGCTTGCCATCGGGGGAGGTGTAGTCGATCGGCTTGACGCGCTTCGATTTGGCAAGGCTGAAGAACGGCCGCTCCATCATCTCGCGCTGATCACGCATCGGCATGTCCGCCACATAGGGCAGGAACAGGTCGAACTGGTCGCCCGAAGGTGTGGCCCGGGTGGGCTTGGCGCGGTTCAAGGGGAGGGGGCTTTCGCGGGTGTTTCCCCGGGGAAACATTTTTGGTGTGTGGGATCTATCGGTGCGTGCTTGAGATGTTTCCCCGGGGAAACACCGTGAACGCAAGGTCGCGTCGGGCATCCTTCAACCAGTTCAGGATGAGCGGTGAGGGGGGGTGGTGAGGGTGTGGGAACAGCCCGTTCCCGCAGCCACCACCTTGAATTCCGCGCAGCCTGCGGCTGACGAAGGACCCTCTGCAAAAAATGTTCAGCTGCGCTGAACTCGGCTCCGCCTCGTTTCCCCGGGGAAACATTGGTCCGGATCGAGAGGGAAGGCGCGTGTGCGAAAAGTGTTTCCCCGGGGAAACACTTTCCTGACGCCGCTGTCCTCCCCCCGTTTTCCATCAGAGCAGGATGCTCCGCCCCTCGTCCTCGAGCTGTTCGAGCGCGTCGCGCGCCAGTTCGAGGAGGGCGTCGAGGTGCATGCCCGATCCGGCGTGGAAGCGCAGGGTCACGCCCTGGCGGTTGATCGAACGTACCGTGATGGCGGGCCTGCCGCCCCGGCCTTCGAGCACGATCTCGCGCGGGGGGCCATCGGCCTTGACGGTGCCTGCGGCCATCAGGCGGGCGACGACATCATTGGCGGCAATCGCCGGATCGCCAGCCTTGCGCCGCTCTTCCTGCAGGCGGGCAAGGACCTTGGCCTCGCGCAGGATCGCCGGCGCCAGCTCGCGATTGTCGAGCAGCTGGGCAAGGGGGTACGCGGGCTTCAGCTGCACATCGGCCGGGCTGGCAAAGGCGGCGACCACGGCGTCAGGCAGCGAGGCGACCTTGAGCATCTTCGACAGCCAACCCTTTGACAGGTTGAGCCGATCGGCCATGCGCGTCAGGTGCGCGCCGTAATGATCGTAAAGCGCCTGCGCATAGTTGCGTGCGCGTTCGAGGTCCGAAACGTCCTTGCGGGCGCGGTTTTCCAGGTCGGCAAGGCGGAAGGCGGCTTCGTCATCAAGCTGGGCGACTTGCGCCACGAACTGCATCTCGGGATACGAGTGCGAACGCAGCCACGAGATCGACCAGTGCCGCCGGGTGCCGGCGATGACTTCGTAGTCATGGTCCGGATCGCCATCGATGCGGCGGACCACGGCAGGGACCTTCTGGCCGCCCTCGGCAATGATCGAATCGATCAGCTCGCGGCAGGAATCGACCGAGAGGTGTTCGTAGGAGCGGGCATTGCCCTTCCACACCCGCACCCGCGCCGGATCGAGCAGGAGTTGCGTGACCTGGCGGACTTCGCCGCTCGCCACACGCGCCAGCGCGCTTTCGCGGCCGAGCAAGGTGGTGCCGCGCAGACGTTCATTTCGAGCCGGGGCAGGGGAGGGGGCTGCCGATTCGGCCACTACCTCTGAAGCCACAGTTTCGGCAGTTTCCGATTTTGTTTCAAGCACTTCCTCGTCAGCCAGTAGGCTTGCGAGATAGTCCGACTGCTTACGCGCCATAAGTCACCTCGTTGCGAAAGGCGCGGAACATAAAGTGAACGACAGCTTGTAGGAAAGGTGTTTCCAACTTGGGTCCAAGACGGTCAGGCATGGATCACGTCCTCCTCTCGGGCCGGAGCGACGCGGCCCCAGCCGGCGCGGACGAGCTGTTCGATCTGGCCCATCGCTTCATCGAGATTGGCGCGGCAGCGCTTGTGGGTGCGCGGCGTGCCGATCGGCTTTTCCAGCTCATAGACCGTCATCATGCGCAGCGCCGCGTGGCTGATCTCGGCGCTTTCGAGGATGGGCACGGGCAGCAGGGCGGGGCCGAAGGTCTGCTCCATGATGGTGCGGACCATTTCGTGGGAAGGATCGCCGCCATCGAACTTGGAACAGATCAGGCGGACGAAGCTGTAGTCCACGGCGATTCCCGCCTCGATCAGCTGGGCGATGACCTGGTCCATCATCGAGAGGAACTGCACGGTCGAGCAGAAATCGGGCGTGGTCGCGGCCAGCGGCACCAGCAGCGCATTGGCCGCCTGCATCACCGCCAGCGAGATCGTGCCCAGCGCAGGGGGCGGATCGAGGATCACCACGTCATAATCGCGGGCCATGTCCATCAGCCCGGCCTTCAACTTGCGGAAGCGCGCGGCGAGGACCGACTGGCCATCGGAACCGGAGGCGGCAAGCTCGTACTCCACGTCGAACAGTTCGAGGTTCGAGGGGATCAGGTCGACATTGGGCCAAGGCGTGCGCTTGACTGCATAGAGCAGATCGGTCTGCGTCGGGTCGATTGAAAGATAAGGATAAAGCGTTTCGTCGCGGGTGATGTTGAAGTGCGGGTTGAAGCCGAACAGCGTCGTCGTCGTGGCCTGGCTGTCGCAGTCCACCACCAGCACGCGATAGCCCTGCACCGCGAAATAGTGGGCGAGGTGGGTGGTGACGGTCGACTTGCCGACACCGCCCTTGAAGTTCTGCACCGCGATGATCGCCGGCACATCGAGCGGGGCGCGGGCAGGGGAGGCGCCGAGCACTTCGCGCATGTGCATCAGCTCTTCCATCGAATAGCCCAGCCGCCGCCCGTTTTCGCCCGAAGGCGGCGGGGGCAGGCGGCCGTCATCCTCGGCCATGCGGATGCGATTCGTCGAGCAGCCGAGCAGCTGCGCGGCCTCGGCAATGCCGACACGGACGTTGAGTCCCTTGCGGCTGTCTGGCAGGAAAGCCTTGCGGCGCAGGCGCTCGATCATCTTCTCGCCCGCTGAGGCAAGATCGCCGATCTGGCTGACTATTGAATTCTGATCAGACATCGCCCGCCTGTTTGAAGCTGTTTGGGCGATGGGTTAACCGATTTCCTTCAATCGTGCAACGGCCAAGCGAAACATCTCAAGAACGGGCGAGAATGCTCAACCTTCGCCCATGGCCTTGGCGACTGCGGCGTTGATTTCCTCGCGCGTGGGGTTGCGGCGCAAGGTCAGGCCGCCGTTTACCTGCAGGTTTTCCCCGGTCATGAAGCATTCGTCGCTGGCGAGGAACACGGCGGCGGCGGCGACGTCTTCCGAGGTGCCCCAGCGGCCGAGTGGATAGGCATTGCGGAAGCTTTCGAACAGGCCGGGGACCTGTTTTGCCTCGGCATTCATCGGCGTATCGGTGAGGCCCGGCGAGATCGAGTTGGCGCGGATGCCTTCCGCCCCGAATTCGTGGGCGATGCAGCGCACGATATGATCGGTGCCGGCCTTGGTGCCCATGTAGATGGCGTGATCGTTGAGCATGATCGTGGCCGTGGCCGAGCTGATCGTCATCAGCGAGCCGCCGCGCCCGCCCATGGAACGGGCCATCTTGCGGATCATCGCCTGGAAGAACTGGTGCGGGCCAACCAGCTGCAGCGCGCTCATCGCGTCAAGTTCGGCGCGGGTGACTTCAAGGAAGGGCTTGAGCAGGCCCCAGCCGGTGGAATTGATTGCGATGTCGATGCCGCCGAGCTTTTCCGAAGCCGTATCGGCAAGGGCGTTGACGCTGGCCTCGTCGGTGATGTCGCACGGCGCCCATGCGCAGCCGGTCTGCGCGGCGAAGTCAGCCAGCACGGCCTCCTTGCGGCCCGAAACCAGCACATGCGCGCCTTCGTCAAGCAGGCGCCGGGCGATGACCTGCCCCATGTTGCCTTCGCTGCTGGCGCCCAGCACCACGGCGGTCTTGCCTTCGAGACGCTTCATTCCACTGCTCCCAATTGCTTTGGCGACTGGCTACCACCGCAAGGCGCGCGGCATTTCCTGTTCAAAAGGGGAGTGGCTTGGCATTGCCGCGGCCTTCAAGAACGCTGCAACGGATTCTGCGGGATAGAGGAGCGACAACATGGATCTCGGACTCAAGGGCAAGAAGGTGATCCTGACCGGCGGCAGCCGCGGCATCGGGCGGGCGACTGCGGAACTGCTCGCCGCCGAAGGTGCGGACATCGCGTTCTGCTCGCGCAATCCCGAACAGGTTGCCGAAGCGGCGGAAAGCCTTGGCAAGCATGGTGGCAAGGTCTTCGGTTCGGCCTTCGACATGGATCAGGGTCACGATGCCTATCGCGCCTGGCTGACCGATGCCGCTGAAAAGCTGGGCGGTTGCGACATCTTCATCCCGATGATCTCGACTTCGGGTTCGGGCCAGACCGGCGATTGGCAGAAGGGCTTGGATCACGACATCATGGGTTCGGTGATCGGCGTGGAAGTGCTGGAGCCTTATCTTGAAAAGTCGTCTGCGCCTTCGGTGGTGATCCTGTCGTCGACCGCAGGGCTCGAAACCTTCATCGTGCCGCAGGGCTACAATGCGCTGAAGGGCGCGCTGATCGTCTATGCGGGGCAGCTTTCGCAGGCTCTCGGCCCCAAGGGCATTCGCGTCAACACCGTCTCGCCCGGCCCGATCAAGTTCACCGGCGGCAGCTGGGACGTGATCGAAGGTGCCGCACCCGAGCTGTACAAGTCGGTCGAAGCCGGCTTCGCGCTGGGCCGTTTCGGCGGGCCGGAAGAAGTGGCCAAGGCGGTGGTGTTCCTTGCCAGCCCGGCATCGTCCTATACGACCGGAACCAATCTGGTTGTCGATGGCGGCTTTACCAAGCGCGTTCAATTCTGAGGAACCTGCCATGAGCATCGGGGCCAAGGGGATCCAGCATATCGGGGTCTCGGTCCCCGATCTCGACAAGGCGCGTGAATTCTACCTCGGCCTGCTGGGCGCTGTCGAGGTGGGTCCGCCACTGGAATGGCGGGACAATCCCTTCATCGACGAGGTGATCGGGCTGAAGGGCAGCGCGGCGCGGCAGTTCATGTGCCGGCTGGGCAATGCCCATATCGAGGTGTTCGAGTACACAGCGCCTCCGCCCGAGCGGCAGGACCCGGATCGCGGGGTTAACCACCATGGTTACACGCACTTCGCGGTGCAGGTGGAGGATATCCAGGCGTGCTACCAGCGCCTGCTCGACGCCGGCATCCGCGTCCATGCGCCGCCCTCGATGGCGGGCGTGACCGTGGACGAGCAGGGGCGCAAGAGCGGTTATGCCGCGACCTATTGCCGTGATTTCTTCGGCAACGTGTTCGAGATCATGGAGATCTACGACGACCCGCAGATTCGCCCGGTGTGGCGCGAAGGCGTGGGCGTGATTGTGCCGGACTGAAAACCGGCAAGTCTGCATGTTTAGCTTCGTTTCCCCGGGGAAACATGCGCGAACTAGCCAAAAGCGCAGGGGTTCGGGGCGCTTTTTCTTGACCTTGGTCAAACCCGCCGGGCCGCTGTCGTGACATCGTTCTCTCACCCAAAGAGGAGAGAGGAACACGATGGCCGACCGCGATCCCGGCGCCTTCGACCGCGCACGATGCCCCGGCACCAGCTGGGAAGATATTCTGGCTGCCGACGAAGTGCAGCCGCCTGCCTTCATGGCCGAGGACCGTTCGCAATATCTCGGCTCTGCGCCGATCGATGCTGCGCGTTACCACAGCCCGGAATTCTTCCGCGCCGAGTGCGAGAAGATGTGGCCGGCGGTGTGGCAGTTTGCCGCGCGCGAGGAGGACCTGCCCGAGCCCGGCGACTATGTGACCTATGACAATGCCGGGCGTTCCTACCTGATCGTGCGGCAGGACGATGGCAGCGTGAAGGCGTTTCACAACGTCTGCCTGCATCGCGGCCGCAAGCTCAAGACCGACAGCGGCAGTGCCGAGCAGTTCCTCTGCCCGTTCCACGGCTTCTCGTGGAACCCTGACGGGTCCTTGCGCAACATTCCCTGCCGCTGGGACTTTGCCCACCTGACCGACGCGAAGATGCAGTTGCCCGAGGCGAGCCTGGCGCAGTGGGGCGGCTACATCTTCGTGCGTGACAATGCCGAAGGGCCGACGATCGAGGAATATCTCGCCCCGCTGCCCGAGTTCTTCAAGCGCTGGAAACACGAGGAGTGCGTGACGGTGGCCTGGGTGGCCAAGGTCATCCCCGCCAACTGGAAGATTGCGATGGAGGCTTTCATGGAAAGCTACCACGCCTATGTCACGCACCCGCAGCTGATGCCGTTCACCGGCGACGCCAATGCCGCCTATCATGTGCTGGGTGACCACGTGAACGTGAACTACACCCCGTTCGGCGTGGTCAGCCCGCATATCGAGGCACAGGCGCAGGCCGAACACTGGCCGCAGCAGCGCATCATCGACGAATTCCGCAAGTACAATGGCCGCAGCGCCGATAACTACGATGCGGACAAGGACAATTATGCGATCACGGTGCCGGAAGGGCGCAGCGCCCGCGCCGCGCTGGGCGCGAAGATGCGCGAGGTTTCGGAAAAGCAGTTCGGCGGGGACTATTCGGGCGTTTCCGAAAGCGAGCTGCTGGATGCGCTGGTCTACAACGTGTTCCCCAACTTCGCGCCGTGGGGCGGGTTCATGCCGAACATCGTCTATCGCTGGCGCCCCTGGCCCGATCAGGACAAGTGCCTGATGGAAGTGCGCGTGATTGCGCGGGTGCCGGAAGGTCAAGAACGGCCGGCGGGCGTGCCGATGCACATGCTGGGTGACGACCAGATCTGGGCCGATGCGCCGGAACTCGGCGTGCTGGGCGCGGTGCTCGATCAGGACAGCGAGAACATGGCGCTGTGCCACGAAGGGCTGAAGGTTTCGAAGAGCCAGGCCGTCGAACTCGCCGACTATCAGGAAGTGCGCATCCGCCACATCCACCAGACGCTCGACACTTACCTGAACGCTTGAGCGATTTGCCCACCCCCGACCCCTCCCGCCTGCGGGAGGGGAGATGAAAGACCTGCTCCTGCCCTCCCGCAAGCGGGAGGGCCGCGAGACCTGGAGAGCGTAGCGAACCTGGTCGCAGCGGGGTGGGCATTCAGCCGAGCCGGAATTGGATAAAGAAAGGCTGCCCCAGATGACCGAACTTTACGACAAGTACGCCCGCGCGGCGGAACGGATGCTTCATTTTGTCGAGACGAAGACCACCGACATGGCGAGCGGGACGATGCGCGTGCCGGTGGCGGACTATCTCAGCGAGGAGCGCTTCGAGGCGGAGATCGCGCGGATCTTCAAGCGGTTGCCGCTGATGCTTGCGCTGACCATCGAACTGCCCAACGTGAACGATTACAAGGCGATGGAGGTGATGGGCCTGCCGGTGCTGATCACGCGCGGGCGTGACGGCAAGGCGCGCGCGTTCCTCAATGTGTGCAAGCACCGCGCGATGCATCTGGCCAAGGAGGGCAAGGGCAATTGCAAGGCCTTTGCCTGCCAGTACCACGGCTGGACCTATTCCAACGAAGGCAAGCTGATCGGCATTGCCGAGGCAAGCACGTTCGGCGATGTCGACCGCTCGACGCTGAACATGACCGAGCTGCCTTGCGACGAGGCGGCGGGGCTGATCTTCGTGATCCTGACACCCAGGGACTCGGGCGGCCTGCCGATCAACGCGGTCGAGTGGATGGGCGGGATGTACGAGGACTTTGCCGCATTGAAGCTGGAGACGTGGTACTTCCACAAGGCGCGCGCAATGCAGGGCGCGAACTGGAAGGTGGCCTATGACGGCTATCTGGAGGGCTATCACTTCCAGGCCGCGCACACCAATACGGTGGCCACGCGCAGCCCTTCGAACCGCGCCCACTACGAGGGCTTCGGGCCGCATATCCGGCTGGGCTTCCCGCAGAATTCTATCACCCGGCTGGCCGAGCTGCCGCGCGAGGAATGGGGGTGGCAGGAGAACAACGGCTATGATTTCATCCGCATGCTGTTCCCCAACATGAGCTTCTTCCTCGCGCCCGAAATGGGCCAGCTGGCGCAGCTGTTCCCGGGGCCGAAGGCGAACCAGAATACCACGGTGATGAACTACATCTTCCCGGTGAAGCCCGAGACGGAGGAAGGCCTCGCCGCGCTGGACCAGATGTGCGATTTCTTCTTCGACGTGGTGGAGGAGGAGGACTATTTCCTTGGCCTGAAAGTGCAGAACGGGCTGGAATCCGGGGCGATGACGCACCAGACCTTTGGCCGGAACGAGCCGGGCAACCAGTTCTTCCACAAATGGATCGCCTATTACCTCGACGAAAGCGGGCAGACGCCGATGCCGGTGATGAAGGCCTAATCGGCCGGGCGGGTGAGCGCCTGGGCCGGCGCGCCGAGCACGGCCTGGCGCAACCGGAGCGAGCGGGTGAACATCGGTCCGCAGGCTTCAAGGAACTGCGTGGGCTTCATGCCCAGAAATTCGTGCGCCTCGCGGATGAAGTGCGAGTAATCGGTGTAGCCGGCGTCGATGGCGAGCGCGCGTCGGCCCGGCCCACCGCGGATCAGCGCATGGAGCGAGCGCAGGAAGCGGGCGCGGCGCAGCAGCAGCTTGGGCGCAAAACCGAACGCCCGCAGGCAAAGGCGCTCCAGCTGGCGCGAGGCAATGCCGAGACTGTGCGAGAGCTGGCCGACCGTGCGTAGATTGGGATCGAGCAGGGCCGAAAAGATCCGGGCAATCGTGTTCTCGTCGCGGTGGGGCATGCCCATCCGGTCGATCAGCCAGGCATCGAAGATTGCAGGGACCGCGCCGGGCGCCGCGTTGCGCAGGTGCCGGGCCAGAGCTTCGACATCTTCGCCCAGCATGTCGCGCGCAGGGACGACGCGATTGGCGATCTTGGCAGCGGAGCAGCTGCCGAGGCGCGCCCATCCCAGCGGAGTGATCCCTGCGCCGACGAGGGTGCCGGCATCGCTTTGCGACCAGCAGGCCGTGGACGAAGGGCCGAACAGCGCGACATCGGGCACGCGCACGGCTTCGCCCCCACCGTAACGCACATGCCAGCGGGTCTGGGGATCAAGCAGAATGCGCAAGTTGAACCAGGCCGGCTGGAACACATCGCTGTGGACCTGCCCTTGCGGCGGCGCGACGGCGTAAAGGTGGTAGCCGCTCACCAGCCCTTCGAGCCTGGGGGAGGGCTTCCAGTAATCCATGCGCATGGCCGCCGGCGGATCGGCCCGCGCGCTGCCTTCATCGAATGCCGCGACCTTCATCAACTGCGTTCCTGCCCCTGGCCCAAGCCCTTGACCGGCTTTGGAAAAGGAACGGCCTGAACGGGTTTTAGTGCCGGACCATGGCGCCGCCATCGACCCACACGCCATGGCCGGACATGAAGCGGGCATCGTCGCTGCACAGGAAGGCGATGACGTCGGCGATGTCCTCGGGCTGGCCGAGGCGGCGCAAGGGGGCCTTGTTCTCCCAGAAGGTGCGGAATTCGGGCATCTGCGCAAAGGCGGGCGCGGTCATCGCCGTGGCGATGGCGCCGGGCTGCACGCAGTTCACCGTCACCCCGAACGGCCCGAGTTCCGCCGCAACCGACTTGGTAAAGCCGAGCACGGCGTGCTTGGAGGCGGAATAGGCGCTGAGGCCCTCGTCGCCGTGGCTCGACGTGGTGGAGCCGATGGTGACGATGCGGCCATTGCCCGCGGCCTTGAGGTGCGGCACGGCATCGCGCACGAGGCGGAACACGGCGACGAGGTTCACCTCGATCACGCGCAGGAAATAGGCGTCGTCATGGCCTTCGAGGGGGTGGAACGCGCTGATCCCGGCGCAGGGGACCAGCGTATCGAGCCCGCCCATCGCCGCCACGGCCTGTTCGACAAGCCGGGCATTGGCGTCGGGGGCGGTGAGGTCAGCCGTGAAATCGACATCGCCCTGCACGTCGGCGGTGAAGACTTGCGCCCCGTCGGCGCGCAGGCGTGCCGCCGTGGCCGCGCCGATGCCCGAGCCTGCGCCGGTGACGATGGCGCGACGCCCGCGCAGGCGACCAGAGGCGGGGCGATCAGAGACCATCGGCGATCTTCAGCACGAGCTTGCCGGTGTTGGCGCCGCTGAACAGGCGCATGAAGGCATCGTAGGCGTTTTCGAGGCCGTGCTGCACGTCCTCGTCGATGCGCAGGCGGCCTTGCGCCATCCATTCCGCCATGACCGCGCCGCCTTCGGCAAAGCGGGGGGCGTAGTCCATGATCAGGTAGCCGTAGAGCGTGGCCTGGTTGGTGAGGATCGACCAGAGGTTGCGCGCGCCGACCTTGGCGGGGGAATTGTATTCGCTGATCAAGCCGCACAGCACGATGCGCGAATGCTTGGCGAGGTTGAGCAGTTCGGCATCGAACACGTCGCCGCCGACGTTCTCGAACACGACATCCGCCCCGTTCGGCGTGGCAGCGCGGATCTCGGCGGCGAGCTGGTCGACCGACTTGTTCTTGTAGTCGATGGCGACATCGAAGCCGTAGTCCTCGATCAGGCGGCGGCACTTCTCCGCGCCGCCGGCGATGCCGATCACGCGGCAGCCGAGAATCTTGCCGATCTGGCCGACTGCCGAGCCAACCGCCCCTGCGGCGCCTGAAACCAGCAGCGTTTCACCGGGCTTGGGCTTGGCCACGTCAATCAGGCCGAAATAGGCGGTGAGGCCGACCGCGCCCATCGCCGAGAGGAACCGCGATGGCGAATCGACCTGGGCAACATCGACCTTCATGGTGAAGCCGCCGGCACCGTTGACCGAGTAGTCCTCGAGCCCGTTCATGCCCAGGACCCAGTCTCCGACGGCGAAATCGGGCGAGTTCGAGGCGGCGACCACGCCGACCGTGGTGGCGCGAACCGGATCACCCAGGGGGATCGGCGGCATGTAGCTGGGCGCATCGTCCATCCATCCGCGCTGGGCGGGATCGAGCGAGGCATAGCAGTTGCGCACGACGAAGCCGCCCTCGGGCGCAGAGGGAACTGGCTGTTCGACAAGGGAAAAGTCCTCTGGCACCGGCGTGCCGTGGGGGCGACGGGCCAGCAGGAAGCGGCGATTGACGGTCATGGTGATCTCTCCCGGATTCTCGTCCGAACGTTACGGCAAGGATGGATGATGCACTGGCACATGCACCTGTAACAAGTCGCAGTTGGTTCGATCAGCGCAGCGGTGGATGAAGAAGGTGAGCCATCGTCCCTGAGCGGACGAGGTTACCCTTGGAGGGAGGATAGACATGAGAACCACTGCTGCACGGCGCATGCTTGCCGTTGCCATGACCACCACCGCGCTTGGCTTTTCGCTGCCGGCCCTTGCTGCCGAAGCAGACGAGCCGCAGGCGGTTCAGGCCGACGATAGCGCACAGGCAGCAGACGCTGGCGATACCGGCGCGATCATCGTGACCGCGCGCCGCCGTTCGGAAACGCTGCAGAGCACGCCGGTGGCGATCACCGCGGTCAACACCGCCTTCCTCGAAAGCAAGGCTGCCGTGAACATCGGCGACCTGCAGGGCGCGGCTCCGGGCCTGCTGATCACCCAGCAGAATTCGGGCGCGCAGGCGGCAAACATCTCGATCCGCGGCCTGACTTATGCCGACATCGAGAAGTCGCAGACGCCGACCGTGGGCGTGCTGGTTGACGGCGTGGTGATCGGCACCAACACCGGCCAGCTGCAGGATGCGTTCGACATCGCCCAGCTGGAAGTGCTGCGCGGGCCGCAGGGCACGCTGTTCGGCGCCAACACCATCGGCGGCGTGATCAACATCCAGCGCACCAAGCCGACGATGAAGCCCGGCCTGAAGGCCGAGGCGACGTTTGCCAAGTTCGGCACCTTCTCGACCAAGCTGCTCGCCAACTATGGCAACGAGGAGAGCTGGGGCGTCAAGGCGTGGTATTTCCACAACGAAACCAACGGCTTCTACAAGAACGTCACCCGCAATGTCGACGCGGGCTGGAGCAATGGCGAGAACTACGGCGCCAGCCTGCTGTTCAAGCCGACCGGTTCGGGCTTTGACGCGCAGCTGACGGTGGCCCAGGTCGAGCAGGTGTTCGATCCGGTGGTGAGCAACATCACCAACAGCAGCGAAGTGTTCTGCGCGTTCATTCCGGCGCGCGAATGCAATCGCAACACCACCACCGATCTCTACACCACCTTCGGCGATGCCGCTTCGAGCAACTACAAGGCGCCCGAAGCCACGCTGGAAATGAACTATGACGCGGGCGGCGTGAAGCTGACCTCGATCACCGGCTGGCGCAAGAGCACGGAAGCGCAGACGCAGGACTTCGACGGTTCGTCGGTCGATCTCTACTACGTCGATCGCCGCCAGCACTACGAACAGTGGAGCCAGGAGCTGCGCGCTGCGGGCGAGCTGTTCGACGGGTTCGACTATGTCGTCGGCGGCTTCTACTTCAAGTCGGAATACGACCTGACGCAGTGGTCGCGCGTGTTCGGCTTCAGCCCGAGCACCCCGCCGACCCTGTTTGACCGCAACGCCCAGCGCGTAGAAGGCAAGACCGAGAGCTACGCCGTGTTCGGCGACTTCAACTGGGCCTTTGCCGAGGGCTTCCGCCTTTCGTTCGGTGGCCGCTACAGCCACGACAAGAAGGAGCTGAGCAACGGCTTTGCCGCCAACACCCTGCTCGATCCCGACAACATCGACCTGAGCAAGATCGCACTGGTGGGCAAGGGCAAGGCAAGCTTCAACAAGTTCACCCCCAAGGTCGGCATCGACTGGCGCCCGAACCAGGACGTGATGGTCTATGCCTCGTGGTCGCGCGGGTATCGTTCGGGCGGCTTCAGCCCGCGCGCGGCAACCGCTGCCACCGCCAGCACGCCGTTCCAGCCTGAAACGGTCGACGCCTATGAAGTGGGCGTGAAGCTTTCGGCGTTCGACCGCAAGCTGGAGCTGAACCTTGCCGGCTTCGTGTCTGACTACAAGGACATGCAGCAGAACCTGACCGTTCCGGGTGGCCCCACCGGCAACCAGACGATCACCGGCAACGTTCCGGGCGGCGCGCTGATCAAGGGCATCGAGGCGGACGGCACGCTGCGCGTGACCGAGAACTTCCGCATCACCGGCTCGATCGCGATCATGGATTCGCACTTCCGCAACTTCGTCACCTGCGGCGCCTATGCGGCAGGGCCGGTGGCGACCAACCCTTGCGGTGCGGGGCTGGTGCCGTTCAACTACTCGGCCAACCGCCTGATCTATGCGCCGGACTTCACCGCATCGCTGGGCGCGGAATACGTCGCACCGACCGGCTTTGGCGACATCACCACCAATGTCGGCTGGCGCCACATCTCGCCCTATGACGAACAGCTTTCGGCAGCTTCGCTGACGCCGACGCTGAACGGTTCGGGCCAGGCGACGCTGATCACGGTGGGCGGCAACGATCCGCGCGTGCGCACCACCACGCAGGATCTGGTCGATGCGTCGATGACGTTCAATTTCGACATCGACGACGCCAAGGCCTACCTGCGCGTGTTCACCCGCAACCTGCTGAACGAGAAGACCACGACCCACGCATTCACCGTGGCTGGCCTGTGGTCGTTCGGCATGGCGCTGGAACCACGGACCTACGGCGTTACCGCAGGCTTCAAGTTCTGAATCCTGCGCATATAACCTGATCCACCTTGCCGGGGGGGCGGGGGAGGGTCGCTTAGGCGACGTTCCTTTCCGTCCCTCCGGTTTTTTATTGGGAGAGTTTCAAATGGGCCGTCTTTCCGGAAAAGTCGCATTGGTGACAGGTGGTGCTTCGGTGCCGGGCCTGGGCAGCGCAACTGCGCAGCGCTTTGCCGAGGAAGGCGCCAAGGTGTGGCTGACCGACCGCGATCTGGCCGGCGCCGAAAAGGTGGCCGAAGGCATCCGTGCCGCGGGCGGCGAGGCCCGCGCGATGCTGCATGACGTGACCAGCGAGGCGCAGTGGGACGAGGTTTTCGCCGCGATCGAGGCCGAGGACGGCAAGCTGGACGTGTGCGTCAACAATGCCGGGATCGCGGTGCTGCGCCCGATCGAGGACATGACCAGCGCCGATTGGGCGCTGCAGAACTCGGTCAACCTCGACAGCGTGTTCCAGGGCACCAAGCGCGCGGTGATCCTGATGCGCAAGACCGGGGTGAAGGGTTCGATCATCAACATCTCGTCTGTCGCCGGGCTGATCGGCGTGCCGGCCTGCGGCGCCTATGCCGCGGCCAAGGGCGGCGTGCGGCTGTTTTCCAAGACCATTGCGGTGGAAACCGCCAAGGACGGCATCCGCGTGAATTCGGTGCACCCCGGCATGATCCTGACCAACATCCAGGGCGTGGCGCAGGAGGACAATGCCGCGAACTATGACGCGACGCTGGCGCTGGTGCCGATGGGCTACATGGGCGCGCCGCTGGACATCGCGAACATGAACCTGTTCCTCGCCTCGGACGAGAGCCGCTATGTCACGGGGACCGAGCTGGTGGTCGATGGGGGGATGACGGCGCTTTGATTTGTCGGGCGGGGTGGCGAGTGCCCACCCCCCTGCGACTAATCTCGCTGCGCTCGATAAGTCTCGCGGCCCTCCCGCTTGCGGGAGGGCAAGACGCAGCGTTGGCTCCCCCCTCCCGCAAGCGGGAGGGGTTGGGGGTGGGCATGAGGCGCTATTCGGTGACCCAGCGGATCGCGTTTTCGACCAGGCGGCGGTAGTGCGGGTTGTCGTAGGCCGAGGGGCCGTCGCCGGGCTGGAGATAGACGAGGCGGCTGTTGAGGGCTTCCCGGGTCCAGCCGACGAGATTGGAGCCGACCGGGTGGTCCCAGCCTTCGCGGCTGAACATTTCGCCCTTCACGGCAAGGTCTGCCGACCAGAAGTGTTCGCGGTCAAACGTGGCGCTTGAGCGCAGGAGCGGGGTGACGTCGCTTTCATTGACCTGGCCGAGGTAGAGTTCATCGGTCAGGGTGAAGCTGGCGGGCAGGCCGGCGGTGACGGGGTGATCGGCCACGACCGCAATTTCGTGGGTGACATCGTGGCAATAGCCGCTGTCGGGCACCGTCTCCCCGCGCCACTCGCCCGGATGGTAGAAGAACTGCCCGCCCAGCCAATCGTGATATTCAACCCATGTCGGCCATCCGGCGAGCGCGTGGTGGAGCGCGACGACGCCCTTGCCCTGTTCGAGCAGGGCGCGGAAACCGGCCTGCAGTTCGGGCGAAGGTTCGCGGTAGAGCGGGGCATTTTCCGGCGCTTCGAAATCAAGGCCGGGCATGTCGTAGAGCACCAGCGCATCGAATTGGCGCAGGTCTTCAGGGTTCATCAGCAGCGCGGCGGCGGGCTGATCGACCATGGTGGCCGATATGCCGTCCATCGCCTGGAACATGGCGTCGAAGGCGGTGCGATCGAACGGGTGGCCGCGCACGGCGACGAGGCACTGGAGCGGGGCGCGGTGCTTGATGATGGGCATCAGGCGACTTTCACGATGACTTTGCCGATGGCCTTGCCCGAGAGCATGCGGCGATAGGCGGCGAGGGTGTTTTCCAGCCCTTGCGTCTCATCGAGATTGACGGTGAGCGTGCCGGCATCGACCCATTCGCGCAAGGTGGGCAGGAATTCGGCGCCGCGGTGGAGGAAGTCGGGGATGAAGAAGCCTTCGATGCGCAGGCGGCGCATCAACACCTGATCGAAGCGGGCCGGGCCGGGCAGGGGGGCGTCGTTGTCATAAGCGGCGACCATGCCGCACACCGCGACACGGCCATAATGCGCCATGTTGGGCAGGACGGCATCGAGCAGCGGCCCGCCGACATTGTCGAAATAGGCATGGACGCCGCCTTCGACGGCCGCGAGACGGGCGGCGACGTCATCGTTCTTGTAGTCGATGGCGATATCGACGCCCAGTTGTTCGGTCAGGTAGCGGCACTTTTCAGGGCCGCCGGCAATGCCGATGACCCTTGCGCCAAGGTTGCGGCCGACCTGGCAGGCCATCGATCCGGTGGCTCCGGCGGCGGCGGAGACGACCAGCCATTCGCCGGGCTTGACCGCGGCGACTTCCCTGACGCCGACATAGGCGGTCCATGCATTCATGCCGAGCGCGCCGAAGTGGTGGCGGATGTCGGCCACGGTGTCGTCGACGATCTCGAGCCCGGCGAGGGCAGGGAGCATTGTGGCGTAGTCTGCCCACTGGCCGAAACCGCGCACCAGTGTGCCGACCGGGAAGGCGGAATCTCGGCTTTCGCTGACTTGGCCGAGGACGAGGCCCGCCATCTTGCTGCCCAAGGGCAGGGGCGGCTGATAGCCATCGGTGCGCGGGCTCATCCACATGCGCGTGCCGGCGTCCATCGACAGCCACCCGACCCTTACCCGCACTTCGCCTTGCCCAAGCGGCGGCAGGGTTTCGGTCTGCAGGCTGAGTGCGGCTTCGAAGTCTGAGCCTTCGGGGTGACGATCAAGGCGCCAGAAGTGGTTTTCGGTCATGGGAATTCCTCTCAGGGCGCAGAGGTGCCGAGGCCGGGGCAGCGCGGCACCTAGCCAAAGGGTGAGGCTAATGCATTGGCGAGGCGAGGCCTCGAGCCAAGAGGCGTAAACGCGCGGGTCTAATCACAAGAATGGGAGGATGCGGACATGCGCACCATCAAGGGAATTCTTCTCGCCACTTGCGCGCTGGGCGCGGCGGTTCCGGCATTTGCGCAGGATGCCGCGCAGGACGGCGCCTCTGCAGGCGGCCTCGAGGAAATCATCGTCACCGCGCGCAAGCGCGAGGAATCGGTGCAGACCGTGCCGGTGGCCGTCACCGCGATTTCCGAAAAGACCATCCAGCAGCGCGACATCACCTCGATCGAGAAGATCGCGGCGGCAACGCCGAACCTCAACGTCGGCCGTGCCTCGAACGGTTCGGGCGCGCAGCTGACCATGCGCGGCATCGGTTCGTCCTCGACCTCGATCGGCATCGAGCAGTCGGTCGCCGTGGTGGTTGACGGTGCCTATTACGGGCAGGGCCGCATCATTCAGGAAGGCTTCTTCGACCTGAAGCGCGTCGAAGTGCTCAAAGGTCCGCAGGCGCTGTTCTTCGGCAAGAACGCCACTGCCGGCGTGATCAGCCTGGCCACCAACGATCCGGGGCCGGACCGTGAATTCATCGCCCGCGCCGGTTACGAGTTCCGTTCGCGCCAGTACCAGGGCGAGCTGATCGCCTCGATCCCGCTGAGCGATACGCTGGGCGTGCGCTTTGCCGCGCGCGGTTCGATCATGGACGGCGGATATTATCGCAACGTCTCGGTCGACCGCACGTATACCACCGTCGACATCCGCAACCTGCTGGCGGGCGGCAGCGGCAATCCCATCGGCTCGGTGGCCAAGCCGGCTGCATCGCGCGCGCCGGGTGAGGACGAGTTCCTTGGCCGCGTGACGCTGAAGTACACCCCGACCGACCGTCTGACCATGACGCTCAAGGGTTCGTACAACTACAACCAGGTCAACAATTCCTCGTGGAACTATGTGGCCTACAACTGCGGCCTCGCCACGGGCGTGAGCCAGCTGACCGGGTATCGCTGCGGCACGGATTTCGTGACGCACCAGAACAACATGCCCGCCGACATCGCCAAGAACTTCCCCTTCGCGAAGGAGGACGGCTCGCTTTACAACCGCTATCGCTCGTGGGCGATCAACGGCGCGGTTTCGTATGAGCTGGACAATGTCACGATCAGTTCGGTGACGAACTACAACACCAACAACAACCGCTGGGCCTGCGCCTGCGATTTCCAGAGCAGCAATGCCGGCACCTGGGCGACCGAGAACAGCACGTGGAAGGCGTTCAGCCAGGAACTGCGCGCGCAGACCTCGTTCGACGGGCCGATCAACCTGATGGTGGGCGGGCTGTACCAGAAGACCAAGCGTGACTTTGCCCAGTACGTGATGTTCGCCGGGCTGCGCGACGACACGGCTTCGGCGGCCAACCGCTTCGTGGCATCGTCGAAGACCAGCTTCACCGATGGCGAGACGACGGCCCTGTTCGGGCAGGTGACGTGGAAGCTGATCGACACGCTCGAGCTGGCAGGCGGTGTGCGCTATACCCATGAAACCAAGGACAGCTTCTTCACGCAGCCCTACAACAACCTGGGCGTGCAGGGCATCTTCCGCGACCAGAACGATGCCGATGGCCTGGGCGAAGTGACCGCAAAGCAGGTCTTCGACGACTGGTCGCCGGAAGTGACGCTGACGTGGAAGCCGCAGGACGGCATCCTCGTCTATGGCGCCTACAAGACGGCCTACAAGTCGGGCGGGTTCTCGAACGGCGGCATCAACTCGAAGTTCTCGTCCGATCCGCTGGCGGACCTGACCTTCAACCCCGAAAAGGCCCGTGGCTTCGAGGCCGGGATCAAGACGACGCTGGCCGACAACCAGCTGCGCCTGAACCTGGTGGCGTTCACCTATGCCTACAACGATCTGCAGGTCGACTTCTTCAACTCGCCGATCTTCGCTTTCCAGACGCTGACGGCGGATGCGCGGACAAAGGGCGTGGAGCTGGAGTTCGAATATGCACCGCGCAGCATCGACGGGCTGAACGTCCACGGTTCGATCAACTACACCAAGGCACGCTACACCGACTTCCCCTCGGCCCCGTGCTATGCCGGGCAGACTCCGGCGCAGGGTTGCACGCTCGTCGGCGGCATCTCGGCGCGCCAGAACCTGAACGGGGCGCCGCTTTCTGTGGCGCCGGAATGGACCGGCGCGTTCGGCGTGGGCTACGAGACGGCAGCGGGCGAAGGCTACAAGGTCGGCCTCAACGTCGACACCCGCTATTCGTCGAGCTACCTCGCCTCGGGCTTTGGCAATCCGTTCTCGCGCCAGGGCAAGTATGCCGTGCTCGATGCCGGCATCCGCTTCGGGGCCGAGGACGACAACTGGGCGATTGCGGTGATCGGCAAGAACCTGACCAATCGCTTCTTCGTCAGCGGCGTGGTCGATGGTCCTTCGACCGGCGGCGGCACGGGCACGGCGGCAGGCGTTCGCGCCGACCAGCTGGGCTTCGGCAACCTGCCGCGCACGGTGCAGGTCTCGGTGATCAAGCGCTTCTGATCGCATCAGGCGCACGTGACCATGAGAGGGCGGGGCTTCGGCTCCGCCCTTTTTCGTTTGCGGTTGCGGCAGGCATTGTTTCGACTATTATAGAAATATCGAATCGAAGGGGTTTGCGCGTGGAATCAGCAGCGGTCGTTCGCGCCCTTGGCGCGCTGGCGCAGGAGCATCGGTTGACGGCGTTCCGGCTGCTGGTGCAGGCTGGGCCTGACGGGCTGGCCGCAGGCGCGCTGGCCGAAGCGCTGGACATTGCGCCGTCATCACTCAGCTTTCATATCGCCCAGCTCGCCAATGCCGGGCTAGTCGGGCAACGGCGGCAGGGCCGGTCGATCCTCTACTCCGCCGATTATGGGGCGATGGCCGCCGTCATGGGCTTTCTGACCGAGAACTGCTGTGGCGGCGCAGCCTGCGTGCCTGCCATCGATTGCCATCCTTCAAGCTCAACCGAAAAGGACGTCGCATGAAGCGCTTCCATGTTCACGTCGGCGTCGCCGACCTCGATGCCTCGATCGCTTTCTATTCCGGCCTGTTCGGCGCCGAGCCGACCGTGACCAAGGCCGATTACGCCAAGTGGATGCTGGAGGACCCGCGCATAAACTTTGCCATCTCGTGCAAGGACGGGGCGGCAAAGGGGATCGAACACATCGGCCTGCAAGTGGAAAGTGCCGGAGAGCTGGCCGAAGTCTATGGGCGGCTGGCCAATGCCAAGGGACCGGTCATCGCGGAAGGCGCGACGACCTGCTGCTACGCCAAGTCGGAGAAGAGCTGGATCGCCGATCCCGATGGCGTGATCTGGGAGGCTTTCCTGACCGAAGGTGAAAGCACGGTCTATGGCGAGAGCCCGGACTTTGCGCCGCTCGCTTCGGCCCATGCCTCGGACACGGCGTGCTGCGCCCCGAAGGTTGCCGCCCCGGCAGCGAAGGCGGGGTGCTGCTGATGAGCGATCGTCCGTTTTCGATACTGGTGCTGTGCACCGGCAATTCGGCGCGCTCGATTCTGGGGGAAGCGATGCTTGGCACCATGGGGGCGGGGCGGATCGTTTCTCACAGTGCCGGCAGCAAGCCCAAGGGCGTGCCGCATCCCGGCGCGCTGCGGCTGCTGGCGCGCAAGGGCATCGACGTGGCGCCGTTCCGGTCGAAAAGCTGGAACGAATTTACCGGGCCGGACGCGCCGCCGATCGATCTGGCCATCACGGTCTGCGGCAATGCCGCGGGCGAGGCCTGCCCGGTGTTCATGGGTGCGCCGCTGAAGGCGCACTGGGGCTTGCCCGATCCGGCTGACGTTGAGGGTAGCGAGGCGGAAGTGGACGCCGCGTTCGAGCAGACCTGGGCCTGGCTGGAAATGCGCGTGGCCGCGTTGCTGGCCCTGCCGTTCGAGACGATGACGTTCGGAACTGGGGAGCGCGCCGAACTGACGCGCGAACTTGCCCGCATCGGGCAGATGGAAGGAGCCGCCTGATGGCGACGATCGCTGCCTGGGCGCCGGAGCGTCCGCGCCTGTCGTTCCTCGATCGCTGGCTTACGCTGTGGATCTTCGCCGCGATGGCGCTGGGCATTGCGCTCGGCCGTTTCGTGCCGGCGGTGCCGCAGGCGCTGGGGGCGATGACGGTCGGTTCGACCAGCATCCCGATTGCCATCGGCCTGATCCTGATGATGTTCCCGCCGCTGGCCAAGGTTCGCTACGAGGAACTGGGCGAGGTGTTCCGGGATCGCAAGATTCTGGCGGTTTCGTTCGGGCTGTGCTGGATCGTTGCGCCCGCGTTCATGTTCGCACTGGCCGCGCTGCTGCTGCCGAACAATCCCGAATACATGACCGGGCTGATCCTGATCGGCATTGCGCCGTGCATTGCGATGGTGCTGGTGTGGAACCAGCTGGCGGGGGGAAGCCCGGAGTACGTGACTGGGCTGGTCGCGTTCAATTCGCTGTTCCAGATCCTGTTCTATGTGCCCTATGCCTGGTTCTACCTGACGTTCCTGCCGCCGGTTTTCGGTCTGGAAGGGCAGGTGGTGGACATCGACTTCGCGATGATCGCCAAGGCGGTGCTGACTTATCTTGGCGTGCCGTTCCTCGCCGGATTTCTGGTGCGCAAGGCGCTGGTCGGGGCGCGGGGGCGCGACTGGTACGAAACGCAGTTCGTGCCGGCGATCAGCCCGCTGACGCTGGCGGCGCTGCTGTTCACCATCGTGGCGATGTTCAGCCTCAAGGGCGGGGAGATCCTTGCGCTGCCGTTCGATGCGCTGAAGGTGGGGCTGCCGCTTGTGGTGTTCTTCGTGGTGATGTTCGTGGCCGCGTTTGCCGCGGGCCGGGCAATCGGTGCGGGTTACGAGCGCACGGCCTCGCTGGCGTTCACAGCGGCGTCGAACAATTTCGAGCTGGCGATTGCCGTGGCGATTGCCGCGTTCGGCCTTGCCTCACCGGTGGCCTTTGCGGCCGTGATCGGGCCGCTGGTGGAGGTGCCGGTGCTGATTGCGCTGGTCAATCTGGCGCTGTGGTTCAAGGGTGCGTGGTTCCGCGCACCCTGAACCGTGCTGCCGTTCAGCAGCCCTTGGGCGCGTGCTGGCGGTGGATGTTGCGGAACGAGCGGCTCTTGAACAGCCACTTGCCGTCGATCTTGACGCAAGTGTCTTCATAGACGCCGCGATCGCGCATGGTGATGCCGTTCTGGTCATAGACCTCGGCGGTGTAGCTGCGCATCGTGGCGGTATCACCGCTGACTTCGATCGACCCCGGCCAGGCTTCGAACATGATGCCGGGGTAGTTCTTCATCGCCTCGATCCACATCGCCTTGATCGCGGCGCGGCCCTTGGTTGTGCCGAGTTCGGGGTAATCGGGCAGCGACCATTCGGCGTCCTCGGCCCAGGTCGCGGCCCAGTCATCGGCATCGACGCGGGTCACGGCGTCGGCATAAGTCTCGAGCAGTTCGCGGATGGCGAGGCGGTCTTCGGCGGGGCCGGTGAAGGGCATGGTGCTGTCTCTCCCGTTGGTTTGGTTGGGGAGAGACTAACGCGCATGTGGGCAGGGTGAACCTGCGCTTTGAGTGAGTTCGGCCTGAGAATTCAGGCAGCGAGTTCAGATGACGACCGGGAGCTCGTCCATGCCGGGGGCCGCATCGGGAATGCACACTTCGATCTGGCCGCCTTCGACCCGGACGGGGAAGGTGCGCAGGTCCTTGTAGGCGCCGCCGATGCAGCGGCCCGTGGCCATTTCGAACCGCGCGCCGTGCAGCGGGCACATCACCGCGCCGCGCCGGATGCGGCCGGTGGAGATCAGCGCGGCCTGATGGGTGCAGCGATCGTTGACGGCGAACAGGCCGTCTTCGGTCTTCGCGACAAGGACGTGCCAGCCCGCGATCTTCGTGGCGACCTTGCCCTCTGCGGGGAATTCGGTTTCGGCAATCAGGCTGTGCCAGGTCTCGCTCAACGTCAGGTCCTCAAGTCATCCGGATGGTCTGGATCGGGTCAGTCCCCCGATAGTCCTCAGCCGCCTGCGCGACCATGGCGTAGAAATCAACCAGCGTTTTGGTGGGGGCATAAAGTTCGGTGAACAGGCCCATCGTCGCCGTGGTGTCGGCAAAGGCGAAGACGAAGCCGTCGGTCATCTCGGCACGCAGGGCGCAGGCTGCGCCGCGCGCGGCAAAGCGGGCAAGCTCGGCATCGACGTCGTCGACGAACACCGCGACGTGGTGCATGCCCCAGCGGCCCGAACCTTCCGGGTAGAGATCGCGGAAAGGGGAGGGGCCGGGGTTGTTCTGGGCGACGAACTCGACCATCACATCGCCCCACTGGCCATAGGCAGAGCTGTGATCGAGCATGCGATCGACCCCGCGATGCACGGCGCGGGCGAGGGGGATGTTGTCAGCCACGAAGAACGGGCCTGAGCCGAAGGCATCGTGATGGGCGCGCGCCGCGGCGCGGACGTCTTCCACGAAGAACGCCACCTGGCGGATCGGCAGCCCGCCCATCAGATCGAGGCGCCGCCATCGACGCGGAATTCGGCGCCGGTGGCAAAGGCGCTGGCATCGCTGGCGAGGAACACGGCCATTGCGGCGATCTCCTCCGGCTTGCCGAGGCGCTTGACCGGGTGGACATCGACGAAGCTCTGGTAAAGCGCGTCCGGATCGTCGGACTGGGCCAGCACCTTGTCGATGATCGGGGTGTGGATCGCGCCGGGGTGGATCGAGTTGCAGCGGATGCCATAGCCCTTTTCGGCAAAGTGCAGGGCGCAGGACTTGGTCATCAGCGTCACCGCCGCCTTGGCCGCGTTGTAGGCGACGAGGTTGGACGAGGCCTTCACGCCCGAGAGCGAGGACATGTTGATGATCGAGCCGCCATGGGCCTTCATCTTCGGCAGGACGGCCTGCGTGCCCATGAACACGCCAAGCACGTCGATATCGAGTTCGTGGCGGAACTGGTCGAGCGTGATCTCCTCGATCGAGCCGAGCGTGGTGATGCCGGCGTTGTTGACCAGCACGTCGATGCGATCGAACGGGGCGAGCGCTTGCGCCCACGAGGCTTCCTGCGTCACGTCGAGATGGACGAAACGCGCGCCGAGCTCGGCTGCAAGGGCTTCGCCACCGGCAGCGTCGATGTCGGCGATGATGACCGACGCACCTTCGTCGGCATAGGCGCGAGCGATGGCTTCGCCCAGGCCCGATGCGCCGCCGGTGACGAAGGCGATCTTTCCGGCGAGCGCGGCCATCAGATCAGCACAAGAGTCTTGCCGGTGGTCTTGCCGCTCATCAGTTCGATGAAGGCTTCCGGCAGCTTCTCGATGCCCGAACGCACGTTTTCGAGCGGCTTGAGCTTGCCCTCGGCGAAGAGGCGATCGAGCATGGCCTGCGCTTCGCCGAGGACTTCGGGGTGATCGTAGGTGATGAAGCCGCGCATGGTCAGGCGGTTGACCACCAGCTGCCACAAGTTGCGGTTGCCGTGGGGATTATCGGCATCGTTGTATTGCGCGATCATGCCGCAGACGGCGATGCGGCCGTGCAGGCGCATCAGCGGCAGGATGGCGTCGAGCGTTTCGCCGCCGACGTTGTCGAAGTAGACATCGACGCCGTCCGGCGCTGCGGCCTTGATCGCCTCGGCAAGATCGCCCGCCGCGCGGTAATCAATGGCAACGTCCGCGCCGAGGTCCTTGACGATCTGCGCCTTGGCCGGGCCACCGGCAAGGCCGATCACGCGGCACCCTGCGGCCTTGGCAAGCTGGACCACGGTGCTGCCGGTGGCCCCGGCGGCGGCGCTGACCACCACGGTTTCGCCGGCCCTGGCCTTGCCGATCTCGAACAGGCCGACCCATGCCGTGAGGCCGACAGGTCCGAGCGCGCCCATGTAATGCTGCAGCGGCACGCCGGGGGCCTGTTCAACCTTTTCGATGCCGAGCGCATCGGCGCCGACGACGTAGTATTCCGACCAGACCGCGAAAGTGCGCAGCAGGGTGCCGACCGGCCAGTCGGGGTTGTTCGATTCCACCACTTCGCCCAGCGACATGCCGTTGATCGGTGCGCCGAGCGCCACCGGCGGCAGGTAGCTGGGCCGATCATCGAGGAAGCCGCGGATCGCAGGGTCGCACGAGCCGACGCGCATGCGCACGAGGATTTCCCCGGGGCCGGGCACGGGCCGATCGACCTCGACCAGCGCGAAGTCCTCGGGGACCGGGATACCGACGGGGCGGCGGGCGAGCGTGATCTGGCGTGTCCTCTCCATGGACCGACCTTAGCGGCGCCTCGGGCAAACGCATCGCTAGCCATATCGCTAGGTTTCCGCAGAAGTCGGCATGGGTGATCTTCGCGGCCAGATCGAGAGGATAAGATCATGACGATGACTGCGCAGGAAATGATCCAGTTCGTTGACGACCTCTATGCCGCGACCGGCGTGGGCGATTGGGACAAGGCGGCGTCGATGCTGACCGACGATTTCATCGTCAGCGAGGCGCCGGGCCTGCCGATGGAAGGCATCTATCGCGGCAAGAACGCGCTCAAGGAGCTGTACATCAAGGTCATGGGGCTGGTGGATGTTGCTGGTCTTAACCGTGTCGAGACGACGGCGGGCAAGGATCACGCGGTGACGATCCTGTCCTTCCAGTTCGCCGACCCCTCGCTGCCGCCGGCGGAACTGTGCGAAATGTTCCGCTTCCGCGATGGAAAGTGCTGCGAAATCAAGCCCTTCTATTTCGACCACGCGGTGTTCCGGGCTGCGGCGGAGCTGAAGGCGAAGGGGGCTGCGGTCAGCTGAGTCGCTGACCCGACCTGTCCCTTGGTGCATAGACGGATTCCCATAATCCGCCATTTCCGACCATTTCAGTCCGGTTAACTAGCCTGCAGCCAGCACCGGAAAGGAATGGACATGGTCGTCGCACGGGATCTGCAGGAACCCATCGGCTTCTACGAACTGGGCAGGAACGAAGGCAGCTTCAACCGGCTGGCGCGCTTCGTGGCGCGCACGGTGGATGGCGGGCTGGAGAAGTTCTACGACAAGCTTGGCGGCACCCCGGCGCTGGGCAAGTTCTTCTCCTCGTCAGACCGGGTGCGCCATGCCCGCAATGCGCAAGCCGACCACTGGATCAAGGTGTTCGAGGACGGGCTTGACCAGGCCTATCACGAGCGGGCGCTGACCATCGGCAATACCCACGCCCGCATCGGGCTTGAGCCGAAGTGGTACATCGGCGGCTATGCGCTGATCCTCGAGCACATGATCGAGGCGATGGTGCTGCGCGGGGCAGGGCGGTTCTCCCCGGCGCGGCGGCGCATGGCGCAGGATCTGGTGGCACTGGTCAAGGTTTCCATGATCGACATGGACATCGCCCTTTCGACCTACTTCGAGATGGCCGAGAAGACCACGCGCGACATCGTGCTGGGCAAGATGGGCGCATCGCTGCGCGCGCTGGCCGATGGGGACCTTTCGACCCGGATGAGCGACCTTCCGGAAAGCTTCCGCCAGGTCGAGGACGATTTCAACCGGGCGCTGGAGCGGCTTTCGTCCACCATTGGCCTCGTGGCTGACAGCAGCGACCACATTGCCACTTCGACCGACGAAATCCGCGCGGCGACCGAGAACCTCGCCTCCCGCACCGAACGGCAGGCCAACAACGTGCAGGATTGCGCGCGCGCCATCGACGAGCTGAGCGGGGGCCTCAACAAGACTTCGCGGTCCATGGCCGACCTCAGGGTATCGGCGCGCGAGACCGAGAGCGAGGCGACGCAGGGCCGCGAGGCGGTGCGCGAGGCGATCAGCGCGATGGACGATGCCCAGCAGAGCGCGCAGGAGGTGGTCCAGATCGCCGAGATCATCGACGGCATCGCCTTCCAGACCAACCTGCTGGCGCTGAACGCTGGCGTCGAGGCGGCGCGCGTGGGCGAAATGGGGCGCGGCTTTGCCGTTGTGGCCAACGAGGTGCGGGCGCTGGCGCAGCGCTCGTCCGAAGCGGCGGACAACATCAAGAAGCTGCTTTCGGCAAGCCGGGAGCAGGTGGATCGCGGCGCCGAACTGGTCAAGGGCACGGGCGGGATGCTCAACGCGATCATCGGCAAGGTAACCGAGATCAGCACGGGCGTGGTCGAAGCCGCGCAACTGACCGAGGAGCAGGCCGCCTATGCCCTGAAGGTCAACCAGGCGATCACCGAGATCGACCTTGCCACGCAGCAGAACGCCGCAATGGTGGAGCAGAGCGCGGCGGCAACGCGCAGCATGGCCACGACATCGGGCCGGCTGGCCACGGCAGTGGCGGTGTTCTCGGGGCACAACAGCCAGCCGGTGCGCGAACTGCGGCGGGTAGCCTAGCGGATCTGCCGGAGCGTTTCGAGGACGGCGCGGTAGGCGTCTTCGCCGATGGCGTCGGTGAGCAGGGCCTCGCCTTCGTGCGAGGCGGCGTGGATGCGGGGCATGATCGACTGGCCGTGGCCCGACAGGAACATGCCGATGGTCTTGCCCCTGCCGGGCCGGCGTTCAAGCAGGCCGCGATCGACAAGGCGCGAAACCATCGTCGCGATGTTGGAGCGCTGGATCTTGAGCATCTTGCCGATGGCGCTTTGCGTGATGCCGGGGTTTGCCTCGATGACCAGCAGGACCGCGGCATCGGGATGGCGCAAGCCAAGATCGCCATAGGAGGCGTTGACGGCGCGCAGGGCCAGATTTGCTGTCCGCACTAAGTGGAAGCCCAGCATGGGATCGAGCGGATGTTTCATGCCTGCTGCCTATCATCGCCGAAGCGGATTTGCATCACCAACCCGTCACATCAATTCTACCAAAAGTTGCTATTGACCATAACATGAAATCGGGCATACTCCCGATATCGCCGATGCTTTGACCGAAAGGCCGCGATCCGAAAAAATCGGAGCGTGCCGACAGGTGAAAAGCCTCAAGGTCTTAACCGGGCACGGCGTGGGAGGAGAGGATGATGAAACTGCTTCGCGCGGGCGCGAGCCTGCTTGCCCTGTCTTTGACCGGCACCGCCCTGGCGCAGGACGCCACCGAGGAAACGGCGCCGACCGTCGGCGAAATCGTCGTCACCGCGCAGTTCCGCGCCCAGAACCTTCAGGATACGCCGCTGGCGATCACAGCTGTCAGCGGCGAACTGCTGCAGCAGCGCGGGCAGACGAACGTTTCGGAAATTGCGGCGCAGGCGCCCAACGTCACGCTCAAGCCGCAGGGCCAGGAACTCGGCCCCGGCATCATCGCCTTCATCCGCGGCGTCGGCCAGACCGACCCGAACTTCGCGCTCGAGCCGGGCGTGGGCATGTACATCGATGACGTGTATCTGCCGACGCTGACCGGATCGCTGCTCGACCTGACCGACCTTGATCGCGTGGAAGTGCTGCGCGGGCCGCAGGGCACGCTGGCCGGGCGCAACTCGCTGGGCGGTTCGATCAAGCTCTATTCGAAGAAGCCGGAAGGCAGCAACAGCGGTTCGATGGAGGCGACCTACGGGCGCTACAACCGCATCGACGTGCGCGGGTTGTTCGACCTGAAGCTGTCGGAAAACCTGTTCATGCGTGTGGCCGGCGTGACCAAGAACATCGACGGTTACGTCAAGCGGCTCGACTACAACCTGACCCATCCGGGCACGAACGTCCCGACCTTTGCCAAGGGCGCGAACCCGGTGCTGGGCAATGTCGGCGGCACGTCGTCGGTGGCGGGCAAGGTCTCGCTGCGCTGGCAGCCGACCGAGACGGTGGATATCAACCTTTCGGGCGATTACACGCGCGAGCGCAACGAGCCGGGCGCAAACGTGCTGCTCTATGCCAATACCTCGGCCGTGTTCGATGGCCCCAATGCGACCTTCACCGGTGGCCGTCCGTTCCTGCAGGGCACCAATGGCGCGGGCATTCCGCTCAACTGCATGTTCGTGCCCAACGGGGTGAACAGCTGCGACACGATCACCGGATACGATCGCCGCTTCATCTCCTACGCGACGTATGCCGATCCGGCGCGGCCCGACAGCCAGATGCCCTACAAGCCGACGTTCACCGATCCGCATTCGGATCTGGACAACTACGGCGCGGCGCTGACCATCGACGTTGACGTTTCGGACCAGCTCAAGCTCAAGTCGATCACGTCATGGCGCCAGTACACCGCGGACTGGTCCTACGATTCCGACGGTTCGCCGATTGCCAACAACAACCTCAACCAGACGCAGAAGAACCGCCAGTGGAGCCAGGAGCTGCGCCTGTCGGGCAAGGTGCTGGACGACAAGCTCGACTTCACCGTGGGCGGTTTCTACTTCGACACGCGCGGCACCTTCACGGGTCGCATCAACCTGAACTATGCCGGGATCGACTTCCGCCACGGACCCGATCCGACGCCGGCCAAGAACAAGGCGATCTTCGCCAACTTCACCTATGCGCTGAGCGATGCTGCGAACCTGACCGGCGGCATCCGCCAGTCGTGGGACGAGAAGGACTATGGCTACGTCCGCAAGAATCCGGATGGAACCAATATCCAGGGCCCGTGCAACTTCTTCCTCGGCGCGCCGACTGCCGGCCCGACCGGGATCGGCAACCAGCCCAACTGCCTGCTGTTCGGGCTTGACGGCCTGACCGCGAAGTTCCGCGACAATCGCGTCGACTGGCGCGTGGCTGCGGACTATCGCTTCAGCCCCGAATTCCTGTTCTATGCCCAGGTTTCGACCGGCTATCGCGCCGGCGGCGTCAACCCGCGTCCGTTCTTCCCGAGCCAGGCGACCGCGTTCCGGCCCGAGACGATCACCGCCTATGAAGCCGGGTTCAAGTCCGACCTGTTCGATCGCAAGCTGCGCCTCAACGTCTCAGCATTCTTCAACGATTACAAGAACATCATCCTGTCGAGCGTGAACTGCCTCGACCTTGCCACGGCGGGTCCGGGGGGATCATCGCAGGCAACGCCGTGCCTGCGGCCTTCGAACGTCGGGTCCGCCCACGTGAAGGGCTTTGAAGTGGAGACGCTGATCCGGCCGATCGACAACTTCACGGTCGACGGTTCGCTCAGCTACCTCGATTTCCAGTACAAGAAGGTCGACACACTCTCCACCGGCGTGACGCTGAACGACGTGACGCCCTATACGCCGAAGTGGAAGGCGGCGATCGGCGTGCAGTATGACATCCCCGACGTGCTCAAGGGCATGGTCACGGTGCGCCTCGATGGTGCCTATCAATCGAAGATCTACACCGAAGCCGCCAATATCGACAGCCTGGCGGTGAGCAGCACGGTGCCGGCCAACAGTCCGGTCACGCCTTCGCCGTTCAGCAATGCCGGCGGCGGCGGGCCGATCACCACGCTGCGCCTGTCCAACCGGATCGACGGCTATTTCCTCGCCAATGCCCGGCTCGGCTGGCAATCGGAGGCCAAGGACTGGGGTGTCACGCTGGAAGTGCAGAACCTGACCAACAAGTACTACTTCCTGACGCTGCTGCAGGAAGCGTTCGGTGCCGGCACGGCATCGGGACAGCCGGGCCGTCCGCGGACCTGGTCGGTTTCGGTCCGCCGTTCGTTCTGAGGGGGGCTGCAGGGAGGCTGGCCGACACAGGCCAAGCCTCCCTCGCCTGCACATCTGTCAGGCAGGCGTCCTCACCACGCATCTGAAGCCGATGTGGGTGGTGGCGGTGTCGATCATTTCGGGGTGGCGTGCGGCCGGGCGATAGCGCTGGCAGTAGTTGGCGGCGCAGAGGTGCGAGCCACCCTTGATGACCTTGCGGCCGATGCGCACGCCGGGCTGGGCGGGGTCGAAGCTGTCCTTGAGCTTGCCGCCACGCGGATTGCCGATGGCGCAGCAGGCGGACTTCTTGCCGCCTTTCAACGGCTTGTCGGTCCACCAGTCAGAGGTCCATTCCCAGGTGTTGCCGATCATGTCGTAAAGGCCGTAGCCGTTGGGCGCGAAGGTGCGCACGGGCGAGGTGCGCTCCCAGCCATCGAGCAACTGGTTGGCGAAGGGGAACAGGCCCTGCCAGTAGTTGGCCATCATCCGGCCATCAGGTGCAAGTTCATCGCCCCAGGCGTAGTCCGCGCCTTCAAGACCGCCACGCGCGGCATATTCGAACTCGGCCTCGGTCGGCAGGTCCTTGCCCGCCCACTTGGCGTAGGCTTGCGCATCGGCATAGGCGACGTGGACGACGGGATGGTCCTCGATCCCCGCGATCGAGCTGTCGGGCCCGAGGGGGTGCTTCCAGCATGCTTCGAAAGTGAAGTGCCACCAGTTGGCAGCATTGGCCATGTCCACCGGGCCGGACGTCTTGTTGAAGACGAGCGAGCCGGCGCGCGCCATTTCAGGCGGCATGCCGGGATAGTCCTTGGGATCGGGAGCGATCTCGGCGACGGTTACATATCCGGTGGCGGCGACGAACTCGGCGAACTGCGCGTTGGTTACAGGCGTCTCGTCAATGTGGAAGCTGTCCACCTTCACCCGGCGCAAGGGGGCTTCTTCGGGGTAGAAGCTTTCCGACCCCATGGTGAAAGTCCCGCCCTCGATCAGGCGCATGCCGGGGTACTCTTTGTTCATCCTGAATGTCTTAGTCAAAACGCGGGGAGATGGACAGGCCATCTCCCCTGGCTATCTGGCGAGGTGATCTTCAGTTCCTGCCCTTTGCCGCGGGGGGGGGTAGGCTCTTCATGCCATGCTCGACGCTGTTGGTGCCCTGGCCGACGATGGGGGAGGGGATGAAGTTCCCGCCCCGGTCATGCGCGGCCTGCTTGAAGCGGCTGTCGTTGACGATGGGGTCGAGCCGGTCCTCGCGGTTGGGTTCCACAAGCCATGCGTCGGGGAAGGGCGCAGCACCTGTGCCGTTGCGATTGCGCCGCACCGCGCCGATCGACTGGCGCTGGGTGTAGGGGATGACATGCTTGCCTTCAGTATTGGCGAGCTGATCGTAGAGCGCCTTTCGCAGTGCGATCTTGGCATCGAGGTACTTGGGGTCCTCGGCAAGGTTGTGCATCTCTTCCGGGTCAGCGGCGACATCGTAGAGTTCGTCGATATCGTAGACGCCGTAATACTGAATGTATTTCAGGTTGCCGCGCTGGATCGCGAAAGTGCCCGGGGTCTGCGGGAAGGTCCATTCCCAATAATACTCGTAGGTGAAGTCGGGCGCCTGCCAGTCCTTTGCCGCCACCTTGCCGGTGATCAGCGGCCACGCGCTCTTGCCTTCGAACTGCGCGGGCTTTGGCGCGCCGGCAAGATCGAGGAAGGTCGGCGCGAAATCGAGGTTGCGGATGGCGCCGGTGTTGACGACGCCTGCCGGAACGGTGCCCGGCTCGTACATCACCAGCGGCACCTTGACCGAAGCCTCATAGGCGTTGCGCTTGTCGATCAGGCCGTGTTCGCCCACCTGGAAGCCGTTGTCCGAGGTGAACACGACCAGCGTGTCCTTCTCGAGGCCCGCCTTCTTGAGGTACTGCATGATCCGGCCGACACTGTCGTCCACCGCCGACAGCGTGGCGTAGTAGTACTTGAGGTACTCGGTCATCGGCATGTCGGAATTGTAGTAGAAGTCGATGCCGTGCCAGGTGTTGCGCTGGTCATAGACCCAACGCGGCTTGCCCTTGTAGTTCTCGGGCGTGTTGGCGGCGCTGGCGGGCAGCCTGAACTGGAAGTTGTCGTACTGGTGCGCGTAGCGCGGCGGCGGCAGCGGATCGGAATGCACCGCCTTGTGGCTGAAATAGAGGAAGAACGGCTTCTTGGGGTCGCGCTCCTTGGACAGCCAGTTGACGGCATAGTCGGTCAGCTCGTCGGTGATGTAGCCCTGCTGGGGCACTTGCCTACCATCGACGTTGTACTTGTGGACCACGCCCTTGGCGAACTGCGCATCGGGGATGCCGGTGTTGGGGTAATAATTGCCCTGCCCGCTGAAGCTCAGCCACTTGTCGAAGCCGGGGCGCGGCGAGGCGGTGTCGTTGCCCATGTGCCACTTGCCGAAGAACGCGGTCTGGTAGCCCTGGCCCTGGAGGTACTTGGGGAAGAAGGTCAGGCCTTCCTCGGACGAGTTGTTGTTGTCGACCACGCCGTGGTTGCGCGCGGTCATCCCGGTGAGGATCGTGGCGCGGCTCGGGCTGCACAACGATGAGGTGACGCGGGTGTTGGGGAAATAGCTGCCGCCTGCTGCGAGGCGGTCGATGTTCGGCGTCTTGATGCCCGGTTGCAGGAAGCCGAGGCCATCGAAGCGCAGGTCGTCAACAAGGATGAAGATGACGTTTCGGGGGCGCTGCTGTTGGGCAGGAGATGGGTCCACCGCAGCTTTCGTTGCAGGCGCAGGCTCGGCCAAGGCAGCCGGACAGCCGGAAGAAATGGCCACGATCGCTGCAGCCGCGCCCAGAATGCGCTTCTGAAATTGCCTTGCGCGGGTCATGATACCTTGTCCTCTACCGATCAGCCTTGGTGCGTTCAGCAGCGGGGATGATCTGCCTGAGCGGCGCTGTCAAACCCAAAAAGGATAGCGCTGGTATTTTTGGGGGCATTTGATGTTTTGCCGTGCGGCGTCAGACTTGCGGTCCATTTACCTGAGGTGTCCGGTGAACATGCCTTCCGCCGGGTCATCAAGGCAGATCAGTTCGCCGCCGCCCGTCGAACCCCGAATGACGGTGTGAAAGGGGAATTCGCCTTCTGCCATGGGTCTGCCAAGGGCCGCATCTACCGCAGCAGCCACGATTTCCTCGACCGGCTGGTGCACGGTCGTAAGCGCGGGATAGGATAGCCTGCTGTCTGCAGAGTTGTCGAACCCGGCGATCGCGAGGTCGTGGGGAATGCGGTAGCCAAGGTCCTGCGCCTTGGCCATTGCGCCCAGCGCGGTCAGGTCGTTGCCGGCGAAAATGGCGGTCGGTCGATCAGCCAGGGCGAGCAGTGCCTGCGCTGCCACGGCTCCGGACGGGAAGCTGAAATTGGTGCGGACAATCAGCCGTTCATCGACCGGAATGCCAGCGCTGGAAAGTGCGTCAAGATAGCCCAGTCGGCGGTCGTCGGCAGGAAGGTGTTCGTCTGGCGGCGCAAGCATCGCGATCCGCCTGTGGCCCTGTGCGATCAGGTGCGAGGTCATCCCGCAGGCCGCAGCCCTGCCCGGCACCGGAATGCGGATGCCCGGCCCTTCCGTATTTGCCGCGATGCGCGCAAAGGGCACCTGAAGGTTGTGCAGCTTTTCCAGCAGCAGGGGATTGTTGGAGAAGGGCGGGGCGACGACGATGGCATCCGGATTGCAGGACAGCCGCAATACCGCTGCGCTGGCGAGGTTGTTGTCGAAGTCGCTGTCGAAATCGAGCGTCTCGATGATGGCATGGTAGCCGCGCCGGGCGCAGGCCTTGCTCATCGCGAGCATGGTGCGGGAGTAATAGCTGCCATCCGCGTAAGGCATGAGCAGCGCCACGATGTAGGATTTGCCGCTTGCCAGCTGCCGCGCGGCCAGCGCCGGTCGGTAGTCCAGGGCCTCCATCGCCTCGGTGATGCGCTGCTTCAGGCGTGGACGCACCGTGTCGGCGCCGTTGAGCACCTTGGACACTGTCTTGATGGATACGCCCGCTTTGGCGGCGACATCGGCGATGGTGGACATGGCCGCTAGTCCGTCACATTTCCGCAGCCTGTCAAGCTTTGCCGATTGGTGGGGTCAGTTGTCCCAGTCCGCGAGGGTTTCGCCGGTGGTTGCGTCTTCCAGGACGATCCTGCCGAATTCGACCGCGAGTGCGCAGATGGGCGGCTACCGCTACATGGATTTCGTGAGGGTGGGCTGGCCGCTCAACCTGCTGACCTGGGCCGTGGCGGTCATCGCGATACACCACTACTTCCCGTTCTGAGCGGTTGCGGCAAATGGCTGATTGCAGGAACAAAACACGCTGTGCGCGGGTTCGGTAGGAACCGGGCGCAGCACCTTGCGGCCGGGATGTTTCAGGAGAAGCACGATCCAGCCCGCAGTGAAGCCCATGTTACCTCCGGCCGGCCTGGCCTTTCACAACAGCACGCTTTTTCTCGACCTCGACGGGACGCTGTTCGAACTTGATGACTGTCCCGATGCTGTTTGCGCCGATGCGCAGACCCGGGTTCTGCTCGACGCGCTGCTCGACCGGTTGGACGGCAGGCTTGGCGTGGTCAGTGGGCGCTCTCTGGCACAGATCGACGACATGCTGGGCGCGGTCAGCCGGGACATCTGGATTTCAGGCAGCCACGGGGGCGAGCATCGCTGGGGCGGCGTGACGACAAGTCCCCCGCGGCCGAGCCAGCTGGATGACGTGGCCGCGCGGTTCCGTGCATTTGCCGGTGAACACCCCGGCGTTCTGGTCGAGGAAAAGAGCCTTGGCGTTGCCCTGCATTACCGGATGATGCCGCAGGCCGAGGCGGACGCTGTCGCCCTCGCACACGAACTGGCCGAAGATCACGGCCTGTTTCTTCAGCAAGGCAAGATGATGGCGGAACTTCGCGATGCAGGGTCGGACAAGGGTAGTGCCATCCGGGCGATGATGGCGCATCCCGACCTGGCCGGCACGACGCCGGTCTTTGCAGGCGACGACCTGACCGACGAGCCGGGCTTTGCCGCGGTTCGCGACCTTGGCGGACATGCCATTCTTGTCGGCGAGCCGCGCCCTACCGCGGCGCATTATGGCCTGCGCTCTCCGGGCGAGCTGCGCGACTGGCTGTGGGAGGCGCTGGCATGACCGCGTCGCTTGATCTCTGGCCGATTGGCAATTGCCAGGTTTCCGCGCTGATCGACACCTCCGGGAATGTGGTCTGGGGGTGCATTCCGCGCGTCGATGGCGATCCGTTCTTTTCTGCCCTGGTGGGTGGGGACGAGCCGGAAACGGGCCTTTGGGCGATCGATCTTGAAGACCGCGTGGAGACCACCCAGCGTTATCTGCGCAATACGCCGGTGCTCGTCACGCGGCATCGCGATGCCAATGGCGGCGAGATCGAGGTCATCGACTTCTGCCCCTATTTCCGGCGCAATGGCCGCACTTATCGTCCGGTTGCCTATGCGCGGATCGTGCGTCCGGTTGCCGGGAGCCCGCGCATCCGCATGCGCTTGCGGCCGACCTGTGGCTGGGGCAACGCTTGCGCTGTGACCATCGGCGGATCGAACCACATCCGCTTCCTGTCGCAAGTCATGACGATGCGGCTGACCACGTCCGCGCCGGTCGGGCTTGTGGCAGAGGAACGGGCCTTCCGGGTCGAGCAGGCGCAGTACTTCTTCCTCGGCCCGGACGAGAGCTTTTCTGGCAACCTTGCCGAAACGCTGGAACAGATGCTGGATGCGACCGTGGCAGAGTGGCGCCACTGGGTGCGGGGCCTGGCTACTCCGGTCGAATGGCAGGACGTGGTGATCCGTTCGGCGATCACGCTCAAGCTGTGCCAGCATGAGGAAACCGGCGCCATCGTCGCCGCGCTGACGACTTCGATCCCCGAACATGCCGGGTCGCAGCGCAACTGGGACTATCGCTATTGCTGGATCCGCGATGCCTATTACACGGTGCAGGCGCTCAACCGGCTGGGCGCGCTGGACGTGCTCGAAGGCTATCTCGCCTACTTGCGCAACATCGTCGACAATGCCCGCGGCGGCCATATCCAGCCGCTGTACGGGGTGCTGGGCGAAGCGACTCTGGACGAAGGCGTGGCCGAGAAGCTTCCCGGCTATCGCGGCATGGGCCCGGTGCGGGTGGGCAACGCTGCCTATTCGCAGGTCCAGCACGATGCCTATGGCCAGATCGTCCTGTCCAACACGCAGGCGTTCCTTGACCAGCGCCTGTTGCGCATGTCGGGCCTTGCCGATTTCGAGGCGCTGGAGAAAGTGGGCGAGCGGGCATGGGAGCTGTTCGACAAGCCCGACGCAGGGCTGTGGGAACTGCGCACCCGGCAGTCGGTCCACACCTATTCGGCGGCGATGTGCTGGGCGGCCTGCGACCGGCTGGGCAATGCGGCGCAGGCCATCGGCCTTGATGACCGGGCGGCCTTCTGGGGTGAGCGCGCGGCCACGATCCGCGAGCGGATAGAGCGCGCCGCATGGCGGTCCGAGACCGAGCGGATGTCGGCCACCTTTTCGGGCGACGATCTGGATGCCAGCGTGATCCAGCTGCTCGACCTGCGTTTCCTGGCGCCGGACGACCCGCGCTTCGTCTCCACCCTGTCGGCGATCGAACAGGGCCTGCGGCGGGGGGCGCACATGCTGCGCTATGCCACCGAGGACGATTTCGGACTGCCGGAAACGGCCTTCAACGTCTGCACGTTCTGGCTGATCGAGGCCCTGCACCTGACCGGGCGCGGTGCCGAGGCGCGGGCGCTTTACGAAGAGATGCTCGGGCGCCGCACGCAATCGGGCCTGCTTTCCGAAGATATCGATCCGGCAAGCGGTGAACTGTGGGGCAACTACCCCCAAACCTACTCTCTGGTCGGCCTGATCAACTGTGCCGTCCTGCTGAGCAAACCCTGGAACAGCGTACGATGAGCAGGCTGATAGTCATTTCGAACCGGGTGAGTGCCGGTGGCGGCGCGCAAGGCGGGCTGGCCGTCGCACTCTCGGCGGCCTTGCGCGAACATGGCGGCATCTGGTTCGGCTGGTCGGGCAAGGAGACAGGCGAGTTCACCGGTCATATCAACCTCGAGCGGGTCGACGGCGTCACCACGGCGACGGTGGATCTGGAAGAGCAGGACATCGAGGAATACTATGACGGCTACGCCAACCGTACGCTCTGGCCGCTGTTTCACTACCGTATCGATCTGGCCGAGTATGAACGCAGCTTCGCCGATGGCTACCGGCGCGCCAACGAGCGCTTTGCCGAGACCGCGCTGCCGCTGATCGAGCCGGATGATCTGGTGTGGGTGCAGGATTACCACATGTTCCCGCTCGGCAAGGAACTGCGGGATCGCGGCGTTGAAAACCGCATCGGTTTTTTCCTGCACATCCCTTGGCCACCGCGCCGTCTGCTGGCGACCTTGCCCGAGGCGCGCGCGCTGACCGAAAGCCTGCTCGCCTACGACCTGATCGGCTTCCACACCGATGAATGGCTGCAGTCCTTCGGCGATTATGTGTCGCACGAGATGGGCGGCACGATCGACGAGGATGGCTGGCTGACGGTGGGCAAGCGGCGCCTGCGGCTGATCGCCTGCCCGGTCGGCATCGACGCCAAGGAATTCGCCGCCCTTGCCGCAAGCGAGAAGGCGAGGGAAACCTACGAGCGGGTCCGCGTCAGTGCGGTCGGCCGCACGCTGATCGTCGGGGTGGACCGGCTGGACTATTCCAAGGGCCTCGAGGAGCGCTTCCTCGGCTATGAGCGGTTCCTGACCGAGCACCCTGAGGAACGCAAGGGAGTGACCCTCCTGCAGATCGCGCCGCCCTCGCGCGGGACGGTCGACAGCTACCAGCGCATCCGCAGCACGCTGGAAGGGCTGGCCGGGCGCATCAACGGGGCGCATGCCGGGCTGGACTGGGTGCCGATCCGCTACGTCAACCAGGGCTATACGCGCGACATGCTGGCCGGGGTCTATCGCGCCAGCAAGGTGGGCCTGGTCACCCCGTTGCGCGATGGCATGAATCTGGTCGCCAAAGAGTATATCGCCGCGCAGGACCCAGATGATCCCGGCGTGCTGATCCTGTCACGCTTTGCCGGTGCGGCAGAGCAGATGCCCGAGGCGCTGCTGGTCAATCCGCATAGCGCGGAAGAGATATCGGACGCGGTGGGCCGCGCCATCACGATGCCGCGCGAGGAAAGGATCCGGCGCTGGCAGACGCTGATGAACGGCGTTGAAGCGCAGGACGTGATGTGGTGGTCGAAGCGATTCACCGACGCGCTGGCACGGGCCTGTCATCAGGAACCTTGTTCATAAGGCAAATGCGATACGCGGCATGCCGGCCTGCGCCACGATCCGCCATCGGGGTTCGCTTGTTTTGGCGTGTACGCGGGAGCTTGTTCGTCGCAGGTGCGTATAGCCTTGAGGCTCATCACTGCCGCGGTCCGTTGCAGGCGACAGCCTCCGGTTTTTGACCAAGGAAGACTTTTGCATGCCTGCGCGACCGACACCTGCAGCGGAAGCCGCCGCCATCGCCGTCCCTGAAGCTGCGGGCGGTTGGGGGTCATTGCAGGGTATCGCTGCAACCGAACTTTCGCAGGCGGCAGGTCCGGGGGCCATCGAAACGCTTGCCCATCTCAACAAGCCGGACGGTACGGCTTGCACATCGTGTGCGTGGATCAAGCCGCCAACGCCTGCCGCGTTGGAATTTTGCGAAAACGGGGCAAAGGCAACACTGTGGGACCTGACCAGCGCGCGGGCCGCGCCGGAATTCTTCGAGCGGCACACGGTTGCCTCGCTGCGCCAATGGAGCGCCCACGATCTCGAGAAGGAAGGCCGGCTTACCGAGCCGCTGCAATACGATCCATCAACCGACCGCTACTTGCGCACGACCTGGGACGAGGCCTTTGCCGCCATTGGCAGCACGTTGAAGCAGACGCCGCCCGAAGCCATGACGTTCTATGCCAGCGGCAAGGCCGCGCTGGAGCCAAGCTATCTTTACGCGGCGTTCGCCCGGATGCTGGGGCACAACAACCTGCCTGACAGCTCCAACATGTGCCATGAAACGACGTCGGTCGGTTTAAAGAAGGTGATCGGGTCACCGGTGGGGACATGCCAGATCGAGGATTTCGATCGGTGCGACGCGATCTTCTACCTCGGCCAGAACCCCGGCACCAATTCACCGCGCATCCTTCATCCCTTGCAGGAGGCGGTGAAGCGGGGTTGCCGGATCGTGACGTTCAACCCGCTGAAGGAGGCGGGGCTGGTGGAGTTCATCAACCCGCAAAGCCCGCTGGAAATGTTGACCGGCAAGGCGACGCGGCTGAGCCATCTGTACCTGCAGGTGCGTCCGGGCGGCGATATTGCCGCGCTGATGGGCGTGTGCAAGCACGTGCTGGCAAGAGCGGAGCACGAGCCGGGCCTGCTCGACAGCGGATTTCTGGCGGAACACACCGATGGTTTCAACGCCTTCCGCGAAAAGGTGGCCCGTACGGATTGGCCTGAACTGGAGCGGGCGAGCGGTGTGACCCGTGCCGAGATGGAGGCAGCTGGCGATGTCTATGCCGAGGCCAGCGCAGTGATCGGCATCTATGGCATGGGCCTGACGCAGCAGGTGCGTGGCAGCGAGGCCATCGGGATGCTGGTGAATCTGCTGTTGCTGCGCGGCAACATTGGCCGTCCCGGGGCGGGGTGTTCGCCGATCAGGGGGCACTCCAACGTGCAAGGCCAGCGCACCGTGGGCATCACCGAAAAGGTGGCGCTGGCCCCGGTCGGGAGATACCGCGAGGTGCTCGGGCTGGAGACGCCGCAGCAGGACGGGCACAACACGCACGCATATCTGGAAGCGCTGCTGGCCGGGCGCAACCGCGTCTATCTGGGACTTGGCGGGAATCTCGCCATGGCCGTGCCGGACCATGAGGCAGTGCATGAGGCGTGGACGCAGATGGACATGACGGTCCACATCGCCACGCGGCTCAATCACACGCATCTGCTGCCGGGCAAGGACAGCTGGATATTGCCCTGCCTTGTCCGGTCGGAAGAGGATATTCAGGACAGCGGCAATCAGTTTGTCAGCGTGGAGGACAGCTTCAGCCACATCTACAGCTCGAAAGGCAGGCGCAAGCCGGCCAGCGAGCACCTGATGAGCGAAACGGCGATCATCTGCGAGCTGGCCAAGGCGAGCCTGCCATTCCATCCCCGGTGGCTGTGGGACGAATGGCGCGCCGATTATGCCCGCATCCGGGAACTGATCGCCCGGACCTATCCCGATCAGTTCCACGACATGGAAGCACGGATGCACGCGCCCGGAGGTTTCTACCGCGGCAACGACGCGCGCGAACGCATCTGGCATACTGCCAGCGGCAAAGCGGAGTTCACCGACCCGACGGCGTTGAACGCAGGCCCTGCAGGAGATGGCCTGCGACTGATTACGCTGCGTTCGAACGATCAGTTCAATACGACCATCTATGGCCATTCCGATCGCTTGCGCGGGCTTGAGGGCGAGCGAACGGTGGTGCTCGTCTCGCAGGCCGAGATGGCGCGCCAAGGCCTGGTCGAAGGTCAGCGGGTTACGCTGGTCACGGCGATGGAGGAAGAGCGGCGACGGGCCGTGGCCGGACTGAAAGTGGTGGCATATGACCTGCCAGACGGATGCGTGGCAGGGTATTTCCCGGAACTCAATCCGCTGGTGCCGCTGTCCCTGCGTGACCGGCTTTCAGACACGCCGGCCAGCAAGGGCATACCGGTCAGGTTCGAGACCTGACCGGAATTTCCGGCCTATTCCGCTGCTTCGGCATTCCCGGCGAAGGGGCAGCCGTTGACCCGGACGCGGAAGTCCGAGGAATGCTTGTAGGCGCGGCGGCGGGCGCGGTTGATCCCGCCGAGCGGCTGGTGCGCCACCAGCGCATTCCATGGCGAGAAGTGCATGGCTTCGTCGATGCGCTGCACTTTTTCGGCCGACCAGCTGTCCTGCGGTTCGATGCGCAGGGTTGCCACCTGGACGAATGGCGCGTCTTCTTCCTTCCACTCGACGCTGGCGTCTTCGATCGGCTGCTGTTCGATGTCCCGCGCAAGCTGGACCTCGAAGGCCCATTCGCCGGTGAGGCTGGCGGCATCCTCGCGGATCGTTTCGCGCAGGCCATCGGGACGCCCCGACGTGTCGATGATGGTGCCGGTCAGCGCGGTGAGTGCGGGCGAAAGCGGGCGCAGGCGGAACTTGGCAACGTGGTCGCCATAGCGGAAGGGCACGGTGCTGAAATAGGTTTCGCCCAAGGGGTGAACTTGCGGCGATCCGCCCATACCGGCCAGTGCCCTGGATTCCAGGCCGATCTTTCCGAGTGCCGAATTGATGAAGCCGAGCACGCTCGAAAGGGCGACCTTTGCGCCCTCGGCACGGTCTGTCGTGGCGGCAAGGAGCTTCAGCTTGCCGGCGAACTTGTCCGGGGTGGGCACGGCGAAGACGGGTACATTGACCATCAGGAAGTCCTGGCCTTGGCCTTCTGCGCCGGGCAGCCGGTCGCCCGGAACATGCTCGACCTTCAGCGCAAGACCACGCGGGAGAACGACATTGTCGTCAAGAATGTCGCCGGGATTGGTCGAGATGCGCAACGCGGCGGGATAGGTGCCGGGATTGGCGAACAGGCCCTGGGCAAGTTCGGGCGGGAGATTGCCATCGATCCTGAACGTGCCTTCGAACAGGCCGTGCGCCTTGGCGTGAACTGCCCGCACCGCGCGGCCATAGTCTTCCGCGGTCGTCTCGAGAATGTGATCGAACGACTTTTCGAGGCTGGCGTCGGTTTCCGCCTCGTCGGGCTGCGGTTGTTCGAGATCGGGACGATAGCGAAGCGGCGGTGAAATCACGGGCATCCTTTCAGGCGAGTGACACAAAAGGGTCGGGCAGATGGGGGATGATCTTGTCGAGCGTGAGCGGGAAGCTGCGCACGCGCGCGCCGCAAGCGTTGTAGACCGCGTTGGCGACGGCACCGGCAGCCCCGCAGATGCCCAGTTCGCCAACGCCCTTGGCTTGAAGCGGGCTGGCGGCGGCATCGCGCTCTTCCAGCAGGATCACTTCGAGCGCAGGGACATCGGCATGGACCGGCACGTGGTATTCGGCGAGATCGTGATTGACGAGATGGCCATCGCGCAGGTCGAAGACGAGTTCTTCGGTCAGCGCACTGCCGATGCCCCAGACCATGCCGCCAAGGCACTGCGAACGCGCGGTCTTGGCATTGAGCACGCGACCGAAGCCGAATGCCCCGGTCATGCGGCGTACCCGCACCTCGCCGGTGAAGGCATGAACGCCAACCTCGGCGAAGAAGGCGCCGTAGCTGGCCTGGGCAAAATCCTTGTAGGTCTTGCCCGGCTTGATCGATCCGATCTCTGCGATGTCCTTGCCGCCGAGAAGATCGGCAAGCGCGCGCTGCGAACCGGCGTGGCTGGCGATGCCATCCTTGATTTCCAATGCATCGACATCGCAGCCAAGGGTCTTGGCAATCTTTTCACGGATCGCCTCGCAGGCGCGCATGACGGCAGAACCGGTGGAAATCGCGCCGAAGCTGCCGCCGGACCCTGCGCCGGGTGGCAACGCTGAATCGCCCAGGACGACCCGCACCTTGCTGATCGGCAGACCGAGCATTTCGCCGGCGATCTGCCCCATGATGGCATAGGACCCTGTGCCGATGTCGGTCTGGTCGGTTTCGACCAATGCGGTGCCGTCTGCCTTCAGGGTGACGCGGGCTTCGGCGGGAATCATCACGTTGACGCGCGCGGCGCTGGCCATGCCCATCCCGATCCACCAATCGCCCTCACGCGTCTGGCAAGGTTGAGGTTTGCGCTGGTCCCAGCCAAAGCTGGCTGCACCCTGCTCCAGCGCTTCCACCAGCATTCTCGACGAATAGGGCGTGCCCTTCACCGGGACCTTGGCAGGAAGATTGCGCTTGCGCAGTTCGATGGGATCGATGCCGACCGCTTCGGCAAGTTCATCCATCGCGGCCTCAAGGACCTGCATCCCCACGGCTTCGCCCGGAGCGCGGACCGAGCCTGCGGTCATGCGGCAGATCCGTGCGACTTCCACCTTGAGCAGACGGTTCTCGCCGCCATAGAGGAATTCGGTCGCCTGCGTGACAGGCTCGGCGAAGTCTTCGTCCGGCAGATTCGAGACATGGGCCTCGTGCCCCAGTCCGACGATCCTGCCTGCGGCGTCTGCCGCCAGGCGCACGCGCTGGCGCGTTTCGGACCGGCGCATGACTGTCTGGAACACCTGCTGGCGCGTCATCACCACGCGGACCGGGCGGCCCAGTTCCCTGGCGGCAATGGCCGCAGCCACGGCTTCATGCGTGATGCCCAGCTTCGAACCGAACCCGCCGCCGACATAGGGCGCGATGATCCGCACCTTCTTCGGCGAGATCGACAGGCAGTCGGCGATCTCCTTCACGTTGAAGGCCAGCATCTGATAGCTGCCGCGCAGGATCAGTTGA